>JACKEQ010000153.1 GCA_020632885.1 Alphaproteobacteria bacterium | reverse complement strand
CCAGGGGTCCTCCGCACGTCGGCCGGGTTCGCGACTCTGCGGTCTTGCGTCAGGGTTCGATCACGCTGTCGGTGACCTCGACCTGCTCGACGACGACCGCGGCCGCGCCGGCCGGCACGGGACAACGCGTGCCCTGGTAGACCTGAGCGGTGAGCGTGTCGTCGCCCTCCGCCGGAGCACGGTAGCGAAACCTGGCCTGCCGATCGCCGGCGAGGGCCGGCTCGTCGAAGCAGCTGTGCTCCGATGTGCAGCCCGAGCGCGTCGACGTGGTCGTCGTCGAGACCGCTGATAGCTCCACCAACCCATCCCGAGCGGACAAGGAGACACACAACCACTGGCCATCCCGGAAGGAGTCGAGCTCGATCTCCAGCGGCCGGAACTCGCGGCGGCTGACGCTCTCGACTTCGAGGAGGGCGTCGCCACACGCTGAGGAGCCGAGGAGCAGAACCAAGGCGCAGACCAAGCGCTTCATCGGATCAACCTCCAGTCCTGTCGGAGAACGCCTTGGAGAGGGCATCGTACACATCCGAGTCCAGGCCTATTCCAAGGAAGAGCCCCAGCCCCTCCGAGGACCAAATCCGACGAGTGGGCACATCACCGTCGCCGGCGAAGGCCTGTCCGAGCGCGTAGCCAACTGGCTCTCGGGTTCGCGTCACCGCGAGCCCGGCGCTGAGGTACAGGCCCCCCGAGACCGTGATGCCGTTGCCGACTACGAATGACTGCGTGGCGTCGTCGAGCTTGAGCGCAACGAACGGATTCAAGACATAGTTGAACCACTGCATGTCCTCGTAGTCGACGCCCGCCGGGTGCCACATCCCGCCCGCCCAGACGCTGGCCCCCTGCCTGTCCTTGACCAGGGTGACGGAGCCGCGCTCGGCCACGAAGGTCCGGTCCGGGGCGAAGCTGAAGCCAGGGAGTACGATGAACGTCAGGTGGGTCTTCGTGCGAACTCGCACCTGTACGGCTATGGTCTTGTCACCGACCTTCAGGTTGTAGCTCAGGCTCCCCGCCCCGCAGCTGACAGGTCGCCCGATGGGCACCAATTCAGGCGGAAGCCGCGCGGCCTGCGCCTTGCCGCGTGCCTGACCATCGACGCGGAATGACACGGGATCGGGACAGCTGGTGATCGTGAGCTCGACGTCGGGCCAGTCGCCCCCTTGCGGCATCACCATCACTACCTGGAGGCGCTCGCCTTCGGAGATCGAGCGGGGCAAATCGAGCTTGCGACCCCGGACATCGTGGATGGCGAGCACGATGTCGTCACCGAGATCGAACTTGTCGCGGAACTTCCGGATCGCGTCCTTTCCGGGTCGCGTGCTGGTGGAGATACTCCCCGAGGGCGACTCGTGTCCACCTGCCGTCCCGGCCTTGAGGACGCACTTGTTGGACGGGCCACCCTCCCACTCCACCCGAAAGTCCGCCCCGAAGTCGGCTGGCAAGACGAACGTCTCGTCTTCGGCTGCGAAGCTCGTGGACGTCTTGCTGAAATTCGCCGCCCACGCCAGCTTGACCTTCGGTTTCGAGGGCTGCGGCGCGAACCTCACCACCACCTTGTCACCGGCCTCGAGTTTCTCGGCCATCACGGAACAACCCTTGTCATTGGAGTCCACCGTGACCACGACAGGCTTCGGGTCGGCTGCGTGCGCCCGGCCCACCAAACCCACACACCCCAGAATCACCAAGCAAGCCAACTCACGTCGCAACACTGATTGCCCTCCTCCCCGGCATGATCACGGTCTCGCGCCCATATGTTCCGATGACGAAACCCACGATCCGCTCCTTCTTCGCATCGAGCACCGGCGCCCCACTATCCCCCGCGCGGGTGACCTTCTCGAGTCCACAGAGGCCCTGCATCTCGACGTCTTCTCCTTGCCAACGAAACAGAGCGGAGCGGATGGGGGACTTCACCAACGCAGGAACGGGCAGGGGCTCGCGGTGGAGCAGGAGCTGGAAGGTCGTCCCCTGGTCTCCGAGGACCGGGTCCCTCACCTTCTTCGGGGCGAGGCTACCGAGATAATCCGCGGCCTCTGGTGTCAGCGGCCCCATCCGCCCAACGTCGCCGCGCTCGTCGACGACGACCTTCTGGCCGACCCCCACGTCGAACTCCTTCCCCGTGAGGGCCTGCGCTCGCCCCCTGAGCCCCTCCGCGCCAACTACGTGTCCGGCCGTCAGGAGGTGGATCTGCCCGCCCACCTCGACAAGGGCGCCCACCTGGCCCCCATCGGGCCGGAGCACGCGACCGTAGTTCCCCGGTCGCGCATCGCCGGCGTGGAGCTCGCCGGGCTCCGACACCGGCTGCACGTCGATCGGCACGCGGCGCTGGTATCCTTCCATCTCGAGCCCGATCGAGCGAGGGATGCGCTCCGCAGCGGCGAGGGTCGAACGAGACAACTTGCGCGACACGGTGACCACGATGCACGGCTGCCCATGAAACGCGCCCGCGCGCTCCCGCAAGCCCCAGTGCACGTCGAGGACGCCCTCGAGCCCAGCGAAGCGGCGACGCGCGACGCGCAGGCCCTGCTGTACGAGCGGCGCAGGGAGGCGCACATACTTCGCGACCCTTGGATCCACCTTCTCGTCATTGAGCAGCCGTGAGGCCTCCTCGATCACCGCCCGGTCGACCTCGGGGGACTTCCCGATGATCTGGAGCACGAGCTTGGAGGCGTCCAGTCGTCCGCTCGACAACGCCTCCTCCACTCGATGGCGAAGCACCGATGACAACGTGATGGCCTCGTTCGTCTCCTTCGCCATGGTGGAGGCGACGATAGCCGACTATCGGCGTTCGCAGCGACTGGGAGGGTCGGACCGCGGAATAACTCCCGCCTACCCGAACCCAACTCTCTTGTTCGAGCTAACCCACCAGGTCCGTCGAGTCCGCC
>JACKEQ010000152.1 GCA_020632885.1 Alphaproteobacteria bacterium | reverse complement strand
GCCTCGGCGATGGCGTCGTCGTGGTCGCCCAGCACGTTGAGCAGGGCCTCGCGGAAGGGCGCCAGCACCTCGGCCTCGTCGGCGGTGAGCGGCCGGACGGTGACCTCCTCGCCCTTCTCGCCCGAGAAGCTGTAGGCCTGCTCCTCGATGGCGTGCAGCACCACCGACGACTCGGGCAGCGGCACGCACACCGGCACCGGCGTCTCGCCCAGGCGGCGCTCCACGCTGGCCAGGGCGCGCTCGAAGTCGGCGCCGGGGCGGTCCATCTTGTTCACGAACACGGCCCGGGGCACCGCGAACTTGTTCGCCTGGCGCCACACCGTCTCGGTCTGCGGCTCCACCCCGCGCACGCCGTCCATCACGATCACGGCGCCGTCGAGCACGCGCATGGAGCGCTCGACCTCGATGGTGAAGTCCACGTGGCCCGGCGTGTCGACCACCTGGATGAGGTGGTCCTTCCACGGGCACTTCGTCACCGCCGCGGTGATCGTGATGCCGTGCGCCTGCTCCTCGGCCATCCAGTCCATGTGGGCCGCGCCCTCGTGGACCTCGCCGATCTTGTGCGACGCGCCCGTGTAGTAGAGCACGCGCTCGGTGAGCGTGGTCTTCCCGGCGTCGACGTGCGCTGCGATGCCCACGTTCCGCACACGAGCCAGGTCGGTGCGCGGCCCCGGCTTGGCCTTGGACATCCGTCCTCCCGCGGTCCCGCGGCGGCTATCCCCCGGAGGTCCGCCGATCCAGCGCTGGACCCCCTTCCCTCCCCTCGAAGGCGCGTTGCGTGGCGGGCGTCGAACCCGACGCGGAAAGGTGTGGGGGGCCGGGGCCGGAGGAAGCCACGGAGGGCCACGGAGGAACACGGAGGGCGCGCGGAGAAATTCAATTCAAATCTTCGCTTTCTCCGTGCGCCCTCCGTGGATCTCCGTGTGCTTGTATGTTCCCGGGCGTGGCCACCCCGGCGAGATCGAGGCTCGAAGAGCCTGTTCTGTGGCCGAGCGTCAGTGACGCTGTCACGGAGATGAGGCCCGAGGCCGGGGTGGCCACGCCCGGCGTTGGAGCCGGTAGGATCGCCACGCTCGTCGTGGTCGACGCCTCACGTTCCCGGGGACCTCGAGCCCGTCACAGAGAGAGGTGGCCCCCGCCCTCGTCGCTCGCATGCCGTAGAGCATCTGGGGCCGAAGAGCCCGCATTCGCAAGCATGGTGGAGCGATGGTTCAGGGTCGGGGGCCACGACGAGCCTAACCCAGGAGGAAGCATGGCCAGAACGCAGAAGGGCCCGACCGCCGTGGGCATCGACGTCTCGCTCGCGGAGCTGCACGTCGCCGTGGAGGGCGTGGACGACGTGCTCGTCTTCACCAACGACGCCGACGGGCATCGCAAGCTCGTCCACCGGCTCACGAAGGGTGGACGCCGCGCCCGGGTCGTCGTGGAGGCCACCGCCTCCTACCACCTCGACCTCGCCATCCGACTGTCGGAAGCGCCCCGCTGCGAGCTGATGGTCGCGAACCCGCGCTCGACGCACGCCTTCCACATGGCCCGGAACCTGCGTGCCAAGACCGACAAGGTCGACGCACGCTGTCTCCTCGAGTTCGTCAGGTCCATGGAGTTCGTGGCCTGGGTGCCTCCGGGCCGCCCGGTCCTGGAGTTCCGTGCCATCAGCGCCTACCTGGAGCAGTTGATCAAGGACCAGACCCGGACCAAGAACCAGCTCCACGCCGCGAGCTCCACGTCCACCGCGCCGACCTGGGTCGTCGACCAGCTTCGCGCTCGCCTCGACGCGTTCGAGACGGCCATCGAGGAGACCACCGCCAAGATGGCTGAGTTCGCCGCAGCGCACCCGGACATCGGCGAGGCCGTCGCGCGGATCGACACCATCCCGGGCATCGGCGAGCTCACGGCGATGCGGCTCGTCGCGCAGTTCCTGCTCCTCGATCCGACGATGACCTCCAAGCAGGTCACGGCCTGGGCAGGGCTCGATCCGAGGCCCCGCGAGTCCGGGACATCGATTCGAGGTCGTCGCTCCATCAGCAAGCGAGGCAGCGCCAGGACGCGCGCCTGCCTGTACATGCCCGCGGTGGCGGCGAGCCGGATGAAGGGGCCGTTCCGTGCGCTCTACACCCGCATCTCGGGCACCAAGGAGGCGCGCAGGAAGCCCGGCATGGTCGGCATGGTCGCGGTCATGAGGAAGATGCTGACGATCGCCTGGGCGCTGCATCGCACCCGCACCACCTGGTGCGAAGAGAAGGCCTGCCCCTCGAAGAAGTTGAGCGAGGCCGCTTGACCTCGAACAGAGCATCTCCGTGGTGGCCCCCGGCCCGAGGGTCGCGCCACGCAGGGCCGGGTCGGCGGTGGCGCCCGCACCAGCGATCCGCACCACCCACCCGAGCCAGGAAGCCCGGTCGCAACGCCGACCCCTGGGCAGGGTGGCAGGCGCTGGCCTGGGTCCTCATGGGCGTGGAGAGCGTGTACGAGGGCGCCTTCGCGGGGGCGGGCCACACCACGCCGATGGGGGCACGCGGGTCCTCGGACGCGCGCTGCGCCTCCCTGTCGGCGTCAGCGGTGCTACGCTCGGTGCCGGGGGACCCAGACGATGTGGCTCGACGCTCGCGGACTCCAGGCCAACACCTCGACGGGATCTGCCACCGCAGCCCGAGGCGGCGGCTGATGTCGCCTACGCCCCCGCGGGTCCTCCTCTGCATGGGTGCCCTCGTCCTCGCGTCCGGCTGTGCGACGCGTCTGGCGCCTCTCACGATCACGCTGCTCGACTCGAAGGAGCGCGCGTTCGCAGTCCGAAGGGCCGACGACACCGGCCCCCATCGCGGGGGAGCGCGCGGCGTGCGGCTGGAGGTGGAGTTCGGTGCGGCGCTCGCCTCGGCGACGCGCCATCCCCGCATCGTGATCGAGTACGGTGTGCGCCCTGAGGAGCAGGGGTACCCTCCTGGTGTGCATCTGCGGAAGGAGTGCAGGATTCACGAGGATGGACAGCGCACGCTCGTGCTGCGCGTGGCGCCCACCCTGGTCCCGTTCCTTGAGGAAGGCGACGAGGCCGAGATCGCCGCTCGGTTCGAGATCCTGTCCCAGTTCTCCTCGCCTCCTGTGGCCCGCTGCTTCGGACTCGACGAGACACGCGTCGAGCGAGCCGGGAGCGCTCTCCTCGACATCACCTTCGCGGACCCGTCCGCGGAGCGCAGCGGTGCCTCCGCACCGGCCCGGTGATCGCCTCGAGGATCGGCCCGAAGGCGGCCAGCGGGCTCGCGCGCGGATCGACCACCGGGCTCCTGGCGCCCGCGCCGACGGCAGGCTCCACCCGGGCTGGCCAGGCCGGGGAAGCGCCGATCCTGTCGGAAAGCTGACGGTCCGTGGTGCGCATGGCGCGGCCTCATGGTGTAGGCAGGGGGGACCCGGAGGACACGCCATGACGCGTCAAGCCCCCCTGCTCCTCGTCCTGCTCGCCGCCTGCGGCGTGGGCACCACGGTGGACGACGCCGTGATCGCCTGGCCCGAGGTCGTGGCCGGCTCCTGCGACCCCACCGATCCCAGCGTGTGCGCGCTGCCCTGGCCGTCGTCGCACTTCCTCGTGGCCGACGAGAGCTCGGGCACCGGCGTGCGCCTCGGGCTGGCGGCCGACACGCTGCCGATCACCTACGACGACATCCAGGTCGATCCCTTCTTCTGGAACGAGCGCGACGGCTTCTCGATCAACAGCGCCGCGATCACCTACCTGGAGGATCGCGACCTGTCGGGCACCATCACCGTGGACGACATCGGCGCCTACCTGCAGGCCGACGCCAAGACCGTGATCCTCGACGCCGAGACGGGCGAGCGCCACCCGCACTGGGTGGAGCTCGACACCACCACCGAGGACGAGGGCCAGCAGGTGGTCATCCTGCGGC
>JACKEQ010000151.1 GCA_020632885.1 Alphaproteobacteria bacterium | reverse complement strand
CCTACCACCCCACTGCAGGGGCCAGGGTCGAGGCCCCGCTCGGCTCCGTGTGCGTCCGGGTGGCGGGGAACGCGGGGCTGCCGTTGGACCAGCAACGGGCGGACGGTAGCACGTGGGAACCCCTGCCCGTCTGGACGGTCACGGGCGGCGTGGGCGCGGCCTTCGGTCGATGAGCGGGCCCCGTTCAGGCGGCTGAGCCTCCCCAGTCGACCAGGTGCACCAACAGGAGAGCCGCGACCTCGGGCGGCTCGGAGTCGGCGACGAGTGACCGGATCTCGCGATAGAACGAGCGATACCGTTCCCGGATCCGTTCCATGTCCGCGGCGGAGACGGCGAACACGTTGAACCCGGTCAGGTCGCCAGGACCCGGCGCGGCGGTCCTCGCGAGCGCGACGCGGGTCCAGTGGGCGCGCAGGGTGCGACGGTCCGCCTCCGAACCCCGGGCCGTGCTGGTGAGCGGCGCCACCAGCACCAGCGCGTCGCCGTGTCGTCGTACCAGGCCGGCTTCGACCAGGGCGTCGACCGTCGAACCCAGCTCGTCCGTCGGACATCCAAGGGCGGCCGCCACCGCTCCCGGCGACACGCCCCTGGCACCCGCCGTCGCGACGAACGTGAGGATCGCGGGGCTCCACGGCTGCTCGAACAACAGCCGCCCCGCCCGGCGCTGGGCGTCGGCCCGGGCCGCCACCGCGGGCACCCGAGCCACGTCCACGAACGCCGCGATCCAGTCCGGCATGCGCCCCGTCAGCGCGTCGATCAGGGCCAGCAGCTCGGGCAGACGGGGGTCGGCGTCGCCACGCAGCCAGCGGCCGACCTGGTGACGCGAGAAGCCCGTGCGCTCCGCGAGCGCGCTCGTGGAGGTGCTTCCCTGGAGCGCCCGGAGCCAGGCGGCGGTACCGGCAGCGAGCGCGTGGGCCGACGGCTCGTGGAAACGGGCCACGCCGGCTGCGACATCGACGCCGACCCGCTCCAGGACCCGGAACACCTCGGAGGACCGGGGGGCTCGCCGACCATTCTCCCAGTCCGAGGCCACGTTGGTGCGGTACCCGAGGCGGCGGCTGAACGCGACCTGGGACCGAGGCCCGCGCACGGCGCGCAGGAACTGGCCGGCGATGAGCGTCAGATCCGACATGTGCCGCAGTATCGCACAGCACACTGCGCCACCGGGCCACGATTTCCGTGCGATTCCGGGTGAGCGACGTGGATTGCGGACGCTGGGGCGGGCATGTTGTGGCAGGGCACGTTGGAGGAGAGATGTCGCGATGGTGGGTGTGCTCGGGCCTGGCGCTGGCGGCGTGCGCTCCGGAGACGTCGAACCCCGGCATCCAGCTGGGTGAGGAGACGATCACGTCACCCGACGATCCGTGCGACGTCGGACGGGAGGTCGTGGCGTTCGACGAGCCGGCGCTCGACGGTCGGTCGGCCGAGGATCTGCTGGCGGCCCTGCCGACGCCGGTCACGGTCGCGCCAGCGTGGTTCGACGTCGTCGCGCGCGAGCTGACCATCGAGGTGACACCGACGGGTGGCGACGTCACGCTGGTGACGATCACGGGCGCCGACGCGGCGTGCGTCACCGACCCGTTCCTCGAGCTCGAGCTCGACGCTCACCTGGCGACGGCCGACGGCCTCGTGGACGGTGGGTTCGGCACCGACGGACGTCTGGCGCCGGGGTGGGCGCTGGCGCTCGACGTCGAGCTCGACTCCGACGGCCTCGGCGGCACGCTCGACGCCGAGGAGGTGCTCGCGGAGGCCGGCCACACGGGGCTCGCGACGTCCTCCCTCGACGTGCTCGTGCGGCTCGATCCGGAGAGCTCGACCTCGAGCGGCGTGATCACGGCGATCGGGCGCACCGCATCGAACGGAGGGACCTCGACCACGTCGACGGGCGGCCCACTGGTGGAGGCGGAGATCGCCCTTTGGTGAGCGACCTC
>JACKEQ010000150.1 GCA_020632885.1 Alphaproteobacteria bacterium | reverse complement strand
GTGAGCGCTGCCCTGCGCTGCTGCGAGCTGCAGCACCGCTGCGACACGGAGGGCGCCAGGCCAGAGACGCCGTCAGGGACTCTGCGGGCGTCGGTCTTGCCAGTGGAGAGCTGGCCGACCTCGCCGGTGGCGGGCGCCGCCAAGGGGACGGACGGACTCGGATTCGAGCTCGGTTCCCGGCGGCGGAACGAAGTTGCCGCCGTCCGGTCAGGCGCTGTGGGGGACGGGCCTCGGTCCGAAGGCTGTCGGGCGGGAGTGCCCTGGGCCTACCGAGTCGTCGCGGGTCCGAAGTCGCCCTGCTGTCGCCGGAACTAGTCGGCCACTCCGAGGACGCACCAACTCGGGTCGGGCTACGATGTGGGCATGAACGCGTTCGTCCCGATCGACGATCCCGCCCTCGAACGGCTGCTCCGCCGGGTCGTGGACGTGATGCGTCCCCTGGAGGTCTGGTTGTTCGGGAGCCGAGCCGAGGGCCGAGCCCGACCGGATAGCGACTACGACCTCCTTGTCGTTTTGCCGGATGACGTTGACCCGAACGCGTTCGACCCCGTCCAGGCCTGGAAGATCGGGCGTGAGGTCCGGGTGTCCGCCGACATCGTCCCCTGCACGCACGCCGAGTTTGTGGAAGACCAGCACGAGATCGACACCCTCGCTCGGGCAGCGGTGACCCGCGGCAGGAAGATCTTTGAGCACTGAACGGCGATGTGCCGCGTTCCTCGATCTCGCCGCTGCCGATCTCGACGCGGCAGAGGTGCTCGCCCGTGTCGGCAACCAGTACGCCGCCTACCACGTGCAGCAGGCCGTCGAGAAGGTGCTCAAGGCCCTGCTGCTCCTTCGTGGCATCGAAGCCGGCACAGAGCATCGCCTGGACGTGCTCTCGGATCGCCTTCCTGAAGGCGACATGTGGCGAGATCGGCTTGAGCCGGTGCTGTCGTACTCCGCCTATGCCACCACGTTTCGCTACCCGACCCCGGGCGGTCGCATCGTCCGCCCGCCTCCCGGTGCCGGTGTCCTGAAGGACGTGGCAGCAGTTCGCGACCTCGTCGGGCAGGCCCGGGCCGACCTCGCCCGCCCGCCACCATCGAGGTGAGCGCTGCCCTTCGCTGCGAACTGCAGGTACTCGCGCAGTGACCGATCAGCGGAGCAGGGAGGCGGTGGACGAGCGGGACGTGTGACGCCAACGCTCAGCTCCGGCAGTGGCTCGACCAGGTCGCGAACGTCCGAAAGTGGCCGCAGGACCGCACCTGCACGGTCGAGGACGCCTGGCGCGAGGAGCAGCCGCGGCTGTTGCCACTTATCTGCACCGTCTACTGGACTCGCTGAAGCTGCACTACCTGGCCGCACACCTCGACGACCTCAACGCCGAGGCCACGCGCAACCGGTGGGGCGCCCAGGAGATCGTGGAAGCGCTGGTCCAGAGGGAGATGGAGGAGCGACAGCGACGCTCGGTGGAGCGGCGCCTCAGGGACGCGCGGATCGGCAAGTTCAGTCCAATCGCGAGCTTCGACTGGACGTGGCCGACGCACATCGATCGGGAGCACATCGGGCGGCTGCTCACGCTGGCGTTCATGAATGACAGCGACAACGTGATCCTGGCTGCGGCGCAGGGCCTGGGGAAGACCATGGTCGCGAAGAACATCGCCTACAAGGCGGTCCTGGCCGGACACATGGTCCTGTTCACGACGGCGGGCGCGATGCTGCTCGACCTGAGCGACGGCCCGCGCGCGCTGCAGTCCCGAATTCGGAAGTACACGGCGCCGCGCCTCCTGGTCGTCGACGAGGTCGGCTACCTGTCTTAGAGCGGGTCGACCACTCATGCAGTCGGGCGCTCACGAGGTCGAGCCGGCGCGAAGTCCGCAGTTGAACGTGAGCGGCGACAGTCAGAGTCTCCGCGTGCGTCGGTCTTGCCGGTGGAGAGCCGGCGGACCTCCTCGGTCGGCGGGCGCTACCGACCATGGACAGACTCCAATTCGAGCTCGGTTCCCGGCTGCGGAACGAAGGTCCGGGCAGGCGCTGTGGGGGACGGGGCCTCGGTCCGAAGGTCACGGTGCTCTTGAACATCGTGGTCGTCGGGGTGAGCGCTGCCCTGCGCTGCTGACCACGGAAGGCGGGCCGTGCCGGAGGGCGCCGTGCCGAAGACAGCCATCAGGGTGAGCGCTGCCCTGTGCCGAGCTGGGTGAGCGCCGGGCGTCGTGGCCTTCGGCGACCGCCGTTCCAGCACGAGCATCGGGAAGGAGAACGAGTGCAGGGTCGCCGTGGACTGACCGATCAGCGACGGGCGGCGGGATGTGCAGACCCGCTCGGCCGGCACGGTCGTTGCCGCTCGGGGTGGCTCAGATCAGGCGGACAGCGCCTCGGCCAGCATGGCGGCCTTGTACGCCTGT
>JACKEQ010000015.1 GCA_020632885.1 Alphaproteobacteria bacterium | reverse complement strand
CGGGCCCGACTCCGGCTGCCGACGGGATCGCGTCGTGCCCGGCCGGGTGTGGGTTCCAGCACGTATGGACGCCGCTTTCGGGCTGACGGGGCGAACCGGTGACAGCCACGTGTTGCCGGTGTGCCGCCAGCCGAGTAGTTTATTGCGCCTGAGCGGGGCCGAGGGAGGCACAGATATGTCCAGAATCATGATTCTGCTTCTTGCGCTGGTGGGCTGCAAGAACGAGGGTGGCATCGGCTACGTCGATCCACCGCCGGTCGTGCCGAATCCCCCCGCTGCCATCAACCCCGTCCAGATCGACCGTATCGTCCAGGTGGCCCAGCCCCAGGTCGACATCCTGTTCATCGTGGACGACTCGTGCTCGATGTACGAGGAGCAGACCGCCCTGGCCCAGAACTTCCCGCAGTTCATGAGCTACTTCCTGGGCTCGGGTCTGGACTACCACATCGGCGTCACCACGACCGACACGGAGAACCCCACCATCGCGGGCAAGCTCCGTCGCGCTCAGAACCAGAACTACATCGACGAGAACACGCCCAACCCCAGCGGCGTGTTCAGCGGCATGGCCAACGCCGGTACGGGCGGGTCGGTCGAGGAGACCGGTCGCGCGGCCGCCTACCAGGTCCTCCAGACCAAGCGCGATCTCCCGCGGAACGAAGGCTTCTACCGCGACGAGGCGTCCCTCCACATGGTCTTCATCTCCGACGAGGAGGACCAGAGCGTGTCTCCCTCCCTCCAGGAGTGGAACCAGTGGATGCGGAACCTCAAGTGGGCCGACGACATGGTCACGTCCCACGCCATCACGGGCATCCCCGGGCAGGAGTGCTCCGCGATCTTCGAGCCTGGTCAGCTCTACATCAACTACGCGAACCGGACCAACGGCGTCATCTTCAACCTCTGCTCCACGAACTGGGGTCCGCTCCTCGAGGAGCTCGGTCTCCAGACGTCGGGTCTGAAGCGTGAGTACTTCCTGTCCAAGATCCCGGTCACCGACCCCTGGTCGCTCCAGGTCAAGGTCGTGGTCGACATCGACGGCAACCAGGTCACGCGTCGGTTCACGAGCTGTCTGGCGGGCGAAGAGGTCGAGGATCCCGAGTGCGACGTGACGTACAACCCCGGTCGGAACAGCATCGTGTTCCTTGAGTACGTCCCGGACCCCTTCTCCGAGATCTACGCGGAGTACAACATCCGCGAGCTCTACCAGGCCACCGAGCAGCTCTGATCGAGCCCGTTCGCGCCCAGGGAGCCCCGCCTCGTGCGGGGCTCTCGTGTTTTCGGGGATCGCCCTTCCCGTTCTGCGCGCTCACGCCACAGAGAGTGTGAGCGTCAGAAATCGTGTGCGGGTAGCGATCCACTTCGGCTGGTGGCTACACTGTTCATGGCGCGGAGGGAAGGTGATCATGTCCAGGGCAGCTTTGGGGTCGATCCTCCTCGCGGTGCTCGTCAGCGGGTGCAAGGTCGAGAGCGATCTCGTGGTGCGCGGGAACCAGCCCGGCCTCGGTCAGGTGCCCGAGCCGATCAACCCCGTGCAGGTCGATCGGATCCTGCAGGTCAACCGGCCCGCCATCGACGTCCTGTTCGTCGTCGACAACTCCTGCTCGATGGAGCAGGAGCAGGCCAACCTCGCCCAGAACTTCCCCCAGTTCATGAACTACTTCCTGGGGTCGGGCATCGACTACCACATCGGGGTCATCTCCACGGACATGGTCACCGGGAGCCAGGCGGGCAAGCTGCAGTCGGCCCAGGGCTACCGCTACATCGACGAGGAGACCCCGAACCCCACCAACGTCTTCGCCCAGATGGCGACCGTCGGGGCGGACGGGAACTGGGAGGAGCGCGGGCGCGACGCGGTGTACACGGCCATCGAGCTGCGCGGCGACGACCCCACCAACGTCGGGTTCTACCGTCCGGAGGCGGGGCTCGAGCTCGTGTTCGTCTCCGATGAGGACGACGTCTCCCGTTTGATCAGCGCACCCGAGTTCCTGGAGTGGTTCGAAGGGCTCAAGTGGTCGCCCGAGCGCACCAATGCCCACGCCATCGTCACGCCGCTCGACGTGGACTCCTGCCCGGACGGCCTCACCGCCGGCACCAAGTACCTGAACCTCGCGCAGGCCACCGGCGGGCAGACCTTCAACATCTGTGCGCTCGACTGGGCGCCCATGCTCGACTCGCTGGGCCTGGCGACCTCCGGGCTGCGGATGGAGTACTTCCTCTCGAGCCTCCCGGTGGTCGACACGATCGAGGTGGTGGTGAAGAACCCCGAGGGCATCACCTTCCAGTTCGTCGAGTGCATGGCGGGCGAGGAGATCGAGGACGAGACGTGCGAGGTCGTCTACAACCCCGCGCGGAACAGCATCGTGTTCCTCGACGCAGAGCCCGAGCCGTACTCGGAGGTCACGGTCACCTACAACCTCCGCGAGAACTTCTCCGAGGTCGCCACGGATGGCGAGGACGCCGGCAACGGGGCCAACGGGGGCGAGTGATCACTCCCGCTCGGCGAGCTTCCGCTCCCACCACGCCAGGCGCTCGCTGATCACCTTCTCTGCGCCCTGCCGCGTGGGCGTGTAGTACACCGCCCGCTCCAGGCCCTTCGGCAGGTACGTCTGGCGCACGATGTGGTCCGGGTGGTCGTGCGGGTACGCGTACCCCACGCCGTAGCCCTCGCCACGCATCTCCCGTGTCGCGGCGTTCCGCAGGTGCAGGGGGACCTCGCGCGCCCCAGACCGCTGGACCTCCTCCAGGGCCTTGTCGATCGCGAGGTAGGCACGGTTGGACTTCGGGCACGTCGCGAGCCAGGTGACCGCCTGTGCCAGCGGGATGCGCGCCTCCGGCATGCCGACCATCTCCACCGCGTTCGCCACGTCCACGGCGACTCCGAGGGCACGCGGGTCCGCGTTTCCCACGTCCTCCGCGGCGAATATCACCAGGCGTCGCGCGAGGGTGCGGGGCTTCTCGCCCCCCGCGAGCAACCGGGCCAGCCAGTAGATGCTCGCCTGGGGGTCAGACCCCCGCATGCTCTTGATGAGCGCGGAGAGGAGGTTGTAGTGGTCCTCGCCCGAGCGGTCGTGGCGGACGTCCGAGCGCTGCAGGAGGGCCGCCACGCGGGCGACGTCCAACGTGCCGCCCACCCGTGCCACCCGCTCCAGGTCGCCCAGCGCGCGTCGGGCGTCGCCTCCGCTGGCCCGTGCGATGGCCTCGAGCGCATCGGGAGCGATGTCGACGTCCAGCTCGTCCGTGGCGGCCTTCTGCAGGAGCCCGAGCACGTCCTCCATGCCGAGGGGCTCGAGGCGGACGAGCTGTACCCGTGACCGCAGGGCCGCGTTGAGCTCGAAGCTCGGGTTCTCGGTCGTGGCCCCCACGAGCACCAGGGTGCCCGCCTCCACATGGGGCAGGAGGGCGTCCTGCTGGCTCTTGTTCCACCGGTGGATCTCGTCCACGAACAGCACGGTGCGGATACCGTGGAGACGGTCGCGGTGGGCGGTCTCCACGACCTCGCGGAGCTGCTTGACCCCGTCGAGCACCGCCGAGATCTGCACGAAGCGCGCGTCGGTCGCGCGGGCCATGGCGCGGGCCAGGGTGGTCTTCCCGCAGCCGGGCGGTCCCCAGAGCACCATCGACAGCAGCTCGCCCTTCTCGAGCGCATCGCGCAGGAGCCCGCCCTCGCCGAGCCAACGCTGCTGGCCGACGACGTCCTCCCAGCGCTCCGGGCGCATCCTGTCCGCGAGGGGTCTCTCCATGCCGGAACGTTATCTCGTCTCCCTGGAGGGACGACCATGGGAGCCGAAGCCTGGATCCGCGACCGCCTCGCCCTGCCCGGCCCCACGACGGGCGTGGGCTTCATGCAGGCCCGCGCCGCGACCCTCCAGGGCCACCAGGACGCGATCGCCGCCGCCTCCGAACCCGCGATCGTCCTCCTCACGGCGGCCATGGGGGCCCGGCGTCCCGGTGACCTCGCGCACCAGCTGCTCGTGGAGGCCCTCTACGCCGCAGTCCTCCGAGGTCACGCGCACCCTCGGCACGATCGCGTTCCTCCTCTGGGAGGACCCCGATGAGAAGCTCCGACCGCGTCACTGCCTGTCCTCGAGCCTCCGCGATGCCATCCTGGGCCTGTCCGCGGCCCCGCGCGCCCCGTGGATCCAGCTCCTGCGGCTCACCGACCGGTCCGCGAAGTGGAAGCCGACCACCAGATGGATGCGGCAGGCCAAGCCTCCCGTCGATGCGCTCCGCCCCTTCGGGGACCGGCTCGCCGACCTGCTCCCCTCCGAGCCTCCGTTCGCGTTCAGCACGGGTGGGCGACACGTCCTGAAGACGATGCTCTGGGCCGCCGGTGTCGACGGGCCCTCCCGGGTGGACCCCGTGCTCGTGCGTCTCATCGAAGGCCCCTGGGCCGCGCCCGAGGCCGCCGTGCCCGTCGTTCGGGCCGCAGCGTGGGCCGCAGAGCGCCACGGGGTCGACGTCACCGCGACCCTCGAGCGGCACTGGCCCCGCCTGGCCCGCCGTCGCTAGGTACTAGTACCTCTGCCCTCTCGTGTCTCGGGGGATTCCACCGCCCCAGGCACGCACCGGACACACCCGAGAACCTCTCGGATGCGCTCGGCATCCCTCGAGAACCCCGGACGCGCCCGGCACGCACCTGGAGCGACGGTATCCCCCGAGTCACTTCGGGGCAGAGGTACTAGCGGCCCTCCAGGGCCCGGAGCTCCTTGTCGGCCCGTCGGAGGCGGTGGCTCACCTCGGTGGCCAGGTGCGCGAACACCACCTCGGCGACCTCCGGCACGCGATGGGCCAACGCGTCGAAGGCGTGGCGCTCCAGCGCGTACACCACGCTGTCCCGTCGTGCCCGCGCGTCCGCCGTGCGCGTCCTGCCCTCCAGGAAGCCCATCTCGCCGAAGACGTCGTCGCGGCTGATCGTCGCGAGGTGGTGGGCTCCCCCCGCCTTCAGCGGGAGCTCGAGGTCCACCGCGCCCGAGGCCACGAGGTAGAGCGTCTGGCCGGGCTCCTTGCGAGTGAACACGACCTCACCCGCGTCCAGGTGCACCTGACGTGCGATCCCGGCGAGCGCCTCCCGGGCCTCGGGGGAGAGGTCCCGCACAGGACGCAGGGCCTCGAACGGGAGGGGCGGACCGTGGGGATCCTCCTCGTACCCGCACGCGTCCAGGATGCGGTCCTCCATCCACTCGAGCGCGTCGTCCTGGTGCTCGAACACCGGCACCGACCCGCGCGCACCCACGAGCCCGAGCTCCTCGAGGTACGCCGCCACCTGCGACCCCGGTGCCGGCATCCCGCTGAACAGCAGGCTCCCGCCCCGCTCGGAGAGCTGCGAGGCCATCTGCCCGAGCAGGCGACCCGCCGTGTAGTCCATGGCCGCCACACGCCGCAGATCGAGCAGCACGAAGCGACGGGCGGCCAGGTCGGTCGACAGCTCGTCGAAGAGACGGTCGGTGGTCCCGAAGAACAGGCTTCCACCCAGCGCCACGACCACCCCATCGTCGCCGTGGGCGTCGAGCAGCTCGCGCGCGGCCCGCGGTCGCCGGATCCGCGAGCCCGCGCGCGTGAGGTCCCGGCGGGCGAGGACCACGGGCGTGGACGCCTGCTCGCGCACGAACACGAGCATCGCGAGCGCCGTCCCCAACACGGACGCCTGGATGAGGCCCACCTGCACGGCGACGACCACGACGGTCGCGATCACCACGAAGTCGAACCGTGTGCTGGCGTGCCCGACGAGACGCAGGGTGCTCCAGTCGAACATCCGCGCGGCCACGACCAGCAGCAGCCCGGCGAGCGCGCTGAGCGGAATCCACGCGAGCAGCGGGGTGAGGGCGACGAAGGCGACCAGGGCCAGGACCCCCTCGAAGAACCCGGACCACGGGGTCCGCCCGCCGCTCGTGGCGTTCACGAGGGTCGGACCCATCGTGCCCCCGCCAGGGATGCCGCCCAACAGCGCGGAGGCCATGTTCGCCAGTCCCTGGGCCACGAGCTCGCGATTCGACCCATGGCGCCCGCGGGTGAGCACGTCGAGCACCACGGCCGTCTTGAGGGTGTCCAGGGACAGCAGGGCCGAGAGGGTCACCGCGGACGCCGCGACGAGACCGAGATCCGCGGGCCCGAGGGTGAGCAGGGACCCCACGCGTCCCTGCACGTACGCGAGCGCCGGGACCCCCGCGAGCGACCCGATGACGAAGGGGTTTCCGTCGAGCACGCGGAGCTCCGGGAGCCCCGCAGCCAGACCCGCGTAGGCCGCGATCCCCGCGGCGAGCCCGATCACCGCGGCGGGAACACGGGTCGTCACCCGTGGCGCGAGCAGCACCGCAGCCACGGTCGTCGCACCCACGGCCAGCGCCTGCCAGCGCCACAGGCCGGGGGCGAGGACCCCGAGGAGCCCCGCCGACCTCGGGAGCCCGAGCAGGACGGGGAGCTGCCCGGCCGCGATGATCACCGCGACACCCGACAGGAACCCGCTCACCACCTGGTAGGGCAGGTACTTCATGAGCCTGCCCAGCCCCACGAGCCCGTAGAGGGCCTGCAGCGCACCGGCCATCAGCGCCATGAGCGCGAGGAGCGGCAGCACGCGCTCCGCCGGATGGCCCCCCGCCACCAGCGTGGCCGCCAGTCCCGAAGTCACCGCGGCTGCAGGTGCGCACGGTCCCGTGACCATGCCGCCGTTCCGGCCGATCCACGGGGACACCACGCCCAGCACGGCCGCTCCGAGGGCACCCGCCACGGCACCCATGGGCGCCAGGGCGGGGTCCACCGCGGTGATCACCACCACGCCGAACGCGATGGCGGCCGGCTGCGCGACGAGCATGGCGGCCAGACCGCCCCAGGCGTCTCCGATCGTCGGGCGTACCGCGGGCATCCGCGCAGTATACGCTCCCGACCGCGGCATGCTCGCCGTCAGGAGGTCCCTTGCGGCTCGTCGTCCCCCTCGTGCTGGCGTTCGTCCTCGCGTGCTCCGGCGCGGCACCTCCCCCGGCACCCGAGCCCGCTCCAGAGCCGGTGGCCGCCCCCGACCCGGATCCTGCTCCCGCACCGGAGCCCGTGGCCGTCGAGGAGCCCGAGGAAGCCGACTGGATCGAGGCCGTCGTCGACGAGGCCATCGACATGGAGACCCAGCCCGGCACCTCCCCGGACGGGTCAGACGAGCAACGGGCCCGGCTGCGCGCCTTCTTCGAGGCCCACCCCGAGTACCGCGAGGCCTCCGAGCGCCAGAAGCTCGCGGACCTCGCCTGTGCCTTCGGCATCGAGGACGCCCACGCCAAGCTGACGTCTCCAGAGCCGCGCACGCCCCTGACCGTCACGGTGACCGCCGACGGCTGGAAGCTCGTCGTCGCCCACGCGTCGGACTGGTGCACCAGCGACGACTGGGCGTGGTTCACGAACGACGTGCAGACCGCGGTGACGGCGAAGGGCGTGCTCTGGGACTACGCGGGGGCCCGGAACGACGCCGTGGTGGTGATGCGGGACGGTGCCGAGCTGGTCCGCGTCCCCCTCGAGGGCCAGGGCTACCTGGTGCTCGGCGACGGGGTCGAGAAGGCCGAGATCGGGCACGACATGGCGGACGGCGTGATCACGTCCATCGGCGAGCACTTCGGCATGGAGCTCGGCGCCACCGAGTGAACCTCATGCGAGCAGGCGGCCTGCAGCGGCGGCCCCGGAGAGCAGGGCACCCCGCGCGTCCCCGCCGGCGAAGGCGTCCCCGGCGATCGCCAGCCGGAGGTCCGGGTCGTAGAGCGCCTCCGCGTCGAGCCCCTTGCGGACGCGGGCATAGCGCCACCGATGGGCCTCGGCGACCTCGGGCTCCGGCAGGTCCAGCGCGCCCACGAGGGTCGCGATCACGTGCTCCGGCGAGGCCTCGAGGTGCTCGAAGGACCAGCCGGGCGTGGCGTGCAGCGCGAGATGCCGACCGTCGCCCACGACACGCGCCACGGGTCCACCGGGGGAAGGGCGGACGGGTGCCATGGGCAGGGTGACCATGGCGACCCAGCACGGGTCGTGGACGACGGAAGACAGGAGGGAGGTGAACGGGTGCTCCCCGACGAGCTCCATGACCTGGGGGGCGGGAGCCGTGAGGAGCACCGCGTCGAAGCGATGGGACCGGTCACCCTCGTCGACCCACCACCCCTCCGCGTCGCGGTGGAGCTGGTGGACCCGGGCACCGAAGCGCACGTCCAGGCCGGCCTGGAGGTGCTTCACGAGGTCGTTGGGTGCGTCGGACACGAAGGTCCCGCACCCGGAGAGCACGCCCGCCTCCACCCAGCCGTCCGTCCAGCGCTCGAGGCGGGGGTCGGCCAGGTGGAGCTGGGGGGCCCCGTGGATCAGCAGGCCGTCGTCGCGACGGCGGCAGGCCAGACGCCCGCCTGCCCCGCGTCCCTTGTCGAAGAGGGTGACGGCAGCGCCGTGGGTCGCCAGCACGCGGCCCGCGAAGGAGCCCGCCAGCCCGGCCCCCACGATGCCCACGGACAGCTCGCGCGGCGGGCGCACCACCCGCGCCCAGGCGTCGAGGTCGACCCGCGCGGCATGCCGCTTCACCGAGCGGCTGCGGACCTCGCCGAACGCCGGGCTCTCCGGGAAGGCGCGGTCGAAGAGACCCAGGCACCACAGGAGGCCGCCGTAGGACGCGGGATCCCGGCCGTCCAGCGCGTAGCGGTGGTTCAGGTCCACCAGGCGCCGAAGGGCCTCCCCGGGATCGGACGTCCACGGTACGAGCGCCTTGCCCCACGTCATCCGGACGTTGTTGTGCAGCTCGCCGCGCCGGAGGAGGGACTGCTGCGCCAGGTCCCAGAGCAGCTCGCCCGTCTGGCCCAGGTGGAGCCGCTCGAGGCCGGGCGTGTAGGCCCGCTCGCCGGCGTGGGCCCGCAAAGTGTCGCGCGCCCAGGTGGGCAGGGCGTCCAGGCTGTGGTGGTCGGGGGCGTACAGGCACCACGTGTACGCCAGCTCCCGCCAGACCACGAGCTCGTCCAGGAACTTCTCGGCCCCGTGCTTCCGGGCCTCCCGGGCGATCCGGGTGGGGGCGACCATCCCGTAGTGCAGCCAGGGGGACAGGCGGCTCGTGCCGTCCACGGTGGGGTCGTTGCGGCGGGCGGCGTACCGCGACAGGCCGTCGGCCACGAACGCGTTCCAGCGGGCGTAGCCGGCGGTGCTGCCACCCGTCGTGCCGTGCACCGGGGGCACCGTGTGATCGATGGCGCACTCCGCGATCAGCGCGTCCAGGTCGGCCTCTCCGAGGTCGACGGGCTCGAAGGGCAGGGGAGGGACCTCCGTGTGCTCGGGCTCCACCTCGTCCCAGGGGGCGAGCTCCCGGTCGAGCAGCGGCATGACGCGCCGGCGGTAGGCGAACGCGCGGTCCACCCCCTTGCCGACGGACCGCATGGGCACCGTGCACGCCGTGTCCACCGAGAGCACAGGGACAGGCGAGCGGTCCGCGAGGGCCCGGGTCCAGTGGCGGAGCGGGGCGACGGGCATCTCCTCGGTGACCACGGCGGCCGCCCGGCTGCCCAGGGTGTGCAGGTGATCGCCGCGGTGGCCGGCCCGCTCGAGGTGGAAGGCCGTCGCGATGCCGCGCGCACCGAGCTCCACCGCGACGTCGCGGGCTCCCTCGAGGATGAAGCGGTGGTGGCGGTCCGACGCGTAGGGGTAGCGCTCGGAGAGGGCGTGGTAGACGAACACCGGCACCCGCAGGGCGTTCGCGACCAGGATGGCGACGTCGAGGGCGGGGTTCTCGTGGGCCCGGACCGCGGTGCGCATCCAGTAGATCACGCAGCCCTCGCCGGGCTCACGGTCGTTGAGGAGCCGCGTGCGACGACGCAGCCGGTCGGGCAGGCACTCGAGCATGGTTGCTCATAACGTGTTCAGAATATGTCCATCGGCAGAGATTGACCTCGACCCCCCGCACGCGGGAGCCTGTGCGCTGGAGGCCGTGTGCACGGGGGCTCCCGATGATCGCCGCGCTGCTCGCACCCGCCCTGGCGGGCTCCCCGGAGCTCTGCCGCGCGGTGCGCGATGGCGAGGTCGGGGTGGTGCGCGAGCGGGTCGTGGCCGGCGAGGACCCGGACACCTTCTGCTCGTGGGCAGACCTCGGGGAGGCACGGACCGGCGGCTCGGGGCGCAGCGGACGCGACGCCATCGCGGTCATCGCCACCATGGGGGCCCTCGCGCCCTTCATCGGCGGGCGGGGCGGCAGCAACGGGCGCTCGACCCTCGAGATGGCCATCCAGGGGCGCGACCCCGCGATGTTCGCGGCCATGACCAGCGCCGGGGACGTCGACGGGATCCAGGGCTGCATGTTCCACGCGCTCGAGGATGGGGAGCTCGCGGTGGCCCGGCTCTGCGGGGAGAGCCTGTCGCGGCCGACGATCCGCCGGCTGCCGGACTCCCTGGCCACCCCCGCGCGGCTCGGGGTGATGCGCGACCTCGGCGTGGTCTTCGAGCCCTGGGCGAACCGCCCGGTGCTCGAGTGGGGGGAGGGCTGGGCCCGGCGGATCGACCTCGTGCAGGCGCTCGTGGACATGGGCCTCCCGCGCGACGACCTCACCCTCGCGGCCACGGACACGCTCGCGTTCGGGCCGCTCGTGGGGCTCGACGCCCTGCGCGACCGGCTCGGGGTGCCGCTGGTCGTGGGGCCGATCGGGAGCCCGTGGGTGGAGTCCGCCCGCTTCCGGCGGGACGTGGCCCGGCTCCGGCCCGACCTCACGGGCGCGCGGGCGAAGTGGGACACGCTCGACCGCGAGCTGATCGAGCACCCCGAGGCGATCGCGGGCCTCCAGGGCCTGGGCGTCTCCGAGCGCTTCTTCGACGGCTCGCTGACGCCGGTGCTCCACGAGGGAGGGTACGCCGTGGCCACAGCACTCCTGGCGGCTGGCGCGAAGCCCACGGCGGACTTCCTGCTCACCGAGCTGCTCGACCGGCCCGACCTGCGCGGGTTCCTCGTGGACCACGGCATCACCCTCGAGGGCACCTGGACCCGGCACCCGTGGGCGAAGCCGGACATCGACCGGCTGCTCGCGGACCCCGCGCTGCTCGGGTTCACCCGCGCCGTCGGGTTGTCGCTGTGTCCGGCGGTGGAGCGTGCCGCCGCGACCGACCACCTCGACGCCCTGCGGGGCCAGCGGCTCACCGGCTGCGAGCCCCGGGCGCTCGAGGCCCTCGCCGCCGACCGGGAGCTCCTGGAGGCCGCGCTGGACGGGCCCCTGGAGCCGGGCGTCGCGTCCACGCTGGCCGCTGTGGCCCTCGAGGCGGCAGCACCCGACGTGCTGGAGCTCGTGCTGGCCCACGCAGAGGGGCCTCTCGGCGGCTACCGGGTCGAGACGGCCGTGCTGGCGGCCCTGGACGCGGGTCGTCCCGCGGGGGTGCGGGCCCTCGGCACGCTGGCGGACGTGGAGCGTATCGCGAAGGTCCACCCCGACCTCGTCGTGGAGCACGTTCCCCCCGAGCGGCTGGCGGGGCTCGGGAAGCGCCTCCGGGCCGATCTGGCCGTGCGGGCTCTCCGACACGCACGCTGGTCGACGGCCATCGCCCTCGCCGATGCCGCTGAGGCCGAGGCGGTCGGCGTCGCGGCGGAGGCGGACGCACCCTCTGAGGTCTTCCTCGCCCTGATCCGAGCGGGACACGATCCCTCCTGGCCCGTCCCCGTGCTGCCGATCGCGGTGTCCAGGCGCGATGCGCCGTTCGTGATGGCGCTCCTCGAGGCCGGGGCCGTGGCGTCGCCCACCACGCTCGAGGCTGCCCTGGATGCCGGCCTGCCCCCTGACGTCGTGGCCGCGATGGTCGGGCCCTACACTCCGAAGAGCGCGCTGAAGCGCCTCCGGAAGCGCGCGGCGGCCGCGGGCTGGTCCGAGGCCGAGGTGGCCCGGCTCAGCCGACCGCGCTGAGGAAGGCCAGGGCGCCTATCGCCACCGAGAGCGTGCCGGGTGGGCCCTCCGCTTCGTGGGGGTTCACGCGGACGAGCGTGGCGCCGAGGCCCTGGAGCCGCTCGCCCTCCCGGCGCACGTTGGGCACGGCGGTGCCCGCGCCGAGCTCGAGCACGACGGGGTCCGGGTGGTCGCCGAGCCAGCTGTCGTAGCGGCGACCCTGGAGCACGCTCGGGACCGCGATCCAGCGGCGGTCGTCGAACACGCACACGTTCGGCCGGGCGGGCCCTCCGCAGCGTGGGCAGAGCGGGAAGGGGAGGGCGTCCTCGGTGGGCCAGGTGGACCGTGAGCAGGGCGTGGCGCACTGGAGCCGCTCGAGGGAGCCGTGGATCTCGACGATGCGGTCGGGGTCGAGCCCCGCGCGCACGAAGTGGCCGTCCACGTTGCTCGTGAACACGAAGCCCGCGCGCTCGATCAGCACGGCGTAGCCGGGGTGTGGCGGGGTGGACGCGTAGAGGGCCCGCCGGCCCCGGTAGAACGCCCAGGCCTCCGCGGGGTCGTCGTCGAACCAGGCCGCCGTGGCGCGCTCCTCGAGGCGCTGGTCGCCCCACCAGCCGCCTGGACCGCGGAAGTCCGGCAGCCCGCCGTCGACGCCCAGGCCCGCACCGGCGGTCACCAGCAGCGGACGCCCGGATCGCACGGCGTCGATGGCCTCCTGCAAGCGCCCTCCCGCCGTCATATAGCCCGACCCGGAGGTGTGGATGGCCGTCATCGGCATCGGAGGACGACCGTTCGTCGACCTCTCCTTCCTGGCGGACGACGCGACCCTCGACGCCCTGGACGTGGAGATCACCTACGCCCTGGCGCGCCTCGAGACCCGCTACACCGGCGGATCCCACCGTGCGCTCGGCATCGTCCCGCCGGGCTGGGACGACACCCGCCCCGACTACGGCGAGGTGCTGGCCACCCTCGACGACCTGCAGTTCGCGCTGTTCGCGAGCCTCGGCGACCCCGCGAACCCCGTGCTCGACCGCTCTCAGCGCATCGGCGAGGACGGCGACGTACCGCTGACGTTCGCCCAGATGCGCTGGCTGGAGCTGGCCCACGGGGTGTACTTCCCGTGGAAGGTCTACCTGGAGCTGACGCACACCTCGGGCCGGTGGGGCGAGAAGTCCGAGCCCGCGCCGTTCACCCGCGACGCGCTGCTCCACCTGCCCCGCACCGTGCGGTTCGTGCGCGCGCTGCCCTTCGCCCACATCGGCAGCGTGAAGCTCCTCGGGCTGATGCCGGGCGACGACGGCACCGTGCACCGCGACGGCCTCCCGAAGGACCAGCGCGCGCCGGACGCCTTCATCACCTTCGCACCCGGGCGACCCAAGCGGCTGTTCGTGCAGGACGACGCCGGCGAGCGCACGGTGGCACCGAGCCGGATGTACTGGTTCAACGATCACGACTGGCACGGTGTGCTGCCGGACCCCTGGTTCCGCTACAGCATCCGGGTGGACGGCGTGTTCGACCCCGCCTTCGCCGCGGAGATCGCCCCATGACCGCCCTCGCCGACGCCCTGCTCGCCACCGGCCTCGTGAACGACCCGTGGATCGACGGGTACCCGCGCTTCGAGGCTGCCCCCCTGTTCCTCGAGCCGGCCCGGCTCGACGCGCTCCATGCGGCCGCCGCGGCGGTCCTGGAGGTCCACGAGGAGGCCGTGCAGATCTTCGCGGCCCGGCCCGAGCTCCTCGGGTTCCTGGGGCTCACGCCGGTGCAGGAGCTCCTCTGGCGGGCCGGGGGACCCCGCTGGCACGGGTATGCGCGGGCGGACGTGTTCGAGTGCGAGGACGGGTCCATCCAGGTGTGCGAGCTCAACTGCGACACGCCCACCGGCCAGCCCGAGGCCCTCGCGCTCAGCTCGGTGCTCCATGGCGATCACCCCGGCACGGTCGACCCCAACGCGCGTCTCGGTGAGCGCATGGTCGCTCTCCTGGCGGACGCGGTGCGGCACCTGGCGCCCGAGCACCCGCGCGTGGCGGCGCTCGTCTACCCGACGGAGATGGCCGAGGACCTCGGTGCCGTGCTGCTCTTCCAGCGCTGGGCGGGTGAGCTCGGGTACCGCGTGGTGCTCGGGTCGCCCTACAACCTCGACGTGGACGCGACCGGCCAGCCCACGCTGTGCGGGGAGCCTTTCGCGCTGCTCCTCCGGCACTACAAGACGGACTGGTGGTGCGAGCGTCTGCCGGCCTGGCAGGACGAGCCGCCCTTCGAGGAGACCGCACCCTTCGCCCGGGAGCTCCACCTGCTCCTGAAGGCCGAGCACGACGGGCGGATCCGCACCGTGAACCCGTGGGGGGCGGTGGTCGCGCAGAACAAGCGGGTGCTCGCCTTCCTCTGGGAGCGCATGGATCTCCTGTCTCCCGCGAGCCGCGAGAAGGTCCGGCGGTACATCCCGCACACCGTCCGCATGGAGGCGCTGCACCGCGAGCAGCTCGTGGCCGAGCGGGAGCTCTGGGTGCTCAAGAGCGACTACGGGTGCGAGGGCGACGAGGTGGTGATCGGGAGCCTCTGCACGCCCGAGGAGTGGCGGCTCTCCGTGGAGCTCGCGGTCCCGGGCAGGTGGGTGGCCCAGCGTCGCTTCGCGCCGCGCATCGAGCGCGACGGGCGCGACGTGAACTTCGGCGTGTTCGGGATCGCGGGGGTGCCCGTGGGCTGCTACGCCCGTCTCCAGCAGGGCCAGACCGACTACAGCGCCACCTCGGTGCCCGTCTTCGTGCGGGTGGGGTAGAGTCTCGCGGATCAGGGAGGATCGATGGCTGAGTTCGACAAGGTGCAGGAGCTCGACGAGCCGGAGCTCGTGGCGGCGCGCTGGTGGCGCCGGAGCGAGTCCACCGACGGTGACGGGCTGTCCCGTCGAGGCGCGCTGCTCGGGCTCGCGGGCCTCTCGGCGGTCACCGTGCTCGGCAGCAACACCGCCTGTGTGGGCGGGGGCGGCAGCGCGCTGCCGGCCATCGAGCAGAAGGCCGCCCTCGAGCTCCAGCAGAAGGAGGGCTGGGACTTCGGGGCCGACGGCGCCAAGCTCGTCATGCCCGGCGAGGGCACCGTGGATCCGGCGTCCCTCCACACCCTGGCGGACGCGCTGAAGCCGAAGAACGCGGCCCACCAGCCCTTCGCGCGCGGCGTGCTGTTCGACTCCGTGCGCCAGGGGTCCGCCGCCGCGGGCGACCTCGCGAAGGCCCTCAAGCCCTACCACACGCCCGAGATGGAGAACGCCGAGCTCGCGGGTGCGGGTCTCTCGTCGCTGTTCGACGGAGCGCCCCCCGGTCGGGCTGTCGTGGTCGACCTCCCGGGCCCCGAGGCCGTGGCGTTCGCCGCGGGTCTCGCCAACCGCTTCGACCCCGTGTTCGTGTTCGACAACTGGCCCCACCCCAAGGGCTCCGTGCCGAGCCACCTCACGCTCGCCGCGGCGGTCGACCGTCGGGCCACCTTCGAGCAGATGGCGGCCGCCCGTCCCGAGAAGGCCCCACCGGTCTTCGTGCTCGACGCCAACCGGCTCGCCACCTTCGACGGCAAGGCCTTCGACAACCGGTACGTCGCCCACATGCCGAGCGCGCGGGCCCTCAAGGACCTCGGTGTGAGCCACGTGATCCTCGTGCGTCCCAAGGCGTCGGACGAGGAGCTCGACGACCAGAACGCGGTCGTCATGGACTGGATGAAGAACGGCGTGGGTGTGCAGCTCGTGGGGGCGGACGCCTTCAAGCCCGTCCCGCAGGGCGCGGACGCCGCCGACTACGCCAAGGCCGCGCCCGGCGCGGCCCCGCCGGCGGGTGAGACCGTGGGCTCCGAGGTGGCCACGGCCGACACGTACGGCACGTCGTACCGCCACAGCAGCTTCCATCACTACGGCGGCTACGGGTCCCACTGGTTCTTCTGGCCGCACTACGGGTTCGGCACGCCTCGGTACGGCGCGGTGGCCCCGTCGAGCGGCTTCCGGCGCTCCAGCTACAAGCCGGGCTTCCGCTCCACGACGTTCTCGGGCAACAAGACGCCTTCGGGCTTCGGCAAGGTGAACGTCGAGAAGCGCGGCTCCAAGCTCGGCATGTCGTCCACGCAGTCCAAGGGCGCCGCGGCGTCGCGGGCGCGCTCCGGCTCGTCGGGCAGCTGGGGACGCAGCGGGGGCCGGGGCTACAGCTAGTGTCCGACCGGATCACCGCGCCCCACGTCTTCTTCGCGCTCCAGGTGCTCTGGCCCCGCGCCATGTGCCCGGGGCTCGAGGAGCGGCTGGCCGACCGGGTGCGCGGGGCGGCCGACGTCCTCGACGAGCGGGGCAAGGCGTCCTTCTACGAGGGGCTGGTGGACGAGCTGCTCGCGGTGGCCGACCAGCTCCAGTACGCGTCGTGGGAGTACCTCGACGACCCCGGTGAGGCCGAGGACGCCTACTGGGGCTGGCTGGAGGGCACCGCCCAGGACGCCCGTGAGGAGCAGCCCTGGCGCTACCCGGACGACGCCTCGTACGCGTTCGTCACGGTGCTCGTGCTCGCGCCGGCCCGCGGGCTCACGGGCCGGTTGCTCGACGAGCTCACCGACATCGAGGACGAGGACGGCGTGTCCGCGGATCTCCTCGACCATCTGCTGCGCATGCTGCCCACGCTCGACTTCCCGTCGGTCACCTCGGACGTCGTGATGGTCCGCCCGGGCCGCGGTGGATGGGGCGTCATGGAGACCCAGCTCGGCGATGGCACCTACCACCACCTGGGTCCGGTGCTGTGACCCTGGAGCTCACCCCGGACGCGCTGGGTCCGGGCGACGGCCTCCGCTGGCTCGACGACCATCGCGTGCTCGTCGTGCGGGGGTTCTGGTCCTCGGAGCGGGCCCGGGAGGCCGTGCAGGCCGTCCTGGCGGCTCGGGATCGGTGGGTCGCGGACTTCGACGGCAAGCAGTTCGCGGTCGGTCGGGCGTGGTACGCCCACCTCGAGACCGACCGTGCGTCGGACTACTTCGCCACGGCGGGGCAGGGGGATCAGGACGTCGAGGCCGTGGTCCCCGGGCTCCAGGACGCCATGCGGGCAGCGCTGGAGCGGCTCGTCGGGGCACCTGTCGTGCAGCGTCCGCGCTGGGCGGGGGCCGGCATCCACGTCTTCCCGTCGGGTGGGGTGTGCGCGGACCACGGCGGGTGTGTGCACTTCGACCACGAGGGGCTGACGCCGGCCCAGAAGGACGCCCGTCCCCCGGCGCTATCGCTCGTGCTGATCCTGCAGCAGGGCCGCGCTGGCGGGGGTCTGAAGCTCTGGGACGTGCTGCTCGGCGAGCCCGAGGTCGCGCGCGGTGAGCCCGTCGAGGTGCGCGGCGAGCCCGGTGATCTCGTGGTGTTCTCGAGCCACCGGCTCCATCAGATCCAGCCGTTCGACGGTCCGGACGCGCGGATCTCGGCCACGCTGCACGGTGCGGATGTGTTCGGGGGGTGGGAGTCGTGGTTCTAGCAGCACCCAGTGAATCGCGCGCAGCGCGACTCACTGGGTGCTGCACCCGTGCCCGTGCCCGTGCCCGTGCCCGTGCCCGCGGGGCCATGATAGAGGAAGAACGTACAACATGGTGATTGGTGTCAATGCGCCGCCCGGACGCCCGGGAAGTACGCCATCGTGAACCTGCCCGTGCCTGCGCGTCCATTGTGCAGGAGAGACGTTCAGCTCTGCGGTGAGTGCTCGCGCGGTGTCCCCACGCCGGAGCCCTGCTCTCCACGTATCTGTGGTCTCGAGGCTGATGTCGGGCACGGGCACGGGGTAGGGTGCTTCGAAGGGCCTGTGGCCCTTCGAGGCACCCTACTTCCAGACCGACTTCTGCGACAGGCTCATCCCCATCTGCGTCGACCCACCGGGCAGCTGCAGGCTGTCCACCTTCATGTCCATCGTGAGGTCGAGGGTCAGCTCGCCCTTGTAAGACATCGTGGTGAGGTCCGTGGTCAGCGTGCCCTTGCCCGCGCCCTCGAAGGACGTGAACGCCATCTCCGCGCCGGGCGGCAGGCCGGGCACCTGCACGTTGGGGTCGCCGAGCTCCATCGTGTACACCACGCTCGTGGTGATCGAGGTGTCCGTCAGCTCGGTGACCGTCGCGGTCTGCTTGGACACGAGGTCCATGCCCGCCATCTTCATGCGCGAGTCCACCGTGTAGACCGCGCCCACCCCGATGGCCTCGGACGGAAAGCTCGGGAGGTTCGTGGCGTACTGGTCCACGAGGGTCTGCATGCCCTCGTAGAGCGCCTGGTCCTTCGCGGAGACGTCCATCTGCACGATGGCGCCCTCGTCGAAGAGCACCCGGAACCCGAGACCGTCGAGCACCTTCAGGCTCGCGAGCATCTGCTCGCCCATCACGGCGGGCACGCCGGTGACGGACACCTCCCCGTAGCGCACCGAGACCGGCACCTGGCCCATCGCGAGGGGCTCGCCCACCTCGGTGTACATCGTGAAGCCCGTGACCGGCGCCATGTCGAGGCCCGGGATGGTCATCCGGTTGCCGTCGGGGCCCACCACGGACATCTCCATCGTCTGGGAGCTCTCCATGCGGTAGGACGCCTTCGCGCCCGGCCGGGGGTCGAACACCACGACCCTCCGGGGCTTGCTGCCAGCCTCCTGGAGGGTCACGGTCTGGTGGAGCTCGGCGCCCTCCAGCATCGTTCGCATGAGCTCCGCGTCGGGCGGCGGGGCGGCGTGTGCGGGGGCGAGCATCGAGAGAGCGACGACCATGGGGACTCCGGGGGTGCGTACACGTCAGGATAGCACCCCCGGACCTGCGGCTCACTCGGCTTCGGGCGCGTCCTCGTTCCACTCGGCGGCCTCGAAGGCGCAGAGGCTCGCGTCGCCCTCCTCGGTGAGCAGGTTGGTCACCTCGTACACCGAGTCGAACCCGCTGTCCCAGCACTGGGAGGCCGCGAGCACGAAGGGCCCCATGTCGCCGCCGAACACCACCATGTCGCCGCGGCCCTGCCCGTCGGCCATCCAGCGCGTGCGGAGCACGATCGTCTCCCGCTCGGTGCCCTCGTCGTCGGTGTCGGCCTCGAGGCCGAGGTCCATCGCACCCGCGCCCGTGCCGTCCTGGTCGTAGCGGTAGAGCGCGTTGGCGAGCGGGCCTCCGTTCTCCGAGAAGTCCTCGAAGCCGGCCTCGGCGGACACGCCGTCCGCGCTGATCTCGTAGCGGCTGGCGAACCGGCCCGTGGTGCTCTCGGCCGGGTTCAGGGCGGCGATGGCGTCGAAGTCGATGACGAAGAAGCCCGACCCGGTGTCCTCGGTCTCGCCCGGGGTGGCCTCGCCGGCGACCACGGGGACCCAGTCGGCGTCCGACGTGGACTCCTTCGGCCGCTGGATGATGGCCCAGCCGTACGTGCCGGCCACGTCGTCGTGACGGACGTAGAGGGCCGTCTCGTTCGGGTCGAGCCCGCCGTCGTTCCAGGGGCCCCAGAGGTACTCGTTGTCGTCGGAGGAGTAGGTGGGCTGGAAGTCCGTGATGGTGTCGACCGTGGTGAGCACGAAGCCGATGAGGCCGTTCACGTGCTGGGTGGCGTTGCGCGTCCAGACGTAGCTGTCGGCGGTCTGGCCCACGGCACGGGCGCCGTCGTCGGTCGGCATGCTCACGAGGATGCGCTGGTCGGGGAGCGCGCCGGCCCAGGCGGTGGCGTCGGGGCCCTGCTCGGTGGGCTCGCAGGCCGCCCCGAGGGTGATGGCGAAGGCGGCGAGGGCGAGGTTGGCGAGCTTGTTCATGGTGACCTCCAGAGTCGTTCCCCGGTGCTGCCCGGGTGTCGCTCCGTTGGACCCACGATGCCCCGGGATCGGAAACGGGAGATCGATCTTTTTTCCGGAGATCGATGGGGGAGGGGAAGCGCAGCGCCCTGGCGGAAGGCCCCCCGACCGTTCAGGGCGCGCGCTCGTGACGACGTGGCCGCCGTCGATGCAGGGGACACCGGACTGCCCGCCCGAGGGCAGCAGGGTTTTGTATCGGTTAGCGAGCCCCATGGACGAGCAGGATCTGGACGACTCACTGGTCGTGGACGTCGTCGCCTGGGTGCTCTACGCCGGGTGGCTCTCGATGCTCGTCTATGTGGTGCTCTGGCTCGGGGTCGAGCCACTGCCGACGCTCCAGCGGAAGGTCGGCACGGCGGGTGCGCTGGCGGCGGGTGTCGCGTTCCTGGTGGGCTCGCGCTGGGTGTACGACCGTATGCGGGCCCGCGCGGAGGCTGGCGCTGCGAAGGGTCCACCGGGGGACTGAGCGGGTGGCGTGGCGAGCGGGCATCCTGCAGGGATGCTGATCCTCGCCCTGCTCGCCCGTGCGGTGCCGCCTCCGCCGTTGCCCCCGCCTCCACCACTGTACGAGGACCGCGACCGCGACGGCGCGAGCGCGCAGAGCGACTGCGACGACCTCGATCCCGCGGTGTTCCCGGGGGCACCCGAGCGCTGTGATGGCGTCGACAACGACTGTGACGGGCTCGTCGACGAGGACTCCGATGACGTCGTCGGGGTCTTCTACGCGGACGTCGACGGGGACGGCTACGGGGCCGGTGCACCCGTCGAGCTGCCCGTCTGTTCCGCCCGGGCCGACCATGTGGCGACGGCGGGGGACTGTGACGAGACCAGCGCGGACGTCCACCCGGGCCCCGAGCCGGACGTCTGCGACCGCGTCGACAGCGACTGCGACGGGCTCGTCGATGAGGACGAGGCCGTGATCTTCTGGCCCGATCGCGATGGGGATGGGTTCGCGGGGGCGCTGGCGTGGACCTGCGAGCCCGATCCCGTGTCTGCGCCTCTCCACGGTGACTGCGACGACGGGGATCCCGCGCGGAACCCGGGTGCCTTCGACGTCCCGCTGGACGGGGTCGATCAGGACTGTACGGGTGACGACGAGCCAGCCCCCGACCTCGATCTCGACGGCACGCCGGAGGAGGTCCTTTGAGCCGGACGCTGCTCCTGGGCTTCGCGCTGGCTGCGTGCGCACCGCTCGAGGAGCGCACGGTGCTCGAGCCGCCGCCCGCTGCCCCACCGAGCCTGGACGGACCGGTGGTCTTCGTCACGCGCGAGGTCTTCGCGGGTGACTACTGGGATGCCGGCCTGATCTGCCAGTCCCGCGGGCGCGAGGCCGGGCTCGGGGGTGGATTCCGAGCGGTCCTGCACGACCCTCTCGCGGCTCTGGAGGTCGGGGACCGCGCTGTGCAGCTGGACGGCACGCCCACCCTGGAGCTGACGGACGCGGGGCTCGTGCTGCTGGCGCCGCTGGAGCTGGACGAGCACGGTCGGCTCGTCGAGGGCGGTTACTGGTCGCCGCTGGATCGGGAGGGACGGCCCACGGCGTCGTGCTGGGGCGGGTCCTGGCGCTCCTGGAGCTCCACGATCGGCACGGGGGTGATCGGATCGGGTCGGGGGACCACGTGGACCCATGCCATGCGCGTCCCGTGCACCGAGAGGCACGCGCTCGTGTGCGCTGCGCGCAGCATCTCCCTCTGAGGGCCGCGCAAGAGCCGACCGCACAGGCCGCCCGGTGTCACGGGCAGGCCTCTCCGATCAGGCTCACGGCGCGAGCGGTGTGAAGCTGACGTCGCCGAGGAAGGCGGGCTCCTCTCGCGCGATGTCTCCGTCGACGTTCCCGATGATGAGGCGCGCCGCCTCGTCGGTGAGCTCGAGGCCGATGGCGTAGCGGTCGTCGGGGATCCCGAGGGTCTCGAGCATCCAGGCTTTCGTAGGGGTGGCCGAGGCGCTCTGGGACGGCTGGTTCACGATCAGGCTGACAAGGAAGGCCGCTTCCGATTCAGCGTTCACCCACGTCGCTCGGGATGCCACGTCGAAGGTACCGTCGGGTCCGGACAGCGTCCCGCGCTGAAGGGTGAGGAACGGTGGCTCGTCGCAGAGCTCCGGTGCGTCGGGCCGATCGTAGATGGCCGACGCCGCGTCCGTGATGTGCTTCCAGTGGGTGGTGAATGGGTTGTCCTGGCGGTGCCAGGTGATCTCGACGTCGAAGTCGAGGGCGCGACGCAGCGTGGCCTCCGGTGGCTCGCCGAACGGCGAGGTCGCCGCTTCCACGGCATCACCAGGCCCGCACGGGTAGTACGGGAACGTGGTCCCTCCCGAACACCCCCCCATCAGGACGCAGCCGAGGAAGCCACAAAGCCTCACGGATCACCCAGGGGCGCGTAGGTGACGTCGCCGAGGAAGGCGGGCTCCTCGCGCGCGATGTCTCCGTCGACGTTCCCGATGGTGAGGCGCGCCGCGTCATCGGTGAGGTCCAGCCCGATGGCGTAGCGGTCGTCGGGGATCCCGAGGGTCTCGAGCATCCAGGCTTTCGTGGTGGGCTCGTTGGTGTGCACCTGGATCCAGATGACAGGTGCGGCGTCGGGGTTCTCCCAGCTCACACGGGAGCTCGACTCGTAGGACCCCTGCCCCTCGAGACGGCCCTGCTCCCGTGCGACGATGGCGGGCTCCCCGCAGCGGTAGGCGGCCTCGGGCCGCACGGCGATGGTCTGGTCGACCTCGGTGATGTGCTGCCAGTCCGTGGGGAAGGGGTTCCCGGGCTCGTGCCACACGATCGACACGTCGAGGTCGAGCGTCCTTCGGAGCGTGGTCGCGACGGGTTCCTCGAACGGGGACTCGTCCTCGTTCCGCTCACCCACGATCGTCACGGGGCCGCACGGCTGTTCCACCCAGTAGATGGGATCGGCGCAGCCGACGAGCGCCATGGACAGCAGCACGGTCATTGTGCTGCGACGAACGCTGAGAATCGTGTCCACTTGGGACCTCCTGTGCGAAAGGTGCCCAGCTCGTTCCAGCCCGCCACGAAGATACCCACGAGCTCCTCGCCCCCGCCAGAGGTGGAGCAGCCACCTGGGCAATTCACGAGCCCACTGCCGGACTGGCCACTCGTCGCGTCGAGCTTGGTGCGGACGTAGTTGGTGGTGGCGTTGTGGTCGGTACGGAACTCCGTGAACATCGTCCGTCCCGGCGCTGGAGCGGGCGAGAAGCCGTTCTCCACCGACGCACCGTTCGTGCTCATACACGTGAACGGGCTCAGCACCGGCACGATGAAGGACGGATGCCCGAAGTACCCCGTCGCCTCGGCTTGGATGGCCGAGTTGCTCTGCGTCGAGATCGGTGTCGGCGTACTGCCGTGGCCCGTCAATCTCTGGCGGTCTTCGAGGAATACGCCGCTGGGCTCGTCCCAGGTGATCACGGCGAAGTCGTCCTTTCTGAGGGTGCTCCCGGCCAGCCATGCAGGGGAGACGGCGACGCTGAAGCCTCCGAGTGGGTTGTCGAGGCAGTCTGCTCCTGGAGCGCTGTTCCCGCGGGAGCAGAGCCAGCTCATGGTCGCTGTCGATCCACCGGATGGGGCAAGGCAATGTGCTGCGGTGACAACGTAGCTCCTCCCGGCGACGGGCCCCGCGACGAGAGTGCCCGAACAGAGGCCACCGGTAGATAGGTATATACGGCGTTGGCTGCGCGGTTCGTGGAGAAGGACGTGTTGGACGATCGCGTCTCTCCGCTCCAGATCGCAGCTGGGATGTTGCCGGGGCAGGTTCCCATGGTCCACGAGAACGGCGTCCACTCGTCGACCTCGTCCTCATCCGTGGCGTTGGCGATGTTCTCCTCGATCTGCGCGATCGCCTGCGAGTCGAAGACCTCCGGGTCGATGTCCACCATCCGCCAGATCTGGCCATCGCCGTCCACCTTCGTCACCGTCGCCATCCACGCGTCGAACGACTCGGGCTCGGGGACGGGACGCGAGACGATCACGCCCGGGTACGACTCCGGGTAGACCGTGTAGAGGTTGGGGCCCTCGTAGCGCCACCACACCCCGGCGGCGTCATACCGCTCGTCCCCGGGACTCAGCCCCGGGGGGGGGGAGGACGTACGTGCCCTCGTCGACCCACTCCACCTCGCGGTGGGCGTGGGCGGGTGGCAGCGCGTAGAGCTCCTGCGCGAAGGAGACGGTGACCAGGAACAGCAAGGACTCTCCAGAGACTACTCCACCATGCCTCTTGCGTGCCCCGGCGTCAACGACCGCCGCGCAGGATCGTGAACGGAGGCGCCTCCAGACGCTCCGCAGAGTCCGGCGATCCGCCCGCCAGCACCGCGTCGATCGCGCGATTGCAGAGGTCGTCGGCCAGCTCGTTGCCCGGCTCGCCCGCGTGGCCCTTCACCCACGTGAACCGCACCGTGTGCTGCACCAGCAGACCGTCGAGCCGCTGGATGACGTCCAGGTTCACCGGGGCTTCTCCGTCGGCCTTCCGCCACCCCCGCCGCTTCCACCCCTGCAGCCACTCCGTGCACACCTGGATGGCGAACCGGCTGTCGGTCCGGATCTCCACGTGCGTCCGACGCGTCAGGCTCGCCAGCGCCTCCGCGACCGCCGTGAGCTCCATCCGGTTGTTCGTGGACTCGACGTCCCCCCCGCGCAGCAGCTTCGTGGTGCCCGTCGGCAGGTGCACCAGCACCACGCCCCACCCGGACGGACCGGGGTTCTTGCGGCTCCCGCCGTCCGTCCACGCCACGACCTCCACGTCGTCGCGCACGGTGACCTCGCCAGCCGTGCGCACCTCGGGTGGGTCCATGGCCGCGGCCGCCTGCTTGGCGTGCCGGGAGCAGTCCTTGGCGTGGAAGTCACCCGTGCGCGAGGTCTGCAGACGGAACGACAGCGGCACCCGGTCGACGTGGGGGAGGAGCGCCTCCAGGAGGTCCCACGACTCCGGGGCCTTCTTGCGGAACCCCTGCGTGCGCCAGGCCGGCAGCCACTCCTCGAACAGCCGGATGGTGTTGGGGTCGGTGGTCACGATCTCGACGGCCTCCCCGTCCGCGACCGCCTGCAGACCGTCGAGCATCGCATGCAACCGCAGACGGTACGGCGACGCCCAGGGGTCCGTGCCCGTGCCGTCCGCGAAGGGGCCGCCTGACACGCGCCGCCACGACCACGCGCACCGGCCGTCCTTCGCGGACACCGCCAGGTAGAGCACGTGCGCGGTCATGGGCCGATCTGGGACGACACGAAGGCGCGGTAGGCTGCCTGGACCTCGGGCTGATCGAGCAGCCAGTCGTCGTGCCCGCGCCCCGGCACCGCCATCAGGCGCGCGTCGGGCAGGAGGGCCGCGAGCCGCTCGGCGTGGGCGAAGGGGATGAAGTGGTCGTCCGTGCCGTGCAGCAACAGCACGGGTGCCTTCACCCGCGGCGCGCGCTCGGCGCTCGGGAAGCGGTTGCGCATCAGGAGATCCACGGGCAGCCAGGCGTACTGGCGCCGCGCGACGTCGACCGCCGAGGTGAACGTGGAGTCGAAGACCACGGCCTTCGGGGTGACCTCCATGAGCAGCCCGTGCACCACGCCGCCCCCGAGCGACTGGCCGTGCAGGACGATGCGCTCGGGTGGGATGTGGTCCACCTGGGTGACGTGATCCCAGACGGCCCGCGCGTCCGCGATGAGCCCGGCCTCGCTGGGTGGGACGGGGTCGCTGCCCGGGTAGCTCCGGTAGCTGAAGCTGTAGACGTCGACCCCCGGCAGGTAGGACGCGATGGCCGCGATGGACTGGATGCCCCCGCCGTTGCCGTGGTGGAAGATGACCGCGCGCTCGCCCCCGGCGGGGCGGTGCATCACGAGGATCCTGGTGCCGTCCGCCCCGGTGACCTCGACCTGCTCGAGCTCCCAGGCGGTGGCCCACGCGTCGAGCTCCTCGCGCGGGATCGGGAAGGCCGGGAACAGCAGCCGGTCCTGGAGCACGTAGACCAGGCCCACGATGGACAGGTAGCCCACGGCGATCCCGCCGAGCAGGATGAGGAGCAGGCGCCTCAACGTACGAGCTTCAGCACGGCCTGCACCACGTCCGCCGCGAGCCCGAACCGACCGTGCTCCTGGTGGATGAGCGCGGTGCCCGTGGTCTTCTCGGGCCCCTCCTCGGAGCGCCGGTGACGGATGACCGCAGGCACGCCCATCCAGAGGTCGTAGCGGCGGGCCTCGTCGTCCCAGGTGACCATGGGGATCGGCGCGCCCCCCCGTCCGACCATCAGGAACACGGGCTGATCCACCATCCGCTCCGTGATCGCCGGGCTGTCCGCAATCTCGAAGAGCGGGTTGAGCAGGCGCCGCGCGGGCACGCCGTACCGCGTGAGCGCACGCCCCACCCGGTCGAGGGCGTTCAGCGTGCGACGGTCGGGCAGCAGGTCGTGGTCGAGGTGCTCCCAGTCCTGCCAGTCCATGGCGTCCGGGTGCAGGAACTGCATGCCGCCGATGCGGGTCTTGTAGTCCATGCGCGGCTCGCCGGGCAGGACGTAGCCGCTGTAGTGGTGCTCGAGGCCGTGCTGCAGGCCGTGCTCCACCTCGAGGGCCAGGGTGGCGTAGCCCAGGCTCGCGCGCTCCAGATCGGGGTCGAACACGCCGAGGAGGCTCATCAGGCTCGTGCGGCCCTGGTCGAAGTAGCTGAACGCCACCAGGCGCTCACCGTCGTAGAGCGCGAGCTCGCGCGTCGCGAAGCAGGCGTGGAGATCCTCGCCCCCCAGGAAGTCGATGAGGGTGGAGGGCCGCTCGCCGCCGACGTGCCGGATGTAGCGGGCGTAGAGGGCCTCGTGGGCCGCGTCGAGGCGCGCGGGCTGCTCGACGACGCGGAAGGCGCGGCGCGTCCGCGAGAGGAGGCGCCGGTTGCTCTTGGACCACTGGAAGTCGTCGAGGCGCGTGCGCGTCCACAGCGTGGTGCGCAGGTCCCGCTCCTCCCACACGGTGAACCGCGTGGTGCGCATGGTGCCGCCGAAGCGGAACCAGCCGCGGGCGAGGTAGTCGTCCAGGGCTTCGGGCGTGATCGTGCGGGGCGCGCTGTGGACCATCGTCCGTCATTGTAGGAACGACTGAGCGCGCTGACCACACACGGGGCGCTCAATGCTGCGACGCGCGCTCCAGGTCGAGCTTCTTCTGGTAGCGGCCCTGCACGACGTCCACGAGCACGAGGCACGCGATCGAGAAGTAGAACGTGGACTTCTCCATGGCGTGGATCGCGTTGCCCCCGACCACGATGTGCGCGAGGTGGGCCCCTTCGCTGACGAGCATCACGCCCACCACGAGGAGGATGAACAGCCCGAGCACCTCGTACATCCGGTTGCGCTTGAGGAAGTCGCTCACCCGATCGGCCAGCACCATCATCAGCACGCCGGAGATCACGATGGCCGTCGCCATCACGGGCAGCACCTTGGTGAGCGCGATGGCCGAGAGGATCGAGTCGAAGCTGAACACGAGGTTCATGACGACGATCCAGGCGATGGCGACCTCGATGGAGCGCTTGGGACCCTCGCCGACCTCCGCGTGCCCGAGGTCGTCGATGGTGACCATGTGCATGATCTCCTTGAACGCCGTGTACATGATGAACAGCCCGCCCGCGAGCACGATGACGCTGTGGACGTTCATGTCGATCTCGAAGACGCCCGGCACGTGGGTCGCGAAGAAGGGGCTCTGGAACAGCTCGATGGCCTTGGTGACCACGAAGAGCAGCCCGATACGCAGCAGGATCGCGAGCCCGATGCCCCACTTCCGCACCATGGCCTGCTTGTCCTCCTGCACCCGCTGCGACTCGATGGAGATGTACAGCAGGTTGTCGATGCCGAGCACCGCCTGCAGGAACACGAGCATCACGAGCGTGAACAGGTTGCCCAGGGTGAACAGATCCATGGCCTGACCTCCGAGCGGCCCCGGTGTAACGTGCGCTCCGACGCTCTGTGTCGCGAACGGAGGGACCCCTGCGCTTCGACGTCTCCATCCAGGTGCACGCCCACCCCGACGGCTCGTTCACGCTGCGCGCCCTGGGGCCCGCGCCCCTCGTCGCGTGGAGCACGGACCCCGAGAGCGTGCGGGAGGACCTGGAGCTCGCGCTGATCGACCGCATCGAGCGCACCCACCCCTCGCTGCTCCACCGCTTCCAGACGCCGCGCGGACGCGAGGTGGTGCGCGTGGAGGTCGGCAGCGCCCTGAAGCTCGCGGGCGAGGAGGACCAGAGCTCCCGATCCCTCGACGTGGACGCCCTCGTGGAGCCGGACCTCGCGCACCTCCGCGTGCGCCTGCCGGCCTTCGACGCGAGCCTGTGGATCGGCCAGGACGACGACCTCCGCGCCGCCGTGCGCGAGCTCGTCGAGCGGATGCTCGAGGGCGCCACGCTGCCCGTCCGCCTGGAGCGTCAGGCGGGGTCGGGGCTCTCGCTGCAGGTCCTCCCGCTGGACGTGGAGCCCGCCAGCCTCGAGGCGTTCACGGGCGAGCACGCGGGCTCCATGCTGCTCCCCGAGCCCGTACCGGCGAAGACCGAGGAGGAGAAGGAGCGCGAGAAGCGCGTGCCCACGCCCACCCTCGATCGGCTGGGCATGGAGTGGACGGAGCACCGCGACGCCCTCGTGGGGGCCTGGGGACGCGAGGGCGAGGTGGCCGAGCTGCTCCGGATGCTCGAGCGCCCCGGGGCGGCCGTGGTGGTCGTGGGGCCGCCGCTGGCGGGGAAGTCCGCGGTGATCGAGCAGGCCGTGAAGGTCCTGGAGGGCCGTAGGGCGTGGTTCCTGGACGCCTCGCGGCTGGTGCACGCCGGATCCATGGCGGGCTGGCGGGGTCAGACCCTCGCCGCGGTGCACGAGCTCGGGGAGGCCGAGGGGCTCTGGCTGATCGGCGACCCCCTGCCGCTCCTCGACGCCGGGAAGCACGTGGGCAGCGACATGAACGTCTCCCAGGTGCTCAAGCCGTTCCTGTCCAACGGGCAGCTCCGTGTGCTCGGCGAGTGCAGCGAGGCCGCCTGGGGGCGCCTGGAGGCGAAGGACGCCGGGTTCGCGAGGCTCTTCACGCCCTGGCGGCTCACCCCGCCCGCCGAGCCGCGCCCGATCCTCGAGAAGCTCGCGGCCACCCTGCCCGTGCCGGTCGCCTCCGACGGCGTGGATGCCGCCATGGAGCTCGCCGTGCGCTACGGCCCGCGCGACGCGCGGCTCGGCACCGCGGCCCACTTCCTCCGCCGTCTGGCCGCCGAGGCCCGTGCGCTCGGGCTCCCCGGGCCCCTCGACCGCACCGACGTCCTCCGGCGGTTCTGCGCGGAGACCGGTCTGCCCGAGATCCTCGTGCGCGACGACCTCCCCCTCGACCCCGAGTCCGTGCGGCAGGCCTTCGCGTCCGCCCTGGTGGGCCAGGACGACGCGGTCGAGCGCCTGGTGGACCTCGTGGCGGTCATCAAGGGCGGGATGAGCGACCTCGACCGTCCGCTCGGATCCTTCCTCTTCGTCGGGCCCACGGGTGTGGGGAAGACCGAGGCGGCGAAGGCCCTGGCGCGCTGGCTGTTCGGCGGGCGCGGTGCCGACGACCCCCGCACCCCCGCGCGTCTCGTTCGCTTCGACATGTCCGAGCTCTCGGGCCCCGACTGCGTCGCCCGCCTGCTCGATCCGTCCGCGGGTCTCGTCGCTGCCGTGCGCCGCCGTCCCTTCTCCGTCGTCCTCCTCGACGAGATCGAGAAGGCCCACCCCGCGGTGTTCGACCTGCTGCTCCAGGTCCTCGGCGAGGCACGCCTCTCCGACGCGAACGGCACCGTCGCCGACTTCCGGAACACCGTCGTGCTGCTCACGTCCAACCTCGGCATCGGCACCTTCCGGCGGCCGACAGGCTTCGGCGGCGACCCTGGCGCCGCGCTCCAGCAGCACGTGCTCGCGGAGGTCGAGCGCTTCTTCCGGCCCGAGCTGTTCAACCGGATCGACCAGGTGGTGCCCTTCGCGTCCCTGGGGGCGGACGCCATCGGGCACATCGCCCATCGGGAGGTCGCCGGCGTCGCGCGCCGTCCGGGGCTCCGCACGCGGGGCGTCGCCCTCGAGGTCGACCCCGCAGCCGTGGCCTGGCTCGCCGAGCGCGGCGTGGACCCGCAGTACGGCGCCCGGCCCCTCCAGCGCGCCGTGCAGACGCACCTCACCGCCCCCCTGGCCCGCCACCTCTCCGAGCGCGGCGGCGCGCCCTCGGTGCGCGTGGAGGTCGGGCGGCGCGGGCTGCGCTTCGTGAACCTCGGCGCGTCGACGGCCTCCGCGGACGTGGACGGCCTGAAGGGCCTGATGGAGCGGCTCGCCGACCTCCGCTACGTCGCGGGGTGCTGGGCGTCGGCGCCCGTGGCCCGGGACGCCCGCCACGAGATCGCCCTCGTGGACCGCCTGATGACCAGCAAGCGCTTCTGGGCCGACCAGACCGCGGCCACCGCGCGCTCCCGGGCGCTCCAGGGGGTCCGGGACGCCGTGGACGCCCTGAAGGCCGCACGGGAGGGCATCGCGGCCGTGGAGGACCTCGTGCACGAGGCCTGGCAGGACCGCGATCCCGCCGACCTCGACGAGCTCCGACGGGCCACCGACGAGGCCGCCGAGGCGCTGAGCACCGCCACCCTCGAACTCGCCGGCTGCCGGCTACCCACGGCGGACGGCATCACCCTCGCGTTCTACCCCGCCGAGGACGACCAGCCGGGCTTCCGGAAGGAGCTCATCGGCATCTACCTCGACCTCGCGCTCCAGCGCGGGTGGACCGTGCTCGACGGCGACCGGAAGTGGCCGAGCCCCGAGAAGCGGCAGTCGGCCCACGAGTTCCTGGGCCTGATCATGAAGGGCCACCCGTCCGTGAAGTCCCTGCGGTTCCAGGGCTCCCACGCGGCCACGCTCCTGAAGGGCGAGACGGGCGCCCACCGCCTGAAGCACGCGTCCTCGCCGGTCTCGGTGCCCGTCCGGGCCGTGATCACCGGCTCCGTCCCGGACGACCCGCCCACCCAGCGCGTGCGGCTCTACGACCCCGGCCGCAAGCACCTGCAGGACACCGCCACCAAGCTCACCACCACCCTGCACAACCAGCAGCACGTGTCCCTCGGTCGCCTCCTGGAGCTGAAGCTGCTCGTGGGTGCCCTCGGCGAGCCGCTGGGCGTGCGCCTCTGGAAGGCCCACCGTGGCTGACGCCTTCGCCATCACCGTCGCGGCCCTCGTGGCCCTCGACAAGCGCGACACCTTCGAGGTCCGGCTGCCCGGGCTCACCCAGGCCGTCTTCCGTGGGCCCAGCCTCGCGGAGCTCCTGGACGACGCCGCCATCCACCTCATGGAGCACGTCCCGAAGTCCCCTCCGGACGAGCTCCACCGGCTCCTGCTCTCCCCCGAGGTCACGCTCCGGAAGACCGAGGTCGACACGGCCATCGCGTTCGGCGACGACCGGAAGCTCACGTCGGTGAAGGTGCGGCTGACGGCCTTCTGCACGCGGTGGTCCGCCGAGGGCTTCTGGCGCGTGCAGATCCCGCGGCTGGGCCCCGAGACCTTCGCCGTGGACAGCCTCTCTGCGCTGCCCGCCCGCCTGGGTGTGTACCTGGCCGAGTGGGCGAAGAAGGGGCGGCGCACGGCGCTCATGGCCGCAGAGGCGCTCCAGGACGAGCACCTCGAGCTCCTCGACGTGGAGGTGGACCTCCCGAGCGTGCTGCCCAGCCGGAAGCCGCGGCGGGCGAAGGCCACCACGAGCAACCGGGAGGAGAAGGACCCCGCCGAGCGGGTCTGGCGGCCGGCATGGGAGCTCCGGTCGGTGGGCGTGAACCTCGTCCAGCGCGCGCGGGACGGGCGTCTCCAGCCGGCCCTCGGGCGCGACGCGATCGTCGACCTCCTCGTCGAGCAGCTCGATCAGGACGGGTCCACCGTGCTCCTCGTGGGCGAGCCGGGTGTGGGCAAGACCGCCATCATCGAGGCGGTCGCCCAGCGGTTCGCCGATCGCGGCGGCACGCTGCAGGAGCGCACGGACCTCTGGCGGGTCGATGCGGCGCGGCTGATCGCGGGCATGTCGATGGTCGGCCAGTGGGAGGCGCGCCTCGCGGCCATGGTGGACGAGCTCTTCCACCGCCGCGACATCCTCGTGGTGGACGACCTCCCGGGGCTCGCGTGGGTCGGGCGTTCCGCGCAGTCCGAGGTCACCATGGCGGACTTCCTCGTGCCGCACCTGCAGCGCGGGGAGATCAAGGTCCTCGCCGAGTGCACGCCCGAGCGCCTGGAGGCCGCGCGCCTGAAGAACCCGGGCTTCTTCGCGGGGTTCCGCGTCCTGCACATCGAGCCCCTCGACGCGCGGGCCACCTACCGCGTGCTCCTCCAGCACACGCGGGCCGTCGAGGAGGTCCGCAACCTCGCCGCCGAGCCCGCTCTCCTGGAGACCGCGATGCGGCTGGCCGAGCGCTTCGGGCCGCGCATGGAGGAGCCGGGCCGGAGCGTTCGGGTGCTCCACGGGTTCCTGGGCGACGTCGAGGCCGAGCGCGAGGACCGCTTCGGGCGCGGTCTGGTCGGGCCCGGCGAACTCTTCGCGTACTTCTCGCGGGCCACGGGGCTCCCCCGCTACGTGCTCGAGCCCGAGACCGCCCGTTCCGACGGCGAGATCCGCGCGTGGTTCGAGCGGCACATCATCGGGCAGCCCCACGCCGTGCGGGCGGCCACCGACGCCGTCCTCTGCCTGCAGCAGGGGCTCGACGACCCCGAGATTCCCGTGGCCACGCTGTTGTTCGTGGGTCCCACCGGGGTCGGGAAGACCGAGACGGCCAAGGCGCTGGCGGCGTGGCTGTTCGGGGATGCCAAGCGGCTCCTGCGCTTCGACATGAGCGAGGTCTCCGGGCCCTCGGCGCTGCGGCGTCTGGTCGGGGGTGCGGGGCGTCCGGACGGCGACCTGACGCGCGCGGTGGCCAACCAGCCCTTCAGCGTCGTGCTCCTCGACGAGATCGAGAAGGCCGGGCCCGAGGTGTTCGACCTCCTGCTCCAGGTGCTCGGCGAAGGACGGCTGACGAACGCCGCAGGTCACACGACGGACTTCCGGAACACCGTCGTGGTGATGACCAGCAACCTCGGGGTGGCGAGCGCCCGTCGGCGCACGGGCTTCGAGCGGGGCTCCGACAGCGACGACGAGGCCCACTACCGGGCGGCCGCGCGCGACTTCTTCCGGCCCGAGCTCTACAACCGTATCGGCCAGGTCGTGCCGTTCCGCGCGCTGGGTCCCGACGACGTCGAGCCGCTCGTGCAGCGCATCGTGGGGCGCGTGCTCTCCCGGCGGGGCCTGCGCCGCTCGGGGGTGGTGGTGTCCCTCGACGACAGCCTGCGCGACTGGATCGGCACGGTGGGCTTCGACGCGACCTACGGCGCGCGGTCGCTGCAGCGGGTCGTGGAGCGCGAGGTCACCGTCCCGCTCGCGCGCCTGCTCGTGGGGCGGCCGGTGAGCGAGGGCGGCGCATACATCGCGATGTGGCGCACGCCCGACGGGCTCGGCCTGCACCTCGATCCGCTGGACGACCTGCCCAGGAGCCCCGTCCCGCTGGGCCTCCCGGGGGACTGGGACGCCATGGAGGGCGTCTGGCAGCGCCTCGTGGAGCTGCACACCGCGGTGGCGGGGGAGGGGACGTGGGAGGCCATCGGCCACACGCGCTCGGAGCTCCTCGCGGCCCTCTCGGAGGGCGGGACCCTCGAGGAGGACGGCTGGGACCGGCTCCAGACCACCACGGCCGTCGTCGAGGAGCACGCGGCGCTGGCGGGCGAGCTGGAGGACTTCCAGGCGGACTGGCTGGCGCGCTACCGGTTCGAGGACGGCTACGCGAAGATCGGGGAGCTCGCCCGGCGCCCGTGGGGTCACGGGGTGCGCGACCGGCTCGTGACCCAGCACGTCCCGGTGCCCGTCGATCGGGGACGGAACCTGGAGCGGGCCGCCCGGCAGCTCGCCACCCTCGAGGAGCGGGTGGGGGCGCTGGTGTTCCGGGTGCGGAGCTGGGGCCCACCGCAGCCCGTGGTGGTGCGGGTGGACCCCCTGCACCGGGAGGCCCACGACCTCGCGAAGGCCGTGCTGGAGGGCTTCCTGGGCGCCTGGGGCGAGTGGGGTCGCCTGGAGAGCTGGGTGCGACGGGACGGGACGTGGAAGGCGGGGCAGCCCGCTGTGGGTGCCTGTGCGCTCTCGGCCCGCGTGCCGGGCCTGGCGGCGCTGCTCACGGACGAGGCGGGTCTCTGGCTGGATGCCGAGGACTTCGGGGCGGACCGGCTGCTGCGTCTGGTGCGGGTGAGCGTGCTCCACGGCGAGGCGGCCGAGGTGCTGGAGGCCTCGGACGCCGACGCGGAGGCGGCGCGGGCGGCGCGGGTGGCCGGGAGCTCCGGTACGACGGGCTTCCCGGGCGTGCGGCGTCGCTTCGGGGTGCTCGCGTCCGGGTCGGATTCGCTCGCCCTCGACGGGCTCGTGGAGGGCCTACGGTCCCACGCGCTGCGGCGGGTGGTCCGGGAGCCCTGATCTCACCGGCTGGAGGCCAGAGCCCCCTCCTTGCAGTCACAGGTGGTGTCGAGCCCGCAGGCCTTCACGGCATGGGTGGCGGGCCACGTGCACACCTCGAGCGCGGGGAGGTCGCCGGGAGCGAGGACACGGTCGTAGTGGTACGCGGCGGTCACCGCCCCGCGGGGAGCGAGGTCCACCGTCCACATCGCCGCCTCCCAGGAGGAGGCCGCGGCCTCTCCGACCAGCCCGCCATCCCGGTAGACGCGGGCGTCGTGTCCGTCCCAGGTGACGAACGTCTTCCCTTCGTCGTCCTGGAGGGCGAGGGACTGGCCGGATGCCGCGTGACCAGAGGCACACGCGGCGAGCAGATGGATGGAGAGGCCGACGGCGAGGAGGGTGCGGAACATGGGGAACCCCTGGTTCTTGGTCGCCGGTGGGTGTGCCGACTTGCGGTATCGTCACGGAGCTCCCGAGTTTTTCTTTTCCTGTGACACGGGTCGGGCTCGCCACACTCACGAGCGGGCGCGCGCGCATCGATGTGACGACAGCACGCCAGGAGGTCGCATGAACACCCACGAGGACTGGCGCGAGCGGCTGCGTGCGGACTTCGGCGAGGTCTTCGCCCGACATCGGGACCGCGTGCTCGCCGTCTGCCTTCGCATCGTGGGGGATCGGGCCCGCGCCGAGGAGCTCACCCAGGATGCCTTCGTGACGGCCCTGGGCAAGCTCGACTCCTACGAGGGTTCCGCGAACATCGGCACCTGGATCTGCGGCATCGGGAAGCACCTCGCGCTCAACGACATCCGGCGTTCCCGGGAGCTCCTCGTGGAGGACGGGGTCGTGGACCCCGCCGAGCCCGGTCTCGATGCGCTCAGTCACCTCGGGAGGCACGAGCGGGAGGAGCTCCTCCGACAGGCCGCGAGCGACACCCTGGAGCCCACCGAGCAGGAGGTCGTCTACCTGCGCTACGTCGAGCTGCTGCCCCGCGACCGGATCGCGGACATCCTCGAGCTCGGCGACCACGACGCCGTGCGCGTGATCCTGCAGCGCTCGCGGCGTCGGCTGGAGCGGGGGCTTCGCTCGCGCCTCGACCAGCTCGGTCATGGCACGTCCTTCGTGCGCACGGGGTGGTGACGCGGTGCATCCGCCCGACGATCTGCTGCTCGAGGTGGAGAGGCGCCCGGACGTCGCCCGCCACGTGGCGGAGTGCCCGCGGTGCCGGGTCCATCGTCGGCTGCTCGGCGCATCCGGTGCGACCTCCGGCAACCGTCCGCCGGACGCCCGACCGACGGGGCACGTCGAGCCGGACGCCACCGGGCGACGGTGGCGGGTCTACGACCCTGCGTTGGAGCTCACGGTCATCCACGTGGCCTGCCCACCGGGCACCGCCCTGGAGCCGCTTCGGCGCGCGATGCAGGTGGTCGAGCGCCTGGCGCATCCACACATCGCCCGCATGCACGCGGTCCATCCTGGGCCACCCGTTCGGGTGGTGCGGGAGTGGGTGGAGGGTGGAGACCTCGAGACGCTCGCTGTCGCCGGCGATCCGCGGGGCATGGCGTGGCTCGCCCAGTGTGCGAGCGCGTTGGCGGTGTTGCACCGCGAGGGTGTCGTGCATGGCGGCCTGACCGCATCCGACGTGCGCCTCACCCCGGATGGGCGGGTGAAGCTCGTCGGCCTCGGTGCCCATCCGGGCGGATCGCCAGCCGACGACTGGCGGGATCTCGTGGAGATCTTCGCGTTCGCGGCGGACGCGGCTCTCCCGGTGCTCCGTCGGCTCGCGGCGTCGGGGGAGGGCGCCGGCGAGCGCATCCTCGCGTGGCTCCTGGCCCACCGGGATCCCGGCGCTTCGGGAGGGGGGCGGTACGCGACGCGAAGCCTGCTCGGGATCGGGGGGATGGGCGAGGTGCGTCGGGTGTTCGACCCCGTCCTGGTGCGCGAGGTGGCTCGAAAGGAGCTCTCCCGTGACCTCATCGCGAACGGCGAGCGCATCAGGCAGTTCGTGGAGGAGGCCCGCATCACCGCCCAGCTCCAGCACCCGGGCGTCGTCCCGGTCCACGACCTCGAGCACCTCCCGAACGGGGGGATCGCGTTCACGATGAAGGCTGTTGAGGGCCGGACTCTCGGGGCGGTGACGCGGGAGGTCCACCTCGCGTCGGCTGGCGGCTGGGCCACGACGGCAGGTGGGTGGAGCCTACGGCGGCTGGTGTCGGCGGTGCGCGCCGTGTGCGATGCGGTGGCCTACGCGCACGCCAGGGGGGTGGTCCACCTGGACCTCAAGCCGGGGAACGTCATGCTCGGCGACTTCGGCGAGGTCCAGGTGTTCGATTGGGGGCTCGCCCGGCGGCTCGCGCCGGACGGCACCGTCACCCTCCCGCGTGGCTCGGGCACGGCGGCCTACATGCCACCCGAGCAGGCTTCGGACGGGGCGGTGGTCGGGGTGACCGCGGATGTGTTCGCCCTCGGGGCCACCCTGCGCGAAGTCCTCGACGGTACGCCCCCGTCACCTGGATTGTGGGTACCCACGCGTGGGGACGTCCCGCCGGAGCTCGCGTCCGTCGTCCGGAAGGCCATGGCCGCGGACCCCGGTGCCCGCTACGCGACGGTCCGCGAGCTGGAGTCCGATCTCACCGCGTGGATCGAGGGCCAGTGGGTGGGCGCCCACGCCTACGGACATCTTGAGCGCCTCTGGCGGCGGCTCCGGCCGCACCAGGCACCTCTCGCCGTCTCCGTCGTCGCTGGCGTCGTGCTCGTGGCTCTGGGAGCGGTGTCGTGGGTGCGCGTGGAGGGCGAGCAGCACCGCGCCACGCTTGCGTTGTCGCAGGCCCTCGTCGACCGGGCGAACCTGGCGCTGGACGCCAACGACACCATTCGGGCCGAGTCGTACGCGGCTGGTGCCCTGGGGCTGGCGGACCGCCCCGAGGCGCGAGGGCTCCTGGCGGGTCTCGGCCGCGGATGGCGACCCCGCCTGGAACACCGCTGGGACCGCTCCTGCGCTGGGCTCGCGGTGGACGAGGCGTCGGGGGATCTGCTCTGCGCCACGGCGACGCACCTCGTCTGCCGCTCCATGGACGGCACGGAGCGGCAGGTGCCGGGCTCCTTCATACACCTCCGTCCCTTTCCGGGCGGGGGCTGGACCGCGGTCGTCGGGTCCACGGTGGTGATGGGCGAAACCGCCTGCGGGCCGTTTCGCGCGCTTGTGGAGGGGGACGCACCCATCGCGGACGCCGTCGGGCTTCCGGAAGGCCGGTTGGCCGTGGCCCGTGCCGGTAGCCTCGACGTCGTGGTGCCCGGTGCGCCGGGACGCGCCCAGAGGGTGGATGTGGATGCAAGCAGCGTGACGGCCTGCGGGGCGGACACCATCGCAGTGACCACCACGGGTGGGCGGCTGATGGTGGTGTCGGGCAGCGAGCGCCAGGACCTCGACGCGGACAGGGTGAGCGGGCGTGTCGTGTGCGCGCCCCACGGACGTGCGTTGGCCGTGGTCGCCGACCGGATGGTGCAGATCTGGAACCTCGGGCCGGCGGTCCAGCGGCACGCGCTCTCGGGCCATCTGGGGCCTGTGGCCGACGTCGCGTGGAGCCCCGATGGCCGGCGGCTCGCCACCGTTGCAGAAGACGGGTTCGTCCGCGTGTGGAGCGCCACCTCCGGACGCGAGGTGGGTCGGATTCCCACGGGCCGCCCCGTGACGGAGCTGGCCTTCGGGGCAGACCGCCTGTTCGCCGCCACCGACGAGCGCGTGCGGACCTGGGTGTTGCCGCGGGAGGCGCCGGTGAGCGGGTTCGACGCGGTGGTGGAGGTGTCCGCCATCCGGTGGTCCGCCGATGGGCTGCTGTTCACGATCGACCGGCTCGGGAGGCCCGTGGGGTTCGACGGTGCGACAGGCCGGCAGGCCGCCTCGGTCTTCGTGCGGGTCACGGACCTGGACCCCGGCTCCGGAGGCCGCGTCGCGCTGGTGACGCAGGAGGGTGACCTGCGGATCCTGGACCTCGAGGAGAACGTGTACGCGGTCGAGGTCCGTCGCGCGCACGTGGGCGGTGCTACCGCCGTCGCGTGGCGACCCGGCCGGGAGGTCGTGGTCTCGGCGGGCCGCGCCGGCGATCTGCGTGCGTGGGACGTCGACGGGACGAGGCTCTGGGAGGTGGGCCTCGGCTCGCCGGTCGCCGCGCTCACCTGGGCACCCACGGCGGGTCTGGTCGCCGCACGCACCGGGGGTGGCGTCCACCTCCTGGACGGCGAGGACGGCGTCCGGCTGGACGTCTTCCCCGGCAGCTTCGTCGCCCATGCCGTCCATGCAGGAGGGCACCTCGTGGCGCTCGCTCCCGAGGAGGGCGGGGTGCAGCTCATCTCCCGTGGCCCTGCGTCCTCGATGGACGTGCTGGCCGTGGAGGGCGCGGTGGCCGGGCTGGCCTTCTCGCCCGCGGAGCCTCTGATCGCCACGATCACGCGGCAGGGCGTCCTCCAGGTGTTCGACCTTCATTCGCTGGGCGAGATCGGGCGGGCCTTCGCCCACCCTGGAGGGGCGACCGACCTCGCCTTCTCCGCCGATGGGGAGACGCTGGCCACTGCGGGTACACAGGGCGAGGTGGCGTTCTGGGTGACCGCCGCCTTCCTCGACGCGGCTGGCGACGTCCAGGGGGAGATCTCCGAGCGCTACGGTGTGGTCCGGTCAGGTACCGATCTGGAATTCCCATGATGCGTGGGCCCCTGCTCCTTCTGCTCTCCGGCTGCGTCGAACCGACCGTGCTGACGGAGTCCGAGTACCGCCTGCTGGACGAGCTGCGCTGGCGGGAGCCCTCGCCCGATGTGCCGCCCGCGGTCCAGGAGGGCAACGAGGTCTGGAACGTACCCGAGGCTGCGGAGCTCGGTCGAAGGCTCTACTTCGACCGGGGGCTCTCCAGCGACGGCACCCTGTCGTGCGCCACCTGCCACGACGTCGCCACCTCCGGCGCCGATCCCCGAGGCGAGCCCACCAGCCGCGGTGTGGACGGGGCGCCCTCGCCCAGGAACGCGCCCACGGTGTTCAACGCCGCCCTGCGTGGCCAGTACAGTTGGCTCGCTGGCGAGCCCTCGCTCTGGGTCCAGTCGGGGCGCCCGCTGCTCGGGTTCCACGGCATGACGACGGAGACCGTGGCCACCCACGTGTGCGACGCGCAAGACGCCGGCTACGCCGAGGTGTTCGGTGACTGTGAGGGCACGCCACCCGCTGAGGTCTTCGCGAACGTCACCAAGGCGATGGCGGCGTATCTCCAGACCCTGGAGAGCCGCGACAGCGCCTTCGATCGCTTCATGGGCCAGGATCGGGGGAGCCTGGATCCGTCGTGCCTCGGCGAGGAGGCGACCCGCGGGGCACGGCTGTTCGTCGGTGTGGCCTCGTGCAACGAGTGCCACAACGGCAGCACCCTCTCCGACGGTCGCTCGTACAGCATCGGCGCAGGTCTGAACGGACCCCCGAGCGCCCCGGACGGAGGGCTGCAGCGGTTCCAGACCCCGACGCTCCGGCACATCTCCGAGACCGCACCCTACATGCACGACGGGAGCCTGCCCGGCCTGTGGGACGTGCTCGTGTACTACCGCGACGGAGGTGCCGCCGGCTCCGGGAGGGCCCCCGAGATCCAGCCCCTGAGGCTCGACGACGCCGATCTGCTCGACCTCCAGGCCTTCCTGGAGAGCCTGCGGGGCGCTCCGCTCCCGTACTGTTGGGTGAACGACGACGCGTACTGCTGCACGGACGCGGGCGTCCCACGGAATCCGACGCCCTTCGGGTGCTCCGAGCGCCTCGCACGGCCTCTGCCGGATTGCGGGGGTGAGCCGTGACCCTGGCGCTCCTGGTGGCGACGGCGGGTGCTGGGGAGCCGGAGCTCACCGCGTGGCACGACGGGTACGTTGACGTGGGCTGGTTCGACGCGGCGGGCGACGGCGTGGCGTACGCCCGCGATGTCGCCCATCGCGTGCTCGGGCCGGGGCCTGATGGACGCTATCTGGAGGCCCCGTGGGTGTTCTACGGTGACCCCTGGGCCAATGCCGTCAACAGTCAGGGCGACTCCGCCGATCTGGGTCTGGATCGCACGAACGTGGATCGGTACGACGGCATCGCGTCTGCTGGGCGCTCCAGCTTCCTGCTCAACCGTGTGCACCTGGGCGTCGGCGTCGATCGCGGGGAACGGCTCGGAGCCCGGGCCGGTGTGAACCTCCAGCCGCGTACGGGGCGCCTGGGGCGGGCGGGGGACATGGTGGCCGTGGACACCGCGTACGTCGTCTGGAGACCCCTCGAGAGCTCGGATCTGAAGGTGTACGCGGGTCGGATGGAGTCCGGGTTCGGGCGCGAGTACCGGTATCGGCACGCACCGGTGCGCGTCGGCGTCACCCCCTCCATCGTCTCGCGCTACCTCATGGGGCTGCAGACGGGCGTGCGGGTGCGCGGGACCCACCGTCGCTGGCTCGGCTACAGCCTCGCACTGACGAACGGGGGCACGATCACCGAGGGTTTCGGACACCTCTCGGGCGACAGCGACCGAAACGGCGTGCCCACGACGACGGCGCGGCTCGGTGTCCTGGCGCGCCGCCCCGTGCGGTTCGAGGCGGGTGTGAGTGGCCAGGTCGGGCCTCAGGACGCCCAACCCGATCCTACGGTGGTGGGCTACCAGGTCGGGGCCGACGCGCGGTTGGATGCGGGAATGCTGGGCGTCGAGGCCGAGGCCGTCGTCTCGCACCAGCCCGGCGACGGCACTCAGCACACGGAGCGTCTCGACGCCCACGGAGGCTACCTCGACGTCCAGCTGCGCCCGAAGCCCCGGGTCGTGCTCCACGCCCGTGTGGACTGGCGGGACGCGGAGCTGCTGGCGTACCCGAACCTGTACGTGTCCAACGTCGTGCGCCTCACGGGCGGCGCTCGCGTGGACCTCGATCGTCACCTGTGCGTGAAGGTCGAGTACCTGCATCTCGCGGAGGTCGGCCCCGGGACCCGCATCGCCGATGACGTGGCCACCGCCTCTCTGGTGTTCGACTTCGAGACCCGCCATCTGGAGCTCCAGTGAGCCCACGTCCCTTCGTGTTCCTCCTGTTCCTCGCAGCACCCATCGCCTCCTCGGTGGAGACCGATGCTCGGGCATCGGGCGAGACCTGCATCATCCGGGGGTCCGTCGCCACCCGGGGGAAGCCCCGTGGACCCGTGATGGTCTACGTCCTGGGGGAGGGCCCGCCCGCCACGGCTCCCACGTCGGGCGTGATCGGGCAGCGGAACAAGGCCTTCGACGCGGACGCGTTGGTCGTGTCCCCAGGCGCCGAGGTGGCGTTCCCCAACCGGGACGCGGTGCATCACCACCTCTACAGCCACTCGAGCCAGGATCCCTTCGAGCTCGCTCAGCATGCACCCGGCGCGCGCCCGGTGAGGGTCTTCGACCGGCCGGGAGATGTCCGCGTGCAGTGCAACCTGCACGAGTCGATGGAGACCTACGTCCTCGTGCTGCCCAACGCGTGGGCTGCGGAGGTCGCCGAGGACGGAACGTACGTGATCGAGGGCGTGGAGCCCGGTGTGCGGACCGTGGAGGCATGGTCGGCCTGGCACCGCCCGGAGCGCGCGGAGGTCACCTGTGAGGCCGGTGGCGAGCACACCTTCACGACGCGCCTCCGCATGCGCACGCCGTCCTCGGGTCCCGAGGCCGACGCGGTCTACTGAAGTGCCATCACTCGTAGGGAAGCCCGGCGGAGGCGGGGTCTTCGTCCAGGATGCGCCTCTCCTCCTCCCGGCCCTCCCGACGGTCGGAGATCGACTGCAGGTTCCGCTCCCGCTCCGCCTGCAGGCGCGTGCGCCCGGCCTCTGTCTTCGCGCGACGGAGGGCTTCGTCGTAGAAGCCCGCCCACTCGACGTCCGACTCCAGCGCGCGCTCCGTCTCGGCGAGGTGCTCGGTGCGCGTCATCATCGGGAGGATCGGCGTCGCGCCCGTCTTGCCGGGCTCCCAGGCCGCGATCGCCGCGTAGTCCGGCCGGTAGCGCCATCCCGGCAGGGGGCTGGGGTGCACCGTGATGGTGAACATCTCGCCCTCCGCGAGGGTCGGGAGCATCACCATCGCGCCGAGCACGCCGTCGTCACCGGCCCGCACCACCTCCAGCGGGCAGGGGTCGGCGTCCGCGATCACCTGGGGTACCCGTTCCGCTCCCGGGTGAGGAAGCTCATCCACCCGTCCGTGTCGACGAACCTCAGCTCGGCGTACTCCTCGCCCACCCAGCACCGGACGTGCAGCATGCCGGACAGCTCCGCGAGCAGGGCGTTGGCCTCGGTGAGCCCGCCTGTGGGCTGCTTCTCGGGTGCCTCGGGGTGAGCCTCCACCCCGGCCGTCCGCAGTGTCGGGGGGCGCGCCGTGCGGTGCTCGGGCTCGACGTCGGCGGGTGCGTCCGCGACCCCCTCCGGCGGATGGGCCGCCGGGCTCGGCCAGAGCCACCACAGCGCCACCAGGAGCGCCAGCACCACCACGATCGAGAGAACAGCCAGCTTCTGCCGCACGCGACCTCCGGGGCCAGCCTACACGAGGGCCTGCCGCCGCCGCGCGCGGGGGGGGCTCACCGGAAGTGCGCGAGGAGCTCGAACAGGCTCGCCACGGCGACGAAGACCACGGCCACGCAGACCGTGACGAGCAACAAAACGATCCGGAGGATCACCGTGGCGACGTAGAAGAGCAGGTCGCCTCCGGGGTTCGCGCCGGGGCTGCTGCCCACATCCCAGGGCTCGAACACCCACACGAGGATCTCCCACGTGCCACCGAGCACGTTGAACAGGACGGCGAGCGCCGCCCCGGTCCAGGCGAGGGCCTTGCCCAGCATCACCACGCCCGCCCAGATCCCCGCTACCGTCATCATCGCCTCCTCGGGCAGTGAATACGCGCGGAGCGGGGAGCCATTCGGAGCTACTGCAGGCCTGCGCGGTCTTCGAGCAGCCTTCCGCTGCACGCGCGGGCCCACCGAGGGTGGTGCTGCACGGCGGTGTTCGATACGTTTGGCGCCGCCAGCCTGGAGTCGGAATGTGGTGGTCGATCTCGGCGCTCGCCTGGACCATCGGGCCCCCCGCGCCAGGGGACCCGTTGGCGGATGTGGAGATGTTGTTCCCGATCGACTCCCGGACCGGCTTCACGCGGGGGCCCGCACCGTACGCGCCCGGGTTCCCGGTCCCGTGTACTTCGGTGTCCGACCGGTCCCGGGTCACGAACTCGTTCGACGAGCAGGGTCGCCATGTGCGGACGCTCGAGTCCACGATGGGGCGACCGGACGTCGAGGTCGTCTGGACCTACGCTCCGACCGGGCACGTGGTGGGTGTCGAGGAACGCCAGCTGAACCCGCCAGGCGCCTGGAAGAAGTGGACGGCCGTGCTCGACGACGCCCATCGGCTGGTGAGGGTGGAGAAGGTCCAGCAGCCCGAGAACATCCATGAGACGCGGACCCTGGTCTGGAAGGGTGGTCAACTGCAGAGCCTGAGCTCTCAGTACCGGTCGGGCACCTCGTTCCACCACACCTACACCTTCGACTGGCAGGGTACGGGCCAAGACGCACGCCCGGTCCAGCGAACCATCCGCCGGAATGGCGAGCTGGTGTCGGTGACCACCTACGAGTGGAAGGACGGATGGCTGGCCGCCGCGCACACCAAGGGGACGAGAGACCATGAGACCCTGTTCGAGCGCACGGGGGACGGAACCCTCGTGAGCCGCTCGCGGAAGGAGCCCGAGCGTAGGGGCGTGATCGACCTCTACGACGATCGGGGCCTGCTGGTGGGCATCAAGAGCGGCGAGCGCGTCGAAGGCCAGGTCTACGACGATCGCGGAAACGTGACCCGGCAGATGTACACCACCGAGGTGTTCGTGCACGACTACTCGTGCCACGAGTGAGCGGTCGGGCATCGAGGGCGTGGGGTCGCGAGCTGTCGGCTCTGTGAGCCGGAGGGGCTGTCCCCGGTGGTAGGGTCGGCGTCGGGAGGCCGGCATGCAGGCCAGGTTCAGCGTGTACGTGCGGCGGTACCGGGACGGCCGCTACACCCTCGGGCTGCTCACCGACCGCCGGTTCACGGTGTACGGCGAGAAGCTCAAGGAGCTGCGCGACGAGCTGAAGGAGGTCGTGGCGCGCGAGCTGGCCCTCGGCGACCTGCGCCAGGAGCCCGACGACGTGATCCCGGAGCTGACCGAGGAGACCCTCGACCTCGAGCTCCACGCCGTGCAGCACGAGCGTCTGGTGAAGGTCCCGATGCGCTTCCTCGTGCTCCACCGCGCCCTGCCGAGCGGCTCCACCGAGGTGTTCGTGCCGTCGGTGGACCTGCGGTTCCGCGTGAAGGGCCACGACGAGCGGCTCCTCTGGACCGAGGAGCGCATCCGCGGCGCCCTGCACCTGAAGACCGTCGGGCAGGTCCTCGAGCACCGCTTCGCCCGTCACGAGCGGGTGGAGACGCTCCTCGTGCGCTACCACGGTGCCGGCCGCTACAAGGCGGAGGTCCGCCGGCGTTCGATGAAGAAGGCCGAGCACGAGGCGCTCTTCGGGCGGCCCTCGGGTCCGCTAGAGGCCGCGGGGATCGAGCTCGTGGAGGAGGCCCGGCGGGGGCGGCTGCCGCGGGCCCTCGGCCGTGATCGCACGGTGGACCTGCTCGTGGCCGCGCTGGCCGGACGGTCGGGCAGGGCCGTGGTGCTGCGCGGCCCGCCCGGTGCGGGCAAGACGGCCCTCGTGCACGAGCTGGCCCACCGCATCGCGGCCGGACGGGTGCCCGAGGCGCTCCAGGACACCGTGATCTGGCACGTCACCGGGAACCGCATCCTCGCGGGCCTGCCGTACCTCGGCGAGTGGCAGGAGCGGGTCCTCGAGGTCGCCAACGCGATGCGGGCCAACGGCGGCATCCTGTTCGGCGACAGCCTCCTGGAGCTCGCCATGGCCGGGCACGACGAGGAGGGCGCCAGCGTGGCGAGCATGCTGGAGCCCTTCGTCCGCGACGACGCCATCCGGTTCGTGGCGGAGTCCACCGACGACACCTGGACCCTCGCCGAGCGGCAGGCTCCAGCGCTCGCCCGGCGGCTCCGGCGCATCGACGTCCCCTCCATGCCCGCCGATCAGGCCATCGACGTGCTCTCCACGCTCGGCGCGCGCATGGGGCGCAAGCAGGAGACGCTCGTGGGCCCCGACGCGCTGGCGCGCGCCTTCGAGCTGCTCGCCCGGTTCGGGGACGCGGACGGCCTGCCGGGCAGCGGTCTGGCCCTGCTGGACCGGATGATCCGCCTGGCGCCCGGCCGCACCCTCACGCCGGACGACGCGGTGGACGCGTTCAGCCGCACCACGGGCTTCCCGAGGGCACTCGTGGACCCGGACGCCCCGCTGGACGAGCCCGCCCTGCTCGCCTGGCTCTCGGGGAAGGTCGTGGGGCAGCCCGACGCGGTGCGCGCCCTCGTGGAGCGCATCGTGGTCGTGAAGGCGGGGCTGGCGGACCCCGGCCGTCCGCTGGCCACCCTGCTGCTCGTGGGACCCACGGGGGTGGGGAAGACCGAGAGTGCGAAGGCCCTCGCGGAGTGGTTGTTCGGCGACACAGGGCGCCTGCTGCGGTTCGACATGTCCGAGTACGCCGGCATGGGCGCGGGGCACCGGCTCACGGAGGGCCCGAACAGCCTGACGGCGAAGGTGCGCGAGCGGCCGTTCTCGGTGGTGCTGCTCGACGAGATCGAGAAGGCCGACGGCAGCGTGTTCGACCTGCTCCTGCAGGTGCTCGACGAGGGCAGGCTCACGGACAGCGCCGGGCGGCTGACGTCCTTCCGGCACACCCTGGTGCTGATGACCAGCAACCTCGGGGCGTCCACGCGGCGCCCGATCGGCCCGAGCACGCCGGAGGACCCGTCCCGTCGATACCTCTCGGCGGTCGAGCGCTTCTTCCGACCCGAGCTCGTGAACCGGATCGGGGCCATCGTGCCGTACGGGCCGCTGGACGTCGGCTCGCTGCGGGTCATCGCGCAGGGCATGCTGGAGGCGGCGCTGGCCCGCGAGGGTCTCGCGCGACGGGGCATCGGGGTGACCGTGGGCGACGGCGTGCTGGACCTGCTCGTGGAGCGCGGGCACGACCCCCGCTACGGCGCCCGTCCCATGAAGCGAGCGCTCGACGACCTCGTCGTGGAGCCGCTCTCGCGGGCCCTGGTGGCCGGCGAGCCGCGCACCTGGCGTCTGGAGCGGGACGGAGACACGATCGTCGTGCGCTGACCGTCAGGCCAGCCAGTGCTCCAGCGCTTCGGTGAGCTGACGGTACACGACCTCGAAGCCATCGGGCCCGCCGTAGTAAGGGTCGCCGACCTCCAGCCCCTCGCCCAGGGGCTCCAGCACGAGGTGCACCCGGTCGCGGTTCGCGGGCGGGCAGATGGCGAGGAGGTCGCGGAGGTTGCTGCGGTCCATCGCCAGGATCAGGTCGAACTCCGCGAAGTCCGACACCCGCACCTGGCGCGCCCGCCCGTCGTAGGGGATGCCGTGGGCCCGGAGCACCGCGAGGGTGCGGCGGTCGGCAGCCTCGCCGGCGTGCCAGGCTCCGGTGCCCGCGGAGTCGACCCGCAGATCCAGCCCGCGCTGGCGGGCCATGTGGGCCGCGATGGCGTCGGCCATCGGGCTTCGGCAGATGTTCCCGAGGCACACGAACAGGACGGACTTCATGGGGACCCGCTAACACGCGGGTGGAGCGGGTATGCTCGCGGCCCTGGAGGTCGAATGCCCACGTGGATCCCCGAGCCCGTCCCCGCCCATCCGGACACCCGGATGCGTGCGTTCTTCGATCGTCTCCCCGCCGGCAGCGTGAAGCTCGACCTCTCCGCGGAGCTGCTTCCCGGCACCTGGTGGCGGCTCGAGGAGGGCGGTGAGGTCGTGGGCTACGGGTGGATGGACGTCACCTGGGGCGATGCGCAGGTCATGCTCGCCGTCGATCCCGAGGCCCACCGCGGCGGCAACGGGCGCGCCATCGTGGAGCACCTCACCCACGAGGCCCACGAGCAGGGGCTCGGCTTCCTGTTCAACACCATCCCGGCCGGCCACCCCGATCCTGACGGTGTGCGCGCGTTCCTCACCTCCTGTGGCTTCGAGGCGTCCGGTCTGGACGGCGGCCTGCTCCGCATGCGGGTGCGGGGGTAGTGGACGGCGTCCTCCACTTCCTCCAGCAGCTCTACGTCTTCGCCCTCACGCCCGAGGGGCTGGCGGCGTGGGCGGGTGCTGGGAGCGCTGCGGTCACGGGCTCCGCGCTCCAGCTCTGGCAGCGGCACGGTGCGCGCTCGCTCCCGGCGCTCCCGTCCCACGAGGAGGCCGTCACGGGCGGGGCCGATGCGGCCACGCGGTTCTTCTCGGCCGTGCACGACCTCACCATGACCGTCACGGAGGCCTGGAACACGACGCGGATCCGCGGCGGGCAGGTGGAGGAGGTGATCAAGCGCGACCACCTGGGGCAGGTGGCCGAGCGCGTGGACGCCGGCGCGGACGAGCTCCTCACGACCCTCGACGACTACGGGCGCTCGGGTGCCCTGGCCCGGGAGGCCCGGTCCCGGCTGGCGACCCTCTGGTCGTACAGCAGCACCGACAACTACCGCACCGAGTACTACACGGAGACCACGACGGACTCCGAGGGGCGCACCACGACGCACACGCGGTCGCGTCAGGTCTACGAGAGCACCGACCACTACTTCAGCTTCGCCCGGAGCGAGCTCCCGGCAGCCGAGGACGCGGTGTACGGCTGGTTGAGGGACGGCGAGCGGCGGGCGTTCCCGCGGCTCGGGATGGCGAAGCGGCGGGTGGACCTCCAGCGCCTCGACGACGTGCAGCGCTCGTTCCTGGAGCGGCTCGTCCGGAGCACGGTGACCCGGACGGAGGACGAGGTCCCCGAGGCGACCCTGGCGGACATCGCGAGCCAGTGGTGCGTGGGGACCAAGATCGACCACGATCTGGATGCCTATGTGCACGGCCTGCACGAGGGGCGCGCCGTGGCCCGCGGGGCCTTCGACCGCACCCGGGACGCGAAGCCCCAGTACCACTACAACACCGGGTCGCGGAGCCACGACGGCCCGAAGGGCTACCAGGCCGTCCAGAAGCTCCTCCGGCCCGTGGCGGCCTCCGATCAGGCCTGGACGGACGTGCTGGCCGTGGTCCGGGGGGCCCGCGAGGCCGCGTCGACGCTCGTGGGTTGGGCGAACGACCCCTCCACCATCGAGGGGGACCTCGAGTATGCGCGGGTGGCGGTGGACGTCTACGAGCTCGCCTTCCCGGCCTCCACCCTGGAGCTCGACAGGCTCCCGCGGGCCTGGCTCACCCTGCTCGCGTCCACCGGCGTCGGCATGGTGGCGGCGGTCCTCACCTGGATCGCCCGCCTGTGATCGCGTTCCTCCTCGCCGCCACGGCGGGTGCAGGTGGGGGGCTGCTCGCCCATGCGGCGCTCCGTCGCGTCGAGCAGCGCCGCCTGAACGCGCTCCCCGCGCTCCCGTCCCACGGGGAGGCCGTCGTCGGCGCGGAAGACCCCGGTGTGCGGTTCTTCGCCGCCGTCCACGATCTGACCATGACGGTGACGGAGGCGTGGAACACGACCCGGATCCGCGGGGGCAGCGTGGAGGAGCGCATCAAGCGCGATCACCTCGCGGGCGTGGCCGACCGCGTGCACGCGGGTGCGGACGAGCTGCTGCGGGTCCTGGAGCCCTACCGCGCCAACGCCGAGCTCGCATCGAAGGCACGAGGCGCCCTCGACGGACTCTGGACGTACTCCAGCCAGGACCACCACCACGTCGAGCACTACACCGAGACCGTGGTCGACGGCGACGGACAGACCGCGACCCACACGCGGTCGCGCGAGGTGTACCAGAGCACGGACCACTGGTATGCCGTGGCCCCCGAGCGCATCCCCGCGGTCCTCGACGCCGTCCGCGACTGGCTGCGGGACGCCGAGAGGCGCTCCTTCCCACGGCTGGGGATCGCAGGTCGTCGTGTGGACCTGGGCCAGCTCGAAGGGGTGGAGCGCTCCTTCCTCGAGCGGCTGGTGCGGAGCACGGTGACCGGGACCGACGACGAGGTCCCCGCAGACACCCTCGCGGAGATCGCGAGCCAGTGGAGCCTCGGGTCGCGGATCGACGACGATCTCCTCGCCTACATCGAGGGCCTCGCGGAGGCGCGGGCCAGCGCGGCACGGCTCTCGGAGTGTCTCCCGGGCATCCAGGCCACGTACCACTACAACACCACCTCGCAGATCGAGGACGGCCCCGAGAGCTACCGGGCCACCCTGGGGGCCCTCGAGGCCGTCCGTACCGCAGAGAAGGCCTGGGCCGACGTGCTCGCCGTCGTCCAGGGAGCCCGCGAGGCCGCCACGACCCTCGTCGCCTGGGCCAGCGACCCCTCCATCATCGAGGACGACCGGGAGTACGCGCGCGTCGCGGCGGGCGTCTACCAGCTCGCCTTCCCGGCCTCCACGCTCGACCTCGTCCCCTGGGATCGGACCTGGCTGCCAGCGGTGGGCGCCGCGGGGGTGGGGCTCTCCACGGCTCTCGGCGTGCTCTGGCTCTTCGCCTGAGCTCTAGCTCCCGAACAGCCGCTGCCACCAGGAGCGCTTCGGAGGCTCGGGAGGCTCCTCGGACGGGACGTCGCCGTGGGGTTCCGGACTCGGCGGGATCCCGTCGAGCGTCGGGGGCATGAAGGGCTTGCCCGGCACCGGCGGACGGGGCGGGGGCATGAAGGTTCCCGGGAGAGGCACCGGGGGCCTCAGGTCGTGGGGGTGGCGCTCGGGGGCGGGGGAGATCGCCACACACTCGTCGCGGACGGCGTGCTGGCGGGCCTCCTCGACGGTGTCCACGAAGTGCACGGCCTTGTCGCACACCGCGCACATCCGCTGACGCGGGTCGGCGGTGGGCTTCATCTCCGCCCAGCGCTCCGGGCACGGGTAGGCGAACTTCGCGCGGAGCTCGATCGTGCAGTTCTCCACGCGCGTGCGGGCGATCCGCGTGCGGAGGTCGGGGTCCACGCGCTTGTCGAGCTCCACGAAGCGCCTGCGGCCCTCCAGATCGAGGACCCCGCGGTGGTGGGCGTCTTCGAGCTCCAGCCAGGTGACGGCCTCGGGCTGGTCGTGCTCCAGCAGCCAGTCGGCGAGGACCGCGCGCCCCTCGGGGTCGTCGGGGTCCGTGCGCAGCCGCTCGAGGAGGAGGTCGAGGTCGTCCATGTCAGATCCCCCGGAGATCGTCGCGATCCATCGTACGCGAGAACACGGGCGGGCTGCCGATCGGGGCGGTGTGGTCGATCCACGCGGGGCCCACGTGGAGCGTGCCGGTCCAGACGTCGTACCAGTCGCCCTCGGGCAGGTAGAGCCTCCGGGACGTGGCGCCCTCGGTGAGCACGGGAGCCACGAGCAGCTCGGAACCGAGCATGTACTGGTCGGAGATGGCGGTGACCTCGGGGTCGGTCGGGAAGTGCAGGAGGAGGTGCCGGACCATCGGCATGCCCGTGGTGGCGGCCTCGTCGGCGATGCGGAGGAGGTCGGGCCCCAGGGCCTCGTGCAGGCGGGCGAACCGCGCGAAGAACGCGGTGGTGTCGGGGTCGGTGTCCCAGCGGTGGTTGTTCGCGCGGTCGTTGCCGTCGTGGGTGCGGAAGATCGGTGTGAACGCGCCCAGCTCGGTCCAGCGACGGTAGAGCTCCGGTGTGGACGGGCCGCCCGAGAAGCCCGCGATGTCGTGGGTGACGAACGGCTGCCCCGACAGGCCGAGGTTCAGCATGGCGGGGACGACCGTGGGCAGGCCGTCGGTGAGCTCGAAGTCTGCCTCCTGGTCGCCCACCCAGTGGATCTGGGCGACCTCGTGCACGCCGGTCCACCCGGACCGCGCGAACATCACCCAGTCACCGTCGGGCCGCAGGTCGTCCATCACCTCGCGGGTGATGCGCTGCCAGGCCTCGGGGTAGCGGTTGTGGAAGGCGCGCGCGTCGCCCTCCGCGATGCGGCAGTCGAGCGGGAGCCACTCGCCGAAGTCGGCCATCCAGCCGTCCAGCCCGACGTCCTCCACCGCGCGGGCCAGCCGGCGCGCGATGTACCGCTGGGTGGCGGGGTTCGAGAGGTCGGCCGTGGTCATGTCGCCGCGGGGACCGATGAACGTGCAGACCTCGTCGGACTCCGGGCGGAGCGGGAGCATGCCGCGCTCCACCATCTCCGGCCAGTGCTGGAGGGCGGGGTCCACGAACGGGTTCACGTACCCGAGCACCCGGTAGCCGCGGGCCTTCACGCGCGCGACCGTCGACGGGAGCCACGGATACAGGCCGCCCGGCCCCTGGTCGCCCTCCCAGCGGTACTGGACACCGTAGCCGCCGCCGAGGTTCTGGCGCGCGCCGGTCCAGTCCTGGAGCCAGATGGCCGTGGTGGGGATGCCGGCGGCCTCGATGGCGTCGAGCTGATCCCAGAGCGCTGCGGGCCCACCCTGGCTCATCATCCACGCACCGGTGAACGCCCAGTCTGGCGGGCGCGTGGGACGGCCGATGGCGTCGCCGAGCTGCCGGATCACGTCCGGGATCGTGGGCCCGTGGAACACGGTGAAGGCGAGGGGCTCGCCCGCGACGGGCTCGATCCACGCGACGTCCGCGTCGGTGCTGCAGAGGTCGACGTGGGTGCGGTGGTCGGTGTGGAAGAGCACGCCGAACCCGCGGGCGTCGATGTACCAGGGCATCGGGAAGTACGACGTGTGGCGGTCGCCCGTGAAGAAGTACAGGTCGCCCGTGCGCCCGATGCCCTGCTCGCTGACGAACAGGTCGAACGGGGGCTCGCCCTTCTGGTCGGTGACGTGCATCTGCGCGCCGAACCCGTGGAACGTGCCGTCGCAGCGGACCGGGACGGCCAGGCTCGTGTGCGCCTGGTCGGGCGTGAGCGTGATGCGCGTGCCGCCGGGGACGGCCTCGACGCGGAGGTCGGCGGTGCGGGACCCGGGGGACTCGAGCACCAGCGCGCCGTCTTCGCGCCCCACCGTCCGGTCGTAGGGCGTGGACGCGTAGCCCTCGCGCGAGAACCGCCAGATGCCGAGGGCGCTCTCCACGCCCTCCTCGAAGTCGCGGCCCTCGATGGGCCCGGCAGTGGCGAACGTCGTCCGCCCACCCACGACGAGCTCCATGGAGCCGTCCTGCAGCACGCTCACGACGGCCTCACCGGCGTCGAGGCGCGCGGGCTCCAGACAGGCGAGCAGGGTGACGACGAACACGGGGAGCTCCACGGGACCGCACTCTATCCCGCGAGCACCCGCTCCATCGCGACCCGGGGCCACGCGTCGAGCCCCGCCTCTCGCTCCTCGGCGCGGATGGCGGCCAGCCAGCCGGTGGGCTCGAGCACCCGGAAGCCGCGGCTGACGTACCAGGGCGCGTTGAACGGCACATCGCGGAAGGTCGTGAGGGTGACGCGGGGCAGACCCCGGTCGAGGGCCTCCCGGGCGACCCGGTCGAGGAGGAGGGTGCCGTGGCCCCGGCCCTGGTGGGCCCGGACGACATCGAGCTCGCGGAGGTGCAGGCCATCGGCGTACGCCTGGCAGAGGGCGAAGCCCGCGGGTCCCTCGAGATCGAGGACGAACAACAGGCCGGCGCGCGCTCCCTCCTCCAAACAGGTGAGGGGGAGGCAGGCGAAGTCACCCGGGAGCCCGATCTCGGCGTAGCGCGTGGCGGCGTCGTGCTCGACGGGACCGAGGACGGCGAGATCTCCGGGGCGGGCGACGCGGATCATGGCCTGGCCTATCCTGCAGGTCGGGAGGGGACATGGACGTGCTGTGGGATGCGATCGGGGAGGCGGTGGGGGGACCCGCCCATGCGGTGCTCACGAGGGTCTCGCGCGCGGTGCGGGAGCACTTCGTGGATCGGGCGGTGATGGAGCTCGAGGAGCCGCTGGACGTCGCAGTGGTGCTGGAGCGCAGCGGCCTGGAGGCTCGATCCCTGGCACCCCTGGCCACCATCCGGACCCATGCGTGGGAGGGGGATGGAGAGCCCCTGGCGGAGGACCTGCTCCAGGGACACCTGGCGCTTCCCTGGGAAGGTGGCACGGTGGAGGTGGTGCAGGTCACCTGGCACCAGAGGTTCTGCGAGTTCCAGCGGACGTTCCTGATCGGCGACGACGACGCTTCGCTCGGGCGGTTCGCGGTGTTCGCGCTGGAGCTGGCGAACGACGTGCGCGGGGAGGTGCTCGTGTACTCGGCGGGCTGGGAGCGCAGTCCCGCCCTCCACGCCGCCATCCAGCGGTCGAGTCTGGAGGACCTCGTGCTCCCCGACGGCATGTTGGAGGGCATGGTCCGCGACCTGCGCGCCTTCCTCGGCGCCCGGGAGACCTATGCGTCGCTGGGTCTGCCGTGGCGTAGGGGGGCCCTGCTGGTGGGGCCGCCGGGGAACGGGAAGACCCACTGCATCCGCGGGCTCCTGCGCGAGCTCGCGCTGCCCGTCATCTACGTGAAGAGCTTCGAGCAGGGCTACCAGGAGGCTCCCGAGGCCGGCATCCGCGCGGTGTTCCGGCGCGCCCGCCTGATCGCGCCGTGCGTGGTGGTGCTCGAGGACCTCGACGCCCTGGTGACCGAGAAGTCGAAGTCGTTCTTCCTGAACGAGCTGGACGGGCTCACCGACAACACGGGGGTGATCGTGCTCGCCTCGACGAACTGGCCCGAGCGGCTGGATCCGGCGCTCCGGGACCGTCCGAGCCGCTTCGATCGCCGGTACACGTTCGCGCTGCCCGGCCGTGCCGAGCGGATCCGGTGGCTGGAGCGCTGGGACGGACGCTCGACCCACGCGGACGTGCGGCTCGGCGAGGTCGCGCGTCGCACGGTGGCGGCGGAGACGGCGGGGTTCTCGTACGCGTTCCTGCAGGAGCTGCTGGTGGCCGGGATGCTCGGCTGGGTCGCGGCGGGCGGGGAGGGGTCGCTGCTCCCGCACGTCCGGGAGGCGCTGGGGGTGCTCCGGGATCAGGTGGGGACGGAGGGCCCACCGGAGGACTGACCGCTCACGGGATGCGGGGCGGCAGGTGCCGGTACCGGATCGTGATGGCGCTCCCCGCGGGTGGCGGGTTCACGAGCACCACCTCCGTCGCGTCCGACGAGAGGTTGATCTCGTCGGGGTCCAGCGGACGCACGGTGTTGCTCGTGGGCAGCACCACGTCCACCTGCACCGACCCGGGCTCTGCCGTGCCCGGCAGCAGGAAGCGACGCTGGAGCCCCTCCTGCGCGGAGATCTGGCCGATGGCGTCGAGGAAGCCCCCGAACTCCGGGGTGCAGATCGACCGGGACGTGCCGCCCGTCAGCGTCGCCAGATCCACGTGCTTCTGGGCCACGAGGCCGTCCATGCAGCCCAGATCGCCCGTGGGCACGATGGCGTGCCAGGTGAAGCTCGAGGCCACCGAGGACAGGGCGTCCAGCGCGTCGTCGAGGGTGGCGGCGCTCTGGTCGGCTTCGCTCGTGAGCGCGATGACCGTGAGGTGCGCGCCGAGCCGCCGGAACCCGTCGTTCGCACCGAGCCGGTGGGTGGTGAGTGCGGCGATGGCCGCGTCCACGCCGGCCTCCGTGCCGCTCCCGGCCTCCCCGGCCAGCAGGACGCCGTCCGTCCAGACCGCGACCTCCTCGGCCGGCGTGTTGCTCGCGATCCAGCGCTCGCCTGCGTAGGACCGGAGCCTGCCCGACGCGAGCGGGTCGTCCATGTCCATCGTCACCACGCCGACGTGGGTGTCCGCGTCGAGGCCCGTGATGGGTGCCAGCAGCTCGGCGAGCCCGTCCGCCATGCGCTCCTGGAACTCCAGCATGGACGAGCTGTCGTCGATCACGAGCAGCACGTCGAGGGTGGACGCCTGACGGAAGCTCACCGTGCGGTCGCAGACGTGCTGGTCGTCGACGGCGTCGTTGCAGTCGTTGTCGACGGCGTCGCAGACCTCGACGGCCTCCGGGTTCACGTCGGGGTCGGTGTCGTCGCAGTCCTCACCGAGGGCGAACCCGTCCCGGTCGTCGTCCTGGGGCTCGCCGATGTCGGCGTCGATGATGCACCCGCTGGCGACGAGCGCCAGGAGCCACGGAGCGCGCATGGATCGACCATAGCGCCCGCGAGGCCTCATCGCTTGCGGCGGCAGGCGTTCCTGACAGCGGTGACGCGCGCCGATCGCCGCACGTCCTCGAGCACCGCCAGCGCGTCGTCGCAGCGGTCGAGCTCCACCAGGGCCTCGGCCCGGAGCAGCCGGATGTCCTCGGCGCGTCGCGCCAGGGCGGGGTCGGCGAGCAGCCGGGTGGCCAGGGACTCCGCCTCGCCGGGCCTGTCGGACCGGACCAGCGCGCCGAGCAGCCCGAGCTGGGCCTCGTCGCGCAGGCGCCCGCTCGGCCAGGCCTCGAGGTACGCGGCGTAGCGCTCGCGCGCCTCCGACCAGCGGGATGCGCTCGCGGCGTCGAGGGCCCGGTTGTAGTCCTCGAGCTCGGCCTGGAGGTCCGCGCGCGGCGCGGTCATCCGGAGCCCGTGGTCCACGGGGGCCGGCTCCGGGACGGCCGGGGTCTCGACCGTCTCCACCGGCTCGGGCGCCTGGACCGTGCCGACCTCAACCGGGGCGACGACGGGCGCGGGAGCCGGCAGATCCGGCTCCACGGGATCCTCCGTGTCGACCCCCGGCACCGCCACCCGCGTGGGCATGCGGGGCTCCCCCACCAGGAGCACGGGCGGCGCGGGGGTCGACTGAGGAGGCGGGATCACCGGCCCCGACGGCAGGATCGCCCAGAGGGCGACGCTGACCAGGGCGGCCGTGAGACCGGAGATCCCCACGAGGGTGGGCCAACGGGGCCCGGAAGGCGTTGCGGGCACCGGGCTGCCGGCGACGACCCGGGCGCGCAGGGCGGCGAGGTCGTGGGGACCGAGCGCGAGACGCTCGTCCTCGAAGGCCTGGCGGAGCTCGGGGTCCTCGCGGAGGCGGCGGGGCTCGTTCATGGGCTCACCTCCTCCCAGTGGGTCTTGAAGGCGGCGCGGGCCAGCCGGAGCCGGCTCCACACGGTGTTGACGGAGATGTCGAGGATGGCGGCGATCTCGGCTCCCTCGAGCTCCTCGAGCTCGTAGAGCACGAACACCTCCCGCTGCTTGGGCGAGAGCTTCGCGATGATGTCGTGCACCTGCTGTCCCCGTTGGTAACGCTCGAGGCTGACGTCGGCGCCGGACGTCGTTCCCCAGAGGAGATGCTTGAACCGCGCGAGGACGTTCCCGTAGCGGTTCTCGCTGCGGTGACGGTGGCGCACGACGTTCACGGCCACCCGGTAGAGCCAGGTGCGGATGCCCTGCATGTCCTCGATCTCGTGGCGCCGCTTCCAGGCCACCAGGAAGATCTCCTGGACGAGGTCCTCGGCCAGGTCGCGCCGGCCGCACAGGCGCTCGGTGACCCGCAGCAGCCAGGCCCCGTGCGCGTCGAACAGCGCGCCGAGGTCGAGCTCTTCGGCCTGTCGGGGTGGGGTGGGGAAGGGCACGACGTTGGTCATCTCGCCCCTGATGCCCACCCGAGCCTCTGGACTTCACCTGCCCGTGGATCTTTTTCGCGACCCGCGCGCACCCCGACCACGATGCCCAGCCGGAGCGGAGGTTCGACGCGGTCTCCCGTGGGCGCGGTGTAGCGGACACGGGTGATCGGGGCCATCGCGTCGACCCCGAGGAACAGCGGACCCGCGACCTGCCGACCGACCCCCGCGGTCGCGACCAGGCGCGGCACCCGGACGACGTGGTTGGTCTGGAAGCCCGAGCCGCTCGCCCAGCCCGCACCGCCCTGGGCCCCCGCCCACACCCGCCAGGCCTTCCCCGCGAGCTCGGGCCCCACGCCCAACCCCAGCGACGTGAGCGACGCGACGCCCGTGCCGACCCGGACGGGCAGCCCGGAGTCGAGCGCCACGCGGGTCCACACGCCGAACACCCCGTGCACACGGGCCTCCATGCCCGCCCGGAACGCGAACCCGAGGTCTGCGGGCCACGCGGACCCCGCCTGGAGCGTGCCCGAGCCCCGGATCAGACGGCGGCGCGTGGGTCGCTCCCAGGACCACCCGGGCAGCGCGCCGAGCCCGGCGTGCACGGTGAGGGCGAGGGCGTCGGGCAGGGACGGACAGTCGTCCATCGTGGCATCGAGCGTGCGCGTCCACAGGAGCTCGCGGCGGTGCCGGACCTCCGCGCGCGCCTCGCGCTGCTCGCCGTCGCCGCTCACGTACACCCTCACGTCCAGGTCGTCCGAGCGGGCTCCGAGCAGCAGGACCAGCTCGTTCTCGAGCCGCTCCCGGTCCACGCACGCCGTGGGATCCGTCACGGTGACACTGGCGAGCGCGGGCAGGAAGAAGGAGAGCACGTCCCGTGAATACCCCGTCACCCCCGCGTCGGATAGACGTCACCATGCCCATGCGTCGCCGCGATCTGCTCATCGGTACCGCCGCCGCCCTCGCAGGGTGCCCGGTGCCGGCCCCCGAACCTGTCGCCGCGGAGCCTTCCCCGGCCCGTCAGCCATCGCCGGAGGCCCCGGAGCCCGAGGTCCCGCTCGACCTCGAGCTCTTCCCCTGGGGCGTCGTGGTGGGTGAGGTCACGGCCGGGTCGGCGCTCGTGCGGGCACGCGTGGTGGGCCAGGACCGCTGCACGCTCGTGGTGATGCGCTGGGAGGGCGCCTGGGTGGAGATCGGCAGGCCCGAGCTCTCGCGGCGTGGCTTCACCTGCCCCCACGTGCTCTCGGGGCTCCGCGCCGACACCCCCTACGCGGTGTACGCGGTGCGGGGCTCCCGCCGCTCGAGGGTCACACGCTTCCGGACCGCCCCTGCCGCCCAGCCGTCCCGCCGCATCCGCTTCGGGGCGTCCTCCTGCTTCGGGGGCGCCAACCCCGACATGGAGAACGTCCACTACGTGGTGGAGCACGACCTCGACTTCTTCCTGCTCGCCGGCGACACCGTGTACGCGGACGGCTCGCACACCCGCGAGGAGTACGAGGCCTCGTGGTCCGTGCAGCTCGAGCGGCCCGTGATGAGCGATCTCTTCGCGTCCACCAGCACGCTGGCCATCTGGGACGACCACGAGGTCGCCAACGACTGGACGCGGGAGGAGGGGGCGAACGACTACGTCTCGCCCGAGCAGCTCCGCACGGCCATCCAGGTGATGGAGGAGATCGTCCCGCAGCGGCGGGGTCCCGTGGGCTTCTACCGGACCCACCGTTGGGGCGACGACCTCGAGGTCTTCCTGCTCGACTGCCGCAGCGAGCGGGCCCCCGGGCAGATGGTGAGCGAGGAGCAGCTGGCCTGGCTCGAGACGAAGCTCCCGGCGAGCACGGCGCGCTTCAAGATCGTGGTCTCGTCGCTGCACGTCACCGACCACTACCCGATCCTCGCGAACATCCGGGTGAACGAGCGCTGGCAGGGCTACCCCGACCAGCGTGCCCGGCTGGTGTCGCTCCTGGCCTCGGTGCCCGGGAGCTTCGTGATCACGGGCGACATGCACTTCGGCTCCGTGCAGCACCTCGACCCCGAGGGGCCCGGCGCCACCGTCGTGGAGGTCGCGGCAGGGCCGAGCGGCAGCACGCTCCTCCCCATCGAGCAGATGGTGGAGCTGCGCGTGGAAGGGCTCCCTTCGCACTACGCGCTCGTGCTCGAGAGCTGGAGCTGGTGCCTGTTCGAGCTCGACCCCGGCACGGGTGGCGTGTCCGTCCAGTTCATCGGCGACACGGGCGAGGTGCTGGCCGCCCACGCGTTCGCGCCCTGATGCACGTCGTCTGGGCCGGCTGGGAGGCGGGAAGACCCTGGTGGACCTGGGTGGACTCGCGGGGCACCACCCGGGAGCCCGTTCCCGAGCGGCTCCGTCTGGGGGTCGGCCCGCGGGCGTGCGTCGGGCACGAGCGCGACGGCGAGCGCGTCCGCTGCACCTCGGGCCTGGAGGTCACCGGTCGCCAGTGTCCGGCCTGCCAGCAGCTCGACACGTTCCGGCCGTGCATGATCTGCACGGGGACCGGCTGCCCGCGGCTCACGCCGACCATGCGCGCCCGCTGCGACGACCTGCACCACCTCTACCTGGCGAGCTTCGGTGGGCCGACGGTGAAGGTGGGCACGGCGTCGAAGGGTCGCCACGACGCCCGGCTGATCGACCAGGGGCCGCTGGTCGCCTGTCGCATCGCGTCCGGCAGCGGGCCGCGCATCAAGCAGATGGAGCACCTTCTCTCCACGCGCACGGGCATGGTGGAGGCCGTCCGGCGCTCCCAGAAGCTCACGTTCCTCGCGGCGGGCGGAAGGGTGGTGGAGGCCCGCCAGCGGGTGCACGACGCCATGCTCGAGGCCCGCGGGCTGCTCCGGCACGCCTATGGCGACGAGCTCCACGACGTGCAGTGGTTCGACGCGCCCGACCTCGCCGCCCGTTCGCGGGATCTGGCCGCGGGTCGCACGGAGCTGCCGGTGACGGAGGGTGCCCTGATCGACGGTCGGGTGGTGGGGGCCGTCGGTCCCATCGCGCTCGTGGACGACGATGCGGGGCGCTTCCTGCTCGACCTCGGCGAGCTCGTCGGGCGCCGCGTGGACCCCGATCCGCCGGCCCGGCTACGTCGTCCCACCGTCCAGCTCGGGTTGTTCGCGTGATCGAGGTCCTCGTGAGGGGGCGGTTCGTGCCGCTCGACGACGCCAGTGCCCGCAGGATCGCAGGGAACACCTGGGAGATCCGTATCCCGGACCCCGCCTCCATCGCGCGGCGCACGCGCAGGGGCGCGTCCCCCGAGGACTGGGACGGCGCCGTGTTCGTGGTGGATGGCGCCGAGACCGAGCCGGGCGTCGGGTCGGGTGGGGGCCCCGATCATGTGGTGGTCACGGCCTGGATCGTGTGACGCCTGCCTCCGGGCCGCAGCCCGTCGCGCCAGCTGGTAGGGTGGGGCGCGAGAGGTCGAGATGCGTTGGTTCTTGGGGTTCCTGTGTCTGGCGGGCTCGCCCGCCCTCGCTCAGGTCGCGGTGGACGTCGATCCGGTGTCCACGGACGGGCGCCTGGGGCTGCCGGTACCCGACGTGCTCGTGCTCCCCGCCCCGGACCTCGCTCCCCTGATCGCGGAGGACCTCGTCAACGACGCCGACAAGGCGATCCCGTGGCGCTACGGCGCGAAGATCCCGGTGGACGTGGACCCCTCGCGCGACGGCACGTGGACCCTGCTGCCGGACGGGGCCTGGCTCTGGCGGCTCCGCATCGAGTCCCCGGGCGCCTTCCACCTGGACTTCCTCTTCGACGACTACGAGCTGCCGGACGGCGCCCGCCTCTGGCTCTCGAGCGACACCCACGACCACACGATCGGTGCGTTCACGAGCTCCAACAACGGTCCTTCGGGCAAGCTCCGCACCACCCTGGTCCAGGGTGACGCCGTCACGCTGGAGTACTACGAGCCCGCCAACGCGCCCTTCCCGGGCCGCCTGCACCTGTCGCGCGTCATCCACGGCTACCGGAGCGTGTTCGAGCACCACCGGCCCGCGCCGGTTCTCCAGGAGGGCCCGGACAAGGTCTTCGGCAGCGGCGGCGCCTGCAACGTGAACGTCGCCTGCCCGGACAGTGCGGGTCACGAGGACCAGGTCCGCAGCGCCGTGTTCCTGCTCCTCAACGGCGGCACGTGCTCGGGCGCCATGGTGAACAACACCTCCAACGACGGCACGCCCTACCTGCTCACGGCCAACCACTGCTCGGTGGGGGAGGACACCACCACCTGGGTGTTCTGGTTCAACTGGGAGTCGGCGACCTGCAACAACCCCGCCAACAGCCCGCCCCACGACACCATGAGCGGGGCCACGCTGGTGGCCACCCGCGCCGCCAGCGACTTCACGCTGGTGGAGCTCGATCAGTCCGTCCCGGCGGCCTACGACGCCTACTTCGCGGGCGTGGACTACCGCGACAACGTCACGCCCACGTCGTCCTTCGGCGTCCATCATCCGCGCGGCGACATCAAGAAGTACTCCGAGGACTTCGATGCGCCCACCACCACCGAGTACGGCGGCGCGGTCGGCACGACCCACTGGCGGGTCATCGACTGGGACATCGGCACCACCGAGGGCGGTTCCTCGGGCTCGCCTCTGTTCAACCAGAGCGGCAACGTCATCGGCCAGCTCCACGGCGGCAGCGCGCTCTGCGGCAACGACCTGTCCGACTACTACGGCAAGGTCTCCCGGAGCTGGAACGACGGGAACACCCCCGGCTCCCGCCTCTCCGACCACCTCGATCCAATCGATCTCGATCCCGGCATCATCCCCGGGCGGGACGGCGGGGGGGCCAACGACGTCGCGGTGACCGCGGTGGACTGGCCGATCACCGGCACGAACACGTGCATCGCAGGCTTCCTGCCGCGCATCACGATCATGAACAACGGCATCACGAACCTCACGAGCGTGGACATCCAGGCCCGCATCGACGGCGGTGCGGTGGTCCCCACCGGCTGGAGCGGCACGCTCGCACCGGGTGAGAGCCGGTCGATGTTCATCGCGGCCATGAGCGCCTCGGCGGGGTCCCACACGCTCTCCGTGACCGCGGCGAACCCGAACGGCGGCGTGGACGCCGTGCCCTCGAACGACACGATGACCGTGAGCTTCAACGCCACGGCCGGTGCCTCCGTGCCCTGGGTCGAGGGCTTCGAGTCCACCACCTTCCCGCCGCCGGACTGGCAGATCGACGACAACCAGGTGCTCGGCACCTGGGAGCAGGCCAGCGTCGGCTCGAACAACTCCTCCCGCAGCGCGAAGCTCGACAACTTCGCCGACGACGAGCGGAACGCACCCTGGGGCGACCGGCTCGTGAGCCGTCACGTGAGCCTCGCGGGCCTCGCGTCGGCCACCCTGTCCTTCGACGTCGCGTACGCCGAGTACAGCTCCACGTTCTCGGACGACCTGAAGGTCCTGGTGAGCACGGACTGCGGGCAGACGGTGGCGGACGTGCAGACCCTGGACGGCGCCACGCTCTCGTCCACCGGGGGCTTCGTCACCACGTCCTTCACGCCGTCCGGCCCCGGCCAGTGGGCCAACCACACCGTGAGCCTCGACAGCTACCTCGGCAACGAGGTCGTGGTGCTGCTCGAGAACGTCGGTGGCTACGGCAACGCCATGTACGTCGACAACGTGCGCATCGACGGGACGGCCGACGCCGACACGGACGCGGACGCGGACAGCGATGCGGACGCCGACGCGGACGCCGACAGCGACGCGGATGCGGACAGCGACGCCGACAGCGACACGGACGCGGATGCGGACAGCGACGCCGACAGCGACACGGACACGGACGCGGACGCGGACGCGGACTCCGATTCGGACGCGGACAGCGACGCGGACGCGGACAGCGATTCCGACGCGGACAGCGACACGGACACCGACACCGACACGGACACGGACACGGACACGGACACGGACACGGACACGGACACGGACACGGACACGGACACGGACACCGACGCCGACACGGACCGGGAGCCCTCCGAGCCGCTGCCGTTCGTGTCCTGCGGCTGTTCGGCCAACGGCCCGGCCGGCGCGCTCGCCCTGGCGCCCCTGGCCCTCCTGGTGATCCGCCGGCGGCGCTGACGGACGTGCGTGTTTCCGTCGAAGGGCGGTCGTGGGTCCAAGGAGCAGGAGGCCTCATGACCCGCGCCCTGCTCCTCGTCCTCGCTGCCTGTGCCTGCCGCGAGACCGTCGACCACACCGACCCCATCGCGATGGACGACCCCTTCCGCCACGACCGCGCGTCGGGCGACGAGCTCGCCCGCATCGAAGCGGCTGCCGCCTACTCGGAGGCCCACGGCGGCCGGGCGTTCATGGTCCTCCGAGGCGACACGGTCGTCTACGAGGCCGGACAGAACGGCTACGACCTCACCGAGCCCCACCACCTCTTCAGCGGCACGAAGTCCTTCTCGTGCGCCGCGTGGGCCGTGCTCCAGCGCGACGGGCTCCTCGCGGCCGAGGACGACGTGCGGGCCATCCTCCCCGGGCTCTCCGCGGATGCCGCGGGGCTCACCGTCGACCAGGTGCTCCACCTCACCAGCGGCGTGAAGCAGGACTTCTGGGGGCTCACGCGTGACGGGCTGCTCGTGGAGCAGCGGATCGCCGACAAGGGCCAGCGCGCCATCGAGCTGCCCTTCGTCCACCGTCCCGGCGAGGTCTTCGGCTACGGCTCGGCCGACTACTTCCTGTTCGGTGAGATCGTGCAGGCCCGCGCGGGTCGCGACGCGCTCCAGGTGCTCGAGGACGACGTGTTCGCGCCGATCGGCCTGCGCACGGCGGGCTGGCAGCACGATCCCGTCGGGAACCCGATGCTGCCGTACGGCGCGTGGACGACGGCGGGGGAGTGGCTGAAGTACGGCGCGCTGGTCCGCGACGACGGGGTGTTCATGGGCGAGCGTGTCCTCCCGGCCGGCGCGCTCCACGGCTGCCTCGAGGGCTCCGAGGCCAACCCGGCCTACGGGCGCACGTTCTGGCTGAACCGGGACGTCGACCGCGACGTGGCGCTCGTGGCCGAGCACCGGCTCGAGCCCGAGGGGCCGCTCCTCTGGAACGACGGTCCGGCCGATCTCGTCGCCGCGGCCGGGCACCAGGACCAGCGGCTCTACATCGTGCCCAGCCTGGACCTCGTGGTCGCACGGCTCTCGGACGGCGACCGGGAGTTCCGCGACGCGGAGCTCCTCGAGCTGCTCCTCGCTACCCCGTGAACCAGACGCTGACGTCCTCGAGCGGCTTGCGCACGAGGTCCGGCACGGTCGCGTCTGCGGCGGGGTAGCCGATGGGGAAGAGGATCATGGCCTTCTCGTTGGGGGGGCGGTCCAGCGCCAGCCGCAGGAAGGTCATCGGGGAGGGCGTGTGGGTGAGGGTGGCGAGCCCCATCGTGTGCAGGCTGGTGATGAACATCCCGGCCGCGATGCCGCAGCTCTCCTGCACGTAGTAGTGCCGGACGCGCTCACCCTGCGGGTCCACCGCGTGGAGCTGGGCGAACAGGACCACGATCCAGGGGACCACCTCGAGGTACGGCTTCTCCCACGTCGTCCCGAGCGGCTCCAGCGCGTCCTTCCACTCGCGGGACATCCGCTCCTCGTAGCTCTTCCGCTCCTCGCGCTCGGCCTCGACGCGGATCCTCCGCTTCAGGGCGGGGTCCGAGATGGCCGCGAACGTCCAGGGCTGCTTGTGGGCCCCCGAGGGCGCCGTGCTCGCCGTGCGGATGGCGGTCTCGATCATCGCCCGGGGCACCGGGGCGTCGCTGAACATCCGCACGCTCCGGCGCCCGTCGAGGTCGGCGAGCAGCGCCTCGCCGCGACGCAGGCCTTCCTCCGCGGGCACGGGCGCTGGACGGTACGGGATGTGGGCCATGGGGTCTCCTGTGCGTGCGATGGTAGGCCGGCGGACGGCGGGCGGTGGCCCCGGATGGTATAGAAGCGCGTCGACCGGAGTCCTGCGGGTTGGGCAGGCTCCCGTTCCGAGGCCCGTCCATGTCCGTCCTCCTCCTCGCTCTGCAGGCTGCCATGGCCGACAGCCCGCTGACCCTGCGGGAGTCGCAGACCGGCAGCCTCGCCGCGAGCTTCCCGGGCGTCGCGCTCGCCCGCGACACCAACGCCGACGGGCGCGCCGACACCCTCGCGCAGCCTGGGGCCTTCACGGTGCAGGCGCTCCCCACGGGCGTGGGCGTGGAGCTCGCGAGGCTCTACTGGAGCGCGTCCCGCGGGCAGGTGGGGGCGGACTGCTCCGGTACCCCCGACAACGCCGTCACCCTCGATGTGCCGGGTCTCGGGGTCCAGCCGGTCACGGCGTCCTCGTGCGTCTGTTCCGCGGCGGGCGACCCCACCTACGACGTCTGGTCGTGCTGGGCGGACGTCCAGGGGATCGTGGAGTCCGGCGACATCGCGGGCACCTACCGGGTCTCGGACCTCTCGGCCCTCGTGAACGACGCGGACGGCCACAACGCGTCTGCAGGCCTGGCGCTCTGGGTCTCCCACCCGTCCTTCCCCACGCGCGCGATCAGCCTCTACGACGGCCTGCAGACCCTCCAGGGGAGCACCAGCACCCTCGTGCCGGGCGGCTTCGAGGCAGCCGGCACCAGCGGCTCCGTGCAGCTGGCGGTGTACGCGCTCGACGGCGACGTCGGCTCCAGCCCCGGGGAGCAGATCAACATCGAGACGCTCCCGAGCGGCAACACACTCGGCCTCGTGGACGCCAGCAGCCCGTTCAACGACGCGTTCAACGGCACCATCACCACGGGGGCCACGCCGTCCACGGGCAACGTGGGCGTGGATCTCGACCTGTGGGACCTCTCCCCGGCCTTCACTCCGGGCGACACGTCCGTGTCGATCGAGGTGGGCGCGGGCTCGGATCGCGTGTGGCTCGTCGCCGAGCAGCTGGCCGTGGCCACCCGTGACCCCGATCTCGGGACGTCCACGCTCACGTTCTCCCTGCTCGACGACAGCGATGGCAACGGCGAGGTCTCGCCTGCCGACACCCTGCGGTTCACCGCGGTGCTCACCAACAGTGGTCCCGAGGCGGCCACCTTCGACCTCGTCGACCCCATGCCCCCGTGGACCGCGGCGTGGACCCTCATCGACGCGGGCACGGGCACGAACGCGTCCGTGGGCAACACGCTCCGGGTGAACGGCATCACCCTCGGGCCGGGTCAGTCCACGCTCGTCCGCTTCGACCTCGTGGTCGGCACGCCCGCCGACGGCACCGTGCATACCGACGTCGCCACCTACACCGCACCCCTGGAGGGCGGCACGAGCGGCCAGATCGTCGCTTCGCCGCTCACCGTCCGCGTCGACAGCGACCTCGATGGGGTCTTCGACAGCGAGGACCTCTGTCCCGGCGGGTCCGACACCGTGGACTCCGATGGCGACACCGTCCCGAACGGATGCGACGTGTGTCCCGGCTTCGACGATCGCCTCGAGGCCGACGGTGACGGCATCCCGGACGCCTGCGACGTCTGCCCCGGCTTCGACGACGCCGTCGACAGCGACGGTGACGGCGCTCCGGACGGCTGCGACATCTGCCCCGCGGCGGACGACTTCGGCGACGAGGACGGCGACGGCGTTCCGGACGGCTGCGACGCGTGCCCGGACTTCGACGACCGGCTGGATGCCGACAACGACACCGTCCCGAACGGCTGCGACGCGTGCCCCGGCTCGGACGACCGCCTCGACGTGGACGGTGACGGCGCACCTGACGCCTGCGACCGCTGCCCCGGCTTCGACGACACCGTGGACACCGACGGCGACTACACGCCGGACGGCTGCGACGTCTGCCCCGGCGGGGACGACTCCGGAGACGCCGACGGCGATGGCACGCCCGATGCCTGCGACGTGTGCGACGGCTTCGACGACCGCATCGACAGCGACTTCGACGGCATCCCCGACGGCTGCGACACCTGCGCCGGCGACGCCGGCATGCCGGACACGGACGGCGACACCGTGGCCGACATCTGCGACGTCTGCCCGGGTGGAGACGACCGGATCGACACCGACGGCGACGGCATCCCGAACGGGTGCGACAGCTGCGTGGGCGACAGCACCGACTCCGACGGTGACACCGTGCCAGACGTCTGCGACATCTGTCCGTTCTTCGACGACCGGCTGGACGGTGATGCCGACGGCTTCCCGGACGGCTGCGACCGGTGTCTGGCGGGCAGCGACGCGGCGGACGCGGACGGCGACTACACCCCGGACGCCTGCGACCTCTGCCCGGGGTCCGACGACTCCGGAGACGCCGATGGGGACGGGGTGCCGGACGGGTGCGACGTCTGTGACGGCGAGGACGACAAGCTCGATGCGGACGGCGACGGTGTGCCGGACGCCTGCGACATGTGTCCGAGCTTCGACGACAACGCGGACGCCGACAACGACGGATGGCCCGACGCCTGCGACAACTGCCCCGGTCGCGTGAACCACGGCCAGACCGACGCGGACGGCGACGGCATGGGGGATGCGTGCGACCCCTGCCCCCTGGTGGCCGGCGAGGACGACCTCGATGGTGACGGGACCCCCGCCTGCCTCGACTGCAACGACGCGGATCCCACGCTGAACGGCCTCGACCTCGACGACGACGGGCTGTCGACGTGCGACGGCGACTGCGCGGACGACGACCCGGACCTGTTCCCCGGCCACATGGAGCAGCCCAACGGTCGCGACGAGGACTGCGACGGCCTCGTGGACGAGGGCACCGTGCGCGGCGACGACGACGGCGACGGGTTCACGGAGCTGGGCGGCGACTGCGACGACACCGACCCCGACGTGCGGCCGGGAGCCGTGGAGACCTGCAACGGTCGGGACGACGACTGCGACACCGTCATCGACGAGGGCACGAGCTGCTACGACGACGACGGCGACGGGTTCTGCGAGTCGGGCTGCCTCAACGACGGCGACTGCAACGACCAGGACCGCCAGGTCCACCCCGGGATGGCCGAGATCCCCGCGAACGGGATCGACGACGACTGCAACGGGCTGGTGGACGACACGACCTTCGACGGCGACGGCGACGGCTACTCGGTGCTCGGGGGCGACTGCGACGACGGTGATCCGCTCGTGCATCCGGGGGCGGTCGAGCGCGTCGACAACGTCGACAACGACTGCGACAGCCTGGTCGACGAGGGCACCAACGTCTTCGACGACGACGGCGACGGATTCACGGAGGGCGGCGGCGACTGCCACGACGGCGATCCGACCATCTCGCCCGCGGGCGTGGAGATCGCGGACGGCATCGACAACGACTGCGACGGTGTGGTCGACAACGGCACGGACGGCGTGGACGACGATGGCGACGGGTTCGCGGAGCTCGCGGGCGACTGCGACGACCTGAACCACGCGGTGCACCCGGGCGCTCCGGAGATCCAGGACCAGCTCGACAACGACTGCGACGGCCAGGTCGACGAGGACTTCGAGGACGTGGACCGCGACGGCTACACCTTCGCGGACGGCGACTGCAACGACCAGAACGGCTGGGTGAACCCCGGTCTGGCCGAGTTCTGCGACGGTGTGGACAACGACTGCGACGGTGTGGCCGACGAGGACGACGTCTGCCTGCGCAGCGACCGTCCGACCAACCCCGCGCCGACGGGGCCCACGGGCTGCTCCACCACCCCCGGGGTGCCCTGGCTGTTCCTCCCGCTCCTGCTCGCGCTCTCGCGGCGCTCGCGCTGGGTTCCGGCCCTCGTCGTGCTGTCCGCCTGTGGTCCCGAGATCACCGTGAGCGCCACGCTCTCCCGGGTGCTCGTGGGTCCGGCCCTCGTGGACTTCGAGCGCGCGGGGCTCGGGGAGTCGGTGCGCCGCAGCGTGCAGATCGACCACATCGACGGCCCTGCCGTGCAGGTGCGGGGCGTGCTGGTCACGAACCTGGACGGCGAGCAGTTCAGCTACATCGGCCCCGAGACCCTCATCGTGGGCGTGGGCGAGACCGTGAACCTCCCCGTGGAGTTCCTGCCGCTCGACGCCGGCTGGCACGTGGCGACCGTGGAGGTCCTCCACGAGGGGCTGTCGTCGCCCGACTCGGTCACGGTGCGGGGACGGGCGGTGCCGCCGGCCACGCGGCTGTCGACGTACGGCATGGACTTCGGGCGGGTCCAGCCCGGCCAGCGGCGCTCGCTCGAGGTCCGGATCGACAACGAGAGCGACGTCCCTCTCGTCCTCACCGAGGTGTCCACCAACAACGCGCGCTTCGCCGTGGACTTCTCGAGCCGTCGGGAGATCCGGCCCGACGGGAGCCTCGTGTTCACGGTGGAGTTCGTGCCCGCAGCGCTGGACCCCGCGCAGGGCGAGCTCGCCTTCGTGGCGGGCGACACCGTGGTGAACCGGGTGGCGCTCTGGGGCAACGCGTGCGGCGCGGGGCTCGTGGAGGCCTACGACGCGGACGGGGACGGGCACTCGGTCTGCGCGGACGACTGCGACGACACCGACCCGAACGTGCATCCCGGGGCGCCCGAGATCGACGACGGGCGGGACCAGGACTGCGACGGCCAGGTCGACGAGGGCATGCCGAGCATCGACGACGACGGGGACGGCCGCTGCGACGCGCTCCTGTGCACCGACGGCAGCCTCCCCGGCGACTGCAACGACGCCGACGCGGCCATCGGCCCCGAGGTCGACGAGGTCCTCGGGAACGGCGTGGACGACGACTGCGACGGCACGGTGGACGTGGACGTCGAGGACCTCGACCACGACGGTTACGCGACCGGCGGGGGCGACTGCAACGACACGAACGGCGCCATGCACCCCGGCCACCCGGAGATCGCCGACGGTCTCGACAACGACTGTGACGGCGTGGTGGACGAGGGCACAGCGCGGGCCGACGACGACGGCGACGGCTGGTGCGAGGCGACTGTATGCTCGGACGGCTCCCTGCCGGGCGACTGCGACGACACCGATGCCGCGACCTGGCCCGGTGCGACCGAGATCGCGGACTGGAACGACAACGACTGCGACACCGTCGTGGACGAGGGCACGGCGAACGCTGACGACGACGGTGACGGGTACACCGAGAACGGCGGCGACTGCGACGACACGGACGCCCTGATCCACCCGGGAGCCGGCTGCCCCTGACCTCGGCGGCTGTCTCGGTTCTGTGCCGGTTCCGCGGCAGGGGAGCGAGGCCCGGCGATCCGTGCTACGGGTGGGGGCGGCCCTCTGGCCGCCGGAGGCCGTCGTGCGTATCCTGCTTCTCCTCCCCCTTCTCGGATCGGTCCTGGCGTGCAAGGGCATCTCGCCCCAGCCAACCGGCGGAGACGCGGACACCGACGCGGACAGCGACTCGGACGTCGACACCGACGCCGATGCCGACAGCGACGCGGACTCGGATGCGGACGCCGATACCGACAGCGACGCGGACGCGGACGCCGATGCGGACACCGACGCCGACACGGACCCCGTCGGGGCGGCCATCATCATCAACGAGATCCTCTCGGACCCCGACACCATCGAGGGCGACGCGAACTGCGACGGCGTCGTGGACACCAGCCAGGACGAGTTCGTCGAGATCGTGAGCGTGGGCGGGCAGCCCATCGACCTCTCCGGTGCCACCCTCCAGGACGGGTCGGACGTCCGTCACACGTTCCCCCCGGGAACCGTGCTCGATCCCGGTCAGGCCCTCGTGGTCTTCGGTGGCGGCACGCCCACGTTCGACGGCACGTCCTCGAAGCCGTGGTGCATCGCGATGCCGCCCAACGCGCGTCCGGTCACCGCGGAGAGCGGGAGCCTCGGGCTCAACAACTCGAGCGACACGGTGAGCATCGTGGACGTCGCGGGCGGCATCCTCGCCCTCTACGACTACGGCCCGGAGGCCAACAACAACCAGTCCATCACGCTGGCTCCCGACATCACGGGCACCACGATGGTCCCGCACCTCACGCGCTCCTCGGAGCCGATGTCGCCGGGCCGGAAGGCGGACTACACGGCTCTCGACATCCCGACGGACACCGGCGGCGACGCGGACACCGACACCGACACGGACACCGATGCGGACGCTGACGCGGACACCGACAGCGACGCGGACACCGACACCGGTGCGCCTCCCGGACCCTTCCTGGGTACCGTGGTGATCAACGAGATCCTGGCCGACCCGCCGATGCTCGATGGCGACTCGAACTGCGACGGCAACATCGACGCCGGCGCCGACGAGTTCGTGGAGATCGTGAACATCGGGCCGACCAGCGCGGACTTCTCGGGCGTCGAGCTGCGCGACAGCAACACCCAGCGGCACGTGTTCCCGCCGGGGACGATCGTCCCCTCCGGCACGGCCATCGTGGTGTTCGGCGGCGGCACGCCCTCGTTCAACTTCGGCTCCAGCGGCTCGTGGTGCGCCCGCCTCCCGGGCGGCACGGTCGTCCAGACGGCCAGCACGGGCGGCCTCGGGCTCTCGAACACGGCCGACACGGTGCGTCTCCTCGACGCTGTGGGCAACGTCATCCAGGAGGTCACCTACGGCGGTGAGGCCGGGCAGGACGAGGCCATCAACCGTCGCCCCGAGCTCTCCAACGGTGGGTTCACGCTCCACTCCAACATCGTCGGGGCCGTCGAGCGATGGTCGCCGGGCACGCTCGCCAACCAGGGCGAGTTCTCGAGCTGGACGGGCCCGGTCGACACGGGCGGCGACGCGGACACCGATGCGGACGCGGACGCGGACGCCGATGCCGATGCGGACTCCGACTCCGACGCCGACACCGACACCGACCCCGGCTACAACGTCGTCATCAACGAGATCCTCGCCGATCCCGCCGTCGGCATGGACAGCAACTGCGACTCGAACCCGGACCTCTCGCAGGACGAGTTCATCGAGATCGTCAACCTCGGCCCCACCGTGGTGGACCTGTCCGGCGGCAGCGTCTCGGACGGCACGGCCGAGCGTCACGTCTTCCCGCCGTCCACCGTGCTCCAGCCCTTCGGCGGGGTGGTGGTCTGGGGCGGTGGCATCGCGAACTGCCCGCCCATCTCCAACGTCCTCTACCAGGTCAGCACGACCGGCGGTCTCGGTCTGAACAACTCGGGCGACACCGTCACCGTGCTCGACTACGCGGGCGCGCTCGTGGTCCAGGCCACCTACGGGCCCGAGGCGAACATCGACGGCTCGATCAACCTCTCCCCGGAGCTCGACCCGAGCCGGCCCTACGTCGACCACCTCACCGTGTTCGGCGCCACGGGTCGCACCAGCCCGGGCCGCCTGGCGAACGGCGGCTCCTTCGACTCCCCCGTGGGCTCCGAGTCGGACACGGACGCCGACGCGGACTCCGACAGTGACTCCGATGCGGACGCCGACTCCGACAGCGACGCGGACGCGGACTCGGACGCCGACAGCGATGCGGACGCCGACAGCGACGCGGACGCCGATACCGACTCCGACACCGACACCGGGCTCCTCGGCGAGCTGGTCATCAACGAGGTGCTCGCCGACCCCGGCACCTTCGACGCGAACTGTGACGGCGTCACCGGCAGCACGGACGAGTTCGTCGAGATCGTGAACGTCGGTCTGGGTCCCGTCGATCTGTCCGGCGGCGGCATCGCCGACAGCTCCAGCCTCCGTCACGACTTCGCGTTCGGCACGGTCGTCCCGCCCGGCGGCGTGGTGGTGGTCTACGGCGGGGGCACGCCGTCCTGCAACCTGCCCGCGAACGTCCAGGTCTTCACGGCTAGCGCGGGCTTCTTGAGCCTCAACGACTCCGGCGACACGGTCACGCTGTTCGACGGTGGCTTCCGCATCCTCGACGAGCTCGTCTACGGCGCGGAGGGCGGAAACAACACGTCCCTCAACCGCTTCCCCGAGCTCGACCGCGCGTCGGCCTTCCTCCCGCACGACACCATCGTGAGCGCCTTCGGGCCCGCCAGCCCGGGCACCCGCGTAGACGGCTTCCCCTTCGGTGGCGGCGGCGGTGACGCCGACACGGACGCCGACAGCGACAGTGACGCGGACGCCGATGCGGACGCCGACAGCGACGCGGACGCGGACGCCGACAGTGACGCGGACACCGATGCGGACGCGGACGCCGATGCGGACGCCGATGCGGACGCGGACGCGGACGCCGATGCGGACGCGGACACCGATGCGGACACGGACGCCGACATCGGCCTCGTCATGATCAACGAGATCCATGCGGATCCGTCGACGACCGCGGGCGACGCCAACTGTGACGGCACCGCCAGCACCAGCGAAGACGAGTTCATCGAGATCGTGAACATCGGCACCACGCCCTCCGACCTCTCCGGTGTGGAGATCTGGGACGGCGCGCCCCTCTCGCGCCACGTCATCCCCTCGGGCACGGTGCTCGCACCCTTCGACGTGCTCGTCGTCTACGGCGGTGGCACGCCTTCGTGCGCCCTGCCCTCCAACGTCGTGGTGCAGGTCTCCGCGCCGCCGAGCGGCAACCCCGGCCTCGGGCTGAACAACGGCGGTGACACCATCACCCTGCGCCGTGGCTCGCAGATCCTGCTCACGGAAGCCTACGGCGCCGAGGCGAGCAACGACGTCTCCGTGAACCGGTCGCGCGAGCTCGACCCCGTGGCGAGCTGGCTGATGCACACCGACCTCGCGCCGGGCGTGCCCTACAGCCCCGGCACCCTCGCGAACGGCGCGCCCATCACGAGCGGTGGTGGCGACGCGGACACGGACGCCGACAGCGACGCCGATGCCGATGCCGATGCGGACGCCGACAGCGACGCGGACGCCGACACCGATGCGGACACGGACGCCGACACCGATGCGGACACGGACGCCGACACCGATGCGGACACCGACGCCGACACGGACACCGAGATCGTCCCGATGCTCGTCATCAACGAGGCGAACCCGCAGCCGACGACCGACGCGAACTGCGACGGGTCCATCAGTGGCACGCAGGACGAGTTCGTCGAGATCGTGAACGTGGGCGGAGTGTCCGTGGACCTCACGGGCCTGGTCCTCAGGGACACGGCGACGACCCGCCACGTCTTCTCTGGCGGCACGCTCGGCCCGCTCGAGGCCATCGTGATCTGGGGCGGCGGCAACCCCAACTGCCCCGTGGTGCCGGGCGCCTACGACGACCTCGCTTCGACGGGCTCGCTGGGTCTCAACGCCTCGACGGAGACGCTCACCCTGGAGCTGGCCTCCGGCACGGTGGTCGACGTCTTCGCGTACGCCTCGAGCACTCCGGACGTCTCGGTGAACCGCTCGCCCGAGATCGACACCGATGCTCCCATCGTGGCACACACCACGCTCGCCGCGGCGACCTACAGCCCCGGCACGTACGCCAACGGCACGCCCTTCAGCGGGGGGGGCGACGCGGACACCGATGCGGACACGGACTCCGACACGGACGCGGACACCGATGCCGACTCGGACGCGGACACGGACGCGGACACGGATGCGGACACGGACTCCGACACGGACCCCGTCACGCCGGCCCTGGTGGTGAACGAGGTGCTCGCGGCTCCGACGACGGACGCGAACTGCGACGGCACCCAGAGTGGCTCGCAGGACGAGTTCGTGGAGATCGTGAACATCGGCTCGGTGCCGGTGGACATGACGGGCATGGTGCTGCGTGACGCGGTCCAGTCCCGGCACGTGTTCGGCGGGCTGGTGCTGCAGCCGAACGACGCCGTGGTGGTGTGGGGCGGCGGGAACCCGTCCTGCACGCTTCCGTCGAACGTGTACGAGGAGGTGGCGAGCTCGACCGGGCTCGGCATGAACAACGCGGGCGATACCGCGTCGCTGCGGATGCCCGACGGCACCACGGTGATCGACGAGCTGGTGTTCGTGGGTGCCCCAGACGTGTCGGCCAACCGGAGCCCGGAGCTGGACCCCGCTGCGAGCCCCGTGGACCACACGACGCTCTCTGCGGCCCACTACAGCCCGGGCACTCTGGCGAACGGCGGCGTGTTCGGTGGCGGCGGCGACGCGGACACGGACGCGGACACCGACAGCGACACGGACGCGGACACGGACGCGGACTCCGATGCGGACACCGACGCGGACACCGACGCCGACACGGACTCCGACACGGACTCCGACACCGACCCGGTCGCCATCACGCTCGTGATCAACGAGGTCCTCGCGGTCCCCGTGGCCGACGTGAACTGCGACGGCGCCTTCGACGACGGCGACGAGTTCGTGGAGATCGTGAACTACGGCACCGTGGGCGTCGACCTCGACACCCTCGAGCTGTGGTCGGCGACCACCCAGCTCCACCGGTTCAGCGCACAGGTGCTCGGACCCCAGGAGGTCCTGGTGATCTGGGGCGGGGGCAACGCGAGCTGCGTGGTGCCTGCGGGCGCCTACGAGGACAACGCGTCGGGCGGCTTCATGGCCCTCGGCAACGGCGGCGGGACCGTGCGGATCCTCACGTCCGTCGGTGCGACCGTCGACGAGCTGACCTACGGCAGCACGACGTCCGACGTCTCGGCGAACCTCACCCCCGAGGGGCTCCCGGGCGGTGCGGTGGTCAACCACAACCTCCTGTCCGCTTCGAACCACAGCCCGTTCACGATGGCGGACGGCAGCCTGTTCGGCGGCGGCGGTGATGCGGACACCGATGCGGACACGGACTCCGACACCGACGCGGACACCGACGCCGACTCCGATGCGGACACGGACGCGGACACGGACGCGGACACGGACTCCGACACGGACCCCGTCACGCCGGCCCTGGTGGTGAACGAGGTGCTCGCCGCTCCCACGACCGACGCGAACTGCGACGGCACGCAGAGCGGCTCGCAGGACGAGTTCGTGGAGATCGTGAACATCGGCTCGGTGCCGGTGGACATGACGGGCATGGTGCTGCGCGACGCCCTCCAGTCCCGCCACGTGTTCGGGGGTCTGGTTCTCCAGCCCAACGACGCGGTGGTGGTGTGGGGTGGTGGGAACCCGTCCTGCACGCTTCCGTCGAACGTCTACGAGGAGGTGGCGAGCTCGAGCGGGCTCGGCATGAACAACGCCGGCGACACGGCCTCCCTGCGGATGCCGGACGGCACCACGGTGATCGACGAGCTGGTGTTCGTGGGTGCCGCTGACGTGTCGGCCAACCGGAGCCCCGAGCTGGACCCCGCGGCGAGCCCCGTGGACCACACGACGCTCTCTGCGGCCCACTACAGCCCGGGCACGCTGGCGAACGGCGGCGTGTTCGGTGGTGGCGGCGACGCGGACACGGACGCGGATACCGACAGCGACACGGACGCGGACACGGACGCCGACTCGGATGCGGACACGGACGCCGACACCGACGCGGACACGGACGCCGACACCGACACGGATGCCGACACCGACGTCGTCGTCATCAACGAGATCCTCGCGGATCCGGCGTTCGGGGACGACGTGAACTGCGACGGCAACCCAGACCTCACCGAGGACGAGTTCGTCGAGATCGTCAACGTGGGGGCGGTCACCTTCGACCTCTCGGGTGCGACGCTCTCGAACACGCTCGGTGTGGTGCACACCTTCGCCCCGGGCTCGCTCCTCGACCCCGGACGTGCCTTCGTGGTGTTCGGCAACGTGGGCACGTCCACCTGCGAGCCCGCGGAGGCCCGGTTCATCCCGGCGTCCACGGGGACTCTCGGCCTCGACGACACCAGCGACCAGGTGGTCCTGGCGGCCGCCGACACGACGGTGATCGACTCGCACGTCTGGACGGTGATCACGGACAACCAGTCCATGAACCGGAACCCGGAGCTCGCGACGTCGAGCCCGTTCATCGGTCACCTCACGCTCAACCCGCTCCTTCGCGCCAGCCCGGGCTTCCTGTCCGACGGCTCGGCCCTGGGCGGCGGTGGCGGTGACGCGGACACGGACGCGGACACCGACAGCGACACGGACGCGGACACGGACGCCGACTCCGATGCGGACACGGACGCGGACACCGATGCCGATACGGATGCGGACACGGATGCGGACACCGATGCCGATACCGACCCGGTGACGCCAGCCCTCGTGGTGAACGAGGTGCTCGCGGCGCCTGCGAGCGACGCGAACTGCGACGGCACGTCCAGCGGGACGGGTGACGAGTTCGTGGAGATCGTGAACGTGGGCGCGGTTGCCGTGGACGTGACCGGGATGCAGCTGTGGGACGCGCTCCAGGTGCGGCATGTCATCGGTGGTGCGGTGCTGCAGCCGAACGACGTGCTGGTGATCTGGGGCGGCGGGAACCCGCAGTGCTCGGTGCCCAGCAACGGGTACGAGGAGCTGGCGAGCACGGGTGGTCTCGGCATGAACAACGGGGGCGACACGGCCTCGTTGCGGATGCCGGACGGCACGACGGTGATCGACGCCCTGGTGTACGCGGCGTCCACGACGGACGTGTCGGTGAACCGGAGCCCGGAGCTGGACCCCGCGGGGGCGGTGGTGAACCACACCACGCTGTCGGCGGCGAGCTACAGCCCGTTCACGCTGGCGAACGGCGGGACGTTCGGTGGCGGCGGAGACGCGGACACGGACGCCGACACCGACAGCGACACCGATGCGGACACCGACGCCGACTCCGATGCGGACACCGACGCCGACACGGACGCGGACACCGATGCGGACACGGACGCCGACACGGACGCGGACACCGATGCGGACACGGACGCGGACACGGACGCGGACACGGACGCCGATACCGACGCGGACACGGACGCCGACACCGACCCGGTGACGCCGGCTCTCGTGGTGAACGAGGTGCTGGCCCTCCCGGCCTCGGACGCGAACTGCGATGGCACCACGAACGGTCAGCAGGACGAGTTCGTCGAGATCGTGAACGTCGGCTCTGTGCCCGTCGACATCACCGGGATGCAGCTGTGGGACTCGGCCCAGGTGCGCCACGTGATCGGCGGTGGCGTGCTCCAGCCGAACGAGGTGCTGGTCGTCTGGGGCGGTGGCAACCCGCTCTGCGTCGTGCCGTCGAACGGGTACGAGGAGATCGCGAGCACGGGGCAGCTCGGTCTCAACAACACGGGCGACACCGCGTCGCTGCGGATGCCGGATGGCACGACCGTGATCGATGAGCTCGTGTTCTCGAGCCCCACTGCCGACGTGTCTGTGAACCGGGACCCCGAGCTCGATCCGGCCGGTGCGCTGGTGGACCACACGACGCTCGCCCCCGGCATCCCGTACAGCCCGTTCACGCTGGCGAACGGCGGGACGTTCGGCGGCGGCGGAGACGCGGACACGGACGCGGACACCGACAGCGACACCGACAGCGACACGGACGCGGACACGGACGCGGACACGGACGCGGACACGGACGCGGACACGGACGCGGACACCGATGCCGACACGGACGCGGACACGGACGCCGATACCGACGCGGACACCGACCCGGTGACGCCGGCTCTCGTGGTGAACGAGGTGCTCGCGGCGCCTGCGAGCGACGCGAACTGCGACGGCACGTCCAGCGGGACGGGTGACGAGTTCGTGGAGATCGTGAACGTGGGCGCGGTTGCCGTGGACGTGACCGGGATGCAGCTGTGGGACGCGCTCCAGGTGCGGCATGTCATCGGTGGTGCGGTGCTGCAGCCGAACGACGTGCTGGTGATCTGGGGCGGCGGGAACCCGCAGTGCTCGGTGCCCAGCAACGGGTACGAGGAGCTGGCGAGCACGGGTGGTCTCGGCATGAACAACGGGGGCGACACGGCCTCGTTGCGGATGCCGGACGGCACGACGGTGATCGACGCCCTGGTGTACGCGGCGTCCACGACGGACGTGTCGGTGAACCGGAGCCCTGAGCTGGATCCCGCGGGGGCGGTGGTGAACCACACCACGCTGTCGGCGGCGAGCTACAGCCCGTTCACGCTGGCGAACGGCGGGACGTTCGGTGGTGGCGGAGACGCGGACACGGACGCGGACACCGACAGCGACACCGACGCGGACACGGACGCCGACTCCGATGCGGACACGGACGCCGACACCGATGCGGACACGGACGCCGACACCGATGCGGACACGGATGCGGACACGGACGCCGACACCGATGCGGACACGGATGCCGACACCGACGCGGACACGGACGCGGACACGGACGCCGATACGGACGCGGACACCGACCCGGTGACGCCGGCTCTCGTGGTGAACGAGGTGCTCGCGGCGCCTGCGAGCGACGCGAACTGCGACGGCACGTCCAGCGGGACGGGTGACGAGTTCGTGGAGATCGTGAACGTGGGCACGGTTGCCGTGGACGTGACCGGGATGCAGCTGTGGGACGCGCTCCAGGTGCGGCATGTGATCGGCGGTGCGGTGCTGCAGCCCAACGACGTGCTGGTGGTCTGGGGTGGCGGGAACCCGCAGTGCTCGGTGCCCAGCAATGGGTACGAGGAGCTGGCGAGCACGGGTGGTCTCGGCATGAACAACGGCGGCGACACGGCCTCGTTGCGGATGCCGGACGGCACCACGGTGATCGACGCCCTGGTGTACGCGGCGTCCACGACGGACGTTTCGGTGAACCGGAGCCCGGAGCTGGACCCCGCGGGGGCGGTGGTGAACCACACCACGTTGTCGGCGGCGAGCTACAGCCCGTTCACGCTGGCGAACGGCGGGACCTTCGGCGGCGGCGGAGACGCGGACACGGACGCGGACACCGACAGCGACACCGACGCGGACACCGACGCCGACTCCGATGCGGACACGGACGCCGACACCGACGCGGACACGGACGCCGACACCGACGCGGACACGGACGCCGACACCGATGCGGACACGGATGCCGACACCGACGCGGACACGGACGCGGACACGGACGCCGATACGGACGCAGACACCGACCCGGTGACGCCGGCCCTCGTGGTGAACGAGGTGCTCGCGGCGCCTGCGAGCGACGCGAACTGCGACGGCACGTCCAGCGGCACGGGCGACGAGTTCGTGGAGATCGTGAACGTGGGGTCGGTCCCGGTGGACGTGACCGGCATGCAGGTGTGGGACGCGCTCCAGGTGCGGCATGTCATCGGGGGCGGCGTGCTGCTGCCGAACGACGTGCTGGTGGTCTGGGGTGGCGGGAACCCGCAGTGCTCGGTGCCCAGCAACGGGTACGAGGAGCTGGCGAGCACGGGTGGTCTCGGCATGAACAACGGCGGCGACACGGCCTCGTTGCGGATGCCGGACGGCACGACGGTGATCGACGCCCTGGTGTACGCGGCGTCCACGACGGACGTGTCGGTGAACCGGAGCCCTGAGCTGGATCCCGCGGGGGCGGTGGTGAACCACACCACGCTCTCGGCGGCGAGCTACAGCCCGTTCACGCTGGCGAACGGCGGGACGTTCGGTGGTGGCGGAGACGCGGACACGGACGCGGACACCGACAGCGACACCGACGCGGACACGGACGCCGACTCCGATGCGGACACCGATGCCGACACCGATGCCGACACCGATGCCGACACCGACGCGGACACGGACGCCGATACGGACGCGGACACCGACCCCGCGACCGCCCTCGTGATCCACGAGATCCTGGCGAACCCCACCGAGGACGTGAACTGCGACGGCACGGTCGACGCCGGGGACGACTTCATCGAGCTCGTCAACCCGAGCGGCTCGCCCATCGACCTCACGGGCGCCGAGGTGAAGGTCCACACGCCGTCCACCCTCGTGTACACGTTCGGTACGTTCGTGCTCCAGCCCGAGGAGGCCGTGGTCATCTTCTCCACCCTCGGTGGCGGATGCACGGCACCCCACGGCTCGAGGTTCTTCGAGGCCGACGCCTCGTTCAACCTGGATGGCGGGGCCGACGAAGTGCTCGTCAACTCCGCGACGAGCACCACCCTCGACTTCGAGCTGTGGTTCGGAGGCCTCGGCAACGCCGGCCAGTCCATGAACCAGTCGCCCGAGCTGTCCGACTCCGGGAGCCTGGTGCAGCACACCACCCTCGCTTCCGCGAACCAGAGCCCGGGCACCTACGCGGACGGCACGCCCTTCGGCTCCTTCGTGTTCGTGCACGAGGTGCGTACCGCCGGGACCGAGGACCTCAACTGCGACGGCTCCGTGAACGACGGGGACGACTTCATCGAGCTCTACAACCCCACGCGGAACACCGTGGACCTCTCGGGCGCCACCATCCGCGACACGACCGCACTCCGCCACACCTTCGACCCCGGCACGCTCGTGCCGCCGGGCGAGGCCATCGTGGTGTTCGCGACGGCCAGCACCTGCCCCGTCCCGTCCGGCGCCCAGTTCGTCGCCGCCAGCACGGGCAGCCTGTCGTTCGACAACTCGGACCAGGCGCTCGTGGTCAAGAACAGCCGCACGATGGACTTCGAGAACTGGACCTTCGCCACCGCCGGCCAGGGCGCGTCGATCACGGAGCCCGTCCAGCGCACGGAGACCGGGCTCGACCGGCACGACAACATCTCGACGTTCCTCGCCAGCCCCGGCACGCTCGCCGACGGCACGTGGTTCGACGGGAGCGGGCCCCTCGTGATCAACGAGGTCCTCGCGAACGTGAGCGACGACGTGAACTGCGACGGTACCGCGGACAGCGGTCAGGACGAGTTCGTGGAGATCGTGAACTTCGGGTCCAACCCGGTCGACCTGTCCGGCATGACCGTCCACGATGCGACGGCCCTGCGTCACACGTTCGCGCCGGGAACCCTCCTGGGACCGAACGAGGGCTTCGTGCTCTGGGGTGGTGGGAACCCGCTGTGCAGCATGCCGACCAACGTCCTGGAGGACCTCGCGTCCTCTGGCGGGCTGGGTCTGAACAACACGGGCGACACCGTGACCCTCCAGGCGGCCGACGGTGGCGTGGTGGACAGCATCACGTTCTCCGCGACCACCGCGAACGTCTCGGCGAACCGGAACCCCGAGCTCGACCCCACGGGAGCGGTGGTGGACCACACCACGCTCTCTGCGCTGGAGAACAGCCCGGGCTACCTCTCGGACGTCTCGGAGTTCTAGGCCGTCCGGCGAAGGCCCAGGACAGCACGGGCGAGCGCCTCCAGCGTCAGGGGGGCGCAGCCCTCCGCCTTGTTGTTCGCGATCACCCACACGGGTCGGTCGCGCTCGAGCATCCAGGCGATCGAGCGGGCCAGCTTCTCGCGCGTGCCCGGATCGGGGTCCACCATGCGGTCGAAGGGCGCGTAGCGATCGCGGGCACCTTCGTAGTCGAGACCCGACCCCAGGTTCCACCGGATGTGGAGCTCCGGCACCCGCCCGAGGTCGAGCACGCGCCACTGGGTGCGCAGGTCGGGCATGCGGGGGTGCACGCTCAGGCAGGGGACCGTGTGGGTCTCCGCGAGCACCGCGCGAAGGTCGGGGGTCACCCACTCGGGCGTGCGTACCTCCACGACCCAGGGAAGCTGGACGGCGAGCACCTCGGCCAGCCGGTGGTAGAACCGGTCGCCGAACGCGTCGGGATCCTGGGGCGGCAGCTGGAGGAGCACGGCGCCCAGGCGGTCTCCGAGCTCCACGAAACGGGCCAGGGCCTCCTCGCGGACCCATGCCGGGTCGAGGCCCCTGAGCTTCGAGGAGCCCACGACGGACGGCGCCTTCACCACGAACCGGAACCCCTCCGGGACCTGGCGGGCATAGGCGGCGAGCACGCCAGGCTCGGGCAGACGGTAGTACGTGCGGTCGATGCTCACGGTGCGGAAGAGCGGATGTTGGGCGTAGGCCTCGAGCCCGTCCGAGGAGAGGAGGTCGGGAGACACGGGGTCCCGCCAGACGTGCCCGCGCCAGCCCGGGAACGACCAGCTCGAGGTGCCCAGCCGGAGACCCGGGAGCGCTTCGGCGAGCGCGACGAGGTCGGCGCGCTCGGGCATCGCCCGCACGGCGGGCCCGCCGAACAGCGACCCCTGGCTCAAGGGGGGTCCGGGAGCAGGTGGGGCCAGAGGACCCGATCGAGGGCCTGCTCCACGAGCAGCACCACGGCCACCCCGATCGCTGCGATCACCACGGTGGACGTGGGCTCCCCGAGGGCGTACCACCCCGCCCAGCCCACGAACCAGGCGGGTCGGAGCAGCGAGAGGGGACCGAAGACCACGATGCTCGTGGCTGCCCGGACGTCCACCACGTCCACGACCCGCGCGACGAACCCCAGACCCACGACCCCACCGAAGACACCATAGGGGACCAACAGGCGCCCACCCATGGCCACCAGGGACGGCGTGGGCCCGACCGTCGCGAGCACAGCGAGGAGCAACGACAGGCCGGCCGCCCCTCCGAGGAGCCCGCCCAGCAGCATCGCCCGCCGGACGGCCGCCTCGATGCGCAGCCGTCCCGTGCGGCCCGCCAGGGCCCGGTAGCCCGCGAAGGCACCGTCACACGCCATGAGCGCCCAGAGGGCCAACCCGACGGTCACGTGCGCACCACGACCGCGTGCATCGCGCGGGGCACCGGGAGCCATGGGACCACCCGGCTCCCGACGTGCTCGACCTGGCCTGCGGGGGCGGCAGCCCGGGCTGCGGACAGCAGCGTGTCGGCGCTGTGGGCCCGGATGGCCGAGAGGATCCCGTCGTGCCGCGCCAGCGGCTCGCGCATCCGGGCCTGGTGGAAGACCCACGCGCCCACCGGTGCCAGCGGGGAGGCCTGGAAGTCGGCGTGGTGGAACGCCAGGGCACCGGCAGCCACCTGGGCGCCGAAGAAGCCCGCGAGGCCCTCCGCCGGGATGTGGTGCAGCACGCCGGTCGAGAGGAAGACGTGGGCCTGGACCCCGAGCCTGAAGGCGTCCGCGTGGAGGAAGGTCACCGACAGCCCGTCCGCACGGGCCAGCCTGCGCGCCTCCTCCAGGAGCGCCAGGTTGAAGTCGCAGCCGATGAGCTCCACGTCCGAACCGAGCTCACCCCAGGCGGCCAGCCAGCGCAGGACGTACCCGATGCCACACCCGACATCGACGATGCGGATGGGACCCTCCACGCGCTCGCGCACCCACGGCAGCAGGCCACGGAGGCGGTCCCGGGTCCGGGCGCCCTGCTGGAGCTCCAGGGCCAGGCGCTGGAGCTCCAGGTGGCAGCGGACGAGCAGGGCGTCGACGGCGGCTGGCGCGTAGGACCCGCGACCGTCGGTGGGCAGCGAGGCCAGGATGCGGGCGCCCCACGGGTTGCCCTGGGCCGTGAGGACGTCGTGGACGTGGCCCACGTCCACCGGGCGGCGCTCCAGGGTCGTCGGATCGATGTCGAGCACGAGGTCGGAGAGCTCGAGCCAGTCCGCCCGGAAGCCCCAGGGGTTCATGCCAGCCCTCCGAGCACCCGGTCGACCGCGTCGGCCGCCCCGGCCGCTGGACCGCGGTACGCGACGAAGCCATCGGGGCGGAGCAGGACGGACCGCGCGTCGCCGAACGGATGCCCGTCCGGCAGGGGCCGTCGCGCGAGCCAGGCGGGACCGTCGCCGTCCCCGAGCAGGGTCAGACCCCGCACCTCATCGAGCATCCAGCCCGCGCCCAGCCGCACGTCCAGAGCCCGGGACCCTGCGCGGCTGGCGCCCCCACGGGCCCGCTCGATGGCCGGTGCGCGGACGTCCCAACCGATGGCCCACGCCGCCGCCCAGCCCTGCGGGACCCTGGACGCCACCGCACCCCGTAGCCAGCGCAGGGGTGCCGGGCGCATCCGGAGGCCGACGGTAGCTGCCCAGGCACCCGCGACCGACCAGCGCGCTGCCCGCCGCCGCGTACGGGCGTAGCTGTCGAGGAGGTGGTCGTCGGCGCGACCCTGCAGCACCATGGACAGCTTCCAGGCGAGGTCCATGGCGTCGAGCAGCCCCGTGTTCATGCCGTGGCCGCCGACCGGGCTGTGGAGGTGGGCGGCATCACCGGCGAGGAGCACGGGCCCCCTGCGCCAGACGGGGGCCCAGCGGGCGTGCACGCGGAACGGGGAGGCCCAGAGGACCTCGTCGGGCGTGGGCGCGTCGGGCACCAGCCGCGCGAAGGTGGCGGTGAGGGCCTCGGGTGGACACTCAGCGACCCACCGCTCCCCGTCCCGCAGAGGCAGCCGGATGGCGAGCCCCGAGGCCTGGGTGTGCAGTTCCGCCGCCGAGAGCGTCGAGGCGACCCGGACGTCCGCGAGCGAGAGGCCGTCCCGGGTGATGCCTCGCAGCCGCGTGCCCATCGCCTCCCGCACGACGCTCTCGGCCCCGTCGCACCCCACGATGAAGCGGGCATCGAGGGGAGGCCCCGCTTCGAGCGTGACGCTGGGCGGAGAGACCCCGACGACCCGAACGCCCCGTCGCACCCGAGCCCCTGCCGCCGTAGCCGCCGCCTCCAGCGCCTCCTCCAGCTCGGGTTGTGGCAGGGCCAGGCTGTAGGGGATCCGGACGGGCAGGTCACGCGTGCGGACCTCCGTGATCAGCCGACCGTCCTGCACCAGCCGAGCACCGTCGCTCGGACGACCGCGCGAGAGCAGCGCCTCGGTGCACCCCAGAGGACGCAGGCCCTCCAGCACGGCACCGTGGACGTGGCTCGCCCGCGGGCGGGGGTCGGGTGCCGCGCGGGCCTCGAGCACCTGGACCTCCGCGCCCTGCTGGGCGAGGAGGCCGGCCAGGGCGAGCCCTACGGGCCCACCCCCCACGATGGCGACGTCCAGCACGCGCTCAGGGGCAGGTACGGGTACCGAGGTCCGCCGTGTCGTTCTGCACGCCCGCGACCCACTCGGTGGCGGGGTCGAAGACGTCGCTGCCGTCGCGGTCGCCGACGAGCACGGTGCAGGACCGGTGGATCGTGGCGTCCTTGGTGGACAGCGTGCCGGTGCCCCAGCCGCCCGTGCTGGGCTGGAACCCGATCTGGCCGATGACGTCCTGGAGCTCGTTCGTGTTGCAGACGAGGTCCAGGGCGTCGTCACCGTTGAAGGTGAGGCCACTCTCGTTCTGGTCGCAGCCCTGCGTGGGGGCGCCCTGGTCGAAGTTGCAGAGCGTGTAGACCCCGTCCACGGCGAGCGTGCCGGACAGCGTGAAGCTCGGGCCCGCGGCCGTCGCGCCGTTGCGGTAGAGGTTCACGACGCACTGGCTGAGGTCCACCGCGGAGCCCGAGATGTTCGTGATCTCGACCGCCTTCCGGTTGCCGCCCACGCCCTCCAGGTACTCGGTGAAGATCAGGCCCTGGCCGGCAGCAGCCTGGCTCACGGTGAGCGGGAGGTCCAGCGTGGCGCCCGCGATGTCGAAGGTGATGGTGTCGGTGCCCTCGACGGCGCCGCTGGTCACGTCGAACGTGTAGGTGAGCTCGTCGGCCGCGAAGGACAGAGGGCTCGGAACCGTCGCGAGGCCGCCCGGGACGGTGACCGTCACGTCGAGGCCCGTGGAGGGCGCGGGGACGTTCAGGGTCAGCGTCACCTGCGACGTCGCGCTGGGCGCCATGACGAGGTCTGTGGGGGCAACCTCGGCCGGGATGCGGGTGGACGCGTCGCTGTAGACGAGCACCTCCGCGACCATCTGCGAGCCGTTGAGGGACGCGGTGACCGTCGCCGCCGTGGGATCGGCGAGCACGCCCGTGAGCGGGACGCCGGCGGTCTGGTTGCCTGCCGTGATCGTGATCGACGTGGGGCAGGTGAGCACGGTGTCGGGCGCGCACACGAGGCTCACGGTCTCGTCGGCACCCGCCGGGCGCACGAGGGACACGGCGAGGAGCGCGTCGGTCGTGGTGCCCTCGAGCAGGTAGACGCTCGAGGGGAGCAGGGACGCGATGGAGGCGGGACCGCCGACCAGGTCGGTGTCGGAGCGGGGCTCGATCTTGAACGCGCCGTTGCCGTAGCGCAGGAGGCCCGTGATGGACGCGAACTGCTCGCCGACGAGGGGCTGCGGGTCGACGAAGTAGAGGTAGTCGTTCACGGGCAGGCCCGCGTCGATCGCGAACTCGTTCGTGGGAGCCGAGTCGCCCGCACCGGGCGGGAGGTCGACCGCCGAGACGGTGACGTTCTCGACACGGACGAGCACGCCCTCGAGGGCCTCGCCGCGCGTGCCGCCGTTCGCGACGTCGGCGGGTGCCACGACCTCGGGGTCCGGGAGCGGGTTGCCGGACGAGGTGACGTCGATGCTGATGGCCTCGAGCTGGATCTCGCCGAAGTAGTTCCCGGCGAACCCGGTCACCGTGACGATGTCGCCCACGGCGGGCTTCGCGAGGTCACGGGCGAACACGAACATGCCCGAGTAGTCGATGTCGACGTAGCCGGGCGCGCTCGGGTGCAGCTGCACGAACATGCCGTTGTTGTTCACCGCGGTGACGGTCACACCCTCGACGGCCGCGATGGCGCCGGTGGGCACGGTCTGGTCGCGGACGTCGTAGATCGACTCCGGGCAGGCGCCCTGGAGGTTGCCGAAGGCCGGGCAGGCGTCGCAGAGGTCGCCGATGAAGTCGCCGTCCGCGTCTTCCTGGTTGGGGTTGGCGTCGTCGGGGCAGTTGTCGTCGCCGTTCGGGATGCCGTCCGCGTCCGCGTCGTACCAGGAGCACGAGTCGGTGGCGTCGAGGGGGCAGGGGTCGCAGACGTCTCCGTTCCCGTCGGCATCCGCGTCGGCCTGCACGAAGCCGTCCATCGGGCGCTCGGGGTTGAAGATCGTCGGGCAGTTGTCCTGGGCGTCGTCGATGCCGTCGAAGTCGGTGTCGTTCACGGAGGACGTCGGGAAGATGATGCCGTCACCGTCCTCGTCGTCGCGGAAGGGCTCGCAGGACGGCTCGTCCGCCGGGGCCCCGCAGATGTAGAGCTCGTAGTAGCCGCCGGCGCCGGTGGAGGCGGACTGCATCTGGGCGAGGGTCACGGAGGCGTCGGAGCAGACCTTGTGGTCGGACACGCAGGAGCCGAGGTCCTCGCAGGCCGCGAGGTCGCCCGCCACCATCAGGCCGGCCAGCAGGTCGGCGTCGCCGGTGAGGGGCTTGCTGCCGCGCAGGACGAGCTCGACGTCGCTGATGTCGGCGTCGAGGATGGCGCGATGCAGGCTGCTCGTGGTGCCGTCGAAGATGGTGATGTCGGCCACCATGCCCGGCCGGAGGGCGCCGATGACACCGTCCACGCCGAGCGCCGCGGCACCGTTGCGGGTGGCCATTAGCCAGAGCTCGCGGTCGGAGAAGACGTCGCCGTAGTAGGTCTCGTCGAGGTACTCGGCGCACTGGAGCTCGCGCAGCAGGGTGCCCGAGCCGCTCGGCGACCAGTCGGTGCCGATGCCGATGGGGATGCCGTAGCTACGGTAGGTCGTCACGTCCGCCGTCATGCCGTACAGGGAGACGTTGGAGCGGGGCGACCAGATGAGCTTGGCGCCGCGCTCGGCGACGACCTGGATGTCCGGAGCGCCCAGACCCACACCGTGGATCATGCCGGTGTTCTCGGCGATGAGGTAGTCGACCGCGCCGGCCGCGCCGCCCGACATGCACTGGAACTCGAGGTTGGCCCAGCCGTCGATGCCCTCCGCGACGTGCGGCAGGTAGGCGGCGGAGTCGGTCTGGAACTCGGCGTCGGGGCTGAAGCCGTCACAGCCCGAGGGGGGGCTCGTGAAGCCGGAGTCGCCGAGCGCGAACGTGCGGTAGTTGGCCTCGTAGCCACCCAGACCCTCGTTCTGCCCGGCGTCGTCGAGGTTGCGGAGCAGGCCGTCCTCGCCGCCGCTCGCCGCGATGCTGGTCGCACCGCCGAGGAGCATGCGCAGCTCGCCCCAGAGACGGGCCTCGTCGTTGGACCGGCTGCCGCCGTAGTCGACGTCCGTGTGGTTGCGGGCCCCGAGGCGCCAGTCGTTCCGGTGGTCGAACCGCTCGGTGCTCGCGGCCACCGGAGGCTCCGTCGTCCAGCCGATGTGGTCGTGGGCGTTGATCAGGCCCGGGCTGACGACCCCGTCGGGGCAGGTGATCGTGAGCAGCTCGGCCGGCGCGCTCGAGGCGCAGTCGCAGCCGACACACTCGATGAGCCCGTTGTCGCCGCGCGCGATGAGGAGCTCGCCGGCCTCGTAGGCCACCGTGTCTGCGAGCACGTCGCCCTGGATCAGGATGTGCGTCGCGGTGGCGGGGTCGCCCGACACGCTGCAGAGCTCGCCGGTCGGCGGAGCGGGGAAGGTGTTCGTGCAGGTCTCCACGATGGCGACGTCCACCGCGAGGTCGGCGTCCGCATCGGTGTCGGTGTCGCTGTCGGCATCCGCATCCGCATCCGCGTCGGCATCCGTGTCCGTGTCCGTGTCCGTGTCCGAATCGGTGTCGGTGTCGGTGTCCGTCTCCGTGGGTTCGGGCGTGGGATTCCGCTTGCACGCCATCAGGGAGAGCGAGAACAGGATGCTGGTGAGGGCGACGTGACGCATGAGGCCTCCGGGGTCGCCCACGACTATCATCGGTTGGGACGATCCGTTGAGGATTGTGGGAAACAGCGTCGTGTCGGGCACATGACGTCGCGATACGACCGACTCGACGCTGTGGGGACCCCATGCTGCTCGCCCTCTGGGCCACTCTGGCCAACGCCCAGTCCGTGCTGGTGCAACCCTCACAGTCCCAGGGCCGCGAGGGTGACGAGCGTGGTCTCGGGTTCGCGCTCTCGGCGCTCCTCGAGGAGGACCTCGCACTCGTCCCGGGTCTGGAGGTGGGTGAGGACGACCCCGAGTGGACCGTCCGCGGCACGTGGAGGGTGGCGGATCGACGGCTGGAGGTGGTCTGGCAGGTGCTCGACGACGGGGGTGAGGTCGTCGGACGTACCGAGGTGGACGGGGCGCTGGGCGACTACCTCACCGTCTCGCGGCGCGCGTCCACGCTGCTCATCCAGAACCTCGGGCTCGACCCGAGCCCGGGCGTGGTCCGGCGCATCATGGCGGGGCGGGCCACCGAGAGCCTGGCGGCGGTCGTGGCGTGGGGGCTCGGCCTCGAGAGGCTCGCCGAGGACGACCTCGAAGGAGCCCTCGAGAGCTTCGAGCGCGCGGCAGACGAGGATCCCGGCTTCGATCGTGCGCTCGTGGCGCTCGCCACCACCCGCGCTGAAATGGAGAGGCGGTGGAAGGATGCCTCCGAGACCTACGAGGACGTCTTCACACTGCGGATGCAGAAGGCGCTCGAGCGCATCCCTTCCGAGCTGGGCCGCCGCGGCGCCACGGTCGATGCCGCGGAGTGGCGGGAGCTCGCTGCCCGGTGGGCCATCTCCGCCGAGCTCGGGCGGTCGTGCGACGTGGCGGCCGAGATGCGTCACTACCTGCTCCGCACGCAGGCCGCCTTCCCCGATCGTGCTCGCAAGGGGCTGTCGGAGGTCTTCGAGCGATTCGGACTCGGCGACGACTTGACGGGGGGGCGCTTGGGCCGGGAGGCCCTGGAAGCAACGGCACCTGCACCGCACGTGTTGGCCTTCGTCGGTAGCCCCTATCGGGGCTCGTTGGTGAGCCTCCTGGGGTCGACGCTGGAATGCCACACCGACCTCGAAGATCGCTTGAGCGCCCTGGAGGCGCTCGTCGATGCGGTGGACACGCTGCCTCTCGAGCGGCGGAGCGCCGCCGCGCGGGTTCATCTGGCACTCGCCGCCACCCGGGGTCTGATCCATGGTCTCGACTCCGAGACCCAACGCGCGCTCCAAGAGGCCGGGAGCTACCGATTGTCACCGATCGAGCAGGTGAAGCAGCAGAAGGACATCGAGCGTGTGAGGGCCGGGGCGGCGCGGGTGTCGACGGTTATCGAGATCATCCGGCCCTACACCATCGTGGACCTGGATGACGCTCTCGCTCGCTGGTACGACGCACCGGGTGAGGGTCCACTGTGCCCGAGTCCACCGAAGAACCCGCGGCGCGATCCCCGGCTGCGACTTGAGGTTCTGCTGGCCGACGGGGAGCTCACTCCCGTCGAGACGGAAACGCTTCTGAAGGGAGTGGTGGCGCCCGTCCTGACCGCCAGGATCCTCGGCTGCATGGACGCGCCCGCGCTGGTGACCGATGTGACGTCCGGGCGTGCCTTCGTCGAGGCCGTGGTCTCCCGTCGCCCCCCGAGCGGCTCGGAAGCGGCGGGCCGGTTGGCGATGGACCCCTCGTTCCTCGCCGGCTGGGACCCCCCAGGGGCCGCGGTTCGCGACGGTGTGTGCACCGAGCCCCCCACGCTCACCGGCCGGTGGGTCGAGCTCGGGCCGGACTCCTGCGAGGACACCCTCGCGCGCGTGGAGGCTGCGCTCGCCGTCGGGCCCTCGGGCCGGCGCAGCGACGCCGCCGTGCGCGGATGGGTCCGGGAGGCCGTCTCCGCCGTCGTCTCCGGATGCGGGCAGCTCCCAGAGCCGTAGGGACGGACCTCAGGGCAGGATGAGGACGTCCGTGCGCATGCCCTTCGGGAGGGTCGCGCGCAGACCGTCGAGCTCCCGGTCCTCCATCGCCACGCAGCCCAGGGTCCAGTCGGCGCTGTTCCCGCCGCCGTGGATCAGGATCTTCCCGCCCAGACGGGTCTCCATGGGAGGCAGCACGCCCTTCCGGTGCGCTGCAACGATGCTGTCGCGCTGTGCGCTCGTGATGCGCCCGTCCCGTGCGCCCGCCTCGGCGTCCTCCACGCCCGGGTAGTGGATGGTGATCGCGCCGTAGAAGGCCGACCACGGGCGGTCCGACGTGGTGTACCAGCCCTCGGGGGTCCTGCGGTCGCCCATGACCCGCTTGTGTCCGTCGGGGTAGTCGTAGCCCAGGGCCACCGACCAGCACGCGGGGCTCCCGTCCACCACCGAGAGCTCGCCGCCATCGAAGAGCATCAGGCGTCGGGCAGCCTTCGCCACCACGAGCACCCGGTCGCCCTTCAGCCGCTCGGTCTGCGGGGTGGGCAGGGCGGCCGTCGTGGCCACGCACCCTTCCGGGAGCGGTTCAGCAGCGACCTCCATCGCCATTGCCATCGTCATCCACCACACCGGCACCTCCCGACCCCACGGACACCGCGCCGGCCCGCGGGTTCCAGCCGATCGTCGCGAGGACGGGATCCATCCAGGCGGAGAGCAGGTCATGGGTGTGGTTGGCGTGCCGCAGACCGTAGGTGGTGGGCTGGCTCCCGGCGAGCTCGAGGGTCCCGGCCATCCGGTCCCAGCAGGCCAGCCAGGTCCCCAGGTTGACGTGATCGTGATCGAGGGCGTGGTGGAGCTGGTGCTGTGCGGGGCTCAAGAGCCAGCGCTCGACCGGGCCGAAGGACAGCCAGACGTGGCTGTGGCGGAGGTTGCCCGTCACCAGGTTGGCCGTCCATCCCACGGCGTGGACTCCGAGCACGGTGAGGACCTCGGGGCTCGTCCCGAACACCCAGAACCACACGCCTGCCGCCACGCCCGTCACGAGGGCGCCCCGCAGCGCGTAGACCACCGACTCGACGGGGTGCACGCGGTGGAACGTCAGAGGGGTCAGGTTCGTCGCGCTGTGGTGGACCTGGTGGAACGTCCAGAGCGCGGGCACGCGGTGCATGAGCCAGTGGGACGCGAAGCGGCTGGCGTCCCAGAGGACGAAGAGCACGATCGTGTAGGCGAGCCCGGCGAGCGGGAGGGCCGGGAGCGCGGGGCGGCCCAGCATGTCGAGGGCGCCGACGACGCGGTTGGCGACCCACCACGCCCCTCCGACCGTCGGGCCCAGGAACGCGAGACGGACGAGCTGTCGCGCGAGGAGCAGCTGGACGTCCAGGCGGCTCGAGGGGGTCAGGAATGCGGCGGCCGCCGCTCTGAGCCCCGTCCAGCCAGGCCGGGTGAGGAGCAGCGCCAGCGCCCCCGAGACCAGCAGCGCCGCGAAGTACGTGCGGCTGCCGGGGTCCAGGAAGGGCTGGAGCAGCGTGAGCATCAATCGTTGTCGCCCGCGGCCTCGTTCGGGATCTCGAGGAGCAGCGCGGTGGCGATGTCGACCCGCAGGATGTCCGCGGCCGCCTGCACGGACGCGTAGGCCCGCTCGAGCGCCGCGGGAGCCAGCGCCGACGACTCGTCCACGGGTCCGGGCAGCGCCACGAGGTCGGCGTGGGCCTGGTCGAGGGCGGCGAGGAAGCCATCGGCGAGGTCCTGGCGACCGGAGCCCGCCAGGAGCTCCGGGAAGCCGGGCCCCTCACCCCCCGTGAAGAGGTCGCGCACGCCGATCACGTCGTGGGCGAGCCAGACATGGCTGGCCCCCGACAGACCCCGGCTCTCCACGAGCTCCAGGCAGTCGATCGTGCAGTCCCGGAGCCCGAGCGGCTCGGCCATCTTGCGGTCCTGGACGTGCGTCTCCAGGTAGAAGAGGGCGTCGAAGACGTCGTTCAGCGCGGCCTGCTCGGAGCCGTAGGTCGCGGCGTCGAGCGGGTGGGCCGCGAGCGCGTCGCGGGTCCTGTCCACGTCGACGAGCAGGTGGTCGAGCACGGCCGACGCGTACGCCGCCCGGTTCGCGTCCACGCCCGCCGGCCCGAGGGCGTCCCAGGTGCCATCGGCGTTGATCGGGATCTGCCCCGGACAGGTGTTGTCGGGGCCGGCGAAGAGCAGGTGCTCGAGAGCATCGAGGCCATAGACGTTCACGAGGTTGTCGTCGAACCACGTGGGCGACGACCAGCCCGCCTCCACGGTCTCCTGGTCGACGCGGCACGGGCTCACGGTGGGCCAGGAGTAGATCTCGTCGCGCAGGTACTGCCCGTGGTCCGAGGTGAGGGCGCTCGCGATCGGGCCGATCTGCATGGCCTCGAGCTCCTGCCAGACGCGCATGGCGTCCACGAACGCGACCCGTGCGAGGTCGCGGTCCTGCGCGGACCCACCGGTGCGCCAGGCCTCGATGGGACCCTTGAGGAGCACGAGCTGCTCGCGGAAGGTGGCCAGGCGCGGCAGCACGACGTTCGTTGGGAGGGACCCGAGGACCTCCTGCATGGCGGGAGGTGCCGGCGGTGCTTCCGGGGGCGCGTCACAACCGCCGCTCTGCCAGGCCGCCGCCAACGCCAGCCCGCCGAGGAGCGCCCAACTACCAGCCTTGCGTGCCATCGACGTCTCCGAGGTTCGCGGGGGCGAAGCCGTACACCGTGCCGAGCAGCGCCCGGGCCGCGCGGAGGTCGGCGGCGTACGCCTCCACCGCCGTCGCGTCCGCACCCGGTAGCACGGGCCGGTCGGCGAGGTAGCCGTGCAGCTCCGCGAACTGCGCGTCGGTGAGGGGGGAGTGGGGGTCGAACTGGAAGCCCAGCGCGAAGCCCTTCATCTCCGAGAAATGCTTGGCGTGGTCGGCGTACACGTAGTCGGGTGTGCCGAACCGGCCCATGTCCACGAGGACTTCGTTGATGTAGTGCACGACCGTGGCCGCGATGGCGCGCTCCCAGGCCAGGAGCGCCTCGTCGCGGTAGCCGCGGAGGGCGTCCAGCTCGGCAGGCGTCAGGTCGCCCGTGGTGCTCGCGAGGAGCTCGCGCCCGCCGTGGAAGGCGGCCCACGCGTCTCCCGTGAAGTCCACCGGGCTCACGGCCCCGAGGTCGCGCTTGGCGGCGTTGGCGGAGGCGCCGGTGGACCACTCCCGATGGAGGTCGATCGTGCCGGACACGTCCACGTCGACGGCCCCCTGGGCGATCTCCATGTCCGTCCAGCCGCCGTAGCCCCGCGAGCCGCCGAAGTAGCCCCAGCCCTCGTCCCACGCGTGCTCCAGGGGCGTGTACGGCTCGCCCGCCTCGACATCGGCGTGGCTCGAGAGCAGCCCCTTCCCGGGGACGTCGTCGTCCAGGTAGTCGTCCCCGCCCTGGGAGAGGGCCACCGCACCCCGCAGGAACTTCTCGACGAGCTGCTGGAGGTCCAGCCCGTCGTCGGTGAGGTGCACGCCGGCGACCGGCGCACCCGAGGGGTCGAGCGGGTAGGTGCCGGCCGACCACGCGACCGCCTGGGCGTCGAGCGCTGCGAACCAGTGGCGCACGAGCGACTCGGGGGTGGTGACGCCCGGAGCGGCGAACCCCGTGAACGACGTGGACCAGTCCGCGTGGTCCGTCGCGCTGTCGTTGCCGGCGATCTTGCCGTTCAGGTCCTTGTCGACGGAGACGGCGTCGTAGGTGGCCTGGTGGAGGGGCAACCCCGGGCTGTGGAGCGGCGTCAGGCCGCCCGAGGTGACACTGTCGAAGTCGAAGTAGAACGCGAGCTCCGCCTCGACGTCTCCGGCGTCCGGGATGAACGTCGCGTTCAGACGGTCCGTGAGCCCACCGATGTGCGTCGACAGGTCCGCGATCAGGAGCTGCCGCATCACCTGGCCGTCGTAGACAGCGGAGTCGACCGACGGGTCGGTGCGGCTCGGGAAGGCGTAGCGATCCGCCGCGACCACGATGGGATCGGCATCCGCGTCGGTGTCCGTGTCCGTGTCCGTGTCGGAATCCGCGTCCGTGTCCGCGTCCGATTCGGACGGCGTGGGTGTGGGCGCTGGACAGGCGCCGAGGACCAGGAGGAGGAGGGCTGCGCGCATGACTCACCTGAAAATGACTTTCAGTTGCAGGTGTAGCGCGCTGCTCGGGCGGTGTCGACCCTCAGATCCCCGCGACCATCGCCTCCACGATGATCCGGCGACGCTCGAAGACCCGCTCGATCTCCCTGCGCACCGCCGCCTCCACGCGTCCCGCCACCAGCGGGACGTCGACCTCCACGGTCGTGTCGAGCCGCAGCCGCATGCCCGACCCGTCTGCCCGGGCGGTCTCGAGACCCGCGATGCGGACGCGCTCGCCCACGCGGTCCACCTCGAGGTGCCAGCGGTTCTCCTGGTCCTGACGCGCCGTGTGGACCACCTGGACGTACGAGAGCCCCTCGGGTCCGAGGAGCTTCGCCACCAGGCCCGGTAGCTCGCGCCGGGGGCGGATCCGCGTGCGCCGGACGAAGATCGGGCCGTCCCAGTGGGCGCCGAGCGCCTCCCGCACGCTCGACGAGCTGGCCTTCACGCGGTCCTCGAGCTCCTCGCCCTCGAGGAGGTCGAAGAAACGATCGGGGGGGCACGGGAACCGTTGTTCGATCACGAACTGCATATGCTCGCCTCTGGGGGACCTCACCATGCTGCTCTGGACGATCATCGCCTGCAACCACACCCCGCCCGCGGTGCCCACGCCCGCACCGGTGGCCACGGATGCCGAGCGGATCGAGCTCACCACCCGCGACGGTGTGGCGCTCGTGGCGGACGCCTGGCGCGGGGAGGCCGGCGCACCCGCCGTCCTGCTCCTGCACATGACGCCGACGGGCGGCTGGAACCGCACGGACTGGCCGACCTCCTTCGTGGACGGCCTCCGCGCGGAGGGATGGTGGGTCGTGGCGCTCGACCGCCGCGGTGCGGGCGAGAGCGGGGGTGAGGCCCGGGACGCCTTCGAGGGCGAGGGTGGCCGCTACGACGTCGAGTCCGCCGTGACCTTCCTCACCTCGGAGGGTGCGGGCGACCTCGCCATCCTCGGGGCCTCCAACGGCTCCACCTCGGCGCTCGACTACGCGCTCTGGGCAGGGAGCGAGGGACTGCGGGAGCCCGTGGCGCTCGGGTTCCTCACGGGCGGAACGTACACCGAGAACCAGAACACCCTCGAAGGGTTGTCGGTCCCCGTGGTGTTCACGTACAGCACGGCCGAGCGGGACTGGTCGGTGGCCCAGATGGATGGCGCGCCGTCCAGCTGGGTGTTCCTGGAGTACCCCGACGGCGCCCACGGCACGCACATGTTCGAGGCCGCGCCCGAGGTCGCGGGCGACCTGATCGCGTTCCTGCAGGGCGTGCTATAGCCCCGGGATGGAAGAGCCCGTCTACAACCACGGCATCGACACCATCGACGGGGATCACCTGGGTCTCGCGGTGTTCCGGGGTCTCCCGATCCTGATCGTGAACCTGGGGTCCAAGGGCCGGTTCGCCGATCAGATCGCCGACGTGGAGTACCTCCACGCCTCGTTCGCGGAGATGGGGCTCGCGGTCGTCGGCGTGCCGAGCGACGACTTCGGCGGCGAGCCCGGCGAGCTCGATCGGATCAAGGACCGCTACCGGCTCGACCACCGCGCCACCTTCATGCTCTCGCGCCCGATGCGCGTGGGGGGAGACCGCCCGAGCCCGCTGTTCCGCACCCTCACGGCCTTCCGCAGCGCACCGGTGCGCTCGGACGCGGAGAAGTTCGTGGTGGACGGCGAGGGATACGTCGTGGAGCGCTTCGGCCCGGACGTCCGCCCGCGCGACAAGGCCCTCCTGGCCGCACTGAAGTTCGTGCTCCCCACCCTCGGGTACTGAAGTCCAGCCGATGACCGTCGAAGCGACGCCCCTCGCGGAGCCTCTCGTGCTGCCCTGCGGCGCACGGGTGAAGAACCGGATCCTCAAGTCCGCCATGAGCGAGACGCTGGGAACGCCAGCCCACGCGCCCTCCCCGGGCCTCCAGACCCTCTACGCCCGCTGGGCGGCGGGCGGCTCGGGGGTCCTCGTGACGGGCAACGTGATGGTCGACCGCGCAGCCCTCGGCGAGCCCGGGAACGTCGTGCTGGACGACCCCGCGGAGCTCCCGGCCTTCCGGGCGTGGGCGCGCTCGGCCACCGGAGGGCGCACGGCCTGCTGGATGCAGCTGAACCATCCGGGCAAGCAGTCGCCCCGCTTCCTGTCCCCGGAGACGGTCGCTCCCTCGGCGATCGGCTTCGGCCCGAAGCTCTCGCGGGCCTTCGCGGTCCCCCGGGCGCTCCTGGAAGACGAGATCGACACGATCATCGCTCGCTTCGGCCGGGCTGCCGGGCTCGCGAAGGAGGCCGGCTTCACGGGCGTGCAGATCCACGGCGCCCACGGCTACCTCGTCTCCCAGTTCCTCTCGCCGCGCCACAACCAGCGGCGGGACGCGTGGGGCGGGCCGCTCGAGAACCGCGCGCGGTTCGCGCTGAGCGTGTACGCCGCCATCCGTGAGGCCGTCGGGCCGGGCTTCCCCGTGTCCATCAAGCTCAACTCGGCGGACTTCCAGACGGGCGGCTTCTCCGAGGACGACAGCGTGCGCGTGATGCGCTGGCTCCAGGACGCGGGCATCGACCTCGTGGAGATCAGCGGCGGCACCTACGAGGCGCCCGCCATGACAGGGGCGCGGTCCACGCGGGAGCGGGAGGGCTACTTCCTGGACTTCGTCGCGCGCGCCCGGCAGTCCCTCGACGTGCCCCTCTGCATCACCGGCGGCTTCCGCACGCGCGAGGGCATGGAGGCCGCGCTGGCCGAGGGTGCGGCCATGGTGGGGCTCGCCCGCACGCTCTGCGTCCAGCCGGGCTTCCCCGCGGACGTCCTGGCCGGCCGGGACCCCGAGAGCCTCGTTCGTCGGCTGTCCACGGGCTCGAAGGCGCTCGACGCCATGGTGGCCCTCGACGTGACCTGGTACGAGGGGCAGCTCGCGCGCATGGCCGCGGGAGACGAGCCCGATCCGGAGCTCGGCGCGTGGTCGAGCCTGCTCGGCACGGTGGGCCGTGCGGGTCTGCAGGCCTTCAAGATGCGCCGGGCCCGCTGACCTATCGCAGGCGGGGCGCGTCCAGAGCGAGCACGACGAGCTTCTCGCCAGGACGGAGGGGCCGCTGCTTCTCCGGGTTCACGTCGCCGCCCACGGCGATGAGCACGGCATCGTGCTCCTCGTGGAGCTTCCGGGCGGCCTCCCGGACCGTCAGGCCCTCCCAGCCCTGCGGCGCGGGCACGCTGTGGAAGCTGTTGCCGTGCCGGGCGGTGAGCACCTCGTCGAGCACCGCGACCAGGCCGCGGTTCCGCGTGGCCGAGCCGATGATCATGCCCGCCAGCCAGTCGCCGATGACGATCTCCTCCACGCCCGACATCCGCAGGAGCTCGGCGTGCTGCGGGTTCGTGAGCTCGGCCACCGTGTAGACGTCGGGCGCCATGCGCTCGATGGTGAGGGCGGCCGCCACGGTCCGGGCGTCCCGGTCGGCTGCCGAGCGGGGTACGAGCTGATCGGTGAGGAGGATGGTCGTGGCCGCACGCCTGACGTTCACGGCCTCCAGCACGTCCTTCCGGACGTAGTCGCCCACGTGGTGGTAGAAGCGCTCGGCCCGGATGTCGTCCAGCGGCACGCCCTCTGGGAGGCCAGGCGTCTCGGTCACCAGGACCACCGCGCGATCCAGGGGCGTCTGGGGCCCGAAGAGCTCGCGCAGCACGGCCACACCGGCCTCGTTCCAACCGAACACCACCACGTGGCCGGAGAGCTCGTCGAGGTCCATCGGGTGCGCTCCCATCCGCAGGCGGGCGACCATGCCCGCGCTCACGGTGCCCACGAACATGCCGAACAGCGTGAGTCCACCCACCATCAGCCCGAGGGTGGTCCAGCGGCCGATCTCCGAGGTGGCCTCGGCCCCGATCGGCTCGCCGCCGACCATGGAGAACATGGCGAACCACAGCGCGTCGTCGAAGTCGCGGAAGGCGGGGTTCGTGCGGCCCTCGCTCGCCTGCATCACCGTGGCGGCGGAGAACACCAGGATGGCGGTCGCGACCGCGAGGGCGATCACATCGTTGAGCGAGCTGCCGATCCTGCCGCGGAATGCGCCCATCCGACGTGAGATGAGCACGCCCGCCCGCACCAGGCGGAGCACCCGGAGCACCCGGAGCACGCGGAGGGCCCGCGCCACCGGCAGCACGGCGAGGATGTCGATCCAGTACCGCGCGAGGAACTTCCGCTTCTTGGGGGCCACCCAGTAGCGGACGGCGAGCTCCAGCCAGAACACCGGCATGAGCCCGTCGCCGATCCACAGGGCCGCGGTGTGCACGGTTCCCTCGGGAACGATCAGCTCGACCCCCAGCGCCACCACGGAGACCGTGATGAGCCCGAGGAGCCCGTACTCGACCCAGGGATGGTGGATCAGCCGGTCGGCCCGGCGCTTCAGGCCGCCCACGACCACCTCAGGCGCTGGCGAAGCCCGCGATCAGGACGGTGACATCGGCTGCATCGAGGCCGAGCCGCTCGCCCGCCTCGGTGAGCACGGCGATCTCCTCCGCCTCGACGTCGTCGATGGCGCACGCCTCCCAGAGGAGCTGCAGGAGCTCGACCTTCTCCTCGCGTGCGAGCTTGCGGGGGAGGATCTGGAAGGCCATGTCGCGGTGGTCGGCGAACCCATGGGCGATCATGCCGTCCTCGTCGAGGAAGCCGGCCTGCTCGAGCAACGGGCGCGGGAACGCGGCCCCGAGCATGCGGAACTCCTCGTAGGACTCGGCCCCGTCGGCGTTCACGATGCGGCGCGCGTAGTCGAAGGCGAACGCGAGCTTGAGGTGCTGGAGCTGTTCGGTGTCCATGGGACCTCCCTGGAGCGGACTCATACCGTCCGGGCCGGACGCGCGCGACCCGGGTCAGTACCGTCGCCGCCAGCCCACGCCGACCCAGCGGTCCACGTTGCCCAGCCAGCCCTCCAGCCGGACGTCGCGGTGGGGAGCGTACTCGACACCCAGGGCCCAGGCGTCGCGGGTCTGGGCGCCCGGCGCGAGGTGGCTCACCAAGGTCGTCTTCGGGTTGGGGTGGAAGCGCCGCTGCACCCCGCCACCCACGAGCTCCCAGCGCCCGAAGTCGACCCGCTCGAACACGGTTCGGGAGACGATGTCCATGGCGAGCTTGGTGGCCAGCTGCACGTTCGACTGCACGAGACGCGGGTTCTCGTGGGTGATCACCGCGGGCCAGATCTCGCCCTCCTGGAGCTGGGCGGAGGTGAGCGTGAGGCTGGCGCCCTGGGGCTCGCCCCGCAGGCCCATCTGGACGGAGACACCGCCGCCGAGCGCGAGCGAGCCGCGCGCGAGGACGTAGGGGCGGAGCAGGTCGCCGTCCACGAAGAGGAGCTGCCCGCTGTCGACCGTGAACGGCGAGCTGGCCACACGGGCCGATGCGTCGGTGACGTCCACCACACCCTCCGCGCTCGCGCGACCCTCGGCGATGAGCACGCGCACGCGGCCCTCCACCCGCCCCTCCATGCGGACCCGCGTGGCCGCCGCGACCAGGGGCCCCATCCCGTCCAGGTAGGGCAGGTCCATCGAGCCCTCGGCGAACGGGCCGAGGTCGACCTCCACGTCCGCGTCCAGGAACGACCACACCGGCTTCCGCTCCACGACCTCCCGGGGGATCTCCATCCCGTCCCGGACCAGGGTGATCCGCGGGTCGAGCTCGCGGGGGGCGGCCGGCCAGACGTCCGCTTCGATGAGGAGCTTGCGGTCGATCTCGAGGTCCGCCCCGTCGACGGTGACCGCACCCCGGATCTCGGGGTGGCGGGCGGTCCCACCGACGACCAGCGGACCCACCGTGCTCAAGCGGGCCTTCTGGGACGGCCTGGAGACGACGTGGACCCGATCGAGGGTCACCGTGGCGGCCTCGATCGCGACGTCGTCGCGCTCCACGTGAGCGCTCGCGGCCACCGTCATGCGCCCCGGCGCCTTCCCGCGGTCCCGGGCGGGCCAGGTCTCGCCATCGAGGGCGACCGAGAGGGCCCCGCGGTCCGTGAGCTCCACCTCGCCGTCGAGGTCCTCCACGGACACACCCAGGAACCGGTGCCGGAAGGCGCCCCCCTCGAGCCGCGCGTGCCCGCGTGCGCCGGTCGTGTCGAGGTGCCCGCGCAGTCCCACCTCGCCCTCGCCGTCCTCCAGGTCGGGGACGAAGGCCGTGATCAGCGCGAGGGGCACGCCCTCCCCCTCGAGGTCCGCGGCGATGACGGGCAGCTCCCGGAGGTCGATGGGACCGTGCCCCCCGAAGACCTCGAGGTGACCTGCACCGACGTCGAGGGCCCCGGTCAGCCCGCCGTCCGCCAGCGAGCCCGAGCCCTCCACCGCGTGCTCGCCGATGCGACCGGAGGTGGCGAACGACCCGGTGGGCACGAGGCTCCAGCCGTCCAGCACGACGGTCCCGCGGCCCGTGAGCCCTCCCTCGAGGTCCGCGTCCTCTCCGATCTCGCCCAGCCCTGCGGCCACGACCGACCACGGCACGTCGACCTGACCCTCGAAGCGCCCGTGCACCGGGCCCGGCCGCCCGGCGATCCAGGCGTCCCAGGCGGGCTCGACCACCCCGGAGAACCCCGCGTGGCCCTGCCAGAGCTGCCCCTGGACCTCGACGCGCCCGCCGTCCCCGGTCGCCCGCACCTGACCGAGCACCACGTCCCGCCAGCGGAGCATGCCGCGACCGTCCACGGTCGGGGTCCGCGGGGTGCCACCGAGGTCGACGGTGCCCACGAGCAGGTGCTCGCTGCGCGCTCGCGCGGACCAGGGCGCGTCCAGGGCCACCCCGCGGGCCGGATCCACGCCGACCTCCGCCTCCAGTCCCACCTCCACGTCCTCCCGGGCGGTCCAGACGCCCGTGAGACCCGCCCTGTCGCCACGGAGCCAGGCGTCGCCCGTGACCCCGCCCAGCGGCAGGCCTCGCAGGTGGAGCTCGCTCGCGGCGATCCGCCCGAGGAACGTGGGCTGTCCGTCCGGTGCGGACAGCTCCCCGTCCACCGCGACCGCACCCTCCAGCTCCTCGAGGCCGGGAAGGAGGGGCGCCCAGGGGGCGACGGGCGCGCGCAGCCCGACCGCCAGGGTGGCCTCCCCGCCGATCGCTCCGTCCACGTCGGCCTCGCAGCCGCCTTCTGCGCGCAGCCGGAGGTGCACGTCCTCGAGGCCCTTCCCGGCGAGCTGCGCTCGACCCGGTCCGTCCTGGATCCAGGCGGGACCCGCGGTGGGCGTCACGACGGTGTCCATGACGGTGAGCCCGTCGTCCTGCAGGTCGCCGCGGAGCCGGGTGGACACCCCGCCCCACGCCGATCGGGCCTCCACCGCGCCCGTGAGGGCGTCCCCGCGCAGGTCGGCCGTGGCTTCCAGGCTGTCGAAGAGCACGGTCGTCAGCCGGGCCGAGTCGGCCTGCACGGTGGCCTTGGCCTGGAGCGGTCGGCGCGGACGGGCGGTGACCTCCAGGCGGGCGCGGGCCGCGTCGAGGGCCGCCAGACCGAGCACGTCGGCGTGCCCGGCGACCCCAGCCCCCCGCGCCACCAGCGGTGCGCCCGGCGCCCAGCGCACGTCGAGGGGGAGCCGGACGTCGTGGACCTCCACACCCCGCCCCACGACCGACGGGACCTCGAGGGGCACGCGCGCGGCGAGCGACCAGTGGTCCAGCGTGCCCGCGAGGCGGCCGTGGGCCACCGGCACCGTCAGGCCGCGCCAGGCGACCCGCTCGACCGACGCCGAGCCGTCCAGCGCGGTCCCGTCGAGGTCCACGTCCACGGCGAGCAGGCCCTCGAGCCCAGGAGGCAGGCCGATGTCCGCCAGCCGCGCGAGGTCCAGGCGGAGCTCCAGCGCGCCCGCCTCCACCGCGTCCCACGAGAACCCCAGGTGCCCGCGGGCCTCGTGGGGGCCCCCGAGCCGGAGGGGATCGAGGGTGACGCCCGAGCGGTCCAGCGCGAGCCCGAGGGAGGACGTCGGGAACCCGATCCCCGCTGCGCGAACGGCCCCCACGAAGTCGCCCGTGGCCTTGCCGTCCGGCGCGAGCGACCCCCGCGCCGCGAGCCGCCCGTCCGCGTCGGTACCCTCGGGGAACGCGGTCCACGCCGGGCCCAGGCGCACGGGTCCCTCGAGGGTGAAGGGCCACGCGGGGTCGCGGAGGTCGAGGGTCCCGTCCACCGCGCTGCTCGCGGTGTCGCCGGTGACGTCCGCATGCCAGGCGAGCGCCCCCCAGGTGCCCGTGGCCGTGACCGTGGCCTCCACCTCGCCCCGGAACGGCCCGTGCAGCGCGAGCCCTCCGTGGGCCCGGGCGTCCAGTCCGCCCACGCCGAACGGATCGGCCAGGGTCGCCGTGAGCCTCACTTCGCGCCCGTCGACCGCGCCGTGCCCGTCCACGCGGAGGAGGTCGTCCCACACTGCCGTCCCCGAGGCGCTCGTCGGGACCTCCGCCAGCGGGGTCACCAGCCGGGCCTCCAGACGATCGAGGGTCCCCGTGAGCGGGACCGTCCGTCCGGACCCCTGCACCGCCAGATCCTCCAGGGCGGCCGTGAAGCCCCCGATGTCCAGGTCGAGCCGTCCGTCGACGCGCACGGACGAAACGACGAGCTCGGGCAGGTCGGGGAGCTCGGTGCCCAGGGCGGACCGGAGGTCCACCGTGCCGTCGCGACCCACCGTGAGGCGCCCGTCGAGCCCGGTGACCACGAGCTCCACGGGGGACGGCAGCCCCCAGGTCACCTCCACCGTCCGGGCCGTGAGCAGCGGGACGCCCGAGGGGTCCAGGAGCCCGACGTCCTCGAGGGTCGCCGAGCCGCTCAGTCCGGTGGCGAGGGACCCGATCCGCACGGACCCGGGGATCATCGCGCTGGCCCGCTGCTCGATCTGCCCGCGCAGGAAGGCGTTCCCCGCGGGTCGGGCGAGCCACGCCACGCCGGCGCCCCCCGCGCAGAGCGCGGTCGCCCCCAGGCCCACGAGGGCGAGACATCCGGCGGTCCGGCGCCTCAGAACGGCCGTCCCACGGTGATGAACACGTTGAGGGCGGGCCGGCGGCCGAGGGGCTCGTACCGCTGGATCTCCGAGAGGAGATCGAACGCGCGACGCCGGGGCAGGAGGGCCTCGCAGCCGTACATCTCGCCGGGTCCGCCGAGACCCGGCCCGAGGTCCTCGGGTGCCAGGGGCCGGAGGCTCACGTCGAAGCGGAAGGGACCGAGGCCCGTGGCGTACCGCACGCCCGCCCCGACCGTCCCCCGCACCCCCGCCGTGTCGAGCCACCCGGCCTCCGCGAACAGGGCGCCGCTGAGCTCCTGGAAGCCGAGGTGCTGGAGCTCGACCTCGCCGCCCACGAGCGCCCGGGCCCGCCCGCCGCGCGGGATGTAGAAGCGGTCGAACTCGCCGTCGGGGTCGAACCCCACGAACGGCGAGCCCGCGCAGACCGCGTCGTACACGCCCACCTGGGCGGTGCGGAAGCCCCGGAAGTCGGAGGCGCCACCCAGGAACAGGCGCTCGGGCCACGGGACGTCGCGTGGGGCCAGGAGACCCCGCACCTCGGCGCGGGCCGAGAGCTGCACGGGCCGGCCGAGGAGGGTGGTGGCGGGTGCGCGGTAGACCCGAAGGTCCGCGCCCGCCTCGGCCAGGGGGACGCCGGTGCTCGTGAGACGCCCGTCCAGACCGAGCCGGATGTGGGTGCCCTCGCGACGGTCCACGTCTGGCGTGGTGCGATCGAGGGTCAGGGTGCCCCCGAGCCCCACCACCCCGTAGGCACGCACCGCGTCACGGCCGAGGACCGCGATCCAGAGGGGCGTGGAGGCGTCCAGGCCCAGGCGGGTGAGCCGCAGGGACGGGCCGACCTCCAGGGTCGCGGTGCGGGAGAGCGGGCGACGGACGGGCACCGCGGCGCGGACGTCCAGGCGGGGGAGGGCGTACTGGAAGAGGATCTGCTCGGCGCTGATCGACGGCTCGACGTCGGTCCCCCGGACGTTGCGGAGGGTCGCGCCCACCCGCCCCCCGAACACGGGGACGAGCGTCTGGTCGCCCTCCCGGAACACCACGCCGACGTTCCCGTCGATGTAGAAGCGATGCAGGCGGCCCGCGAGGTCGTCGTGGCTCCAGCCCGCGGTGAGCTGGGGCCCGAGGATGCCGCCCATGACGCCGATGCGCGCACCCACGGCCACGTGACGCGGCCGGCCCTCCTCGCCCTCGATGCGCGGAATGGCCAGACCGTCGCGCGCCTCGACCTCGACCACGGCGTGGTCGTACGCGCCGGTGCCGAGCAGGGCGGCGCGGGCCTCCCGGACGCGGGTGGCGTTGAACGTCTCGCCCTCGGGCAGGCGCGCGATGCGCTCGACCGTCGCGCGCGGCGCGCGCACGCCGGACTCCACGGGACCGAACACGGCGAGCGTGCCGGGCTCGACGGTGTAGACGACCGAGGCCCGGCGTGTGCCGACGTCGACGCGGAGGTCCATGTCCACGCGGGGCACCGCGTAGCCGCGGTCGGCGAGGGAGCGCACGAGCCAGTCCTGTCCCGCGAGGGCGTCGCCGAGCCGGGCGCCGCGTCTCCGTCGCACCTGCATGCCCGCCAGGGCGAGGCCCTCGGGCAGAGTGGGGGGGAGCTCGCCGACCAGCGTGGGCCGTCCGTCCCATCGCGTGCGGCGACCCCGGTCGATGCGGACGACGAGGTCCACCACGCCCGCCTTGTGCCTGCGCTCCCGACGCACCCGCTTCGCGTCGATCGTGGCCTCCGCGGCGAACCAGCCGCGGTGCCCGAGCCAGGTCTCCACGCGCTGCGCGTCGCTCTTCCGCATGTGCGGGCGGTAGGCGGCTGGCTGCGTGAACGTGTTGAAGGGCCAGGTGAGCAGGAGGGGCCCGGAGCGTCCCTGTACGAGCTCCTGGCGCAGCGCGTACCGGCTCCGCTCGCCGAGCGGCAGCCCGCCGAGCCCCCGCACGCGGATCTTCCGCACCAGCGTGGTGTCGCTGCGCCGACGCACGCTGACGCAGCCCAGGAGCGACACGAGGGCGAGGCAGGTGAGGACCCGTGCCAGGGTCGGGAGGGCGCCGATCACGGGAGCGACGATAGCGCGGAAGCCCCGGCTCGTCAGGCCTCTCCGCGCCGCCGGGTGTCCATCCGCATGTTCAGGATCTGCACGGCCAGGCTGAAGCCCATCGCGCTGTAGATGTAGCCCTTGGACACGTGGGCGCCCGTGGCCTCCATGACGAGCGTGGCCCCGATGAGCACGAGGAAGGCGAGGGCGAGCACGCGCACGCTCGGGTTGTCGTTCACGAAGTCGCCCACGGGGCCGGCGAACGCGAGCATCACGAGCACGGCGGCGATGACGGCGGCCGCCATCACCCGGAGGTCCTCGGCCATGCCGACGGCGGTGATCACGGAGTCCAGGGAGAACACGACGTCGAGGAGGAACACCTGGGCGAGGAGCGGCGCCAGGCGCACGGCTCCGCCCATGGCGTGGGCGTCGCGGGCGTCGTCACCTCCCGGATGCTCGACGTTCTCGTAGATCTCGCGGGTGGCCTTGTAGAGCAGGAACAGCCCGCCCCCGAAGAGGATCAGGTCCTTGCCCGACCACGGCTTCACGAGCGTGAACAGGGGGTGCTTCAGGTGCGCGATCCAGCTCACGAGGGAGAGGAGCAGGAGCCGGGAGAGCAGCGCGACGCCGATCCCCATCCTCCGGGCCCCGAGCTGGCTGTCCGGTGGCAGCCGGCCCGTGAGGATCGTGATGAACACGATGTTGTCGATGCCGAGCACGATCTCCATCAGCGCCAGGACGGCGAAGGCGAGCCAGGCGTTCGGGTCGGTCAGCAGGTCCATGGAGAGGCGTAACTGACGGACCGCGGGCTCGGCCGGCGCGGGGTGCGTGGGGTAGGATGCGGTGTGCTGCTCTGGACCGCCCTGCTCGGCTGCCCGTCGTCGCCGGAGTGTCCGGAGGGCGGATGCACGCCCGTGCCGTCCGGCGAGGGCGACCTCTGCGCGCCCGTGCGCACGACCTTCGACCAGCAGTGCGTGCTCTGCCACGGCGAGGACGGTGCTGGCGACCTGGACCTCCGCGACCTGGAGGCGCTCGTGGAGCGCCCGGCCGTCGGGGCCTTCCTGCCCCTCGTGGCCTCCGACGGCGACCTCGACGCCAGCTACCTCTGGCTCAAGCTCCGCGGCACGCAGGGCGGTGTGGGTGGCGGTGGGGCCACGATGCCCCCCGGCGGGAGGCTCGGCGACGACGCGCTCGCGGCCGTGCAGGCGTGGGTGGAGGCCGGCGGGCAGTGCGTTCCGGGCGACCTCCCCGTACGTCCGCCGGTGGTGGGGGAGCCCACCCCGCTCCCGATCCGGCGTCTCAATCGGTTCGAGCTAGACAATGCTGTGCGTGACCTGCTCGGCTCCGACGTGCGCCCCTCGGCGTCGCTGCCGGCCGACGACACGCTGGAGGGCTTCGACACCCTCGGGGAGGCGCTGACCCTCTCCGACGTGCACGTGGAGCAGCTCGAGCTCGCGATGGAGGCCGTGGCCACGGGCTTCGTGGCGCAGACGTGGTCGGGCGGGCCCATCGAGGTGGCCCTGGACCCGCAGCAGATGGTGCCGAGCACCGGAGGGGCCCAGGGAGACGGGTGGATGCTCTGGGCCAACGGCACGCTCGTCGGCGACTTCGAGGTGCCGCTCGCGGGGGACTACCGCGTGGAGGTGCGGGCCTGGGGCACGCAGGTGCCGCCGGACCCCGTGCAGATGGCCGTGATGGTGGACGGCCCCATCGTCGCCACGATCGACGTGCCGAACGGGGCGCCGTGGCTCTCCTACATCGTGGACCTCACGCTGGAGCCCGGCGAGCACGAGGTCTCCGTGGCCTTCCTGAACGACAGCAACGGGCCCGACGGCGACCGGAACCTCGTGGTGGACGGCGTGCGCGTGCTGCTCGATCGAGCCGACAGCGCGGTGTACCGGCGATACGAGGACGGGCTCGCGTGCGACCCCGCGGCCTCGGGGCGCACGGTGTGCCTGGAAGCCCTGTTCGGCCCGCTCATGACGCACGCCTTCCGACGTCCCCTCGAGGACGGCGAGCTCGGCCGGCTCGTCGCGGGCCTCGACACCCTCGCGACGACGTGGGACCTCCCGTACACCGAGACCGTCACGGCGGGTGTGCACGCCGTCCTGCTCTCCCCGCACTTCCTGTTCCGGCCCGAGGCGGGCCTGCCGGACGGCAGTCTCACGGACCACGAGCTCGCCACGCGGCTCGCCGGCTTCCTCTGGAGCTCGATCCCCGACACCGAGCTCCGGCAGCACGCGGAGGCCGGCGACCTCTCCGAGCCGTCCGTGCTGGAGGCGCAGACCCGCCGCATGCTGGCGGATCCGAAGGCCGCAGCGCTCGTCGACAGCTTCGGAGGCCAGTGGCTCTGGCTCCGCCGGATCGGGCAGGGGGCGCCGGACCCCGGGCTGTACCCCGAGGTCGACGACGCCCTGCGCGACGCGTTCACCGAGCAGGGCAGGCGGCTGGTGCACGACGCGCTCCTGGGCGACCGTCCGCTGAGCTCCATCCTGACGCGCACCGACCCCGCGATCGACCCGTCCCTGGCGAGCTTCTACGGGTTCCCTGGCACGATCACGACGTGGCAGGAGGTCGATCTGGCCCTCGAGGGGCGGGTGGGGCTCCTGTCCAACGGTGGGCTCCTGGCCGCCCTGTCCAACCCGACGTCGTCCAACCCGGTACGTCGCGGGAAGTGGATGATGACCCAGCTCCTCTGCGACGCCCCCGGCGACCCCGCGCCCGGCGTGGTGGCGGGCTTCGACCCGGAAGTGGGCGAGGGCTCGCTGCGCGAGCGCTTCGCGGTCCACCGCGCGGAGCCCGTGTGCGCGAGCTGCCACGACCTCATGGACCCCCTCGGGTTCAGCCTGGAGGGCTTCGGGCCCGCGGGTGAGGCGCGCAGCACCGACGATCTCGGGTTCCCGGTGGACACGTCGGGCACCCTGCCGGACGGTCGCTCGTTCGACGGGCCGTCCGGCCTCGCCGACCTGCTCGCCGACGACCCGCTCTTCACGCTGTGCGCGGCCGAGAAGGCGTTCATCTACGGGCTCGGGGCCCGCGTGGACGCGCGGAACCACCCGTACGTGCTCGAGGCCCACGCGCGCTTCGTCGAGGGCGGGGTCTTCTTCGACGACCTCGTTGTGGGCGTGGTGCTCACCGACGCCTTCCGCCGCAGGGGGCCCTGATGGCGCGCTGGGAGAAGACCGTCGGGAGGCGCGCGTTCCTCGGGGGGGCGGCGGCCATGATCGGGCTGCCGTTCCTGCCGTCCATCGCGTCGGCCGACACCGGCCTCGGCGCGCCTCCGCGTCGGCTCGTGTTCTGGTACGTGCCCAACGGCATGCGGATGGACCGGTTCGTCCCGACCCAGACGGGTCCGTCGTACGTCCTGCCCCCGCTGCTCCAGCCCCTGTCGGCCCACACCGACCAGATGCTCGTGCTGTCCAACATCGCGAACAGCCCGGCTGCGGCGGCCGTCGCGGGCGACCACGCACGCGGCACCGCGTGCTTCCTGACGTGCACCGCGCTGCCGGACCCCGGGCTGCCCGTGCAGGTGGGTCCGAGCGCCGATCACCTCGCGTCCCAGGCGCCCACGGCGGCCGGAACCCTCTACCCGTCGCTCCACCTGGGCGTGCAGACCCAGCCTCCCGCGGGCACGTGCGACAGCGGGTATGCGTGCGCCTACCAGAACACGATCACCTGGGCGGACGCGACCACCCCCGTTCCCCTGCGGACCGATCCCGAGGCGCTCTTCCAGGCCCTGTTCGGCGGGAGCAACCCTCTGCTCTCGCAGGCCGAGCTCCAGCGCCGCCACGCCCGTCGTCAGAGCGTGCTGGACCTCGTGAGCGCCGAGGCCCACACCCTGTCCGGCCGCCTCGACAGCGCGGACCGCGCCAAGCTCGACCAGTACCTCACGGGCGTGCGCTCGCTGGAGGTCCGGCTGCACGACAACCCGCCCAACGGCGGGGCCACGGTGTGCGATCCCGGGCCTCCCGCGGTCACCCCGGTTTCCTATCCTCACCACGTGGACCTGATGAGCGAGCTGATGGTGAAGGCCATCGAGTGCGACGCCACGCGGGTGCTCTCGTTCATGGCGGACGCGTCGGGGAGCTACCGGAGCTTCGCGTTCGCCGGGGTCCCGTCGTCCCACCACGAGGTCTCGCACTGGGGCTTCGGGTCGGAGGCGGAGCAGACCGCGAACAAGGACGCCTGGGAGGCGATCTGCCTCTGGCACGTGCAGCGGTTCGCGGCCTTCGTGGACCGGCTGGCCACCCGCCTGGACGCCGACGGGTCCACCCTGCTCGAGAACACGACCATCCTCTTCTCGAGCGAGGTGGGGGACGGGCACAGCCACAGCCACACCGACCTCCCGGTGCTGCTCGTGGGCAGCGGTCAGCAGACCGTCCAGGTCGGGAAGCACGAGCGGTTCACGAGCCCCGAGCGCGTCTCGAACGTGCTGCTCGGGCTCCTCGATCGCTTCGGCGCGAACGTGGGGTCCCACGGCGACAGCACGGGCATCCCGTCCTCCGTCTTCGTCTGATCAGCGGCGCGAGAGCACCGTCCAGCTCCAGGGACGGACCTCGGGCGCCACGCCGCAGAACCACAGCGCGGGGCCGTCCGGCACGCTGACGTCGGTGTCCGCGTCCGCGTCGGTATCGGCGTCCGCGTCGGTGTCCGCGTCGGTGTCGGCGTCCGCGTCCGCGTCGGTATCGGCGTCCGCGTCGGTATCGGCGTCCGCGTCGGTATCGGCGTCGGTGTCGGTGTCGGTGTCCGTCTCACCTCCACCGGTGTCGGTGTCCGCGTCCGCATCGGTGTCCGCGTCCGCGTCGGTGTCCGCGTCCGTGTCTGCGTCGGTGTCCGCGTCCGTGTCGGCGTCGGCATCCGCGTCTGCGTCTGCGTCTGCGTCGGCATCGGCATCGGCATCGGCGTCGGTGTCCGCGTCTGCATCGGAGTCCGCGTCCGCGTCTGCGTCTGCGTCTGCATCGGAGTCCGCGTCCGCGTCTGCGTCTGCATCGGAGTCCGCGTCAGCGTCTGCATCGGCATCGGAGTCCGCGTCTGCGTCCGTGTCAGCGTCCCCGTCGTCGAAGAGGCCGTCTCCGTCGACGTCCACGCCGACGCGGAGCGAGGCGTCGCGCACCCACCGGGCGTTTGCCTCGGCGCCGCTGTTCGCGGTGAAGCCGATCCAGGTCTCGCCGCTCATCTGGGACTCGACGTCCACGTTCGCCGAGAGGGTGGGGTTGGCCGGACGGAACGGGCCGATCTGGCTCAGGCGCACCTCGAGGGTGGTGGTGTCCTGGCGGTAGTCCACCCACATCCACAGCGGGAATCCATCGAGCGGAAAGGCCGGTGAGGTGCTCGCCAGGCTCGCGTAGCTGCCGGAGACGTCGATGGCGACGTGGTTCGAGTCGGGGTCCACGTGGGGCGCGGCGGACGTGAAGACGTCGATCTCGACCGCCACGGCGGGGTCGATCACGTACCACCCGAGCGACCCGGGGTCCGACGCACCACCGCCGAGGGCGCCGGGCCCCTGGGACTGGAAGGTGAACGTCATGCCCCCCGCACCGAACGTCGAGCGCTCCAGCTCCAGCTCGAAGTACGCCTTCACGAGCCCGTGGCCCTGGAGCTCGAAGGACTGGGCGAGGTAGGCGGAGCCCTCCCGATTCAGCGTCGCCGACACGAGCTGCAGGTCGCCGCCCTGGAACGACGCGTCGCCGTTGAGGATCCAGGTGGACGACAGGTCGCCCACGAGGGACTGGGCGTGGGCCGTGGCGAAGAGGGTGAGCACATCGAGACGGTAGCAGACCCCCTGCCGATGGCGTGGTACGAAGTGAGCCATGAACAGCACGATCTTCAGGGACGGTCTCTTCGACGGACAGGTGGCGGTGGTCTCCGGCGGAGGCACGGGGATCGGGGCCGCGATCGCCCGCGAGCTCGCGCGGCTCGGCTGCACCGTGGTCATCGCCAGCCGCAAGCGCGACGTGATCGAGCGCGCCGCTGCCGGGCTCACGGCGCAGGTCGGCCGCGAGGTGTTCGGCGATGTGTGCGACATCCGCGACCGCGACGGCGTCCGGGCGCTGGTCGACCGCACCCTCGAGCGGCACGGGCGCATCGATCATCTCGTGAACAACGGAGGCGGGCAGTTCTTCGCGCCCGCCGAGACCATCACGCCCAACGGCTTCGACGCCGTGGTGTCCACGAACCTCACGGGCACGTGGAACCTCACGCGGGCCGCGGCGGACGCCTGGATGCTCGCGAACGGCGGCACCGTCACCAACATCACGATGCTCACCAAGCGCGCCTTCCCCGGCATGGCGCACTCCCACGCCGCCCGCGCCGGCGTGGAGGCCCTCACGCGCACGCTCTCTGTGGAGTGGGCGGCCCGCGGCGTGCGCATCAACAGCATCGCGCCCGGCTACATCGCGAGCTCCGGGATCCAGCGGTATCCCCAGGGGCTCGACCTCATCCGCACGATGCAGAAGGTGGTGCCCATGAAGCGCCTGGGCACGTGCGACGAGGTCGCGTGGATGGTGGCCTTCCTGCACAGCCCGGCCGGCGCGTACATCACGGGCCAGACGCTCACGGTCGACGGCGGCAAGGAGCTCTGGGGCGACTACTGGCCCATCCCCGACCCCGACCCGCTCCCGCCCATCGAGGTGCCCGTGGAGCCGTGGGACGAGCCTTGATCGTCCTGGCCCTGCTGGGGTGCCCCAAGCCCGCCCAGCCCGTCGGGCCGCCCGAGCCCACGGAGGCGGTCGCCGAGGTCGAGCTCTTCTCGGACGCCGAGCTGGTCGCGTGGGCGGAGGAGCTCGTCCCGCTCGTCGAGAAGCACGGGGGAGCCAGGTTCCGTGAGCCGCCGCCGGTGGAGGCGTTCACGGTCGAGGAGCTCCGGTCGTTCGCGGGCCGCGAGTCCAGGCTCATCATGGACATGCTGTACCGCGACACGCCCGAGGCGGTGCGGCAGGCCCACGCCGAGGCGGAGGCGGGCGTCAGCCTCCGCGGGTTGTTCGGGAAGTACGGCATCTTCACGGGCAAGGTCTACGTGGTGCGCGAGAGCCTGCTGAAGGTCGCCGACGAGGAGGGGCCCGAGGTCGCGCGGAACGTCGGTCGTCTCGTGCTGGCCCACGAGCTCGGGCACGCGTTGCAGGCGGCCCAGGAGGACGATCCCGCCGGGCGGATCGGCGAGCTGGTGGACCAGGACCACTTCCACGGCTGGAGCGCCGTGAGCGAGGGTGGGGCCAACCTGATCGCGAAGGGTGTGGCCGAGGAGCTCGGTCTCACCGAGGCGTTCTGGACGCTGTCCCGCATGCAGGGCTGGGACCAGGAGGGGCTCCAGGACCCCGGCGCCTACGACATCTGGATGCGCTACGGGCGCGGCCTGGCGATGCTCGAGGAGGTCGTGCGGGACGGCGGCATGGACGCGTTCTGGGCGTGGCACCACGCGCCGCCCGCCAGCTCGTCGATGATCTTCCGGCCCGACACGTACAGCCCGACGCCGCCCACGCGCGACCTGGACTACGCGGCCGTCCTGCGCGGCACCGATCAGGCGCTCACCCGTGGCGCCTGGCTGGCGGCGAACTCCCGGCTCGGCGAGTACGTCCTGCGCGGCGAGGCCATCCGGACGGGCAAGGAGGACGAGCTGGAGGCGGTGCTGGCGCACCTCGTGGACGCCCAGCGGCTCGAGCTCACGCTGCCCGACCGGGCGGGCGACATCCGCTACCTCAGGTTCGACGGTGCCGAGGTGGCCCGCGAGTACCTCGCCCTGCTGCGGGCCGAGCAGACCGTCGAGGGCCAGCGGCTGGCGCGGCAGCTCGGGGTGACCGTGGAGGTGACGTACGCCCCGGTGAACGACGTGGAGGGCGACGCGAGCCTGCTGCGCACCCAGCGCATCCCGACCGGCGGCGGGAGCTTCGTGGAGAGCCGGACGGCCTGGGTCGCGCGCGGGCCGGACGTCGTGCAGGTGGCCGCGGAACGCTTCCGTCCCGGCCTGCGGCTCGCGAACACCATCGAAGCCGTGTTCTCGCAGCTCGAGGCGGTGCGGGCGCCCCAGCCCTGACGCCGTCACGAAAGTTCTCCGCGCCCTGTGCGCGTCGGGCGGGAGTGCTTACTTCCGGGGCCGAGGAGGACTTCCCATGAACTACGTGAAGACAGCCATGCTGCTCGGGCTGCTGTCTGCGTTCCTCGTCGCCATCGGCGGCGTCATCGGCGGACAGCAGGGCATGCTCGTCATGCTGGTCCTGGCAGGCGTCATGAACTTCGGGTCCTGGTTCTTCGCGGACTCGCTGGTCATCGCCAGCACGGGCGCACAGCCGGTGTCCCGCGACGAGATCCCCTGGCTCTACGAGGACATGGAGGAGATCGCGCGCGCCGCGGGCATCCCCACACCCCGCCTGTACTGGGTGGGCGACCCCAGCCCCAACGCGTTCGCCACCGGCCGGAGCCCGTCCAAGGGCGTGGTGGCCGTGACCCAGGGCCTGCTCGACCAGCTCGACCGTCGCGAGATCCGCGGGGTCATCGCCCACGAGATCGGGCACATCCAGAACCGCGACACGCTCATCTCCGCCGTGGCGGGGACGATCGCCGGCGCCATCTCGTACGCGGCCCACATGATCATGTGGACCCGCGACCGCGACACGCCGGTGTGGCTGTCGCTGATCATCATGATCCTGGCGCCCATGGCGGCGGCGGTGATCCAGATGTCCATCAGCCGCACCCGCGAGTACGCGGCCGATCGCCGCGCCGCCCAGCTCACCGGCGACCCCGAGGGCCTCGCCAGCGCGCTCTCCACCCTCGCCTACGGCGTGCAGCGCGTCCCCATGGAGCAGACCGCGGGTGAGCACGTCCACATGATCGTGAACGGGTTCAGCGGCGGCCTCGCCGGTTGGTTCAGCACGCACCCCCCCATCGAGGAGCGCATCAAGCGCCTCCGCCAGATGGACGACGTCTGAGATAGGGTGAAAGCAGGGGAGGGACCATGGAGCTGGTGGCCAGCGCCGCCGCGATGGCCATCGAGGCCCACGGCGAGCAGAAGTACGGCGACCGGCCGTACGCCGCGCACCTGATCACCGTGGTCGAGAACCTGCATCGCTTCGGGGTCGCGACCCCCACGCTGGTCGCGGCCGCCTGGCTCCACGACACCGTGGAGGACACCGCGGTGGACCTGGAGCACGTCCGGGAGGTCGTGGGGGCGGACGTCGCGCGGCTCGTGCACGCGGTCACCACGGAGGCCGGCCCGGACCGGAAGACCCGGAACGCGGCCACCTATCCGAAGATCCGCGAGACCCCCGGCGCCACGGTGCTCAAGCTGTGCGACCGCATCGCCAACGTCGAGGCGTGCTGGGCCAGCCGGAGCCACAAGCTCTTCATGTACCGGGACGAATACCCCGCTTTCCGGGAGGCCCTGAGGGACGACGAGGACCACGTCGCGCTCGCGCTGTGGGCCCATCTCGACCGGCTGCTCGGCCACCGCGGCTGACCCGCGCACGGCGGCGCCCAGCCGGTTAGGGCGACCCGCTCGTCACGGAGTCATCGCGATGCTGTTGCTCACCGAAGCGGAGGCCAGGCTCGTCAGGGCCCTCGGGCAGGCGGTCTTCCCGCGCGACGCCACCGAGGTCCCCGACGGCATCGAGGCCGACGTGGTCGGGTACATCGACCGTCTGCTCCACGCCAGCCTGCCGTTCGAGCGCAGCCAGATCCGCGCGCTCCTGCAGCTCTTCGACAAGGGCTTCGCCGTCTGGGCGATGTCGCCGACCGCCCGGCTCGTCAGCGCACCGGTCGACGAGGTCACCGCCTACCTCCGGAGCTGGGAGGAGAGCACGGTGTACGCGCGCCGGATGGGTCTGGAGGGCCTCCGGTCGCTCCTGATGATGGCGTGGTTCGGGAGCGAGCGGGTCAACGAGGTACTCGGGGTGCTCGACGCGCCGGACGTCGATGGTCCGATGCCCTTCCTGGCTCCAGGCACGCCCGACACCCCGCCGCCGGACCGCTTCCTGGGCCGTCCTGCCGGGCTCTTCGAGTTCTCGGACTACAAGGGGGTCGTGCACGACCGCTGCGACGTCGTGGTGGTCGGTTCCGGGCCCGGCGGGGCCATCACGGCCCTGGAGCTCGCCCGGCGCGGGCACGACGTCGTCCTGCTCGAGGCGGGTCCGGTCGCCCGCAAGGCCGACCTCGTGCGCGACGGCGGGCTCACCATGAACCGGTGGTTCTGGGACTCCGGCATGCGCACCACGCGCGGCAACGTCGTGCTCCCCACGCTCCAGGCGAAGGTCCTCGGCGGGGGCAGCCTCATCAACTGCGCCATCTGCCTGCGCGCACGCGAGAGCGCCCTGGAGGCCTGGGAGGAGGACTGGGGCGTCGAGGGGCTCACGCCCGACGACCTGGCTCCGCACTACGACGCCGTCGAGGCCTTCATGGGCGTGGCGGCCACGCCGGACGCCGTGCAGGGGCCGCGGAACGACCTGTTCACGCGCGCCTGCCGCGAGCGCGGCCTGGAGCCCGAGCCCATCCTCCGGAACGTCGACGGCTGCAGGGGCTCGGGGGGGTGCGTCTACGGCTGCCCCAACGGCGCCAAGCTCTCCACCGACCGTCGCGGCGTGCCCGAGCTGATCGCGGCGGGCGGCCGCGTGTACACCAGCGCGGTGGTCGACCGCGTGGTCATGCGCAACGGGCGAGCCGTGGGGGTCGAGGGCCACACCACCGAGCCTTTCAAGGGGAACCGTGCGGGCACCGTGCGCATCGAGGCCCGCCACGTCGTCCTGGCGGCGGGCGTCATCAACACCCCGGTGATCTGCCAGCAGAGCGGGCTCACCGCCGAGCCCATCGGCGCGAACCTGCGCATGCACCCGAGCACCGTGGTCGCGGGCTACATCCCGGATCTCGACGTCCACCCCTGGTACGGCGCCACGCAAGGCGTGCACACGCTGTCCCTCATCGAGCACGGCATCAAGCTCGAGGCCCTCTGGGCGGACCCCGCGCTCATGGCCCTCCGCATGCAGGGCATCGGGCGCGGCCTGAAGCGCCAGCTCCGCGACTACCGCAACACCCTCATCTGGGACGCCTGGGTGAGCGGCGACGACAGCGTCGGCACGGTGCGCGTCGTGCGCGGCCTGCCTCGTCCGTCCATCGTGTACGACATCGGCCCTGCGGACGCCCGGCGCCTGCAGGAGGCGAGCGCCGTGCTCGCCGAGATGATGTTCAGCGTGGGGGCCACCAAGGTGTACCCCGGTATCCACGGCCTCCCGCCCACGCTGACGGCGATGGAGGACGTGGCGGAGCTCCGGCGCTCGCCCGTCTCGCCGCAGGACATCCCGTCCGGGAGCAACCACGTGTTCGGCACGATGGCGATGGGCGACGACCCCACCCGCGCCGCCACCGACAGCCGGGGGGCCGTGCACGGCGTGCAGAACCTCTGGGTGGCGGACACCAGCCTGTTCCCGTCCTCCCCCGGCGTGAACCCCATGCTCACCGCGATGGCGCTGGGCCATCGGCTCGCCGGCACGCTGGCGGAGGAGCTCTAGATGCCCGTGTTCGACGCGTCCTCCGGGACCTGCGAGATCTTCACGTACAAGGCCGGCCTGCTCTCGGCGGTCGGTCACGACCTGTTGTTCCGGGTGAAGCGCTGGTCGCTCACGGTCGAGGACGATCACATCGAGGGCACCTTCGACGGCACCTCCTTCGAGGTGGTGGGCGCCATCAAGGACGGCCGGGTGGCCCCGGGCGCACTCTCCGCGAAGGACGAGCGGGACATCCTCGCGAACATCGACAAGCACGTCTTCAAGGGCTTCCGTCCCCGCGACATCCGCTTCGAGGCGGACGATGTCGACGTGGACGACGATTGCATCGAGGGCACCGGCACCCTCGCGATCCCCCCGGGTCGTCACGACGTGCGCTTCGAGGCCCACATCGAGGGCGGGAAGGCCACCTGTCGGCTCACGCTCCACCAGCCGGACTGGGGCATCACGCCGTTCAAGGCCCTGATGGGCACCCTGAAGATCAAGCCGGACATCAAGGTGCGCATCACGGTCCCGTGGGATGGATGACCTCACCGACGCCCAGCTCGCCGAGCTCACTGCCGATCTGAACGCGCTCCTCGCCAGCCTGGAGGCCACCGCCCGCGGTACGGCTGCGCTCGCGGGCACCGTGCACCTCGATCAGGCGGCCGTCGGACGGATCAGCCGTGTGGACGCCCTGCAGGCCCAGAAGATCGCGGAGGCCCAGCAGCGGCGGTCCGAGCTCCGGCGCAAGCAGGTCCTCGTGGCGCTGCAGGCCGTGCAGGACGGCGAATACGGCGACTGCAAGGTGTGCGGCGACCCCATCGGCTACGACCGCCTGAAGGCCCGTCCGGAGTCTCCGGCGTGCGTCCGATGCATGGTGGAGCTCGAGCGACGGCACGGCCCGACTTGACCCGAACGCCCTGTTCGGACAGTAGGGCGTGGAGGAGTACCCATGCTGACGACCATCGCTCTGTCCGCGGCGCTCGCGAGCGTCACGACCGAAGGCCTGCTCGAGAACGCGGGGGCCCCGGCTGCCCAGCGCGTCGAGCTGGACATCCACCCCGGCCGGACCGCCTACACCGGCCGCACGGTGATCACCCTGCAGCTCGACGACCCCACGGACAGCGTCAGCCTGCACGCTGACGGCGTGTTCATCGCCAGCGCCACGCTGGGCGGCGTCAAGGCCGAGGTCATCTCGGAGCCGAAGGGCGCTGTCACACTCCAGGCGGCGAAGGTGCTCGATCCCGGCACCGTCGACCTCGTGATCGAGTTCTCGGGCAAGTACCGCGAGGGTGTGATGCGCCACTCGCCCCGGGAGACCGCCCACGACGAAGCCATGAAGGCCAAGCAGAAGGCGCGCGAGGCCGCCGAGAAGGAGGCCCGCACGCAGGGCCGCACCCTCCCCAAGCCCTCCGAGGCAGAGGTGAAGGCGGAGGCCAAGGCCGACAAGGCGCGGATGAAGGACTGGAAGAAGAACCCCGAGATGGAGGCGGTGGCCTGGACCGCCCTCTGGCCGGGCAAGGCGCGGTACGTGTTCCCGAGCTTCGACGAGCCGCGCTTCCGGATCCCGATCACGCTCGAGATCACGGCACCCTCCGAGATGATGGTCGTGGCCGGCACGCCCGAGAGCGGGTCTGCGCCCGGCGCGAAGGGTGCGACGGTGCACACGTTCGCCCCCACCGCCGCCGTTCCGGCCTACATGGTCGGCTTCGCGGTGGGCTCCTTCAAGACCCACGACGTGGCCGATGCACCCGTGCCCACCAAGGTCTACGCCCCCGGCTACGCGCCGCCCGCACGGGTCGAGCAGGCGGTCGGCATGCTCGGCGCGCAGGCGAAGGAGCTGGAGGGCGCCATCGGGTCGTCCGGCGTCGCGCAGCGCGTCGGGTTCGTGGAGATGGCCGACGGCACCGGGATCCACGGTGTGCCCGGCTTCGTCGCGTTCGACGAGGAGGCGTCGCCCTGGGCCGAGGACCGCGCCACGCACGTGCTCGCCCATGACTGGTTCGGCGGTGCCGTGGGTCCCTCGACCTGGGAGGACCTCTGGGTGATGGAGATGCTGTCCGCCTGGGCCGACCTCCGGGTCGCCGCCAAGGGGGACGCCGGCCCCTACGAGACGTCCCGCCTGGCCCGCGCCATCGTGAAGGAGGGCGGCGGCGGGAGCACCGCGAAGGCCGCCTCCGGCTACGAGGGCCTCGACCCCGCAGCCCCCGGTCCCCGCGTGAAGGGCGCCGCGGTGCTAGCGATGTTCGCGGCCCACTACGGCCCCGGCAAGCTGCTCGACGGCGTGAAGGCCGTGATCGGCACGAACACGACGACTGATCTCCCGGGGCTGCTGGCCGCCATCGGGAAGTCCACCGGCACGGACGCCGCGGCGGAGATGACGCCGTGGCTCGAGAAGCCCGGTGTGCCCCTGGTCACCTTCACGCGCACCGACACGGGCTTCACGGTCGCCCAGGCGCCCTACGTCTGGTCCACCGAGGAGGCCCCCGAGGAGCCCACGGCCTGGATGATCCCGGTCGCGGGTCGCACGGCGGGCGGTGTGGTGCGCGCCGCCATCCCTGCCGAGGGCGGGAAGATGGACGTCGGGAAGGGCTGGTTCGTGCCCCAGGCGCCCGCCTACGTGTGGACCTTCGCGGACCCGGCCGACTTCGACGCGCTCATCGCGGCGGCCGGTGAGCTCCGGCCCGCGGAGGCCGTGGCCGTGGCGGCCAACCTCGAGGCCCTCGTGCACGCCGGCGCGATCGATGCGGCCCGCGTGCTCCGCGCGATCCGCGCCCTGGCCCCCGTGGCCCCGGCTGCCGCGGCACCCTCCCTGCGGGCCGCCCAGCGGATGGCGCTCGTGGGTCTGCCGGACGACCAGGCCGAGGCGCGCGCGACCTTCACCAAGTGGTGGCTGGGCCAGATGACGAAGGACGTGAGCCCCACGTCCCGCCTCTACCCGTACCGCCGCGCGGCCGGGGACGATGCGGCCATGGCGGCCTACCTGGACTGGGCGGAGAAGGCGCAGGCCGACGTGAAGGCCGTCGACCGTGACCTCGCGAACGAGGCCATGCGCGCCCTCGGGTCCACGAAGGACCTCGAGTACCTCACCGAGGTCCTCCAGAAGCACGGCGACGCCGAGGCCGACGCCAAGCACCTCTGGGCGGGCGCCATCATCGGCGCTTCCCAGTCGGCCTACCTGCGCAAGAAGACGGCCGCCTGGTTCATGGAGCGTCCGGACTCCGCGGCGCGCATGGCGATCTTCCAGGAGGTCTTCGCCGACTACCCGGACGAGGCCGTCGTGTTCCTCGCCAAGGCCGGCAAGGACCTGAAGCGCGTGAAGCCGAAGGACCGTCCCTCGGTGCTGTCCGTGGGTCTCGGTGCCTGCTCGGGGGAGCCCGTCGAGGAGCTCGCCAAGGCCGTGGAGACCTGGAACAGCGACGCGTCGAAGGGCGTCATCGCCGACCTCCGCGCTGGCGTGACGGCCTGCGAGGCATGGCGGAAGGACGAGATGGCCACCGTGGTGGGCCTCCTGAAGGTGGACTGAGGTCGTCCGGGCTGCCCATCTCGGGCGGCCCGGGTGTCCATGTTCGCGGATTCCGTTCGACGTTCGACGCGTCATGGCCCCCGGAGGTGAGCATGTTCGAAGGGATGCAGGCCGGCACGGACGTCGGGCGCTCGCGGTCGGAGAACCAGGACGTCGTGCGCATGGCGCCCGGGTTCGCGGTGGTCTGCGACGGCATGGGTGGGCACGAGGGAGGTGCGGTGGCCGCGAGGATCGCGGCGGACGCCCTCCACGAGCGCGCCGGTGAGCTGATCGACGCCGGCGGCGACGGTCTCGCCATCACGGCGGCCTTCGAGGAGGCCTTCCAGGAGGCCGCCCGCCGCGTGGAGGCCGAGCTGGAAGGGGTGGGCGGCACCACGGCCGTCTGCGCCGTGGCCACGTCGGACGGGCTGGGTGCCTTCGTCGCCCACGTCGGTGACTCGCGCGCCTACCTGCTGCGCGGCGACGGGGTCCTCCGCCTGACGCGCGACCACAACTACGAACAGGTGCTGCTGGAGCGGGGCCTCGACCCCGACCGGGCGGCCGAGCACCCGGCGGCCAGCAAGCTCACCCAGGCGCTGGGCTTCGGCCCCGTCGTCCCCGACGTGGCGCGGGTGGACGTGGCGCCGGGCGACCGTCTCCTGCTGTGCAGCGACGGCCTGTACGACATGGTGGACGTGGGCTCCCTGGCGGCGGCGGTGCACGAGCGCGCGCTCGGCACGGCGGTGGAGCTCCTGATCGGCGAGGCCAACCGGGCGGGCGGCCTCGACAACATCACGGTCGCGCTTCTCGAGTGCGCCGGGCAGCCCGATCTGTCCCAGATCCTCGCGCACCTGAGGTCGCAGACGCTGTTCGAGCGCCTCGACGAGTCCGAGCTGCGCAGCCTGGCCACCGTGCTCGAGCGCCGTCCGTTCCGCGCGGGCGAGGAGCTCATGGGTGAGGGGAAGGTGGGCACCGACTGCCTGCTGCTCGTGCGCGGGAAGGCGCACGCCAGCCGTGCGGGCGTGCACCTCACGACCATCCGCGAGGGCGGTCACGCCGGCGAGCTCGCCCTGATCCGGCCCTGGCGGCGCACCGCCACCGTCACGGCCACCACGGATGGGATGGCCTTCGTGCTCACCCGCCACGCCTTCGAGAGCCTGTGCGCGCTGCGCCCGACGCTGGGTCTCCGGCTCCATCGTACACTCGCGCTCCGGGTCGCCGACCGCCTCGCCGACCTGACCACCCGGATCGAGAAGGTCCAGCGGGCCGTGGACGGCCTGTAGCTCCTGTGCGACCCTGCTTCCCTACGGAGGCCACCGTGAGTGAATCCACGCTTCAGAAGCTGGTCGGGCTGGCGCGCCGGGCGGTGCGCGACCTCGGCGGGGAGGCCACCGACGCGCAGCTCGAGCTCTGGGCCACCGATGTGCACGAGAGCATGTCGGCGGGCGGGCGCTCGTTCCACGATGTCGGGCACGTGTTCGACGTCGCGGAGGGCGGGAACGCCGTGCAGGTGCTCGCTGCGCTCTTCCACGACACCGTGTACATGCAGGTGGACGGCGGGCTCCCCTCGCGCCTCGTGGACGTGCTGGGCGACGCGTTCCACGTCGGCCCCGACGGCGTCGCGCTCGTGATCGGCGACGACCCGTGGAAGGCGCGGCTGGCGCAGATCTTCGGGTTCGTGGACGGGCAGGTGCTCTCCCCGTTCGCCGGGCTGAACGAACTCCTCTCCGCGCTGTTCGCCGTGCGCCGCCTGCACGACGTCCTGCCCGTGGACGCAACCGTGCGCGTGGCCGTGTGCATCGAGGCCACGATCCCGTTCCGCTCGGCACCCGGCGAGGGCGTGTCCGATGCGCTCCTGGCCCGTGTGGAGGGCCTGGGGCTCGCGCTGGACGCCGTCCAGGCCGTGAAGGACGCCGTAGGCCTCGCCAACCAGGACGTGGCGAACTTCGCGTTCGCGGACACCGCACGCTTCCTCGACAACACCTGGCAGCTCCTGCCGGAGTCCAACACCCAGCTGCGCGTGCGGGTCTACACCATCGACCAGTACCACCTGGCCATGAAGAAGATGCGGGGGTTCTTCGGCTTCCTGAAGGCCGAGGTGGTCTTCCGGGGGTTCCGGGGCGCCCCGAGCCCCGCGCGCCTCGATGCTCTGCGTGCCGCGGCGGCCCGGAACATCGAGCTCGCCCACCACTACCTCACCGCCAAGCTGCTCGCGGCGAGCCTCCTGCAGGCCATCGCGGGCGAGACCGGCGGCGACGCGCCAGTGAGCCTGTTCATGGGCGATCTGCCGAGCGTGAGCTCCACGTCGCCACGGCTGGAGCACCACCTGCCCGAGGCCGTGCCCGTGGCCTCCGCGGACCGCGAGGTGCTGCGGCTCCTCGTCGAGGGGCGGGCGTCCGAAGGCGACTTCGACCTCCGGAACGCGCCGCTCGCGGGGTTCCTCTACGCCACGTGCGGGGCGGACGTGCACGAGCACGTCGCGCGGTACGAGGCGGACGGTGCGCGGGCCCTGCTGGCGGGCCTGCCGCCCGGCGTGCTCCGACCCGTGCTGGAGGGCTGCGCACGGCTCGCGGTGACCCGGACGGACCGCGTGCTCGGGCTCCTCGACGGGGCCGCGTGATAGGCTCGGGGTCCCTCCCGGAACCCCGTCCCCACCCCAGGGGTTCCCTCCTCGCCCGAGGTCCCCATGCTCCTCCTCCTCGCCGCCCGTGTGTGGGCGGGAACCCTGTCCGATGCGGTCGCGTCGGGCGACTGCCGCACCCTCGTCGAGCGCACGGACCCCTTCGAGGCGGCGGTGGAGACCTGGCGGGTCCCGCGGGCCTGGTGTCTCCTCCAGCTCGGTGACCCGCGGGCCGCGGACCGCATGCTCGAGGAGGGCGAGCCGGGTGTGCTCCAGGAGTACGGACGTCTGGTTCGGGCGCGTGCCCGCGTGTCGCTCGGCGACCTCGACGGGGCCCTCGTGGCCCTCGACGGGCTCGAGCTCCCCGGTGCGGCCGGCCGCGAGATCAAGGCGACCCGCGCGGAGGTCCTGGCGCAGAAGGGCGACGTGGAGGGCACGAAGAAGGCGGCGGCTGCCGTCGGGGGCGGGCGGGCCGGCGTCCTCGTGGGGCAGGCGCTGGCGACCGCGGGCAGGGGCGAGGAGGCGCAGACCGCCTGGCGTGCCGTGTGGGTGGCCGCCGAGGTCGGTGGTGCGGACGAGGAGGCGCGGAAGCTCCTGGAGGCCGCCGGGGCGCCGGGATTCACGGACGCCGAGCGGGCCTCGCGTCTCGCGGGCCTGAAGAAGCACGGGCGTATCGACGAGGCCGCCGAGCTCGCGGAGACCCTGGCAGGGGCGGGCACGCCGGCGACACCGGTGCAGCTCGCGAAGGTGAACCTGGCCGCCCGCCGGTACGATGCGGCCCTGGAGCAGTGGCGGCTGGCCCTCGGGGCTCCCGAGGCGGCGAAGGGCGCGGCTCCGCTGCTGTTCGACTACGCGCTGACGTTCGCGCGGACGGGCGACTACACGACCGCCGCCGTGGTGTACCGGCGCCTCATCGCCCAGCACCCGACCCACGAGAAAGCGGTGTTCGCGAGCTTCAAGCTCGGGTACATGGCGTACGACGCCAACGACTGTGCGGCCGCGGGCCCGTTGTTCGCCGAGCACGAGCGGGCGTACCCGTCGAGCAAGCACCTGGACGAGGCGCTGTGGTTCGCCGCACGGTGCCACTGGCGGGAGGGGCGGGTGGACGACGCCACGGCGGCCTGGTCGCGGCTCGTGAAGTCCCGGTCGTCGTCGTCGCTCGTGCCGGGTGCGGTGTACTGGCAGGCCCGCGCGAAGGGCCGGGCGGGCGACGCTGCGGGTGAGCGGGCGGTCCTGGAGTCCGTGCTCTCGCGGTTCCCGGTGAGCGGGTATGCCTGGTATGCGGCCTTGCGCCTCGGGAGGACCTTCGAGGCACAGCCGGCCGTCGAGCGGCCCGCGTGGCCCGCATCGCTGGCGTCCCGCGACGACGTGAGGCGTGCGGAGGCCCTCCTGGACGTGGGATTCCGGGACTGGGCCCGCGACGAGCTCGCGTCGGTCGAGCCGCACCTGAAGGGCCGGGAGTCGATTCTGGCGGGCGCCTGGGCGTTCATCGCGGCGGGCGACTACCGGAAGGGCAAGGCGCTGGCCGCGCCGTTCTGCGTGTCGCCGTGGAAGGGTGGAGACCCCGTGGCCCAGCAGGCGTGCACGCCGCGGCCCGAGCACGGCATCGTGGCGCGGGTCGCCGCGCGCTTCGACCTCGATCCGCTCGTGCCCTACGGGATCATGACCGCCGAGTCCGCGCTGGACCCGCGGGTCACGAGCCTGGCGGGCGCGCGGGGCCTGATGCAGATCATGCCCGCCGAGGGGCCGCGGATCCACGAGGAGCTCTACCCGGGCCGTCCCTACGACGCGGACGACCTGTACTCGGCGCCCTACAACGCGAGCATGGGGACCGCGGAGCTCGGCCTGAAGCGCCAGTCCCTCGCCGGGGTGCTCGAGGGAACGGACCACCCGGCGTTCATCGCGTCCTACAACGGTGGCGAGGCGGCCGTGCGGCGCTGGCTGGCGGCGGCGCCGGAGGGCGGGAAGCTCGAGTTCGACGAGTTCGCCGAGGACATCGGGTACACCGAGACCCGGAAGTACGTGAAGCGGGTGCTCGGGTTCGTGATGGCCTACCGCTGGGTCTACGGCGACGGCTGAGTCGCGACCCTCTCGGGCTCGTTGGGGTCGTTCAGGGCGTCCTGGCGCTCCCAGACCTCGAGGGAGGTCGGCGTGCCGTCCGCCTCCACGGTGATGTCGAGGTCGTAGAGGCAGTCGCACCCGGCCACGATCCGCGGGTTCATGTCCGAGGGTTGCACGAGGATCTGCAGGGCGTCACCCGACCACTGCCAGAACCCCTCGACGTCCTGGGCGCAGCGGAAGTGGGCGTTGTGCACGGCCGCGCTGACGGGGGATCCGGAGAGATCCGCGTCGAGCGTGACGTCGTAGGGCTCGTAGGGCGTGCCGTCGCACTCGTGCTGGACGAGGGACGCGACGGGCTCGGCGTCCTCCCACCCGACCGGGAGATCGGGTCCACACGCGACGACGAGAAAGGCGAGCATCGGCACCTCCGGATAGGTCGTATCGGCTCCAGTCCCCGAGGTCCCGATGTTGTTCTCGCTCGTGCTCGCCTGCCTGCCGATGATCGACGACCCCGTGGACCCCGCACCCACGGCCGAGCCCCCTCCGGTCCCCACGGCCGAGCCTCCTCCCGAGCCCACGCCGCCTCCCGCCGAGGCCACCTTCACGCCCGACGGCGGGAGCGTCACGTTCGCGGGCGACATCACCCTCGACGTCCCGGCCGGTGCGGTGTCGGAAGACACCGTGATCACCGTCACGGTCGATGCCTTCGGCGTCCCGTCGCCGTACCAGGGCTTGTCGGACCTCTACGTCTTCGGGCCCGACGGCCTCGAGTTCGACGTGCCCGTCACGGTGTCCATCCCGCATGCGCCCGACGCGGACCCGCGGTTCTTCTGGTCCAACGGCATCGGCGGGTTCACCCAGCCTGTCGCGGTGGCCGGCGACGGCGTGATGTCGGCGGAGATCACGCACTTCTCGATGGGCTTCATCGCGATCAACGGCCCCGTGGAGGAGGTGCGCCACGTGGTCCCGCCGCCCGCCGTGGACGTGCTGTTCGTGGTGGACGACTCGTGCTCGATGTACGAGGAGCAGTCTGCGCTCGCGAACAACTTCCCCTCGTTCATGAACTACTTCCTGGGTTCTGGCATCGACTACCACATCGGTGTCACCACCACGGACATGGACGTGCCTGCCGCGGGCCGCCTGCGGCTCGCGAACGGAGTCCGCTACATCGACCCCTCCACGCCGAACGTGCAGGGCACGTTCTCCCAGATGGCCCTGGCCGGCACGGGGGGCGCCGTGGAGGAGAGGGGCCGCGACGCCGCGTGGTCGCTCCTCGAGACCAACCGCAACCTGCCCGCCAACTCGGGCTTCTGGCGCGACGACGCGGCCCTCCACATCGTCTTCGTCAGCGACGAGGACGATCAGTCCACCTCGATCACGCGCCCGGCCTTCCGCACGTGGATGGAGACGGTCAAGGCCCGCCCGGAGCTCGTGAAGGCCCACGCCATCACGGGGCTCCCGCAGAACCTCTGCGGTGCCGTGTTCGATGCGGGCACCGACTACCTCGCCTACGCCGGCTTCACGGGCGGAGCGACCTTCGACATCTGCGCGACCGACTGGCAGCCCTTCCTGGACGACATGGGCCTCCTCGCTTCCGGGCTCACCCGCACCTTCGACCTCGACCATCAGGCGGTCGAGGACACCATCGAGGTGCGGATCGAGCGGGGCACCGTCACCCTGGCGTTCGACGCGGAGGACTGGACGTACGACGCCAGCGGTCCGTCCATCACCTTCGTGGACTACCTGCCAGAGCCCGGCGACACCGTCGTGATCGACTACCAGCCGTTCTAGAGCGTCGGCACGCGCGCGTGCACGCGTCCGTCGTGGGCGGGCACGACCACCAGCCCCGGGTTCGCCGCCACCATCCGGTGCAGGAACACGAGCTGCTCGCGCACGCCGGCGGGGTCGTGGTCCACCATCCGGCGCGTGACCCACGGCTTCTCCGCGGGCCACGCCACACCCTCCTGCGTCCAGGAGGTGTCGCCCACGAACAGCGTGCGCTCGGCGCCGTTCACCAGCACGGCCACCGACCCCGGCGTGTGGCCCGGAAGCGGCAGCACCACGAGCGAGCCGTCGTCGAACACGTCCCAGCTCGCTGCGAACGGCCCATACGGCCCGTCCGGGAACGTCAGGGTGCGCACGTCGACGGGGCGCTCGGCGTCGATCTGGCGGTAGAGCAGCCCACCGCCGTCCTCCGCGACGTACGCCTGCTCCTCCGTCGTCATCCACACCGGCACGCCAGGGAGGTCCTGCAGGCCGCTCACGTGGTCCCAGTGCCCGTGGGTGAGTATCACACCCCACAGGCCCGCGGGGGCGATACCGCCTGCCCGCAGCCCGTCCGCGGTTCCCTGGCGCATCTGGAGGTCCACGATGGCCTGCATGAGGTACGGCACCGTCGAGACGTGCTCCCGGCCGCGTGACCCCATGCCCGCGTCGATCAGCACGGTGCCCTTCGGGTGCTGGACCACGAACGCCACCATCGCGCTGGTGAACGGTGCCGTGATGGGTGCGCCGCGCACGCTGAAGCCGTGCTGGGAGGCGATGGTCGCCGTGGGGAGCCGGCGCAGCACGAGCCCGTCGACGTGCGGCGCCGCCGGAAGGCTGCCGAGGTCGCCGCCGGGCACGGGGAGGTCCGCGCGCACGAAGGTCCACGCCAGCGCGGCGGCACCGAGGGCCACGAGCCCCACGAGCCCGCCCAGGACGCGTCTACGGCCGCTCAGAAGCTCCCTCCGAGCTGGAAGTAGAACGCTCGGGGGTCCGTGGGGAGGTGCTGACCGCGCGTGGCGGGCGTGAGGCCGACCCCGTAGCCCATCCGGCCGGTGACGAACGAGCCCCAGCCGAGCGCCCAGCGGGTGGTGACCTCGGCGCCCACACCCACCAGGGACCCGTCGAAGGCGTCCTGGGGCGCCACGACGTCCGTGAAGGCGTTGCCGGCGTCGATGAACGCAGCCCCCGAGATGTTGCGCCAGAACACCGGGAGGGTGCCCCAGCCGTGCTGGATCTGGAGGATCGGGAACCGGTACTCCAGGCTCGCGAGCCAGTAGCGGTCGCCGATGTCCGAGCCGTTCGCGTAGCCGCGCAGCATGCGGAACTCGTCGGGGGTGCTCACGAAGGCGCTGTCGCCGTACGACCCGCCGAGCTGGTAGTTCCCGAGGAACTGGTTGGCCCCGAGCGTGTAGCCCCCGCCCACCTTCGCAGCGACGACGTGGTTGGGGATGAGCGGGTTGACGCGGTACTCGCGCAACTCGGCGGTCACCTGGGCCACGGTGAGCCCCACGTCGCTGCCGGCCGGCCCGGACAGCCCGTCCGCCTTCACGCTCGTGCCGAGCCAGGGATGGGCCAGGGACCCGATGAGGGAGAAGACCCGCGCGTCCTCCGAGCTGATCGCGTAGGCCGTGGGCTGGGCCCAGCTGTAGCGCCAGCCACCGGCCAGTGTGCCGACGCGCCCCCGGATGGGCACCGTCGGCAGGTAGGTGCCCTCGGGCAGGTCGTAGAGGTTGTCGCGGAACGACAGCGTGTAGCGCCCGAAGATGGTGGTCCGCGGCCGGTAGGGGTAGCTCACGCTCGCGAAGACGCTGTTCCGGCCCTCCCAGTAGGGGATGTCGGTGGGCACCAGCACGGGCTCGCCGTCCGGATCGGTGCCCAGCGTGTTGATGAACGCGCTCCGCACGGCGCCCCGGGAGAAGCCCACGCTGTAGACGGGCAGGTGGCGGTTCCAGGTGAGCGCGGCCCCCCCGCCGAGGTAGTTGACGTCCGTGCGGTACGAGAGCACGCCCGACCAGGCGAAGTGGGCGAGGGGGTCGCTCCCGGAGCTCACGAGGCTCCCCTGCACCGCGAACGGCAGCACGTCGAACGGGGCGGACGGCGCGAACGGCGTGGTCTGGAAGTACGGCAGCGCGTAGCGCGGGAGGAGCCAGGGGAACGGGTTGTAGCGTCTGGGCTCGATGAGCCAGTCGATCTCCTCCTCGTCGCCGAACGCCTTCTCCACGTCGGTCATGTCGTAGTTCTGCACCGTCTCCGATGGCGACTGGCAGCGCTCCGCGAAGGCCCGTGGCGGCGGCACGCCCGGCGTGGTCTCCGCGAAGGCCGAGAGCGCGGAGCACGCGGTGTCGGTGGCGTCTCCGGGGGCGGGCCGCCCGAAGAGCCGTCGCCGGCGCTTCTCCTCCGGGGGCTCGTCCTTCGGAGGCACGATGGGCGCGGGCTCGACGGGGTGTACGAGCTCGGCGAGCGCGGGGTGGGGTCCGACCGGGAGGGGCAGGGGACCCCAGTCGATGTATGCGGACGGGTCGAGTTCGAGGAGATGCACCTCCCAGCCGTCGTTGCTGTAGACCTGCATCCCGAGCGTCTTCCCGTCCGCGCTCACGGCGGGCTTCATGGCCCCGGTGCGCACGTTGGTGACCTGCCAGAGGCGCTCGGTGGCGATCTCGATGGCGAAGATGTTCGGGATGCCCGTGCGGTCGGACGAGAAGTAGAGCCAACGCCCGTCAGGCGACCAGAAGGGGTCGCGGTCCATCACCATGTCCACGGTGAGCCGTCGCAGCGGCTCGCCGTCCGGGCTGTAGAGCCAGAGGTCGCGGCGCCCGTCCGTCCAGGCGCTGAGGGCGAGAGACCGCCCGTCCGGCGCGAAGCGGGGCGTGCTGAGCTGGGTGTGGTCGTCGAAGGACGTCAGGGGCACCCGGCGGCGGTCGACCGTGGCCACCTCGAGCTGGTTCCGCTCGGCGCGGTTGGTGACCATCACGAGGTGCGCGCCGTCGGGCGAGAAGTCGGGGTCGCGGGCCCGCGCGCCGTTGGTGAGGGCGGTCGTGCTGCCCGAGGCCACCGTGTACAGGTAGATGTCCGACCAGAGGTTGAACCGGTTCACCGTGTGGGCGCTGGCGTACACGAACGCCTGGCTGTCGCTCCGCCAGGTGAAGCTCTTGGCGCCGCGGTCCTGCACGAGGACCTCCGCCTCGCTGCCGTCGGGCTTCGCGGTCCAGATGGCCGAGCCCGTGCGCAGGTCGTAGCAGCTCCAGACGAGCTGGTGGCCGTTCGGCGCGAAGGCGGGTGCAGAGCAGCTCGCCTCGGGCACGCTCACGCGACGGGTCTCCGTGATCGGGCCCGCCAGGGCGGCCTCTTCGAGCTGCCGGGCGTAGCGCTCCTCCAGGTGGGTGCGCCAGTCCGCGTAGAGGCCGCGCAGCGACCGGCCGAACACCCGCTTCGTGGGCAGCCAGAAGGGCACCCACGAGCCGTAGGTGTGCACCCACTTCGTCCAGACGTCCTCGCCCGTGGTGTCCGCCACGAACTGCATGAAGTCCTGACCGAACAGGTAGCGGAGGTTGCCGGAGGGGGGCTTCGGCTGGAGCCCGTCGAGGTCGCCGAGGGGCGGGAACGCGTCCTCCAGCACGCTCGCGCGCTTCACCATGTCCACGTAGGGCGTGCGCCCGCGGCCGCCCGTGGTGTGGCGGGTCTCCTGGAACGTGGCGAAGCCCTCGATCATCCACAGGGGGCTCACGTCGTTCGTGGTGGCCACGCGCCCCACGACGGCCCGCGCTGCCCGCACGATGCCGTGGTTGGCGTCCATGTGGAGCACGTGGGTGAGCTCGTGCGTGAGGATGGCGCTCGACCAGTCCTCGTAGAACGACAGCGAGCTGTTCTCCTGGGGGGCGGTGACGAAGATCACGATGGCGTTGTAGGGGACGACGGACGCGTAGCCGTTGGCGTCGTCGGTGCGGTCCACCAGCACGACCTGCGTGCGTGCGCGCGGCTCCCAGCGCACCTCCGCGGACATGGTGGCGTAGACGGGCTCGACCTCGCGGGCGAATTCGTCGGCGACGTGCTCGAGGCCCTGGTGGAACGTGATGTCGAAGTGCTCGGTGCGGATCGTCCGCCAGGTCATCTGGGGATCGAACGACGCGGCGGAAGCGACGAAGGCGACGAGCACGGCCAACATGGCGGGACCGTAGCACTTCCGTGACGCGCTGGCGCCCCGTGGGGGCTGGGTTACGCCGACGTCCGGCCCCCGGAGAGAGCATGCAACCCGAAGGCCCCATCCTGATCGTGGACGACGAAGAGGACATCCGCGATCTCCTCGACCTCCACCTGCGTCGCGAGGGGTTCAGCACCCTCATGGCCGCCAACGCCCAGCAGGCGCTGGAGGTCGCGAAGCGCGATCGTCCCGCGCTGGTCGTGCTGGACCTGATGCTGCCGGACCTCTCGGGCACCGAGGTGTGCCGGCGGCTCCGGGCCGACGAGGCCACGGCGAACATCCCGGTCATCATGCTCACCGCCAAGGGCGAGGAGATCGACCGCGTGGTGGGCTTCGAGGTCGGCGCGGACGACTACGTCGTGAAGGCCAGCTTCAGCATGCGCGAGTTCGTCCTGCGCGTGCGAGCGGTCCTCCGGCGTCGCGCGGCCATGGCTCCCCAGGCGCCAGAGCCCGAGCCCGAGGGCGATCGCCTGGTGCACGGCACGCTCGAGATCGACGTGGAGGGCCATCAGGTCTACGTCGACGACAAGCCCGTGGAGCTCACCGCCACCGAGTTTCGGCTCTTGATGTGTCTCGCCACGCGTCCGAGCCGGGTGCAGACGCGCGGCACGCTCCTGCAGGAGGTCTGGGACCAGCCGCCCGACCTCAACACCCGCACGGTGGACACGCACGTGAAGCGGCTCCGCGAGAAGCTCGGCAGCGCTGCGGCCCACATCAAGACCGTGCGCGGCGTCGGCTACCGGTTCTCGACCGACCCGGGGAGCTGACGTGGAGGCCCTCGCGGCTCGGATCCGGGAGATG
>JACKEQ010000149.1 GCA_020632885.1 Alphaproteobacteria bacterium | reverse complement strand
CCACCACCGCCTGGTTACACCACCCCTATGGACGACGCACGCGCCGAGAGAGCCCGACGACGCAAGGCCTGGCCGGGTCCTGACGGATCCCCTTAAATTGGGCCGGGCGAACGCGGAGCTTCGGGGATGATTGCTTCCGCTTGCCAGTGGTGACCACGCCGCGTAGGTGGCGGCGATCTCCGACGGAGGTCGCCGATGAGGTCGAAGGCAGCTCGCTCGCCCACCCCAGCCACGGCCGAGAGCATCGTCGCAGTCGTCGATGAGCTCTTCGGAAAGGAGCTCCACGCCAAGCGGGTGCTATCGCTGGCAAACGCCGCGGTGGGCGCCATTGCGGCGGGCTCGCTCGCGGTGTCGCTGATCGGCGCGGGCCTCGCGCGGCGCGAGAACCTGAACGTGAAGCACGCGATCAAGCAGGTCGACCGGCTGCTTTCGAACCGGGGCATCGATGTCGACCGCCTGTCCGACACCTGGGTGGCGTACGCGCTCGGGGACGCGAAGGAGGTGTGGATCAACGTCGACTGGACGGACTTCGACGCGGACGACCAGTCGACGCTGGTGGCGAGCCTGCAGATGGGGCGCGGTCGGGCGCTCCCACTCGTGTGGAAGACCGAGGTGAAGAGCACGCTGAAGGACCGGAAGTGGACGTGCCTGGAGGCGCTCCTCGACAGGCTCCGTCGCGCGATCCCGACCTCCGTGAAGGTCTGGATCGTGGCCGATCGCGAGTTCGGGGCATGCAACGTCTACGACATGCTCGACGCGCGTGGGTTCGACTACGTGCTGCGCTTCCGCGCGGACATCCATGTCACCGACTGGAGGGGCACGACGCAGACAGCGGGCGAGTGGAGCCTCGGTACTGGCCGTCCGCGCTCGCTCATCGGTGCCAGCGTGACCGCGGCAAAGCGCCGCGTGGGCAAGGTGATCGTCGTCCAGGACGCCGGGATGAAGGACAAGTGGTGCCTCGCGTGCTCGAGCCAGACGCTGCCGACACCGACAGCAAAGCGCCGCTACGGCGGACGCTTCGAGTGCGAGGAGACGTTCCGGGACATCAAGGATCCTCGCTTCGGCTTTGGGATGGGCGAGATGAGAGTGTCCCGACCCGACCGCCGGGACCGGCTGTTCCTTGTCGCAGCGCTGGCTCATGCAATGTTGGTCCTGCTCGGGCGCGCAGGCGAGCACGTCGGCATGGACCGAATGCTGAAGGCCAACACGGTCAAGCGACGCACACACAGCCTCCAGCGCCAGGGGCTCGAGTGGTTCCACCTGATCCCCGGCATGCCAGAGGAGCGACTCCGGCTCCTGCTCGACGGACTCGTCGCCGTGAGCCGTGAGGACCCCATCATGCGGGCCCTGGCGGGGGCAGCGTTATGAGGGGAGCCCTCAGGGCCGGGTCACGTCGGTGTTCGTCACGAGCCCGCACAGTGCACGACCGCGAGAGAGCGGGTCGATTCCATGCAGCAGCTCGCGCTCGACGCCATGGCGCTGCGAGGTGAGCCCCTTCCGAGCTACGACCGGTCCGCGATGCCGGGTCGGGTCATCCCACCGCGATGAACCAAGACTTCGTGGACCTTCTCGCCGCGTTCCAGGACCACGAGGTCGCGCACCTCGTGGTGGGTGCATTCGCCATGGCCGTGCACGGTGTGGCGAGGTCGACCGGTGACATCGACGTCTGGGTGCGACCGGACGCGGAGAACGCGAACCGGGTGGTGGCGGCGTTGGCCGAGTTCGGAGCGCCGCTCGCTGCACACGGCGTGAGCGCAGCCACGTTCACGAGTCCAGGCACCGTCTACCAGATGGGCCTTCCTCCTTCCCGAATCGACATCCTTACCGCGATCGATGGCGTGACCTTCGACGAAGCGTGGGAGGGCCGATGCCTGGGGCCGTTCGGAGACCTGGACGTCCCCGTGCTCGGGTTGAGGGATCTGCGGACGAACAAGGCCACGTCGGGGCGGCCCAAGGACCTCGCGGATCTGGCGCTGCTGGACGAGGCGTTGGGGCCGTAGGTCGTCCGGCGGGTCACGGAGTCGGTGAGTCCGTCGACACGGTGGGCGACCACGATGTCCGCCTTGCAGACCCGCACGTCCGCCATCATCCTGTCGAGGGCAGGACGGCGGCTCTGGGAGCCCGACACGGGCTCGTCCACGTACACGGTCGGGTTCCACCCGCGAGCCTCCACGAGGCGACGCAGGGGCATGAGCTGCGTCTCGGTGTCCTGCCCCTTGTCCGCCGTGCTGACGCGGGCGTACAGGGCGGTAGCGACGGGCTTGGTGGTCGTGGTGTCGGGCATTGGAACCTCCCGACATCACTACGGGCAGAACCCGTGGGCGAAACCCGGGGTGGCGGTCGGGACGGTCAGATCCGGCCGGTTGTCTCGGCGAGGTCCGCCCGAGCCCGGGTTGGGGGCGAGATCGACCGGCGTGGAAATCGGGACGGAAGCGGGAACGGGGGTTGGCTGCATCGCGTGGACGAGAAAATGGA
>JACKEQ010000148.1 GCA_020632885.1 Alphaproteobacteria bacterium | reverse complement strand
GGGCTCGGCGCGGCCCTGCAGGTACACCACGCCGACCGGGGCGTCGCCACCGATGGGCGCGCACACCGCAGCCTCGATGTGGTGGCGCTGGACGCTGTCGCGCTTGCTGAACCGCGGGTCGGTGATGGCGCTCGCGGTCTGGATGGTCTCGCCGCTCGAGAGGGCTTCGCGCATGATGCCGGTCGAGAGGCTCTTCCGGACGACGTCGACCTCGGCGTCGTCGAGGGCCGAGGAACGCGTCCAGGTGTGGTTCCCGTACGGATCGCGGACCTCGATGTACCCGCGATGTGCCCCTACCACGCCGAGAATCAGGCTGAGCGCTTCCTCGAGGAGACCGGGGAGGTCTTCCACCAACCCCAGGTTCAAGAGGGCGTAGAAGAAGTCCCTCTCCTTGATCTCGGGTCCCGACGGCATCGCGCCTGCCTATCACGGCTGTCCGCCGGGGTGGACACCTGCCGGTGACGGTGGTGGCAACACGGGACGGCCCCTACGCTCGAACGCCGTGAATCCGCTGGCACGCCGAGTGCTTTGGAACCTCTGCGACGGCGCTCACGCCGCACACGGAGGACGGTTCGATGTCGAAGGGACTGCTTGCTTTGGGAACACTCGGGATGCTGACGCTCGGCACCCCCGCGCACGCCGCCATCTACTCCGGAAATCCCGCTACCACCTTCCGCATCGACCGCCCTCAAGGAGATCTGACCGATGGTGATGTCAACGTCTACAAGCTCCGGATTCACTACTGTGGTGGTGGCTACACCGACTACTCGGTCAAGCAGTGGGTCGACCCGGTCGACGGGTTCTCGGTCACGATCAACGGTGGCAACCTGTGCTCCGCTACTGTCTTCTGGGACAGCGACATCGTGCTCCACGGCAATGGCTTCGAAATAGTCGCGGAGCCGACCCTGACCAGCGTGAGCCTCGATCCCATCAAGGACGCCGACGTGCTCCCGTGGCACGTCACGGAGGGGAATCCGGGTGCCGGTACTCCCCAGCTCCTGGTCGAACTCGACTGACGACCTAGGGCTCGGCGTCCGGCTCCGCCTCGTTCCAGCTGTCGGAGTAGTCCGACAATGGAAAGAGAGCAGTCCCCAGCGCGTAGATCCTGTTGGGCGGGTCCGCTCGATCCGGGTCGACCACGAGTGCCAGGATCTCCTCGGTCTGGGCGCGGAGGCGCGTGACAAGCGCCTCGTACCGCTCCTCGCCGAAGGCGAAGATGGCCACGCTGTTGTGGCGCTCGTTGATCCGGAACCGGTCGTACGACTCCTGAGCCAGCCTCCAGGTGTCGCGCTGGAGCTTCAGCATCGCTTCGGACCTTGGACCCGAGGGGAGCTCGTGCTCGGACCAGACCTGCTCGACGGGACGCAGATCCCCCCTGGCGTCGGGCTGGAGCAAACCCGACCGGAGAAGCGTCTGGAGGGCGTGTTGTGCCTGTTCCTCCGAAATCGGCGGATTGATCGTGCTCGCGATCCAGAACGGATCTGGACGGAAGCCCTCACACGCGGCGAGCTCGTAGGCCGCGGCGATGTACCACGTCGACATCAGCTCGAGCATGTCGTCGCTCGGCCGGTCCTGCGCGAGGTACCGCTGGCGCGCCGAAACCGTGGCCCACGCCGTACGCCGCGCCCGCGCCGACTCGTTGTCGAGGTCGACCAGCGCCGCGAGGGTCTGCCGGCCCTGCTCGTCGAGGTCGAAGAAGTCGGCGAGCTGCGGCACGAGCGTCGCCCGGAGCTTCCGTTTCCGCGACAGGATCTGCGACAGCATCGCCTCGGAGAGCTCGAGCGCCTCGGCGAGCTCCTTCCGCGTCCGCTTCATCCGATCGAGCGCATCGATCACGAACCGCCGGTAGTCCGTGTACTTGTCGATCAGGCTGCGATCGTAGGGCGCGTCGGACACCGGGATTCCATGTCGGAGACGGCGTCAATGTAATGGAGCCCCACCAGACCCGCCCGTTTCCATCGTCAACGAATGTGGCGGTTCCTCCGGGTGTCCACTCCTGTGGACACCCTCCGGACAGGTCTGTCTTCACGGGGCTCCCCGCGGGATCACAAACCACCCCCACCGTCCGGCCGGGTCTGGTTGGCCATGCAGTCGGCACTGACAGCGCAGCACGAGGCCCACGGTCAGGGGGCTACGTGTGGGTGGTCCTCGCAGAGGACCTCGTGTAGCTCGCCGAGCTTCTTGCGCATCCGCGCACGGTTGATGAGGTCCATGATCACGTTCTGATCGGGCTTGTATTTCATCATCGCGTCCATCTGCCCGAGAACGTCGTTCCACACGACCTCGACCTCGTCCATCGTGAGGCCCCGGTGAATCACCTTGCGCAGGTCCCGATCCGACAGGGCGCCGAGCCTGTCGCAACAATCGGCTCCATCATGGCCGTCGTCGCCCTTCAGCTCCGGTTCGAAGAACGCCCGAATCGCTTGGATACCGTCACGCGCGTAGTCGATGTACCGGAGCCCGGCCAGCAGGGTCGGGAGGGCCGTCGCGTCCAGCCGGATGGGGACGATGGCCACCATCTTCTCGTTCATCAGCTGAACGAAGGCGGCATCGATCTCCGCCGACACCCATTGGGACCTCGCGGCGTTCTCGCTCCAGAGCAGCAAGAAGTAGCCCGACTCCTCGATCCCGGCTTCAACCGCCTTTCGAAGGCTACTTCC
>JACKEQ010000147.1 GCA_020632885.1 Alphaproteobacteria bacterium | reverse complement strand
ACCTGGCAATGGGCTGGTGCTCAACCTGCTGTTCGTGGGGGTCGTGATCGCCGTGGTGCTCGGGGGGTTCCGGCTGTTCGAGCGGGGCTACGGTGGCGCGCTCACCTGGGTGCTCGCCCACAAGAAGACCTTCCTGCTCGGCCCCGTCGCCATCGTGCTGTTCGGCGCGACCGCCTGGCTCGGCTTCGATGCCGTGTTCGGCTTCGTCCCGCAGGCCGTTCGCACGACGCGCCCGGTCTCGGCCGTCGCCCACGCGTTCCCCGGCTTCGGACGCGAGTACATGCCGCCGTTCGACGAGGGCAGCTACCTCTACATGCCGACCACGATGCCCCACGCCTCCATCGGCGAAGCGCTCGACATGATGTCGACCATGGACGCCGCCATCGCGCAGATCCCCGAGGTGGACCGCGTGGTGGGCAAGCTCGGCCGGGCCGACTCCGCGCTCGATCCGGCACCCATCTCGATGGTCGAGACGATCATCACCTACCACCCCGAGTACCGCACCGAGCCCGACGGCACGCGCGTCCGGGTCTGGCGCGACCACATCCGCACGCCCCGGGACATCTGGACGGAGATCACCGCTGCGGCCGAGCTGCCGGGCGTCACCAGCGCGCCCGTGCTGATGCCGATCAACGCCCGCATCGTGATGCTCCAGAGCGGGATGCGAGCCCCGATGGGCATCAAGGTGAAGGGGCCGTCCCTCGAAGCGATCGAGGCCTTCGGCTTCGCGCTCGAGGACGCGCTGAAGGACGTGCCCTCCATCCGTCCCGAGACCGTGTTCGCCGACCGGGTCGTGGGCAAGCCCTACCTCGAGATCGACCTCGACCGCGAGGCCATCGGCCGGTACGGGCTCACGATCGTCGACGTGCAGCAGGTGCTCCAGGTCGCGCTGGGCGGCATGACCCTGACGCGTACCGTCGAGGGCCGCGAGCGGTATCCCATCCGTGTCCGGTACATGCGCGAGGACCGCGACAGCCTCCAGGCGCTTCAGCGCGTCTCGGTCTCGACGCCGAGCGGAAATCCCGTGCCGCTCACGCAGCTCGCCGACATCCGGTACGTGCGCGGCCCACAGATGATCAAGGCCGAGGACACCTTCCTCACGAGCTACGTCCTGTTCGATCGTGTTCCTGATGTGGCCGAGGTCGAGGTCGTGGAGCAGGCACGCGCGCTCATCCGCGACCGGCTCGATGCGGGGACGCTCGAGCTCCCCGATGGCGTGAGCTTCGACTTCGCTGGCTCCTACGAGAACCAGGTGCGCAGCGAGAAGCGCCTGCTGGTGCTGATCCCCATCGCGCTGTGCATGGTGTTCATCCTGCTCTACCTGCAGTTCCACCGCGTCGCGACGACCGCGATCATCTACTCGGGCGTGGTGGTCGCCGTGAGCGGAGGGTTCGGATTGCTGTGGCTCTACGGCCAGCCGTGGTTCCTCGACTTCGCGTTGTTCGGGATGCCGATGCGCGACCTGTTCCAGGTCGGCACGGTGAACCTCTCGGTGGCCGTGTGGATCGGGGTGATCGCGCTGATCGGCATCGCCACGGACGACGGGGTGGTGATGGCGACCTACCTGAAGCAGGTCTTCGAGCGCAGTCCGCCAACGACCGTCGACGAGGTCCGCGCACGCACGCTCGAGGCGGGCTCCCGGCGCGTGCGCCCGTGCCTGATGACCACCGCGACCACACTGTTGGCGTTGCTCCCGGTCGTCACCTCCCAAGGGCGGGGGGCGGACATCATGGTGCCACTCGCGCTGCCTGCGCTCGGCGGCATGACCATCGAGCTGGTGACCCTGTTCGTCGTTCCCGTGCTGTACAGCGCCTACGAGGAATGGCGCCTGCCCGCGCCCGTCCAGCCGTCCCCGGAGGTCCCGTGATGCTCACCGCCCTGTTGCTGGCCTGCACCACCGAACCTGCGGTCGTCGAGCCCATCACGCCGGAGCCCCCGAAAGCTGTGCCCACTTCTGCCCCCGAGCCTGCCCAGCCCTATTGGGTCGAGCGAACCGACCTGGAGCTGGACGACCTCATTCGCGAGACCTGTGATGGTGCAGTCGCCAGTGATCGACCGGTGCTGCTCGCGTTCAGCGCGCCATGGTGTGGCGACTGCAAGCGCGTCCGCCAGCTCGAGGATCAGGAACCGCTGAAGTCCGAGCTGGAGCAATGGTCCAAGGTCGTGGTCCATGTCGGCCGCTTCGACCGACACGCACCCCTTCGGGAGGCGTTCGGCGTGCAGAGCATCGCGCACTGGGTGGCGCTGGACCCTGACTGCGAGGTGCCCGTGACGGCTTGGAAGCGCCTCGCGGAGGGCGTCTTCGAGCCCGCCAGCGGGGAGCCGAGGTCGGCGGGCGACCTGGCGCGGTGGCTGCGGGCCGCGCGAACGAACCGAGTCGAGAGGAGAGATCCATGATCTGGATGAGCACGATTGCCCTGGGCCACATGGCCCTGGAAGAGCCCCTGCCGCGGTACCCATCCGACGGTTCGACCGCGAACAAGGCCTGCCCTTGCGGCGTCGGCGCGAGCAACCGACTCTGCGACGACCCGAACGACCGCAGCGACCCGGACCGGTCGGTCTACGTGACCTCCTATGCCCCCGGGGAGACCGTCACGCTGACCTGGCGCGAGACCATCGGGCATGCCGGACGGTGGCGCGTGGCGTTCGATCCGGACGGCGCCGACATGGACGACTTCAACGCGAACATCCTGCTCGACATCCCCGATCCCTCGGGCTCTGCGGGCAACACCGGCAACGGCGACCTCTGGGAGGTCGAGGTGACCCTGCCCGACACGCCCTGCGACAACTGCACCCTGCAGCTCGTGCAGATCATGGACGGCAACACGACGGCGCCGGTGGCCGATCCCATCGGCCGGTCGAGCTACTACCAGTGCGCCGACATCGAGATCAGCGATGGTGGGCCCGTCGACACGGACGATACCGACCCACCCATCGACACCGACGACACGGACCCCGTCGACACCGACACGGACGCACCCACTCCCGTCGACCAGGCGGATGGCTGTGGCTGTGCAGCGGGTTCGGGCGCTCCTGCTGGGCTCGCCTTCGTGCCTCTGCTCCTCGCGTGGCGGCGGCGCCGTTGAACGCTGTGCGTCCACCGCCACGCCACCTCGCCGTGAGCCTGGCGCTCTGCGGTCTGCCCTTCGTGGGCCTGGTGGCGTTCCTGCTCTGGTCGCATCGCGAGCTCGCGCTGTTGAGTCCGCCGTCCTCTGGACTGCTGGTCGCGCTGGGCATCGTCGGTGCACTGCTGCCCGGGCTCATGGTGGCCGACGTGTGGCGCAGGCTGCTCGGTGACCCACGCCAGTTCCATCTCGGGCTGCTCCTGCAGATGTACGCGTCCCTGATCCTCGGGTTCGCCAGTGTCTTCGCCTTGCTCCAGACGAGCGCCGTCGAGCCGCACTTCACGGGCATGGCGATGATGTGGTCCCCCCATCCGGGCACGCTCGGCATGCATCTCTCCGCGCTGCTCGAGGTGTTCGTCGACGCGCTCTACCTGAGCGTGGTCACGATCACGACGGTGGGCTTCGGAGACATCGTCGCCACCTCGTCTGCCGCCCGCCTGGTGGTGGCGGCCGAGGCCCTGACCGGGGTGGCGTTCATGGGGCTCGTGCTGGGGCGCTACTTCTCGTACTGCACCCACCGTACCCCCAGCCCGTCGAGTCGAGCATGATCTGGTTGTCCATCCCCGCGCTCGCAGCCCCTCTCAGCCTTCCGTCGGGTGCGGGCAGCTCCGCCGTCAGCGTCGCCAGCCGCGGAGACCGGCTCGAGATGGTGTGGCTCCAGCCCACGGGTGGGACACCGGCGGTCCTTCATG
>JACKEQ010000146.1 GCA_020632885.1 Alphaproteobacteria bacterium | reverse complement strand
CGTGTTGGCGTGGGACGGCGACGGGTTCACGGCCGCCGCGATCGACGGTGCCGCGGTGTTCGACGAGCGCGCGCTGACCAGCGTGTGCTTCACCGGGAGCGGCCAGGGCGCGGCGGTGGGCAACGGCACGGTGCTGTGGACCGACGACGCCGGCGCCACCTGGCGACACCTCGACCCGCTCGCCGAGCCCGGGCCCCCGATGTTCGGCTACACCCTGTGGACCGGCGTGGCCTGCGACGCGACCGATGTCCTCGGGCTGGGCTACTGGTCCGCCGGGACCTCGAGCGACGGCCGGCACTGGCAGGACGCGGTGATGGGCACGTCGTACCGCATCCAGGCGCAGGCCGCGGCCCACGGCCCGAGCGGCACCTGGGTGGCCGGGGGGTACTACGGCTACCTGGGCCGCAGCGACGACGGCGGCTCCACGTTCACCAAGGTGGGCACGACCGGCGGCGCCGAGTGGGTGCTCGGCGTGGCGGCGTCCGGCGACCAGCGCTTCGTGGCGGTGGGCGACGGGGGCGTGATCCTGCGCTCCGACGACGACGGCCACAGCTTCCGCCTGGGCGCGGCTGGATGAACGAGGGGAAGTCGTACGTCCCGCCCGTCGGCATCGGCGAGGTCATGCGCGCGCTCGGGACGGGGCGCGTGGACGCGTCGAACCACCCCGACTTCGCCGTCGGTGACGCGGTCACCGGCGTGTTCGGCGTCCAGGACTACGCCCTGTCCGATGGCCGCGGGGTCACGCGCGTCGACGAGCCGCGCCCGGTCTACCTCGGGACGCTCGGGATGACCGGCTTCACGGCGTACTTCGGCCTGCTGGACATCGGGCGTCCCCAGCCCGGCCAGACGGTGGTGGTCTCGGGTGCCGCCGGGGCCGTGGGCATGGTGGTGGGGCAGATCGCGAAGATCCTCGGGTGCCGCGTCGTGGGGATCGCGGGCGGTCCGGAGAAGTGCCGCTTCCTGACGGAGGAGCTCGGGTTCGACGCCGCCGTGGACTACCGCTCGCCCACGTTCGGCGGCGCGCTCCGGGAGGCGACGCCCGCCGGGGTGGACGTCTACTTCGACAACGTCGGCGGGGACGTGCTCGACGCCGTGCTCACGCGCCTGGCGCGCGGCGCGCGGATCGTGATCTGCGGCGCGATCTCGCAGTACAACGCCGAGGCTCGCCCGCGGGGCCCCTCGAACTACCTGTCGCTGCTGGTGAACCGGGCGAGCATGCAGGGGATGGTGGTGTTCGACTACGCCCCTCGGTACCCGGAGGCGCTGGCGGCGCTGTCGGGCTGGATGAAGGAAGGGAAGCTCCAGTCCCGCGAGCAGGTCGTCTCCGGCCTCCCGACCTTCCCCGATCGGCTCGGGATGCTCTTCCGGGGGGAGAACCTCGGGAAGCTCGTGCTCGAGGTATGAAGGGCGACCTCGACGCGCGTCGGACCGCCATCGCCGCCGGTGGTGATCCGAACGCGCGGGACGGCGCGGGACGAACGGCGTTGCACCTGGCCATCGCGGTGAAGGACGTCGAGGCGGTGCGCTTCCTGATCGAGCACGGCGCGGACTGGGAGCTCAAGGATGAGCAAGGCTTCACGGCCACGGACGGGATGTACGCCGAGAAGCGCGCGCCCTGGGGCGTCGACTTCGAGCTGAAGCGAGGCTACAAGGCCATCCTCGGCGTCCTCCAGGAGGCCGTGCTGACGGGGGGCGGCAGCCTCACGTTCCTCAACCGGGACCAGCTGTTCAGCGCGATCCAGAACCGACGCGTCACGGAGGTGCAGGACGCGCTCGACGACGCAGGGGTCTGGGACGTCGACATCCGGCTCGCGGACGGCACGACGCCACTGCACCTCGCGGTCGAGCGAGGGAACGCACGCGTCGTCGCGGCCCTGCTCGACCACACGAAGACGCTGACCAGCAAGGGCCGGACGCGGACCTGGCCGGGCCCGGACATCACCCGCCGCAACGAGGCCGGCGAGACCCCGCTGGACGTCGCCAGGCGATTGGGGGAGCCGGCGATCCTCGGCCTGCTGGAGGCGTACGCCGCCCGCGGCGGGGGAGCCGCGTCGCCCGAGGCGCCCGCTCGTGATCCCGACGGCATCGTCGCCGAGGTGATCGCGGCGACGGGGACGCTGCTGGGCCAGGCCCACGATCTCGAGGGGCTCCCGCTACCGGTCGTCGGCCTGACGTTCGTGGCCGACGAGGTCTCCTGCGCAGCCGTGGTCGTTGCGGCGGATCCGTGGACCTCACCGTTCGACGGGCGGAAGGTGGAGGGTCGCTTCGTCACGGAAGAGCAGACCCTCCTCCTGGCGGAGGCCACCGACCTCGACCCGGTGGAGGCCTTCGACCGCCTGCTGCACCGCGTCACCGCGCGTCTCCGCCGCGACGGCGCGCCCTTCCTCCAGGCCGGCGCCGCCGTCGTGCACGTCGAGCACGGTGGGCTGGAACCGGCGCGCCACGCGTGTGCGGCGGCCGATGCGGCCCTCGACGCTTCCTGGTGGCGCTGACCATCACCGGGTGTCGGTGACGTTTCGTGAATGTCGGAGACACCCCGACGTCCATCGAGCCGTTGGGGGTCGCGATGGGATGGCGTCGGTGGGGTGGGCTCGCCCTGGTGGGAGCGATGTCGCTCGGTGGGACGGACGCGCGGGCCAGCTGCTATGCGTTCGTCGCGCCCGAGGGCGAGGCGGTGACGAACGCCGACAGCTCGGTGATCGTGGCCTTCGACGGTGCGTCGACCTGGGTGACGATGGCGAGCGACGCCCGCGGCGACAGCCCGTCCTTCGGCTACCTCCTCCCGGTCCCCGCCGGCTTCTCGGTGAGCGACGCCGACGTCGTGCCCACCGAGGTGTTCGACGGGCTCCAGGACTGGGTCGCGCCGCGGCAGGTCGAGACGTCCTGCGCCGCCGTGGGGGCGACCAACGGCATCGTGTCCTCGGGGTGCGGGGGCGTGTCCGGGCTCGCGGCCGGTGACCTGCCCACGCTCGGCGAGCTCGAGACCCAGGACAGCATCGTCGCCGAGCACCGGACACTGGGCGCCTACGAGCTGTCCGTCCTCGACACCGACCGACCCTCCCGCCTGAACCGCTGGCTGCACGATCACGGCTTCCAGCTGGGCGACGAGGCGCGCCCGATGGTCGACGAGCTCGTGGAGCAGGGCGTGTGGTTCCTCGCGGTCGAGGTGGACGGCACCGGCCGCGACGGGGATCCGGCGGCCTGGGTGGAGCCGCTCAAGCTGCGCTACGACGGGCGGATGGACGTGCTTCCGCTGGCGCTCGGGGCCACGTCCTCGGCCGGGGTGCAGGATCTGGTGGTGTTGGTCGTCGACGACGGGCCGGTCGGCATCTCGAACTACCGCGAGGTGGAGATCGAGCGGGAGTGCATGGTTCGTGGCGACCTGGACGAGACCTACGACGCGCTCGTGGACGCCGCCCTGCTCGATGGCGTCGATGGTCGCGCCGCGTGGGCCACCGAGGCCGTGGTGAGCTCGGTCCACCAGTGGGCCACGGAGGACGACCTCGATCCCGACTGGCTCGCGCAGGTGGGGCGCCCGGACGCCTGGGGCACCACGCTGACCCGCCTGCACCTGCGGTACACCCCCGACCAGATCGACGAGGATCTGTTGCTACAGCCCGCACCGCACGACGTGCAGACCTCGACCTACCTGGTCTGGGACGAGCAGCTCGAGTCCACCTGGCCGGTCTGCGGTGAGGGCTGGGTCGGGGAGGGTGCCGGCTCGTGCCCCGTCGTCGCCGCGTCGACGGGCGGACAGGCGCCGGTCACCGGGTCCTGCGAGTCGATCCCGGTGACGGCCCGCTGGGCTCCGGTGCTGCTCCTGGTGGGCCTGGCTCGGCGGCGCCCCCCCGTCACGCGCCGTCGAAGTCGACCCACACGAGCTCGAACGCCGTGAGTCGCCCGGCCGCCAGCGCCTCCTCCTGGATGGCGAGGTGGACGTTGAGCAGCCCCTCCTCGTCGCAGGGCACCACCAGGAGTCGACCGAAGTCGGCGCCGGGGGTCGGGTCGGCGCCGGTGGTTCCCCGCAGGTGGCCGAACATCCCGTAGAGGTGCGAGGCGAGCACCTCCGCCGCCGCGTCCCAGGCGGCCTCGTGCTCCTCGAGCA
>JACKEQ010000145.1 GCA_020632885.1 Alphaproteobacteria bacterium | reverse complement strand
AAGGAGGCTCTCATGAAGCGCCAGATTGCTCTCGCCTATGCCGTGGCCAGTCTTGCCACGGCCATCGCCATCATCTCCGTGATGGGCTCCGTGGTGGGCTGGTCGGACTCCTCGGGGGACGGCGAACCGCCACACGCTGCCGAACAAGTGGCGGTTTGGCCCACGCGCGACGTGGAGGCGGTGCCCCCCATCCCCACGGTTCAGGAGGAGGTCGTCTATGTCGACGAGACGGGGGCGCCCTTGCTTGGGCCACCTACTGGTCGTCATGACGACGACGACGATGACGATGACGATGACGACGACGACGACGACCACCACGACGATGATGACGACGACGACCACCGCCGTCATCGGGACCACGACGATGACTGATACCGCCCGCGCAGCTCGGTGGAGTTCCTGGGTGCTCGGTCTCGGCATCACGGTGGCCTGCATGGCCGCCGTCGCACACACCGAGCTTCGACGCGCGCCCGAGAAGCCGGCACCCCAGGCTTCGGTTCAGCCCATGCCGCCAGCCCCACCTGTCGCTGGCCTGGTTCCGGCATCCCCGACGCGCCGGCGCGTGGTCGTGGTCCGCCGCTCGAGGGCCTCGTGACCGTCGTCGACACGAGCGCCAGTCTGACGTTCCGGGCCATGGGCACAGAGTGGTGGGTCGGCTGCGATCATCCCGAGCTTCTCGCGGGAATGGAGCAGATGGTGCGCGACGTCGAGGCTCGCCTCTCCCGCTTCCGCATGGATTCGGCCCTGTCACGGCTGAACCGAGAGCGCCAGGCGACAGATCCCATCCTGGCCCACGTCGCCGAGGCGGCCTGGCGAATGCGTACGCTCACGTCGAGGGCGTTCGACCCCACGCTCGGCAGCCAGGTGGCCCGACTTGGGTACGACCGCGACTTCGACGACATCTTCGAGTCTGCTGACCCCGAGCCAACGCCAGAGGATGCGTGGCTCGACATCCGGATCGACGCCGAGACGGTGAGATTGGCTGGCTCCGGCGAGCTCGATCTCGGCGGGATCGCCAAGGGATGGACGGCCGACCTCGTGCACGACGAGTTGTTGTCGAGAGGTGCGTCCCGCGTGCTGGTCGACGGCGGGGGCGATCTGCGCGCCTCCGGCCGTTGGAGAGTCGGCGTCGGCCAAGACAGGGCGGTCGACCTGGACGGTGGCCTCGCGACCTCATCGACCCTTCGCCGAACCTGGCGCAGGAATGGGCGGACGCTGCATCACCTCGTGGATGCCGGCACGGGTCGACCGAGCACATCGGCCGTGGTCGAAGCCACCGTACTGGCGCGGGACGCTGCCACCGCAGATGCGCTGGCGACCGCGATGGTCGTGGCGCCGGAGCGCGTGATGGGCTGTCTCGGCGCCATCCGCGCCAGTGCCTGGCTGAGCGATGCCGAGGGAAACGAGTGGACCACCCCGGACTGGAAGGAGATCCGATGAATGACGTACTGCCTCGTTGGGCTCTCGTGCTCGCAACCATGGGAGCGGGAGCCCTGTTGATGGGCGCGATCCCGCCACTGATCGAGGGGATGGCCCCGGGTGTCCCGCTGATGTGGTGGGTCGGACGGACTGCGGGCCTGGTGGCATACCTCGCTCTGTGGCTGGCCATGATGTTCGGCGTCTTGATTGGCAGTCGCGGTGGGGGCGGCTGGCTGAACAACGGTGTCGTGTTCGAGCTGCACAAGGCCTGGTCGCTGATCGCCGTATTGGCCACCGGAGTTCACGTCCTCGCGCTGGTCGCAGACGCACACTCGGGGGTGCCGGTGCTCGCGTCGGTCGTTCCGCTCGTCTCGCCCCGCCTCACCGCAGCGGTGACCCTCGGCACGTTCGCCGGCTGGGGCCTGATCGGGGTCGTGGTCGCTACCTTGGTCAAGGCGCGGCTCCCAACCTGGGTCTGGCGCGCGGTACACGCGGGGTCGTTCGGCGCGTTTTTGTTGGCACTCATGCACAGCGTGTTGGCTGGAACGGACACCGTCACCGCCGAGGTCCGGCTGATGTACGCGGGAACGGGCACGGTCCTGCTCGCCGTCGTGCTCCATCGTCTTGCGCTCGCGTCGCTCAATCGCGTCGAGACACGACGCGCCGGGTGAGTCAGGCCTGCACGGCGAGGACGGCGCGTGTCCCTCCGGAAGGCGCCGCCTGCAGCGTGCAGTCGCCGTTGTGTCGCCGGGCTACCTCTCTCGCCAGCGGGAGCCCCAGTCCGAGGCCCGTGCGGTCTCGGTTTCGCGCGCGGCCCGCGCGAGCGAATCGGTCGAACATCGCCTCGGGCTCGGCCACGCCCGGACCGGAGTCGTCGACCTCGAACACCGCCTGGCCTCCGACCCGGCGAACACGCAGGACCACGGGTCCTCCGGGAGCATGCCGCGCCGCATTGCGCAGCAGGTTCCCGAGCGCGAGCTCGACGAGCGCGGCATTCACCTCGAGCTCCGAGTCCTCCTCGACCTCCATCGTGACGGAGCAGGAGGCCTCCTTCAGTGAGGAAGCCTCCCGGTCGAGTGCGGCGATGGCGAGTTCGCGGGCGCGGACGAGCTCTCGCCCACGCTCGGCCTCTCCGGCGTCGAGTCGCGCCAGGGCGGTGAGCGCCTCGACGATGCGGGCGAGCCGCTGCACTTCGGCGTGCGCCGAGATGAGCACGGACTTGTACTCCTCCGCCGTATGCTCGCGCCGCAGCGCAACGTCGAGCTCGCCGAGCATCGCGGTGACGGGAGTCCGCAGCTCGTGAGCCGCCTCCGAGGTGAACCTTCCCTGGGTCGCCCAGGCCGTGTCCAAGCGCTCGAGCAGGCCGTTGATCGCGACCAGCAGCGAGCGGACCTCGAGGGGCGCCTCCTCGGTCAGGCGAGCTCCCTGTCCGAACCCGAGCACCTGCTCGGCTTCCTCGCGCGCCCTCCGGACCGGGGAGAAGGCGGTTCGCACCGTCCACACGAGCACGACGGAGGCGACACCGGCCACCAACGTCGAGAGCAGCACGTAGACGATCGCGAACGGGCCGACCGTTCGGGCGAGCGTGAGTCGCGGTGCGGCCGCGGCGACCACCATGTGCCGGTCGTCCTCGTCGTCCTCCACCGGCAGCAGCACCATGCGCTCGTCGCCCTCGTCCAGGAAGATCGCGACCTCTTCGTCGATGACCTCACGCACGGCGTCCAGCGGGATCCGGGGATCGCCGCGTCGGACGATCCAGGTGTCGAAGGGGGCCTCGCTGTCCTCCACTTCCCAGTCGCCGTCGACCTCGGGGTGCGCGTGCCCGTGGGCGGCGGCGAGCAGGGCCTGGTCGAGTGCACGCACGCGCTGGACGTGCAGCGTGGTCCCGGTGCCGAGTCCCACCACCGCCAGGCTCAGGACCAGGACCACCACGCCACGCGTGGCCACCTGCTGGGCGACCGAGCGGGTCATCGCGGTCGGTCTTCCAGCACGTAGCCGACCCCGCGAACCGTGTGGAGCAGGGGTCGGTCGAAGTCCTTGTCGATCTTCGCCCGCAAGTAGCTGATGTAGACGTCCACGATGTTGGTGCCCGGGTCGTGCATCGTGTCCCAGACGCCAGACAGCAGGCGGGTGCGGCTCATGACCCGACCCGTCCGCTCTGCCAGGTAGCGCAGGAGCGCGAACTCCTGCGCGGTCAGTCGGATCTCGACTCCACCACGAAACACACGTCGCGCCGGGACATCGACGCGCAGATCTGCGATCTCGAGCACGTCCGCCCCGCCCGCACGGCGCTGTACCGCCGCGATCCGGGCCAGCAGCTCGTCGAAGGCGAAGGGCTTGACGATGTAGTCGTCCGCGCCGCCATACAGGCCCTCGACCCGCTCCTCCACGCGGTCCTTCGCGGTCAGGCAGATGGTGGGCACCGAGCTGCCTTCGCGACGGAGCTCCCGAACGATCGATAGTCCGTCACCGTCGGGAAGCATCCGGTCGACGAGCAGCAGGTCGTAGTCGTGGGCCCCCAGCGCGGTCCGCGCCTGAGCGAGGTCGGAGGCCACGTCCACCACGTGGCCTTCGTCGGTGAGTCCGCGCTCCAGGAATCCTGCGATCTTGCGCTCGTCTTCCACGACCAGCACGCGCATCACTCACCTCGGTGGGCCTGCTCCTCTCCCAGTGTCGCACGGAGTCCCTGGATGAGCTGGGCGCGTTCCGCGTCCGAGAGCCGAGCGTCGGGATGCGTGATGAGGAAGATCGGCAAGGGCATCTCACCCTCCTCGACCTCTTCGGCGGCCTCGTGAGCCTCGTCCTGCGGACGGTCGAACTCCGAGAAGTTCAGGGCGGCGCGCCCTTCGTCCACGTCGTACTGGACGAGCCACGAGACAGGGGCCACGTGGGAGTACCAGGGCCATTCCGTCTCGTTGCTGTGGCAGTCGAAGCAGGCTCGCTCCACGAGCTGGCGCGTCTGGACGTTGTCCCAGGCCGGCTCCTCGCGGACAGGCGGATTGGTGTGCGCCCTGCCGTAGG
>JACKEQ010000144.1 GCA_020632885.1 Alphaproteobacteria bacterium | reverse complement strand
GGCGGGGGCGGTGTTCGCCGCACTCGGCGACCCGAGCGTGGTCGAGCAGGCGCGATGGGCGGCTCGCTGAACGTGGTCAGGGAAGGGTGAAGCCCGTCAGCCCGCGGGTCCAGGTGCGGTAGAGCGCGCGGCGGCGCTCGTGGAGCTCCGGCTCGTCGACGGTGCGCAGCAGGAAGGTCAGCGTCGCCTCGAACGCGCGCGCCTCGCCGATCGTGGCCTCGACCCGCGCCCGCACGGCACCGTCCGCGTCCCGGTCGGGGACCGCGTGCAGCGCGACGACGTCACCGGGCTCGGCGGCCTTGCGGAAGCGGACGCGATCGGCGCCGACGAGCAGCGCGCGCCGGGGCTGCTCGCCAGGGACGTGGCGGGTGACCTCGATCAGCAGGCCCGCGAGCTGCGCCGCCGCCTCGAGCACCAGCGCGCCCGGGAGCAGCGGCAGCGCCGGGAAGTGGTCCAGCAGCACGCCGTCGGACAGCGTGACCGCCTTGACGCCGCGCGCCGAGACGCCCGGCACCAGCTCCGTCACCCGATCGAGCGGAACCCAGCGCACCGCCGCACTCTCTCACGCTCGCGTCCTGAGCGCGAGGTCCTGCCAGGTGCGCAGCGTCGGCGAGGACAGCGCCTGCTGGAAGCCGCGGCAGGCCGTCCAGCAGCGCTGGCAGGAGGCGAGCTCGTCCCGACGCGCGGCGAGGCGCTCGAGGAGCACGGGGAGCGGGTCGCGGCGCAGGTTGCCCACCGGCTCGCCGATGCGCTCGATGCAGGGCGAGAGCTCGCCCAGGTGGTCCACGTTGAACCCGGCGCTCCCGGCGTTGCACCTCGGCATCGCCCGTCCGCCGAGGAAGTCGTCCATCCGCTCGAAGTACTCGCGCAGGAAGCGCAGGTGGCCGTGACGGCGCCACAGGTCGAGGAGCAGCGCGCCGGTGCCCTCGGGTGGCGGCCGCTTGGTCCCCTCCCCTCCGCGGCGGTCCCCGTCCACCGACAGCAGCGTGAGCTGGTGGCCCACGCCGAGCGCCGCCGTCCGCTCGAGCAGCGCGGGCAGCCCCTCGACGTTGTCGTGCATCACCACGGTCATGACGTGCACCCGCCGGTCGCCCGCTGGCGAGCTGTCGCGCAGCAGCTCGAGCGCCCGCCAGGCGCGCTCGCTCGCCCCCTGGACCCCGCGGGCCTCGTCGTGCCGCGCGGCGGTCGCGTAGTCGATGGACACGCTCGCGTGCGTGAGCCCGGCCCCCCACAGCGAGCGGGCGAGCTCCGGCGTCATCCGCCAGCCGTTCGTGAACAGCGCCGTCAGGTGGTGGCGGGCCAGGACGCGCACGATGTCGGGCAGATCGGGCCGCCCGGTCGGCTCGCCGCCCTCGATGCTGAACAGCACACGCCCGCGCTCCGCCAGCCCGTCGGACAGCCGCGCGAAGTCCTCGACCGTCAGCTCGTCCTCGGGGCGCGCGCCGTTCGGCCAGAAGTCGCAGAACGAGCACGTCATGTTGCAGCGGTTCGTGACCTGAAGCAGCACGTTGAACGGGCGGCCGGTCGCGACCGTGCGCGCGAACCCGAGATCGCGTCGCAGCCCGCTCAGCGACACCAGGGGTCCACCGCGAGCGGGACGCGCTCGCCGTCGCGGAGCACCTCCATCCGGACGGGGTCGGTGCCGAGCTCCTCGATGGCCCGGACGGCCGCAGCGGTGCCCTTCTGGTCGGACACCTCGAGGCCCGCGATCGCGACGAGCAGGTCGTCCTTGCGCAGGCCGGCGACCTCCCAGAGGGAGTTCTTGGGGACGCGCTTCGGCTGGAGTCCGAGGAGCGCGCCGTCGTCGCCCGTGAGCGGCTCGAAGCTCTGGAAGACGTGCGCCTCGGCGACCGCGCCGTGCGTGAGGCAGCCCCGCCGGACCAGCGGCGGCCGGTTCGACGGCGAGCTCGCGACCATGAGCTCGACCTCCGCGCGCAGCTCCGCCACCTCGGCCTCGAGCTCGGCGACCCGGGCGTCGTGACGATCGAGGGCGCAGGCCGCGAGCCACACCAGGATCACGGGATCTCGATGCTCCGGGTGAGCGTTCCGCCCACCAGGGCCTGGGCGAACCCCGTGCCCACGGGCCCGACACCCACCCCGTCCAGCCCGAGCGGGAGCGGGGTGACGGAGGCGCCGGCGGGATCGAGCGCCACCACGCCCCACGGGGTGGGAACGGCGCCAGGGGCGGCGGAGAGCCCCACGCGAGCGGTGTCCCCGGCGCGACCGAGGACCGCGGCTACGCCCGCACCGCCGACCAGCACGGGCTCGGCGCAGTCCGCTTCGACCGTCAGCGGCTCCGTGGGGTCGAGGAGCTCGGCGTACCGGTCCTCCTCGCCCCTCACCTCGGCCTGGAGGAAGGCCACGACGAGCCGCTCGTGCAGCCGGAGCTGCTCGGTGCGCGGCAGTGGGGTCGGCAGGTCGGGGATGTCGAGGTCGTTGGGCGCGAGGTGCCCCGAGCCGGCGATCTCGACGTACAGGTTGCGACGGGTCGCGTCGCCGATCTCGAACCAGTCGTGGACCACCCGCGCGGGCACGACGACGTCGTCGCTGCCGGCGATCATGAGGCTGGCGCCGTCGTAGGCCCGGAACATGGCCTCGTGCTGCGGCGTGCTGGCTGCCGCCTCCATCCCCACGATCACCCGGATGCGCGGCTCGAGGTCGGTGAGCGGCCCGAGCGTCCCGCCGCCCATCGAGTGGCCGACGGCGGACCACGGGGCGGCGGTGTCGACGAGCCCCTCGATCGCGCTGCCCGGCGTGTCGGAGAGGTCGGCGACGCCCACCATCATCGCGGCGGTGTCGCCCGCGTAGTCGTCCACGTCGGGCAGGAGCCCCGTGTTGGTGCCCGGGAGCATCACCGCGTATCCCCAGCTCGCGATGTGCTCGGCGAGCTCCTCGTGGCCCGACGGATCGCCGGTCCAGCCGTGGAGCAGCGCCACCAGCGGGTACCCACCGCCCGAGGAGGGCGCGGTGAGCACGCCCAGCAGGCGCCCGCGAGAGGGCGTGACGACGTCGAAGGACCGTGTGGCGACCGCGTGGGGTCCGGGGTCGTCGGACGCGGCCCAGGCGGCGGAGAGCATCAGGAGCATGGTCCCAGCATACCTGGTGCGCAGCCCTCCACCGGGCGAAATGGCGCACGTCTGCGGGCACCCTCACCCGCCAAGGCCTCCGAGGTCCGGTGGGAACGCGTAGAACAACACCACCCCGGTTCCGACCACGGCGAGCAGCGATCCGCCGACCGCGACGGGCACCTCCCACTGGTGCCGGGTGCGCTGGACCTCCAGCGACGCCAGGTCCCACTCCACCATGACCTCCGGCGTCGGCACCGCGATCTCCCCTCCCTCCAGGTCCCGCTGTAGCGCCTGCTGGAACCAACGCTTCTTCTCCGGGACCACCGCGCCGGCCTCGACGACGGTGATCGTGCCCAGCACCATCGGCCCGTACAGCGTCCAGACCGTCGAGGCGGCCGTCCAGCCGATGGTCCGGGTCAGCGTGCGGGACGAGCGCCAGTCCACGAAGCCCTTCCAGGTCTCCACGTTCGTGCAGGGCTGGATCGTGTGTGCGAAGGCCTCGCGCTCTTCTCGATTCGACAGGTCGAAGCGCTTCTCGTCGAAGGACCACACCTGCTTGTCCCGGGTGAGGGTCGCACCCGCGACCGTGCAGGGAGCGTCGTCGTCGGATTCCTCGAGGGCGTGGGCGCTGGGCAGCAGGGCGACCAGGAGGGCGAGGTGCATGGCGGTCTCCTCGTCCGGGACGGACGCAAGATGCGATCCGCCGGTCGTTGACATTCCCTGCACGCCTCCTTGGCGGACGCTTGACGGGCCGAGCGGAACCGACGCCGCCGACGCGCGGTCGGCCCGCTGTACCAGGAGGTCCCGTGCACGAAGAACACGATCTCGCCGACGCCGTCGGCCTGTTGCTCGACGCCCCCGTCCCCGAGGGGACCCGGCTCACCCTCGAGCTGAGCCACGTCTGGGGCAACGCGGTGCTCGCCAGCCGCTGCTTCGCTCGCGACGAGGGCGTCCGGCTCGGCAGCGAGAGCGGCGACCGCTGGACCTTCCTCGGCGTCGACATGGGCTTCGTGCCCCGGCCCGTCGCCCTGGGCCTCCGCGCGCTGCCGCTGTGGAGCGACATGGAGCGGACTTTCGACACCGACTTCGTCGTACCCGCCGACCTGCTGCCCGACGAGCGCACCTTCCGGCTGGTGGAGATCGAGGACGGCGAGCAGATCCTGGTCGTCCCGCAGGGGTGGGAGGCGCTGTTCCGCCTGGACGGGCGTACTGCCTCCGCCGACGAGCTCCTCGCCTCGGGCGTCGCGACCCGATCGTCCGGGGCGATGCGCGTGCGCGTCCACCCGGGGCTGCGCTTCGCCGTGCGCGTCGGGCAGAGCGTGATCGTCGGCGGCCTCGCCCCCGTCGCCGCCCGCGTCGCCCTCCCCCGGATGGCGTCCGACGACCTGCCCGTGCTCGGCATGCTCGGGGGCGGCGTGCTGCTCGCCGCGGCGGCGGCGCTCCTCACGACGGTCCTCGGCCCGCCCGAGCGCACCGCCGGCGTCACGGAGCTCGACGAGGAGTACGTGGTGATGCTCATGAAGGTGCCGCCTCCCCCGCCGCCGGTGACGCCGGACGAGGGCGCGCCCAAGGCCAAGGGCAAGGAGGGCAAGAGCGGGCCGAAGAAGGCGGACCGCAAGGAGGAGCGGGCGGACCGTCCGACGCGCAAGCGGGAGCTGGACCGCCAGGTGGCCGAGCGCGCCGGTGTCCTCGGGGCCATGGGCGGGGAGCTGGACGAGGTGCTCGGCTCGGCGTCGCTGTCGGCGGGGCTGGTCAGCGGCGTGCACGGGCTGATCGGGACCAACGGCCAGGGCTTCGACGGGCTCGGCGCGCGCGGCAGCGATCTGGGCGGCGGTGGGAACGCCGAGGGCCTGGGCTCCATCGACGGTCTCGGTGACGGCGTGCACGGAGCCGGCCCCGACTGGGGACCCAAGCGCGAGGGGACCCCCATCGCCGAGGCCCGCGAGCCCATCGTCCTCGGCACGCTCAACGCCGCGGAGATCGACGAGGTCGTGAAGCGCCACATGAGCCAGATCCGCTACTGCTACCAGCGCGAGCTGCAGCGCAACCCCGAGCTCGGCGGCAAGGTGGTGATGAAGTTCACCATCGCCGGCGACGGCTCGGTCTCGTCCACCTCACCGAAGGTCGACACCGTGGGCGACGGAGCGGTGTCCACCTGCCTCGAGGGACGCTTCCAGCGCATGCAGTTCCCCGAGCCCCGCGGCGGCGGCCTGGTCATCGTCTCCTACCCGCTGGTGTTCAGTCACTGAGGAATCGACTCACGGTCGCGGCACGTGAGGGCGGAAAAGGCGCTTGC
>JACKEQ010000143.1 GCA_020632885.1 Alphaproteobacteria bacterium | reverse complement strand
ACACGTCGGCCTGCGGGGAGGTCGATCCCGACGACCCCACGGCGCTCGCGGAGTGCCTGACGGGCTCCGGTCACGCCGGCCTGTGGCGCGTCGACGAGCAGGGGCTGCCCGCGTACCAGCTCACCGTGGACCACCGGTGCGATCCGGCGGGACAGCACTGGTCTCCGCGGCCGCGGCCCCAGGGCAACCCCATCCACGCCCTGGGCAACGGCAGGGGACTGATGGCGATGGCGCGGTCGTCGGGCGCGGTGGAGCTGTACTCCCAGGACCGTGGTCACCAGTGGTCGACGATGGAGGACGACTGGATCGACCCGCTGGACGAGAGCTGGCCGGTCCAGCTCGGCGGCGGGTTCTCGTGGGTCGCAGACGGTGACGTGGTGCGCAGCACGCGGTTCGCGGACCTGGGGACCGACGTCGCCAGTCGGCAGCAGCTGCGGATGTTCGGGGTGGGCTACCACCGGACCGTGACGACCCTGGACGACGACCTCGTGGTGGACCGCGTCACGTACGCACCCGATCACGAGGCGCGTGCGCTCGTGGCCGAGGTGACGGTGCGCAACCTCGGGTGGCGACCACGGACGGTCGGGTTGGTGGAGGTGTGGGACGTCGATCGGCACCAGGTGAAGGTCGCGCTGCTCACCAGTGACCTCGCGTCCGACGGGTTGACGGACAACATCGAGCGCCAGCGCCGCGAGCTGCAGCGCAACACGGTGGACACGCTGTCCTGGAGGTCGTCCGAGCGGACCGCGGTGGTGCACACCGAGACGCTCGAGCGACGCCTCGCGGACCGGCTCACGCCCGGGGAGGTCGACGAGTACCCGGACGACCTGTTCCTCACGGTGCTCTCGGCGGACGAGCCGGACGCGGTCTGGCTGGCGGACGACGAGCTGTGGGCCGACGGTCCGGAGCGCCCGGTCCCGCAGACGGCCGCAGGGGAGGGGAGCGCCGCGGACCGCGAGCTGACCCGCGACGGCTGGGGACAGCACGGCCTCCTGGCGATCCGGGTGCCGGTGACGCTGACGGGAGGCGGGTCGCACACGGTGCGCTTCGCGTTCGGGTACGCGCCGGGCGGGGCCGATCCGGCGCCGTCGGTCCAGGCGCTGCGCGACGAGGGGAGCGGCCTGCTCGGGCGGACGATGGCGTCCTGGCGCGACCGCCTGGTGTGGGCCGCGTTTCCGGGGTTGCCGAGCGCGGCGGCGCTCCAGCGCGAGCTCGCCTGGTCGACGTACAACGTCGAGGCGGTCACCGGCTACGACGAGCTCCGCGGGCTGCGCTTCGTCGGGCAGGGCGGCAGCTACCGGTACATCCACGGGCTGGACGGCGCGCTCGGGGACTTCGCGCTGTTCACCGAGGCGCTGACGTTGGTGGATCCCGCGCTCGCCTCGGAGACGCTGCGGTTCTCGCTCGCGCAGCAGCACGCGCCGTCGCGCGACGACGCCGGGCGATACCCCTACGCGACGACCGGTGTGGGGACCTTCTCCGACGTGGGGCTGTACAATCAGCGGTCCGACGTCTACGAAGTCCTTCCCTGGAAGATCGCGTCCTACCTCGCGGAGACGCGCGACCCGGACCTGTTGGACGAGGTGGTGCCCTACTGGCCGTCGGATCTGGGGGAGTCGGGGACGGTGCTCGACCACCTCCGGCGGACCGAGGACTACCTCGAGGGGGAGCTCGGGTTCGGCTCTGGCGGCATGATCGCGATGGGGTCGGGCGACTACGCGGACGGCGTGCTGAACCTCACGGACGAGCCGACCTCGCCTGGGGGGACCTCCAGCACGTACAACGCGGCCTTCGCGGTGCACGGCTTCCCGCTGCTGGCCGACGTGCTGCAGCCGGTGGACGCGGAGCTGGCGGACCGCGTGCGGGCGGTGGGCGACGGGCAGCGTCAGGCCTACGAGGACGCCTGGCTGGGCGAGATCTACGCCCGCGGCTTCGCGGACAACGGCGCGCCGATGGCGCCGGAGCTGCTGTTCGTGGAGCCGCAGGTGCTCGCGATCCTGGCGGGCCTGACGGACACTTCCCGCACGGACGACCTGCTGGCACTGATCGACGAGCGCCTGGAGACGAGCATCGGCGCGGTGTCGACCGCACCGCTCGAGGAGACGGGACCGGTGGGTGGGGTGGACCAGCCGCAGATCGGCGGGGTCTGGCCGGTGGCGAACGCCTGGGTGACGGAGGCCTACGCCCGCTCGGACGCGGATCGGGGCTGGGACTCGCTGGTCCGCAACACCCTGTTCACGCACGCGGAGACGTTCCCCGACCTGTGGTACGGGATCTGGACGGGCCCGGACAGCTTCTATGGCCCGGACGCGGACCGTCCCGGGGAGGCGGACGCGCACCTGGCGACGGCGCTCACGGACTACCCCGCGCTGAACGCGCACCTCCACACCTCCCCGCTGCGCGCGCTGCAGGGCGTGCTCGGGGTGCGGGGGACGGCGGACGGGCTGACCATCGATCCCCACGTGCCGACGGAGACGTACGACGTGCGCTGGCCGCGGCTGCGGCTCTGGAGTCGGCCGGACGGCATCGGCGGGACGTGGACCCCGGTGGGCGGAGGGGCGGCGGTGTTGCGGGTCACGTTGCCCAGCGGGCTTCGGGGCGGCCCCGTGTCGGTGTGGGTGGACGGTGCGCAGGCACCGGTCGTGGTGGAGGACGACGTGGCGATGCTCGAGGTCTCGCTGCGCGCCGGGGAGCCACTGGTGTTCGAGCTCGGGGGGTGAATCCTCGTTCGCGAGGATCCCGGGCGATCATTCAGCCCACGGGCGCCGAGCGGCACGCTCCACAGAGGAGGCGGAGCGCATCTGGCGCAGGCATGTAGCTCGCGTCGAAACCCGCTCCAGGGTGGGGCACACGTCGATGCCGCCGAGCGGAAGGTCACCTGGTGGTCGGCCGACCCCCGCCCCTGGAACCACCTGTACAGCGAGGCCAATCGCGACTGGACCGTGGCGTGGGTCGAGGACCGATACGAGGAACACCTCTCGCTCGCGGGGCCCGATCTCGTGCTGCCACGTCCCGGGTTGCGTGACCTCGAGGGTCGCGTGCGCACGATCCTGCTTCGACCTGATCGGGACCACAGCGACACCGTGGCCGGCGTGTTGGCCACCTTGCGGGACGAGGTGGTCGTGGTGAACCCGTTTGCGACCCGTGACGATCCGCTTCCCCTGTCCGTCGAGGAGCGCACGCGAAGGTTGGACGCCCTCCTCCGCTGACGTACGTGAACGAGGACCGATCGTCCGCCCACTCCAAGATGGAGCCGATCGTGGTCACCCATGCCGTCCTGATCCATCTGTCCTCCGTCCCGCACGCGCTGGATGCGGTGGGTTCGGAGCTGGGTGACCGCGCGGTGCTGATGCGGGACCGGGACGGGCTGCCGGCGTGCGACGTGGGGGTCGAGCTGCGAGGCGAAGGGCACGACACCGTCGTCCGCCGATCCGACGCGGACGCGCTGGTCGTCCTCGAGGACTGGGTCCAAGAAGTGTACGTCGTCGATCCCCGCTGGCTTGGTGCCATGGTGCTCGGTGGGGCCGCGGGTGTCCTAGACCTCCCACTCGATGCCAACCTTCCCGAGCGCCCGCTGCGGACCGACTTCGACACCGCCTGGTTGGACGACCAACGGTACCGCGAGGCGAGGCGGGAGCTCTCGCGAGCCTGCCCGGTCGCGCTTCGTCAGGAGCGGCATGCCGTGGTTCGTCTGGTGACCGAGCCCATGACCGGTCGCGGCGCCGAGGTGCGCTGCCGGCGCCTCGGCGCGCAACATGTCGATCTTTCCTCCGGAGAAGCGGCGGTCCAAGGGCTTCCGGAGGGCCGACGCTGCACGCTGCGGATGGACGGCGCGCGGCGCGTCGTCGCGGAGTGGGTGGCGGGTTGGGGAGATCTCGACGTGGTGGGTGGTGGGGCCGCGGTCCGAAGGCAGGCGGTCGGGTCGCCTTTCGGAGGTCGCCGTGGTGTCGAACATCGTGGTCGTCGGGGTGAGCGTCGCCCGGCGCTTCTGCACAGGGCTGGGTGACTCGCGGCCTCTGGGGCAGGCGCTGGAGCCCACGAGGGCGGGCCGGGTCGGGCGCCCTCACCTGGCGGTTCGACACGTACGCCGGTAGGTTCGGGGTATTGGGTCAGACCCTTCGCAGGATCACCAACGACGCACTCGCGCTGCCCGAGGACGAACGGCTCGCCTTGGCGGCCGAGTTCCTCGACAGCGTCGAAGGCCCTGACCATCAAGAGTGGAGCGAGGTGTGGTCCACCGAGCTCGACCGCCGCGTGCCCGAGGCGGATCGCACCGGGGACAGGGGGGGCCATGGGACGAGGTTCGGGCCGACCTGCTCGTACGTCTCTCCCGCCGATGAGCCTGCCGAACCTGCTGCCGGCGGCTCAGACCGAGCTGACGGAAGCGATGAACTGGTATGAGGACCGAGAGCCGGGTTTGGGCATAGCGATCGCCGATGCGGGACATCAGGATGCTGGCCGGCACCAGGACGACGTGCCCGGCGGAGCCATCGCGTCGTGCGGGCGCGGGCGTCGCTTCCCTCATGGCTGGCGACGTAGCACGGAGTGGGGTCGGAGCGGACCTCAGATCAGACCGGGACTCCGGCTAGAGGGGGGGGCGGACCCGTAGCGGATCGGTCAACCCCTGTCGGGCGACGCCCCAATGCGACTCGCGGAGGCCGATAGCCCTGTCCCGGACGACTGCAGCGCGTAGCAGACCGGGCAGAGCATTACACGAACCAACAGACGAGGTGTCGTCGTGGCGTTGGTCGGCGATGTTGGCCACACATCCAAGAACGCGGTGCCGAAGACGACTGGTCTGCAGCGCTTGACATCGCCGGTCCCGGTCCATAGTCTGGCGCTGGGAGTGTTCAGTCATGTTGACCGTAGCGATTCTACTCTTTTCTCGTCAGGCCGAAGCTGGCTGCAAAATCGAAGAGCGGCGTGATATGGATGGGTCATCCATGATGTCGGCCTACATGTTCGAATCGGACAGAGGTGCTCTGGGCATCATCTCGGGTTCGGACGGACTCACCCTTCACACGCCACTGTGGCAGGTTGGAGAAAGCGATGCTCCTCTCGAGGCCGGTGGAGCCATCAAGTTTCTCCTGGAAGACGGCACGACGTTCCAGCTCCTCCTTCCCGAAATGGTGGTTCCGAAGGCATCACTCTGGGGTACTACCGCCATTCTGACCACATGGGACACCAAGCTACCGATCACTTCCGAACAGCTGGCCATGCTTGCCGCGTCCAAGGTCGAAGCGATGGAGATTCCCACTGTGGGACAGGCCACGCGTGTGGACAGCAGCAAGGCTCCATGGTCATTTCTGGCGAAGAAGACGATCAAGCTTGCACAGTGTTGGGTGGCCAAGGGGACGCAATAGGCGCTGCGGATTGTGCGCCAACCAGCGTTTCGAGCTCTTGTCCGGGGCTGCGCATCTGCGCCGCTCGGACGCCGCGGAGGCGGCACGGGGTCACCGTGCGGACAGGATCGCAGTGATCGCGAGGGCGGCGTGTCGTCACCCCGAGATCCGTGTCCCGAAAGAGGCGCTGGACCTCCTCGCTCCGGACCTCCTCGACCAGCGCTGTGAGGGTGGTGCCTTCCGCGGCCAGGCGTCGCTGGAGGGTGCGGGCCGAGAGTCCCTGCCTCCGCGCCCTGAT
>JACKEQ010000142.1 GCA_020632885.1 Alphaproteobacteria bacterium | reverse complement strand
CGATCGGATCCCCTTCGCCGTACCCGTCGCCGTCGGCGTCCACCCAGCCCAGCTGGTGGTCACGGATGGTGGCGTCGCTGTCGTCGCAGTCCCCCGTGTCCAGGGACTCCTGGTCGCCGGCCACACAGTCGTAGGCGTCGCGGAGGTAGGCGTCGCCCAGTCCGTCCCGATCGAGGTCCTCGTAGATCCGCACCGAGTCCTCGACGCTGTCATCGGCGTCGTCGCAGTCGCCGTCGTTGGTGGCCGTCCCCGCGGGCACCTCGCAACCCTGCTGCTCCGTGGCCTGTCCCGAGCCGAAGCCGTCGCCGTCGAGGTCGGGCCAGGTGGTGACGTGATCCCCGACGCCGGCGTCGGTGTCGTCGCAGTCGTCGTCGTTGGCGGCCGAGCCCGCGGGCACCTGGCAGTCGTCCACGGTCGTGGGCTCACCCGCCCCGAAGCCGTCCCCGTCGGTGTCCGGCCACACCACCAGCTTCGTGATCGAGCCGTCGGCAGGGTCGCAGTCGTTGGCCCCGACCACCCCGTCGCCGTCGGGGTCCGCCGGGAACTCGGTGAGCGCGCAGCCCGAGAGCGACACGGCGAGGAGCCACAGCGACGTTCTCACCGACCACCTCCCGGAGTGACGACAGGGCCGTGGAGCAGGCCGAACCCGAGCATCCCGGCGCCCCCCACCAGCACCAGCCCGCTCGGGATCAGCGCCATCGTGGCGAGCCGGTACCCGCCGCGAGCGGCGTCGTAGTCGGCCCGGGCCTGATCGAAGGCCGCCGTGCCCGAGCTCTGGAACGCGGCGTCGACCGCCGCCTCCGCGTTGCCGTGCGTGAGGACCGCCAGGGCCCCGAACCCGACCGTCGCGCCGACGCCGACCACGGTCGTCACTGCGCCCACCGGGACCAGCGGGTGGGTGCGGACACGCTCGAGCGGCAGCCAGTCGGTGCGGCCCGCCGACGCGGCCCACACGCCGCTGTCCGTGGCCACGAACACACGTCGCCCCGCCCCGAACGCGTCGGCCATCAGCGCGGTCGCGGCCGCTCGCCCCGCCTCGTCGCCAGCGCTCCCGAGCAGGTCCGCGGGCGTGGCCGAGGGCACGACGAAGACGGCGTCCGCGTCGACGAGCAGGGCGCCGTCGAACGAACCCACCTGGACCGGATGCCAGCCGGGGACCAGCGAGACCTGGCCCTGGACGGTCTGTCCGTCGACCGTGACCCCGTCGTGCACCACGCGGACGATCACCGGGGGCAGCGGAGCCGCCTCGTCGAACGCCGGTCGCAGGTCGGACGGCCACTCCTCCGACCAGGCGAGCTCGGGATCGAGCCCCCGCGCGCGGGACACGCTGAGCTCCGGCTCCACGCCCGCCAGGGCGCGATCGACCCAGTAGCGGACGAGCAGGGGACGGTCGAAGGGCGGTGGGCAGGAGGCCACGTCGGCCACCCGGTCGAGCTCCTTCCGCGCCCGATCCGTCTCGTCGTACGTCAGCGCGGCCTCGGCGCCGTCGAGCGCCAGCTGCAGCTGCTCGCGCGTCACCGGCTTCGCGGCACACGACAGGACCTCGCCCGATCCGACCATGGTCGCGGGCCGCGCCCGGAGCGCTGCGACGGCGACCGCGTCGATCTCCTCGGGGCTGAGCCGCGCCGCGCGGGCGACCCGATCGACGGCCGCGCCCGCATCTCCCTCGTGGACCATGGGCTCGCCCGCCAGCGCCGCCGGTCCGAACCACCACACCATCACGCGTCCGCTCCCGCTCCGTGCCTGTCGGGAGTCTACTTCGGACAGACCGCGTTCGCCGCGAAGTCCCAGCACAACGTGATCTGGCTGCTCCCCTGGAAGTCCTGGTTCCAGGTGTGGGGGGCGCCCGACTCGGGTTCCAGCGTCAGGCGATGACCTCCCGCCGTCAGCGCTCCGGTCCACGGGGTCGGCCCCATCGACCGGCCGTCGACGGACAGGGTGGCCTTCACCGAGCGAGGAACGGACAGGATCTTCACCGGGACACCCGCGGGCTCGGGCGCTGGTGTGGGTGGCGGGACCGGCACGGGGACCGGTGCGGGCTCTGGCACGGGATCCGGCGCGACGGGAACCGGCGTGGGCACCGGCGGCGGTGTCGGCCTGGGCGTCGTCGGGCGTGGCTGGAGGGGCGTCGGCGGAGGCGTCGGGACGGTGACGGGGCTCGGCTCGGGCTTGGGCTCGGGCTCGGGCTGGGGCTCGGGCTCGGGCACCGGCTCCACGGGGCTCGGGGGTGGTGTGGTCACCACCGGAACGGGATCGGGGGACGGTGGATCCGAGGTCTCGGTCGGGCCGAAGAGCCACGCGCTCAACCCCACACCCAACAGCACGACGAGCCCGCCCATGCCGGTGAGCACGACCCAGCCCGCACCGCCGGAGGAGGGCTCGGGTCGTGGTCCCGGCTCGGGCGCGCCCCGGAGCACGGTGTCCTGGTTCGGATCGACGGTCGGCGGTCGCGAGATCGGGGCCGCGCCGACGGTGACGGGCATGTCGTGGGGACCGCGCTCGGGGCGGAGCAAGGTGTCCGCGTCGGCGGAGGGGACGGACGCAGGGGGCTCCGAGAGGTACTCGACGGTCGGTTGCGAGGTTCGCCCGATCGTTCCGCCCGGGGTCGGGTCGCTCACCGAGGGTGCCGCGATGGCCGTGTTCGGTACCACCCCCATCCAGGCCGAGATGCCTGCCGCGGGGAAGGGGAGGCGCGGGATGACGCCGAGCAGGGCTCCCCGCATCTCGCCGGCCGACCGGTACCGATCCGTCGCTTCGTACCGGGTCGCGCGGTCGATGATCTCCGCGATGGCGTCGTAGAGGTTCTGGAGCACCTGGGCGCGGACCTGGTCGACGTACAGGTCGTACGGCTCGGTCCCGGTGACCAGGTGGTAGAGCGTGGCACCCGCGCCGTACACGTCAGCGGCGGGCCCGACGCCCTTCGCGTCGAGCTTCTGCTCCGGCGCCATGTACGGGATGGTGCCCATCACCGAACCGGTGCGGGTCAGGTGCATCGCGTTCGTCTGGATCTGGGCGATGCCGAAGTCCGTCAGCTTGGGCAGTCCCTCGGCCGTCAGCAGGATGTTGTGCGGCTTCACGTCGCGGTGGACGATGCCGGCTGCGTGCGCCGTGTCCAGGGCGTCGAGCACCTGGGCCATCAGCTCGCAGGCGCTCCTCGGCGCCATCGGCCCACGGGTCCGGACCTTCTCGACCAGCGATCCGCCGTGCACCAGCTCCATGACGATGAAGGCCAGATCGCCGTCCTCGGCCACGTCGTGCACCATCACGACGTGCGGGTGCTGCAGGCGGGCCATCGCGCGCGCCTCGCCCTCGAACCGCGACCGGAGGCGGTGGTTCTTGCCCAGCGCCGGATCCAGGATCTTGATCGCACGGCGGACGTCGAGCCGCGCGTCGTGGGCCAGCCACACCGACGCCATGCCTCCTTCCCCGAGCTTCGTCAGGAGGTGGTACCGGCCGGCGAGGACCGTCGGGGCGTCGCTGATGGGGGCCTCCGGGACGCAATCTACCAGCCCCCCGCCCCGCCGGGGTACATCGTCTCCGTGACCTGGGTGCCGGACAACCCGCTGGTCGTCCAGGGCGACCACACGCTGCTGCTGGAGACGCAGTCGCCTCGCTACGAGGAGGCCCGCGACGCCCTGCTCGCCTTCGCGGAGCTGGTGAAGAGCCCCGAGTACGTCCACACCTGGCGGATCACGCCACTGTCGCTGTGGAACGCGGCGGCCGCGGGACACACGCCCGAGGAGGTGGAGGCGACCCTCACCCGTTTCGCGCGGTACCCCGTCCCCCAGAACGTCCTGGCCACGGTCCGCGAGAAGATGGCCCGCTACGGGACGGTGCGGCTGGTGCGCGACGGCGCCGAGCTGCGCCTCGAGGTGGACGATCCGATTCGCCTGGCCGAGCTCCGTAGCCTCAAGACCGTCGCGGACCTCATCGGGCCCGACGCCGGCAGCCACGGGGCGAAGGTGCTCGCCCGCCGGCGCGGCGAGATCAAGCAGGCGCTGCTCGCGGCGGGTCACCCGGTGGAGGACCTCGCCGGGTACGAGCCCGGCACGAGCCTGACGATGGCGCTGAGCGACGCCACCGCGCTCCGCGAGTACCAGATCGAGGCGGTGGACCGCTTCCTCGGCGGCGAGACGGGCGGCAGCGGGGTCGTCGTGCTCCCGTGCGGCGCCGGGAAGACGCTCGTGGGCATCGGCGCGATGGTCCGGCTCGGGATGCGGACGCTGGTGCTCTGCGCCGGGCACACCGCGCTCCAGCAGTGGAAGCAGGAGATCCTGGCGCGCACGACGCTGACCGAGGAGGAGGTGGGCGAGTACGAGGGCACCCACCAGCGGCTGTTCCCGGTCACGCTCACGACGTACCAGCTGCTCACGTGGCGTCCGTCGGCGAACGAGGTGCCGCCGCACTTCCGCGTGTTCCACGAGGCGGGGTGGGGGCTCGTGATCTACGACGAGGTCCACCTGTTGCCCGCGCCGATCTTCCGCGAGACCGCGTGGCTGCAGGCCCGGCGGCGACTCGGGCTGACGGCGACGCTGGTGCGCGAGGACGGGCGCGAGGGCGACGTGTTCGCCCTGGTCGGCCCCAAGCGCTTCGACCTGCCCTGGCGGACGCTCGAGCACCAGGGATGGATCGCGACCGCCACCTGCATCGAGGTCCGGGTGCCGCTGACCGACGAGGATCGGCTCGCGTACGTGGGGGCGCCCAGCAAGCGGGCGTTCACCATCGCCGTGCGCAGCCCGCGCAAGCTGGTGGCCCTCGAGAGGCTGCTCGAACGGCACCGCGAGGACCCCACGCTCGTCATCGGGACGGATCTGCAGCAGCTCGAGTGGATCGCGCGCCGATTCTCGATGCCGCTCATCACCGGCAAGACCTCGCGCAAGGAGCGGGACGAGCTGTTCGCTGGCTTCCGAGCCGGCGAGCGCATGGTGCTGGCCGTCTCCAAGGTGGGGAACTTCTCGGTCGACCTGCCGAACGCGAGCGTCGCGATCCAGGTGTCGGGGACGTGGGGGAGCCGCCAGGAGGAGGCGCAGCGGCTCGGTCGCGTGCTGCGCCCCAAGCCCGACGGCGGCAGCGCCACCTTCTACGCGGTGGTGAGCGCCGAGACCTCGGAGCAGACGCTCGCCGAGCACCGCCAGCTCTTCCTCGCCGAGCAGGGCTATCCGTACCGGATCGAGACGGGGCTCGCGTAGGTGCGGCGGGCCGTCAGCGTCCTGTCCGTCGCCGACCCGGGCATCTGGGCGGAGCTCGCCGTCCACGTCGACCTCGACCGGTACGTGATCGAGACGGTGGACGAGCGCACCCGGCTGGTCGATCCCTCGTTCGAGGCGCTGGTCCCGGCCCTCGCCGATCAAGGGTTGCCGGTGCTGCTCCGCTGGAAGCGACGGCCGGTTCAGGTGGTGGAGCGTGCGGTCCGCGAGCTGACCGACGTGATCCGAACGCTCGCGCCGAGCACGCGGCAGGTGCTCCTCCGGGCCCAGCGCCACGCCACCGGGGAGGGGCGGCTGCACGGGCGATGCGCCTGGGATCCGACCACCGACGGAGAACACGTCCGCCGCCTGCTGTCCTCGGGCCTGATCGAGCGGGTGCCCGAGGAAGAGGACGTCTGGGTCCTGAACCCCGATCTGCCGGAACCCGAGCCGCCGGCCTTCGACGCCGAGGACGCGGTGATGGAGGAAACCGAGGATCTGGGCGAGGCGGGCGCGGGCCCGATCGCCCTGCTGCACGACGTAGCCTCGCTCGCGGTGGCGATCGACGCGATCGGACCGCGGCGGACCGCGGCGGGCACCCTCTCCAAGACCGACGTGCGCAAGCTGTGCCGTCACCTCGGGCTGTCCGACGTCGACCTGGCCGCGGATCCGCGTTGGGGGAGGGCCCTGCGCGCGCTCGAGGCGCTCGGTGCCGTCACCGTCGACCCGTTCACCCGGACCCTGCACCTCGATCTCGGGCTGGAGGTGCTGCTCCAGGGAGACACGCCGGACGCCGTGGACCACCTCGTCCATCGGCTGGTGGAGGAGGACCTGCAAGAGCTCGTCGGCCTCGTGCGCGAGGCGCTCCGGCAGGCGGGGACGGGCGCGCTCGACGAGGTCGTCCTCCTCGACCTCCTCCGCGAGCAGCACCGGGACGTGATCTTCCACGCCTGGTCCCGCGACGGCCGCGAGGTGTACCCGGTGATCGCGGACGAAGACCCCCGCCCCTACGACGATCGCGGCTGGGACGAGGTCGAGACCCCCATGGTCCGCGCGGCCTTCTCCCGGCTCGTGCGCCTGGGGCTGCTGAGGCGCGCGCCGGGCGTGATCGCCGCCACGCACGAGGGGCGGGTGTGGGCCCGCGTGGAGGATCTGCCGATGCCGCCGGTGTGGGCCACCGGGGACCTCGAGGTGGTGGTGCCGCCGCACGGCGTCTCTCCCTGGGAGCGGCTGCAGCTCGATCGCTTCGCGCGATGCCTCTCGAGGGACGTGGTCGATCGGTACAAGCTCGACCGGAAGGGGCTCGAGCGCTGGCTCGCGACCCACGACGTGGACGACGCGGTGGCCCTGCTGCGTCGGCGCTGCGCCGGGCTGCCGGCGGGGGTGGAACAGTCGCTGCGTGCCTGGGCGACCTCGGCGGCCCGGATCGTCCTGCTGCGCGGGGAGGTCCTGGCGTAGGGGATCCGCGATCGCACGCGAGATCACGAGCCTCCCACCGCGGGTTTTCATCTGGCCCCAGAAAGTTGTGTTGACGCTCCCGGGGGGACGCCATAACTACATGGGGTCCGCGAGAGACGCGACGGCGCCGAACGCTCCGATGCGAATCGCGAACACCGGTCGAAAAAGACACCGGGCTACGGCCCGAGGCCTCACCGACCGC
>JACKEQ010000141.1 GCA_020632885.1 Alphaproteobacteria bacterium | reverse complement strand
CAGGCTCGCCTGCTCGCCGGCGATCTCGCGGGCGCGAGCCATCATCTTCGGCACGATGTCCGGGGTCAACCTGCCGTCGACGGTGGCCAGGACCTCCAGCTCAGCGCCGAAGACCCGCATCATCACGAGCTTCAAGCCGTGGTTCCGGCATACTATGGGCTCGCCGCCCACAAGGACAGCCGAGTGCGGGACGGAGCGCCAGTCCACCACCGAGGCACGGAGTGGCACGGAGGACGCACGGAGGTGGGCGCTACAAGACGCGAGGGGTGATGCCGTCTCTCAGGAGCTTGACCTTGAAGTTGAGGAGGAGGCCGGACTTGCGGTCCGAGAGGCGCAGATACGTGAGCAGCTGGGCCTCGTGGGTGGTCCTGCCAAGATGGACGCCCTCAACAAGACCAAGAAGATTGCGCCGCGACAGCTTGACGTGTGGCACGGCCCTTGGAACTGATGCCATCTCCTACTACGATGAAATGATTCCCAGCGACTTCGTGGACGAAGCTCGCAGCTGGGTCGGAGCCGACTTTATCAAGACGTTCTCGATGGAGAAGTGAGATGGCCGCCAGTCGGGAACATCCGAACGACATCATCCACCTACTGGAAGGTGCGAGGTTTCGAGGCCGACCAGATAAGGGCGCAAGGTTGATTCTGTTCGGCGGCAGCACCACAACCTCTGACGGCCTGCTCACCATTGGAGATGCGCTACACCTCGACTGGAGATATCAAGGTCAGGAGGAGATGGTCGCCACCTACGAGGCCGGTACGGATAGCGGCCTCATCGATGTGCTGTCGCCTTCAGAGCTCGCGCAGTTGCCTCAAGGGATGCGCATCATATCCAATTGGCATGGATATGCGTATCCAGTGCCTACCGAGTGGATGCCTGGCATTGGTATCGAATTTCAGATCGAGCTGCTCCGCCCTGCGGAACTTCTACGTGTTCGGCGGTTCATTCTGCGCGAGTTCTTGGTCGATCTCCTGGACGGCCGGCACGAAGCCACCGATATCATGGTCGTGTTGGATTCAAGTGGGTCCACCGCATTCGCATTATTGGCGGACCCACGCGCCATCGGTGGCAGAGTCTTGCTCGACCATGTGGACTTTGCTGTGATTGCAGACGCAATATGGCAAACCAATGTGTTCTCGGCCCCTTCGAGAGCAGTGCGGCTCGTTCAGGGTGTCTGGGTATTGTCATAGACATGTCGGAGCATTCGCTCCAACATTGTCCGGCCTGTTCCCAAGTGCCGACGAACATGAGTTATTCACCATACTTTACGATTGGATCCGGCAAGCTTGAATGAAGTGTTGCACCGCGGAGAGCGCGGAGAGCACGGAGGTCGGACAGAGGTAGCGCACGATGCTGCGCGTGACTGCCCACCAGCCAGTACTCACCGGACGACGTTCGGGGGTTCTTTTCTCCGCGTCCTCCGCGTCCTCCGCGGTGAATCCACCCCGAGCACTCGACCCATCACATCTTCTCCATATGTTACGATCAAGCCGCGCAAGGACGTTGCGGGTGTTCGGAATGCTGCAGCGTGTCGGAGCGCCCTTTCTCCGTGTCCTCCGCGTCCTCCGCGGTGAATCCACCGAGTCCCGCTCAGTGACCTGCTGGCGCGGGGAGCTTGGCGCGGGCGGCCTCCGCGGCCTCCTTCGGGCCCGTGAGCAGCACCACCGAGCACGTCCCGCGGATCGGGGGGACGATGGCGCCGAGCACGCGCTGCACGCAGGTCGCCGCGTCCGCCGAGGCCGAGCTCGCGTCGACGGAGGCCGCCGCCACGTCCGTCCAGCGCAGCGTCGCGCGGAACGCGTGGCCCTCCGGCGCGCAGGCGTCGAGCTCGGGCTTGCCGGCCGAGAGCGCTCCGGCGATGGCCACCGGCGCCAGCGCGGTCGCGACGGCCTGGCCGTGCTCCTCCGCCATCTTCGGGTCCAGCGTGCACGACAGATCGCGCAGCTCGAGGTCGTTCACCGACATCGAGCTCACCTCCAGCGTACCTGCCCACCCGACGGACCCCAGCGCCAACCACCACATCCGGCCCCCTTCCTCCCCACCTTAACGGGACGACACCCAGCGCACGGTGTGGGCCTCGTGGGCGTAGGGCCAGGCGAGCTTGCCGAGCTGCGTCGCGAGCACGCCCTCCGGGACCGGGTGGCGGCGGGTGCGGTTGCGCGCGAACAGGGCCTCCTCCGGCGCCACCACGCACACGAAGCGCACGAGCGCGTCGTGGCGGCGAGCGAGTCCCACGGGGAGGTCCCGCTGCAGGCGCGTGAGCGAGGTCGCGTCCCACACGAGGTGCCGGACGCCCTCCCGCAGCGCGCTCTCCCAACGTCGCCGGGCCTCCGTCAGGATCTCCGTGTTCCGTGACTGGTCCGCGCGGTCGCCCGCCTCCTCGCGGAGCGCGTCCAGGCTCACCACGCGGGCGCCCCGTCGCTCGGCGGTGAACGAGGACTTCCCCGAACCCGACGGCCCGACCAGCACCTCCGCCACCGGGAAGTCTCCGGCCAACCAGCGGTGCCCGCGCGCCAACGCCTCCTCCGGCGACCGCAGGCGACCCTCGGCCAACGCCGCGAGAGTCTCCGCCCACACCCGCTCCACCACGACCTCGGGAGCGCCACCCAGGCCGGCCAGCACCCCTCGCCGCAGCTCCTCGAACGGGCGCGTCACGAGGAGCCCCTCGTCTGCCGCGAACAGCTCGGTCCACGCGATCTGCTCGTCCGCCACGGGGTCCTCGCGTCCCACCAGCGCCGCCCGCGCCACCGCCAGCAACGCCGCCAGGTCCACGTTGCGCGCCAGGCTGACGAGGCCGCCGCGACGGCGCTCGTCGGGGATCGGGCGGTGCAGGTGCTCGCGCAGGCCGACGAGATCCGCGACCGCCGGGATCCCGAAGGCGTCGAGCACCGCGGGCATCACCGCCGCTCGCGCGCGCTCGGGACGTGCCGCGGGGTCCACCAGGGCCGCCAGGCGCGCCTGGAGCCTCGCCTCCCCCAGCGGCCGGTGCCGGTCCACCTCGACCCCCGCCACCGCCATCCGCCGCAGCGCGTCCTCTCCGGGCTCCGGCAGGCCCACCGCCGCGCACAGCGCGCGCCCGTCCACCTCGCCGCCGCTGCGCACCTCCCACAGCGGGGCGGTCGGACCCAGGCCGTTCGGCACCACCGAGGCCAGCATCCAGTGCGTCCCGCCCGGGGTCACGTGGTTCGGGCGCACCCACTTCGCGACCCGCGTGGGGAAGTCGGCGCGCGAGAAGGCGCCCGCGTCGCGCACGACGTAGCCCTCCTGCCGCGCCGGATCGAGGCGCAGCGCGCGGATCGCGGCCTCGTCGAACGCGCCCCGCCACAAGACCGGGACCGTGGGAAGCCCGAGGTCCGCGGCGAGCAGCGCGGTGTCGTCCCAGGCCCAACAGTCGTCGCCCTCCCAGGCGGAGAACACGTAGAACCAGCCCACCAGCCGGTCGTACGCGATGCTGTGGCGCGCCACGACGTTCTCCCCGCACAGGCGCACGCCGGGCGGGAGGTGGGCCGCGATGCGCGCGTGCAGCGCCTTGATCGGCGCCCGCGAGGGGTGGTGCGCGCTGTCCGGCGACCGCGCGTGCAGGCCGTCGGCGTACAGCGTGGTGTTCTCGCCGTCGAGCTTCTCGGTGACCACGACCTCGCGCCCCGCCAGATCCGCGAGGTGCTGCGCGCGCACGTCGTCGTCGGTCGCGCCGGGCGACCAGGGCAGATGGACGGTCCTCGGGTACCGCACGCGCATGGTCTGCGCATAGCGCGCTACATGGAGTCGGAGGAGGGCGCCGTGTGGTGGTGGATCGCTTGCACGACGACCACGACCCTCCCGACGCCGGGGACCCCGACCGGGGAGACGGGCACACCCCAGCGCCCACCGGACATCGTCTACGTCACCATCGACACCACGCGCCGCGACCACCTCGCGCCGTGGGGCGACCCGGCGCTCACGCCCAACGTCGCGCGTCTCGCCGAGGGTGCCCTGCGCTACGACCAGGCCCAGGCCGGCGCCAGCTGGACCAAGCCGTCGATGGCGACCACGCTCGCCTCGCAGGACGCCTGGGAGCACGGCGTGTGGGACTGGCCCGACGCGATCGACCCGAACACACCCACGTTGTTCTCCGTCCTCCACGGCGCGGGCTGGCGACTCGAGGCCGTCGTCGGTCACAACGCGCTAGCGGCCTACGCGGCCCCCTACGCCGCCTCGTTCGACGTCTACGACACCTCGAGCTGGGAGGGCATCGGCTACCCCGGCGATCTGGTCACGTCGGAGACGCTGGTGGACCAGGCGCTCGGGTACCTCGACGCGCTCGAGGCCGACCCGGGTGCGCCCTTCCTGCTCTGGGTCCACCTCTTCGACCCGCACGACACCTACTTCGACCACGACGACGTCGTGGACCTCGGCACCACGAAGGCCGACCGCTACGCGGAGGAGGTCGCCTACACCGACCAGCAGCTCGGGCGCCTGCTCGATCGCGTCCTCGACCGGCCCGACACACTGATCGTGCTGCACGCCGACCACGGCGAGGAGCTCGGCGATCACGGGCGCTACGGACACGCGTTCTCCCTGTACCAGGAGCTGCTCGGCGTGCCCCTGCTGATCCGCGGCCCCGGCGTCGAGCCCGGTGTGGTGACCGCGCCCGTCGGGCTGATCGATCTCGCGCCGACGATGCTCGCGCTCGTGGGCCAGACGCCGCCGGACAGCTTCCGCGGGACGTCGCTCCTCCCCTCGCCCGCCGCCCGCCCCCTGTTCGCCGAGACCCGTCGCTTCGCGGACCTCCGCTCGGTGCGCGACGGGGATCTGCAGCTGGTGTGGAACGTCGCCACCGCGTCCGGCAGGCTCTTCGACCTCGCCACCGACCCGGCGCAGAAGCTCGACGCCTCGGAGCGGCTGCCGGACGACCGCTTGCGCATGCAGACGCTGCTGTCCGAGGTCTATCCGGAAGTATCGGCGTACTGATCGACGAGGGTGGGCACCCTGGTGCTGACCTCCGCGCCAGGACGCGCTCCACCGTCTCGTGATCATCGGCGTCCGCTCGTGATTCGGGAAGACCCGCTCGCACCGCTCGCCGAGCTCCCCGCAGGGACTCCGCCCGGGCTCGAAAACAACGGAAAGACCAGGCACACTCGGGTACCACACCCTCCGACACCACGACCTCGGAGCCGGCCTGCATCGAGGGACAGGTCCTTCGCTGCAGCGGTGAACCGCCCGACGTACAGGTCGGTGATATGGTCCGGACAGTGCCCAGGTAGTTGACATTGCCTCCACCGTTCGACGCAGCAACGCTCGCCGGGTTCGAGTTGGCCATCGATGCCTCTCCGGCCGCGACCCTGTTGGTGGAGGACTCGGGACGGATCGCCCTGGAGAATCCGCTCGCCCAGACCCTGTTCGGACGGTCGGTGGTGGGACTGGCGGTCGAGGACCTGGTGCCAGCCGACCGAATGGTTCGCCACCGAGAGCTCCGACAGGGGTGGTTGGCCAACCCGCGGGCCCGCCTGATGGGACGTGGGCGCGACCTGATGGCCGTGCGGGCCGACGGCTCCACCGTGGCCGTCGAGGTCGGGATCCAGGCGTTCGAGCGGGAAGGGCGGACCTGGACGATCTGTTGGCTGGTCGACGTGAGCTCCCGCCGACGCCTCGAGGCCGATCGAGACGCGGCGTGGGCGCATGCGTTGCGTTCCCAGCGACTGGAGGGCATGGGTCTGCTGGCCGGCGGGGTGGCCCACGACTTCAACAACCTCCTCGTGGGTGTGATCGGCAATGCCAACCTGGCGTTGGGTGTGTTGCAGCCGGGCACCCCTGCGCACGACTACGTGCAGGACCTGCTGCGCGCGGCCATGCAGGCGTCCTCCCTGGCGAAGCAGATGTTGACGTACTCCGGGCGAGGACCGCACCGCGTGGATGTGTTGGACCTGTCGTCGCTGGTGGGTGATCTCCGGGACCTGCTGCGCTCGTCGGTCCCCCGCCACATCGGGCTCCGCGTGACCTGCGACGCCGACCTGCCACCGTTGACGGGCGACGCCAACCAGCTGCGCCAGGTCCTGCTCAACCTGGTGACCAACGCCGCCGAGTCCATCGAGACGACCGGGACGATCGGCGTCCACACCTGCCTCCTCCCGATGTCCGCTCCCGAGCTGGCGGAGGCCCGACCCCACGCACTTCCGTCGGGTCCCTGGCTCGCGTTGGTGGTGACGGACGATGGGGTGGGGATGGCGCCAGACGTGGCGGAGCGCGTCTTCGACCCCTTCTACACCACGAAGCCCGCGGGGCACGGGCTCGGGATGGCGACGGTGCTGGACATCGTCCGGGCGCACCGCGGAGGGGTCCACGTGCGGTCGTCCGCGGGGGCGGGCACCCGGATCACGGTGTTCCTGCCGCCGCACCGCCCCCCGAGCCCGACGGTGGAGGACAGCCCGCGACGCACGGGCACGGTCCTGCTCGCGGACGACGAGCCCATCGTGCGGCGGATGGCGCGTCGGGTGCTGGTGGGCGCGGGGTACGCGGTGATCGAGGCCGAGGACGGACGCCAGGCGCTCGAGCTCTTCCGCGAGCGCTCCGCGGAGATCGACGCCCTGCTCCTGGACGCGTCGATGCCGCACCTCAATGGTGCGGACGTCTTCGAAGCGGTGCGCGCGCTGCGTCCCGATGTCCCCGTGCTGCTGTCGAGCGGGTTCCACGAGACGGAGGCGACGACCCGCCTGCAGGGCCAGGGGTTGTCCGGCTTCCTGCAGAAGCCCTACACCCCCGACGACCTCCTCGTGATGCTCGGGAGGGCGCTGGCACGCGCCCCCACGAGCTGAACCGGCCGAGGATTCCAGTTACTCCGGCCGATTCTCGGCCTTCGCGGCCCCATGCGCGGGCCTTGACGAAGAATCTCCTCACGGTCACCCCACGCGAGAGCGGGGC
>JACKEQ010000140.1 GCA_020632885.1 Alphaproteobacteria bacterium | reverse complement strand
CCCCCCAGCGCGCATCGGCCAAGGAGTAGGAAGCAAGGGCGGAACGCGAACGGTTGTCCGCCCGGAGCGGAGGACGCGAAGTAGATTTCCGTGTAACGGACCGTCGCTTCACGTTACTTGAAGCGGAATCCCGTGGAGGTCCCGTGCACCGTCTTCTCCTCCTGACCCTTCCCGTCCTGCTCGTCGTCGCCTGCACCGATCCCGACGGGGACGGGGTGAAGAGCGGCGAGGAGAAGAAGCTCGGGCTCGATCCGAAGTCCGCCGACTCCGACGGCGACGGCCTGATGGATGGCGACGAGCTCGCCATGGGCGCCGATCCCCTCAACGTCGACACCGACGGCGACGGCCTGAACGACGGCGCCGAGGTCGAGAACGGCGCCGACCCCACCCTCGCGGACACCGACGCGGACGGATACAGCGACTTCGACGAGGTCCAGACCGGCCACGACCCGGCCGACGCGAACGACCGGATCTACCAGGGCGGCTGGCCGTACTACGCGGACAAGGACTCCATCGGTGGCAACGCCAGCCTCGACGGCACCGTGCAGGTGGGCGAGCGCTTCGGCCGCTTCGTCGCCGTCGATCAGTTCGGTGACGAGGTCGACCTCTGGGACTTCTACAACGAGGACAAGCCGATCGTCATCGACATGTCCGCCCAGTGGTGCGGCCCGTGCAACTCGGTGGCCGCCTGGCTCGACGGGGAGTCGCTGTCCTGGATGGAGCCGATGAACCCCATCCGCAAGGCCGTGCGCGACGGCGAGGTGTACTGGGTCACGATCATGATCCAGGACCGGTACGGCGCCCCCGCCTCGAAGAAGACGGCCAAGGAGTGGTACCGGTCGTACCCGTCGGAGGAGGTCCCCGTCATGGCGGACTCGAACTACGACGTGGCCTACTACATCCCCGCCGCAGGCATCCCGGCCTTCGTGCTGCTGAAGCCCGACCTGACGGTCGACGACTTCAACCCGAACGACGGGTACCAGGCGCTCGAGACGCTGAACAGCCGCCTGTAGCGAGTGGACGCCGTGGGCGCGGCCGTCAGGACGTGACGATGGCCGTGCTCATCAGCAGGAACACACCGACGAACGTCAGGACGCCCGAGATCACCAGCGTCGCGAGCGAAGCGCCCGCGCTGAGGATCAGGGCCTCCACCGGTGCCAGGTCCGCCATGGCGATCAGGGTGCCCGTCCAGGCGGCGACGTGGATCGCGACCGACACCCACCACACCGACGGCGCGATCAGGCCGATGCCGCAGCCGAGCATGAGCTCGAGCATGCCGGCGATCACGCCGCACATCAGCGCCGTCCCCCAGGACATGGGCTCGCGCGCCATCAGCCCGTGCAGTCCCCGCGTGATCACGACCGGCCCCACGAACGCGTAGAACAGGACCAACGCCGCGACGAAGAGCAGGGCCAGGACGTTCGTCGACACCTCCGCCCAGGCGTACGGTGACCGATGGCGACATCTTTCGATCCGATACGACGATCGGATCCGAGCGTCAGTTCACGATCTGGTACGTGTGGGTCATGCGCTGGCCGTTGCGCAGGAAGGTCACGTTGAACACCGTGTCGTTCTTCAGGTCGAGGTAGGCGGCCAGCAGCTGCGGCTTGGTGTTCAGCTTGTGGCCGTTGGCCTCGAGGACGATGTCGCCGTTGCGCATCCCGAGGTGGTAGGCGTCGCGGGTCTTGATGCCCATGAGCTGCCAGCCCGCGCCCGACTCCCGCGCGTTGCCCAGCGAGTACGGATCGTCCATCCAGCGGTTCGCGAGCGAGCGGCTCACGGTCCACTTCGTCGACGACACCTGGGTGATGCCCGAGGGGGCTGGGGAGGGCTGCTTGCCGCGGCCCGCGCTCGGAGCGCCTGGGGCGGGCGGCTGCGCGCCAGGCGTGCCGGCGGTCGGCTCTCCCTGGCCCGGCGGGGTGGTCGCTGGCGGTGCGCCCGGCGAGGTCCCGGGCGAGGTCCCCGGGGAGCTCCCCGGCGCAGGCGCCGTCCCGGGCGCGGGCTGCGGGTGGGGGCGGCGGACGACCGTCCCGGGCGCGGGCGTCGGAGCGGGTGCGGGCGCGGCCGAGGGCGCCGGAGCGGGTGTGGGCTTGGGCTTGGCGCGCGCTGGTGCGTGGGCGGCAGCGGGTTCCGGCTGCTCCTTGTCGCAGCCCGCGAGCGTCACGCACACCAGCATGCCGAGGGTCGCCAGTCCGCGCATGGAAGTCCTCCGTCTCGGCGTCGACGCCACCACGGGGCAGCGCATTCGACACGAGGCGGGGGCGATCGTACCAACAGATCGTGCTCGCGGCTCGCGGCGGCCATGCCATGATGGGGAGGATGGTGTGCGATGCAGGGTGACCGGGATCTGTTGGTCATCTCGGACCTCCACCTGGGCGAGGATCTGGGCGCGGCGACCGATCGGACGCGGCAGCTCGACGATGCGTTGATCGCGTTCCTCGATCACCACGCCACGAGCGGGTCGTGGAAGCTGGTGGTCAACGGCGACATGGTCGATCTCGTCGGCGCCACGCTGCTGCCCGCCGACGTCGGCTGGGTCGCGGGGCTGCATCCCGACGATCACGTGTACGGGCTCGGTGGGCGAGCGCTGACCGCGGCCCTGAAGCTGCAGCACGTGATCCAGCGGCACGAGGGCGTGTTCCAGGCGTTCGCCCGGTTCCTGGCAGCGGGGAACCCCATCGTTGTGGTCCTCGGCAACCACGACGCCGAGCTGCACTGGCCCGAGGCGCAGGAGGTGCTCACGCGCTTCCTGGTGGAGGCCGCGCGCGAGGTCCCGGGGACGGGCCAGATCGGACAGATCTCCTTCCACCCCTGGTTCTACCTCGAGGAGGGGGTGGCCTTCTTCGAGCACGGGCACCAGTACGATCCCTACTGCGCCTTCGAGGACGCGCTCGCGCCGGCGACCGACGAGGTGGAGATCGACCCGAACCTGGGAGCGCTGCTGCCGCGCTACGTCGGGTCCCGCATGGTCGAGCCCGTGCACGACGCCTGGGGCATGAACTTCTTCGAGTTCCTGCAGTTCTGGGTGCGACAGGGTTCGGATCGCATCCTCGCCATCCTCCGCGCCTACCTCGACGTGTTCGCGCGGATGTGGGAGCACCAGGCCCGCCGCATCCCCGAGCGCCTGGCCGCCCGTCGAGCCCGGGCCCACGCCCGCCTCCGGGAGCTCGCCCGCCGCGCCCGCCTCCCCGAGGAGCGGCTGCTGCGGCTCTCGGGGCTGTGGGCCGCCCCGATCGGCGTCGAGCTGATGCGGATCGTGCGGGCGCTCATGCTCGATCGCTTCCTGCTCCTGCTGCTCGGCCCGACGCTGCCGATCCTGGCCTTCCTGATCACGCCGTGGCGGTGGCAGGGCCCCGTGTTCTCCGTGCTCGCCGTCGTCCTGATGGGCGCGCTGGCGCTCGCGCTGAAGGCCCGGGAGCCGGTCGATCCCCAGGAGGCCATGCGTCGCGTGGCCCGACGGGTCCGTGAGCTCGCGAACGTGCCGATCGTCGTGATGGGGCACAGCCACGTGCCGCACGCCGAGTCGGTGGGCGACGGTTGGTACTTCAACACGGGGACCTGGGTGCAGCCCGACCCGGCGCGGGCCTTCACCCTGTTGCGCATCGAGCGGACGCTCGGCGGTGTGCGGGCGCGGCTCTGCCAGTGGCGCGACGGGGTGGTCCGTGCCTACGAGCCCGCGGGGCCGGAGGTCAACGTGGTCGTGGGTCGAGAGCGCTGACGATCAGCGGCCGTGCCCGCCGCCGAGGAACAGGTCCCGCAGGTACCAGGTGAGCGCGCTGATCCGCCAGACGCCCGGGTCGGCGCCGCGGCCGTCGGCGATCCGGTCCATCTGCACCTGGTACCAGCTGCCCGTGAGCATCGCGTCGATCTGCGGGATGCCCGTGGCCAGCTCGACCGTGAGCGCGCGATCGGCCGTGCCGTCGAGCAGCCGCCGGCAGAGGTCGGGCTCCACCGCGAGCGGCCGCGCGAGCCCCACCACGTCCACCGCACCCCCGGCCAGCGCCGCCGCCATGCCCTCGCGCGTGCGGAAGCCACCCGTCAGCATGAGCGGCGTGCGGACGCGCTTCCGGACACGCTCCGCCTGGTCGAGGAAGAAGGCCTCCCGCGCGGCGGTGCTGGCGCGGACCGGCTCGGCGAACATCGCGGCGCGTTCGTAGGTCCCGCCGGAGAGCTCGAGCAGGTCGATGCGCTCGGCCTCGAGCATCGCCGCGACCTCGATCGCGTCGTCCTCCGAGAACGCGCCCTTCTGGAAGTCCGCGGTGTTGAGCTTCACGCCCACCGGATACGCCGGCCCCACCTCGGCGCGGATCGCGCGGACGACCTCCAACAGGAAGCGCGCGCGACCCGCCAGATCACCGCCCCAGCGGTCCGTGCGCAGGTTGGTGCGCGGCGAGAGGAACTGGCTCACGAGGTACCCGTGGGCCGCGTGCACCTGGACCCCCGCGAAGCCGGCGTCCTTCACGACCCTCGCGGTGGTCGCGAACCGACGCACCACGCCCTCGACCTCACCCTCCGTGAGCGCGCGGGGGACGGCGAAGGCCCCGAAGGTGCCGGGGAGCCCGACCGCCGACGGTGCGACCGGCGCCGGATCGAGTCGGCGAGGCGCCTGCCGCCCCGGGTGGTTGATCTGCACCCAGGTCGGGGACCCGCGGCTGGCCTCCGCCCACGCGCGCCAGGCCTCGGCGTGGCGGTCGTCCTCGGCGGCGACGTTGCCGCGCTCGCCGAGGTGGGCCGGATCCACCATCACGTTGCCCGTGATCAGCAGGCCGGCGCCACCGGCGGCCCAGGCCCCGTACAGCCGCGCCAGCGCCTCGGTCGGCGCGCGGTCCGGGCCAGCGAGGCGCTCGCTCATCGCGGACTTCGCGAGCCGGTTCGGGAGGACGGCCCCACAGGGGAGGGAGAGGGGATCGGCGAGGTTCGTCACGCCACCGCTCTAACCGCCCACTGTCGTGGTACAACGCGGCGTGGACCGCGTCATGCTCGGCCCCTTCGTGCTGGACGCTCGCATCGGACGGGGCGGGATGGCCGAGGTCTGGCGAGCCCACCACGTCGAGGACGACGTGAGCGTGGCGGTGAAGGTGCTGACCGGGGAGCGGGCCCGCCGACCGAGGTCGGTGCGACAGTTCCGCCAGGAGGCGCGCGCCGTCGCGCGGCTGGACCACCCGCACGTGGTGGGCGTGCACGACGTCGGCGAGGTGCCCCCCGAGGCCGCCATGGCGCTCCAGGGCTCGCTCGAGGTGGGCGCGCCCTATCTCGTGATGGACCTGCTCCCGGGCGGCTCGCTCTGGCGGTACCGCGGGCGGCTCGCCTGGCCGGACCTGCGCAACCTGCTCGTCGTGCTCCTCGACGCGCTGGCGCACGCCCACGCGCGAGGCGTCATCCACCGTGACCTCAAGCCGTCCAACGTCCTGCTCTCACCCGAGCGCCGGGCGGTGCTCTCGGACTTCGGGCTCGCGCACCTGTCCGAGTCGGACCTGCACCTGCGGGCCGGCACCCCCGGGTACATGGCGCCCGAGCAGTTCCTCGATCGTTGGCGGGACTTCGGCCCCTGGACCGATCTGTACGGCTTCGGCTGCCTCGTGTGGACGCTGTGCACCGGGGTGGCGCCGTTCCGGCGGGAGGGCTGGGAGACGACGCGCGACGCGCACCTGCACGACCCGTTGCCCCCGCTCCGCCCGCTTCAACCCATGCCCGAGGGGTTCGAGGCCTGGCTGGCGGCGTTGCTCGAGAAGGATCCTTCGCGACGGACGCAGTGCGCCGCGGACGCGGCCTGGTCGCTGGAGCGACTGGAGCCCGACGACATCGCGGCGACCGACCTCCAGTCCTTCGTGGAGCCCGACGACTCGCTCGACGCGCGGCAGGAGCCCTCCACGATGAGCTTCGGTCCGCCGCCGCTGCTCCGCTCCCGGCCCGGCGCGGCCGTCGGACGACGCGACGAGCCCCCTCCTCCTCCGCCGGACTGGCGCGGGCCGCGGTCCCTCCGGCGACTCCACCTGCGGGGCTCGGGTCTCGGGTTGCTCGGCGCGCGAGCCCTCCCCACCGTCGGCCGCGAGGGGGAGCGCGACGCCCTGTGGAGCGCGCTCGTCGCGGTGCACCGGCTGCCGCTCGCGCGGGTCGTGACCCTGGAGGGGCCAGCGGGCACGGGGAAGAGCCACCTCGCGCGGTGGCTGGCGCAGCGCGCCCACGAGGTCGGCGCGGCGCACACGATGATCGCCGAGCACGCGGGTCGGAGCGGGAACGAGGCGGGCCTCGCCGGCATGCTGCGCACCCACTTCGGAACGCTGGGCCTGGACGCTGCGGCCGTCCGGGAGCGGGTGGCGGAGGTGGCGGCCAGCTACGGCGTGCTCTCCATCCAGGACCAGCGGCTGCTGGCGGGGCTCGCCGTCGAGGAATCCGGCGCCGTCTCGACGCCGCAGCGCATCGGCGCGCTCTCACGGTACCTGTGCGGGGTGGGCGCCCGCCGACCCGTGGTGCTGGTGCTCGACGACGCGCAGCGGGCGACCGACGCGCTCCTCTTCGTCCGCTGGCTGCTGCGCCGTCGGGAGTCCGAGCCGACGCCCGCGCTGGTCGTGCTGGTGCTCCAGGACGAGGGGCTCGCGCGCCATGCCCCCGCGAGGGAGCTGGCGAAGCAGATCTTCGCGTCGGAGGGCGTCGACCGTATCCGTGTGGACCCGCTCTCGGACGACGAGCAACAGCAGCTGGTGCGCGAGCTCGTGGGCATCGAGGGCGAGCTCGCCCGCCGGATCGCGGCACGCACCGGCGGCAACCCGGCGTTCGCCGTGGCCCTCGTGGAGGACTGGGTCGCCCGTCACGTGCTGGTGCGGGCCGAGGGCGGGTTCCGCCTGCGCGAGGGCGCGGACGCGGCGCTCCCCGACGACCTGCACGCGCTGTGGGTGGCGCACCTGGAGCACGCGCTGGAGGGCTTCCCCGAGCCGGTCTGGTGGGCGCTCGAGGTGGCGGCGGTCATGGGTCCGCGCGTCCGGACGACCGAGTGGCAGCGGATCTGCGTCGGCGCCGGGCCCGAGCCGCGGTGGGAGGCCGTCGAGGCCCTGGTCGCGCGGCGTCTGGCCGCCACCGATCCGCGCGGGTGGCGGTTCGTCCAGGGGATGGCTCGCGAGAGCCTGATCCGGCGGGCCGAGGAGGGGGGGCGCTTGCTGCGTGCCCACCAGCTCGTGCTCCAGCACCTCGAGCGCCGGGCGAACGTCGACGACCAGCGCATGGCGCGCCACCTGATGGCGGCGGGTCGGGTCTCGGAGGCCCTCGGGCGCACGATGCACGCGGCGCGGGCGCTGTTCGCCGCGGGGAACGCGCACGGTGCGCTCGATCTGTGCGATCAGGCGGAGCGGGCGCTGGTGGACGGGGGGGACGAGCTCGCCCGGCGCTGGCGGCCGCCGATCGGGATCCAGCGGGCGAGGGCGCTGGTGCTCCTCGGGCGGATGGACGAGGCGATGAGCTGCGCAGAGGCGGTGGTGGCCGACCCCGAGGCGACGTCGGTGGAGGTGGCGGACGCCTCGATCGTGGTCGCGACGCTGGCCATCCTCCGGGGCAAGCTCGAGCAGGCGCGGGATCAGCTGAGCAGCATCGCGCGCCAGTGCGAGGTCGCCGGGCACGCGCTCCAGCGGGCACGCGCGCTCCGCTCGCTCGGCATCGCGCTGCACCACCTCGGGGACCTCGAAGGCGCGGTGGCTGCTGCCTCCTCCGCGCGGGACGCCTCCAGCCAGGTGCGCGAGTGGCCCACCTGGGCCGAGGCCACGCTCCAGCTCGCGTCGACGCTCGTGGAGATGGGCCGCTACGAGCAGGGCATCGCGGTGGCGGACGAGGCGTTGGAGGTCCGCGAGCGCATCCCACACCCGGTGGCGGTCGCCGGCCTGCTCAACCTGCGGGCCGAGGTGGAGCGTCGCCACGAGCGCTATGACCGCGCGGTCCCGCTCTACGAGGAGGCGCTGGACATCCTCGACCGCATGGGGAGCCTCGAGGCCGTGCTGCCGCGGCTGAACCTCGCTGCGGTCCACGTCGTCAACGGCCGCTTCGGCGAGGCCTGGCGCCTGGCGGAGCGTTGCCGACGCGAGTCGACGCTGCAGGGGCGGCCGCCGCTCGACCTCGCGGTGCGCATCGTGCTGCTGGTGGCGGCGATCGGGCTCGCGGACCGCGCGGGCTGGGAGCAGCAGGTGGTACGGATCGTGGAGATGAGCCGGTCCGGGGTGACGACCGAGTCCGATGCGTACCTGTTGCTCGGGCTCGCCATCCGGATGTTGCGGGCGCGCCAGGAGCACCTCCCAGCGGACGCGCTCACCGAGGTCGTCGCGCGGTGGGCGGCCGGTCGGGGTCGCGTCCCGACGGATCCCGCGCTGGCCGAGCTCCTGGCGGAGGCCCGGCGCTGATCGCTCAGTGCGTGGTGTGGGGACCGCAGCAACCGTCGGGCAGCGGGACCGGATCGTGGCCACCCGGGAACATGGGCTGGCAACGCAGGATCCGCTTGGCGCCCAGCCACACCCCATAGACACCCCACACCTCGATGGCCTGGATGGTGTACAGGGAGCAGGAGGGGGTGTACCTGCAGGCCGGTGGCAGGAGCGGCGACAGGAACGCGCGGTAGAACCGGATGGGCGCGATGAGCAGCCAGCGAACCATGCAGCGAGCGTAACCCGGAGGAGCGATGGCGGAGCCGAGCGAGCTGATGCGGGGCTTCGTGCCCACCCCGGAGCATCCGCTGGTCGTGGTGACGGGGGCGGGCTTCTCGGCCCCGTCGGGCATCCCCACGTTCCGCGGAGCCGAGGGCTACTGGACGGTCGGCAGCCGCCAGTACCATCCGCAGGAGATGGCGACCCACGAGGCCTGGACGGCGATGCCGCGCGAGGTGTGGCGGTGGTACCTCTACCGCCGCGGCGTCTGCCGGCGGGCCGAGCCCAACGAGGCGCACCGGATGCTCGCTCGGCTCGAGCAGCGCCATGGGGACGGCCTGCGCATCGTGACCCAGAACGTCGACGGGTTGCACCTGCGCGCGGGGAACACGCTCGAGCGGATGGCGCTGGTGCACGGCGACATCGATCTCATGCGCGACACCGTGACCGACGAGATCGTGCCCATGCCCCCCGAAGCGGTCCTGCCCGACCGTGAGGCGCCGCTGACCGACGAGATCTGGGCCTCGCTCGTCCACCCGCGGACGGGCAACCGGTGCCGCCCCCACATCCTGTGGTTCGACGAGTTCTACGAGGAGCACCTGTATCGCTCGGACACCGCCATCCGCTGGGGTCGACGGGCCGGGGCCGTCGTGGTGATCGGGACGAGCGGCGCGGCGCGCATGCCGTGGCTCGTGGCGCAGGGCGCGATGGCGGCCGGGTGCCCGCTCATCGACGTGAACCCGGAGGACAACCCGTTCCGCGAGCTCGCCGCGCGCTACCTCCGTGGTGGCTGGCTCGCCGAGGGCGCCGTCGAGGGGCTCGCCTCGCTCGCGGGTGGGCTCCTCTGCTAGGGTCCGGCCTCCATGGAGGTCGGATGTCCGTCGTCACGTCGCTCGAAGCCCTGCCCACCTCGGGTCTCACCGTCACCGTCCTGCAGCAGCTCGACCGCTTCGTGCCGGGTGCATGGACCAACGTGACGCGCTTCGACGACGTCGTCCGAGACGTGCTCGGCGAGGACGCGAGCCCGGGCATGATCGCGGCGGTGCGGCAGAAGGCGCTCGCGCTCGAGGCGGCCAACGCGAGCCGTTGGCAGCACGCCGTCACCGTCTACTCGCTCGTGGACACCGTGGACACGGTGGCGGCCGGCGCCGCGGTCGCGAGCAAGGTCGGCTCGATGTTCGGCAGCTTGTCCTTCCTCGAGAAGTTCACCCCCAAGCCAGAGACCACGCAGGCGGTCGACGCGGGCCTGAAGCTCGTCGCCGAGCTCGTGGCCTTCGGCCTGGTCAACGGGGTCCCGTCCATGAGCGTCGACGGGGTGGCACGGTTCACTGGCGCGCTCGCCGACTACGCCCGCTACGACCTGATCCGCATCGCTGCCTGGGTCGTGTTCGACGGGGTCGTGCCGCTGGGTCCGGACTTCGTGGGGAAGCTGGTGGGGACGTGGAAGGGGCTGGCGAACGACCAGCTGGTGTCGAACGCCGCGTTCAAGCAGCTCTCCGACAAGCTCCCGGGCAACAGCGCGGACGAGAAGAAGGCGTTCGTCGTGCACGCCATCGACCAGACCGGCGACTGGGTCGGCCGCTTCATCCAGGAGAAGGGCATCACCCAGCAGGGCGTGCTGAAGAACCTGGAGGGCGCGATGGGCGTGGCGGCCGGGGGGATGGACTACGTCGCCGCTGCGGTCGACGCCTCCACCGCGTACTTCTCGCACACGGGGACCCAGACCGTCGCGCGCGCCCTGGCCCGCCAGGGGCTCGAGCAGCTCAAGCAGGACGCCTGGAAGGAGTACCTCGCCCGCCACCGCTGACGGGACGAGGGGTCAGGGGCCCGTGTAGTAGGTCGCGCCGCCCGACGCGTAGTGGAAGAGCGCGGGGCCTACGCCTTCGGACATCATGAGGTCCGGCAGGCCGTCGCCGTCGAGGTCTCCGCCATCCACGATGTGGGTGTTGCCCAGCGAGTGGATGGTGGGGTTGTACTGACCGGCGTCGATACTGGCCCAGGCGTCGTCCTCGAGGAACAGCTGCCCGCCGCCTGCGAGGGTCGCGTCGTCGAGCACCCACACGGAGCCACCGTTCTGGGTCTCGGGGCAGCCGATGACCAACGCGTTGCTCTCCTCCCCCAGCAGATCGGGGAGCACCGCCACCATCTCGCCGCAGGAGGAGTGCTCCCAGTTGTCCGTCCTGGAGCGGATCGTGGTGGAAGCGATGGCGAGGATCCCGACCTCGGCCGGATCGAGCACGGGATCGAACACCACGGCGATGGAGCCGCTGCGGGAACCCGTGCCGTCCGGGGCGGTGAACACGAGGTCGGGGAGCCCGCTGCGGTCCAGATCGGCCCACACCGACCGCGGGAAGGCGTCGTTGTTCACGTTCCCGGTGGAAGGGGAGGTCGCGTTGAACAGGGTGATGTCGGTGGTCACCGCCCCGTCGCGGAGGAGGGGACCCGACAGGACGCGCACCTCGGTCCCGTCGTTGGCCCCCATCGTCATGAGGCTGAGCGCCGGCGTACCGGCACCGTCGATGTCCGGCACGTACGAGGCGTCGACGCCGAGCTGATCGTCGAACGGGTAGTACGTCGGCGCTTGGGGCTCGCTGATCCGCTGGACCGAGGCGTGGCCGAAGGTCACCGACGCTCCGGTCGCGAACGACAGGCCGCCACCCTCGATGACGTAGACGGTGTCGTGCTGGCCGGCGACGGCGTCCGCGTCGGGGGCGGTGACGACCAGATCGTCCCGACCGTCGGGGAGGCCGCCCGGTCCCGTGAGATCACCGGCGATGATGTCGTACCCCTTGAGCTCCCAGCTGGCCTCGGGCGCCGAGAAGTGGATCCGGCCGGCGGTGACGTTGCCCTCGACCGTCGTGGAGACCGGCAGGCGGCTCCCGCCCTGGAGGAACCACAGGAGCAGCTCCTCGCCACTGAACGGATCGAAGTCCAGGAAGGCGAGGTCGTCCTGCCCGTTGCCGTCGTAGTCCAGGAAGACCCCGCGCGTCCAGCCGTGCTGCCCCATGCCGGTGGACACGTCGACGCCGCTCTGGGTGGTCCAGCTCTCCACCGGGACCCCGGCCTCACCGTAGAGCAGCAGCCCGAAGTCCGGCAATGTGGGGATCTGGACCTGCTGCATCCCCACGAACACGTCGTCGACGCCGTCACCGTCGAAGTCGCCATCGCGGGTCGGGAAGCGGGGGGTGAGCCCGTAGGTGGTGCCGCGGTTCACCGTGACCGGAGGGACGCCGACCCCGCGCAGGTTGCAGACGGCGACGGCCGCCGAGCAGTCCTCGTCGGCGGTCGTGTAGCAGAGGTCGTGCGCGAGGGGCAGGCTGGCATCGTTCGGGAAGCAGTCACCGCCGAAGACGGCGTACCCGGTGGTGTCGCAGCCCGGCAGCG
>JACKEQ010000014.1 GCA_020632885.1 Alphaproteobacteria bacterium | reverse complement strand
ACGACCCGCCGGATGACGCTGTTGTACGTGTCGGCGATGTACACGGCCCCATCGAGGTCGATGGCGACGCCGAACGGACGGTCGAGCAACGCTTCGTCCGCGGGCCCCTTGTCGCCGTCGAAGCCACGCTGGCCGCAGATGCCCGCGAAGGTCTCGATCGTGCCGTCGGTGAGGATGCGGCGCACGCAGGAGTTGTCGGTGTCGCTGAAGTACACGGTGCCGTCGGCCGCCACCGCGACGTCGGTGGGGTTCATGAGCATGGCGTCCACGGCGGGCCCGCCGTCGCCCGCGTAGCCGCAGCCGCTCGTGCAGGTCGTGCCGTTCTCGGAGTCGGGCGGTGTCTGGCCGATGCCGGCGATGGTCTCGACCATGCCGCTCGCGATGTCGAACCTCCGGATCCGGCCGTTGTGGGAGTCCGCGATGTAGAGCGCGCCGTCGTGGTAGTCCATCTTGAACGCCGGCTCAGCGCGCTGGAGCGCGGGGCTCGCGAACATGGTGTCGAGGGCCGCGCCGTCGCCGTTGAAGCCGTGGGCGCCGTTGCCCGCCACGGTGTCGATGGTGCCGTCCGCCGCGGAGATGCGCCGGATGCGCTGGTTGGCCATGTCGGCGACGTAGATGTCGTCGTTCTCGTCGGCGCGCACGCCGCACGGGAGGTCGAGCACGGCGTCCGCCGCGGGCCCGCCGTCGCCCTGGAAGTCGCGCCCGCCGGTGCCGGCGATGAACTCGACACTCGAGAGGTCGGGCGAGAAGGCCGCCACACGCGAGTTGTGCCAGGCGGCGAGCACGAGGGTGCCGTCCGAGAGCCACGTGACGTCGGTGGGGTGGTTCCACTCGGCCACGGTGGCGTCGCCGGGGGGGCCGTCACCGAGCTGACCGCCGATCCCGGAGACCGTGTGGATGCGGTCGTCCTCATCCAGCGTGACGAGGCGGTGGTTGTTCCAGTCCATGATGATCGGCCAGCCCTCGTCGGGGTGGAACGCGACGTCCACCGACCAGAACGTGCGGGCGTCCAGGCGGTGCGTGCCCTCCTCGGAGAGGCCGGCCTCGCCGGGCGTGCCGAACCAGGTGCAGATCTCGCCCGGGCCGCAGGGATCGCCGCAGGCCACGAGGAGGAGGAGGAGCGAGGTCATGGGATCACCATCCTGCGGATGCGGTGGTTGTACGTGTCGGCGATGAGCAGCGTGCCGTCTTCGGTGACGTCGATGCCGTAGGGACGCTCGAGCGCGGTGTCGGGACCGAGGCCGCCCTCTTCGCCGTCCGCGGCCTCGAGGGTGCCCACGGCGATCTCGAGGGACTGGGTGGCGGGGTCGTAGACGCGGACGACGTGGTTGGCCTCGTCGGCGATCCAGATCCGCCCGTCCGGGCCGGCCTCGACGTCGCGCGGGAAGCACAGGGCGTCGGGGTCGCAGGCGCCGCCCGGCATCGTCTGCTCGGGGATCCCCGGCAGCCGGTCGATGGTGCCGGACGCGAGGTCGATCACGCGGATGGCGTGGTTGCTCGTGTCGGCGATGTAGAGCTTCCCGTCGGCGTACTCGATGGCGCCGGCCGGCTCGGGCTGGAGGTCCGCGGGGTCCCAGAAGTCGAACTGGGCCTGGAGCGCAGGCCCGCCGTCTCCACCCGCGCCCACCTCGCCGGTGCCGGCCATGGTGTCGATGAGCGAGAAGTCCACCGCGACCTTGCGCACGCGGGCGTTCTTCTGGGCGAGCAGCCAGAAGCTACCGTCCGCGGGGTCGATGGCGATGGAGCTCGGGAACGCCATGAGGGCGCGGGCCGCCGGGCCACCGTCACCCGCGAAGCCCGCGTTGGCGCCGTTCCCGTCGTTCACGTCGGTGTCCGCGCACACCACGAGGGAGTTCCCGGTCTCGGGGTTCCACTCGCGGACCCGGTGGTTGTGCCAGCTCGGCAGGAGGAGCCGATTGGTGACGAAGTTCCACTCGAGCTGCGTGGGGTGGTTGAGGGCCACGGTGGTGCCCGGCACGCCGGGCGCGATGCGCTCCTGGAACGTGGGATCGCCGTCCCCCAGGAACTCGGTGCCCACCACGGTCTCCATCAGCCCATCCTGGACGTGCCGGATCTTGTGGTTGTTCCAGTCGCCGATGAAGAAGTCGTCGCCTCCGCCGCGTGCGGCGACGTCCATGGGCCCGTAGAGCGGCCCCTCGTCGGCGCGGGTGGCGGTGTTGGACGAGCCGGCCTGGCCGGTTCCAGCGACCGTGCAGACGGTTCCCGCGTCCGCGCAGGGGTCGCTGCACCCGGTGGCCAGAAGGAGTGCGAGGGTCATGGGTTCTCTCCGGGTTTCTTCCGCGGTGCTGTCGGGTGTCGTGTCTCCCCGAGCTTACATCATGCGGACGGGGGTGTACGGATTCCTGTGTCGTCAGATGCGCGAACGGATCACCCCGGAAGATCGGCGAGCGGATTTCTTCGCCTCAGTCCCCGCGAGCGATCGTGCACCCCGGGTCTGGCCCCGTGCTCGCGCAGATCCGGGCGAAGTCGCCGAGGGTCCAGCGGTGGGTGCGGTGCACGACCAGCGGACGTCGCGGATGGAGCTCGAGGAGGTCCTGGAGCGGTGGCCCGAGCGGCATGCGGACGACCTGCCCCTGCCCGAGGTCCACGAGCGCGTCGCCGTCCGCTTCGCGCACGTGCAGATCGTCGTCCCGGCGCCGCGCCCAGGACGGGAGGCGCCGGGAGCCCTCGACGATGATGTCGTGGTCGGGGACCTCGTCCAGGGGGACGGAGGGGGGGCCCACCACGACCGCGGTGTAGCAGCCGGGCTCCTTGCCGGTGGGGCGCCAGGGGCAGCGGGCGCTGTACGCGGCGGGCGTCCGTGGCCCTGGATTCCCGCGGAGGTCCACCCATGGGATGGCCGGGATGTCGTCGGGGAGGGGCGCCCGCGACGCCCACCAGACCTGGGGCACGAGCAGCGTGAGGCCAGTCGCCAGGGAGGCCAGGACCGGGGTGGCAGGGATGGCGCGCACCAGGAACCGCAGGCCCGCGACGAGCACGACGACGGCGGCAGACCCGACCCCGATCGACAGCCCGAGCGACCCCAGCACCCGGGGCTCGTCGAGGTCGAACCCCACCCACACGTGCGCTGCGAACACGGCGATCTGGGCCGCCGCAGCGACGAGGAGGCCCGCGGAGACCACCCGGCGGCGCTCGACGGCCTCCGAGCCCCGGACATTGGCCGTCTTCACCCACATCCACGCGGCGAGGGCCGCCGGCACGAGCACCACGAGGGTGGGCGGGACGAGGGTCACCGCGGGCAGCGTCGCTGCGGCGATACCGACGAAGGTCGCATTGGTCGTCCGCCGGCGCTTCGAGGACGCCCGGCTCCCCGCGATCTGGGCCTGCCCGAGCGCGGCGAACAGCAGCCACCCGGCCCAGGTGAAGTGGGTGACGGCCAGCGCGGCGACCGCGACCTCCGCCTGGTTGCGCGTGGCGTTCTCCAGGGCCGGCACCCAAACGGAACCGACGAGACAAGCGACGGAGGTGAGGGTGGCGAACGGCAGCCACTCGGGCGCCACCTCCTCCCTCGCGGCCCAGCGCTGCGCCATCGCCAGGGGAGGCAGCACGGCGAGCAGGGTGACCAGAGCGGCGATCAGGGCGACCATCCCGTTCAGGATACCGCGCGCACCTGGCTCCTCGGAGCGTGCGGGTACCGGTCGCCGATCCAGGTGGTACGATCGCCCCCGGGAGGTGTGGTGGACGGCCGCCGCTTCGAGATCCTCGGCGTCATCGGGCGTGGCGGGATGGGCTCCATCTACCGTGCGCGCATGGTGGGTGCTGCGGGCTTCGCCAAGCAGGTGGCGCTCAAGGTCGCCACGCCCGGGAGCACGTCGGAGGGCGACGTCCAACGGCTCCGCGACGAGGGCCGGCTGCTCGGGCTGCTACGCCACCGCGCGATCGTCGCGGTCGACGGGCTCACCCAGCTCGACGGGTCCTGGGCGGTGGTGATGGAGTACGTGGAGGGCTCGGATCTGGCGACCCTGCTGGAGCGCTCGGGTCCCGTCCCGCCCGGTACTGCGCTGGAGATCGTGGCCGAGATCCTGGCCGCCCTGGAGTGCGCCCGGGCCACGCGCGACGCCAACGGTCGGCCGCTCCATCTCCAGCACCGCGACATCAAGCCGGGGAACGTGCTCATCACCCCGCATGGCGAGGTGAAGGTGCTGGACTTCGGCATCGCGCGAGCCTCCTTCGCGGCCCGCGAGACCGTCACCACCGACCAGCAGTACGGCTCCGCGGGGTACATGGCGCCCGAGCGGCTGGACGGCATCGACCACGCTCATGCGGACGTGTACAGCACGGGGGTCGTGCTCTTCGAGCTCCTCGCGGGGAAGCGGCTGGGCAAGGCCTCCTCGCACCGGGGTCGGTTCGACGCGTGGATGGCGGAGTCGCTGGCGGCGCTGGAGACCCCGGAGCCCGTGGCGGACCTCCTGCGGCACCTCATGGCCTACGACCCCGACGAGCGCCCCGGACCGGACATGGCCGCCCGGGCCGTGCTGGAGACCCGGGGGGAGATCACCTCGCCGTCCCTGCGCGAGTGGGCCGCACGGCACGTGCCGGACGCCCTCGCTGCCGCACCTTCGCCCGAGCCGGGAGCGTTCTCCGTGGGCGACATCCTCTCGGAGGCCACGTCCGACCAGGAGCTGGCGAGCTTCGAGGCCTTGGTGCGCGCCACGCTCCCCCCGGCGGCCCGGCGTGTCCAGATGCGCGGCACCCCGCCCGCGCTCCCGCGGCTCGACAGTCTCGAGGAGCCCGCCGTCGAACGAGAGCGCGATGCGCTGCCTCTGGCCCTTGCCGCCGCGGGTGGGGCCTTCCTGGCGGCCGCGCTGCTGCTCGCGCTCGTGATGGCGGGCTCGGACGCGCCCGGTCCTCCGCTGGCCCAGGCCGATCTCGTGCCGGCCCCCGTGCAGGCCGGGCTCCAGGTGGCTTCGCCGGAGCCGATCGCCGTGCCGGAGCCCGTGGAGGCGCCGCCCGAGCCGGCTCCGGAGCCCGTGGACGCGCCGTCGGAGCTTGTGGAGACGGCCCCTGAGCCCGTGGAGGCCCCGCCGGATACCGTGGAGACGCCCCCGGAGCCTGCGGAGCCGTCGGTGGCCCCCGCGCCTCCGGTGGTGCCGGAGCCCGCGCCCGTCGCGGTCGCCCCCAGGCCGTCCGTGCGCCCGGCGCCGACACCGCGGGCCGCGAGGTCGCGCGTGGAGATCGAGGGTGACGCGACCTCGGTGCGCCTGGTGGGCACCCAGGGCACCCGTGGCAGCTACACCATCCCGGGCCGGGTCCCCGCCGGGACGTACACCATCCAGGCCCACTTCGAGGACGGCCGGGTCACGCCTGCCGGGACGGTCACGGTCGAGGCCGGTGCCCCGCTGGTCCTCGCCTGCAACGGCCTCTTCGCGCGGTGCACGGCCCGATGATCACCGGTCTGGTCGGGCTTCTCGCTGGGTGTGGCGTCGGGCTGCTGGTGGGCGCGGGCATCGCGCTGCGCCGGCCCCCCGTCCGGGTCGAGCGCGCGGGTGCGGATGCGCTCTCGGCCCTGGACGCCCTCCACGACGGGCACCTCCTCACGGACGCCTCGGGACGGATCCTCTGGGCCAGCCAGGGGGCGCTCGCCCTGCTGGATCTCGACGTCATGCCGGTGGACCGCGACCTCGTGGAGCTCTTCCCGGGCTACGCGAGCGCGGGCACGGCCGCGGTGCGCCGGGCGTCCACCGGCCGGGCGCTGGGCCACTACCACCGGCTCGGGTTCGTCGGGCGGAACGGGCTCACCCGCTGGCTCGAGGCCTCCTTCCAGCCGCTGGGCGACGACCTGCTCTGGTCCTTCCGGGAGCCCGATCGCGAGCCCACGGCCATGCTCGAGAGGCTCGAGGAGCTCGAGCGCAGCTCGGACGAGAAGCGTCGCTTCCTGACCTCGATGTCCCACGAGATGCGCACGCCGCTCAACGCGATCCTCGGCTACACCGAGATGGTGCGGGAAGACCTGGTGGAGTCGGGGAACGACGCCTACGAGGGTGACTTCCGGCGGATTCTCCGCGCGGGTCGCCACCTGCTGGAGGTGGTGAACGCCATACTCGATCTGGCGAAGATCGAGGCCGGCAGGCTCGACCTCCACCCGGAGCGCACAGACCTCGGCGCCCTGGTGCTGGAGTCCGTGGAGATCGCTCGCCCGCTCGCCACCCAACGTGGGTCCAGCATCGAGGTCCACGGCACCACCCACATCGTCGCCACCGTGGACGTCGTCCGCGTGCGCCAGATCCTGCTCAACCTCCTCGGGAACGCCTGCAAGTTCACGGAGGACGGGAGGATCACCGTCTCCATCCAGCCCGACGGAGACGTCTGCCGCGTGGTCGTCGAGGACACCGGTGTGGGCATCCCGCCCGAGGAGCAGGCAGGTGTGTTCCGCGAGTTCACGCAGGCCCAGACCAACAAGGTCGGGGGCACGGGGCTGGGGCTGGCGATCTCGCTGCAGCTCGCCAGGCTCATGGGCGGTGGTATCGACCTCGAGAGCGTGCCCGGGGTAGGGAGCACGTTCGTGCTCGTCCTCCCTCTGGGGACGGGGATGGAGCAGCCCAACATGGAGATCGCATGATCCTCCTCGTGGCCTCGGCGCTCGCCGACTGCCCGACCTCCAACGGAGACGTGGAGGCGACCCTCGCGGAGGCAGAGGTCGCGTTCGAGTCCATGCAGGCCGAGCCTTTCGAGGTGGCGGCGCGCGCGGCGACCGACGCGGTGTCGTGCCTGGGAGAGACCGTCCAGCCGGCGGTGGCAGCGCGGTTCTTCCGGGTGCTCGGCCTGCGCGGCTTCCTGTCGCGCGATCGCGAGGACACCGTGGCGGCGTTCCGCGCCCAGCAGCGCATCGCGCCCGAGCTGGGCCTGCCCGGCGACATCGTGGAGGGTCACCCGCTCATGGGCCTGTTCGCGGTGGCCGCCGAGACCCCGGAGCGCCCGGAGGTGGCGATGCTCCCGCGTCCGGGCGTCGTGTTGTGGGTGGATGGCGTGCAGAGCACGACCCGTCCGCCCGACGTGCCTTCGGTGATCCAGGCCGTCGACGCGCAGTCCGGCGCCGTCATCCGCTCCACGGTCGTGCAGGCCGGGGCGCCGTACGTCACCCCCGAGCCCCTGGCGCCGCCCCCCGAGGCCCCCCGCCCGCCGCGCAAGGCCGGGCGTGGTGTGAGCCTGGCGTTGGGCACGGCGGCCGGGGTCTCGGCCGTGGGGGCAGGCGTGCTGTTCGGGCTCGGGCGGGCGAGCCTCGCCCGGTACGACGACCCCTCCACGCCGTACGATCAGCTCGACGGCCTGCGGAAGCAGACCAACTCGCAGCACCTCGCTGCCGAGATCGCGGGCGTCACGGCGGTGGGGCTCCTCGGAGCGCTCACCGTGAAGGCGGTGTTCTGATGTGGCGCTGGATCTGGATCGGTCTCGCGGGCTGTGTCCCCGTCGACGACGCGCGGCACGAGGCGCGCCTGGACGCCGACGGAGACGGCGTACCCTGGCCCGACGACTGCGCTCCTGACGACCCTGGGCTCTCCACGTCGGGTGTGGTCTACGCCGACGGCGACGGGGATGGGTTCGGCGACGGGCCCGGTGTGGAAGCCTGCGGGCTGCCTCCGGGCTACGCCGAGCGTGACGGCGACTGCGACGACCAGCTGCGCGTGGTGTACCCGGAGGCGCCGGAGCTCGCGGACGGCATCGACAACGACTGCGACGGAAGCGTGGACGAGGGGATCGGAGGGGACGCGGACACGGACACGGACGCCGACAGCGACGCGGACACGGACACCGATTCGGACACGGACACCGATTCGGACACGGACACCGATTCGGACACGGACACCGATTCGGACACGGACACCGATTCGGACACGGACACCGATGCGGACACGGACACGGACACCGACACCGACACCGATGCCGACACGGACGCGGACACCGATCCCGGCAGCCTTCCGCCCGTCGTGACCATCGACGCCGTGCGGTTCCTGGGCGACGCCGGCTTCGAGATCGACTTCCAGGCCACCGACCCCGACGGGACCCCGCTCACCGTCCAGGTCCTCGGCGTCCCGGCGGTCGCGGCGCCCGTCGACCTCACCTCGCTGACCGTCTGGAACGGGACCAGCGGCACCATCCTTGCCGCCTGGGCGCCCGCATGCGCGGGCATCGATGGCACTCTCACCGTACGGATCGTGGACGACACGGGCACGGCGGGCACCGCGGACATCGCGGTGAGCGTCCCCTTCCGCGACGTCGAGAACCCCGAGACGCTCGTGGGCTCACCGTTCATCCTCTGTGGCTCGGTGAACGGCAACGACACCGACGTGGCGCAGTGGACCGCGAGCGGCCAGGCCCGCGTCCTGTCCGCCACGGGACCCGGGGGGAACGTGAGCCTCCTGGTGACGCGCGACGGCGGGACGCAGCTCGACACCACCTTCCCGGACACCTGGTCGTTCACGGAGGACGGGACCACGTGGTCGCTCACGGTCGACCGCACCGGCGGCCCTGGCGGCGCCTGGCGGGTCGTGGTCCACGAATAGCGTCAGAGCTTGCGCTTCACCGGCGTGGTGTCGTCACCCGGGGGGCTACCGGGGTCCGCTGTGGGCTTGCCGCCCCGCAGGCTGGCCTTGAGAGCCTCCAGCTCGCTGCGGGCGGCGTCCTCGCGGGCCTGACGGCTCGCGCTGCCCCTGCTGGCGTGGGCCCGCGCCTCCGCGGCCGCGGCCAGGGCCGCCGCGACGGGGTCGACGGGGGCTACGGGTGCGACGGGGGGGCTCGGGTCGACGGGCTCGGGCTTCACGGCGGGGGCTTCGCGAGCGGCGCGCATGGCCCGGCCGAGGGGGTCCGCCTTCGGTTCGCGGATCGTGGCCTCCAGGTCGCGCGCGGCCTCGTCCGAGGCGTCGAGGGAGGCGTCGCGGGGCCGCTTCCCCGAACGTCCTTCGGCTTCCTCGAGCGCCTTCTCCGCGGAGGAGATCATGCCCTCGAAGAAGCCCGACACGCGGCTCGTGACCGCGCTCGCCGCCGCACCCACCATCGCCTTGGCCGCGCGCTCGGCGGCCTCCTGCTTGGCGTCCTCCGCGGCCTTGGCGGCCTCCTCCCGCTTGTCGTCGAACCAGCCCATCCTGCCTCCCATGCTGGATTCTAGCCCGTCAGCGCCTGCCGACGATCCCGAGCCACGACCATCGCGCCGGTCCGGACGCGCAACCGTAGTCCGGCACCGGCGGAACCGGGCCGGTCGTGTTGCCGTCGCTGTGCACCGCCCCCGGCGCTTCGGCGCCGTCGAGCACGCCGTCGTTGTCGCTGTCGGGGTCCTCGCGGTCCGGGATCCCGTCGCCATCGAAGTCCCCGTCGGCCTCCTCGGCGTCCGGGAGCCCGTCGCCGTCGGTGTCGAGGGGCGCACGCGTCGCGTCCACGCCGTCGCAGTCGTCGTCCACGCCGTTGTCGGGGATCTCGAGCGCCCCCGGGCTCACGAGCGGGTCTCCGTCGTCACAGTCACCGTCCAGCAGGGATGTGTTCGCGGGCGGTGTGCACATCTGCAGGCTGGGCGGGACGCCGTAGCCGTCACCGTCGAGGTCGGGGTACCAGTCGCGCTCGCCGCCAGGGGGCAGATCGGGGTCCTGGTCGTCGTAGAGCCCGTCGCAGTCGTTGTCCGCGCCGTCGCACACCTCGGTTCCACCGGGATGTGCCGTGTCGTCGTTGTCGTCGCAGTCCTCAGCGTTCGGGGCGCGGCCCGGCGTGCTGGGGCAGGCGTCCTGGGGGACGGCCGAGCCGTCGCCGTGCCCATCGCGGTCCATGTCGGGCCAGGTGGGGATGGCGTCGAAGGCCTCGAGATCCACGGTCCCGTCACAGTCGTTGTCGAGGCCGTCGCAGAGCTCGGGCAGGAACGGGCTCGTGAGGGGCTCGTCGTCGTCGCAGTCGCCCACGAGGGGGGACGTGTCGGGCGGCGCATGGCAGGCGCGGGTGCCGGGCTGCACGCCTGCACCGTCGCCGTCGAGGTCGGGGTACCAGACCTGCGCGTCCAGGGCGTCCTGCTCGTCGCCGCTGCAGTTGTCGTCGATCTCGTCGCAGAGATCGAGCTGCAGCGGGTTGATCGCGGGGTCCAGGTCGTTGCAGTCGCCGGGGTTCGGCGCGTAGCCGACGGGCTGGGAGCACGCGAGCTGCGTGTCGGTCGACAGCCCGTGGTTGTCGCCGTCCGCGTCGCGGTACCAGAGCGACTCCACCACGCCCTCGTCGGCGACGCCGTCACAGTCGTCGTCGAGCATGTTGCACTGCTCGACCGCCCCCGGGTACGCCGAGCCGCGCGAGTCGTCGCAGTCGTCCGCGTTCGTGCGGTGGCCGGCCGGCGCGCTGCACCCCGACACCGGTGTTCCCGCCCCGAAGCCGTCGTTGTCGAGGTCCGGGTAGTAGGGGGAGCCGTCCGTCGCGCCGAGGTCGGTCGTGCCGTCGCAGTCGTTGTCCACGCCGTCGCACACCTCGACGGCACCCGTCCACGCGAGCGCTTCCTGGTCGTCGCAGTCCGTGGCGTTCGTCACGAACCCGTTGGCCACGGTGCAGGTCGTGACCATCGTGGCGGGATCGCCGTGCCCGTCCGCGTCGAGGTCCCGCCATGCCTGGATCGCGTCGGTGGCGCCGGCGGTGGCGTTGCCGTCGCAGTTGCGGTCGACGGCGTCGCAGAGCTCGGCGGCGCCGGGGTGGATGGACCCGCTGGAGTCGTCGCAGTCGCCCGAGGGTCCGACGTATCCGCTCGGCGCCGTGCAGCCCGTGGAGGTGGTCGCCGCCGTGCCGTAGCCGTCGCCGTCCGCGTCGCGGAACCACGTGCGTGGCGCGCCTACCGCGGGGTTCGTGCGGTTGCAGTCGATGGCGTCGCCCGCACCGTCGCCGTCGGAGTCGGTGTCGTGGATGTCGGGCAGCCCGTCGTTGTCGGTGTCGACGGGTGAGCAGAGGTCACCGGCCTCGTCGCTGTCGGGGATCTGATCGCCGTCGCTGTCCCAGTCCTCGTGGTTGGGCAGCCCGTCCTGGTCGAGGTCGACCTCGGCCTCCTCCGAGGTCGGGATGCCGTCGCCATCGGGGTCGTCGGTGCGGAGGAAGACCTCGTGACGGCTCGCTTGAGCCGGGATCCGCCACGCACGGAAGGGTGCGGGGACCTCGCCGCCCGAGGGGCGCTCGGGGATCACGTCGAACGCCACCCAGTCGTCGTCCGGGATGCTCCCGAGGCCGACGTGCACGGGCCCGCCGACCGTGATCCCGGTGCTCGTGGTGGGCTCGACGGTGTGCATGGGGGTCACGAGCGTCTCCCACGCGACCCGGAAGCGCGCGTGGTAGTCGGGCACCAACCGCGGAGCCTCGCACGTGCCGACATTGGCGAGCAGGCCGACAGCGACGTGGTTCGAGGCCGCCTGGTCGTTGCGGAGCAGGCGGTCCTCGGCGCCCCGCGAGACGAAGAGGTCGAGGTCGCCATCGCGGTCGAAGTCCGCGGGCACGACCGACACCACCGAGCCTCCGCTGTACGTCGCGACGCTCGACCAGCCCGCGGCGCCGTTCCCCCGGGTGAGGGCGGTCATGGTGCCGAAGTAGCCGTTCACGACGAGGTCGTAGCGGGCGTCGTTGTCGAGGTCCGCGCAGACGGCGCCCCAGGTGGCGGCGTTCGGCAGCCCGGGGTTCCCCGCGGACGTGAACGTGCCCCAGCCGTCGTTCATCCACCACTGGTTGGCCTTGCTGTCGGACGGCAGTGGCGTCGAGTACAGGCTCGTGCGGAAGAGGTCGAGGTCGCCGTCGCCGTCCACGTCGCAGACCGCCTGCGCGCCCTTCTCGTAGAGCGCGAGCTGCTGCTGGCTCGGGACCAGCCCGTTGGGACCGGACAGGTAGAGGTCCGCGGCGTCGGGCTGCGCGCCGCTGAACCAGTCGAGCGCGTCGTCGTCGTCGAAGTGGGCGACCGTGAGGTAGTCGCGGTTCTCCCAGGAGGACGGGATGCCACCGGTGCCGAGGGTCCAGGTGGGGGACGGCGTGCCGATGCCCGAGATGGAGAGACCCCGCCACGTGGTGGAGAGGTCGAGGCGCCCGTCTCCATCGGGGTCCCAGAGGTCCACACCCTCGAAGTTCGCGCCGTCGATGGCCCCCGGATGGTCCGCTTCACCCCGGACGCCCGCCTCGTAGGCGTTGACCAGCTCGTAGTCGGCCCCCGTGGCCGTGCCGAGGCGGCCCGTGCCGTCGTTGAGGAAGACCGAGAGCACCCACCAGTGGGTGAGCACGACGTCGATGTCACCGTCGTCGTCGAGGTCCGCCGCGAAGGCCGTGCGATCCCACAGACGCGTCATGCCGGGAGCGTGTGTGGACGACACCTCCTGGAAGCGGAGGGGCGTGTTGGCGTTCTGGAAGTACAGGTGGGGGCGCCCGGTGACCGACACCACGAGCAGATCCAGCCAGCCGTCGCCGTTGAAGTCGGCGGCGGCGACGCCGCTGCCGGACTCGTTCGCGTTGGCGCCCGAGGTCTGTGAGACGTCCGTGAACGGGACGGCGAATGCCAGGGTGACCCACCACATCCCCCCGAGCATACAGGGACTCCGGGCCCGCCGATACGGGCGGGCCGCCCGATGTCAGAGCACTGTGACAGGGAAGGTCACGTCGGCGTCCGCCTCGCCGGGCAGGGTCCCGCCGTCGGCGAAGGTGTCCGCGAGACCGTCGACCTTCACGGGCACACCGCCCTCGGCCGGCAGGTGGCGCAGCATGACCCGGAGGTCGACGCTGCCGGCCCCGCTGGCCTCCAACGTGCCTGTGAGCCCCACGGGCAGGCCGTTCGCGTCCGTGTCACCGTACGTGTAGCCCAGCGGGCTCGGGGTCCCGAAGAACACCTGGTGCTCGTCGGACTCCGCTTCCACCTCGCCCGTGATGTCCTCGACGGGGTTCGACTGCTCGTTCAGGAACGCGACGCCGATCGACCAGCTCCCCGCACCGGGGAGCTCGATGGGATCGACCTCGGGGCTACCGTCCTGCTCGGGGTCGGACCACGTGTAGACGGTGCCGTCGATGGTGAGCTCCACCGTGGTGATGACCTCCTCGGGGTTCGCCTCGGTCGGCGTCTCGACACCCTTGCAGGCGGCGAGGGCGAGGAGGGCGACGAACAGGGTCTTGCGCATGGGTGGCTCCGTTGCTCAGAAGATCAGGGACGCCCGGAACCGCACGTCGCGGCCGGGCTCGTCGGCGTAGGCGCGCAGCAGGCTCGTGTAGGAGCGGATGTGCGCGTTCAGCAGGTTGGTGCCGGCGAGCCCGAGCAGGATCTGCTGGTCGCCGGTGGTGACGGGGACGTCGATCGACGCGTCGAGCCGCGCATAGCCGTCGGGCGCGGGCACGAGGTCGGTGGCGGCGGAGGTGTGCCGCTGGCGGGCGACGCCGGTGAGGCCGACGGCCAGGGTCGTCCCGTCGAAGGACCCCAGGTCGGCCGGAGCGACCTCGAGGCCCACGGTGCCCCGATCGGCCGGCACGAACGGCACGAGCTCGCCGGTGCCGCGCTGGTGGGCCCGAACGCGGGAACCGGCGGCTGTGACGGTGAGTGCGCGCGCGACACGGACGGCCACCTGGCCGTCCAGGCCGGCGTACACGGCGTCCACCTGCTCGAACGCCCAGGAGGGGAAGGCGCCCTGGGAGGTGACCTGCACGGCGGGGGAGCCGTCGTCTGCGTACTGGGGCGCGAACACGATGGCCCCGTCCACCCGGTTCACGTAGGCCCCGACCTCCGCGTGGAGGGCGGGGAGCGCGAGGGCCACGGTGGGCGAGGCGCCCCAGGTGATCTCGGGCTTCAGGTCCGGCCTGCCGAGCCCGTAGACGGGCTGGGTGGGCGCGGCGCCGTTGAGGTAGAGCTCGTCACCGTTCGGGAAGCGCGTGGCCGAGGAGAGATCCAGGCGGGCCTCGACCCGCTCGCCGGGGTCGTGCCAGATCCCGCCGAGCGTGAACGACCCCGCCGTCCAGGCGTTCTCGCAGCGCGCGGCTTCCGTCGTGGTGGTGCAGGCGTCGGGCGCGATGGACTCCCGGGCCGTGTGGCGGCGCCAGGCCTCGAGGGTCAGGAAGCTCGCGCGGGCCTGATGGTCCACCCGTGCGCCCGCCTCGATCAGGGCGTGCCCGAGGGACAGCCGCTCGGCCAGGAAGGCCCCGAAGGACCAGGCCCGGTGGTTCGGGACGAGCGGGAGGCCGCGGTAGACGTTCTCCTGCAGCGTGCCGGTCGCGCCCAGGGTGCCCTGGACCGTGCCGGAGCCGAGGTGGAACCGACGGTGCTGGAGGGTGGTGTCGAGGGTGTGGGTGGCCAGCAGGAAGTCGAACTGGGCGTCCTCGATGGTCTCCCGCGCGCGGTCGTACTCCTTTCGCCGGTTGATCTGCGTGTTCGCGCGCACCTCCAGGGTGCCGAGGCCGGTGAACACGGCTCCGCGCGCGTAGACGGTGTCGTGGGTGACGTCCTGGCGCGGCCGGTCGAGGGTCCGGTCGGCGTGCCAGAGGTCCGCGTTGAGGGGCCGATCGGCGTCGAAGGCGGCCTGGAGCTCCTCGGCGGACGACGCGGTGACGCAGTAGCAGATCCCGGCGGCGTAGGCGTGGTGCCGGAGCCCGGCCTCCAGGTCGACGTCACCCTTCTGCCAGCCCACCGTGACGGCTGCGTTGGACACGCGGCTCGCGGTGTTCCCCAGCACGTAGTCGGGGGCGGACTGGCTCCCGGAGCTCTGGTGGTTGGCCTGGAGCCGCACGGAGAGCCCGTTGCCGTCCGCCAGGTCGAGCTGACCACCGACGGTTCCGCGACCGCCGTTGCTGCCCGCGACCGTGTCGACGCGCCCCTCCACCCCGCGCTCCCGGCGGAGGGCGGGGGACTCCATGAGGACGACACCCCCGACGGCATCGGGCCCGTAGCGCACACCGGCCGCGCCGCGCACGACGGACACGGACGCCATGGCGAAGGGGTCCACCTCCGGCGCGTGGTCGTCACCCCACCGCTGGCTCTCGTGGCGCATGCCGTCGCGGAGCAGCAGGAGGCGCCTGCCGTACATGCCGCGGACCATCGGCCGCGTGGCCCCGGTGGACGTGGTGAGCAGCGTGACGCCCGGTACGCCCTCGAGCACCCCGCCGAGGTCCCGACCGCGCTGCCGCTCCAGGGCCACGCCCTCCACGGTGGTGCGGGAGTGGGGGTCGCGCGCCGAGAACGCGGGCGCCTCCACCACGACGACCTCGGCGTCCTCGACGAGCTCGATGTCGAGGTGGTCCGTCGGGACCACGACCGTGCCCGACCACGGCATGAGCTCCACGTGGTGGACATGGATCTCGTGGGGACCCGGGCACACGCCCGTCATCACGAACCGCCCGTCGTCTGCCGTGGTGGCGACGTGCTCGTCGATCTCCACGCGCGCGCCCGCCACGGGCTCGTCCTCGAGCGTGTGCACGTGCCCCGACACGCGCTCGTCGCACGCCAGCGCCGGGGTGCTCACGAGCAGGAGGACGGCCACGACCACACGCGGGCGCGAGCAGTAGACGTGGGTGGGTCGGTCTAAATGCATCTCTGTTGCAATAAGGGGGCACGGGCCCCCGGTCAAGGCACCGTGTAGCAGGCGTCGCACAGGCCCTGGAGCTGGATGGTGACGTCACCCGCCGCGATGGAGCGGGGAACGCCCTCTGTGGGCATCCGGATGTCCGGGAGGCAGCTCACCTCCCCGCACGCCGTGCACAGGAAGTGTGGATGCGCGTCGTCCGCGTGCTGGACGTCCACGAGCTCGAAGCGCCAGACGTGGTCCCCGACGTCCACACGCCGGAGGAGGCCCGCCTCGGTGAGGTCGACGAGGTTGCGGTAGAGGGTCGCCCGGTCCCAGCCATCGTCGCCGAGCGCCTCGTGGACCTCGGGGTGGCTCGTGGGCACGCTGCGGCTGTGGAGCACGCGCAGCACGGTCACCCGCGAGCGTGTGGCCCGGAGCCCTGCGGCGCGGATGCGCTCCCGGAGGTCCTCGTCGGTCATGTCTTCCACCTATGGAGCCGGGAATCCGGGTGCCATCCTGGACACCAGGCCGCGGGGGCCCACCACGACCATGGCGTGCACGCTGGCCGCCAGCACACCGAGCAACCCGACGTCGCGCCAGAGGTCGGGGAGCACGGGGGCCGTCAGGGTGGGCATCGCCGTGGTCGCGAGCCCCAGGAGCCCCGCCAGCACGACGTGAGCGGGGGTGGCTGCCGCGGTCGCTGCGGCCACCGCGGGCCCCGGGAGCCCTCCCGCCAGGAGCACCCCGGCCAGCGGCAGCCTCCAGGCCGAGCAGAGGGGCAGGAGGCCGGCGAGGGCGAACGCAACCACGAGCAACGGGGCGGGCACGCCGGCCAGGAGGGGCAGGACGGGCACCAGCAGCGACGCGAGCACCGCACCCCCGAGCAGGGACCCCGTGATGCCCGCCGGCTCGTGGAGCGGGTGGGGCTCGGGGAGGGCGGCGAGCACGAGGGCCGGCGCGAAGGCCAGGGGACCCAGCACGGGCAGCCCCAGGAGGAGCGCCCAGAAGGCCCCGCGCAGCCGGACAGGGACGTGGGTGTGGACGAGCAGCCCGACCGCCAGGCCCGGGCCCACGGCGCCGAGGAGATCGCCGAGGGCCGCGAGCACACCTGCGCCGTCCTCGTGGTCTCCGGCCACGGCGAGCACCGTGGCCAGTCCGAGCAGCGCGGCCCCGGCGTCCGCCACGTGCGCGCCCTCGTGGTCGTGCGCGTGGTCGTCGTGCGCGTGGTGATCGTGGTGGTGTCCGTCGGGCTCGTCGTGGTCGTGGTGTCCGTGGTGCGCGTGGCTCTCGGTGCCGTGGTCCCAGACGATGTGGAGCAGCATTCCGGCGACCAGCGCGTCCAGTCCGGCCGTCACCGTGGGATCGATCGCCCCACGGACCGGTGCGCCGAGCAGCGCGCCTGCCGCCGTGGCCGCGATCAGGGCGCCGATGGCCACCCAGCCGAGCCCGTGTGTGCGGGGGTGCTCGTGGTAGAGGGCGAACACCGCGAGCCCCACCGGGACCCGGTGGAGCACGACCGCCACACCGAGCGCATCGGTGCCGGTGAGGGCCGAGGACTCGACGCCAGCGTGCAGCACGAGCCCAGCGAGCAGGACCCACGGGCCGAAGCCCAGGAGCCCGTGGAGGAGGCCCGGGAGCACCAGCCCGACCGCCGCCGCCACGAGGGCCAGCAATCCGCCCGTCTCCACCGCCTCCGGGAGGAGGTGCAGCATGCCGAGCCCGCCCACGGCCGCCAGGGCGAACCCGTCGAGCAGCCGGTCCCAGGTACGCCAGTGGGGGACCAGGTAGAGCGTCGGCCCGACGAGGAGGCCGAGGATGGCGAGCAGGAGCAGGAGGCTCTCCTCCGACGCATCCACGACACAGGTGCATCGGTGTTGCGTCAACGTCACCTGGCTTGTGGGTCGTGTCACGTGAAGATATCTTCACATGGATTGGAGGTGCCGTTGACCCTTCCGGAGCCCGTGGAGCGCGCCGCGTCCCTGTTCGGCGTGCTCTCTCATCCCGCCCGCGTGCACGTGGTCGCCCTGCTCATCGAGGAGGAGCCGCGCACCGTCGGGGATCTCGTGGAGCACACGGGGGTCGAGCGCACGCTGCTGTCCCACCAGCTCCGGGCGCTCCGCGAGGCGCGCCTGGTGACGCGGGAACGGGAGGGGCGCCGCCACCTCTACCGGCTCGCGGACGCCCACGTCGCGCACATCGTGCGTGATGCCCTCGCGCACGTCGTGGAGCCTGGATGAGCCACGAACACGACGGGCACGACCACGATCACGGTCATGGGCACGGCCTGCACCACCACCACCACGCATCCGGGCGGATCGGGGTGGCGTTCGCCCTGAACCTGTCGTTCACGCTCATCGAGCTGGTGGGCGCGTGGCTCACGAACAGCACCGCGATCGCCGCCGATGCGGTGCACGACCTGGGTGACAGCCTGGCTCTGGCCTTCGCGTGGGGCATGGAGGGCGTGAGCGGGCGACGGCCCACGAAGGCCTACACGTACGGGTTCCGCCGGCTGTCGCTGGTCGGGGCGCTCGTGAACGTCGTGGTCCTGCTGGTGGGGTCCGTGCTCGTGCTCGTGGAGAGCGTGCCCCGCCTGTTCGACCCTCCCGTCCCGGACGCACGCGGCATGCTCGCCCTGGCGGTGCTGGGCGTGGCGGTGAACGGCGCAGCCGTCTGGCGGCTCCGGTCCGGGTCCACGCTGAACGAGCGCGTCATCACCTGGCACCTCCTCGAGGACGTGCTCGGCTGGCTGGCCGTGCTCGTGGTGAGCGTCGTGATGCTGTTCGCGCACGTCCCCGTCCTCGACCCCCTGCTGAGCGTGCTGATCGCGGTGTGGATCGGCGTGAACGCCTTCCGGAACCTGCTCCGCACGGTGGACGTCTTCCTGCAGGCCGTGCCCGGGGAGGTGGATCTCGACGCCCTCCGCGCCCGCGCCCGCTCCGTGGCGGGGGTGCGCGAGCTGCGCCACGTCCACGTGTGGTCTCAGGAGGGCGAGCACCACGTGCTGACCGGGCAGCTCCTCGTGGAGGGGGAGGACCTGCGGGAGGCGCTGGCGCTGCGCGACCGTGTGCGTCAGGCCCTCGAGCAGGAGGGGATCGACCACGTCACGCTGGAGCTCGCGGTGGACGCCGACTGCCCGTGGTCGGACTGCCCGTCCTGAGCGTCAGCCGCGGCGCCAGATCCAGTAGGCGCCCAGCGCGAGCAGCGGGTCGAGCACGGCGAACGCGGCGACCTCGCCCGCGGCGACCTGCCCGGTGAGCACGAGCCCGCCGAGCACGATGGGCACGAGCGCCCGATCGACGACCGTGGCGAGCGCGAAGGACTCCGCCCCCGTGCGTCCTCCCATCACGTAGAACCACCCGATGATCGTGAGCATCATGCCGAGCAGCCGCGCGCTGCCGGGCTCCGCGAGGACCAGACCGAGCACCGACCGCGGGCCGAGCAGCATGCCCGACCCGATGACCATGTACAGGACGCCGTTGGCCACGGTGTAGCGGGAGAGCGGGGACAGCCCGCCCGCCGGAAGGGCGGCGAGAGTCGCGAAGAAGCGCTTCGAGGCGGGCATCCGTGCTCCGTGCGTCGCCCCTTCGGCTATCCGCGCTGCCCGGGCTGGGCGAACGTGTGGATGGCCTTCGTTCGGCGATCGCGATCGCCCGCGAAAAAGATCGTTGACCGGGTACGTGGGTTGTGCGCATCATGATGTCGGCCGTTGGGCCCTTTGTCCTTTTTTTTCTTGTCTGTTGAGGTTGTCATGTCGAACGTCGTTCGTTCTGTCCTGCTGTGTGCTGCTCTCTTCGGTTGCCGCCCCACGCTCCTGCCCATGGGCCTCCAGGACGACGCCACGTCCTCCGAGACCGACGACGAGAGCCCCTCCACCGAGGAAGGCACCCGTGCGAACTCCACTGCGCCGTCCGCGTGCACGACCGAGGACGGTGAGTCAGGCGTCCAGGACTGCGATGGCACCTGCGTGCCCGCCGAGTGGGTCGGTGACGGCTTCTGTGACGACGTCGACGGCGGCAACCTCGACTGCGCCCTCCACCAGATGGACGGCGGCGACTGCAACACCAGCGACACCAGCGACACGGGCGACACGGGCACCACCGACCCCGGCACGACCCAGCCCCCCACGAGCCCCGGCACGACGGGTGGCTGCACCACCGACCAGGGCGCGCAGGGCATCCTGGACTGCGTGGGCACCTGCGTCCCCGCAGAGTTCCTCGGTGACGGGTACTGTGACGACGGCACCAACGGCACGGCGAACCTGACCTGCGCCCAGCACGCCTTCGACAACGGCGACTGCGGCTCGAACGGCACCACTACGCCCACGAACCCGACGAACCCGACGAACCCGACGAACCCGACCAACCCCGGGACCACCCAGGGGTGCACGACCCAGGACGGCTCGCCGGGTGTGACGGACTGCGTCGGCGCCTGCGTGCCCGCCGACTACGTGGGCGACGGGTTCTGCGACGACGGCAGCCAGGGTCCCGAGAACCTGAACTGCCCGCAGCACAACAACGACGGTGGCGACTGCGCGAACAACACCGGGAACAACACCGGGAACAACAACGGCCAGATGGACACCGGCTACAACGGCGGGAACAACAACACCTGCCAGAACGGCCAGAACTGCCCGCCCAACAACACCGGGAACAACACGGGCAACAACACCGGGAACAACAACGGCCAGATGGACACCGGCTACAACGGCGGGAACAACAACGGCGGGAACAACAACGGCGGCAACAACCAGACGAACGACTCTGGTTGGTGGTGAGCTGACGGGTCTGCCGTCAGTCCTCCCGGCGGCCCCGCCGTAGCCTGCGCAGCAGGGCGTCCGCGCCCTGCCGGGGGTCCGGCGGGCCGTCGCTCGCCTCCTGCAGGTCGTCGGGCGCCAGGATGCCCACCTGGGTCTGCTCGTACGCGTTGAGCTCCATGGGCTCCGAGCGGGGCTCGGGGCGCCGGGAGGTCGACACCCGGGGCCGCATCTCCGACGAATCGGAGGGGCTCCCGTCGCGCTGGCGCCGCCGCTCGAGGCGCCGCATGCGGCTGGCCTCCCGCTCGGCCTCCGAGCGGCTGCGGGCCTCCGCACCCGAGATGGACATCGAGGCGTCCTCCTCCTCGGGGCGCATCCGGCTGCTGCTGTCGGGCTCGGGGCGCCGCAGGCGGCTGGCGCCGTCGGCACGCAGGCGGCTGGCGCTGTCGGACCGGAGACGGCTCCGCTCGTCGGGGCGCATGCGGCTCGGGCCGTCCGATGGCATCTGGCTCGCGCCGTCCTCGGGCATGCGGCTGTCTTCGTCGCCGGGCGGCCTGCGGCGTCGCGGGCGGTCGCCGAGGCGTCGGGGACCCGCGGTGGGCGGACCGGACTCGCGGGCCGGAGGCTCGGGCCGCCGCCTGGAGCGGAGGCGCTCGCGAAGCTCGGAGAGGTTGGGCTTCTCGGGCTCGTCGCGCTCGGTGAGGAACTGGCGGCGCAGCTCCTCCCGCTTGATGGCCGTGCTCTCGTTGCGCTTCCGCCTGAGCCGGGCGCGCAGCGCCTCGTCCTTGCTGCGCTTGGCCTCGTCGCGGCTCTTGCGCTTCACGGTGTCGAGGAGCTCGCGGCAGTGGCGGTCCTGCTTCCGGAGCTCGGCCAGGAGCCGCTCCGCTTCGGCGCGTCGGGCCTCCACCGCGGCTGTGGCCTCCTGCACGCCCTCGAGGCTGGCGACCTGCACGGCGGACTCGGTCTGCTCGAACGCCTGGGCCGCCGCCGTGGTGATCGCCTTCGCCGAGCGCTTCACCTCCCGGAACGCCGTGGCGACCTCGTCGTCCGTGACCCCGGACTCGGAGATCGCCTTCTCGAGGGCCTCGGCGACCCCGGCAGCGTCGGACGCGCAGATCTCCGCAGCCGCGGCGGCCTCGGCAGCGCGGATCCGGAACTGTTGGGCGTCCCGGTCGAGCTGGGCGGCCGCTTCGACCTCGGAGCGGACCGAGTCGAGGGCCTTCCGCGTGCGCTCGGCGGCCTGGCGTGCCTCCTCGGCGGCGCGCTCCACCTTGACGCCGATGCCGCGGGCGCTGGCGGGATCGGTGGCCTTCTTCGCCGGGGCCGCCTCCTTCTCGGCCCGGGCGGCCGCCTCGCCGACCGCGAGCGCCTCGCGGCGCAGGGCCTCCAGGGCGAGCTGGACGCCCTCGAGCACCGACCCGTCTGCCGCCCGCTCTCCGGCGGCGACCCAGCCCATCGCCTTCTCCGCGATGGCCCGCGCCTCCCGGGCGGGCGCCTCGGCCTCCTTGCGGGCGTCCGACAGGCGGGTGGCCGCGCGCTCCTCCTCCTGCCCGAGGAGCGTCTGGGCGCGCTGGACGAGCCCGATCAGCTCTCCGATGCCGGTGTCCACGCGCTCCAGCGCCATCCGGCACGTGTTCAGGAGCCCGTGGGCGACCTCCACGCTCTCGGCCTCTAGGGCCATCGGCGCCGCTGCGTCGATCTTGGCGGCCGCGAGCTTCACGGCGCCGAGCAGATCCTCGGCATGGCTCACCGTGGCGAGGGTCTCCTCGTCGGACGAGACGGCGGTGACCTCCACCACGGCGGACGCGTGCTCCCGGGCCCGCGCGACGCCGTCGGCGATGGTGGCGACGATGTTCTGAACCTCCGCCTTGATGTTCTGGAGGGCTTCGGCCTCCTCGGCCTGGCGGCGTGCGAGGTCGATGGCCTCCTGGAGGAGGTTGCGGGCCTGCAGGACGGCGGCGTGGGCGTCCGCCGCGAGGCTCGCCGCCTGGGCCTCGTGGGACATCGCCTCGTCGGCCGTGGCGGCGCGCTGGCAACGACGGGCGGCCCCGAGGGCCGTCGTGGCGGCGTTCCGGGCCTTTCGGACCCACTCGCGGGCCTGGTCGTGGAGGTCGCGGACGGCGGGGTCGTCCTGCTCGGCCAGCTCGTCGCGCGACTCCTTCATCAGCACGACGCTCTTGGCGGCGGCCGCCTTCGCCGTGTTGAGGTGCGAGAGCGCGGAGGACCGGGCGTGCGTGAGGCGTCGGCGCTCGGACTCCACCCGGTCGGCGGCCTCCTGCTCGGCCGCCGTGATCCCCTGGCTCTCGGCCTCGGTCGCGGCCTCCAGGAGGCGCTCGACCCGCGTGATCTGCTCCTCGACCTGGCTCTGGAGCTGCTGGGCCGCCGAGGCCGTGGGGGCCTGCGGGATGGCGCGGGACGCGCGGGCGATGATGTCGTGGGCCTCGCCGACCTGATCCACGGCCTTCCGCATGCGCTTCCGCGCCCGCCTGACGGGCTCGCTGGACGCCAGGTGGCGCTCGATGGCCGCGAAGAGGCGCTCGCTGCGCTCGGCGAGCTGGGCCTCCATGGCCCGGACGGTCTCCACGGCGTTCTTGATCGTGCGCGTGGCGTTCTCGCGGGTCTCGATCTCCGCCCGCGCCGTACGCACGGCCTTGTCGAGGGCGGCGGAGATGGCCTCCGCGCGCTCGCGGGCCGCGACGAGCCCGCGCACGGCGGCGGCCGTCTGGGGCACGAGAGCCTGGGCGGACGCAGCATCTTCAGCCGCGCGGACCTGGGTGTCGGCGGACTGGACGGACGCCAGCGCGTCGTCCAGGGGTGCCGAGAGCTCGAGGAGCTGATCGAGGGCCAGGCGGACGGCGGGGTCGCCGGTCCAGTCCCGGGCGGCTTCGGTGCCCGAGACCCGCATCTCCTCGATGGCGCGGACGGCGTCGCGCGCGCTGTCGAGGGCGTCCGCGATCTCGCGGCGGGCCATCTCGAGGGCCTGGATCTCGGCCGTGGCGCGCGACCGGATGGTGTTCAGGATCTGGAGGGCCTCGGGCAGATCCTCGCGGATGCGCTCCTCGAAGCTCGCCGCGGTGGAGCCGTGGGAGCGGGCCTCGTGGATGTCGCGCTGCTCGGTCGCCGCGGCGGCCGCGGCGTCCGCCTCACCGGCCTGGAACTCCGCGATGTCGATGATCTCGTAGGCCCGCACCCGCAGGTCGTCGAGGCCCTCCAGCCCGGCGGCCGCCAGCACGGACGCGGTCTCGTGGTAGGCCTCCCAGGCCTCGGTGACAGCCTGACGGCAGCGCTCGGCACGCTGGCGCGCTTCGTCGATGGCGTCCTCGAGCTCGCGCTGCTCCCGATGCCGCTCGGCGATCTCCTCGAGCTCGCGCGATGCGGCTCCCCGGGCCTCCCGGCATCGCGACACGGCCTTGCGCGCGCGCTCCTCCAGCTCGTCCACGGCGGTCCGGAGGTCGGCGACACGCTCCTCGAGGAACTGGACGTCGTCGCTGTGCTCCAGACCCGACGACCGGGTGCGGGCCCCACGCGCCAGCTCTTCGACCTTCTCGGATGCACGCTGAGCGACCTGCACGGCGTCGCGGGCGATCCGACCGGTGACCTCGGCGGTGTCGGTCTCCAGGGCCGACCACACGCGGGCCACCTCGGATCGCGACTCCTCGAGGCGGGTGCCGAGCGCGTCGGCCTCCGCGCGGAGCTTGCTCACGGCCGCGGCGTGACGGGCGGCCTCCCCGGCGCGGGAGACGATCCGGTCGCAGACGCCCGACGCCTCCTCGGACTGGGAGAGCGCGAGCTCGGCGGCCATGCGGACCGACACGAGGGCGGCCTCCAGCTCGCCCATCCGGTGGCTGGCGAGCTCCCCCGCGAGCGCGGCCTCTCCCTCGCGCTCGCAGCGTTCCGCGGCGGATTCGGCGGCCCGCGCGTAGCGCTCGAGCGCCTGGAGCTGGACCTCGATGGCCGGGATGCCGGTCTCGGCGGTGGCCGCGGACGCGCGCTGGAGGGAACGTTCGGCGGCGACGGCCCCGCTGCGTGCCCGGGCGACCTCCGCCCGGATGTTCGCCGCGATCTCGTCGAGGGCGTCCTGTTGCTCGGAGGCGAGCTGCTTGGCGACCCTCTGGATGGCGGCCGTGGCCTGGGAGGCCTCCTCCGCGAGGGCCCGCGCGTTGTCGGCGTCGCGCATCGCGTCCGCGCCGCGACCCTGGCGCTGGGACGTGTGGTGGGCGTTGCGGGCGCGCCGTGCCGCGGATCGTGCACCCTCCGCCCGAGACCGGGCGGTGGCGACGCGCTCACGGGCGCCGTCGGTGGACAGGGATCCAGCCGCGTACGCCGCCTCGAGCGCGGTGGCGGCGGACTCCGCCTCGTCGGCGGACTGCTCGGCGCGGGTGGCCGCCTCGTCGGCCTGGCGCCGGGCGCGCTCCAGGAGGTCGGCCTCGGCCCGGGCCTCGTCCAGCTCGCTCTGGATGGCCTCGAGGACCTCGAGAGCACCGCGCGTGGCGCCCTCGCAGAGGGTCTCCGCGCTGCGCACCATCTCCAGCGTGATCAGGGCGTCGTCCACGGCGTCGTCGAGCTCGACGAGCCTCGCGGTGCTGGCGGTGGACGAAGACGCCTTCTGGGCGCGCGACACGGCGTCCGAGAGACGGCGGATGAGCGGGCGCACCGCGGGGGCACCCTCGGCGCGCTGCTCCGCGATGTTCTGCATCGCGACGGCCTGCTCGGTGAGCTGGCTCGCGCGATCGACGATGGCGCGCGCGTGGTCGCGCACCTGGTCGAGGGTGGGCGAGGCGGGGAGGGGAGGCACGGCTGGGACCAGCGTGCGGTCTTCGGCCTGGCGGGCCGGGCGTGCTGCCGGTTCTGCGGACGGGGCGGCGCTGGAGGACGAGCGCTGGGCCAGCGTGCGCGAGACGAGGTCGCGGAGCGTGGGACCGTCGCCCCGCAGGGTGGCCGCCTGGCGCTGGAACTCGCCGAGGCTCGCGAACCGCTCGGACCGGTCGAGCTCGGTGGCCACGCAGAGGAGGTCGAGGATCGCCTCGCCGAGGTGCCCCCCGATGGCCTCGATCAGCTCGGGGGCGTCGCCGCGGATGACGCGCTCGGCGACGGAGGTGGGCGTTCCGTCGAACACCGGCCGACCGAGCATCATCTCGGCGGCCACGACGGCCAGGGTGTAGAGGTCCGACCGGGGGTCCTCCTCCTGGTCGTCGAGCCGCTCGGGAGGTGCGTAGCGCAGGGTGTCGATCGACACGCCGGGCTGCTGCTCGTCGAGGTACGCGAAGAGCTCGACGTCGGGCAGCCCGTAGCCGAGCAGGGTGGGCGTGCCGTCCTCGCGGATGGCGATGCGCCAGGGATTCAGGTTGCCGTGCGCCTGCAGACCCGCGCGCTGGGCCGCCGGCCGGGCTGCGGTGAGCGCGGCGACCACGCCCTGCAGGGTCTCGAGGGCCGCTCGCACCCCGCAGGGCTCGCCGCGTGCCCGCTGGGCGGCGAGGATCTCCGCGAGCGTGACGGGGGCGTCCGTGGCGTACGCGAAGCGGGCCTCCTCGAGCGACCAGTCGTCGAGGGGAGCCACGAGCGGAGTTCCGGGCGATCGCGCGAACCCTTCGAACGATGCGATGCCGTTGCGGAGGCTGGCGTGGTCGCGCAGCGAGGCGTCGAAGACCACCTCGATGCCGCCACCCGGCGGCATCGCGTGCTCCAACCTGGAACCTGGTCCTTCGACGATGTGCGGTGCCGTCGCTTCGCTCCTCGGGCGCCATTGTACAGGAGGAGGAGCCCTCTGCGAGACCCTCCACGCGAGGGTGGCAGCCGTGTATGATGGGGCGTCTCGTTCTCTCTCTGACGGACCTCTCGTTGACGCAACAGGTCGCTCCAGCCCTCGGACATGGCCGCTATCAGCCTATCGAGCTCCTCGGTGCAGGCGGGATGGCGCTGGTGTACCGCGCGCTCGACACGCGGCTCGAGTGCCACCGCGCGGTCAAGGTCCTCAAGCCCGAGCTCGACGATCTCGCCCGGCAGCGGTTCTTCAACGAAGCGCGCACCATGGCCAAGCTCCACCACAAGAACGTGGTGCTGGTGCACGACGTCGCGGACGACGGGGCCTTCGCGTACCTGGTGATGGAGCTCATCGAAGGCGGCTCGGTGGCCGACCGGATGGCCGCGTTCGGACCCCTGCCGCAGCGCATGGCATGCGAGGTGGGCATCGCGCTGCTGGCCGGGCTCGGTGCGGCGCACGCACAGGGGATCGTCCATCGCGACGTGAAGCCCCACAACATCCTGGTCGACGGCGAGGGCACGCCGAAGGTCACGGACTTCGGCATCGCCCAGGCCTCCGAGACCTCCACCACGCGCACGGGCGCCGTGATCGGCACCTGGGCCTACATGGCGCCCGAGCAGCGCAACGACGCGAAGAGCGTGGACGCGCGGGCGGACGTGTTCGCGGCGGGGTGCACGCTCTACAACATGCTCACGGGCACCGACCCGTTCGATCTGTACAACCGGGAGATCTACGAGAAGCTCTACAAGGACGTGCCCGAGGTCTTCAAGCCGATCATCCAGAAGGCCACCCGCTACGATCCGAACGACCGGTACGAGGACGCCACGGCCTTCCGCAAGGCCCTGGAGGAGGTCCTGCCCGGGCTCCCGGAGAACCCGCCCGACACCCCGCCCCTCGGCATCTCCCTCGAGAAGGAGCGCGCGGCCTTCGTGCCCACGATCCTCTCCGAGAACCCGCTGGACATGTCGAACCCCACGCTGTCGCGGCCCGCGCCGGTGGCCCACCTCACCACGGCCGGTCACCGTCAGCAACCGAAGGCCGTGTGGCTCGTGCCGCTCGCGGGGATCGCCATCTTCGCGTTCGTGATGATCGGGGTCGGGTTCGCGGGGATGGTGCTCTCGGGGGGCTACCTCGTGGCGTTGGGTCCCCAGACCCCGGCACCGGCCGGCACGGCTCCGGTCGTCGCCCCGCCAGCGCCCGCCGAGCCTCTGGAGGAGCTCGGTTGGGGCGAGGAGACCACGCCGGAGCGCGCGGAGGTCCGCGGTGGGTCCGTCGCGCCCGTGTCGACGGCGCCGCGTCCGCGTCCCGAGCCGGTCGTGAAGGAGGCCCCCGATCCGGAACCTTCGGGGCTCGCGGTGGTGACGCTGGAGGTCCGCCCGTCGTCCGGGACCATCGAGTTCGGTGACGAGATCGGCCGCGGACGCCTCCGGGTCGAGGTGCCGCTGGGCGTCTACCAGGTCCAGTTCACGGACGGGAGCCGTGTCTTCCAGCGGACGGTGAACGTGGGGACCAACAACATGTTCGTCTGCTACGACCTCGACGAGCGGCAGGCGTGCAAGTGAGCACCGGTCAGTCCGGTAGGCGCCAGCCCTCGAGCCCGATCCCGCTGATGGCGTAGCGGACGCGCTCCGCACCGGGGATCCCGTCCGGGACCACCCGGCCCGCCACCAGCAGATCCCCGGGGTGCCCGAGGTCCTCGGCGAGCTTCGACGCGCGGTTCACGGGGTCGCCAGCGAGCTCGGTACGCCCGCCCGGCATGGGGAAGACATACGTGTCTCCGCGGTCGATCCCGATGCTCACGGTCAGCCCGGCGTCGCGCGTGGCGGACCGGAGGGCGCGGGCCGCATCGAGGCCGACGGACGCGTCCTCGAAGGCCGCCAGGGCGAGCCCGCCGCTGACGTTCCAGCTCGGTGTGTGCGCGGCGAGCACGGCCTTCGCGATCCTCTGGAAGCTCGCGTCCCGGAACAGGCCGTCCACCGTGTCGGCCAGGGACCGCGCGGGGACGTGGGCACCCCGTTGGGCGAGCAGCACCGTACGCACGGCACGGTGGCGGGTCTCGATCGCCTCGAGCACCGGTGTGGGGTCCGCCTCGTCGAGGGCGTGGAGGAGCGCCTGCATGGCGGGGTCGTACGGGATCGGGAAGCGCGACGAGCCCGTGTGGGCGGGCCCTGGGAGGTCGGTGTGCACCTCCAGCACGCTGCCGAACGCGCCGGCCTGCCGCTCGCGGAACACGAAGCCCGTGGGGTCGAGGGCGGCGCGGGCCTCCGGGGTGACCAGCGAGTCGCCGCCGGACGTGTGGACCTCCGCGATCGTCTCGACCCGGTCGGCGTCCGGCCCGTACAGGCCTCCGCCGACCTCGTAGAACGTGCCGACGTGCGCGCACCACCCGATCTGCACGGGCCCGCTGCCGTGGATGCGGACCATCCCGGCCAGCAGGGGCTCGAGCGGGACCTCGGGTGGGTAGAACATCTCGGAGTTGTCGGCCACCCAGGTCCCGATGGCCCGACCGCCGAGGCCGGTGCCGAGGGCATGGATGCGCTCCCGGGGCTCCGCGATGCGCTTCAGCACCACGGCGAGGGGCAGGACGCTCGCCATGCGGGAGAGGCCCGCCGTGTCGGAACAGACGACGGTGCCCCGCACGGCCAGGGGCTCGAGCAGGGCGCGGGCGAGGTCGGGCGTGCGCGCGGCGGGGTCTTCCCAGGCCGCCACGAGGTCCGGGGGGAGGTCGCCCGCGATGTCACGCGCGAGGTCGGCGAGGCGGGTCCAGGCCATGGGCCACGGTACCGTCCGCCGACCCCTCGGGCAAGCTCACGCCGGGCAGGCGTTCTCGCAGGTCAGCCAAGGGTCGAGGGGGGAGCTGTTGCACTCCACCTCCACACCGTCGCACTCGCCGTCCCCGTCCGTGTCGGGGTTGAGGGGGTCCGTGCCGCGCGGGGGCTCCTCCCCGTCCAGCATGCCGTCGTCGTCGGTGTCGGGGTCGTTGGGATCCGTGCCCAGCGTGCCCTCGTCGCCGTCGTTCACACCGTCGTCGTCGGTGTCGGGGTCTGTGGGATCACAGCCGTGATCGTGCTCCACGCCGTCGTTCACGCCGTCGCCGTCGGTGTCGGGGTCGTTCGGGTCGGTGCCGAGGTCGTCCTCCTCGCCGTTCGTGAGCCCGTCGCCGTCGTCGTCGCCGTCGGGGTTGGAGGTCGGCGGTGCCGGCACGTTGCCGGGGTTGGAGTCGGGGTCGAGGGGATCCGTGCAGTCGACGGCCTCCTCGGCGTTCGTGTACCCATCCCCATCGGGGTCCTCGGCGCCGTCCGTGATGCCGTCGTCGTCCGAGTCGGGGTCGTTGGGGTCGGTCTGGCACCACTCCTCGAACCAGTCGGGCACGCCGTCGAGGTCGCTGTCGACGTCCGAGTGGTCCTCGGGGTCCTGCTGCTGCCAGCCGCAGCCGTTGCAGTCGTCGTCGAAGGGACGGTCGACCTCGATGTAGCAGCCCGTGAGGGCGAGGATGAGCGACGAGAGAATCATGGGTGCCTCCAGCTCTGCGGGCTCTCTGCGAGCCGCTTCGTCCGTGGGACACCGGCACCCGTCGCTCGTGTCACCGCGATCGCGCACGAAAGATCGTCCTTGCAGAAATCTGGGGATCAGCTACATCTCCTCGTAGATTGCCGGCAGAGCGCCGGAACCTGGAGTCCATGTGACACTTCTCGATCCCACCGAAACGAGGCGAGCACCGAGGTAGCGATCCTGGCCGTGTCCAACGGCCCTCCAGGAACCCCCGAACCCTCGGAAGCTCACCGCCACCGAGGGTTTTCTCGTCTCCGGTCTCACGATCGGCCACGCACAGGCCCTCGGCCCCCTCTCCTCCGCCGGAGGAGGTGCGGACGTACGTCCGCGAAACCCGAGGTCGCCGCCCGAGCCTGCTCGGACGGAGGCCAGAAGGAGGCCAGAATGCGCCACGACATCCTCTCCATCTACCGCGTGTCTCCACACGGCTCGCCCCGTGACGCCCTGCCCGTGGCCGGTCGTCTCGGGGAGGTCTGGTACGCGGGCTTCCGCCACACCCTCGCCCCGCAGCCCTCCCTCGCGAGCGCGCCGTGGTGCCAGATCGTCGCCGTCCCGGCCGGCGAGCTGGACGGTGTGGAGGATCGCCTGATCGTCGCCGACGCCGAGCTGTCCCGGCACGGACTCGCGTGGGTGCTCGACGCCCCCGCGAACCGCGGCAACGTGTTCGTCCGCCTGGTGCGGTCGCTGGGCGTGCTCGACCGGATGGTCGGCGCGTTCGGTGAGCACGCGACGGTCGCGCTCGGTGCCCGCGTGCTGCGTCCGCTCAGCGCGCGTCCGGTCCTCCAGCCGCGCACGCTCGCCGTGAACGGCGTCCCCGTCGAGGGTGGGTCGCTCGCCCGGGCGCTCCACGCGATGGGGATCGACAGCGGGTGAGGGCGGGTGAACCGCCCCGCTCATGGGGTTACCCCCGAAGCGTGTGCAATGCGCGCTTCGGGGGGCACTTCCGCATGAGCGGCCTTCAGGACCTCTTCATCGGCATCGCCGGGCTGATCGGCGCTGGCAAGACCACGCTGGCGACGGCGCTCGGCCAGCATCTCGACCTGCCCGTCTACTACGAGCCGGTCGCGGACAACGAGTACCTCGCGGACTTCTACCGCGACACGGCGAAGTACAGCTTCGCCACCCAGATCTACCTGCTCAACCGCCGGTTCCAGCAGCACCAGGAGATCATCTGGCGCGGGGGCGGCGGCGTGCAGGACCGCACGATCTACGAGGACGCCGTGTTCGCGAAGACGCTGGTGGACCAGGGCCTCATGGACGAGCGGGACTACAGGACCTACCTGGATCTCTTCAAGCACATGAGCAACTTCATGTGCCGTCCCCACGTCATCGTCTACCTCGACCTCACGCCCGAGAGCTCCCTCTCTCGCGTGCACGAGCGCAACCGCGATGTCGAGACTGGCATCAGCCTCGAGTACCTCGCGGCCCTCCGGCGGGAGTACGAGGCGTTCATCACGGACATCTCCAAGATGATCCCCGTCATCCGGGTGAACTGGGAGCAGTACCGCGACGCCGACGAGATGGCGGCCGTGATCGAGCGCGAGTACCTCTCGTCCAACTTCCTGCGCGAGGTGCGCTGGAGCCCCACCCGCGGCGTATGATCAGCCTCCTGCCGGCGCTGTTGATCGCTCTCGGGGGCATCGCCCTCGGCGCGGCCCTGGGCTGGCTGGCCTCTGTGGGCGTCAGGGATGCCACCGGGCTCCCGCGGCCGCAGGCGGAGGTGCGCATGGCAGCCCTCGAGGCCGAGAATCTCTCGCTCGTGTCGGCCCTGTCGCGGGCTCGGCTCCAGATCGAGGCCCTGGAGACGCAGCTGCCGGCGGCGGAGGCCCTGGGACAGCAGAACATGGCGCTCCAGCAGACCGTGGCGGACCTCCGGGCGGTGCTGGCCGGCGTGCCGCTCCCCGAGGAGGGCGAGGCCCGCACCCTGCTCGCCGCGGCCCGGGCGGAGCGTGACGCCGCTCAACGCGCCCTGATGCGACAGGTGGCAGAAGAGGCAGCCCGGAAGGTGATGCAGGATCCGCCCGACCGCGACCGGGGGTGATCGATCTCACCGTGCATCCTCGACCAGTCGGCATAGGATGGCTGGATGCACGCTTCTCAGACCCTCCTCGCCCCGTTCCAGATCAAGCTCGACGCGATCCTCGCGGCGGTCGAGCGTGTCCGGGACAGCGCGGTCGCCCGCAACTCGGAGGAGATGATGGGCGACCTCGAGACCATCGCGAACGCGACGGCCGAGCTGCATCGCCGCGTGCTCCGGGTGGCCGAGGGCAACCCCGACGGATGGTCGGCCTCCCAGATCCGGCACGATCTGCGCACGCCGCTCAACCACATCATCGGCTACGGCGAGATCCTGCTGCAGGAGGCCGAGGATCTCGGTGCCACCACGGTGCTCACGGACCTCTCGCGGGTCGTCCGTGGGGGCAAGGAGATCCTGTCGGACATCGACGAGCTCGCCCGCGATCTGTCCGAGCCCGGCCGTCCCGTGGCGCCCACGCCCATCGCCATCCCGCGCAGCCGCATGCCCTCGCCGGGCGCGCACGTGGCGGGCGCATCGAAGATCCAGGGCCGCATCCTGGTGGTGGACGACAACGTCGCCAACCGTGAGCTCCTCACCCGCCTCCTGCGTCGCGGGGGCCACGTGGTCGCCGAGGCCTCCGACGGGGTGGAGGCCCTCGACGAGCTCGAGAGCCGCCGGTTCGACCTCGTGCTGCTCGATCTCCAGATGCCCCGCCTGGACGGAACGGGCGTGCTGTCGGTGATGAAGCAGGACAACTACCTCCGCCACATCCCGGTCATCATGATCAGCGGGCTCGACGAGCTCCCGAAGATCGTGGAGTGCATCCAGCTCGGCGCGGACGACTACCTGCCCAAGCCCTTCGATCAGGTCCTCCTGCAGGCCCGGATCGGCGCGTGCCTCGAGAAGAAGCAGCTCCGCGACCGGGCGGTCGACCACCTGGAGCAGATCGAGCTCGAGAAGCGCCGGGCCAACGAGCTCCTGCGGGTCATCCTGCCCGACGCCATCGTCGCCGAGCTCCAGGAGACCGACAACGTGAAGCCCCGTCGCTACGAGGGCGTTGCGGTGCTCTTCTGCGACATCGTCGGCTTCACGGCCTTCTCCGAGAGCCGGGAGCCCGAGGAGGTGCTCGCCAACCTGCAGAAGCTCGTGGAGGCCTACGAGGGCCTCATGGGCAAGCACCACATGCAGAAGATCAAGACGATCGGCGACTCCTTCATGGCGGTGGCCGGGCTGCTCGATCCCGTCGAGAACCCCGTGCTCCAGTGCGCCCGGTGCGGTCGCGACATGATCAAGCTCGCCGCCCAGCTCCCCACGGCCTGGGGTGTGCGCGTCGGCATCGCGTACGGGCCCGTGGTGGCGGGCGTGCTCGGGCGCCAGCAGTACCAGTTCGACCTCTGGGGCGACACCGTGAACACGGCCGCCCGCGTGGAGTCCCTCGGCCACGAGAACGGCGTGAGCCTGTCCGCCGAGGCCTGGTCGTGCATCGACGGTGAGCCCGGCGTGCGCGGGAAGGGTCTCGGATCCGTGCAGATGAAGGGCAAGGGTCTCGTCCCGCTCTACCACCTGCACGAGGTCGACGGAGAAAAGATCGGGCTGCGGTGACAGCTCCGCGGGCCCGTGGTGTCCAACTCCCGCATGCAGCCGAATCACCCCCTCGAACCCCACCGGAGTCGGACATGGCCGTCGACGTAGCGGAGCTCTACGCGCGCTACGGGCCGATGGTCCAGCGACGGTGTCGGTTCCTGCTCCGCAACGAGGAGAAGGCGATGGAAGCCACCCAGGACGTGTTCGTCCAGGTGCTGCGACGCGCGGACGAGCTCGAGGTGTCGTCACCTTCGAGCCTGCTCTACCGCATCGCCACCAACGTCTCGCTGAACCGGATCCGGACGGCGAAGCGCCACCCGGAGCACCCGGACGACGAGCTCCTCACCCGCATCGCCATCGCGGGCTCCACCGAGGAGCGGACCCTCGCGAGCGCCCTCCTGGAGCGGCTCTTCGGGGCGGAGAAGGACTCCACGGCCACCATCGCGGTGATGCACCTGCTCGACGGGTTCACGCTGGAGGAGGTCGCCGAGGAGGTGGGGATGAGCGTGTCGGGGGTGCGGAAGCGCCTCCGCGGGCTGCGCGCGAGCCTGCACGAGCTGGAAGGTGTGGTATGAAGCCGACGAATCAGTCCCGTCAGATCCCCGATCTCTGGGTCGAGCAGTACGCCCTCGGGGAGCTCCCACCGGAGCGCGCCGCCCTCGTGGAGGCCACCCTGGGTGACGGCCTGCAGGCGCGGCTCGCCGAGCTGGAGGCCAGCGACCGGGACGTGCTGAAGGGCGTGCCGCCGCGGGTGTTCGCGGCGCGGGTGGGCGCGCAGGCCGCATCTGCGCGTGGCCGGAGCTGGGGCTGGGCCCTGGCGCCCGTCCTGATGGCCGCCGTGGTCGCGATGGCCGTGCTCCCGCGGGTTCTCGGACCCGAGGGGCCGGAGGTCGAGGTCACGCGGGTGAAGGGCACGCCGATGCTCCAGGTGTACCGCCGCACCGGGGCGGATGCGGAGCTGTTGGTGGACGGCGGGAAGGCCGGGGCGGGAGACGTCCTCCAGGTCAGCTACACCAGCGGAGGGGCGGAGTTCGGGGCTGTCGGGTCGATCGACGGGAACGGTGTCATCACCTGGCACCTGCCGATCCGGGGGCGGAGCGCCGTGGTGCTCCAGCCGGGGAGCGGGGTGCCGCTGGCCGAGAGCTACGAGCTCGACGATGCGCCCGACCACGAGCGGTTCTTCTTCGTGACGAGCCCCGCGGACTTCGATCTCGCGGAGGTCGAGGACGCCGTGCGGTCGTGGGGGACACACGAGGATCTCGAGCTGGACGCCCCGTTGAGGGCTACGGTGTTCACGGTGGACAAAGGAGGCGCGCGATGACCCGCCTGCCCATCCTCGCAGCACTCCTGGCCCTCCCCGTCTCGGGGTGGGCCGACACGCGTCGGTTCGCGCTCATCGCGGGCGCCAACGACGGCGGGGCCGACCGTGTCCGCCTGCAGTATGCCGTCACGGACGCCGAGGCCTTCGCGTCTGTGCTCTCGGACCTCGGCGGGGTCCCGACCAGCAACCAGACCCTGCTGGTCGAGCCGAACGCCGACGTGCTCCGCGAGGCCATCGGCAACCTCACGAGCACGGTCGCCGTGGCCGAGGAACGGGGGCTCCGCACCGAGGTGGTCGTCTACTACAGCGGTCACTCCGACGAGACCGGCCTGCTGCTCGGCCAGCAGCGCTACCCGTACGACGAGCTCCGCGCGGACCTCAAGGGCATCGGCGCGGACGTGCAGGTGGTGGTGCTCGACTCCTGCGCGAGCGGGGCGATGGTCCGCACCAAGGGCGGCGTGCACCGTCCGGCCTTCCTGGAGGATCAGTCCAACGACGTCGAGGGCGTGGCGTACCTCATGAGCGCGTCGGCCGACGAGTCGGCCCAGGAGTCCGACCTCGTGGGGGCGTCGTACTTCACGCACTACCTCGTGAGCGGGATGCGCGGCGGGGCGGACCGCACGGGCGACGGCAGGGTGACGCTCGACGAGGCGTACGCGTTCGCGGCGTCCGAGACCCTGAAGCGCACGGAGCGCACCAGCGTGGGCCCGCAGCACGCGATCTTCGACATGAACATGAAGGGCCACGGTGGCTTCGTGTTCACGGACCTCACGCAGACCACGAGCTCGCTCGTGTTCGACGAGGCGGTCGCGGGTCGGCTGTTCGTGCGCGACGGCCAGGGGCGTCTGGTCGCCGAGCTCCAGAAGGGGCCCGAGCGGGCGGTCGAGGTCGCCCTGAAGGACGGCACCTACACGGTCGTGCTCGAGCAGGGCGAGCAGCGCCTGGAGGCCGTGTTCGACATCGGGAGCGCGGAGCACCTGCTGGTCACCGAGCTCCAGTTCGCGCCTATCGCCACCGAGTCCGTCGCTGTGCGCGGTCCCGTGGCGGAGGCACCGCCAGACCGCGTCCAGGAGGTCGTCGCAGCGCCGGTGCCCGACCTGCCGCCCCGCTACGAGGACGTGCCCGCACAGGTCGGCTTCCTTCCTCGCGCGGGCGAGTCGGCGGCGCAGGTCGGCATCGTGGGCACGTTCGCCGAGCACAACCGGGCCCTGCAGATCGGGACGATCTACACGCGCGCGGACACCCTGGACGGCGTGCAGCTCGCGCTCGCGTTCGCCCACGCCGAGACCATGAACGGCGCCCAGCTCGCCATCGGGGCGAACGTCGCCACGGACGCCAGCGGTGTGCAGGCCGGGCTGATGAACATCGCCACGGAGTCCGCCCAGGGCATGCAGGTCGGGCTCGTGAACACGAGCCGGGAGCTCGATGGCTTCCAGGTCGGCCTGGTGAACAACGCCGGCACCTCGCGCGCCTTCCAGGTGGGGCTCATCAACCACGGGGGCAACGGCAGCGGCCTGCAGCTCGGCCTCGTGAACGTGGCCGCGGACTACGACGGCGGTGCGGTGGGCCTCGTGACCATCCACCGTAACGGGTACAACCACTTCTTCGTGAACACCGGCACCGCCAACACCGTGCTCCTGACGGGCGCGTGGGGCGGCAAGCACCTCTACTCGGTGCTCCAGTTCGGCACGCGCGGGTTCTTCGCGGGTCCGGGCCTGACCGGGGGCGTGGGGGCCCACGTGCCCCTGCGCGAGCGGGTCTACCTCGACGGCGACCTCACGACGGGCGTGCAGTTCGCGGGCGATGTGTCTTCGATCACGAGGTTCCGCGTGCAGCCCGGCTGGGAGCTGACCGACCGCCTGGGCGTGCAGACCGGAGTCGTCGCAGAGATCGACTCCGGGCTCGGCCTGGCCTTCCGCGACATGCTGCGCCTCGGGTGGACGGTCGGTCTGCGGATCTGACGCCCGCTACGGGGCCGCGAGCGCCGCGACCTCGTGGGACGTCAGCGCCCGCGAGTACACCCGGAGGTCGTCGAGATCACCGGAGAAGGTCGCACCGGCGCACGGGTTCTGCGCGACCTGCAGGTGGGTGTTGGGGTCCGCGTAGAACGCGGGCTCCACGCGGGTCGTGGCGACCTGCTGGCCGTCGATCCAGAGCTGCGCGATGGCGTCCGTGCCGCCCGGGATCGTCCGGCGCGAGAGGGCCACGTGGGTCCACTGGCCCACGGGCGCGGCCGCCGTGATCGACCGGTAGTTCGCGGGGTTCTGCCAGTTGCTGCTCGCGTTCATCCAGCTCGCGCTGATGTTCCCGTTGACCGCCGACATCTCGAAGTACTTCGAGTAGGTGCAGACGCTCCGCTGCGCGAGCAACCACTGCTGCGTCGTGGTCTCTGGCTTCACCCAGAAGGCGTACGTGACGTCGCCCGTGGGGCCGATGAGCCCGAGGTCCAGCGAGGTGCCCGCCACGTCGAGGGCGGTGCCAGGGTTCCCGGCGGGGTCGGCGGTGAAGGTCGGGGGAGCCGAGCCCGTGACGGTGAGCGTGTTCGGGCCGCTGTCCGTCAGGTCGCCGTCGAGGGGCAGGTGGAGCTCGAGGCCAGCGGTGAGCGCGACCGTCGGCGAGCCCGCGTTCGCGGCCAGACCGCCGATCTCGGTCGCGTCCAGCGCGTGGTCGTAGAGGCGGACGTCGTCGAGGGCCCCGACGAGCCCGCCCACCCAGAGGTCCACGGCCGTGCCGTTCGAGGCCGTGTACACCCCGGTCACCCGGTCCAGCTCGAGGTTCCCGTCCACCCACGTGCGCTGGCGGGACGTGGCCTTGTCGAAGGTCATCGCCACGTGGTGCCAGCGCCCGATGACGTAGTCCGCGGAGTCGAGATGCCCGGTGGAGTCGGCCCGACCGATGCCCGAGAGGTTGTCGTCGCCGTTGAGGAAGAGGCCGTACTGCTCGGAGACCGCCGTGTAGGTCCACTTGGCGACGAGGGGGTTGTTGCCGGACTGGTACGCGTCCTGCTGGATCCAGGCGCTGATCGTCACGCCGTCCATGGTGTCGAGGTTGCTGGTGTCGGGGAGGACGAAGCGGTGCCCGTTCCCGGTGAACCGGAGCGCACCACCGGCGTTCCCGAACCGGTCGACCGTCGCGGTCGTGGCGCCACCCTGCATCACGCCGACCTCCGCGGTCACGGTGTCCACGGTGTCGCCGTCGAGGTCGAAGCGCCGGAACAGGCCGACGATGACGGGGTCGGTGTCGGCGTCCGTGTCCGCATCGGTGTCGGCGTCCGTGTCCGCATCGGTGTCGGCGTCCGTGTCCGCATCGGTGTCGGCGTCCGTGTCCGCATCGGTGTCGGCGTCCGTGTCCGCATCGGTGTCGGCGTCCGTGTCCGCATCGGTGTCGGCGTCCGTGTCCGCATCGGTGTCGGCGTCCGTGTCCGTATCGGTGTCGGTGTCGGTGTCGGTGTCGGTGTCCGCATCGCCTCCGGTGTCGGCTGCCAGGGTCGCGATCATCGCGGGATCGATGGCGTAGCTGTAGACCCGCACGTCATCCAGGGCGCCCTGGACGCCTCCGATGCGGAACGGGACGTCGGTCCCGTCCGACGTGCCGTAGGTCGAGGTGAACCGGTCCAGCACCGGCACACCGTCCACGAACGTGCGCTCGCGGGACGTGGCCTTGTCGAAGCTCATCGCCACGTGGTGCCAGGCTCCCAGGGTGTAGTTCGCCGTGTCCCGGCTCCCGAAGTTGTCCGCGCGCCCGATGCCCACGAGGTTGTCGTCGTCGACCACGAACAGCCCGAACTGCTCGGAGCTGCCGGTGTAGGTCCACTTCGCGACCACCTGCGCGTTGCCCGTGGACCAGGCGTCCTGCTTGATCCACGCGGTGATCGTCACGCCGTCCATGTCGTCGAGGTTGCTGGTGTCGGCGAGCTGGAAGTGATGGGAGGCGCCCGTGAACGCGAGGGCTCCATCGGCCGTCCCGAAGCGGTCGGCGGTGGGCGTGAGGGCACCCGAGAGGAACGCACCCACGTCGCCCTGCACGGCGTCCACGGCGTCTCCGTCGAGCAGGAAGTGGCGGTAGAGGTCCGGCAGCAGCGGCGGGACGCCCGTGTCCGTGTCGGCGTCGGTGTCCGTGTCGCTGTCGGTGTCGGTGTCCGTGTCCGCATCGGTGTCGCTGTCGGTGTCCGCGTCACTGTCGGTGTCCGCATCCGTGTCGGTGTCGCTGTCGGTGTCCGCGTCCGTGTCGGTGTCCGACTCGCTGGGCACGAGCGTCGTGCCTCCCTTGCAGGCGGGGAGGAGCAGAGCGAGGAAAAGGGTGGTGCTGGGGACGATGCGCATCGGGGGCTCTCCTGGTCGCCTCCGAGCATATGGATGCCGCCGCGATAGGGGACCCCACGCCGTTCCCACACCCGGCGTGAGGTCCGCCGTTGTCGACCCTCAGACGCGACCACACTGCCGGAGCCGTCGTGCTCCTCGCGCCCGACGGCGAGCGGCACACGCTCGTGCACGGTGACGTCCTGGGTCGGCTCTGGTCCGCGGCTCTCCACATCAACGACGGCCGGGTGAGCGAGTGCCACGCGATGATCTCCACGCGCGGGGCGGAGCTCCAGCTCCTCGGGCTGCGCGGGCGCTTCCGGGTGGGCGGCGAGGTCAGGCGTGAGGTCGACCTGAAGCCCGGGCAGCACATCGAGCTCGCTCCGGGCGTGTGGGTGACGGTGGAGGCCGTTCACCCGCCGTCCGCCCTGCTGGCCCTCGAGGCCCCCGGCATGCCGCGGGTCGTGGTCACCGGCGTCGCGTCGCTCGTCGGGGGCGAGCGTCCCGCCGTGCGTCCCGGCTGGAACGCGGACGCGGACGGCCAGATCTGGCCCACCGGGGAGGGCTGGATGCGCAGTGGCCCCCATGCTCCCGAGCCGGTGGACGACGGATCCACCTGGAGCGTGGCTGGCACGACGTTCCGCGCGGTGCTCCAGGTCGGAGCGCAACCCACCGCGGACGACCGGATCCACGGCGATCGGCTCCGCATCGTCGCCCACTACGACGCGGCGCACGTGCACCTCGCGGACGGGCGGTCCCTCGTGCTCTCCGGCCTCTGCGCGCGGCTCGTGTCCGAGCTCGTGGCGGTCGGCCAGCCCATCGGGTGGGAGGCGCTCGCTGCGGAGCTCTGGGGGCCCCTCGAGACGTCCGTCCTCCGCAAGCGTTTCGACATGCAGCTCTCCCGGCTGCGCCACAAGCTGCGGGCCGTCGGTGTGCGCACGAACCTCGTCATCGCGGACGGCACGGGGCTCGTGCAGCTCGTGCTCGGGCCCGACGACGTGGCGGAAGACGCGTCGTGACCAGCCTGGATGGGCCCTACGGTCCACCCAAGTCACGGGGCGTCATTCCATGACGCCCCGTGATCATGGGCGGCTTTCGCCGACACTGGCGCACGCCCGTCAAGCCCGGGGCTTGACGGCCGTGCTGGTGCTCCGCGAGGCCTTCCGGGGCGTGGTGTTGAGCGACGACCAGCGCGACCGGCTCGATCGCGAGGAGCGGGAGCTCAACCAGTGGCGCCTGCGCTGGATCCTGCCCCTGATGATCCTGATGAACGCGGCCCACGTGTTCTTCCTGATGCGGGGCACCCTCACCGAGGGCTCCATCCCGGTGGGGCTCGAGGACTGGACCCGCGGGCTCCTCGCCGTGCACGCGGTCACCGGTCTGGTCGCCCTCGTGCCGCTGGCCCTCGCGTACCTCCTTCGTGAGCCGGGTCGTTGGCTGGGGCCCCTCGCGGCCCTCGTCTACCAGCTCCATGCCGCTGCGGTCGCCGGGGTCGACCAGCTCAACCACGGGACGGTCGCGCCCTACGTCGCGTACGCCCTCGTGAACGTCGTCGTGGTGGCGATGCGGCCCCTCGAGGCTGTGGTGGTGTTCGCAGCGGGTACGGCGGGCTTCCTGTGGGCGCTGGAGGTCATGCAGCCCGACTCGGTGGCGCGGGCGGCCACGCTGCCCACGGGTCCATCCGTGCTCGTGCCGGCCGTGTGCATCTCCTGGTTCCTGCACAACAGCCGGCGGAAGAACCTGTTCTTCCGAGACACGATCGCCGCGCAGGGCCAGGCCCTGGAGGAGCTCAACCAGAACCTCCAGGCACGGGTGGACGAGCAGGTCGCGTCGCTCGTCCAGCGGTCGCGGGAGGTCGAGGCGCTCAACGAGCAGCTCCAGGAGAAGGTGCGCGACCGGTCGCGCGAGCTCTCGGCGGCGCTCGATCGGCTCGCCCAGCACGAGCCCGTGGCGCCTCCGATCACCATCGGGTCCGTCCTGGCCGGCCGCTACGAGCTCGGGACCCCCATCGGGCAGGGCGGGATGGGCATCGTGCATCGGGGGGTCGACAGCCGCACCGGGGAGCCCGTGGCCATCAAGGTCATCCGGGGGGGCGGGATGTCGCCGATGGCCCTCGTGCGGTTCCTGCGGGAGGTCGAGACGGCCGCGAGCGTGCGGCATCCGGCGATCGTCCGCATGCTGCACGTCGACGTCACCGAAGACGGGCTGCCGTTCCAGGTCCAGGAGCTCGTGGAGGGTCAGACCCTCGCTACGTGGCTCGATCGGCTCGGTGTGCTCGACCCCGCCGTGGTCCTGCATGTCCTGGCGGGCCTCTGTGACGCGCTCGCCGCTGCCCATGCCCAGGGTGTCGTCCACCGGGACGTGAAGCCCGCGAACCTCGTCCTGGTGCCCTCGGGGCCCGGTCTGAAGCTCCTGGACTTCGGGATCGCCAAGCTCAGCCGGCCGGTCTCGGAGCGGCTGACGGTGACCGGCGCGATGGTCGGGACGCCCGCCTACATGGGCCCGGAGCTCTGGGAGGGCACCGGGGAGGCGACGCCGGCGAGCGACGTGTTCGCGGTCGGGGTGACGGTCGTGCGGGCTCTGACGGGCGTGCTCCCGCGCGCCTACCTCGGTCAGTCCGAGCGGCTGGAGCTCGGCGTGCCGGACGAGGTGCGCGCAGCCGTCGAGCGCTGCCTGGACTCCAGGCCAGAGGCACGTCCGGGTGCCGGGGAGCTCGCGGATCTGGCGTCGCGTTGGGCCGATGGGGACGGGCTGGCCGCCAGGGTGGCCTCGGGGCGCCTGCTCGGTGCGTCGGACCCCGGCGGGAGCGGCGACACCCACCTCTCGTTCGGCTGAGCGTCCCCGTCTGGCGGCGACGGTTATGGGCCCGGCCGGAGGCTGGCGCATGCAGACCGTGATCATCGGGGCGACGAAGGGCATGGGGCGGGCGCTCGCCCGCAAGATGATCGCGAGGGGCGATCGGCTCTTCCTGCTCGGACGGGACACCGACGAGCTCCAGCGGAGCGCAGCGGACCTCGACGCGCGCCGTCCCGGAGCGCGAACGGGCTATGCGACGTGCGATCTGGCGGACGTCTCCACGTTCGGACCCGCGCTGGAGGCCGCCTACACGGGCATGGGCCGCATCGACTGCGTGGTGATCACGGCGGGGCTGTTCGGCACACAGGACGCGCTCGAGGAGGACCTGGACCGCGCGTGGCAGGTGATGACGGTGAACTACGCGAACACCGTCGTGCTCTGCGAGAAGGCGCGGCGCTACCTCATGGCCAACGACGGGGGCGGGCGGCTGGTGGTGTTCTCGAGCGTGGCCGGCGACCGGGGGCGCAAGCCTGTGGGCATCTACGGGTCGAGCAAGGCGGGGCTCTCGCACTACCTCGAGTCGCTCGACCACAAGTACCGCGCACAGGGGCTCGTCACCCTCACGGTGAAGCCCGGGTTCGTGAAGACCGGCATGACCGAGGGGCTGAAGCCCCCGCCGTTCGCCGGGGAGCCCGACGAGGTGGCCGACCGGGTGATCGCGGCCATCGACGCGAACAAGCCGGTCGTCTATGCGCCGTTCATGTGGGGCTGGGTGATGCTCGTCATCCGCAACCTGCCGCGCTTCGTGATGCGCCGCGTGGGCTTCTGATGAGCCGTGTGTGCATCCTCCACGTCGGGGGCACCATCGGCATGGCGCTCACCGAGCGCGGCTGGGTCCCGGCGGCCGGGTTCGTCGAGCGTTTCCTGACGTCCATCGACAGCCAACCGTCGCTGCCCGAGTGGGAGCTCCATCGGCTCGAGCCCCTGCTCGACAGCGCGAACATGCGTCCGCGCGACTGGGTGCGCATCGCCGAGGAGGTCGCCTCCCGGTACGACGCGTTCGACGGATTCGTGGTCCTGCACGGCACCGACACCATGGCGTACACCTCGAGCGCCCTGTCGTTCCTGCTCGCAGGCCTCGGGAAGCACGTGGTGCTCACGGGTGCGCAGCTCTCCCTCGCCAACGTCCGCTCCGACGGCCGCGAGCACCTCGTCACCTCCATCCTGCTCGCCACGCTGCCGATCCCGGAGGTCACGCTGTACTTCGGGCAGCGCCTGCTCCGCGGAAACCGGGCCCAGAAGATCCACAACCGCGACTTCGTGGCCTTCGCGTCGGGGAACTTCCCGCCCCTCGCGCGCATCGGGGTCGGCATCGACATCGACAGCGATCTGATCCGCCCCGCCGGAGACGGGCTCCACACGGTGGACATGGTGAAGGAGCCCGAGGTCATCGCCATCCGCGTCTACCCCGGCATCCAGGAGCCCCTGCTGCGGCGCATGCTCGCGGCCCCCGTGGACGGCGTGATCCTCGAGACCTACGGGACGGGCACGTTCCCCAGCGAGGACGCCGGCATGATCCGCGCCATCGCCGAGGCCATCGACCGCGGTGTGGTCGTGGTGAACTGCTCGCAGTGCCACAGCGGGCGCGTCCAGCAGGGCCTCTACGGCACCGGACGCGCCCTGCAGGACATCGGGGTGATCTCGGGTCACGACATGACGCCGGAGGCCGCGCTCACCAAGCTGTACTGCCTGCTGGCCGCCGACCGGCCGCTGGACGTCGTGCGTCGGAAGATGGAGCTGGATCTCGCGGGGGAGATCAGCCCCGCCTGACGTCAGCGGCTGAAGTCGATGGCGATCTCGACGGTGCCATCGGTCAGGATGCAGGTGTGGTCGTAGGTCCCCGCGATACAGGTTCCGATGGCGGTCGTCCCACCCATCAGGTCGTAGGTGTCGCCATCCCCGGGCTCGATCCTCACCGCCGCGGCGTTGTACACCGGCTCGATCGCGGGCTGGCCGGACTCGACCGCCGAGATCTCCATGGTGAACACACCCGTCCGATCGGCGTTCAGCTCGAGGCTCGCGTAGAGGTGGAGGGCGGTCTCCCCGTCGTCCACGTCGAGCGGGCACGGGAGGTCGGCGCTCCCGTCGATGCCGATGGCGGTGCACTCGAAGAAGCCCACGAGGGGATCGAGCTCGGGTGCGGGGGCGACGGGGGTGACCTGCCGACCGGTGGAGCGGGGGCCGCAGGCGACGAGGGCGAAGAGTGCAGAGAAGACGAGAGAGCGTTGCATAGAGAACCTCCAGGTTCGCCCTCCAGGTCACCTCGGTTGCCGGGCGGCGCAGCGTCACAGCGCATTTGTTACCTCACCGGGCCCCCGGGCTTGCAGGGGCGAGCTCCATCGATCGACCTCTCAGCGCGTGCACTCCACGGCCGTGCTCTCCAGCAGCTCTCCTGCCAGCCCATCGGCGTCGCGGCCCTGCATCCTCCACGCGAGCACCTTGGCGACCTCGAAGTCGAGCTTTTGCCTCATGCACCGCCCGACGTCCAGGGAGACGGTGAGCGGGTTGGCTCCGGTCGCCGCGATGGCTGCGTCGATCGTGGCGGGGGACCACACCGACTCGGCTCCGGGGATCTCGAGGCGGATGCGGCGGGACTCCGTGCTCCCGTGCGACACCTGCTTCTCGAAGTGCGTGAACACGGCCTCGGTCGCGGTGACACGGACCAGGGACCCTTCCGGGGGAGCGTCCGGGCAGGAGGTGATGTCCGGGCACAGTGGGCTCTGGCCGACCTTCTGCGCCTCGCCGGCGTACACCTCGCGGGTGCCGTCCGGGGCCTGGTGCACCACGTAGGTGCGCGAGCCACCCGCGGACCACACGCGGTGGCCTCGGTCTTCGAGAGCGTCCCAGGCGGCAGGGTGGGACGGGGAACAGGCGAGAAACAGCACGAGCATGGCGCCTCCTAGTGTGGGCACTGTGTACGCGGGGATGGCCGTCGGCGGACGGTCACAGGCCCATTGTCACGTCGCGCCCAGGGCTCGTCGGGTCTGCTCGCGCGTGCGGGCGAAGCGCGCGTGCACGTCGCCGAGGTCCCAGAAGGCCGCACCCGCCGCCGGGCTCCGGACCACCGTGAGGTGCTCGGCGGCGTCGGGTTCCATGCCCACCGAGCTCTCCACCCAGTGCATGACGACGGGACGCTCGGGCCGGAGGCGCCGCCAGGCGGGCAGCGCCGTGCGGTCCACCACGCCACCGTCGGCCCAGGGCTGGCCCCCGATCCAGACGGGCCCGAAGAGCCCCGGGATCGCGCACGAGGCGGCCACGGCCTCGGGCAGCGGGCCGCTGGTGAGCAGGTGGGGCACGGAGAGGGCGTCGATGACCCCGGCTCCGAACGGGACCGCGAGGTCGTCGAAGGCGCGCGGCAGGTCCGCGGTGAGCTCGCGCACGACGGGCCGCATGGAGAGCAACCCCCGCCAGGGCCGCGCGGACGGGCGCACCTGACGCAGGGGGCTCTTCTCGGTGAGCCGACGGAACACCTCGTGGGCCGGCATGCCCGCCGCCCACAGCGAGCCGGCCAGCGCACCCGAGCTGGTCCCGCACACCGCGGCGACCGGGATCTCCAGGTCCTCCAGGGCCTTCAGGAACCCCGCCTGCTCCGCGAACGCGAGGAAACCCCCGGAGAGCACCACGTCGACGGGCCCTTTCACGACGTCTGCCTCCGGATGCCCGCGAGGAGCGCCTGGTCCTCCGGCCGGTGGACCTGGGAGGCCACGGTGCGCTGGCGGATCGCCTCGAGCTCGCGGGCGTGGGCGACCAGGCTCTCGCGCTCCTCGGGGGCGAAGGGCAGCGCCACCTCACCGAGGAACAACGTGCTCCCCTCGCAGCGGATGGGCCCGACGTCCTCCCAGGGGATCAGCTCGGGCACGGCGGGGAGGTCGACCTCCAGGAGAGACCGGCTGGGCCGGGGGTCCCGGAGCCGTTCGACCGGTGGCCGACCGTCGCCGAAGAGCCGATCGATGGCGATGCCCGCGCGGTCGGCCCGGAGGCGCCACCAGCTCCGCGTCGCCCGCAACCGCAGCGCGCCGTTCTCCACGACCACCAGCGGTGACCACGCCCAGAGCGTGGGGAACAGGGCGCACACCAGTGCGATCAGAGCCCCCGCGAACGCGGCTGCACCGGAATAGTCGCGCGACCAGGCCTGGGTGAGCCAGGCGGCGACGGGCATGGCGACGATGCCCAGCAGCGTGAGGCCGATGGCGAGGGCCCCGCGCCGCGACCGGGCCTGCTCGCGCCGCTCGGTGCCCAGGGGGTCCACGCCGGCGAACAGCGTGGCCTCGAGGGCGCCGTGGTCCGCCACGAAGTCGCCTTCGGGGTCTTCCGGGATGTCTTCGCCGGACGCCCGCCGCAGGTCGACGAGCAGGGCCTCCACGCGGGCGCGTTCCTGGGGCCCGAACGGCATCCGCGTATCGCCCAGCACGAGCGCATCACCGTCGATGCGCATCGGGCGGGCCTGGTCCCACGAGAGGAAGGCCGGTGGCGGAGGGGCCAGGGTGCCGAGCACGCTGCTCTCGTCGATCGAGACCCCCGAGGCAAACGGGCGAACAGGGTTCGCCCGGGAAACTCGGTAGTCAGGGTCCTCGTCCACGGTGGGCGGCTGGCGGGCGACCTGGCGCTCGAGGGACACGCCACCCTCGGAGGGGGTGGCGATCCAGAAGCTCGCCGGGGTCACGAGGTCGATGCCGATCTTCATCCGCTCCGTCAGGTGCAGCCGGAAGACCTTCTGGCTCGCGAGGAAGTGCAGGGCGAACGAGAGGCCCGTGCCCCAGAACAGCACGCCCGTGATGGCCTCCTGGGCACCGCGGGGCCCGAGGAGGGTCGGGATCCAGCCGGGGGCCGTGAGGGCCAGCAGGAGCACGCCCACCAGGCTGATCCCGAAGGTCTGCAGGCGGGCCCGGAGGTAGGCGGTGCGACCCTCGCGCAGCCGACGGGTGCCGTCGGCGTCGAAGAACGCGTGCGGGTCGCGCTCCGCCATCAGCCCGGCAGGACGTCGAAGCCGCGGTCGCGCAGCAGGGCGTCCACGTTGGGGTCACGGCCCCGGAAGGTCCGGTAGGCCTCCGCGGGGTCCACGCTGTCGCCGCGGGAGAGCAGCAGGTCCATCAGCCGACCGGCCTGCTCGCGGTCGTAGAAGCCGTGCTCGTGGAAGTGCTCGGCGGCGTCGGCGACCAGCATGTCGGCCCAGAGGTAGCTGTAGTAGCCCGCGGAGTACGCCTCTCCCGAGAAGACGTGGCTGAACTGCGGCGTGCGGTGGCGCATGACCACCTCGCGCGGCAGGCCCCAGGCATCGAGGATCTCGTCCTCGAAGGCCGCGGGGTCCACGGGCTCGTCGCGGAGGTGCATCTCGAGGTCGATGACGGCGCTCGCGAGGAACTCGAGCGTCATGAAGCCGCTGTCGGCGTTCGCGGCGGTCTCGAGACGGTCGATGAGCGCGCGGTCAGGCGGGGCTCCGGTGACCCGGTGCAGCGCGAAACGCTCGAGCAGCTCGGGGGTGAACAGCCAGTGCTCGTTGAGCTGGCTCGGGAACTCCACGAAGTCGCGGGGCACGGAGGTCCCGGCGATGCTCTTGTAGCGGACGTCCGAAGCGAGCCCGTGCATCGCGTGCCCGAACTCGTGGAACAGCGTCTCCGCTTCGTCGAGGGACAGCGTGGTGGGCACGCCGCCGGGCGCCTTCAGGAAGTTGCAGTTGTTGCTCACGATGGGCAGGGCGCCACCGAGCCCGTCCTGCACGCGGTACGCCGTCATCCACGCGCCGGACCGCTTGCCCTGGCGCGCGAAGGGGTCGAAGTAGAACAGGCCCTTCGGGCTGCCGTCCGCCTGATCGACGCGCCAGACGCGGAAGTCGGGGTGGGGGACGGGCACGTCGATGGGGGTGAAGGTCCACCCGAACATCCGGGTGGCCGCCCAGAACATGGCCTCCACGAGCTTGGAGAGCTGGAAGTGCGCGGCCAGCGCGCTGGGGTCGAAGTCGTGGTTGGCCTTGCGGTCGATCTCCGCGTAGTACCGGACGTCCCAGCGGTCGATGGTGATGCCGTCGGCGTCCGCCAGGGCCTGGAGCGCCTCGAGCTCGCTCGCGAACTTGCGCTTGGCGGCCTTCCAGACGTCCTCCAGCAGGGCCCGCGCGCGCTCCGGTTCCTTCGCCATGGCGGGGGCGATGCGGAGGTGGGCGTGGGTGGGGTAGCCGAGCAGGCCGGCCCGCTCGATGCGCAGGGCCTGGATCTCCACGATGAGGGGCTTGGTGTCGTGGGCGTCGTAGTGGTCGCCGCGGCTGTAGAACGTGCGCCACACCGCCTCGCGGAGGTCGCGCTCGGTGCTCATCTGCAGGAAGGGCTCGACCGAGGAGCGCGTGTTCGGGATGGCCCACAGATCGGGCTTCCCGCGCGTCTGCGCGGCCTCTTTCGCGGCATCGAGGAAGGCGTCCGAGAGCCCCCCGAGCTGGTGGGCCTCGAGCCACGTGACGTACCCGTCCTCGTCCGCCAGCAGGTTGTCGCTGAAGGTGGTGTAGAGCACCGAGAGGCGCTGGTTGATGGCGGCGATGCGCTCGCGACCCGCGGCGTCCAGATGTGCGCCTGCACGCTCGAAGTTGCGGAGGTGGTACGCGACCAGCCGGCGCTGCTCCTCGTCGAGGGGCTGCTCCGCCACGGCCTGCACGCGCGCGTAGAGGGTGCCGTCCTGGTAGATGTCGTCGTGGAGCTTGGACAGCAGGGGCTCGAGCGCCTGCCGGATGGGGGAGAGCTCGGGTGTCGCGAAGTTGTGGTCCCAGAGGTCGTAGACGACGCGCACGCGCGACAGCCGCCGCCCGATGCGCTCCAGGGCCTCCAGGGTGTTCGCGAAGGTGGGGGCGTCCGGGCAGTCGCGCACGGCCTGGGCCTCCTTGCGCTTCTCCTGCATCGCGGCCTTCATCGCCGGCTCGAACCAGGCGATGTCGACGTTCGCGAGGGGCGGCACACCGCCCAGGGGTCCGGTCCAGTCTTCGAGCAGCGGGTTCAAGGGCACCTCCGGTCGCCTTCCTTATCCGGCCCGGGCGACACGGTGATCCACTCCTGCTGCTTGCCGCGGAAGCGCGAGGTGTCCTGGCGGCCGGGGTCGAGGAGGGACGCCGTCCAACCGCGCGCGACGAGCTCGTGCACGGGCTCACCCTCGCTGACCACGACCGTGGCCCCGGCGTCGTGCCAGCCCTCCGCGAGCGCGACGACGCCTGGACGATCGAGGTCGCCCATGGGGTAGCGGGTGGACCGGACGTACGGTGGGTCGAGGTAGACGAGGGTGCGCTCGACCGGGGTCTCGGGGGCGAGGGCCGCGCGTCGGGAGCCCGACACGGCGACCTCGGCGAGCCCATACCCCTCCAGGACGCGGATCAGGCTCGGGATCATCGGGTTGACCTGGCCGAACCGCTCGGTGCCCGGCAGCCCGTAGGCGCTGGACGTGTTGAACCCGGGGGAAGCCCAGCGGCCCTCCGGGTCGCCCACGGCCTTGCCGGAGTACGCGAGGCGCTGGAGGAACAGGAACTGGGCGGCGTAGGCGGCGTCCTCGTCGGCCACCGGGTGCTTGTGCAGGCTGTCGTAGACCTCGCGGGGGTCGCGGGCCACGAAGCCCCTCAGGTGCTCGAGCACGTCCGGGGTGCGGGCCACGACCGTCGCGGCCACCCGTCCCCAGGGCCCCACGTCGTCGAGCCGGACGGAGGTCGGGGTGCCGGAGAAGCCCGCCCTGGCGAACGTCTCCAGCAGCGCCCTGCGGAACCGCCACTTGGACCCCTGGTAGGGCAGGAGGGGCCGGGTGGCCCCCAACAGGGCGAGGCCGACCGACGCGCTCCCGCAGCAGGGCTCGACGTACGACCAGCTCAGAAGGGGTCTTCCCGCAGGGGCTCGATGCGCGTCACGAGGGTCTCGGCCACCGCGGTGACAGCGTGCTCGCCGGCCTCGAAGGCGACCCGGAAGGCGAAGCGGTCGCAGTACGTGTAGTACGCCTCCACCGGCGCGAACGCGACCTCCAGCTCGTGGGTGCCGGCGGTGAGCTCCAGACGGCGGGTGGGCTCTGCACCCTTCACGACCAGGCCGACGACCTTCGGCTCGCTCGCGACGTCCGTGGGTGGCGCGTCGCAGGTGTGCCCGCGGAGGTAGGTGACCCCCGCCACCTCGAGCCGCACGGGCTGGGCGACCTCCACGCGGAACCGGGCGCTGGCGAGGCGGGCGGACTCGCCGCCGTGCTCGTGCAGGGCGTGGTCCGAGAGGCCCGTGACCGTGAGGGGACCGGCGCTGGCGGTGGTGTTGGCGGGTTCCATGGCGACGGCCGCGGCGAGGAGGAGCATGGTCCATCGTAGCCCACGGCGGACGCCGCGGATAGGACCCCGGCCCTCTGGAGCCCCCATGTACACCGCACTCCTGCTGCTCGCCTGCGGCGGCCCGGCACCCGTCGCCGCCCCCGACGTCCACGAGGCGCCCGCGCTCCCCGAGCCCGCGCCCACACCCGACCCCGAGCCGGCCCCCGCGCCGGTGTCCGGTGACCCGCTGGCGGGCCTGTCCGACAAGGAGATCTGCGGCTCCGACGCCCTCCTCCTCATCCGGCACGACTACGCGGACCTCGCGTCGGGCGGCTACCACAAGCTCTGCTGCGGTCCCGGCATGCTCGGCGAGGACGAGGGGATGTGCGGGCTGGACTGGCCCTTCAACGACGTGCCGTCCTGCGAGGCCTGGGCCTCCATGCGCAATGCGGTGTTCGCCCGCTACGGCTACGTCTTCACCAAGGAGAAGTGGCAGAAGCGCTTCGAGGGCCAGCCGTGGTACCGGAAGAACCCGGCCTTCGACCCGTCCCAGATGTCCGAGGTCGCGCGGCGCAACACCGCACTCCTGAAGAAGAACGAGGAGGACCACGTGATGTGCGAGGCGGTACCGGAGGAATGAACGTCCACGTCCGGCGTGCGGGGCGGGTCCTGCTCGGTCTCGTGGGCCTGTCCGGGTTCGCGGGTGTGGCCTTCGTGGTGTGGCTGGAGCGGGCGCCCAATCCGCTGCCGGCGGTGACCGTGCACGACGTCACGGAGCTCGTGCAGATCGACGTCGAGCGGGTCGTGCGGCCCACCAGCGTGGACGACCTCCGCGAGGTCGTCCGGCGTCACGACGGTCCCGTGTCCATCGGGGGCGGTCGCTACAGCATGGGCGGCCAGATCGGCACCGACGGCACGCTGTTCCTCGACATGCGCGGGCTGGATCGGGTGCTCGACCTCGACGTGGACGCCCGCGTCGTCCGCGTGCAGGCCGGCATCACCTGGCGCGCGCTCATCGAGGCCCTCGATCCCCACGACCTCTCGGTCGCCATCATGCAGTCCTACGCGGACTTCACGGTGGGCGGCACGCTCTCGGTGAACGCCCACGGTCGCTACATGGGCCGGGGGCCGGTCGTGCACAGCGTGCGCAGCATCCTCCTCCTGCTCGCGGACGGCTCGCTCGTGCGGTGCTCGCGCGAGGAGAACGCCGAGCTCTTCTTCGGGGCCATCGGCGGCTACGGTGGGCTCGGGGTCATCGTGGAGGCCGAGCTGGACGTCGCGCCGAACACGATGCTCGAGCGGCGGGTCGACCGGATGCCCTTCGCGGACTTCCCGCGGTACTTCGCCGAGCGTGTCCAGGGCGACCCGGGTGCCGTGATGTTCAACGCGGACCTCTACCCGCCCGACTACGACGACCTCGTCGCCATCACCTTCCGCGAGACGGACGCAGCGCCGACCGTCGGCGAGCGCCTGCAGCCCCGCGGGGGCAGCACGTCGACCGACCGGCTGATGTACTGGTGGGTGAGCGAGGGGCCGCTGGGCAAGGAGACCCGGGCGGAGGTCATCGACCGCATGCGGCTCGGGCGGCCGATGGTGGTGCCGCGGAACTACGAGGCGTCGTACGACGTGGCGGGCCTCGATCCCGGCTCGCGGGCGAAGAACACCTACGTGCTGCAGGAGTACTTCGTCCCCGTCGAGCGACTCGCGTCCTTCAGGCCCAGGATGGCGCGGATCTTCCGCGAGCACGACGTGAACGTGGTGAACGTGAGCATCCGGCACGCGGAGGCCGACCCCGACACCCTGCTCACGTGGTGTCCCACCGACTGCTATGCGTTCGTCGTCTACCACAAGATGGCGACCACCCCGGAGGCCTGGGAGGCCGCGGGAACCTGGACGCGCGCGATGGCGGACGCGCTGATCGAGGAGGGCGGACGCTGGTACCTGCCCTACCAGATCCACGCGACCCCCGAACAGCTCGCGGCCGCATACCCCGGCGCGCCCGCGTTCTTCGATCTCAAGAAGCGCGTCGACCCCGACTACGTCTTCCGGAACCGGCTGTTCGACCGCTACCTCCCGCCGGGCCCCGACTACGGCGGCCTCCCCGACGAGGCGGCCATCCGGGCCCGCCTGGCTGCCCGGCCGACCTGGCTACGGCCCGCCGACCAGACGTTCCTGACGCTGCCCGAGTGGCTCGTCGTCTACAGCGCGGACGAGCTCGGGGCCTTCCTCGCTCACGAGCGCCCCAGCGCGTTCCCGTACCTGGCGGCGGTCTCGCAGTTCTGGAACCGCTACCGGGCCGTGTGGGCCGTGTGCCGCGAGCGCTACGCGTTCAACGGCGGCTACCACGCGATGATCGCGGTGGTGGGGGCCAGCTACACCGTGGAGATGGTGGGCAAGGGCCTCTACGAGGGCACGGTGGGCCGCCTGTTCGAGGGCGGCGGACGCACGGCCCAGGAGGACCACTACGCGAGGGTCACGGCCGACTACGGGGCCTTCACCCACCACACGCCCTGGTACGCCTTCCCGTTCGCCGAGCGGCGCGCGGAGCTCGGGTCGCTGCCGGCGCAGGGGGGCACGCTGCGGCAGTGGGAGCGGTCGTTCGCGAGCCGCGTGGAGCTCACCCTCAAGGGCTGGTGGGCGGGCGCCATCGCCTGGGCGACGGGGGCGGCCTACGCGCCGGAGGCCGAGCGCATCGAGCTCTGGGTGCGGGCCGATCCGGCCGTCCTGGCGGGCATCCCGGGGGTGGAGGTGGTCGAGACGCTCGGTGGGCGCGACCTCCTGGTGACCCTGCCGCGCTACGAGCCCTTCACGGCGGCCGCGGTGGCGCTGGCGTCGCGGGACGTGGAGGTCGTCGAGATCGCGGGTGCGCGGTCCATCCTGGTGCAGGTGGTGGTGCCCACGGGGGCGGACGTCTCGCTATGGGGGGCGACCCTGACGCGCTGGCCGATCCTGACGCGTCCCGAGCAGGAGCGCGTGGCCATGGAGATCCCGGTGCACAGGCTGGACGACGTTCTGCCCGCGCTCACGGCGTCCGGCTACCGGCTCGAGCACCTCTACGACTTCTGACCGGGCTTCACGGCAGGTCCATGTCGACGTGGATGTCGTCCACCCGGCCCGCTGGCAACCTCCACACTCCGACGTGGTACGAGGGCCAGTCCACGCAGCACCCCACACCATCACCGGCCAGGGTGAGGTCCACGAAGAGGTCGCCGTCGACAGCTTCCATGCGGCGAACGCTCAGGTCCTGAGCCTGCATGCAGTCGACGGTGAAAAGGAAGAGCAGCTGGCCTCCGTCGTAGTCGTAGCCGTCGTCGAGGTCGAGATGGATGTCTGAAGCGCTACCGCCCGCGAGCAGGGGGCGGCGCATTCGCCGCAGCGCCCTGTCACCAGCGAGCTGGGACCCCAACACCGCGCTCTGGACGTCGACACAGTCCCTCTCGGTGCTGGCGTCGATATCGAAGGCTCCCTCGTGCTGTCCGATCTCCGACACCTCGATGAGGCCGTCGGGGATGGGCTCGGAGCAGGCAGCGAGCATCCACCCCAGCATCACGCCACCCTGGTGGGATAGGTCGCCGCAGGAGCATCCATGGACCGTCGCACCTTCCTCCTCCACACGCTGGCGGCCGCCTTCCTCGCCGCCTGTGGCTCGGCCGAGCTGCCCGCACCGCCCGCCAGCCCCATCGTCGCCGATCCCGGCAGCGACTTCCACGCGATCTACGACGACCCCCAGCTCCGCGAGCGCTTCCTGCTCTTCCTCACCAACGTCTTCCACCTCTACCCGGAAGACGAGCTCCACCGGCTCGTCGAGGCGGCCACGAAGGCCAACGCGTCGGACGAGGCGATCTACGCGGCCGTCGTGGCGGGGCTGCCGTCCATCACCCCCACGGCGTCCACCGTGCGGTACGCGCTCCCGGCCCTGCAGAAGCAGAAGGCCGTGATGGCCCACCAGACGGCGACGCTGCTCGGGGAGGGGACCGTGGAGGGGTACCTCGAGATCGGCACGGTCGGCCGGTACCGCAACGCGCTCTCGAAGCGGGTGACGCTCGAGGGGCCGAGCTTCGTCGTGCACGACCGTGAGCCCGGCAAGGACCTCTCCGATGTGGTCGAGCGGGGGACGGTGGGGGACGCGGGCACCTTCGTGGACCTCGCGGGGTACGCGCCCATCGGGGACGCCGTCCCCGACGCGAGCATCGGGCTCGTCACGAACTACATCGGCTTCCACCACTGTCCGGACGGGGCCCTCGAGGGGTTCGTGGGCTCGATCCGCCGGGTGTTGCGGCCCGGTGGACGGCTCGTGCTGCGCGAGCACGACGTGAACCGGCCCGTGATGCGGAGCCTGGTGGCCCTCGCCCACGACGTGTTCAACGCGGGCACGGGGCTCACGTGGGCCGAGAACCACGCGGAGATCCGTGGCTTCCGGTCGGTGGCGGACTGGGTGACCCATCTCGGTGCCCACGGGTTCCGGCGCCTGCCGGGCGAGCAGCGCCAGGAGGGCGACCCCACCGACAACGTGCTGCTCGTCCTCGAGCGCGTGTAGACTGCCCGCAGGAGGCAGGATGCGGGCTCTTCTCGTGGTGGCGTTGCTCGCCGGGTGCCGGAACGACACCGGGTTCACCAACCTGGTCGGCGGCGACGGCGTGCTCCGGTTCAACCTGCCCCCCGAGGCAAACGGGCGAACAGGGTTCGCCCGGGAAACTCGGTAGTCCAAAGTCGACAACGAGGTCCTCGTGGACCTCGACCTGCACGTGCTCACGCCCGCCGACGAGGAGATCTGGTACGCGGAGCCCGTGGACAGCTCGGGAGGCAGCCTGGACGTGGACTGCTACTGCGGGAGCTGCGAGCAGGGCGGCAACGAGAACGTCTTCTGGGACTACACCGGCGCCCGCCCGCCCGCCGGGGCCTACACGGTGGGCGTCTTCTACTACGGGTACTGCCAGGAGCTCGACCCACCGCCCGTCTCCACGTACACGCTTCGCATCCTCGAGTCGGGACGCGAGGTGTTCGCGGAGACCGGCGAGCTGGGTCCGGACGGATCGACGGTGCACGACCACACCTGGGGCGGGTGAGGGCTACTCCGGCGGGAGCAGGATCCAGTGGCCGTCCACCTGGCGCCAGCGCTCGGCGGGCAGGCGGGACGCCTCGGCCTGCAGGGCGGGGACGAGGGTGCCGTCGAACAGGCCCGCCAGTGACTCGGGGTCCTGGAGGGTGGGCATGAAAGCGAGGCCCGCCATCGGGTTCGCGGCGTCGAGCGCGCGGAGCTCGGCCAGGACGGCCCGCTTGTCGGTGCGGTCCGGCGCGCCCTCGAGCACCACGGGCTTCCCGGGGGTGCCCCAGGTGGCGTTCGCGTAGCAGGCGCTCTCGCAGGTGCCCGTGATCATGTAGGCGCTCGACACCATCCGGTCGCGCTTGTCGCCGGTGGCCCCGCGCAGGGAGAACCGCACGATCTGGAGGGTGGGGTCGACCTGCAGCGCACAGGTGCCGTCGAGGAAGCCCCCGGCGTCCGCGAGGGCGACCGGTGTGGTGGGACGCTCGGTCCAGCTCATGTTGTTGCAGGTGACGGCCTCGGACTCCGTGGGCTTCCAGCGGAGGGGACCCGGAGTGACGGCCGTGCACGCGAGGCGTGCGCGATCCACCGTGTCGCTCGGCCCCGTGAGGCCGGCGATCCGGCCCAGCGCCTCCAGGATCTTCGCGTCGGCCGCTGCCTCCCCGTCCTGGGGGCCGACGATGGCGTGCGCCCGGCCCACGCGGCCCAACAGACGGCGCGTGCGCACCAGGAGCGACTGCTTGAGGGCGTCCTCCGCGGCGCGCTCCGCACCCGCGCCGTACCCGACGGCCAGCCGCCCCCCGTTGTGGGCGAGGGCGGTGCACTGCGTGGGTGTGGCGTCGACCGGACGCTCCTCGGGGACCGTGTCGGGCGGCGTGGAGCTCCAACAGGCCTCCAGCTGGCCGATGGCGGACCGCCAGGGCTCGAGCCCCGCGGCACGACCCTCGGCCGGGACGTCTGCCAGGGCCTTCAGCGCCTGCATGACCTGGATCTGGTAGCCCGACACGCACGCCCGACGGCGCGAGGCCTCCAGGGCGTCCGCGGGATGGGCGCGGTGGACCTCGGGGCCCTCCTTGGTCCAGCTCGCCGTCCAGCGGCCCTCCATCGGGGTCGCGGCATGGGCGCAGGTGGCGGGAGAGAGCGACCAACCGGGCGCCGCGAGATCCGCGGAACCCGCGAAGGAGACGGTGCCTGCGAGCCGGTCGCGGGCCTCGGGGTCGTCGGCCCACCAGGCGAGCGTGGCGTCGAGCAGGAGGCGCTGGTCCACGAGGAACCGCGCCGACTGACGGACGGAGCGGCGCGCCTCGGCTTCGCTGCCGCCGAACGCACGCACGGCGAGCGCCGTGCCCGCGGGCCCCTTGGCCGTCGCTTCGCAGGTGTGGAGCTCGGTGGCCCCGGCGATGGAGAGCAGGAAGAGCATGGAGGGCACCCTACCCGACCCTGCTCGCGGTCGGGCGTACAGGATTCCAGACGACGTCAAGAATTTTGTACGCCGTTTGTCCCAGATCTGGGACGCTGTGACCTCCCGTGACCCCGGCGTCGTCGGAAGTCACGCGATTGTGCCGCTGGAGACGGCCTCCGACCGGTGGCGACGATCTTGGCACGGCCCTCGCAATGTCCCTGACCGCAGGCAGGCATCGAGGGAGGACCCGCATGGTCACCGCACGCAAGTCCGAGACGAACGATCGTGGCGCAGTGCTCACCGCGTACATGTCGCGGATGGGCAAGATCCCCCTCCTGTCCGGTGCGGACGAGGTGGAGGTCGCCCGTCGGATCGTCGACGGAGGCGCCGACTCGGACCTCGCGAAGGCGGAGCTCATCAAGGCCAACCTCCGGCTGGTGGTCTCCATCGCCCGTCAGTACGCCTATCGCGGGCTCCCGATGGCCGACCTCATCCAGGAGGGCAACCTCGGCCTGATGCGCGCCGTCGAGAAGTTCGACCACACGAAGGGCTTCAAGTTCTCCACCTACGCCTCCTGGTGGATCCGTCAGGCCGTCATCCGCGCCATCGAGTCCCAGGTCCGCACCATCCGCATCCCGATCTACAAGCTCGAGGTGGTGAACCGCGTGCGCCAGACCCAGAAGGGCCTGTTCCAGCGCATCGGTCGCGAGCCCACCGTCGCCGAGATCGCGGTCGTGCTCGAGATGGACCCCGCCGAGGTCGACGAGCTCCTCTCGCTCGCGAAGGAGCCCATGAGCCTCGACCAGAAGGTGAACGACGAGAGCGAGTCCTCGGTCATCGACTTCATCGAGAACCCCGACGCCGACTGTCCCAGCGACGAGGTCGAGTGCGCCGCCCTCACCGAGCAGATCGAGGACGCGCTGGCGTCCCTCTCGCCCCGTGAGGAGAAGGTCATCCGCATGCGCTTCGGCATCGGCGAGGCCACCTGCTACTCCCTCGAGGAGATCGGCAGCCGCTTCGCCCTCACCCGCGAGCGCATCCGGCAGATCGAGATCAAGGCGCTCCGGAAGCTCCGGGCGGCCAACCGGCGCGCGGACCTCGAGGTCTTCCTCAAGGCGGGCTGATCGGGCGGCCTCCGGGCCTGCGCGTTCGTTAGGAGGGCCCCTCGGAGGCCCTCGCGCTTTGTCGGACCCACGCTACGCACGGCACACGGCACTCCCCGAGGTGGGGGAGGCTGGACAGGCGAGGCTCGCGGAGGCCCGGGTTGCGCTCGTGGGGGCCGGTGGGCTCGGGTCGCCCGTGCTGCTGTACCTCGCGGCGGCCGGCGTCGGGCGGATCGTGCTCGTGGAGCCGGACCGGGTCGAGCTCTCCAACCTGCAGCGCCAGGTCCTCTACGCGACGTCCGACGTGGGGCGGCCCAAGGCGGTCGTGGCCGCCGAGCGGGTCGCTGCGATGAACCCGGATGTCCGGGTCGAGGTGCACGAGGTCGCCCTCGACAGCGACAACGCGCTCGAGCTGCTCGCGTCCTGCGACGTGGTCGTGGACGGCACGGACAGCTTCGCGGCCCGCTACGTGCTCGCGGACGCCACGGAGATGCTGGGCGTGCCGCTCGTCTACGGCGCGATCCACCGCTTCGAGGGGCAGGTCACCGTGTTCAACCACGCGGGGGGCCCGTCCTACCGGGACCTCTACCCGAGCCCTCCCGGCGCCCACGCCCCGTCCTGCGCGGTCGCCGGCGTGCTCGGCGTGCTGCCCGGTGTGATCGGCGCGCTGCAGGCCACCGAGGTGCTCAAGCTGATCCTGGGCATCGGAGAGGTGCTCTCGGGGCGCGTGCTGCTCTACGATGCGCTGGGTCAGCGCACCCACGAGTTCTCGCTCGCCCGGGACCCCGCCCGTCCCCGGCCCACGGCCGTCTCGATCCCTCCTTCTCTCTGTGGAGCCGCCATGTCCTACACCCCGATCGACGTCGAGACCGCGAGCGCCCGCATGCAGGACGGCTGGGCACCCTACGTCCTCGACGTCCGCAACGACGCCGAGGTCGCCATCTCGCGCTTCGACTTCATGGACCGCCTGCACCCGTACGAGCGGGTCCTCGAGATCGCCCACGACCTCCCGCGCGACCGCGACATCCTGCTCACCTGCCGCTCGGGCGGGCGGTCCGCGATGGCCGCGATGATGCTCGCGGGCGAGGGCTTCACGCGCCTCTTCAACCTGGAGGGCGGGATCAACGACTGGGCGAAGAAGGTGGACCCCTCGCTCAGGGTCTACTGACCCGCGTGGACGGGCTGCGCGCGCTCCACCGGCACCTCTGCCGTCCGCTGCCGCAGCAGGGCCTGCTCGACGCCCTCGCGAGCGCTCCCCTCCGATCCTCCGTGCGGTCCGCGCTCCTGGAGGTCCCGACGCGGGTGTACAGCCGCGCCGACCCCATCGTGGAGGGCGCGGTCGCGCGGGCCGTGCGCCACGCGCGGTTCCTCGGGGTCCCGGACGACCCGCGCTTCGACGATCCCGCCGTGCTCCGTGCCTCCATCGAGGCGTGGACCCCGTCCGGACCGATGTCCCGACACCAGCGCCGGCGCCGCTCGCGCCTGATCGCCCACGTCACCAGGGGGCTGGAGCGCCTGGAGGCCCGCCAGGGCGTGGTCGCGGCGGCCTGGGGCCGGTGGGTCGACGCCGATCGGGCGGCCGCGGATCCGGACGCGCTCGCGGTGGCAGGGGTCGGCATCGCCAACCGTTCGGCGCCCCTGGCTGCCACGCACGCGTCCGTGGAGAACGCGCTGTCGGCGATGCGGTCCCACGACGCGGAGGTCGTGGCGTCCGGGTATGCGACCCGCGCCACGCTCCACGCGCTGGACGACGCGGCGTGGGGACGTTGGGTGGGCCGTCGGGCGACGTGGATCGCCGAGCTCCCCCGCGACTACCACTACCAGTGGGCCGTCGTGGGCCTCCTGCAGGCGCTCGCGCTCCGGGATGCAGGCGGGCTGCTCGAGCTCTGGTGCCCTCCGCCCGCGCGGTATTGGCGGGTCTCTCCGTCGTGGGACGTGCTCCCCACGCCGCAGGGGTTCTTCGCGGGCGAGCGGTGCACGCGGTCCGAGCTGCTCGCTGCGGGCACGCTGCCTCCGGAGTGGGAGACGTCGATCCGGGCCGTTCGTGGCCAGAGGGTCACACAGGCGTTCCTGGACGGCTTCCTCACGACCTCACCCCCCGGATCAGGGGGCCTCTGACTCCGGATCCGCGCCCACCGCCTCGGCGAGCGCGGCGTAGGGGTCGGACGCGCCGCGGGTCACCTCGGGGACGCGGTGCATGAAGCGAAGCAGGTCGCTGCCCTCGGCCTCGTACAGCGCCTGGAACCACTCGCGGCTGCGGTTGTAGACCCGGAACTGCATCATGGTGGCGTTGTTCCAGGTGCGCTTCGCCAGGGCGTCCTTCCACCGCTGCGGCTCGGCGAACCCGGCGGCGTCGATGCGGTTGGGCAGGCTCTCGAACACGAGCGCCTTCTGGGCGAGCTTGGCGTCGTCGTCGAGGGCGGGGTCCGCGTAGAGCGCCTCCAGGTCGCGGTACACGTCGTGCATGACGCGCCGGTAGCGGTCGCCGTCCGCGATCCTGGCTCGCATGCTCTCGACCTCGGGCGACCCCTCGCCGTACTTCGCGAGCATGTAGCGGCGGGAGGCCTCGTCGCCGACGAAGTTCGCGAAGCTCTCGTTGAACTGCACCGACCCCGGCACCCACACGGTGGCGTGGGCCAGCTCGTGGAGGATGGTGTTGGCGAACTGGTACTCGGGCCACTTCAGCATGCCCGGCATCACGGGGTCGCGGAACCAACCGAGCGTGCTGTAGGCCCCGGCGGTGCGCACGTAGACGTCCATGCCCTCCGCGCGCAGCCCGTCGCCGAAGGCCTCCGCACTCTCCTCGTCGAAGAAGCCCAGGTAGGGCACGGAGCCCACCACCGGGAACCACCAGCGCTCGTTCTCGAGGGCCAGGGGAGGGGAGGCGCTCACGTTGTAGATGGTGCGGTCCCAGGTGGGGTTGATCGTGTCGTAGTTCTCGGTGGCCGAGAGCCCGATGTCACGTCCGAACGCCTTGATCTCGGGGACGAGCCGAAGCTGGTGCACCTGGGCCTCGTCGTAGTGCCCGGCCGCGATGGCGTCCTCGATCGGCACGCGGCCCCAGAGCAGCTCGGCCTGGTGGAGCCCTGCGCGGGCGAGCCAGACAGCCTGCTCCCCGAACACCAGGCCGCCCCCCACGAGCGCGATGGCGAGGAGGCCTGCGAGACCGGTTGCAGCGCGACGACGCGTCATGGGGCCTCCCTATATGCTCCGCATGCGGGACGGCGTGCGTTTCCGTCTGCGGAGTCGTTAGGGCGTAGCCAGGAGGGTGGATGTACGAGACGCTGGTGGCCGGCGGGCCGGTGATGGTGCCCATCGGGGTGCTCTCGCTCGTGGCCATCGCCGTGTTCCTCGAGCGGCTCTGGGCCCTGCGGCGCGGAGCGGTGGCGCCCCCGTCGTTCCTGCGCGAGCTCTTCGCGCTCCTCGAGCAGGGCCGGCCGGACGACGCGCTGGCGCTCTGCAAGAAGAAGGACGTCGCGGTGTCGCGCATCCTGGAGGCCGCGCTGTCCAGCCCCGCGACCTCGCGGGCCGCGCTGAAGGAGCGGCTCGAGGAGGTCGGACGGCGCGAGGCCGCCGAGCTCGAGCGCTGGGTGCCGGTGCTCGGCACCATCGCTTCGGTCGCGCCGCTGCTCGGGCTGCTCGGCACGGTCCTCGGCATGATCGTGACGTTCCAGGCCATCCAGGCGCAGGGAGGGGCCGCGGACGTCGGGCACCTGGCCGGCGGCATCAGCCAGGCCCTCGTCACCACGTTCGCGGGCCTGTGCGTCGGCATCCCCGCCGTGATGGCCAACCGGTTCCTCCTGGCGCGCGTGGACGCCCTGCTGCTCGACCTCGAGGAGGCCGGGCTGCTCCTGCTCGACGCCCTGGCGGCGGAGGGCTGATGCGCTTCGGGGTGCCCCGGCGCGCAGACCCCGTCATCGACGTCACGCCGATGATCGACGTGGTGTTCCAGCTCCTGCTGTTCTTCATGGTCACCACGACCTTCATCAGCAGCCCGGGCATCGAGGTGGACCTGCCGAAGTCGAGCTCGGACGTCGTGCTGGGTGACGACGACGACATCGACATCTGGGTGACCGTGGAGGGCGCCGTCTACGCGGACGACGCACCCGTCTCCACCGAGGAGCTCGTGGCGCTGTTCCGGCGGAAGGCCAAGGCGGACCCCAACACCATGGTCGTCATCAAGGCGGACGAGGGCGTGAGCCACGGGCGGGTCGTCGGCGTCATGGACATGGCGCGCGCCGAGGGTCTCTCGCGGCTCGCCATCGCCACGGAGGCCGGAGACGCCCGCAAGGACGAGCCCTGAGCGACCTTCCGCGTTGTGCGCCCGATCGTGCGCCGTTATCATTGGGGTCCCTCCGCTCTGGGTCCCCCCCATGCGCCTGTCCCCCCGGCTCCTCCTGTTCACGATCGTCCCTGCGAGCGTGCTCGTCTTCGCGGCCGCCATCGCCGTCTGGGGCGACAACGGTCTCCTGGTGCGCCACCAGCTCCGCGAGAGCCTGGCGAGCTCCCAGGCCGATCTCGCCGATCTCGACGCCGAGAACCGCCAGCTCCTCCGTGAGATGCGCACGATGCGCCAGGACCCCGTGGTCCTGGAGCGCATGGTGGCCGACGAGCTCAAGTGGGGCCGTGAAGGCGACGTGATCGTGCAGTTCGACGAATGAGCGGTCCGGAGGATCTCGCGGCCCTCGCGGCGGAGGCGCCCATCCCGCTCCGGGTGCTCGTGGGCGCCATCGGCGCGCTCCTCCTGGTCGCGGGTGCGAGGGTGTACCGCACGGCACTGTTCGGCAGCGCGTTCGCGCTCGGCGCGGTCGGAGCCGCCCTGGCGCTCGCGTGGGCGGGCACCGTCGTGGTGGCGCTCGCGCGGCCGGAGGTGCTCGCCCTCGGCGCCATCCTGGCCGGAGTGGCCGTCGCCGGGGTGGTGAAGCTCGCGCACCGGATCGGACTGATCGCCGTGGGCGGCGTCGCCGGGGTCGCGCTGGGCGCCGGGGTGGGCGATCTGGTCGGCGGCGGCGCGGTGCTCTGGGGGCCCGTCGCCGGGGCTCTCGTCGGGGCCCTGGCCTTCCCGTTCCTCTTCCAGACCCTCCTCAAGTTCCTCACACCCTTTGTCGGGGCGGTCTGCATCACGTACGCTGCGGGCAGACCGGACCAGCTCTGGCTCCTCGGCCTGCTCTGGGGGGTCGGGATCGTGATCCAGGTCGGGTTGGTCCGAACGAGGAAGGCAGAGGAGGCCAGCAGCTGATGCACGATGCGGTTACCGGGGTGGCCCCCCTTCCCATCGAGGTGCGGAACCCATGAGCACGTTGATCTCCCTGGCGTGTTCGCTCCTTTGCTGCCTCGGCAGCGCGCTCTTCTTCGCGATCGTCGGGTTCCTGCTCTACAAGCGGATGACCGGTGGTGGGGCGGAAGAGGCCCCTGCGCCGAAGAGCTCGTCGAAGAAGCCTGCCGCGATCGAGCCTCCCGTGGAGGAGCCCACGGTGCCGGCCCCACGCGAGCCCGAGCCCGTGAAGGCCGTGCCGGCGAAGGAGGAGCCCGCCGCGAAGAAGGAGCCCGATCTGCCGCCTCCGGACAGGCTCGAGCGCGTACCGATCCAGAGCTCGGATCCCTTCGACGAAGAGGACATGGCCACGGTGGTGGCTCCGCCGACGGCCGCGAAGGAGCTCACCGCAGCGCCTCCGCCCCCGCCTCCGCCCCCGCCGCCCGCACCGCCGGGTGACGAGCCGCCTCCGCCGCCTGCGGACGACGCGTCCTCCGACGTGCCGCCCCCTGCAGACCCCGCGGACGCCGACGAGCCACCGCCCGCGCCATCCGAGCCGCCTCCGCCGCCGTCCGAGCCGCCTCCGCCTCCCGCGGAGCCGGCACCACCGGCCGCGCCGCCGCCTCCGCCCGCTCCCGAGCCGCCCTCGGAGCCCAAGAAGCCCAACCCGCCGCCCCCGCCGCCGCGGTCCAGCGGGCAGACCATCATCGCCTTCGACGACGACGAGGACTTCTGACCTTGATCCTCGGACGTCGTCCGGGGGTCGAGGTGGTCGAGCTCGTCGGCCCCGACACCCGCCGGTTCGCGAACGGCATGTTCACGAACAACGTGCGGGACATGCCCGTCGGCGCGCACCGCTGGTCCGGCATGACCGACGATCGGGGCCGTCTGCACGGGCTCATGGACCTCCTGCTCGTGGCCGACGACCGGCTCGTCTGCGTCCTCGAGGGCATGACGGCCGACGCGTTCGAGGCGCGCTACGGGATGTTCGTGGTGTTCGACGACGTGGAGATCGTCCGTCGTGGCGGGACCGTCTGGAGCCTCCAGGGCGCGGACCTGCCCGCCGTGGATGCCGAGCTCCAGTGGCCCTCGCGCCGCAGCCGGTCCGGTGGGCTCGAGGTGCTCACGCCCGACGACACCCCGCCCGTCGCCGGGATCCCGACGGACGACGCGATGCTCGAGGCCCTGCGCATCGAGGTCGGCTGGCCGCGGTTCCCCGACGACGCGAGCGACCGTCAGCTCCCTCACGAGCTCGGCCTGCGCGACACGCACCTGCACTTCGAGAAGGGCTGCTACCGCGGCCAGGAGACCATCCACCGGGTCGAGGTGATGGGCGGGGTGCGCAAGGGCCTCGTGGGGCTCGCGCTGGACGCTGAGATCGCCGTGGGCGCGGACCTCTCGGCCGACGGGAAGGTCGTGGGGCGCATGGGCAGCTCGGCCGTGCACCCGGACCTCGGGCGCATCGGGCTCGCCGTCGTGCGCACCACCCACCACGCCGTCGGCACCCCGCTCGTGTCCGGGGAGGCCCGCGCGACCGTGCGCGCCCTGTGACCGCCGCGGCCTTCGCACGATCCCTGGCGGAGGCCGAGGAGCGCCTCCGGGCGGCCGGTCTGACGGGAGCCGACGCGTTCCGCGCCCTCCGGGACACCCTGCTGCACCGGGTGGGGCGGGATGGTGAGCCCCACGACGCCCTCGTCGACCTGGCGCTGCCGGCGGCGGACCTCGATCTCCTGGGGCTGGCGTACGAGCGGTTCTTCCCGGACCTCTTCAAGGGCCGTCTGGGCCAGTTCTTCACGCCGCGGTCTGTGGTGCGGCTGCTCCTCGCGCGCCTGCCTGACCTCGCGGGCCTCGACGTGCTCGACCCGACGTGCGGGAGCGGCGGGCTGCTCGTGCTCGCCGGCCGCGCGGGCGCGCGCGTGCGCGGGCTGGACGTGGACCCCCGTATGGCCGACCTCGCCGGCGTGAACCTCGCGCTGGCCGGCGTGGACGGGGAGGTCCGGCGTGCCGACTTCTTCGCCGCGGAGCCCGAACCCGCCGACGTGGTCGTGGCCAACCCGCCCTTCTCCGTCCCCCTGCGGGACCGTGCCGTGCTCGACCGCTACGCCTTCGGGCAGGGGGCCGAGCGGGTCGCGAGCGACGTCCTGTTCCTCGAGGCCCTGGAGGGCTGGGTGAAGCCCGGAGGGCATGCGGCCCTCGTCCTGCCCTGGACCGTCGTGGCCAACGGGTCCATGGCCGCCGTGCGCGACCGGGTGGACGCCCACTGGTGCCGCAGGGGCCTGTGTGCGCTGCCCGAGGGCGTGTTCCGCCCGTTCGGCGGGGCAGCCGGGCGCGCGGCCCTCCTCTGGCTCCAGCGTCGGCCCGCCGAGGACGGCTTCATGGAGTGGGCGGAGCTCGAGGACCCCGGGTACGACACGCGCTCCACGCGCCTCACCCCCACCGACGACGCCGAGGTGGAGGCCCTCGCCGCCGGGCGTGGCTGGCGTCCCGTGGCGGGGTGGCTGCCGCCCACGGTGGTCGCGGAGGGGCCGGCCCTGGCGAGCTGGGTGACGTCCGACACCACGACGACGGCGGGTGGTCCGGGCCAGGTGACGATCGACCTCGCGGACACGGACCGCTCCACGGGCGAGGTCCGTCCACGCACCGTCGACAACCACGGTCGGCGCGCCGTGCTGCGGGGTGGGCAGGTCCTCGTCGCGCGCATGCGTCCCGAGCTCGGCAACGTCTGCCTCGTCCCGGAGGGCCTGGAGGCCGTGGGCTCGCCGGAGTGGATCCGACTCGAGGCCCCCTGGCCGCACTACCTCCTCCATGCCCTGCGCGCCCCGTCCTGGCGGGCCTCCCTGCCGCCGACCACCGGGCAGACCCGACCGCGCACCGACGCGGACACCGTGCTCGCCACCCGGGTCCCGCGGCCCTCGGAGCCCGTCCTCGCCGAGGTCGAGGCGCTCTCCGCCCACCTGCTCCGGGAGCGCGAGGCCCTGCGCGCGCGCCTCGCGGCACTGGAGCACGCGGTGCACGCCTTCGTGGCAGGGGGACCCGAGGCGGAGCTCGCGGAGGCCGTGGCCCGCCTCTCGGAGGGTTAGGATGCGCCGGGAGGTCCCATGGTCGCGCTGATCGCGCTCCTGGCGTGCAAGAGCCCGCCCACGCCGGCTCCGGCGGGGGAGGGGCTCGTGGGCGACCATCCCCTCAACCCCTTCCCGGTCGGCGTGCTGCACATGGCCGACGGGCACCTGGACCTCGACGCCGGCGCGTACGACCTCCCGGACGGCCTCACACCCCTGCGCACGGAGCGGCTCGCGTGGCGCGACGGGTTCTCCCCGGCCCAGACCTCGGTCGTGCGGCTCGATCGTGTGGAGGCCTCGGCGCTGCCGGGCTGGCGCTCGCCCACCCCGGGCGAGTCCGGCGTGCGGTTGCTCGATCGCACCACGGGCACCTGGCTGCCGGTGATGGCCGAGCTCGACGCCCACGAGGAGGCCGTCCCGGGCACGCTCCTCGTGCGTCCGCTCGTCGCGCTGCCCTATGGGCACACCGTCGCCGTGGCGCTCACCACCGAGCTCACCGACCCCGTCGACCACTTCGGAGCGATGTTCACCGAGGGTCCCCCGGAGGACCTCGCGCCCCACGTGGAGCACTTCCAGGCGCTGCTCGACGACCTCGGGGCCCACGGGCTGCCCTCCGATCAGGTCGCGCTGGCCTGGGACTTCCCGGTGGGCGACGGCACGACGCCGCTGCGGTCGGCCTGGTCGCAGGTCGCCGTGCCTGCCTCCGTGACGCTCGAGGCCCCGCGGAACCTGGACGATGGGGACGACGTGGCCCCGCTCACCTGGCGGGCGACGCGCGGCACGTTCCGGGCCCAGGACTTCCTGGTGGACGACCTCGGCCTGAACCTCGGCGCGGACGGGACCGTGAGCCCCACGGGGGAGGTCGACGTCGACGTCTACGTGAGCATCCCCACGAGCGTCGCGGACGCCCCGGCGGGTTCGGTGCCCGTGATGGTGTTCGGTCACGGCATCTTCGCGACCCCCGAGCGCTACCTCGACACCGACGACGACGCGTCCAACGTGAACGCCCTCGCCGACGAGCTCGGAGCCATCGTGGTCGCGCTGCGCTGGCGTGGGCTCACGACACCCGACCTCGGGGTGGCTCTCGCGGCGGGCGCGGACTTCGCGCGGATCCACGAGATCACCGACCGCCTCGTGCAGGCGCAGGCCAACATGAAGGCGCTCCACCGGCTCCTGAAGGAGGGTGACCTGCTGGAGGACCCCGTGTTCACGGGGCTCACGGGGCAGTCCCTGCCGAACCGCGACCGGGTCGTGTACTACGGCATCAGCCTCGGTGCGATCGAGGGCGCCGTGATGCTGGCCGACGGCCCGCCCCTCGAGGAGGCCGTGCTGCACGTCGGGGGCAGCCAGTGGTCCACGATGCTGGAGCGGAGCTCGAACTGGCCCACGTTCGCCACCCTCCTCGAGCCGGCCATCCCGGACGCCCTGACCCGCCAGCGGCTCTACGCGACCAGCCAGCTCTGGTGGGACCCCGTCGACCCCATCGGCTACACCGCCGACCTCGCCGGCCGGTCCTTCGTGCTCCAGGAGTCCCTCGGCGACCAGCAGGTGCCGAACCTCACCACGCGCGTCCTGGCGCGCTCCGTGGGCCTCACGCTCCTCACGCCCGACGCCGACCCCGTCTGGGGCCTCGAGACCGCTCCAGGGCCGCTCCAGGGCGACGTGCGGGCCCTGGTGCAGATGGACCCCGAGGTCGGCCTGCCCGACGACACCAACCGTCCCGCGGCGAACAGCGGCGCTCACGAGGCACCCCGGCACTTCCCGGGCGTGCTGGAGCAGACGCGCGCGTGGCTGGCCGGAGACCCCCTGACGAGCACGTGCGGCCCGGCCGCCTGCTCCGCGTCCAACCCGGGAGAGTGAGCTTGCATCCGGCCTTCGAGGTCTTCCGCTCCGGCGACGGCACGTCCGACGTGGTGTTCACGTGCGAGCACGCCTCCGACCACCTCCCGCGTCCCTGGGGCGACGATGCCTGGCTGCGTCCGACGCACTGGGCCGTCGACCTCGGCATCGCGCCGTTCACGCGCGAGCTGATCGAGAGGCTCGGGTCGCGCGGGGTGTTCGCGGGGTTCAGCCGTCTCCTCATCGACGCGAACCGGCCGCTCTACTCGCGCACGCTCTTCCGCGACGAGGCCGAGGGCCGCCCGGTCCACCTCAACCACGAGCTCGACGACGAGGAGCGCCTCGCGCGCATCCTGGGCTGGTGGCAGCCCTTCCACGACGCCGCGGACGCCATGCTCGCCGAGGCGCCCGCGAAGATCCTGCTCTCCATGCACAGCTTCACGCCGGTGTACGAGGGGCACGTGCGGGAGGTCGAGATCGGCGTTCTCTTCGACGACGAGGAGGAGCTCGCGCACCGCATCGCCGCGCTCCTCCAGCCGTCCGGGTATGCTGTTCGCCTGAACGAGCCCTACACCGGCAAGGGGGGGATGATGTTCAGCTGCTACAAGCACGCCCACGACCACGGCCTGCGCGGCATCGAGCTCGAGCTCCGCCAGGATCTGCTCGCCGATCCCGTCCACTACGCGCGTCTGCTCGGGATCGTGCACGAGGCCATCGCCACGGCCGCCGCCGAGCTGCCATGAACGAGGCCCTGACGCTGTTCCGGGAGGGTGGACCGTGGATGTACGCCCTCCTGGTCCTGGCGACGGGGACCCCCTTCCTGGCCGTGCTGCTGACGTTCGCGGCAGGCTCGCGCACCCGGACGCCCGGCTGTCTCTGGACCACGCTCGCGCTGTTCCCTCTGCTCGTGGGGCTCGTGGCCACCACGAGCCTGCTCGGAACGGCCGCCGGCGCGCTCGAGCTCGCGTCCGTCGAGTCCCGCGCGACCCTCGCGGCCAACGGGTTCGCGCAGGCCCTCGCACCCCTCGTCGCCGGGGCGGCAGCCTCCGCGTTCGCCGCGGCGTGCATCGCGTTCGCGGGCGGTCTGGGGGCGCTGTTCGGGGCCCGGCCGGGCGGGCGCTTCACGATCCACCACGCCTTGCTCGCCGGTCTCGCGGTGGTGTCTCCCCTGGGGCTGGCGTTCGTCGGCGCTCCCGTCGGGGCGGCCGTGCTGGCGCTGGCGGGCGCGGGTGTGTTCGTGGGTGCCCTGCGCTTCGTCCGGGATCCCGCGAGCCCCGATGCCGCGCGGTCGGCGGGGACGCGGCTGTTGGTCGCCGCGATGTGGACGTTGGCGCTCCTGGGCTGGACGCTCGTGCTCGTCCTCTGGGATCTCGTGGACTGGATGGGGCACGGCGCATCCCCCGCCGTCATCGGGCCCGCGACGGCCCTCACCCTGGTCGCGCTCCTCGGTGTGCCGGTGGTCGCGGTCACCGTCGCGCCCGTGGTGAAGAGCGTCTCGCGGTGGACGGTCGTGAACGCGGTGCTGGGCACCCTGCCGTTCTTCGCCGTGGTCGGCGTGGGCGGGCTGGTCGTCGGTCCGGCGATGCAGCTCCGCCAGCTCACCATCCCGCCCGAGGAGGCCCGGGAGGCCGCGCTCGCCTGGGCGGGGATCGAGGTCGCGTCCGTGAAGGGTGTGCGGGGTGACGCCCTCCTGCCGGGCCGCGTGCTCCAGCTCCAGCAGGGCTCCGCGAACCTCGACGGAGAGGTCGTGGAGCACGGGGCCCTTCCGCCGGGCGAGCTCGTCGTGGAGGCGCCGGGGTCCCTGCCGCTCTCGGAGGTCGTGGCGTGGCTCCCGGACCTCCGCGACCGCGATCTCCTCTGGACCTTCCGCGCGGACGGAAAGCTGCGGTCGGTGCGGGTGAACATCGCCGACAGCCCGGGCGACGCGAAGTTCGCCATCGCAGCGGTCCGGGAGTCCAGCGGGGCCGTGGATCTCGGCAAGCTCGGACGTCGAGGGGTCGAGCACGTCGTGGACATCGCCACCACGGACGGCCTGCGTGCCGGCTACCGCCAGGTCGAGGAGAGCGTGCCGGAGGTCCAGGTGGTGTGGATCTGGATGCCGTCGAACGCCACGGTGTCCGACCTCATCGGCGTCGCCGCGCGCATCCCCGAGCCCGAGGACGCCTACGCGGCCCGCAACTGGCGGCGCGTGTACCGGATGGACGCCGTGCCCGTGGGCGCGCGGGACACCGCGAGTGGCCTGAAGTCCGGCGACCTGCGCATCGAGGGTGCCCTCACCGAGCGGGACGTCCAGAAGGTCCTCGACCGCGTGCGGCCCGGCCTGGTGGGCTGCTACGAGCGCGCGCTGACCCAGGACCCCGACCTGTCGGGCTACGTGGACGCCAAGGTCGCGCTGGCGCCGAACGGCTCGGTGAACAGCGTGGAGCTCGTGTCCACGCTCAACAACCACGACGTGGAGGAGTGCCTGCGCATGAAGCTCGACCGCGTGCGGTTCCCCTCCACCGACGACGACGCGCCCGCCTCCGTCCTGATCCCGCTGCGGTTCGACCTCGGCGGATGAACGGGTGGTGGACGCTCGGGTACGGGCTCGCCGAGGTGGTGGGTCTGCGCGGGGGTGCGCTCTGGATCACCGCCCGCGACCCCGTGGCCGGACGTCTCGACGCCGTGGCCCTGGACCCCCTGCGGGGCGGCCTGATCGCGCGGGTGCCCCTGGTCCGGTCCTGGATGCCGGGCCACACGGGGACGTGCGACGGTGGGCTCGTGTTCGGGGGGAGCGGGCAGGTCGGCCTCTACGACGTGGAGGGCGAGCGCTGGGGCCTCGCCGGGGAGCTCGTGGCGGTCGGAGAGGACACCGTGGTGGTGGAGCGCCCCGAGGGCCTGGTGCTCGTGGAGGCGGACGGACGGGTGGAGATCGCCATGCGAACCGTCCTGGAGGGGCCCGGTGGCCCGGCGGTGGTCTCGCGCAGCACGCTCACGTTGGCTCGGCCCGGGGAGGTCGTCGCGGTCGACCTGGCCACGCTCGGGGTCACCCGAATGGCGGTCGTGGGCGGGGTCCTGCTGGCGACCGACGGCGAGCAGACCGTCGTGGCCGAGAGGATCGGCGGGATGACCCGCTTGTCGGGCGCCGCGACGGGCGAGCTGCCCGGTGAGGTCCTGGCGCTCGCCCATCATGGACCCGACCTCGTGGCCTCCACGCGAACGGAGGAGGGTTTCGCCCTGGTCTTCCGGCGCGACGGGCGCGACCGGGTCGTCGCCGTGGACCGCGAGGCGGACGTGGACGCAGATCCCCACGCGCTGTGCGCCGTCGTGGGCGACACGCTCTACGTCCATGGCACCGAGCTCCGCAGCGTGCGGCTCCCGGACGCCACGCCGTCGACGCGCGCGCTCCTCTGGGACGGGCTGCCGGTGCTCGTGCTGCGCGGGCGCGTGGCGGTGCTCACGGCTCCGAAGCTCCCGCACGTGACGCCGTCCACGACGCGGGTGGTCGAGGCGTCGGCCATCGTGCGCACGGTGTGGCCGACCGGGCTCGACCTCGACGTCGACGGGCTGGGACGGGTGACGCTCCTGGAGCCCGAGGTGGCGGGGGTGGCCCGGGTGGGGGAGACGGTCGATGCCCGCGTGGAGCTCGCCGCCCTCGGACCCATGATCGTGGGGCTCTCGGGCGCCTGGATCCGCTGGAGCGCCGGTCCGCTGGTGATCGATACCCGCGCCGTCTACGCAGGTTAGCGGGCCTCATGCCCGTCTACGAGCACACGAGCACGCTGCCCGACCCGCCGGAGGCCGTGTTCGACTGGCACGCCCGCCCGGGTGCCTTCGACCGCCTCACCCCTCCCTGGGAGGACGTGCGGGTCGTCTCGCGCGCAGGGGGCCTCGAGGAGGGCGCGCGCCTCGAGCTGTCCATGCCGACGGTGGGGCCGTTCCGCTCGACGTGGCGCGGTCGTCACACGTTCTGCGAGCGACCCACGGGGTTCACGGACGTCCAGGACGAGGGCCCGTTCGCCGCGTGGACCCATGAGCACCGCTTCGTCGCGGAGGACCCCGGCTGCCGGATGGTCGACCGCGTGACGTGGCGGGCGCCGTTCGGTCCGCTCGGCCGGCTGGCCCACCCGCTCGTGGAGGCCCGTCTGCGGCGCACGTTCGCGTGGCGTCACGGCCGTCTCCAGCGCGACCTCGCGCGTCACCGGGACGCCGGGGTCGGCCCGATGCGCGTGGCGATCACGGGAGCTACGGGGCTCGTCGGCTCGGCCCTGACGGCCTTCCTGCAGACCGGCGGTCACGAGGTGGTCCCGCTCACCCGGCGGCGTGGGGAGCCCGGCATCTTCTGGGACCCCGCGCGGGGCGAGGTGGGTCCGGGGCTCGAGTCCGTGGACGCTGTGGTGCACCTGGCGGGCGCGCCCATCGCGGAGCACCGGTGGACGGACGCCTGGAAGGCCACGGTGCGCGAAAGCCGCGTCCAGGGCACGCGCACGCTGGCCAAGGCCCTCGCCAGCCTGCCGCCGAAGGTGTTCGTGAGCACGAGCGCGGTCGGCTTCTACGGCGACCGGGGCGACGAGCCGCTCGACGAGGCGAGCCCGGCTGGCACGGGCTTCCTCGCGGACGTGGGGAGGGCCTGGGAGGCGGAGGCGCAGCCCGCCGTGGACGCCGGCTGGCGCGTGTCGATCGTGCGGGTCGGCCTCGTGATCTCCACCCACGGCGGCATCCTCGGCCCGCTGCTCCCGATGTTCCGCTGGGGGCTCGGTGGGCCCGTCGGCGACGGGCGGCAGTGGATGAGCTGGGTCCACCTGGACGACCTCGTGGCGATGTTCCACTGGCTCCTCACGTCCGACCACGCCGGGGTCTTCGCCGGTACGGGTCCCGAGCCCGTGCGGAACGCGGACTTCTCGCGGGCCCTCGGTCGGGCGGTGCGCCGGCCGGCCCTGGCGCCTGCCCCCGCCTTCGCGGTACGCGTCGTCATGGGCCGCGAGAAGGCCGACGAGCTCGTGCTCGCGAGCCAGCGGGTGGTCCCGCGTCGGGCTCTGGATCTCGGCTTCCGGTTCGACGCCCGGACCCTCGACGAGGCGCTGGCCTTCGAGCTCGGCTAGCGCACCGAACGGACGACCTCGCGGATCGGGAGCGCCTGCCGCGCGTGGGCCACGGCGCGGTCGACGAGAGGATGGAGCCCTGCCACCACGAGCCGGAAGCCGTCCGGACGCCGCTCGAAGGCCAGCGTGCCCACGTCGAGCACCACCACGAAGCGCTGTACCGGCGCGTGCAGGAGCTCCCGGCGGTAGGTGCGCAGCCAGGTGGCCGGCATGCGGAACCGCACCTCCCGGAGCTGGCGCGCGACCTCGTGGCCCCAGACGCGCCGCCGCTCGGGCGCGAGCGGGGTGTGGGTGCCGAAGTCGAGCGTGCGGACGGACGGAAAGGACCGCATCCCCTCGAGGACCGGCGTGGGGTCGATGCCCACGAGCTCCACCCCGACCAGGCGCGCCTTCTCCCAGGTGCCCGGAGGCACGATCAGGCCGTGCAACGGACCGAGCAGGACGGGCGCGTGGCGCTGCAGCAGCCCCTCCGGCGCACGCCCGGCGAGCTGGAGCGCCACGATCTCGCCGAGCACGTCGCCCTCGAGCTGGCGCGCGTCCGCCCACACCGCGAGGGCGTCGTCGTCGAGGTCTGCCGGGATCACGCCAGGCGCTGGATGACGTGCCAGCCGTGCTCGGTGCGCGCGATGGGCGCGATCTCACCGGGTTGCACGCGCCGCAGCGCCTCCTCGAACGCCGGCTCCATGTCGCCCGGCAGGAAGACCCCGAGGTCGCCGCCCTCCTCGGCGCTCGGGCAGGCGCTGTGCACCCGGGCGAGGTCGGTGAAGCTCTCGCCCGAGAGCACCCGCCGGCGCAGCTCGACCGCCGTTCCGTAGGCCTCCTCCTTGGTGAGGGTGGCGCGCCGACGGTCCGGCGGCCACCAGCCCTTGAACGGGATCAGGATGTGGCGGGCATGCAGCATGGGATCAGCGTAGCATCGCTCCATGCGGGGCTGGATCGATCTCGGACGTGGAACCTCCGTCCTGCTGGGCGTGCGGGACGGGCTCGGCTGGATCGCGCGCGTGCCGATGCACCCCTCCGAGCCCCACCTCGTGGTGGAGGTCCTGGATCTGGCGCGCGGGGAGCGGATCGCGCGGCCCCTCCTCCAGGAACGGGGGTTCATCCGTCGAGGCGAGGGGGGCATGACGGCCGCGGGGCTCGCGTATCAGGACCACGACGAGGTCGTCCTGCTCACCGTGGAGGGCGAGCGCTGGCGGTCGTACGGGCGTCTGCTCGCGGTACGGGATGCGCACGTGCTCGTGGACACGCTCGATGGCGCGCTGCGCGTGCTCGACGCGAGCTCGGGGACCGATCGCACCGTGCTGCTCGACGGTCCGGAGTGGGACCCGGACGATCAGGCCCGCAGGGTCGCGCTGGGTGACGACGAGGTCGGCATGGTCGTCGGCGACATCGTCGTGCACCAGGGGCTCGACGGTCGGATCCGCGAGCGCCGGGAGGTGGAGGACCCCGTGCTGGACGTGGTCGCCGGTCAGGTGGTCTGCATCGGTCGGGTCTGGCGGGGCGGGCGGGCATGGAGCGAGCTCACGGGGCCCGTGGAGCGCGAGCTGCCGGGGCACGTGCACGCCCTGGCCGGAAACGCGCGGGGCCTGGTCGCGGCCGTCACGGACGAGGAGGACGGCGACCATGCCTGGTTCGCGCTGGGCGACGCCACCTGTACGGTCCAGGGTCCGTTCGCCCACGTGGTCGCGGGCGAGCACACGCTACTGGCCACCGGCGCGGGCGTCGCGGCTTGGGCGGGCGACCACGTGCGGCGCGCGGAGCTCGGGGACGCGTCCGTCCGCGGGGCGCTCTGGGACGAGTTCCCCATCGTGCAGTGGGCCGATCGCCTCGTGCCCCTCCGTCCCGGCACCGTGCCGGCGATGACCGCAGGTGAAAGCGCGCTGTTCATCGCCACTCTCGGCGTGTCCGTGCGATAGTCGTCCCCGGACCGGCTCAAGCCCCCTCCACGCCGGTCCGACAGGGACGACGATGGATCCGCTCGCACACGCCAATGCGAGGTTGACCCGGCAAGCGCTGTGGTTGATCGGCTCCTGTGCGGCCGGTGCGGTCGTCATGTGGAGCCTGGGCCCCTATCGGAGCCCGACGGCCATGGCGCTGTGCAGCCTGCTGTTCGCAGGCGTGCTGTTCGCAGCGCTGCTGGTGCACCGGGGCAGGGTGCAGCTCGCGGCGGCCCTCACGACGGCCATGGTGCTCGCCGTCTCCATCGCGGGTGTGTCGAGGTACTGGGGCACCGAGGGCCACAACATGGTCCTCCTCGTCCCGGCCATCGCGGTGGGGGCGCTCCTGACGGGCGTTCGCGGGACGCTCGCGTGCACCGCGGTGGTGCTCGGGTACATCGTCTACGAGGGCACCGGCGGTACGGTGCCGTGGCGCACGGACCGCGTCCCGGGCGCTCTCGAGCGGTCCCAGGACCTGTTCACGGCGTTCGCCATCGTGGGGGCCTTCCTCGCCCTGATGGCGCGGCACTACCACCGCTATCTGGAGCAGTCGATCCGCCGGGAGCAGGACATGCGGGAGGCCTCCCGGGCCCTCGCCCTCGAGGAGTCCTTCCGTCGCGAGCTCGTGCAGTGCGCGCCCGCTCCCATGCTGGTGCTGGGTACGCGCTGGCGGATCGAGGAGGCCAACCAGGCGGCGCGCCGGCTGATCGGGCGGGACATCGTGCCTGGCGAGCCGGTGGCGGACATCCTGCAGCGGCGCGGGGAGGAGCACGTCGTGCTCGGGCCGGACGGGCCCATCCCGGTGGCGGTCGCGGAGACCTCCCTGCAGCACACCTCGGGCAGGCGCGTCCTGTTGCTCCAGGACCTCCGGCCGGCCCGCGAGGCTGCGGCCCGCCAGCACGAGGCCCTGCGGGAGGCCGAGGCCGCGAGCCGGGCGAAGTCCACGTTCCTGGCGAGCATGAGCCACGAGCTCCGCACGCCGCTGAACGCCATCCTGGGCTACGCGGAGATCCTGGAGGAGGACGCCGGGGATTCCCAGGACAAGGACGACCTCGGGCGGATCCTGGCGAGCGGACGCCACCTGCTGGAGCTGATCGACGACGTGCTCGACATGTCGCGGGTGGAGTCCGGGAAGGTCGAGCTCGCCAGCGAGGACATCGAGCTCGGGCCGATCGTGGATCAGGTGGTCGCTTCGATCGACGTGGTGGCCGAGCGCGCCGGGCTCACCTTCGTGGTGGACGGGCACGTGGAGCGCGCGCGGGGCGACCGGACGCGCGTGCGTCAGGTGCTGCTGAACCTCCTGTCGAACGCGGTGAAGTTCGGGAGCTCCTCCGTCGGGCTCCGGGTGTCCCAGGAGGGCGACGAGGTGCGCTTCGACGTGTGGGACGACGGGTCGGGCGTGCCGGAGGCCCTGCTGCCGCGGCTCTTCCAGCCCTTCGCTCGCGGGCACGCCGATCTCCCGGGCACCGGCCTGGGGCTGGCGCTCTCGCGGGAGTTCGCGGTGCGCATGGGGGGCGACCTCCGGCTGTTGGACGAGCCCGGGCCCACGACGTTCCGGTTCGTGTTGCCGGCGCGCCAGCCGGCCCGGCGTCGGCGTCCCTCGCGTCCGCCCGCGCTGTCCCCGGTCGTCTGACGTTGCGGGGCTGGGTCGACACGGGCCCGGGCATGCGGAGCCTTCGGGGCGTGCGCGACGGGCTCGCTTGGGTGTGGGTGTTCGACCCGGCGAGCCTCTCGGACCCGACGCTTCCGGTGCACGCGGTGGAGGTCTGGGATCTCGCCGCGGGCGGTCTCGTGGGGCGGCCCTGGGCGCAGGTGAGCCGTCGGGGGAGCTCGGGTCGGACGCACGGGCTGACGGCCGGGGGTCTGGTGTTCGACCGGGAGGGGGAGGTCCGGATGCTCGGCCCGACGGCGGAGCGCTGGCGTGTTCCCGGCAGGGTGGTGGGGGTCGGGGAGAGGCTGGTCGCCGTCGGGTCCGGTGGGACCACGGACTTCTACGACCTCGTCTGGACGGCCGGTCGGGCGCGTCGATTTCTTCGAGGCGGAGACCGCGGCGGTGGGCCACGAGGAGGTCCTGCTCGTGGGGGAGGGCGGCCTCTGGCGCGTGGACCCGTCGGGCGCGATCCTCGCGCGACAGGACCCAGTCCAGGGCGTCCTGGCCGTGCTGGACGGGGTTCCGGTGCTCGTCGAGCACGGTTGGTCGGGCGGGGGGGAGGTGTCCGTGGTGCCCGGTCGGGGGTCCGTGCCCGGACACGTCGACGCCATCGTGGCGAACGACCGCTCGCTCCTGGCGTCCACGTGGAGCACCGTGGAGGGCAGGGGGCTGGTGGTGCGGACGTCCAGCACGGACCTCCGGGTCCCGGTCCCCGACGGTGCGACGCTGTGTGGCGACGAACGAACCCTCCTCGCGTGTGCGGGGCCCGTGGCGGTGTGGGTGGACGACAGCGCGCACGCGACAGGCCTCGAGCGCCTCGGTCGCGGTGGGGTCTGGGAGGGCTTCCCGGTGGTGATGGTGGACGGTCGCATCGTCCCGCTCCGCCGTGGTCCCATCGGAGGGCCTGGTGCGTCGATCCAGCTCGACGTGCTGGACCTCCCGGACCTGGCTCCCCCGCGAGAGGCCGACCCGGACGCGCTCCCAGCGCCCTGGATCCGCGACGTGCGGCCCGGATGGGAGGAGGCCACCTGCGACCCGAGCCTCTCCCGGCTGGCCCACGACGGCGCGGGACGCCTGCTGTGCCGGGCCGACCACCCGGGCGAGCCCGGCGGTGTCGTGGTGCACACGGTGGAGACCGGGGAGACGGTCTGGGGCGCGCAGTCCCTCGAGGGCTTCCTGGCGGGCGCGGGGGACCCTGCACCCCTCTGGTTCCGCCAGGCCCACGTCGACCCGGTGCTGCCGCTGGTGGACGTGCTCCTCCTGGACGACCTCCGGGAACGCGAGCGCCGCCTGGTCGCGAGAGCCCGCGTGGACGGGCGCGTGGAGCGTGTGCTCGCCCTTCGACGGCACCTGGGCTGGTCGACCGTCGGGCTCGGGTTCGGCGGCGAGGAGGCCTTGCCGCTGTCTCCGCGGGTGACGGCGTCGGTCGCGCGCCTCCGGGCGTGGGCCGGGAGTGCTGTGGAGCCGCTGTGCGCGCTCCTCGAGCGACTGCGGGCGGATCGGGCGATGCAGGCGGCCTGGATCCGGGCCGGCGTCCACCTCCTCGCGCCGGAGGACGACGGCGTGTGCCTCGTCCCCGGACGCCTTCGGCTGGCCCGCGGCGTCGAGCTCGTCGTGACCGGAGGTCGGGTGGGGGTGGCGGACGGCGCCATCGACGCCGTCGCATGGTTGGAGGGGCTCTCGGGTTAACGAACCCGCTCCGCCGTCGTCTGGGGTGCGATGACCACCGAGAGCCCCCGGTTCCTGCCCTGGGTCGCGGCCGCCCGCACCGGCGACCGTGCCGCCTGGAACGCCCTGCACGCGCACTTCGCGCCGGGTGTCCATGCGGTCGCGCTGGCCCATGGGCCCCACGCGACCGCGGACGACGTGGTCCAGGAGACGTTCGCCCGCGCCATGGAGAAGCTCCCGACCCTCCGTGAGGACGCCGCCTTCGGCGGCTGGCTGCACGCCATCGCCAGGAACCTGGCCACCAGCGCCGTCCGGCGGCGGCGACGGTTCACCCTGCTGCCCGAGCGGCTCTTCGCCCCCGCGCGGCCGACCGCCGAGGCGAACGAGGCCCTGGAGGCCATCCGTGGGCTGCCGGAGGCCTACAGCGAGCTGTTGATGATGCGGCTGGTCGAGGGGCTCACGGGTCCGGAGATCGCAGAGCAGCTCGGGAGGACCCAGGGGTCCGTGCGGGTCACCCTGCACCGCGGGATGAAGCTGTTGCGCGAAGCGCTCGGGGAGGCACCATGAGCGACGACTACCTGTTCGACGGAGGGGGCACACCCGACCCCGAGGTCGCGCGCCTGGAGTCCCTCCTGGCGCCGTACGCGCATCGTCCTCGGCGCGGCCGGACCACCTGGGTCGCGCTGGCGGCGGTGGTCCTGCTGGGTGTGGGGGCCATGCTCGCGCTCCAGATGCGGTCCGAGGGTGCGTGGAGCGCGTCCACGGCGAGCTGTTCGGGATGCACGTGGGAGGCGGGCGCATGGCTCGACACGTCCGCGGAGGCCCGGGCGCGGCTGGCGGATCGGGGGGAGGTCGTGGCGACGCCCGGCACGCGGGTACGCCGGGAGACCGCTGACGGCGCGCGGCTGACCCTCGAGGTGGGTCGGCTGGACGTCCGGCTCGACGCACCCGCGCGGTGGCTCCTCGTGCAGGTGCCCGGTGTGGAGGTCGTGGATCTCGGTTGCGCGTACGCCCTGGAGGTCGCACCCGACGGCACCGCGGTGCTCGAGGTGCGCTCGGGTGCCGTGGCCCTGGAGGGCAGGGGACCACGGTCCTTCGTGCCCGCGGGTGCCGTGGCGGCGTCGTGGCCGGACGGGCGGACCGGGATGCCCGTGGCCGTCGGGGCAGACGCGTCCCTGGTGGCTGCCGTGGACGGGTACGACCGCGGGGAGCTCGGTCCGGACGGGGTGGTGGCGGCCGCGCGGTCCCCTGCGGACGCCCTGACCCTCTGGCACCTCGTGCAGCGTGTGGCGCCCGCCGAGCGCGAACGGGTCGCCATGCGGGTCGGAGAGCTCGTGGCACCCGCGGAGGTCGACCGCGAAGGCCTCGCCCGGCTCGACCCGACGGTGCTGGACGCGACCCTCGGGTTGGTCCTGGGGCGGGGATTCTGAGATTCTCGGCTAACGGTCCGGTCGGCTCCCCGTCTCCCTCCTGAACCCAGGAGGTCCCATGGCCCACAAGCTCCTCGCCGCCACCGCGCTCTTCGTCGGTCCCGCGGCGTTCGCATCCCCGCCCGTCGACACCAGCCGCGTCACAGGCAACGTCAGCACGGAGCACGCGGGTCTGCGCGACGTCGCGCGCCCGCTCACCGATCCCTGCCGCGTGACCGGCAACCTGATGACGCTCGCCTCCAAGAGCCCGAGCGCTCAGCCGGACGGCTGCGCCGTTCGGGTCGCGGACCGCAGGTTCACCCTGACGGTCTTCGAGGTCCGTGGAGACGGCCGGTGCGACGTGGTGGGGACGCGGGAGGCCGAAGTCTGCCGGGTTCCCACCGACACCGGGCACCTCGATCTCCCCCTCGCGAAGCCGGAGGTCTGAGGTGCTGTTCGAGCTGGAGTGGATGGGTGGGACGGCCGAGCGCCTGTTCCAGGCACACCGGGGTGACGGCATCGACGTCATCCCGTGGGACATCGTGGGCGTGGGGCTCTCGGACGTCGAGCGCGACCGCCTGCGCACGGTGTGGACCCAGTCGTCCCACCAGGAGTGGTGCGCCGCGGGGGCCTTCTCGGCGCTCCTGACGGCCCTCCTGGAGGCCCGGGCGCCCGTGGACCTCGTCGGGATGGCCGGGCGGTTCGTGGCGGACGAGATGGTGCACGTGGAGCTCACGGCGCGGATGGCCAACGCGTACGGCGGCGGCGTGCCGTTGGAGGTGGAACCCCACGCGCGGCCCGTGGACGACGGCTTCGACGACGCCGTGGAGCGTGCGTGCGCCCTGGCGGTACGCGTGAGCTGCGTGGGAGAGAGCTTCAGCCTGCCGCTCATCGCGAGTGAGCTCGCGCGGTCGACGGACCCCGTGACCCGGGCGGTGCTGGCGCGCATCGCGGCCGACGAGGCTCCCCACGCGACCGTCGGCTGGCTCGTGCTGGACTGGGCGCTCCCGAGACTGGACGCCCGGGCTGTCGAGCGCCTCGAGCGGGTGGCGGACGATGCGGTGGCCGCCCTGCTCCCGGCGCTGCGTGCCGATCCGGCGAACGGCGCGCTGTACGGGCACGTGCTGGACACACGGATCCGGAGGCCCCTCGAGTCGCGCGGGGTCCATCTGGCTCCAACAGGATGGCCCGGGAACCGAGAAGAGGGAGGTGTGCGGGAATCGACGGCGGGTTGACGGTGTCCATCGTGCGAAGATCCCGCCGGGAGGTCTCGCATGTTGCTCGCGTTCCTGACCGGGGTCCTGGCCGCAGAGCCCGTGGACGTCACGGACATCGCGCTCGACGAGCTGTTGGAGGTGGACACGGTCGGCGGTGCCGAGGGGTCGTTCGGCTACCGGCTCCAGCAGGTCGGGGTCTCGCCCTGGCTGCACGCGTACGCCGTGGGCGAGCTGTACGGGGAGACCGGCACCGCGCCGACCTTCGACCTGCACTACTTCAACGTCTTCGTCGGCGCGGAGATCCAGGACGTCGTCGTGCCCGAGGTGCAGCTCGAGTACGAGCACGGCGGGGGCGAGATCCAGATGCGCTACGGGCAGGTGGACATCCGCACGCCCTCCGACGCGCTGACCTTCCGCGTCGGGAAGTTCATGGTGCCGATGGGCACCTACAACGAGACCCTCTACCCCGAGTTCCTCACGCCGCTGCCGGACCGTCCGCTCGTCCTGCAGGAGATCGTCCCGGTGTCGTGGGCCGAGGTGGGCCTCCAGCTCCGCGGGGGCGCCGAGCTCGGGAAGGGCTGGCGGCTGGGCTACGCGACCTACATCGTGAACGGGCTGGAGCAGCGCGACGACGACCCGACGGACGGTGTGGTGCAGGAAGCCGGGAACATCCGGGACATGCGCGACAACCACCTGGACGCCTACAACGGGAACAAGGCGCTCGGGTTCCGGCTCGGTGTGCAGGGGCCCAACGGGTTCTCGGCCGGTGCGGCTACCTACAACGGACGCTACGCCATCGAGGCGCCGCTCGGGCTCGGGATGTACGGCATCGACATCTCGTGGCACCCCGGCCCCGTGCTCCTCCAGACGGAGTTCTTCGAGGCCGTCCTGGAGCGGGTCTCCGGAGAGGACCGGCGCACCTGGGGCTCGTACTTCCTGGTTGGGGTCGAGATCACCGACTGGCTCGAGCCCGTCGCGCAGGCGGACATCATCCGGCCCGGCCTGGACGACCCCTCGCAGGATCGGGAGCGCATCTCGCTCGGCGTGATCCTGCGGCCCTATCCGGAGAAGGCGCGGTTCCTGGTCGTGAAGGGCTCGGGCGCCATGACGACGTACGGGGTCGGCGATCCCACCTACCGGGCCGTCGGCCAGGTGGCTGTCGGGTTCTGATGGTCGGCTGGGCGCCCCTGCTGTTCGCGTGGCTCGTACCCGACGCCGGGGCGTCGGAGGTGCGTCCGGAGCATCAGGCGCTCCTGTTGCTCAAGGTGGCGTCGTACGACAGGAACCGCGCGCGGACGGAAGGCGAGCCGTCGTTCCGGGTGCTCGTGGTGCACGACGGCCGCCAGCCCAACAGCCGGCTGGCGTCCGTGGACATGGTGGCCGCCCTGGAGGCGCTCGTCGAGAAGGTCCAGGTGGACGGGGCGCCGCTCGAGGTGCGGTCGATGGACGGGCGTGAGCTCGCCAGGCGGTTCGCCGAGGTGCAGCCGGACGTGGTCTACGTCACGCCGGGCTCCGAGGTGCTGGTGCCCGGGGTCCTCGAGGTGGCCGCCGAGCATCACCTCACGACGTTCACGGGTTCCGAAGCGCTGTTCGACCTGGGGATCGGCGTGGGCATGCTCGCCTCGGGTGGGAAGCCGCGGCTGTTCGTGAACCTGGAGACGGTGCGGGCCGAGGGGGCCGACTTCGCGTCGGACTTCCTCAGGGTCGCCGAGGTGCGACGGCAGGAGTGAACCGCTCCGGCTCGGCGGGCTGGCGGAGAGCGTGGTCGCGAGCGGCGCGACGCACGGACTTCAGCAGGCCGTCGTTCACCTCGTCGCCCTTCTGCAGGATCTGGACGGCACCGGCCTCGAGCCGTGCCCGCTCGTCCACCGAGAGGTCGCGGGCCGTGACCACGACGACGGGGATGTCGCGGCGGGCGGGGTCGGCGCGCAGCGCGTCGAGGAATCCGAACCCGTCCAGCTCCGGCATCATGAGGTCGAGCAGGATGAGCGAGGTGTCGGGCGTGAGGCGCTCGAGCCCGGCCCGGCCGTTCTCCGCGCGCATCACGACCCACCCCTCGCGCTCCAGGGCCCGCTGTAGGATGCGGGCGGTCTCGTCGTCGTCCTCGACCACGAGCACGCGGGGGACCGTGCTGGTGGGCTGGTAGCGCCGCAGGACCTGCACGAGGCGCTTCCGGTCGACGGGCTTCGAGAGGTACTCCACCGCACCCGTCTCGATGGCGCGCGCGCGGTCGTCCACCATCGTGGCCATCACCACGGGGATGTCCGCCGTGGTCGGGTCTCCCTTGAGCTCGGCGAGCACGCTCCAGCCGTCCACGCGGGGCATCATGACGTCGAGCACGATCGCGAGCGGGAGGAGCTCGCGGGCCTTCTCGATGCCCTCGCGCCCGTCGTTGGCCAGCTCGACGCGGAACCCCGAGCGGTCGAGGGCCCGGCCGATGAACTCCTGGGCGCCCGTGTCGTCGTCGATGACGAGGATGAGCGGGCGGGCGTCCGACGAACCGCCCGTCCACTTGCCGGCGGACGTGACCCGGCTGGCCTGCTCCGCGAGCAGCACGGTGAACGTGGAGCCCTGGCCGGGCTTGCTGCGCACGGAGACCTCGCCGCCGAGCATGCGGGCGAACTGCATGACCAGCGTGAGCCCGAGCCCGGTGCCGCCGTACTGCCGCGTGGTGGAGAGGTCGGCCTGCGTGAAGGGCTTGAACAGGCGCGCGAGCTGCTCCGGGGTCATCCCGATGCCGCTGTCCTCCACCTCGATGTGGAGCTGCCCGGCGATGCGGAGGATGCGGAGGGTGACAGTGCCCTCGCGGGTGAACTTCGCGGCGTTGGAGAGGAGGTTGTACAGGATCTGCTTGAGCTTCGTGACGTCCGTGCGGAACAGGCCGACGTCGGGGTCGATGGTGTGCTCGAGCTTCGTGCGGCTCTTCTCGAGGAGCGGGACGACCGTCTCGATGACCTCGGTGGCAGTGGCGGCGACGTCGCAGGACTCGACGTAGATGTCCATGCGACCCGCCTCGATCTTCGCGATGTCGAGGATGTCGTTGATGAGCCGGAGGAGGTGCATCGCGGCCCCACCGATCCGCTGGAGGTCCGGCAGCATGACCTCGGACTCGGTGCCCTCCACGTCCTCGGAGAGGATCTCGGTGTAGCCGATGATGGCGTTCAGCGGGGTGCGGAGCTCGTGGCTCATGTTGGCGAGGAAGCTCGACTTCGCGGAGCTCGCCTCCCGTGCGTCGTCAGCGGCGTCGCGGGCGAGCTGGCTGGCCTCCCGCACGCGCGTGATCTGGGAGGCGAGCTGCTGGGCCATCGCGGCGAGCGCGCCCTCGAGCTGTTCGATCTCGTTGGCCGACGTACGCCAGCCGTCGGATGCCCGCACCCCGAACCGGCCGACGTCCAGCTCGCCGTCCGCCACACGGCGCGCCGCCTCGCCCATGCTGCGCAGGGGACCCACGATGAAGAAGCTGGTGGTCTGCGCGATGGCGAGCCCGAGCACCAGCAGGAGCGCGGAGAGGCCCAGCACGAGGGCTTGATTGGCTCGCTCGAGCGCGTGGAGGTCGTGGAGCCGCCATCCCACGACCAGGGTGCCCACCTGCTTCTCTCCGACCATGACCGGTACGGCGGTGAGCAGGGCGTCGGGCTGGTGCATCACGCCGTCGGGCACGTCCAGGCGCGTGGGCTCCCCGCGCTTCGCGAACGGCTGCCTCTGCGCATCCAGGACGACGGACCAGGCGACCTCGTCGTTCTGGGCGAGATGCCCGAGCGTGACGGCTGCCGTGTCGGGGTCGTCGAAGTCCAGGGCCGGGCCGAGGGACGACGCCACCACGCGGGTGACGGCGAGACTGCGCTTCTCCAGGGACCGGCTGGCGGCCTTGGAGAGCAAGGGGGGGACGACCGCCCAGAGCACGAGCGCCGCCGCACCCACGAGGAGCACGACGAACAGGATCAGGCGCGTTCGGAGCGACCAGCCCTTCACGGGTTGCTGGAGCCCATGGCGTAGGCGAGGTTCGCCGAAGTGCCGGCCACCTTGTGGAGGGGCCGGGCCAGCGCGCGCCCGAAGCGGCTGCGCTTCAGGCGGGCACGGAAGGTGTCTTGGGTGAGACCCGCGGCCTCCAGGGCGGCCTCGTGCTCGGCCTGGGCACGCTTCCGGGCCTTGAACAGGGCCATCTGGATGCGGCTGTAGACGTTCACGTCGCCGTCACCCGTCGTCTCGATGGCCAGGAAATTGGCGTCCGGGTACCGCGACACCACCAGGCTCTGCACGCCGTCGCTGACGCCCGAGCTGGGCATGCAGCCGAAGGGCTTCACGCTCACGGTCATGTGGTTCGTGGCGTCCTCGACGAAGTGCACGAGCTTGCCCACCTCCATGTGGCCCTCGCCGCCCTTCACGTTCGCGTCGTACATGCCGTCCGCGAGGCGCTTGATGCCGTCGAGGTCCGGCAGGTGGTAGCGGTGCAGGCCGGCGACGTTGGCCCAGACCTGGAAGACGCCGCGCACGGCGAGGTCCATCGCCTTCAGCGCCCAGAGGTCGCGCGTGGGGTTGCGACCCTTCAGACCGAAGATGCCGGTGTCCTCCTCGCGGAGCTCGCTGCGGTGCTCGATGTCGAACCGGAGGTCCCACACGAGGTAGAGGAGCCAGTTCACGATGGGCTGGATGTCGACCTCGGCGCCCTCGGACTCCAGGAAGCGCTGCAGACGGTAGTTGCCGTCGCCCTCGGTGGTCATGGCCCAGAACTCGCCGATGACGGAGACCAGGGGCTTGGGGGCGGAGCGATCGACCTCGACGGCCGCGAGGGCCCGGCGGCACCGGTAGAGGGCGAGCGTGACGCTACCGCCGGTCTGGAGGGCCTCGCCGGCGATCGTGCGGCAGAGGGCCAGCGCGTCGTCGGTGCTGCCCGGGACGACCTCGTAGGGCCGGATGCGGTACCCGAGCAGGTTGAGGATGTCTCCGACCAGCAGGGCCTTCGTGAAGGCGATGGCGAACCGGTGGTCGATCTCGAGCCCGTCGGACTCTCCCGTGGCCTGCTCGAGGCCGCCCTGCTGCTGGAAGAGCAGGACGCGGAACCCGTCGAACCCGGCGTCCCGCAGGGCCTTGCGGTACTCGGTGGCGTACATGCCGAACCGGCAGGGGCCGCAGGCCCCCGTGGTGACGAAGAGGTAGTCCTCCACGATGCGCTCGGTGGGGAGCCCGCGGACGTCGCGGAGCTCGACCAGGTGCTTCACGAGGTTGCCCACGGTGAAGTACGTGGGGTTGCACTGACCGCGGTTCCCGAACTCCTTGCCCGTCTGGAGCGCCGCGTCGTCCGGGCAGCCGAGCTGCTGGATCCGGTAGCCGAGGCCGCGCATCGCGTAGGCGATCAGCGTGTCGTGGGCGAGGGTGAAGCCGCCGAAGAGCACGGTGGTGTGGGTGCGGTCCTCCACCGTGAAGTGCGAGGGAACCGGCTCCACCCAGTGGGCCCGACCGTTCAGGCCGAGCTCGTGGCGCGCAAGGTCCTCGTATGCCTCCAGCTCCGCGTCCAGGCGTGCTTCTTCGTCGGGGGTCAGGCCTTCCATGGGAACCTCCGCCGGAAGACTAGCGGGTTGGCGGTCTGCGCGCAGGGGCTTCCGGGAGGGGGGGCCGGGGTTTCCGGTTAGAGGGGTCCCGGAGGGCGCGTGACCCCCTGGATCCTGGCCTGCTCCGCACCCGAGCCGTGCGTCGAGAGGATCGCGGCCGCCGACGTGGCGCTCCAGCAGCTCGTGGTGGCTGGCGAGGCGCGTCAGCCGTGGGATCTCGCCGGTCAGGCGGTGGGCGACGTGCCTGTCGTCGACGTGCCCGCGACGGTGGATCCCACGCCTTGCGTGCTCCTGGCGAGGCGCGCGGCCGGCGGGTGGACCCTCGCGGATCAGCCTGTCCGGGAGCCCATCGCCGACGGGCTCTGCGAGGGGGTGCGCCAGCAACGGGCCGCGCTCGTGGGCCTTCGCGCAGCGGGCGTGGAGATCCCGTTCCGGCTGGCCCTGGCTGTGGACGGCACGGTGGCGGCGGCGGAGGTGGCGCAGGTCCTCGGGCACCTGCGGGCGTGCGAGGTGTCCAGCGTCGACGCCGTCGTCGTGGGTCGGCAACCGACCCTTCCGTCGGTCCGGCCGCCATGGGGCGAAGAACCCGACCCGTTCGCGGCATGCCCCGTCCGCAGGACGGACGACCCGGGCAGCTTCCGGGCCGCCGCCGTGGAGGCGCTGCAGGCGTGCGACTGTGCCGTGGCTCCCGAGCGCTTCGTCTGGGAGCTCCGCGCCCGCCTCCCCGAGCGGTTCACCACGTCCATCCCGCTCCCCACGGACGCCGATCTCTCCGGGCCCACCTGGGCAGACTCCGTGCGGAGCCGGTAGTGCGGGGCTGGCTGGACCTCGGGCCCCACGTGGGCAAGCTGCTCGGCCAGGCCGACGGGGTGGCATGGGTCGTCCAGGCGGCCCTCGGAGGGGTGGCGGTGGACTGGCGGCTGCGCGTCGGCGCCTGGGACCTGGTGCGCGGGCGCCTGCTCGCCACGCCCGTGCGCTCGGAGGACCGCACGATCCGGATGGGCCGGGGGCGTCCGTTCGCTGGCGGGCTCTGCTGGGATCCCGGGGCCGGGGAGGTGCTCGTGCTCGACCTGGAGGGCGTTCGCTGGCGGGTGCCCGGCGAGCTCCTGGATGCCCGCGGCGAGCGTGTGGCCGTGCGGGACGGCGCGGACGTCGTGCTGTACGACCCCGACGGGGCGTGCGTGGCTCGCCTGCCGGGAGGCGAAGCCGTCGTCGGGGAGGCGTCCGTCCTGGTGTGGCAGGCCGGGGAGGCCCGCTGGTACGGGCTCGACGGGGAGCCCGGTCGCGTGGCGGAGGGGGAGGGCGTCGGTGTGGTCCTGGAGGGGGAGGTCGTGTTCGCGCGGCACGGGACGGGTCCGGGAGGCCCGGAGTCCCGCGTGGGCGAGGTGCGCCTCGACGGCCACGTCCGGCACGCGGCGGCGAGCGAGCGGGGGCTCGTGGTTGTCGTGGAGGATCCTGTGCGTGGGGATGCGGCGCTGTTCGTCGTGGGCGGGCGCGTGCAGCATCGGGTGCGCGGGACCTTCCGGTCCTGTGACGCGGACGACCGCGTCCTCGCGGCCATCGGAGATCCCGTGGCGTGGCTCGGGGAGACGCTTCACACCACGTCCGGGGCCGCGTCTCACGAGGGCTTCGTGTGGGACGGCGTGGTCGTCGAGCTTCGGTGGACGTCCCTGGTCCCGCTCCTGCCGGGCGGTGCGCCCCACCTCCGCGACGGCGTGCTCCACGAGCGGGACCGCGTGGGCGTGGAGCCCGCACGGGCGGAGCATGGGTTCGGGGTGTTGCAGCGGTCACTGGCGGCCATGGGTCTGGAGCTGCCGCGGTTCGCGGGCACCATGCTCGCGGTCCCCGACGCGCCGGGATGGGTCGCTGATCCCGGGGGACCCATCCCACAGCTCGGCGACCCGTGTCTCCTGCGGCTCGGACACGACGGCCGGGACGGCGTCTTCGCGCTCGCGGTGTGGCCCGGGTCCCGCGAGGGGGGCGTGGTGCGCTGGTCGACGCGGGATGGCTCCCTGACCTGGCTGGGCGAGGACCCCTGGCGGGTCGGGGAACGGCGGGTGCCTCCGGACTGGTTCCGTTGGTCACACATCGACGCGCCGCGTGCGCTCCCCGACGTGGTGGTGCTGCCGGACGCCCTGGAGCGCGAGCGCAGGCTCGTGGCGAGCCATGCACCGCCGGGCTGGGTGGAGACCGCGCAGGCGCTGCTGGGTTGGCGGTCCGTCGACGCCATGGCCCTGGACGCGCGGGCCGCTCTCACCCCGATCGGGCCGCGGGTCGGGCGTCTCCAGGCCCTCCTCCGTCGTGAGCTCGGTCGGCGGGATGTGGATGCGGGGCCGATCTGCGCCCTGCTCGGGCGACTGGAGGACCCCGCGGTCCTGCGGCGCTGGATGCTCGCCGGCTTGTACCTGCGCGACGAGGTGGAGGTCCATCACCTCGGGGAGCGTGAGCTCGTCCCGCTGGCCGGGATGCACGCGCTGGAGCTCCGCGCCGACGGCGTCTCCGTCACGGGGCTCATGGACCGCGAGGCCACCGATGCCGTGGCCTGGCTCACCGCGTGGACGGAGCCACCCGGGCCCTGAGGCCCTCCACCAGGATGGCGAGCCCTCCGGCGAGCTCGGTGTCGGCCCACGCGTCCGGGGGCTGCCCGTCGGCCATGTGGAACACGCAGTGGCCCACGACGAAGCAGAACACGGTCTGGAAGGCGATCACCGCGTCGTCCTCCGCGAAGCCCGCCTCCTCCAGGGTGCGGACCCCGTCCGCGAGGACCTGGAGGGCGCGCGGTGTGGTCGCAGGGCGTGAGGCGAGCACCCGGACGAGCCGGGGATGGCGGGCGAGCACGTCGCGGAAGCCGAGCGCGACGGCCTCCACGCGAGCCTCCCACGGTCCCTCCGTGGGCACGACCAGGCTGCCGATGAGGGCGTCGTGCAGGCCGTCGAGGAGATCGTCCTTGTTCCGGACATGGCGGTAGAGCGACATCGCCTCGACGTCCAGCGCACCGGCGATGCGGCGCATGGTGAGCGCGCCGAGCCCGTCCCGGTCGGCGATCTCGAGGGCGGTGGCGACGATCTGCTCGCGTGAGAGGCCCTTGTTCATCCGTGCCTCTATCTTGTCGGTGGCATGCTTACATTGTAAGCTTACGTTGTAAACATCGAGGAGGTCCCATGCTCGTCCGTCGTGCTCTTCCGCTTCGCCGTGCCACCCCGTCGTCGGACACGGCTCGCTGGCTCCGTGAGCGTGTGGAGGGGCTGGCCGTCCCGCGGCACGCGACCTGGGAGGCGTCCACGAACCGCCGGATCGCCGACGACCTCGCGCGCGAGCTCGAGGACCTCGGGTACCGCACCCGGTTCCAGGGGCCCCACCGCAACGTGCTGGCACTCCCGCGGTCCACGGGCCCCATCAGGCTCGTCGCGGCCCACTACGACGGGGTCCCCGGGTGTCCCGGTGCGGACGACAACGCGAGCGCGGTCGCCGTGCTGCTGGCCGTCGCGCGTCGGCGCCTGCCGGGCGTGGGGTTCGCGCTGTTCAACCGCGAGGAGGACGGGCTGGTGGGCTCGCGGGACTTCGTGGAGTGGCTGAAGGGGCGGGAGCTCCAGCTCGACGAGGTCCACGTGCTCGAGATGCTCGGGTACACCGACCCGCGGCCGGGCGCTCAGCGTCTACCCCCACTCCTCCCGCGGTTCCTGGCCCCCACCGACCGTGGCGACTTCATCGGGGTGGTCGGGCTCGGCTGTGGCCACGGGCTCGCCGCGAAGGTCCGGCGCACCGCGGACGGCGCGCTGGGCGTGCCACCGGTGGTGAGCCTGCAGGCCCCCCTGTTCTGCGCGCACGTGGTGCCGGAGCTCGGGCTCTCGGACCACCTGCCGTTCGTGTCGGCGGGCAGGCCGGCGGTCATGTGGACCGACACGGCCTTCCTGCGCACCCCGCACTACCACCAGCTCTCGGACACCCCCGACACGCTGGACTACGCGTTCATGGCGGAGGTGGAGACGCTGCTGGCAACGGTGCTGGCCGCGTGACCGGTGGCACGCCGGTCTGGGCTGGCGTGCCCCGGTTCCGCAGTCACCCGAGGGAGGCAAACGGGCGAGCAGGCTCGCCCGGGAAACTCCCGGCGATCAGTACCGGTAGTGGTCGGCCTTGTAGGGGCCGGCGACCGGCACGCCGATGTACGCGGCCTGCTTGTCGCTGAGCTCGGTGAGCTTGGCGTCGAACTTGCCGAGGTGGAGGCGGGCGACCTTCTCGTCGAGGTGCTTCGGCAGCGTGGTGACGCTGATGCCGTAGGACTCGGCCTTGGCGTGCAGCTCCATCTGGGCGAGCGTCTGGTTGGTGAAGCTCGCGCTCATCACGAGGCTCGGGTGGCCCGTGGCGCAGCCGAGGTTCACGAGGCGACCCTCGGCGAGGATGAGGATGCTGTGGCCACCGCCGTTCGGGCCGTGGGTGGTGCGGGTGAAGCGCCACTCGTGGACCTGCGGCTTGATCTCGATCTTCTCGACCTCACCGGTGGCCCGCATCGCCTCGAGGCCGGCCATGTCGATCTCGTTGTCGAAGTGGCCGATGTTGCACACGATGGCGTTGTGCTTCATCCGCTTCATGTGGTCGGCGGTGATGATGTTGAAGTTGCCGGTGGCCGTCACGAAGACGTCCATCTTCTCGACGACGTCCTCGAGGACGACGACGTCGATGCCCATCATGCTCGCCTGGAGCGCGCAGATCGGGTCGATCTCGGTGATGGAGACCTTGGCGGCCTGGCCCTGGAGCGACTGCACCGAGCCCTTGCCGACGTCGCCGTAGCCGAGGACGAGGGCGCGCTTGCCGGAGAGGAGCACGTCCGTGGCGCGCATGATGGCGTCCACGAGGCTGTGGCGGCAGCCGTAGAGGTTGTCGAACTTGGACTTGGTGACGCTGTCGTTGACGTTGATCGCCGGGAAGCGGAGCGTGCCCTTCTCGAGGCGCTCGTAGAGGCGATGCACGCCGGTGGTGGTCTCCTCGGACACACCGCGGATGGCCTTGGCCATGGGGCGCCAGTAGTCGTCGCCCTTCTCCTCGCGGACGTGCTTCAGGATGGCGAACACGATGCGCGCCTCCTCGGAGTCGCCCATGGAGACCTCGGGCATCACGCCCTGCTCCTCGAGCTCGGCGCCGAGGTGCACGAGCAGGGTGGCGTCGCCGCCGTCGTCGAGGATCAGGTTGCAGTGGCCGTGGCCCGGCCACTCGAGGGCCTGGAGCGTGCACCACCAGTACTCGGCGAGGGTCTCGCCCTTCCAGGCGTAGACCGGCACGCCGGACGGGGCGGCGGCGGTGCCGTTCGGGCCGGCCACCACGGCCGCGGCGGCGTGGTCCTGGGTGGAGAAGATGTTGCAGGACACCCAGCGGACCTCGGCGCCGAGGGCCACGAGGGTCTCGATGAGCACGCCGGTCTGGATGGTCATGTGGAGGGAGCCCATGATCCGGGCGCCGGCCAGCGGCTTGCTGTCGCCGTACTCCTCGCGCAGGGCGGCGAGGCCGGGCATCTCGTACAGCGCGAGGTCGAGCTCCTTGCGGCCGAACGCGACGGTCTTCTCGGACATGTCGGCGACGCGGTGGGTCAGGCCACCGAACAGCGCGAGGCCGGTGTCGAGGAACGGCTTGGAGTCGGTCTTGAGCGGTGCGGACATGGGGTCCTCCAGGGCTTGATTCGGTCATCCGGATGACCGGATGAAGTCGGTCGTACCGAACGGGTTGGCCCTAACGTGATCCGACGTCCACGTCGAACCGCGGCCCGACGCCTCCGGATCGGGTAGGGTAGGTGATGCCCGGTTCTCTCCTGCTCGTGATCGCTACGGCCCTGGGCTTCGTCGCGCTCGGTGTGCTCCTGTTGGGTGTGATCATGGCCGTGCTCGCTTCGGGCGCCGGTTTTCGGCGGGACTGGGTGGGTGAGGTGGACGGGCATCGGGTGGTGATCCGGAATCACGCCACACAGGAGCAGCTCTTCGTGGACGGCGTCCTGGTGGACCAGACCGAGGGCGGTGTCCGCATGTCGGCCGCGCTCAAGGCGCGTGTGGACGGGAGGCTCCTGGAGGCTCGGCTCGGTGGGCTGTTCTCTGTGTACGCCACGCTGCACGTCGACGGGAAGCCCGTGATCCTGGAGAAGGGGCCACACGGCGACCTCATCGGGCGAAGCGAGGGTGCCCTCGCGCTGACGGACGGCCGGTGGGGTCCAGTACGCGAGCTCGTCGAGCAGATCGCCACCGTCGCGCCGGATCTCGCGGAGACGGCCTTCGACCTCAGGAAGCGCGTCGCTACGGCGCTCCAGGATCTCGCGCGCCTGCAGAAGGGAGCGGCCGCACACGGCGCGCTCGGTGGCCCGGCCCCGGAGATCGAGGAGTTGGTTCAGGCGCGGGAGGCCGAGATCGGGCGGCTCGTGGAGGGGCTGAAGGCGCTCCACCTGGCCGCTCTGAGGGGTGGGCGGACGTCGGGTGATCTGGAGGCTGTCCTCGCTTCGGTGGAGGTGGAGGTGGAGGCCAAGCGCCCGCTGCCCCAGCGTCAGCTCTCCTGATCCCTCAAGCCGCCGAGGGCCTCGGGCACGTCGACCGCGGATCCCCCGTCCGCGAGCCGCGCCAGCTGGTCTTCCAGCCAGAGCAACGCACCGATGGACGCCCGCACCTCGAGGCCGTCCACCGTCAGCACACCGCGCACGCGGTCCAGGTCCCGGGGACGTCCGCTCACGGCGACCTCCGCGCCGTCCACCTCGAGCAGGCGCCCGTCCAGACGGACGGTGGTGACGGGTGATTCGCGCCGACCGCGCGTGGCACGGAGCCCGTGGGCGAACACCACACCCCACCCGAAGAACACGATGAACAGCACGTGGTCGGAGAGGATCTGGAAGAGGAGCTCGGGCATCAGGAAGGCCACGGCACCACCGAGCGGCTCGAAGTCCACGTACGTGCGCCAGGGCGTGAGCACGACGGCGACGGCGTAGGACGCGAGGGCCCCCCAGAGCGCGAGCTGGGCCTCCGCCTTCCGCATCCGGTGGTGCTCGTCCACCGGCAGATCCGCCTCGAAGCCCGAGTGGGTGTGCCGCAGGCCCTCCGGTGGCCTGGGGAGGGACGTGTTCGCGAGCGCGCGGAAGGTCAGGAGCTGCGACCCGGCCAGGGTGAGCCCGGCATCCAGGAAGTAGCCGGTCCAGCCGAAGCCCAGGATGGTGAACGGGTGGACCAGGATGAGCGCGGCGGCCGCGAGGTTCCGCGGGGTGGCCTCCCGGACGACCCTCACCGGAGCCACGCGAGCAGATCGGCCAGGTCCTGATCGGAGAGGTCGGGGAACCCCGGCATGTCGCCGCGACCGAACCGGATGGCGTCCAGCGCGTCGCCAGCGGCCCGATCGCCGTTCGGGGCCACGAGGGCGGGCCCGCGCGACGTCCCGTCGGCTTCGACCCCGTGGCAGAGCGCGCAGTGGGCCTGGAAGAGCTCGCCGCCCGAGCTGGCATCGCCGACGAGCTCGAGGGCGGGGTCGGTGGCGCAGGCGACCAGAGCGAGGATCATCGGCGGACGACCACCGCGGCGAACAGCGCCGGACCGCGGACGTCGGGGTCTGGAGGGAGCTCGGTGTAGCGGAGGAGCGCGAGCTGGCCGGGGAGGGCGCGCTCGATGTCCTCGGCCGCGAACCCGAGGTGCGCGTGCCCCATGGTGTCGCGGTAGGCCGTGCGGGTGTGCCGGCGCATGTCCGTGATGGCGATCCGCCCGCCAGGACGGACGGCCCGGGCCATCTCGGCGAACGCGCGGCGCAGGTCGGGGACGTGGTGGAGCACGAGCACGCACAGTGCGGCGTCGACCTCCGCGTCGTGGAGCGGGAGGTCCTCGAGGCCGCCCTGGCGGAGCTCGACGTTCGGAATGCCCTCGACACGCTGGCGCGCCGCATCGAGCATCCGGGCCTCGCGGTCGATGCCGATGACCCGGCTGGCCACGGGTGCGAGGGCCACGAGGTTGGGGCCCGTGCCGCACCCGAGCTCCGCCACGACGGGATCGCCCGGGAGAAGCCCCAGCAGGGCGGGGAGGATGAAGGACGTGCCGAAGAGCTCGGTGCGCAGGGCGTCCCACTGGGCGTGCATGCGACCGAAGAACGTGTGGCTGTCGACCGACCGGGCCTCGAGCACGGCCTCGAGCCGCTCGACGTCCTCGAGGGCCTGGGGATCCGCCTGCCAGGCGTCGCGCACGACCTGCCAGAGGGCCCGGGCGGGACCCTCGGGCTCGGCCATCCGGAGCCAGGACGCCGAGCCCTCGGCGCGCCGTGACACCCAGCCCTGCGTGGTGAGCACCTTCACGTGGCGACTCACCGTGCTCTGGGGGATCTGGAGCGCCTGCACGAGCTCACCCACGCTGAGCTCCTCGCGCTCGAGCGCGCACAGGAGCCGCACGCGGAGAGGCTCCGCGAGCAGCGTGAGGTGGTCGTGGAGGGCGCCCGTCAGGTTCAGAGGCTCTTCAGGTAGGCCTCGAGGGCGTCCATCTCGGCCGCGGAGAGCATGGACGTGTCGCCCATGGCGCCCGTGCGCGAGAGCTCCAGCACATCGCGGAGGGTGTCGGCGGAGCCATCGTGCAGGTAGGGCCCGGTGGCCACCACCCCGCGCAGGCTGGGCGTGTTGACGGACTCGAGGCCGTACATGGCGTAGTACGCGTTGTCCGTGAGCGCGGCACCCGTGTGGCAGCTCGAGCACCCGACGTCCTCACGCTCGAAGATCGCCTGGCCCTGGGCCACGAGGGGGTCCGCGGCATCGCGCGCGACGTGGTCGGGCTCCCGGGTGTAGTCGACGAACGCGGCGATGCTCTCGTACTGGCCGTCGGTCATCTCCACGCCGCCCATGCGGATCAGGCTGGTCTCACGGGCCTCCGCGGCCACGGAGACGATGTCGTTGGTCCAGGTGACCGGGTGGGTGTCGCTCACGCGGCCGGCGAGGGACGGCGTCTGGCGCACGGCCGGCCCGAGCTGCCAGGTGAGACCGTCGTCCCGGCCGTCGTAGTGGCAGGTGGAGCAGCTCACGCCGGAGCCGCTCGCCACGAGCGCCGGATCGTTGGCCTGGTAGAAGAGGCGACGCCCCGCGAGCACGTCTGGCGGCAGGACGCTCTCGGTGACCTCGATGGACTCGGAGAACCGCGCCACCGAGGACTCGATGTCGTCGAGGCCCTGCATGCCGCGGTTGCGGACGAGCTCCATGCCCGAACGGGCGTCGAGCGGCTGGACGGTGAGGCCGAGGAACCCGTGCACCCAGGCCTCCGGGCGGTCGCCCTTGTCGACGAACAGCACGCCGCGGGGGCCCGCGGTGGTCTGGATGGCCGCGTGGGGGTGGTTGGCGAACCCGTGCTGCACGGGATCCACCTCGGGCGACGGACGGATCCAGCTGGAGCTCGTGACGCCGGAGTTGTAGCCGAGACGGCCGACCATCACGACGGCGTCCGAGGCTTCCATGGACACCGCGTAGTACTCGCCGTCGGGCGAGACCGTCACGGCGTTCGGGTAGCTCCTCATGGTGCTCGTGCCGAAGTCCGACTGCGCGAAGCTGGCCACGAAGATCGGGGTGGCCGCCTCGGGCGTGAGCCCGCCGTCGCGCACGATGGGGATCTGCACGACCGCCGCGTTGAACCGACCGATGCCGGGCTCGGGGTTCATGTAGTACTGGAACGTGGGGTCCTGGGAGGGCTGGACGTCCTCCTGGCTGTGGTTGTCGACGTACAGCGCGGGGACCACGAGGGTCTCGCCCGTGGGGTCCACAGCCATGTCGCCCGTGACGCGCGGGGTGAGCTCGAAGAAGCCGTTGTCGGCGTCACGGTTGGTGATCGGCAGGGGGATGACGTCGAGGACGCCCTGCTCGCCCGCCTCGCCATCCGGGAGGGTGGTGTGCCCGGTGCCGACGACCGTGACGACGCCCTCGCCGCGACCGTTGGCGACGTAGAGCGTGCCGCCGTCCGGGTGGAGCGCCAGCCAGCGGGGCTGCCCGGGGACGACGAAGCGCGCGATGACCTCGTTGGACGCGGTGTCGATCGCGACCACCTGGTCCTCCAGGCTCACCGCGACGTAGACCCGCTCGCCGTCCTGGCTGGCGACCACACCGTAGGGCTCGGAGCCGACCGGGATCGTGCCGACCTGGACCATGCCCGCGGGGCCGTCCTCGATGATGGCCACCGACCGCTCACCGCGGAGGGTGACGTAGAGACGGTCGCCCGCCCGCGCGATCCGCATGGGCTCCGCGCCGACCGCCAGCTCGTCCGTGGTGGCGGCCTCGCGGTCGATCCGCGTGATCGTGCCCTCGTCGAAGTTGGTGTTGTAGAGCCGCGCGTGATCGGCGCTCGCGGCCAGGGTGTTGCTGCCCGTGGCGAAACGGGGGTCTTCGAGCAGAGAGCTCTGGGTGCACGCAACCGTGCCGAGCGCCAGCGCCATCGAGAGAATCGTTCGGTTCATCGTCACTTCGTCCTTCCCCGTGCCATGTGCGAGCCTACCGCGCGGGCGAGCGACCCACAACGGAATGACGCTTACGTCCGCTTTCCGCGATCCATTCGACACGTTCCACGCATCCCTCCGAGAGCTCGCTCCCCGGGGAGGTGGGTGGGAAGCCCCGGGGAGCGTGCTCGGAGAGTGTCGGGCCGTGTGCCCGGGCTCTCGTCACCGGTCGACGTTCGCGGGACGGATGCCCTGCGCGGAGGCGCTGGGAGCGGTCAGAGGTGCGAACAGAGAGACCGACGGACGAGAGGCCCATCGACGAGGAGGATACCGATGCGCCATGACCGGTGTCAAGGGATCCGCGGGCGCTACCCGGGGGATCCCGCATTCGCGAGCACCTGTCGGGCGATGATCTCGTTCATGATCTCGCGCGTACCTCCGCCGATATGGAGCAATCGCGCGTCGCGCATGAGCCGCTCGACGCGCGACTCGCGCATGTAGCCCATCCCACCGAGGATCTGGACGGCCTCCCAGCACACGGCACGCGCGACGTCGCCCGCGTGGTTCTTGGCCATGGCGACCTCGGCGGGGAGGTTCTCGCCAGCGTTCATCCGGCGGGCCACCGCGTAGGTGAGGGCCCGCGCCGAGGCCACCTGGGTGGCCATGTCCGCGAGCTTGTGCGCCACGACCTGGTGCCCTGCGATGGGACGCCCGAAGGCCTGGCGCTCCGACGCGTACCGGGTGGCCTCCTCGAGGGCGAGCTGGGCGAGGACGACGCCGTGCACCGCGAGCATCAGCCGCTCGGACTCGAAGTTCCGCATCAGCGCGGGGAAGCCCGACCCCTCGGGGCCGATGCGGTCGGCCATCGAGACCCGCACGCCGTCCAGGAACAGCTCGGCCGTGTCGCTGCACCACCACCCGTGCTTCACGAGCGCGCGGGAGACCGAGAAGCCCGCCGCGGACGTGTCCACGGCGAAGAACGTCAGCCCCTTGTGCGGGTGCTCGGAGGTGCGCGCCAGCACGAGCACCACATGGGCACGACATCCCGAGGTGATGAAGGTCTTCGAGCCGTCCAGCACGTACCCGTCGGCGTCGCGGACGGCGCGGGTGCGGATTCCGGCGACGTCGGACCCGGCGCCCGGCTCGGAGATCCCGAGGGCCGCGATGCGCTCGCCCCGCAGGATCGGGGGCACCATGCGCGCCTTCTGCTCCGACGTGCCCAGCGCGAGCACCGGCGGAAGCGCGATGGACAGGCTGCCGAGCCCCGCGGAGAGCCCGCCCGAGCCGGCCTTGAGGAGCTCCTCGGCGAGGACCACCTGGTGCAGCAGGTCACCGCCGCCCCCGCCGAGCTCCTCGGGGTACATCGGCCCGAGGTGGCCGGCCTCTCCCGCCTCGCGGAAGAGGCTGTCGGGGAACGCTCCGTCCTCCTCCCAGCGGTCCACGTGAGGCAGCACGCGCTCCGCGACCCAGCGCCGGAGCGACTCCCGATAGGCGTCGTGGGTCGCGTCGAAGAGGTCGGGATGCAGGCGATCGTGCAAGGGGCCTCCCGGCGGCTGGTGTCTGCCCGGGGTATACCCCGCGCGGGAGGCACCATGCGCGCTGCTCTGCTGGCCACCGCCCTTCTGGGTGGGTGTGGCGTCAACATCTCCGAGGACCCGCCCGCGCCCGTCGAGACGGACACGGACACGGACACGGACACGGACACCGACACGGACACCGACACCGACACGGACACGGACACCGATTCGGACGCCGACGCCGACGCGGACGCCGATTCGGACGCAGACGCCGATTCGGACGCGGACGCGGACGCCGACTCCGATGCCGACACGGACCCCACGGGGGACCTGATCTTCTCCGAGATCTCCGACAGCGACTCGAACGCCAAGTTCGTCGAGGTCTACAACGCGGGTCCCACGACGGTCGACCTGACCGGGTGGACCATCGAGCGCTACGCCAACGGCTCCTCGTCGAGCACGGCCTTCGACCTCTCCGGCACGCTCGCCAGCGGCGAGATGCTCGTGCTCGTGCAGTCCGTGAACAGCTTCCAGAGCATGTACGGCTTCGCGCCGGACGGCGACGACGCGTTCGTGTTCGCCAACAACGGCGACGACGTGCTCGAGCTCCGCGACGGTGGGGCGCTGGTGGACATCATCGGCGTGGTGGGCCAGAGCAGCGGCGCCTGGGACTACACCGACAGCTCGGCGCGCCGGAACGCGGGCGTCACCTCCGGGTCCACCACGTGGCAGGCCGGGGAGTGGACGATCGACGACTGGAACAACGCCACGCCCGGCGTACGCTGATGGGGGCTCCCCGCGCGCCGCTGTGCCTGCTCGCCGCGGCGGACGGTCTCCCGTTCGCGCGGACGGTGGGGGCGGAGCTCGGGCATCCCGTGACGCCGTCCCACGACACGTGGTTCGCGTGCGGGGAGGCGAAGCACGTCATCGAGGCGAACGTCCGTGGCAACGACGTGTACGTGGTCCAGCAGACCGTCGTGCCGGGGTCGGGCCGATCGATCTACGACCGCCTGATGATGGCGCTGCACGCCGTCGATGCTGCCCGGTGCGCGGACGCCGCCCGTGTGACCCTGATCCTGCCGTACCTCCCGGGGTCGCGGCAGGACAAGCGGAAGAACTGGGCCCGCGAAGGCGTGTCCACCGGGCTCTTCGCGCGGATGTTCGAGGCGGCGGGCGTCGACATGGTGCTCACGATCGAGCCCCACAACGAGGCCGTCGTGGGCTGCTACGGGCGGTCGGTGTTCGAGGGCATCTCGATCACCCGCGCCTTCGCGCGCTTCCTGGACGCCGAGGGCCTGCGGCGCGACTGCATGGCGAGCACGGACGTCGGTGGGCTGGAGATGGCGCGCGCCTTCGCTGCGAATCTGCGGTGCGATCTCGTGGCCCTGTCCAAGGAGCGCGACTACAGCCGTCCGAACACCGTCGCGCGGTCGACCCTCCTGGGCGACGTCCAGGGTCGGAGCGTGATGATCATCGACGACATCATCGACACCGCCGGGAGCGTGGTCGCGGCCGTCGAGACCCTGTGGGAGCACGGGGCCACCGACGTCGTGGTGGGTGCCGCGCACCTCATCCTCTCGGGGCCCGCCTGGGACCGGCTGCATCGCCTGCGGACCAGCGCGGAGGCCCGCGGGTACGACTTCCGCGTGGTCGGGGTCTCCCACATCCAGCATCCCGAGGCGCCGGCCTGGTACCACGAGTTCCAGGTGGAGCCGCTCCTCGCGAAGATCATCCGCTCGGTGAACACGCGCGGTTCGGTCCGGGCGGCCGAGGAGCGTTGAGACCCCCCGTTCCCATCGCCCGCGTCGACCGTGGTAGGGTCTCGGCCGGCCTCCGGGCGGAGCCAGCAAGGGCATGAACCAACCCACATCTCTCGCAGACGGTCGCTACCTGCTCGTCAAGCAGCTCGGCGAAGGCGGCATGGCGTCGGTGTACCGCGCCTACGACCAGCGCCTCCAGGTCTGGCGTGCCGTCAAGATCCTGTCGCCCGAGTACGCGGACAAGAAGAAGATCGCCAAGCGGTTCGAGGCCGAGGCCCAGACCATGGCGCTCCTCGAGCACCGCAACATCGTCCGCGTCTACGACGTGGGCCGGGACGGTGCGGACATCGCGTACATCGTGATGGAGCTCGTCGAGGGCGGATGCCTCGTCGACTGGCTCGAGGTCAACGGGCCGATGCCGCCCCGCATGGCCGTCGAGGCCGTGATGGAGGTCTGCGAGGGCCTGCAGGCCGCCCACGACAAGGGCGTCATCCACCGCGACATCAAGCCGCACAACGTGATGGTGACCCTCGACGGCGTCTGCAAGGTCACCGACTTCGGCATCGCGCGGGTGGGCGACAGCGACCACAGCCAGACGAAGACCGGCTCCGTCATGGGCACCTGGGGCTACATGGCGCCGGAGCAGCGCACCGACGCCAAGAACGTCGACGTGCGTGCGGACGTCTACGCCGTCGGGGCCACCCTCTACTCCCTGGTCACCGACCGGATGCCGATGGACCTGTTCGCCGCCGAGCGCAACGCGTCCATCCTCGATGGCGTGCACGAGGCCATCGTCCCGCTACTCATCAAGGCCACCGAGTACGACCGGGAGGACCGCTTCGAGAGCGTGAAGGCCCTCCGCGAGGCTCTGGGGGCGGTGCTCGACCAGCTGCCGGAGGTCCCGACGGGCGTGGAGCCCCTGGCGCTCCGGGCCTCGGAGCCCACGGCACCTCCCGATCCCACGGTGTTCCGCCCGGCCACCGAGGTGAAGACCATCCGCACCACCGCCAACTTCGATCTCTCGGAGCACACGCTGCTCCCGGGAGACGGCGACGGTGGCACGGATCGCACGCCCACGCTGCTCCCCGAGGGCGACGAGACCCAGCTCCTCGATCCCGAGCCTGCGCCGAAGATCATGCACGGCATGACGCTGCCTCCCGAGGAGGTCGCGGTCACCGAGCCCGGTGCCGTCACCCGGCAGACCCGGCCGGTGTACTCGCCCGTCACCGACCCCAACGGGCCGCCGCCGCAACAACAGCACTGGGGGACCTCCGCCACGGGCGCATCCATCGGCGACCGTGCTGTGGCGCCGCCCGCACCGGTCGCTGCTGCGGCGAGCGGCGGAGCCGCCGTGCTGCTCGGGATGATGGCGCTGCTCGTGGCCTTGATCACCCTCGGGGTCGTGCTCTTCGTGGTGATCACCCGCGACGACCGGCCCACGCAGGTGCCGGTGCCCGTTCCCATCGCCGCACCCCCGCCCGTGCCCGCGCCTCCGCCGGAGCCCGTGCCTGCGCCGACGCCTACGCCCACGCCCACGCCCAGCCCGACGGTGGCTCCGACGCCGACCCCGGTCCCTTCGCCCGTGGCGCAGCCCGTGCCGGTCCCGGTCCCCGTTCCCACACCCCAGCCGCCGCGGCCGGACCCCGTGCCCGTGCCTGCGCCGCCAGAGCCCGTCGCACCCGACCCGGTCGTCCCGAACCCCGTGCAGCCGGTCCCGACACCGCCGCCGGCGCCGACGGGGCGCACGACGTGCGTGAAGTCCGTGTCGGCCAGCATGAACTCCGCGGGGAACAAGGTCCTGTTCAAGGCCACGCCCTGCGACGGCATCCCGGCGGACTACCCCAAGAACCGGATCGTCGTGCACTACCGTACGCCCGGGAAGGGCTACCTGCAGCACGACCTCGCTGCCGTCGGGCCCAACTGGATCTGGGGCCTGGCGGTCACCGACGTCCACCGGGGCGGCGGCATCGAGTACTACATCGATGGCTGGGACGGATCCCACGGCACCTCCACGGCGCCGCAGAAGCTCTCCATCCCGTAGACCTCAGCGTCGGCGGGGCCGGAGCTGGGTCCAGATGCGGATCGTGTCGTTGGGACGGCTGGCCCCCGCGAGCTCCTCGCGGTGGATGAAGCCGGCCCCGAGGTCCACCATCGGGAGCACGGAGCGCACCGTGGCCCCGGCGTGGAGGATGAGCACGTCGCCGTTGTCGCGGATGCCCGTGTCGTCGTCGATCGAGCTCGCGCGCAGCGCGATCTCCACGCCCGGCACGTCCTGCTCGGCATCCGAGAGCGGCTGGAACCACGTGGTCTGGGCGGTCCACGCCATCAGGCCGGTCTTCGCGAACACATCGGGCGCGAACAGGGTGGTGTCGGTGGGCGTGAGGGTGGAGTGGCCGAGCTCGGCGAGGAGCGACCAGCGCCCGACGCGCACGAATCCGTCGGCGTTCCAGGCGAAGGTGCGCGTCGCGAGCTCGCTGTTCAGGATGGTGGAGGCTGCCACACCGTAGGCCACGCCCCCCGCGGGGTCCCAGGTGCGGTAGGTCTGCCCCTTGGCGAGCTCGATGCGGGCCGACCCCATCACGCCGGGGTCCTGATCGCCGAGGAAGCTCGCGTTGCCGTTGAACACGCCGACCGAGACGGCGACGAGCGGCGCGTCGTCGCCCTCGCCGAGGTCGATCTCCTGGCGAAGCAGGCCACCGACGTCGCGGACCGACGTCAGGCTCTCGGCGGCCACCCCGCGCTCCATGAACACGAGGTCCTGGCTGGACATCAGGGCCTCGCGCGAGAACGGGACCTTCACGAGCCCCAGGGACACGGCGGTCTCACCCACGCCCGGCGAGAGGCGGATGCGTCCGTAGCCGTCGACCATCGACACACCGCTGTCCGACAGTCGCAGCGCGTCGTATGGCGTGGAGATGCCGAGGGAGAGGCCGTAGTCGACGCGCGGCGCGGTGTCCGAGCGCATCGGGAGCACGCCGGTGAAGCCGAAGCGCGCCCGCGCGAGCTGGAAGCCTGGATCCGCTTCGGGGTCGCCGTAGGACGCGGGGTCCGCCGTCGGCGAGACGTCCTGATCCCAGAGGGTGGTGAAGACCTGGAGCTGCCCCCAGGGGGACATCACCGGCTCGTCGGCGGCGAGCGCGGGTGCGAGGGACAGGGCGAGTGCGAGCATCGTGGCGGCCTCCGGCTCCGGCGCGGAGCGTGAGCGGCGGGTAGAATAGCGGCATGATGACCTCCATGCGCCCCGCGTTGGTAGGGGCCGCGCTCGCCGCGACCCTCGGCTCCTGCACCCCCACCACCGAAGACCGTGCTTCCGCTCGCGTGATCTCCGATCTCGGCGACGCCATCGGGGGCCCGAAGGCACTGGCAGGCCCGGGCGACTTCGTGCTGGAGAACGGACGCGTGCGCGTCGCGATCCTCGCGGCCACCAACCCCGATGGATCCGAGCGGCACAGCCCGGGTCCCCACACCCGCGCGGGAAGCCTCGTGGACGCGGATCTCGTGCTCCCCGATCCGGATCACCGGCGCGGGAGGGGTACCGATCAGTTCGCGGAGCTCATCCCCACCGGGAACATGGACATCACCTACACGGCCGACCCCACGTCCGTGCGCATCCTGGCGGACGGATCGGACGGGGGTCCCGCCATCCTGCGTACGGAGGGGCCGCGCGAGCCGTTCATCACGCTGCTCGACGCGCTCTGGGCCATCACGGGCGCGCCGGACTTCTACATGTCCACGGACTACATCCTGGAGCCGGGCAAGCCCTGGGTGCGGCTCGAGACCACCTACCACTACGGTCCGGACGCGCCCTACACGGACGTGGTGCCCGAGCCGATGGGCGCGAGCGACCATGGCATGCCGCTGCTCGAGTGGGCCCTGGAGACGGGCGTGGTCGGCGGTGACTTCTACCTCTCGGGCGGCTCGGTGGACGTGTTCGCCCCCGGCATCGGGTTCGACGAGGACGGGGCGGTCGCGCGGGCGGACAACACCTTCGACGTGCCGTTCCAGTTCCCGTTCGTCGCGGGTACGGCGAACGGCGTGTCGTACGGCATCGCGCCGGCCGAGGGCGACGCGTACGTCCCGCTGTTCACGAGCTCCCAGACGGTCGTGGTCGGCGCCGGGCGCGCCGGGGATCCCACGGACCGCGACCGCTTCCCGGACGGCACGGCGCTCCGGTACGACCGGTACTTCTTCATCGGGCACGGCGACATCGGGAGTATCGTCGACCAGTACGTCGAGGTGCGCGGAATCCCGTACGGCACCCTCTCCGGCCACGTGCTCGAGGCCCACACCGGGCTGCCGATGTCCGGGGCGAACGTGTTCGTGTACGAGCCTGGCGCCGAGGCCCCGTGGAGCCAGCTCGGTACGGACGTGCACCCCGACGACGACATCCCGGACGGCTCGTTCGAGGGTCGCATGCCCACGGGCGACTGGGAGGTCCAGGCCCACCTCGAGGGGCGTCCGGTGAGCGCGCGCATCCCGATCACGGTCGTGGAGGGCGAGGCCATCGACATGTCCCTCGTGCTCGGCCGCGCTGGGGCCCTGCGGTTCGAGGTGCGCGACGAGATGGATCAGCGGGTGCCCGCGAAGGTCACCGTGATGCGGCTCGACCAGGCGAGTGTGCGCAATCCGCTGCTGGGCGACGGCTTCATCGGGGGCTCGCCCGCCGCCGTGGCCTTCTCGATGTACGGCGAGGGCACGATGGAGCTCCCCCCGGGCCGCTACCAGGCCATCGCGAGCCGGGGGCCCGAGTACGAGATCGACATGAGCGAGCCCTTCGAGGTGGACGACCGGTCGGGCGCGGACATCGAGCTCGTCGTGCGCCGCTCGGTGCAGACGGACGGCTGGATCAGCGCGGACCTCCACGTGCACGGCGTGGCCTCCCACGACTCCTCCGTCACGCGCGCCCAGCGCGTCGGGACCATGGTGGCCGAGGGTGTCGAGTTCTTCGCGAGCACCGACCACGACTACATCGTGGACTACGCGCCGGTCGTCGAGGAGCTCGGCCTCGAGCAGTGGGTCCAGACCGCCGTCGGTGTCGAGACCACCACCATCGAGCTCGGGCACTTCCTGGGCTTCCCGATCGGGGTGGATCACCTGGAGGAGGCGGGCGGCGCGTTCGACTGGACGGGTGCCAGGCCCGCCGAGATGCTCGATGCCCTCCGTGCCCGCGGGCAGGGCGTGGGGCACGATCCCGTCACGTTCGTCGGGCATCCGCGTGACGGGATCCTCGGCTACTTCGACCAGTACGGCTTCGACCCCTACTCGGGCACACCCGGACGCGGCGGTGCGCCGGGCACGCCGTCGGTGCGCCGTCCGCTGCTCTCGCTCACCAACCCGCTGCTCGACCCCGGCTCCATCAGCTGGACCTTCGACGGGCTCGAGATGCTCAACGGCAAGCGCTTCGAGCTCATCCGCACGCCCACGGCCCCCGAGCACGAGCAGTTCGCCTGCCAGGAGCGCCGGGACGGCGCGCTCTGCGAGCGGCCCATGGGCTCGGACGTGAACGTCGACGTGTACGACTTCATGACCCGCACGCTCGCCGAGCAGCAGGACCTCATCGACGGGAAGTACACGCTCTCCGGGGAGATGGAGGGCCACATCGACGACTGGTTCACCCTGTTGAACCTCGGGTTCAAGTTCACGGTCCTCGGCAACAGCGACACCCACGGCTTCACGGGCGTCGAGTCGGGGTGTCCGCGGAACTTCGTGATGGCCGAGACCGACGACCCCGCCTTCCTCGACGACCAGGCCATCGCGGACGCCGTGAAGGCCCACCGCGTGGTCGCCAGCTACGGTCCCTTCGTGCAGCTCTGGGGCAACGGGGAGCCCATCGGCAGCGAGCTCGTCACCACGGGCGAGGTGGAGCTGGCCATCGACGTGCAGGCGCCCACCTGGATGGGCGTGGATCGCGTGGAGCTCTACGAGAACGGCACGCTCATCCAGGAGTGGGAGGTCGAGGACATCGCCGTGGTCGACCGCTTCCAGACGACCTACACGGTGACCCCGACCCGCGACTCCTGGTACGTCGTGGCCGTGGCGTCCGACGACGACATGCGGCCCGTGCTCACGCCGGTCGAGCTGCCCTACGTCGAGCTCCAGGCCGTCGTCACCGAGGCCCTCGGGTCGGTGGAGAGCGTCGGCAGCCTGGTGTCGCCGGCCGCACCCATCCCCCGCACGTACCCCGCGATGCCCTACGCCATCACGAACCCGATCTGGGTGGACCGCGATGGCGACGGTTTCGACGCGCCCGGCAACCCTGCATGGCTGGTACGCCCCCGGTAGGGGGGTCGGTCGTCCCGCGTTGACCTACAATGCGCAGCGGAGGGTCCGTGTCGTCCGAGGCCGGCAACCATCGCCAGTTCGTGATCCACGATTGTCTCGGTAGAGGCGGGTTCGGAGAGGTGTATCGGGCCACGATGGTGAGCCCGGGAGGCCTCAGGACGAAGGTCGCCCTCAAGCTGCTGCGCTCCGACGTGGACCCCGGCGGCGACGCTCTCCTGCGGTTGCGCGACGAAGGCCGTCTGCTCGCGGCGCTCCGGCACCCCTGCATCCTCAAGGCGTACGATCTGGCTTTGCTGGACGGGCGGATCGGGCTGGTCACCGAGTTCGTGGACGGCGTGGATCTGCACCAGGTGGTGGGGGATCTCGGGCCCCGCGCGGCCCTGGCCGTGCTCGGCAACGTCGCCGAGGCCCTCGATGCGGCCTGGACCAGCTCGGGACACGACGGAGACGAGCCTCTCCGGCTGGTCCACCGCGACATCAAGCCGTCGAACATCCGCCTGTCCCGGCATGGCGAGGTGAAGCTCCTGGACTTCGGGATCGCCCGGTCCGACGAGGTGGACCGCGAGGCCCGCACGGGCACGGGCTCCACGGTGGGCAGCCTGTCCTACATGGCCCCCGAGCGCTTCTCGCGTCGGCCGCCCGGCCCCGAGGCCGACATCTATGCGCTGGGCGCCACGCTCTTCGAGCTCCTGGCGGGTCGCCGTCTGCACGACGACCCCGTGCCCGTGGAGATGTTCCGGCTGGCCGCGAACCCCTCCGCCCACGAGCAGCACGTGGAGGAGGCCATCGCGGAGCTCGGTGAGGACACCGCCCCCATCGTCCCCCTGCTGCGCCGGATGCTCGCCCACACGCCCGAGGAGCGCCCGAACGCCGGTGAGGTGGCGCGCGTGGCGGAGGAGCTCGAGGAGTCCCTGGAGGGTCCGACGCTCAAGCGGTGGGCCCGCGACTGGGCGTGGCCCGAGCAGGAACGGGTGGCCGGGAGCTTCGACGGGCGGACGATCACCGAGGGCACGCTGTCGCGGGCGGACGTCTTCGACACACAGCCGACCGCGAGCTCGGACACCTTCTCCATCGACCTCGACCCGTACGCGACGACCGAGAAGGACCTGCCGCTCCTCCCGCCGGCCCCGGAGCCACGGTCCGAGCCCGATCCCGAGCCCGAGCGCAGAGCGCCCTGGATCCCCATGGGGGCGGTCGTGCTGCTGCTCCTGGCGGGTGTCGGGGCATGGGCCGTGCGCGGCGGGCCTCAGTCGGCAGGACCACCACAGGACACCGCGGCACCGAGGGTCCCGCAGCCTCCCCCTGCGCCGCCGCCGGTTCCCGTCGAGGCGCCGGAGCCTGCTGTCCCGGTACCTGCGCCCGTCGAGCCGAGCGCGCCCGAGCCGAGCGCGCCCGAGCCGAGCCCCCCGGAGCCCACACCTCCGGAGCCCGCGCCGGTGGCCCCCGTCCCCGTCCCTGTCGCGCCTGCCCCGGTGGCACCGGTCGCGGTCCCGGAGCCGTCTCCAGAGCCGGTGCCCGAGCCGTCTCCAGAGCCGGTGCCCGAGCCCTCTCCCGCACCGGTCCCAGAGCCTGCTGCACCCGTCCTGGGCAGTGTGCGGTTCCAGGTCTCCGGCGGCGTCCCGATGACCGTGACGCTCCGGTCGTCGCTCGGGACCTTCGGGGAGGGCCCGCTGCCGGCCGGTCGCTACGAGGTCTACATCGACGGGAGGATCTCGCAGGGCAGGCACGCGGTGATCACGGAGGGCCTCGAGACCGTGCTCCCGTGCAACGCCATCTACAAGACCTGCGGCGACGAGTGATCGCCCTCCTCGCGACCGCCTTCGCAGGGACCTGCGACACTCCGCTGACGTCGGGTGAGCTGCGGGACCATGTCGTGGACGCGACGAGCGCGCTGGACCGCGCCGACCTCGAGTACGCCCGACAGATCGTGCGCGAGCTGGACGACCGGTTGCCCTGTCTCGACCACGCGGCGGAGCCGCGCCGGGTGGCCGACCTGTGGGTGATCACCGCCGTCATCGCGTTCGCGGAGGGACGCGACTGGGAGGCCCCGTTGGCGGCCGCGCTCCGCGTGCGGCCCGGTGTGGACCGGCTGGTCGGGCGCGCTCACCCCATGTACGTCTGGCAGCCCGGGCCGGAGCCCGAGCGGGTCCCGGTGGGCGACCTCCCTACGCGGCTGTACCTCGACGGGTCGCGAACCGAGACGCTACCCGCGGGCCCGGGCTACTACCTGCTGCAGAAGACCGACGGCGAGTTCTGGGACACCCGTCTGCTCCGAGGTGCGGAGTGGTCGAATGCGTGGCTCCAGAGCCCTGTGGAGGTGCCCCCCGCGCTCATCCTGGACGGACGGATCGCGCTCCTCCTCGGTGCGGGGGGCGTGGCCCAGACCACGAGCTGGGGCGACATGGGGGGGGTGTCGCCCTTCCAGACCATCCCGCCCGTGCTCGAGGATCCCGGGGACTGGCGCAAGCGTCCGGATGGCAGCGAGCTGATCCCGCGCGGGTCCTATGGTATCTCCCTGGGCGGGCGGGGCTGGCTGTACGGGCCCGTGGGCCTCGACGTGGAGGCCTCCGTGCTCTTCGGTGCGGGCACCTACCAGCGTGCGGTCCGCGGGCTCGTGCTGTTCCGGGGTGGGCATGCCCAGGTCGGAGCCGGGATCGTCGGCGCGGACGCGGTCGTCTACCGCTGGAGTGACGTGGTGCCCGACGAGCCCGCGCGGGAGGACTACGACACCCTGGAGATCGTGGCGACCGCCGCGTTCCTGCCGTTCGTCGGCGCCCGGGTGGGTCTCATGGCCGGCTCCCGTGACCAGGCGGAGGCGTTGGTGGACCTGGGCGTGCGCGCCAACGGCGACGTGCGGGCCGACACCGACTTCACGTACGTGTTCGAAGCCAGCGAGCGCACTGGGATCTCCGGCCTGGTCGGTGTGTACATGGACGTGCAGCGGGCCCGGTTCCGGACCGTGGACGTTGCGTCGCAGACCGTGGAGGTCACGAGCCTGCAGACCGGCATACGGCTCGGTGGACGCTACAGGGGGCGCCTGTGATCCTGACGGCGGCAGCGTGGGCGATGGTGGTGGGGCCAGAGGACGACCTCCAGGCCCTGGTGGACGCGGCGGCTGGGCCCGTCGTGCTGGACCTCTCCGAGGGCGTCTACACCGACCCGATCGTGGTGGATGGCGGGACGGTGGAGCTGCGGGCGGCGCCGGGGGCCATCCCGGTGCTCGGAGGAGAAGGGGGCCCTCCGCTCCTCACGGTGCGCTCGGGCGGCTCCCTGCGACTCCAGGGGCTCCACCTGGCGCCGACGAATCGTGGGTCGGTGCGGGTGGAGCTCGGCACGGTGGAGGCGCACGGCACCCGCTTCCAGACCTTCGGGACGGGCACGGCGCTCACGGTGCTCGACGGGCGGGCCGTGCTCGACGGCACCCGCTTCGAGGGAGGGGTGGGCACCTTCGGCGGCCAGGTCAGCGCGCATGGCGGGGTGGTGGAGGTGCTCGGGGCCGCCCGCTTCGTAGGCGGCGAGGCCCTGCGGGGCGGGGCCCTGTGGATCGGGCCCGATGCGACCCTGCAGGTCGGGCACCCCACTGCGGGCGCGCCGCTCGCCCAGCCCACGGTGCTCTCGGACCACCGGGCGTCCCACGGGGGTGCTGTAGCGTGCGAGGGGACCTGCAGGCTCTTCGACGTCGAGCTGTCCGACAACCGGGCCACCTACGCCGGCGGTGCCGTGTGGGCGGGTCCGGGCGCCACGCTCGAGCTCGACAGGGCCGACGTCTTCCGGAACCGGGCGCCGGACGGTGGGGCCCTCTACGGCGACGGGGTCGCGGCCGTGGTGCGTCGGACCACGCTCTGCGCGAACCTCGCCGTGGACGCGAACGGCCAGGACGGCGTCGGTGGAGGCGCGCGCCTCCGCTTCGACCCTTCCGTGGGCCCTTCCGCGGTGGAGTTCGTGCGCGCCCTGCACAACGAGGCGGGCGTCGGGGGCGGCCTCTTCCTGGAGGGGCAGGCGGCCGTCGGGTACCACAACCTGCTGGGCAACCGGGCATCGTCGGGTGCGGCCCTGTACTGGGAGGGTGGCGATGCGGACTTCCTGCTCGTCGGCAGGTCCCGTGGAGGCCCGACGTTCGCGCCCGGGTCGCTGTCCTTCTCGGCCTACCGCTTCCTGAACGCCGACGACGCCGATGAATACACCAACGACCCCACCCGGGGGTACGCGGCGGGTGAGCCGTGCGGGCTCCACACCGACCTCTACGGTCCCGGTTCCGAGTTCGTCGCTGGTGCCGTCGGCACGGCGGGAAGGCGTTGGCCCGCGGAGAAGGGGGCCTACGTCACGGAGGCCGGCATCGCCGCGGGTCGCGTGGACCTCGACGGGGACGGGTGGCTCGCGCTCTACGACTGCAACGACTCCGACGCTGAGACGTACCCCAGGTTCCCGGCGGACGAGGTCTTCGGCGACGGCGTGGATCAGGCCTGCGACGGCGGGCCGGACGACGGCTTCGACGCAGACCAGGACGGGTATGTGGACAGCGAGGACTGCGAGCCCGACATCCAGACCATCAACCCCGGCGTGAACGACCGCGACCCGCTCGCGGACCTGGACTGCGACGGGTACAGCCGATCGGAGATCCCGGAGCTGCGCTCCGCGGACGGCTGCAAGCGGGCGGAGGGCGACCAGGCGGCGCTGTGGCTGGTGCCTCTCCTGGCCCTCGGGCTGGGCCGGCGCCGGTCGCTTTGCCGGCCCGACTGAAGCCCCTTACGGGTCCGTGAGCCCCAGGAGGCCACCCGTGAACACCCGCATCCTCAACGACCCCTTCTCCCGCGCCCTCGTCGTGGAGAGCCCCCACGCGAGCCTCGACGAGTACCTCGGCCGCACGGGCATCGATGCCGTCCGCCTGGACGAGGTCCAGGACGAGCAGGCGCTGATCGACGCCATCCAGCGCACGGGCGCACAGGTGCTCTTCAAGCGCAGCCGGGTCGAGGTGACCGCGCGTGTCCTGGCCGAGTGCCCGACGCTCCATGCGGTCCAGCTCTGCTGCATCGGCGACGACTCGGTCGACAAGGTCGCGGCCGCCCGCCACGGGGTGCTGGTGTTCAACGACCCCATCTCCAACGCCCGTTCGGTGGTGGAGCTGGCGATGGGCCACATGATCACGCTCTCGCGTCGGCTCTACGAGACCGACGTGGAGATGCACGAGGACACGTGGAAGAAGACGGCTGCCGGCCGCTTCGAGGTGCTCGACAAGCACCTGGGCATCGTGGGGCTCGGGAACATCGGGCGTCAGGTCGCCCGCGCGGCCGAGGCCTTCGGCCTGCACGTGCACTTCCACGACTCCCGGCCCGTCGCCCAGGAGGTCGGCACCGAGATGGGCTGGCAGAGCCACGACACCCTCGAGGAGCTCTTCGCGCAGTCCGACATCGTCACGGTCCACACCTCCGCGAGGGACGCGTGGGGCAAGGACAACGAGGGCCTGCTGGACGACGTCCTCGACAAGCTCGGCGCGGAGCGGCCGTCCCCGTCGCCGCGGATCTTCATGAACCTCGCGCGGGGCAACGTGCACTCCTCGGGTGCGCTGCTCGCGGCCGTGGGGTCGGGAGCCATCCGTCGCGCCGCGGTGGACGTGTACCCCGAGGAGCCCGCCCCGGGTCAGGCGTCCTGGAGCAATCCGTACGGTCTCGAGCCGCGCATCGTCTGCTCGCCGCACATCGGCGCCGCCACGCAGGAAGCCCAGCCCCGCATCGCGCGCCGCGTGGCGCACACCATCGAGGGCTTCAGCCGCTACGGCTCCCTCCGCGACTGCGTGTACAACCCGCGCGCCGCCCTGTCCCTGCGGGACAGCGCCCGTGGCCACGCCATCCTGGCGGTCGTGCACAGCACCAGCCGCGGGACCAAGAAGGCCGTGGACGACGCCATCTACGAGGCCGAGTGCAACAACCTCGGGTCGACGCACATGGACTTCGAGATCGGTGTGGCCTACGACCTCTCGGTCCTCGACCGGCCCCTGTCGGACGCCGACCTCGAGCGGCTCGTGGAGCGCGCCGCCGAGATCGCGGGGAAGGACGCCATCCGCGCCATCCGTCAGGTGGTCGTGCCCGGGTAGGTCACTCCCACTCGATGGTGCCGGGCGGCTTGCTCGAGATGTCGTAGACCACCCGGTTGATGCCCTTCACCTCGTTGATGATGCGGTTGCTCATCCTCGCGAGGAGCGCGTAGGGCAGCTCGACCCAGTCGGCGGTCATCCCATCCGTGCTGTGCACCGCGCGGATGGCGCAGACCTCTTCGTACGTGCGCTCGTCGCCCATCACACCCACGGTCTTCACGGGCAGCAGGACACAGAAGCTCTGCCAGACGGCCCGCTGGAGGCCTGCAGCCTCGATCTCGTGGCGCACGATGCGGTCGGCCGCGCGCAGGGTGGCCAGCCGGGGTGAGGTGATCTCGCCCAGGCAGCGGATGCCGAGCCCGGGACCCGGGAAGGGCTGCCGGTAGACGCGCGACTTCGACAGACCGAGCGCGAGCCCGACCTGCCGCACCTCGTCCTTGAAGAGCTCGCGCACGGGCTCCACCAGCTCGAAGGCGAGGTCGTCCGGGAGCCCGCCGACGTTGTGGTGGCTCTTGATGGTGGCGCTGGGGCCGCGCACGCTGACGGACTCGATGACGTCCGGGTAGAGCGTGCCCTGGGCGAGGAAGCGGGCGCCCTCGATGCCGCGGGCGGCCTCCTCGAAGACCCGGACGAACACCTCGCCGATGGCCTTGCGCTTGCGCTCGGGCTCCGTGACCCCCTCGAGGGCCGTGAGGAAGCGCGCCGACGCGTCGACCACGGTGAGCTGGTACTCGGAGAACTCCGCCTCGACCGCCTCGCGCTCGCCCTCGCGGAGGAGCCCGTTGTCGACGAAGATGCAGTGGAGCTGGTTGCCGATCGCCTCGTGCAGGAGGGCCGCGACCACCGAGCTGTCCACCCCGCCCGACAGGCCGCAGATCACGCGCTCGTCTCCGATGCGGACCCGCAGGGCCTCGATCTGCTCGGCGATGAAGGCGCTCGGCTTCCAGTCGCCCTTCGCGCCGCACACGTCCATGGCGAAGCGGCGCACCAGCTCCGAGCCGCCGTCCGTGTGGGTGACCTCGGGGTGGAACTGGAGGCCGAAGACGCGCCCGTCGTCGGACTGCATGGCGGCCACCACGCCGTCCGCGCTCTTCCCGACGGCCGTGAAGCCCGGGGGGGCCGCGGCCACGTGGTCTCCGTGGCTCATCCACACGTTCTGCACGTCCGCGAAGTGATCGAGGAGCACGCAGGGGCCCGTGCGCACGAGGGCCGAGCGGCCGTACTCCCGGTACTGCCCGCGCTCGACGCGCCCACCGTGGTGGAGGGCGAGGAGCTGCATGCCGTAGCAGACGCCCAGGATGGGCACGTCCACGTCGAGCCAGCGCGTGTCGAAGGGCGGCGCATCGTCGCCCAGGACGCTCGCGGGACCGCCGGAGAGCACGAGGCCCACGGTGCCCTCGGGCAGGGCGGCGGCGTCCGTGCAGGGACGTACCACGCAGAACACGCCGTGCTCGCGGAGCCTCCGCGCGATGAGCTGGGTGTACTGGGAGCCGAAGTCGAGGATCAGGAGGGTCTCGTGGGTCACGGGGTCTCCGGGTCAGCGGGGCGTGAGGGCGGCCGAGAACCGACCTCCGGTGAGGGCATCGAGGTTGGCGGTGAGCTCCATGACGCGGAGCTCGTCCTTCACCTGGCCGAGGGTGTCGAGCTTGGGTGCGAGGAGCATCTCGACCTGCACGCGACGGCGCTCGAAGTAGAGGCGGTTGACCTCGGTGAGGGTCTTGTCGCGGAGCTTCACGAGGTCCTGGGTCTCGGAGAGCACCCGGATGCGCTCGCTGGACATGACGAGCTTGTCGAGGTCCCAGCGCGCCTGCACCATGTACTGGGCCTCCTGGGCGGCCCCGGCGTCGTCGAGCACGTTGAAGAGCTGCTCGCCGTCCTGGTCGATGACCCCGTCCGTCGCGAAGTACTGGTAGTCCTGGTCGAAGTCGTTGGTGAGCCGGTAGCGCACCCAGAGGGTGGGCAGAGCGGCGAAGCGCTTTGCGGACCGCATCCAACGGCGGACGGACTCGGGGTCGGCCTCGGCGTACGCGCTCGCCCAGGCCTGGGCCTGCTGCACGGTGGGCTCGGTGGAGAAGTGGGCGAGCACGGCGCCGGGCGTGTCGAAGCGGGCGGACGTGCCCATCGGCAGCTCGACCTCCACCGGGACCTCGCGGCGCAGGGTGTCGAGGGCGGCCTCGGTCATGCCGGGGAGGATGCGGAGCTCCTCGACCGAGCCGAGGTGACCCCGGGCCGTGCGGAGGGCCACGACGTCGCGGGCCAGCTCCGGACCCACCCCGTCCAGGCGGGCGAGCTGGTCGACCGTGGCGCGGTTCAGCCCGGCGGGCGGGGGCTCTGCGGCGAACGCCGCGCCGGCCAGCCAGAGGAGGAACGTGATCATGGCTTCTCCTTCGGGGCTGGGGTGGCCTGGCGCCACCCCGATACCCCTCCATCGGTGAGTGCGTCGAGCTCGCCTTCGATCTCCTGCACGCGGAGCTCGACGAGCACGGTCTCGAGCAGTGGGCGGCCCGCGATCTCCGCGCGTCGCTGCACGGCTTCGGATCGCGCCTCGACGAGGGCGACGATCCGCTCGGTGAGCTCGCCGGCGTACGCCGAGGTGCGGGACGGGCCGCCGAGGTCGTCCAGGACGGACAGATCGAGCCCGAGGTCCGCGCTGGCCACGTCGCCGTAGGCGCTGTTGAAGGCGCTCTGGCGCTGCTGGACCGGCGACCAACGCAGCTCGACCCCGACCTGCCAGTGACCGCGGAAGCGGCGGAGCGTGCCGGCGGACTGGTCGAGCACGGGGTCCTCCGCGTCGACCCCGGAGTCGTAGAGGTTGGCGTCCGACCGGGTGTGCCGACCGCCCAGCGTGATCTGGGGGAGCCACCGTGAACCGCGCGCGTGGACCGGGACGCGCACACCCGGCCTGCCCGTGGCAGATGCGACGAGGTCGCCCGTGGCGAGGAAGCCCGCCGCGTCGTCCCGGAGGGCGGCGGCGACGGTCTGGACGTCGCTCGCGCTCACGGGGGGACGGAGCTCGTGCAGTCCGTACGGGGTGGCCGCGAGCACGAGGTCGCCCGCACCCGCCAGGGCATGGACGATGGGGCCCCCGAGCCCGCGGCTCAGCGGCGTGTACGTGGCCCCCCAGTCGAGGGTCTGCCAGACGCCATCGGCGGACGCGAGCAGCCAGTGGCCCGTGGAGAGGGGCAGCACGTCGGCCACGTCGGGGATCGGCAGCGTGCTGGCCGGTGCGAAGGCGCGCCCGTCCGCGGAGACCTCGGGGCCGTCGGCCGTGCCGAGCAGGACCACGGCGGACGTGCCCGTGGGGTCGGCGTGCACGAAGACCGTTCGGGCCGGCAGGGGAGCGCGGAGCACCCAGGTGAAGCCGTCCGACTGCCAGAGACCCTCGGGACCCGCCGCCAGCACCGACCCGTCCGCGAACCCGAGCAGGTCGCCCAGGGCCACACCCTCGCTGCCGTCCACGGGGTCCTGCCAGGTGCGCCCGTCGCCCGAGACCCTCGCACCGTCGTCCGTCGCGGCCACCCTGCCGAGCTCGGTCTGCACGACGTCCGTGGTGGGTGTGTCCAGCACGCGCCGCCAGGAGACCCCGGCGTCGTCGGAGAGCCAGAGCCCGTCGGGACGCGCGGCGTACAGGTCTTCGTCCAGGTAGCGCACGGCGGTGGGACCCACGGGGAGGTCCGGACGGTCGGCCTCCTGCAGGTCCTCCAGGGCGTCCAGCACGTCCTGCAGGCGGGCGGCGGCGTCCTCCATCGCCTCGGAGGTGCCGTCCTCGTACGCCTCGACGTCGCCGATGGCCTCGAGGTCGACGTCCGACAGGGCTGCCTCGATGAGGCTCTCGGGGGATGCGTCCTCCCCGGCGGCGCGTGGGCCGGCGTCCAGCGGAGGGAGCGCGCGCCGCCAGCTCACGCCACCGTCGACGGTGACCCACACGGCCCCCGAAGCCTCTGCGGCGGCCTGCCAGAGGGGCCGGGCGGGCGCGATGGCCACCGACACCATGGGCACGTCGGGGCCGACGGCCCGCCAGCGCGAGCCGTCTTCCCCGATGCCGGCGACGGCTTGCAGCAGGAGGGCGACGAGCATGCCCCCTGCTATCCGGACGGGTCGGAGGGCCACCGGAAGTCCCGGGGCACCCTCGGGCGGTTAGAGGCTCGGATGCGTGAGGTGGTGGCGGCAGCACGGGAGCTGGAGGCGGGCAGGCCCGTGGCGCTGGTGTTCGTGACGCACGTGGGCGGGAGCACGCCCAGGTCGTCGGGAGCGCGCATGGCGGTGCTCGCGGACGGCTCGATCGTCGGCACCATCGGCGGCGGCGAGGTCGAGCACCGGGTCGTCGCGCTGGCGCGGGAGGCCCTGCGGACAGGCCGTCCTGCGCGGTTCGAGGCGAACCTCACCCGGGATCTCGGGATGTGTTGTGGAGGGTTGATGGCCGTGCACGTGGACCCCGTCTTCCCGGAGCCCCCGCTGGTCGTGTTCGGTGCGGGTCACGTGGCCCATGCCGTGGTCCCGATGCTCACGGCGCTGGGCTTCCGGGTGACCGTCGTGGACGACCGGGACGAGCTGAACACCCCGGACCGCTTCGCGTGTGCCCGGGTGCTGGACGACCCGCGCGCGTTCGCGGAGGGTCTGACGGGCGACCCCACGCGGTACGTGCTGGTGGTCACCCACGACCACGCGCTGGACCTCGACCTGTGCAGGAGCCTGCTCCCGCTCCGGAACGCGTGGGTGGGCATGATCGGCAGCCGGGCGAAGGTCGCGAAGTTCAGGGTGCGGCTGCGGGCGGCCGGGCTGGACGAGGTGACGGTGGCGTCGCTGCGGGCCCCGGTAGGGCTCGACCTTCGCAGCGAGACGCCCGCCGAGATCGCCGTGTCCATCGCGAGCGAGGTGGTCTGGCACCGCAGGGGAGGCGAGGGGAGCGGGCGCCCGCTGGCCGGGTAGCTAGAGGTCGCGCAGGTCCATGTGGTCGCGGATCATCTCGACCAGCGCGTCGAGGCGCAGGGGCTTCTCGATGAAGCCGTCGAACCCGAGCTCCTGGATGCGCGCCTCCACCTCGGGGTCGCGGTAGGCCGTGCAGGCGATGACCGGGATGTGGCGGGTCTCCACGTCGCTCCGGAGCAGCTCGAGGACCTGGAAGCCGTCCATGTCCGGCATCATGATGTCCATCAGGATGAGGTCCGGCTTGAAGCGGGCCACCGCGAAGCCCGCGTGGAAGCCCGAGTGCGCGATCTCCACGGTGTAGCCGGCCTTGAGCTCGAGGTACTCGCGGACCAGCTCGGCGAAGTCGCGCTCGTCGTCGACCACGAGCACCTTGTTCGCGGCGTGCGCGTCGAGGAACTCCCGGGAGAGCGGGTAGGCGTTGCGCTTGGCGAACGCCACGAGCTCGTTGTGGGCGATGCGCCGGTGGCCCCCGGGCGTGCGGTGGGCGTCCAGTCGGTCCGCCTCGATCCAGTTCACCACCGTCGGGAGCGACACCCCGAGGAACTTCGCGACCTGGAAGGTCGTGTAGTAGGTGGCCGTCTCGTGGTCGTCCCGCTTTCGCGCCATTGGAAGAAGCTTAGATCAATTCCGGGAGGAAGGGGTCGCACCCTCCGTCTTGGGCAGCATGTCTCCCGCCCGATCGACGAGCTCGAGCACCGTGCGGGCGGCGCGCGCGATGGCCTCGACCGATGCGGCGTCGGCGGAGCTGAGGTTGCCACGCATGGCGAGCAGGTCGCATTGGCCGAGCACGACGGCGAGCGGGCTGCGCAGGTCGTGCACGATGAGCTGACGGAGGGTGCGGCGGGTCTCCGCGCTCCCGTTGCCGTCGCTCAATCGAGGATGCGGAAGCGGAAGAAGGTCTCGCCGATGATGACCTCCTCACCGCCGAACAGCCGGCGCTCGGTGATGAGCTCGCCGTTGACGAGCGTGCCGTTCGCGGACTTGTTGTCCTCGATGTAGAAGTTGGGCCCACGGCGGTAGAGCTTGCAGTGGTAGCGCGAGACCTTGCTGTCGTTCTTGACCTGGACGTCGTTGTCGCGCCCACGGCCGAGGCTCATCACCTCGCCGTTGAACGGGTAGATCTGCTCCTCGGCGGTGCCCTCCTGGTAGAGGAGCACGGAGCGACGGCTCTCGTTGGCCGCCTCGTCGTTGCCGCCGTCGAGGTCGAGGTCGTCGTCGTCGCCCAGGATGTCGAGGTCGCCGAGCTCGAAGCCGACACCGTCGTCGTCGAACACGCCGTCGGCCTCGGGTGCGTCGCCGAGGTCGAGGACCGGGTCGTCCACGAGGTCGTCGAGGGGATCGGGCTCGGGCTCCGGCTCGGGCTCGGGCTCCGGCACCGGAGCGCGAACCTGACGCTCGGGGGCCGGCCGCTCGGACCGCTTGGGCTCGGGGGCGCGGGGCTGCTGGCGCGCCGGGGGCTGGGGCCGCGCGGGTGGAGGTGCGGCGGACGCTTCGTCGAGGACCCCGGAACGCTCCGCGAGGTTCCGCCAACGCTCCATCAGGTCGATGAACTCCTCGCCCTCCATCTCGAGCTCGGAGACCTTCGCGTCGGTGCTGTCGACGACCGCCTTGAACTCGGCCGCCTCCTTCTCGAACTCGGGCTCGGACAGGTCGCCGATCTCGCGGCGCAGCTCGAGCTCCTGGAGCTTGAACTCGGAGTCCTGGCGGCCGTCGATGATCGCCTGCTTCTCGTCCGCCAGGCCTGCGATCACCGCCTCCATCTGGGACATGAGGGGCATGATCTCGGCGACGAGCTCGATGCACTTCCCCTCGTTGTCCTGGATGACCTTCTCGACGACGGCGGCAGCGAACTTCCCACCGGACTGCTTGGCCTTGTCGATGAAGCTCTGAAAGCGATCGAACTGCTCCACGTGATCTCGGAACGTCGACAGCAGCTCTGCCTTGTCCATGGACATCCACCCTCACAGTGCGATCTCGGGTTCAGGATACCCCCGATGGAGGAGGGGGCGGGACCGCTGGGAGACAATGACTACCGAACCGTGGGCGTGGGGTCAAGCACCCCTCCACGCGCGTCGTGTTTCCAACCCGAACCGGGATCGCAGCCCGCCTCCGAGTGGCTGTGGGGTGGGGCGGGAGGCCGGAACCCGGTCAGAACAGGAGGTCGTCGTCGGCGTAGTTGTCGAACCGCGTGAACTCTCCGCGGAAGACCAGCTTGCACGTGCCTGTCGGGCCACTTCGCTGCTTCGCGATGATGACCTCGGCGAGGCCCTTGTCGGTCGAGTCCGGGTTGTAGTACTCGTCGCGGTAGATGAACAGGATGATGTCGGCGTCCTGCTCGATGGCGCCGGACTCGCGGAGGTCGCTGACCATCGGCCGCTTCTCGGCGCGCTGCTCCACGCCGCGGTTGAGCTGCGAGAGCGCGATGACAGGGACGTCCACGTCCTTGGCCAGCGCCTTCAGCCCACGGCTGATGGCGGAGATCTGCTGCTCGCGGGGCGCGCGCTTGTCGTCACCCGACATGAGCTGGAGGTAGTCGATCACGATGAGCCCGAGGTCGTCCTGCTCGGCCTTCAGGCGCTTGGCGCGGCTGCGCACGTCGGTGATCGAGAGCCCGGGGGTGTCGTCGATGAACACGCGCGCGGCGCGCAGGGCGTCCGTGGCGTCCAGGAAGCGCGCCCAGTCGTCGGTGTCGAGCTTGCCGGTGCGCACCTTGTTGCCGTCCACCATGCCCTGGCAGCACACCATGCGGGTGACGAGCTGAGCGCGGCTCATCTCCATGCTGAAGATGCCCACGGCCCGACCTTCCATGAGCGCCACGTTCTGCGCGACGTTGAGGGCCAGCGCGGTCTTCCCCATGGCGGGTCGTGCGGCGAGGATGAGGAGGTCGGACTTGTGGAGGCCCGCGAGCTTCTTGTCGAGGTCCTCGAAGCCGGTCGTGTAGCCCGCGACGACCCCGCCCTGCTTGGAGAGCTCGTCGAGGTCCTGGACCGCCTTGTCGAGCGTGAGGCTGATCTGCTCCCAGGAGCCCACGCCGATGCCCGATCCGAGCGAGAGGATCTCGCGGGCGGCCTGGTCCATGAGGTTGTGGACGTCGTCGGGCTGCGCATAGGCCCGCTCCGACACCTCGCCCGCGGTGTCGATCAGCTGGCGCAGCAGGGCCTTGTCGATGACCACCCGCGCGTAGTGCGGGAGGTTCGTGGTGGACGGGATCTGGTCCGGCAGGCCGAGCACGTAGGAGATGCCGCCGTACTTGTCCTGCTCGCCGTCCCGCCCGATGCGCTCGGGCACGGTGACCAGGTCGATGGCCTCGGCGCGCCCGTGCATCTCGACGAGCACGCGGAACAGGTTGGCGTGCTCGGGGCGGTGGAAGTGGTCGCCGCGCAGCCCGAGCCCCGTGAGCTCCGGGATGCGCTCGGGCTTCAGGATCATCCCGCCCAGGAGGGCGCGCTCGGCTTCTACGGCCTGTGGGTAGACGCGCATCGACGTGAGCCCGTGGTGGAGACACGAAGGGCCGCGACCATCAGCGGATGGCGCGGCCCGGGAACCCGACGGCGGACCGTCGGGCGGGAGTCAGGAGCCGATCAGGCGCGGATGACGTAGACCCGGACGCTCGCCGACACCTCGCGGTGGAGGCGGATCGGCACGGTGAACAGGCCGATGGCGCGGATGGGCTCGTCGACGAGGATGGACCGACGGTCCAGCTCGATGCCCTCGGCGGCCAGGGCGTCCGCGATGTCGCGGTTGGTGACCGAGCCGAAGAGCTTGTCGTCCTCGCCCGCCTCGCGGCGGATGGAGACGGCGCTGTTCTCGAGCTTGGCCGCGAGGGCCTGGGCACCCGAGAGCTGCTTGCGCTTGATGGCCGCAGCGACCCGCTTCTGGTGCTCGAGCTCGCGCATGCTGCCCTCGGAGGCAGGGATGGCGAGACCGCGCGGAAGCAGGAAGTTCCGACCGTAACCGGGGGCGACCTTCACGATGTCGCCCGCGTCACCGAGGTTGGAGACCTCGGACTTCAGGATGACGCGCATGGGTCACTCCTCCTTGTCGTTGTCGTCGTCGTCGTCGTTGTCGTTGTCGTCGAGGTCGTCCTCGTTCGCCGCACGCTCGGCTTCCTGCTCGGCCTTGATGCGCGCCTCTTCGGCGCGGCGGGCACGGAGCTCCTCGGCGTTCGCGAGCTTGGTCGGGATGTCGACGTTCTTCTCGAGCACCACCGTCATGAAGCGGATGATCCGGTCGTTGATCCGGATACGACGCTCGATCTCCTCGATCGCCGGGGCGGGGCCGAGGTAGTTGAAGAGCACGTAGTGGCCCTTCAGGTGGTTGGCGATCGGGTAGGCGAGCTTGCGCTTGCCCCACTCGTCGCGAAGGAGCATCGTCCCTTCGTTCTCGACGATGATCTCCTGGAGCTTGTCGATGTTGTCCTTGGTGTCGGCGTCGTCGAGGTCAGGCCGGAGGATGACGACGGTCTCGTACTCGTGGGTCAGCATGGTGATCCCTGCAATGGATGGTTCAGAGGTTGGATTCCTGGAGCGCGCGCTCCACGGCATCGGCGGCGCGGTCGACCACCTCGTCGAGCTGGCGGGATTCGTCACCGGACCACTTCGCGAGCACGAAGTCGGCGGTGTCCCAGCCCTCGGGAGGACGGCCCACTCCGAAGCGCACCCGACCGTAGTCGGCGCCGATGCGCTTCGAGATGTCGCGGAGACCGTTGTGGCCTCCGTGCCCTCCGCCGGACTTCACGCGGACGTCTCCGAAGGGCAGCTCGACGTCGTCGTGGATGACGAGGACGTCGCGGTTCTCGGACTTGTAGTAGCCGCGCAGTGAGACGACGGCTTCGCCCGACAGGTTCATGAAGGTCTGTGGCTTGCACAGGACCGCGGGGACGCTGCCGATGCGCGCCTGCCCGACGTCGGCCTTGAACTGGCGCTTGCCCAGGCTCGCACCCCAACGCTCGGCCAGCCGGTCGACGACCAGGAAGCCCGCGTTGTGCCGGGTGTCAGCGTACTGACGCCCGGGGTTGCCCAGACCGACGACGAGGTGCATCCGCTACTTCTTGCCGCTCGGAGCGCCCGCGGCGCCACCGCGCTGCTTCTTGCCGTAGACGGTGAGCACGTTGAAGTCGTGGTCGAACACGATCTCGACGCCTTCGGGCGTGGCGATCTCGGACGCCTTGACCATGTCGCCGATGTTCATGGGGGAGATGTCCACCACGAAGCTCGACGGGATCCGGTCGTAGACGCAGCGGGTGCGCACGACGCGGCGGATCAGGCGGAGGCGGCCGCCGAGCACGGCACCGGCGGGACGGCCCACGGTGGTCACGGGGACCATGACCTCGACCGGCTTGCTCTTGCTCACGCGGTAGAAGTCGACGTGGAGGATGTCGCGCGACACCGGGTGGCGCTGGACGTCCTGCACGAGGGTGGGGACGGAGGTGCCGTCGATCTCGACGTCCACGACCGTGTTGCGGTCGTTGGTCTTCCGGAAGATCCGGACGAGCTGATCGGGGTCGATGTCGACCGGGACAGGCTCGTTCTCCGGACCGTAGAGCACCGCGGGGATCTTGCCGTCCCGACGGGTCTTGCGGGCCGCGCCCTTGCCGGAGCTCGACCGCACGGTGGCGTTCAGGGTGTTGCTCATCACAGGCCTCCGGGTGGTCCTGGCTGACAGACCGCCCGGCGCACGCGAGAACGTGCCGGTTGGTTGTCCCGTGGAGTGGGCCGGGTGGGAGCCGACCAGGACATCACCGGTTGGAATGGGCCCACGTGGGGCCCGTTGAACTGGCAGGGCCGAGTAATGCCTCTGCGGGCGGGCAGCAACCACGCCGGGGAGAAGCGGTCAGTCGGGCAGGAACAGCCGGGAGATCGAGTCGTCGAAGTGGATCGCACGGATCGCGTCCGCGAAGATCGGGGCGGTGTTGAGCACGTACATGCCCTCGAGCGCCGCGGCCTCCGGGGTGAGCGGGATCGTGTCGGTGACGAAGATCCGATCGAAGGGGCTCTCGGCCATGCGGGTGACCGCGGGACCCGAGAACACGGGGTGTGTCGCGACCGCGTAGACCTTCTCGGCGCCAGCGTTCGCGACCGCGTGGGCGGCGTTGGTGAGGGTGCCGGCCGTGTCGATCATGTCGTCGAGCAGGATCGCGGTCTTGCCCGCCACGTCGCCGATGATGTGCATCACCTCGGCCTGGTTGGGCCCCGAGCGGCGCTTGTCGATGATCGCGAGGTTGGTGTGGAGGCGACGGGCGTAGCTCCGCACGCGCTCGACGCCCCCGGCGTCCGGGGAGACCATGACGTACGAGCCGGGGTCGCCCGTGACGATCTCCTCGCGGAGGAACTGGAAGAACATCGGCTGCGCGTAGAGGTTGTCGACGGGGATGTCGAAGAACCCCTGGATCTGCCCGGCGTGCAGGTCCATCGTCAGCACGCGATCGAGTCCTGCGGCCTGGATGAGGTTGGCCACGAGCCGGGCCGTGATGGGCTGGCGGGGGGCGACCTTACGATCCTGGCGGGCGTAGCCGAAGTAGGGGATGACGGCGGTGATCCGGCCCGCGGACGCGCGCTTGCACGCCTCGGCCATGATCAGGACCTCCATCAGGTGGTCGTTGGCCGGCGCGCAGGTGGACTGGATCAGGAAGACGTCGCGCCCACGGACGTTCGCGTCGACCTCGACCCGGATCTCGCCGTCCGAGAAGCGCCCGACGCGGCAGGCGGCCAGGTTGTGCCCGAGCCGTTGGCAGATCCGCTGCGCGAGGGCGCGGTTGGAGTTGCCGGAGAAGAGGGTGATCTCGCCGTGCATCCCGAACCTCCTCGGGTTCTCGCGGGTAGGGTTGGGGCGGCAGGATTCGAACCTGCGGATGCCGGACCCAAAAACCGGTGACTTACCACTTGTCGACGCCCCAACGTCGGGCGTGACCTAACCGGCCGCCCCCGGAGGTCCAGGCACAGATCACTGGCGTCCGTGGGCCTCCAGGGCTGCGGCGGACGATCGCGGACCGCAGCGATCTCAGGGGTACGGGGCGCCGTCCCGGGTGACGATCGCGTTCGACCCGATGCACACGGGCTGGGCGGAGGTGCCGAGGTCCGCGTCGTTCAGCTCGACGATCGCGGGGGTGCCGTTGGGCCGGATGTCGACGTCCAGGGCGCAGGTCCCGGACTGGTCGAAGGTGATCCCATCGAAGACGAACGTCCCGCCCTGCCAGTGGGAGATGTTCGCTGCGGCACCCTCAGGGCTCGTGTTCGCCGAGAAGGTGGAGTCGAGCACGGTGACGTCGTCCGCCGGCGACCAGCTCGCGAGATCGAGCGCCCCACCCTCGTAGCCGGCGTGGTTCGCCTCGAACAGGCAGCCCTCGATGAGCAGGGTGTGGGCGTCCCAGGAGCCGTTGACGAGGGCGCCACCGTTGTAGCCCGCCCAGTTGCCGACGAACTGGGACCCGCTGACGGTGATGGTCCCGCCGTCGCCGTCCACGTGCAGAGCCCCTGCCTCCACGGCCGATCGGTTGCCCTCGAACCGCGTGTTCTCGATGACGATCGAGGAGGGGTCCCAGCGCATGCCGAGCTCCGCTGCTCCCGCGATGTAGCCCGACAGATTCGTCGCGAAGACGCTGTTCGCGATGTGCACGGCGCCGTTCGCCCTCACGCCACCCCCCTCGGAGCAGGCGAGGTTCTGCTCGAAGCGCACCGAGTCGATCGTGAGCGTGCCGCTGCCCCCGTCCAGGGCGCCGCCCCCGTTCTCCTGGTAGCCGCGCCGGAGGGTGAGCCGCCGGAGCGTGAGGTCGCCGGTCGCCAGGAGGATCTGCCCGTCGAGCCGGCCCGTGAGGATCGTGGAGGCGGGGTCGGTCGCGACGCCCTCGAGGGTGACGCCATCCGGCACCGCGCCGTAGGGCCCGAGGTGCACGCCAGGGCAGATCCGCACGGTGTCGCCGGGCTGGACGGCCGCCAGGGCCGCGCGGAGGTTGCCGTAGCCGACGTCCCCGATCGTGGCGCCGACCCCGGCGTCGCAGGTGGTGTCCGGCTGTGCCGGGACCGCGGTGTCGTCGAACCGGCCCAGGTCCATGTCGCCGGTGCCGCACGACCAGCTGCCACCGGGCTGCGGACCTCCGGGCACGACGGCGGGATCCGGGAGCGCCGGCACGAACGTGATGGGCGGATCGGGCGTGGGCGGCACCGGCTGGATGATCGAGGCCGCGAGGAACACGCCCAGCGTGCTGGTGGACGCCGACAGCCAGCCGTCCGTCGCCGTGGTGTCGAGCACATCGAAGGCGTACCCGTCACCCGCGAGCACCACCCCCGAGGGGTCTGCGGCCGCGAAGGAGACCGTGATGGGTGCTGAGAGCACGATGTCCGCGGGCTCGATGGCCCAGGCCTCCGAGAGCACCAGGACGTCGTCCGGTACGAGGTCCGTGCGGCGGAGCGAGAGCTCGGCCCCCTCGGGCACGGCTCCCGCGGGGACCTCGACCTTCAGCCCGTCGCGCTCGAGCACCGCACCCGCAGGCCCGGCGGTGTCGTCCACCGTCAGGCTCGTGCAACCCACCAGGACCGTCCAGAGCATCCCCGCCTCCAATCATGGACATCGAGTCTACCTGCGATCGGCGCCACCCGCGCGGAACGGCACCAGATGCAGCTCCAGGAGTACCACTTCGTCCGCGGATCGCGATGTCTCGACCAGGGTTCTCACGGAACGCCAGTGTGCCCTCTGCAGATCGCGCACCTGCTCCAGGACCTCGGTGGAGACGGTGAACAGGTTGTACGAGACCATCGCGCCCTCGGCATCGAGGCGCTCCGCCGCGACCTCTGCCCAGTGCCGCTTCAGCGCGCTGCCCGCGCCCGGCGCGCGCAGATCGACCGTGAGCACCTCCCGGGGCACGAAGCGACCCTCGACCCGCCGCACCTGCCCCGCAGCCTCCAGCCGCTCCAGGCTGTCGCGCACGATCGCGATCGGCAGGTCCAGTCGTGCGGCCAGCCAGGCGTCGTCGTGGGCCTGCAGCGCCCGGTAGGCCTCGAGCTCCAGCGCGAGGAGCACGACCTGCACCCACGGGGACGCCCTCGCCAGCGATCGGGCGCCCTCCAGGCGCTTCCAGGCACGCCGGGTGGACGGGAGCTCTGCGGGCGACACGAACAGGGCCACGAAGTCGAGGGCCCTCCCGCCCGCGGCGTGCAGGAAGGCGAGCAGGTCGGGCAGGCGGGGGTCGGCACGCCCGGCGAGCCAGCGCGACACCGTGAACCGCGAGAGCCCCGCGGCCGTCGCGAGCTCGCCGATCGGGGTGTTCCCCCGCACGGCCCCGAGCAGCTCGGCGATCCAGGGCAGGGATCCCGGTGCCTCGTGGAGCCACGGGGGCGCGTGCTTCCAGAAGGGCGCCATGCGCTCGACGAGCGGGCTGCCTGGACGGTCCGCCAGGGCGAAGAAGTCGGTGGCGCCAGGCGTACGACGGCCGGACTCCCAGCTGTACGCGACGTTCGCCCGGTAGCCGAGCCGGCGGGAGACCTGGATCTGCGAGCGTTCGGCGCGGACGGCCCGTACGAGGTCCTTCGTGATCTCCGAGAAGTCCATGTGAAATACCCATCCCGGTCTTCAGTATGCCACAGACGCACATCATGGTGGTTCAGGGGCGGACGGTATGTGCGTATCCGGCATGGCGGACCGGGCCGGGTGGCGTGAAGCTGTCTCCAGGGGCAAGGAGGAGTCATGAAGACGAAGAGCACATGGATCATCGCGGTCGGGCTGGCCGCATGCGGCGTTCAGGAGCCCGGGCCCAACGGGCAGTTCGGTGAGGAGGAGCAGACGATCTGCGAGGTGGCCTCCCGCACGCCCGTGGTCGAGACGGACACCGTGGAGCTGTGGGATGGCGAGTCGACGTCGACGGTGCTCGTCGCCGACGCGCTGGCCCTGTTGGGGCCCACCTACACGGCGGATCTGACGTGGGAGGCGACGGGCGAGACGTCCCTGGTGGCGACGAGCTTCGTGTCCCCCCGCGACGTCGAGAGGGTCGAGTACGTCTACGTCGACGACGACGCCGAGGAGGGCGGGCCGCCCGTGGACCCCTGTCCCGTGCGGCTCGAGCTCACCGTGGATGTCGCGCTGGGTACGATGGACGGCCTCCTGGACGAGCACTTCACCACGACCGCCTGGTCGGACGGCATCGTCGTCGGGTTCGAGGCGCGGGTGGAGGCTCCGGACGGCACGGTCGACCCCGTCGGCCTGTCGGTCTCCGACGAGCCCGTGCAGGACGGCCCGATCGATGTCCTGGCCGTCGTCGGCGGTGGGGAGTTCTCGGGGTTCGTGGCCCCCGTGCTGGCCGCCGATCCCGGTGGCGACGTCACCCCGCTCGGCTCGTGGCCCGGCGAGCTCGAGTGACCTGGGTCAGACCGGGGCGCGGAGCTTCTTCACCGCGTCCCGGAGCCCCTCCAGGGTGAGCGGGTACATCGGGAACGTCTGCCCGATGGCGCGCACCGTGGGGTGGTCCCAGTAGCGCTCGGGGTCCGGGTTGAGCCACACGCTCGCCCGGCACCGCGAGCGGAACCTCTGCAGCCAGTCCAGCCCGGCCAGGTGGCCCTCGTGCGGCCAGCCGAACGGGTTGAACAGCTCGTAGGGCGCCATGCTCGCGTCGCCGACGAAGATCAGCCGATGCTTGGGCGTGAGGTTCTCGAGCACGTGGCTCGTCGGCACGCGCTCGAGCTGCTCGTAGTCCTCGTAGAGCCAGTTGTAGACGCAGTTGTGGAAGCTGTAGTGCTTGAAGCTCTTGAAGCAGTTGAGCTGCTCGGCGGCGCTGAAGAGGGCCGAGACCTTCTCGTAGTGCGGGGCCATCGACCCGCCGGCGTCCATGAGCAGCACGACGTGCACCTGGTTCTTGCGCTCGCGCTCCTCGACGATCTGGATGTCGCCGGCGTTCTTCGCCGTCTGGTCGATCGTCCCGTCGAGATCGAGCTCCCACGCGCCCTCGCGCACGAGGTTGCGCAGCTCGCGCAGGGCGATCTTCAGGTCGCGGACGTCGAGGGTGCGGTCGGAACGGTAGTTCTCCCACTTGCGGTCCATGGCGACCGCCACGGCCTGCCGTCCGCCGCCGCCGCCCTCGACACGGATCCCGTCCTTCGCGCGCCCGCTGTTGCCGAACGGTGAGGTGCCCTGCGTGCCGATCCACCGGTTGCCGCCGTCGTGTTGCTCGCGTTGCTCGCGCAGGCGCTCCTGGAAGGCCTTCCAGAGGTCTTCGAGGCTCTCGAACCCGTGCTCGACCCAATCGCCCTCGGGACGCTCGGCGAGGGCGTTCAGGAGCTCGGTGAGCTTCTGCAGGAGCTCGGGCGGGAGGGCAGCTTCGCTGAAGGTCGCCGCGAACGCGAGGTCGTACGCGTCGTACTCGATCTCCGACTTGCAGAGCAGCGCGCGCCCGAGGGCGTAGAGCTGGTCGAGGTCGCCCGCGAGCCCGCGCTTCAGGGCGTCGAGGAACACGAGCCACTCGCCCGTGCCGACCTTCAGGCCCTGCCCTCGCAGGGCGAAGAGGAAGTGGGTGAACATCAGCCCTCCACGCGCTCGAAGGTCACGTCACCCAACACCGGCGGGCTCACGCCGACCGCGTCGCCACGGTGGCGGACCTGGGCGAACCGCGTGGCGAGGCGCCACTGCATCTTGTCGGCACCCTCGGGCATGTCGGCTGGCACCCACTGCGCCTTCCAGCTCTCCCAGGTGGCCTCGGGGACCCGCGCGCGCCAGCCTCCCGCCAGCGGTGCGAGGTGGAGCCAGTAGAGCCGCCGGCGCGGGACGGGGCCGTCTCCGGGCTCCGCCTCGAGGTAGAGCACCACGTCCGACCCGTCCCGGGCGGGGTCCATCAGTAGGCCCGCCGCCGGGGGTTCTTGATCTTGTCGAGGTCGCTCTCCTGCTTGAAGAGCACGCCGAGGAAGGGGTCGTCCTGGGTGACGGCCTCGGGCTCGAGCCCCGCGTGCACGAGCACGCTGATCCAGTCCACGAGCTCCGAGGTGGACGGGGGCTTGCGGAGGCCCTGGACCTTCCGGAACGCGAAGAAGCGATCGAGGGCCGCGGAGAGCAGGGCGCCACCGAGGTCCGGGTGGTGCACGTGCACGATGGCCTCCATGCGCGCGCGGTCCGGGAAGTCGATGAAGTGGAAGACGCAGCGGCGGAGGAACGCGTCGGGCAGGTCCTTCTCGGCGTTGCTCGTGATGAGCACGACGGGCCGGTGCTTCGCCCGCACGGTCTCGTCGAGCTCGGGGATCGTGAACGCCATCTCGTCGAGCTCGCGCAGGAGGTCGTTCGGGAACTCGAGGTCCGCCTTGTCGATCTCGTCGATGAGCAGCACGACGCGCTCGTCGGCGGCGAACGCCTGACCGAGCGGCCCGAGCTTGATGTACCTGCGGATGTCGGAGACGTCCGCGTCGCCGAACCGGGAGTCGTTCAGGCGCTGCACGACGTCGTACTGGTACAGGCCGTCCACCGCCTTGGTGGTGGACTTGATGTGCCAGGTGAGCATGCGCATGCCGAGGGCCTCGGACACGGCGGTGGCGAGCAGGGTCTTGCCGGTGCCGGGCTCGCCCTTGACCAGCAGGGGGCGCCCGAGGGCCACGGCCGCGTCGACCACGGCGGAGAGGTTGGGGTCCGAGATGTAGCTCTCGGTGCCCTTGAAGCGCGAGAAGGCGGCCACTGTCCCTCCGGGGATGGAACACTCCACTATCGCGAACTCAGGTCAGGTCGCGGATCCGTTCGATCCAGACGGCGGTGGCGGCCTCGTACTTCTCGACGAACGCGGTCCTGGCGGGCCCCGCGAACATCTGGAAGCCGTAGTCCTCGTCCACGAGGGCCTCGACGCGCGTGGCGCCGTCCACCGTGGAGACCCGCACGGCCACGCGCACCGGCATGGCGTCGGGTGGGGTGTTCAACATGCCGTTCACCTTCGAGGTGTTCGCGTCGCCGAAGAACGCGACGATCTCGTCGTCGGTCCGCCGCGGGACGCGGGCCTGCTGGGAGCGGAGCATGGCCTCGAGGTCCGCGAGCAGGGTGTCCGGGGCATGGCGGCTCGTGACGGACTCCCTCGCGGACGCGACGGCGCTCGGCTCGAGCGTGGACACGGGGCCCACGGACTGCTCGCGCTCGCGCTTGCGCGCCTCGCTCACGGACGCCCACCTACGGGCGACCCACACGACCCCGACCACCGACAGCACGCCACCCAGGGCGGTGACCACGAAGAACGCGAATTCCATCGCGCGCGGGTAACCACCTACCACACGCTTGTGCTCGTTCGGATCACGGTGTAGGAGGAACGCGCGCCGCGTACATCTCACGCCGCGCACACCCCGCTGACCTCGTGTGCCGGAATCCCCGGCCCACACCGCGGGAGAACCCATTGCGGCCCCCTCTGGAATCCCGGGTCGGCCGCGGAGAAGACACAGCTTGGATACGACACTCGCCGTTCTCATCGACTTCGAGAACATCGCCGCCGGTACGGAGAAGGAGCGGCTCGGCCGCTTCGACATCGACGCCATCATGTCCCGCCTCGTGGAGAAGGGACGCGTCCTCATCGCCCGGTCCTACGCGGACTGGGGTCGCTTCAGCCGCTTCAAGCAGAGCCTGCTCGCCGCGAACGTCACGATGTTCGAGCTCACGAGCCACGGCATGCAGGACAAGAACCGCGCCGACATCGCCATGGTGGTCGACGCCCTGGAGCTCGCCTTCACGAAGGCCTACATCGACACGTTCGTCATCGTGTCGGGCGACAGCGACTTCACGCCGCTCGTCCTCAAGATGCGCGAGCTCGACAAGCGGGTCATCGGCATCGGCACGCGCTCGTCCACGTCGCGCCTCCTCGTGAACGCCTGCGACGAGTTCATCTTCTACGACAACATCGTGAAGGCCACGACCCGCACGCAGACCCGCCGGCAGGCCCGCTCCACCGACGGCAAGAAGAGCAGCCGTCGTCAGTGGGCCTACGACCTCCTGGTGGACGCCCTCGCCGGTCTCCAGCGCGAGGACCCCAAGGCGCCCCTCGCGAGCATCGTGAAGAACGCCATGCGCCGCAAGAGCCCGGACTTCTCGGAGAGCGAGCTCGGCTTCAGCTCCTTCGCGCGGTTCCTCGAGGCCGCCCGCGACGCCGGCTACGTGCAGCTCGATCGCGACACGAAGGCCGGTGGCTACCGCGTCGACTCCGTGGAGGGTGTGGGCGAGGACGACACGGACGAGGAGGAGGAGGACGCGCCGAGCGCGGAGGACTGGGTGGACACCTACCTCCCCAAGGGCACCGAGAAGTGGATCGAGGCGCTCGACGCCCTCGGCATCCACCCGCTCTCCTTCCCCGCGCGCATGCAGGTGCTCCAGCTCATCGAGGCCACGGTCTCCGAGCGCGCCTCCAAGCGCCGCAAGGTCAACGTGCAGTTCCTGCGCGAAGACGTCCGCAAGCGGCTCCGCAAGACCCTCCCGGACCTCCCGGCGCGCATCCTGCGCGGCATCTTCACCGCACTCATGTCGGCCGGCCTGCTCATCCACAAGGACGGCACGGCCATCCGCTCCACCTCGGCCTCCTTCCACCTCGAGAAGGACGCCGAGGGCATGAACACGGCCCTGTTGAGCTTCTTCCTCGCGAGCCTCGAGGAGGCCAACGCGGACCTCCACGACGTCGGCAAGCTCGCGGAGCTCTTCCTGGGCGACTCCAGCCGCACGCGCGACATCGAGACGGCCCTGGCGTGGCTCGCGCAGGCGCAGATGGGCGTGGGTGACGACGCGGCGCTCAACGACGTCGACCTCGACGACCTGCTCGTGCTCGAGGACACCAGCGAGCTGGAGCGCGAGGCCGTCCTGGAGCTCGACGACCTGCTCGAGGCCGAAGAGGAGCCCGAGGAGGAGAAGAAGCCGTCGCGACGCAAGAAGAAGTCCGACGACGAGGAGCAGGCCGAGCCCGCGAAGGCGAAGGCCGAGCCGAAGAAGGCGGACGCCAAGAAGGCCGAGCCCGCGAAGAAGGCCGAGCCCGCGAAGAAGGCCGAGAAGGCCGAGAAGGCAGAGCCGGCGAAGAAGGCCGACGCGAAGAAGGCCGAGCCCGCGAAGAAGGCCGAAGCCGCCGCCGACGACGAGGAGGCGCCCAAGAAGCGCACCCGTCGGCGGGTCCGGAAGAAGCCCGAGGCCGAAGACGACGCTGACCCGAACGACCTCGACCTCGACGCCCTCCTCTCCTCGGACTGACCCTTGCGCGTGGTCCAGCGTGGCTTCGGGCGGCCGGCAGACGTCCTGTCGCTCGAGGCGTCCGCCCCCGACGTCCTGCATCCGGGCCAGCTCCGGGTGCAGGTGGAGGCGGCACCCATCCTGCCCATGGACCACCTCCGGGTGCGCGGGCTCTACCCGCTCGCCCAGGAGACGCCCGGCGTTCCCGGGTCCGTCGGCGTGGGCCGGGTGCTCGAGGGCCCCGACCCGTGGCTCGGCTCGCGGGTGGTGCTGCCGATGCGCTCGGGGAGCTGGGCCTCCGAGCGGGTCGTGCCCGTGGACGGCACGCTCCGGCTGACCCACGAGGTCGATCCCGTCGCCGCGAGCCTCCTGCGCGTGAACGGGCTCACCGCGCAGGCCCTGCTGGACGGTCTGGATCGGGGGTCGTGGGTCGCGATGAACGCAGCCACGGGGGGCGTGGGCACCTTCGTGCTCGCACTGGCCCGCCGGATGGGCGTGAACGTCGTGGCGGTCGCCCGTCGCGAGGAGGCCCTCGAAGGGCTCCGCGAGGCCGGGGCGGCCCTGGCCCTGGTCGACGACGACGGCTGGCCCGAGGCGGCCCGTCAGGCCCTGGGTGAGCCCGTGCACCGCGCCCTCGACGGGGTGGGCGGTGCGTCCACCGAGCGTCTCGGTGCGCTGCTCGCGGACGGCGGGCGCATCGTCAGCTTCGGCGCGATGTCGCGGGAGTCACCGCGGGTCCGGGTGTCCGACGGCGTCTACCGTGGCGTGTTGCTCCAGGGCTTCTGGCTCAACCGCCTCGACCGGATGCGTGGCGACTTCGAGACCGGGCGCATCCTGAACCGCATGGTGGAGCTGGGGATCGAGGGGCGGGTGGACTCCACCTGGGCCCTCGACGACCTGCACGCGGCCCTGGAGCGCGACAGGAGCCCGGAGCGTCGGGGGCGCGTGGTGCTGGTGCCGGGCACGGTCTGGAGCTAGCCGCCGGGCTACTCCAGCTCCTCGAGCGGAACCCCGAGCCAGTCCAGCGCCTCCTGCTCCAGCACGAGGGCGAGCTGCCTGGAGACTTCGTCGAGGTCGCCGCACCGGGCCAGGTTCTTGCGGAACAACCGCAGGGCCTCCGGGCGCGCCGTGAGCACCTCGTCGCCGGAGGGTGGGTCGCCCGCGTAGAGGCCCGCCACCGTGGGCGGGACGGGGAGCCGGGCCCCCAGCAGCTCCTCGATGGACGGCTCGTCCTCCACCTGGATGGGCACGTCGCGCCAGAACTCCACCAGCACCGGCGCGAGGGAGGGGAGTGCGTGGCGCAGCGCCATCTCGAGGGTGGCGTCGTCGAGCGCGATGGGCAGCGGGTAGGCCTCAGGGTCGAGCGCGCGGGCCGCCTGGAAGCTGCGCAGGGCGTCGCTGGGGCGACCCTGGCGCTCGAGGGCGAGCCCGAGGGTGTAGTGGGCCTCCGCGACCGAGCCGTCGAGGCGCAGGGCCTCCCGCGCGGCGACCACGGCACCCGCGAGGTCGCAGGTCTCGAAGCGAGCGATGGCGAGGCCCGAGAGCACGTCCGGAGAGGGCTCGGCGGCGGCCAGGTGGTCCTCGAAGGCGTCGACGGCGTTCATGCAGTCGCCGAGCTCCAACAGCGCGCTCGCGAGCAGACCGAGGGCCTCCCCGTGGGCGGGAGCGTCGTCGAGGAGCTCCTCGGCCTCGAGCACCACGCGCGGCCAGTCGCCGCGCTCCGTGGCGTCGCGGACGGCCTTCAGGCGCAGGGCGAGCCGGGTGTCGGGGTCGAGCTGCCAGACGCCGCTGACGACCTCGTCGTCCAAGCGGTCAGCCCGCGAACATGAAGTAGCCGGCCACCGCGACGATCAGCAGCAGCACGACGCCACCGCCCGCCACGAGGGCCAGACCACCGCCCACCGCGGCCGCGCCGGCCACGTTGCTGCCCGCGGGCTCGTCGTCGTGCACGGCCACGTTGGACGCGCCCACCGGCGTGGTGCTCGCCTTGCGCTCCGCCTTCCGCTGCTCCTGCTTGCTCTGGAACTGGTCGGCCGACGGCAGACCCCCGCGCAGAGCGATGGCGAAGTGGGCGAACTCGGCGATGTCCTTGCACAGCTCGAGGTCCGAGATCATCCACTGCTCGAAGTTGACCTCCTCCTCGGGGGTGGCCATCCGGCCGGACTCGTAGAGGGGCATCGGAGCGCGGTCGAGCACCGGGTTGTCCGGTGCGACGTCGAACGGCACGGAGCAGTTGTCGCGGAGCCACTGCTTGACCTTGTAGCGGGCCTTGAGGACGGGCAGGGGCTCGATGTCCTGAGCGGACCCGGTGCGGTAGCAGGCCTCGAGCAGCGCGACCTCCTCGGGCAGCGCGATGCGCGCCTTGCACAGGAGGGTCTTGGGCTTCTGGTTGCCCGTGTAGGCGTTGGGCGAGTCGCCGTCCGTGGCGCGCTCGGCGCCGTTCTCGGCGAGCTGGGCCTGGATGATCTCGTGGGCCCAACCGATGAGCGCACGGGACTCCGAGACCGACGACACCCCGTCGCCGAACTTGCCGCACGCGGCCTCGCACGGACCCTTCCCGGCGTCCTCACCGAGCCGCGAGGTGGCGATCGCGTAGTACCAGTCGGCGAAGCGCTGGGCCATGATCTGCCCGGCCTCGCCGTCCCCCTGGCGCCACTCGCGGAAGAGAACCTTGATCGACCGGTTGTCGGTCCCTGCCATGGGTCGTGCTCCTGTTCGTGTGCGCGATGGTAAGGGCGGCGCGGGGTGGGGTCAACTGTCCTGACGGGGACGGATTCGGACGCTCGTGAGGAGCCGGCCCCAGAGCCACTCGTAGCGGCTCGAGACCTCGAACGGACCCTCGCCCTTCGCGAGGTGGAGCGCGACCTCCGCGGAACCCTGGAGGTCCGGACGGACCTCCGCCTCCTCGAACGCGACGTAGCGCTGCAGGTAGGGATCGAGGGCCTTGTAGATGGACTCCTTGAGCGAGAACCGCTGCACGATCGCGATCCAGCGCTGCGCGTCGGGGAGCCCGTCGAGGTCGGCGAGCTCGGCAGGCCGCAGCACGCGCGAGGCGATGGAGAGGCGCGCAGGCTCGAAGTCCTCGAGGTCCACACCGAGGGTCCACCCGTTGTCGCGCGCCGCCATGCCGATCGCGAGGTCGCGCTTGTGGGACACCGAGCCGACGAGACCCGCGGGCAACCGTGGCGCGCCGCGCGGTGTGGAGAGCACGGGGCCGCACTTCATGCCCAGCTGGCCGACGGCGTGGCGCAGCGCGATCCTCCCGCCCACGAACTGGACCTGACGGTAGCCGCGGAGGGTGCGGGCGTAGTCGGCCTCGGCGCCGGGCAGACGCTCCAGGACGTCGTCCGGGACGGGGTCCGGCGCGTCGGGGATGCGGGCCGCGGCCACCACGCCGTGGGGCGTGGCGAACTGATGGACCACCTTGTAGAGGTCGTCGCCGGAGACTTGGGGAGAGGTGGTAATCGCGGGTTCCGGGGGCGCGTGGAGTCGTCATGTATACCCCCCTCGCCAGGGGCCTTCACCTTGCGGATCCGCGGTCGACACTCTAGGGAGGACAGTCCCCGTCCCCGAGGTCCCGACGTGCCCAAGCAGCTCATCATCACCGAGAAGCCCAGTGTTGCCCGTGATATCTCCGAGGCACTCGGGGGCTTCACGGACCACGGGGAGTACCTGGAGAGCGACGACTGGGTGATCACCTGGGCCGTCGGCCACCTCCTGCAGCTCGCCGAGCCGAAGGAGTACAAGAAGGAGTGGGGCTCCTGGCAGCTCAAGTTCCTGCCGATCATCCCGGACGCCTTCGAGTACCGCCCGCGCGACGGCCAGAAGAAGCGGATCGACCAGATCCGGAAGCTTGGCGTCCGGAAGGACGTCGACGGCATCGTCAACGCCTGTGATGCCGGGCGCGAGGGCGAGCTGATCTTCCGTGAGATCGTCGAGTACACGGGGCTCGACAAGAAGCCCATGCGGCGCCTCTGGATGCAGTCCATGACCCGGACCGCGATCCGCGACGCGTTCGACCACCTGCGCGACGGCAAGGAGCTGGAGCCCCTCGCGGGCGCCGCCTGGCTCCGTCAGGTCGGCGACTGGCTCGTGGGGTTCAACGCCACCCGCGTGCTCCACCAGCGCCTGAAGTCGCGCGCCGACAGCCGGGCGTGGTCCGCGGGGCGCGTGCAGACCCCGACGCTCAAGATCCTGGTCGATCGCGAGCGCGAGATCCTGCGCCACCAGCCCCGCCAGTACTGGGAGATCGCGGCCACCTTCCACCACGTCGACCACGACTGGGTGGGCCGTTGGTTCGACCCCGATCAGAAGAAGTCGGAGGACCGGGACGAGCGGCCCGGACGCCTGTTCGACGAGGCCGAGGCCCGCCGGATCCTCGCTGCCGCCGAGGCCGCCACCACCGCGAAGGCCAGCGAGAAGCGTCGGAAGAGCATCCAGAACCCCCCGATGCTCTTCGACCTCACCACCCTCCAGCGCGAGGCCAACCGGCGCTTCGGGATGAGCGCCAAGCGCACGGCGGACGCGGCCCAGCGCCTCTACGAGCGCCACAAGGTCACCACCTACCCGCGTACCGACAGCAAGAACCTGCCGGACGACTATGGCCCGACCGTGCTCCAGGTGCTCGATGCCCTCGGTGCCATGGAGCTCCCGGAGGACAGCGCCGCGATGGGTCCGCTCGCCCAGCGGGTGCTGGCCGAGGGGCCGAAGAACCTCGACAAGGTGCTCGACAGCAAGGGGGTCTCGGACCACTTCGCGATCGTGCCGACCGGCACGGCCCCCGAGGAGCCGCTCACGGGCGACGACCTGCGCGTGTTCGATCTCGTGCTCCGCCAGTTCCTGGGCGCCCTGATGGGTCCGGCCACCTGGGCGGTCGTGGATCGGGTCGTGGACATCGGCACCGACGCGGCGCCCGCCCGCTTCCGCACGTCGGCGCGCACCCTGGAGATCCCGGGCTTCCTCGAGGCCCTCGGGGTGGAGGAGGGGTCGGGCACCCAGCTCCCGCCGCTGAAGGCCGGCGAGGACAAGGTGGACGACGAGCCCGTGGACGTGCTCTCCGCCGCCCTCGACGAGAGCTGGACCCGCCCGCCGCCCCGGTACTCGGAAGCCCAGCTGCTCCGCCTCATGGAGACCGCAGGCGAGAAGATCGCCGACGAGGACCTGTCGGAGGCCATGCGCGGCCGGGGGATCGGCACGCCGGCCACCCGCGCGAACCACATCGAGGAGCTCGTCCGCAAGGCGTACACCCGCCGCGTCGACAAGCGTCTCGCGCCCACCAGCAAGGCGATCCGCCTGATCGACATCCTCGACCGCGCGAAGACCCCGGCCCTCTCGAGCCCCCGGCTCACCGGCGAGTGGGAGCACGCGCTGAAGGAGGTCGAGAACGGCCAGCGCGGGAAGGACGAGATGTACCGCGAGATGGTCGGGCTCACGAAGGATCTCGTCGAGAACCTCAAGGGCTTCGACCACAACACGCTGTTCGCCGACATGCCGCCCGTGGGCGTGTGTCCGGAGTGCGGCGGCAAGGTGAGCGAGAACGCGCTCGGCTACTTCTGCGAGCACAACCTCGGGCGCGACGAGGGCTGCATCTTCGCCGTGTGGAAGGAGGTCCGGGGTCGCTACATGGACCGCCGGCTCGTCTCCGAGCTCCTCGAGAAGCGGGATCTCCCCGACGTCGAGGGGTTCGTCGGCTTCAGTGGCGAGTCCCAGACCGCGACCATGCACCTGGTGAAGAAGGCCCTCGAGGTGAAGAAGGGCAAGGAGACCGTCGAGGAGGACCGCTGGGTCGTCGACCTCGAGTACGGGCCGGGCCAGGGCGGGCGCTCGAAGGAGCCCGAGGTCGAGGAGGGCGTGCTCATGCCCTGCCCGCAGTTCCCGGAGTCCGAGATCGTCGTCACCAACCACCGGTGGGTCTCCCGCAAGGTGTTCGAGGGCGACGAGAAGAAGGGGCCGATGCTCCCGCGCACGGTCTGTCAGCGCGAGCTCTCCGAGGACGAGGCGCGCGCCTACTTCGGCGACGAGGCCAGGACCGAGATCCTGGACGGCTTCATCAGCAAGCGCGGCCGGCCCTTCCGGGGCGCCCTGATCCGCAAGGACACCGGCAAGCACGGCTTCGAGTTCCCGCCGCGCGAGCCCCGCGGAGGCGCGGCCTCCGAGGACGGCGAGGCCCCGAAGAAGCCCGCGGCGAAGAAGCCCACGAAGGGTGCCGCCGCGAAGAAGGGGGCGGCGACGAAGAAGACGACGACGAAGGCTCCCACGAAGCCCGCAGCGAAGAAGGGCTCGACGGCGAAGAAGGCGTCCACGGCGAAGGCTTCGACGGCGAAGAAGGCCACGGGCACCCGGAAGACCACTGCGCGCAAGGCCGCGTCCGACGATGACGGGGCCGAGGCCGGCGCATGACCGTCACGCGGGTCGACGCGCCCGATGGCGTCAGCGGCGTCCGCCTGTTCACCGCCGTGGACGCGGACGGCCGGCCCATCGAGGGCCCCCGCGTGGCCATCGTCGGTGTCACCCACGGCAACGAGCCCGTGGGGGCGGCCGTGATCGAGCGCCTCGAGGCGGACTCGGGGCGCCTGAAGGCCGGTAGCCTGCTCACCGTGCGGGCGAACGACCTGGCGGCCCGCCAGAACCGCCGGTTCACCGAGGACGGCGTCGACCTCAACCGCCTGTACGACCGCGGCACCCTCGAGGCGCTGGCGAACATGCCGCCCGAGTCGCTGTGTTACGAGGAGCGGCGGGCTCTCGAGCTCGCGCCCCTCCTGATCGCCTGCGACGCCATCCTCGACCTGCACAGCACGTCGCGGCCCAGCGCGCCCTTCCTGCTCTACCGGGACGACCAGCGGCACGCCGCCATGGCCGCCCGCCTCGGAGTGGCCAACCTGGTCACCGGGATGCACGAGTCCACCGTCGTCGAGGGCGGGCTCTGCAGCAACGTCGGGCTCTACCCCGGCGAGCCCAGCGAGCGGCTCGGGTTCACGATGGAGGCCGGCCAGCACGTCGACCCCGGCAACGTCGAGCGCGCGTGGCTCTGCACGGTCCGGCTCCTCGTCGAGATGGGCGTGTGGGCGCAGGACCTCCCGGCCGCCGACGTCGCGTTCGAGGTCTACGAGGTCCTCGACCGCTTCGTGCAGGCGCCCTCGGGAGCCCCCCGCTGGTCCTTCGTGGACCCCGCGTCGGCGGCGTACAACCGGCCCAACCCACGGGCCCTGGAGTCCTTCGAGGAGGTCGTCGCGGACGAGCAGATCGTGCGTCGCGGCACCACGGTCGTGCGCGCCACGGCGCCCTTCACGATGCTCATGCCGGCCCCCGACGCGAGCCCGGGCTCCGACCTGTTCTTCTACGCCCAGCGCCGCCACGGCGGGCTCTCCGCAGGCGTGTTCCGCACCGACGACGAGGCCCGGCGCGAAGCGAGCGCCATCGAGCGCATGCTCGACCTGCTCAACGACGACGGCATGGAGGAGGGGGCCACCTGGGTCACCTTCGACAGCCGCCGCTGCCTGGACCTCTGCGCCGACATGATCGGCCGCACGCTCCGCATGGACCCCGCGGACCCCCACCGTCGCATCACCGTCCTCGGGCGGGGCGACTGGGGCGGGGGAGAGTCGGAGCGGCGGGCAGGCCAGCGCTACCGCCAGGTCCTCCGCGACGCCATCCTGGCTGGCGTGCCCATCGAGCGCCTGCAGATGATGCGCGGGGCCTCCCTCGGGTGGCTCGATGCGCTCACGAGCGGCGCCATGAAGGAGCTCGTCGAGCAGCGCGTGGGCACGCCCATGCGGCTGTTCCTCTCGGGCCGTCAGCCCCACACCGTGTCCCTCCTCGTGATCGGCGACATCGATCTCGCGCTGCGGACCCAGGACCGCCGCGCCTGCCGGGTGGCCGTGCTCATCGAGGCCGCCACCGTCGAGCCGGACGAGGACACCGCCCGCGTGCAGGTCGTGCGCACCGGCGTGATCGGGGCCCGCACCGCGCTGCTGGAGGCCGCCCGTCGGGTCATCCACGGCATGAAGACCGAGCACCGGCACCTGGTCGCGCAGAACCGCTTCCTGAACAGCGAGGCCGGCCAGCTCCTGGGGCCGGAGGGCCTGTTCCCCTCGGACGAGGCGTCCCTCGACACCCTCCGGAACGTGGTCCTTCGCCTCCAGCTGCGGCTGTGGTGCGAGGCGCTGCGCCCGGAGCTCCCCAAGCCGCTGCACCTGCCGAACAGCCGCGCCCTCGGTCGCTGGCTCGCGGCCGTGATGACCCGTTCCGGCGTGCTCGACGTGGACGCCCTCCGCAGCCTGCTCATCCGTCCCGCGGGGCTCGGATGGGTGGCGGACCTGGCGCGCCTCGAGCGTCTCGCCGAGCGCGGTACCGCCGAGGAGCTCGACGCGATCCTGATGGCGGACGACGGCACACGCTCGCCCCGCCAGCCGGTCGTCGCGATGGACGTCGACGGCGACAACCTGGAGCGGTGGATCGGCTGGAAGCGCTACCTGCGCGGGTTCGCTGTGGTTCCGATGGACCGCGGGAAGGACCTCGACCTCGTGTTCAGCACGGAGACCATCCGGCAGCGCGTCACGGGCTGGCTCTACGAGGCGTGCGCCCGCGCGAGCCACAAGCCGGGCGAGGTCCTCGTGGTCATGGCCGGCGACGGGCTCGCCCCCGAGGCCGATCACACGGGCGACCTGCTGACCGCCCACCGCCGCATGCTCCTCGAGCCCAACCTCCGCTACCTGCGCATCCAGCACGCCCAGGGCACGCACCTGGCCTGGATGAAGGACGTGGTGAACACGCTGCGCTCGCGTCCCGCCGAGGGGCAGCCCGTGTCCCTGCTCTTCGAGGCGGAGCACGGGGCCACCGTGAACGTCGTCATGGTCTGCGAGCGCGACGGCAACACCGACGCATGGAGCCTCGAGGGCTGGCGGGTCGAGTGTGCGGCCGTCGTCGTGAGCGACCTCGAGGGCACCCAGCAGACCGACTACAAGCTGGCCCTGTTCACCGAGCGGCTCGGCGAGCGCGGCACGATCAACCAGGAGCTCCTGCACTTCTGCCGTGCGCACTGCGGCGGCCTGCTCAAGCAGGTCGGCTGGCGGGCGCGGGGCGAGCGCGGGGCCCCGGCCACCGGCGCCATCGAGGGCATGTACCGCCACCACCTGGAGCGCTGGGTGGACCAGGTCCGCTCCCAGGTCGGAGGGATGGAGGCCTGCCCGACGGACGCGACAGCCCGTGTGGACTGGGTGATCCGCCAGCTCGGCATCGCCGACCGGGAGCTGGCGGCCGCCATCGCCGCCGAGATGGAGACGGACACGCCGGCTCCTCTCGTGGCCGAGCGCGTCTGGGAGGGAGCTGCGAGCTGGCCGGGTCTCTGACATCAGGTTTCGCTCCCGGCCCATCCGCGCTAGAAGGGGTCTCCCCCCTCCAGCGAGGCCAGTCCGTGCCCCAGTCTCCCGAAGGCGGCCCCCCCATCAAGATCGTCGTCTCCTCGCGCAGCGAGTCCCTCGATGAGCAGGACGCGTGGGAAGACGAGGAAGAGGACGAGATGGCCTGGGAGGATCCCCCCACGGATCCGCCCCCCTCCCTCCACATGCCCGTCGCTTCCACGCTCGAGGTCGCGGAGGTGGTCACGCTCGACGAGCGGATCTTCGATCTCGCGGGCGATCTCTGGGGCGAGGAGCCCGATGCGATGTTCCGGATGACGCTGGATGTCGTCCTCGAGGTCGTGCCGTGTGAAGCGGCCGCCATCAGCCGGCAGTCCCTGCTGGGCTCGTCGCTCGAGCTCGTGGACGCCCGTGGGCCCGTCGCCGCGGCCCTGAAGGCGCGCACCCTGGCCGTCGGTGAGGGTCTCGCCGGGCTCTGCGCCGCTCGCGGCGCGACGCTCCGAGCGGACGACAGCCAGATCGGTGATTACCATGTCGCCGCGGAGGGCTCCGGTGGGGCCTTCGAATGCACCGCTGCACTCGCTGTGCCCGTTCTCGACGAGGACGGCATGGTGTACGGTGTCGTCGAGCTGCTGAACCCCACCAGCCTGTCGTTCCTGGACGAAGACGAAGAAGCCATCGAGAAGGTCGCGCAGGTCCTGGGACAGGCGTTGGCAGAAGGCTGATTAGGAGGACCTCATGGAGATGAACACTGGAGCCGTGGACCTGGACGCCCGCACCGCAGCCGTCATCGCGGCGGGGATGCGTCGGGTCGCCACCGCGGACGGTGAGGCCCTCCACCCGAACGAGCTCTCGCTGATCGAGGACTTCGAGAAGGACATCCCGCCGGGCACGCAGCCCACCGCCACGATCGGCGATGCCGCGATCCGTTCGATCTACCTCAAGTCCCTCGTCATGGTCGCCCTCGCGGACGGCCGGATCAGCGAGGAGGAGAAGGACGTGATCATGGACCTGGCGCAGAGCGTCGGGGCCGACCGGGGCGATGTCGATCAGGCCACCGAGGACGTGAAGCGCGAGTTCATCTCGATCTTCAAGGGCGTCACCCACTTCCGCGATCAGGTCGAGACCCTCGCGGCCGAGCTGGGCATCTCCCTCGACTGAGCCTCACTCGGGAGGGGCGGGCTCCGGCAGCTTCGCCTTCCCGGGGTCCGGCATCTCGAACTGGGCCGCGGCGTTGGAGAGATCCTGCACGCACGCGCGCTGTGCCGTGCCGATGACCCGGCGACCGGGATCCAGCGCCACGGCGATGTGGCTCACCCCGCGTCGGTGTAGCCGCGCATGCACGTCGGTGGCGTGCAGGTCGCGAGATAGCCCTGCTGGGTGGGTTCCATGTCGGACGTGCAGGCGGTCGTGTACACCGACCCCGTGCCACCGATCTGATCCAGGTGCTGGATGCAGCCCAGCAAGAGCACGAACATCGGACCTCCGGCCGGGGACTAACAGGCTGCCCGGGTTAGACACGCGCGATGACGACCGACCGGGAAGCCGAGACCCTCGACCCCCTCGTGGGCACGTGGGACGTCCTGCAGCTCCGCCGCGGCCATCGCGGCTCCACCGACGATCGGCTCACGGCCTGGCGCGCCATCGCGCAGCGCCCTGAGGCCCGCACGTACCTCGACCTCGGGGCGGGCGTGGGCACCGTGGGGCTCACGGCTCTCTGGCACCTGCCGCACGCCCACCTGACAGCCGTGGAGGCCCAGGAGGTCAGCCATGGGCTCTTCCGTCGCACCGTGGAGCACAACGGCCTCCAGGAGCGCGTGACGGCCGTGCACGCAGACATCCGCGACCCCGCCCTGTTCGCGGAGGGCACGCGGTTCGACCTCGTCACCGGCAGCCCGCCCTACATCCCGGTCGGGAGCGGCACGATGAGCCCCCACCCGCAGAAGGCCCACTGCCGCCTCGAGATCCGCGGAGGGCTCGAGGTCTACTGCGAGGCGGCGCGCCGCTGGATGGCCCCCGACGGGCGGTTCGTGTTCGTGATGCTCGCGGCCGACGAGCGCACCGAGCGCTTCCCGGTCGAGGCGGGCCTGCGGATCGTCGAGCGCACCGACGTCACCTTCCGCGACGACCAGGGGCGGTTCATCGCCGTCTGTGTCTGCGCCCACCAGGAGGTGGACGTCCCGCGCGTGGACCGTCACCTCCAGGTGCGCGGGCCGGACGGGGAGTGGACCTCGGCGTACACCGAGGTCGTGCACGGCCTCCGCGACTTCCCGCCGGAGCGCCGGCCCGACCGATGAGGCGGCGGAGCTTCCTCAAGGCTGCGCTCGCCGGGCTGTCGGGCCTCGGGACCCCGGCTGCGGCGTCCGCCCGGGCGCCCCACGTGATCGTCGTGGGCGCCGGACCCGCGGGGCTCTCCGCGGCCCTGGCGCTCGCCGAGAAGGGTGTGTTGGTCACGCTGGTCGAGTCTGCCGGGCAGGTGGGCGGGAAGGCCAAGGGCTGGACGGAGGACGTCGCGGGCGTCCCTGTCGACGTCGAGAACGGCGTGCATCACGTGGACGCGGGCTACGTCCACCTCCAGGACCTCGTGGAGCGCTATGCCCTCGGAGATGCCCTGCGACCCGGCCGCACCGAGCGTCTGGCGGTGTGCACCGACGGCCAGCGCGTACCCGTGCCGTCCATCAAGAAGGTCGCCCGCGAGCGTCTCGCGGGGCTCGGGGTGGCCTGGTCCAGCGCGCGTCGGGCGGCCCGCGACCTCGCGGCCCTGCCGCCGCTCATGGTGCGCCAGCGGTACGGGGGCCAGGCCGGCACGGGGCTGCCGTCCACGCCGCTCTCCGCCTATGCCGAGTCCCTCTCGCGGCTCCGGTTCTGGGCGGCCCCTGCGGACGTGGACGCTGCGACCCTGGCCGACGCCGAGCGCACCGCGCAGCTCCCGCTCACGTGGATCGCGGGCAACCCCCAGGCCCTGCTCTGGGAGCCCCTGGCGTCGGCATTCCGCAGCCAGCGCGGCAAGCTCAGGCTCCGGCATCGCGTGGAGGGCCTGATCGTCGAGGACGGGCGGGCCGTGGGCGTCACGCTCGGCGAGCCGCTGCGCTCGTGGGTCGTGGCGCCGCCGTCCGGTCGCGGGTGGGAGCCCCTGGAGGCCGAGGAGCCGCTGTTCGTGCGGGTCGGGCCCACGGGCATCGAGGCCATCCACGGCCGGTGCACGCACGCTGGATGCTCCGTGGGGCTCGACGAGTCCGGGTTCGCCTGTCCGTGCCACGGGGGCCAGTACGACGCCGAGGGGCGCAACGTGGCCGGCCCGCCGCCCGCGCCGCTCGAGCGCGCCCGCGTCGAGCCCGAGGGTGGCGCCATCCGCGTCAGCCTGGGGGGCACCCTGGAGGAGCTTCGCGGTGACGCGGTGGTGCTGGCGGTCGACGCGCGGAGCTTCGGGCGCATCGCGGGTGCCGTGCTCCCCGAGGCCGCCGGGCTGCGCACGACCACGCACGTCGTCGCGCGCTTCTGGTTCGACCGCGATGTGCCGCTCGGCCTCCCGGACGCCGAGGTGGTCGAGGGCACCCGGTATGTGACCGCGGCCGTGTTCGTGCACCGCCTGCAGGACGCTGCGGGCAAGTGGTCGGACGCCACCGGCGGGTGCGTGCTGGAGGTGCGCGCAGGGCGGCCGTTGCCTCCGGCCATGACCAACCGGGCGGTGCTCGACCTCCTCGAGACGGACATCCGGGTGGTGTACCCGGAGCTGCTCGAGGCCAACGTCGTGAAGCGCACGCTCGCCCGGGGCGACGACTTCACGTGGTTCCAGCCGGGCTGGCAGGCGAGCGCGGCTCCCGTGGTGACGGGGCTCCCCGGGCTCTATGCCGCTGGAGACCACGTGCGGGCGGACCTCACGGGGCAGCTCCTCGAGCGTGCCGTCGCCACCGGGCGCCTCGCGGCGAGCGCAGTGCTGGAGTCCCTCGGCGCGGAGCCGCTACCCCCCGTCTGACGCTCGTGGGAACGTGGAGTATCCTCACGACCGGAGGTCCCCGTGTGGCTCGTGTCGTTCGCCCTGGCGTCGGATGTGGGTGTCCGCGCGCACCTGCGTCTGGATGGTGACCTGACGGACAGCGTCGGCGCCTTCGACGGCACGGCAAACGGTGGCTCGGGCTACGGGCAGGGCGTCTGCGGCCTGGCCTCGAACCTCACCAACGACCGGTGGGTCAGCCTCCCGGACGCGCTGGCGACGGGCCTGACCGCGTGGTCGGTGAGCGTGTGGTTCCGACCGGCCTTCGGGCAGCCCTGGGATCGGGTGTGGGACTTCGGGTCCCACCAGGACATCGACGGCGGCTTCTTCCTGTCGACCCACAACGTGCGCACGTCCGCGATCACGGCCACTGCACACGCCGACATGAACACACCCTTCGATGCCTCCTGTGCGGTGTCGGCGCAAGACGCGTTCTGGTACCACGGGGTGTTCACCTGGGAAGACGGTGTCGGTGGTCACTTCTGGCTGGATGGAGTGGACTGTGGCACCATCCCCGCGGGCACCGTCCCCTCCCTGGCGTCGTTCACTCCCGCCGAGCTGAACCTGAAGGTCGGGGCCAGCAACTGGCCTGCCGAGGATCCCACCTTCGTCGGCAGGATCGACGAGCTCCGGATCTACGACCGCGCGCTCTCGCCGACCGAGGCGGTCGTCCTGCACAGCGTCCCGTGCGGGCCGTTCACGGACAGCGACGGCGATCAGGTGCCCGACAGCATCGATGCCTGCGTGGGTGACGACGCGACCGGCGACGGCGACTCCGACGGCTACTGCGCGGATCTGGACTGCGACGATGCCCAGGCGTCTGCCTACCCGGGGGCCACGGTGATCCCGGGTGACGGCCTGGACAACGACTGCAGTGGGGATGCCGACGAGTGCTGGATCGACGCGGACCTCGATGGGTACGGCGGCGTGGGGCCGGCCTCGAGCAGCAGCGCCGGCTGCGCGGGTGCTGGCGAGGCGTCGATCGGAGGCGACTGCCAGGACGACGACCCCGCCGTCCACACTGGCGCTCACGAGGTCTGCGACGGCGCCGATCAGGACTGCGACGGGTTCGTCGACGAGGACCTCCCGACCCTGCTCTGGTACACCGACCTCGATGGGGACGGCGTCGGTGGCGAGGAGGCGGGCGTGGGCTGCGGCCCGCCCGTGCCCCATGCGGTGCTGCTGGGCGGCGACTGCGACGACACGGACGCCACGACCTACCCGGGAGCCCCGCTGCGCTGCGGCGCGGACCACGACTGTGACGGGCTCGAAGACGACGTGCCGGAGGCGCAGTGGTACCCCGACGAGGACGGTGACGGCTGGGGTGTGGCGCCAGGCATCCCGGCCTGCGATCCGCCCGAGGGACACGCGGCGGTCGTGGGCGACTGCGACGACACGCGGGCGTCCGTGTACCCCGGAGCGCCCGAGGTCTGCGACGGCATCGACCACGACTGCGACGGCGAGCTGGCCGCGACGCGGTCGTGGTGGGCGGATGCCGACGGCGACGGCTACGGAGCGGGATTCCCGGCGGAGGGCTGCGAGGCTCCCGAGGGCAGCGCGCCGGTGGACGGCGACTGCGACGACAGCGACCCCGGCGTGCATCCCGAGGCCCCGGAGGCCTGCGACGACGTCGACCAGGACTGCGACGGCGAGACGGACGAGGGGTGCGACGCGCCCGTCGAGCTCGGGCTGGCCTGCGACCACGCGCCCGTCCTGACGCTCGGTTGGCTGGCCCGGCGGTAGGGCTCAGTCGTCGCGGCGACGGCGGCGGGCACCGAGCAGCAGGAGGGGCACACCCACAGCCACCAGGATCACCCAGCGGCCCGAGGTGCGGGCGGCAGCGCAGCCACACCCGGTGCACTCCTGGGCCGGCACGTCCGCCACGGTGCTCGTGGGGAGCCCGCCCCCGAGCGGCACCTCGAACCGGTCGATCTCCACGTCCCCCAGCGCCAGGAAGCGCACGTCGAGGTGGTCGGCGTACACGTCCACCTTCAGGGCGCCGTAGTCGCCGTCGTAGCGCACCTGGGAGCCCGCGACGGCACAGTCGAACCCGCGGATGT
>JACKEQ010000139.1 GCA_020632885.1 Alphaproteobacteria bacterium | reverse complement strand
GGTGACGCCGACTTCGCGACCACGCAGTACCTCGGGCTCGGCAACAACCGCGACCTGTTCCTGAACAGCCTGGCGTGGTTGGTGGACGAGGACGCGCAGATCGGGGAACGCCCGCGGGCCGCGGAGACGCTGGAGATCAGCCTCACCGGCGAGACCCTGATGTGCCTGTTCTCGCTGGGCGTGGTGCCGGGTGCGGCGATCCTCGTAGCCATCGGGACCCGGATCCGTCGCCGCTACCTCTGATCGCGTTCTTCTGGGTCGAGGTGGATGACACGGACGCACGGCGGGGTGGGCACGCACTCCATACACACGTCGCATCCCGGGGGCGGAGCACACTCCAAGTTGCATCCGGGCGGACACTGCCCGTTCACCGGGAGCCTCGGTTCGCACTCCTCGATGACGACGGACGGACGGGTCGGCCAGAGCAGCTCGCCTGACACGGCGTGAACACCCATCCCGAGGACCATGCCACCCAGGGTGAGCGGCAGCCCCAGAACCGCGGTGGACACGACGCGGGTGCCGCCGGACCACGGTCGCCACCGCGCGTGCAGCCACAGCGGAACCAGGGGTAGCGCGGGCACCGACAACGCGGCCACCAGGCCCAGGGTCTTCGGGACGAGCTGTCGGGCCTCGGCGACGCCAGCGACGGCGTCCACCAGGGTGAGGCCGCCACCCGCAGCCAACCCGACGCACAGGGCGGTGGGTGCGCCGAGCAACAGCAGCGGCCACGCCACGGTGCGCAGCGCCAGGCGGGCGAGACCGTGGACGACGAGGCCGAGCGACGCACCCGCACAGCCCGCAGACACGGCGCTCACCGCGAAACCGACCCCCACTCGATCGAGCTCGAACGAGAGGTAGCGCGTGGCGAAGGATGGAAGCACCAGCGCCGTGGCGCCCATCCAGAGCAGCCCCCACTCGAGGGCCCACGCGAGCCCGGTCCCCGTCAGCTCGCGAGGACCGCGCCCCTCCGTCAGGACAGCAGCTTCTGGAGGCTGATGCCGAGGCCGACGTTGGTGACCTTCAGCTTGCCGGACATGAACAGCATCATCGCCGAGGACGGGTTGTCGAGCATGTTCTCGAAGTCACCCTTCGCCGCCGTGACGACGCAGCCCGGCTCGTCGTGCGCGCCCTCGGCCACCGTCCCGTCGCCCGTGAGATCCACCGTCCACTTGTCGCCGTCGAGATCGAACACGTAGATCGCGTTGATCGACTTCACGAGGTCGGGGTTGTTCTTGAGCTTGTCGGGAAGCCAGTTGCCGAAGAAATCGTTCACGTCACCCATGAGGTCCTCCGTGGAGCGGTCCGCGAGGCTACCCGTCCGCATCGCCGATGACAAGCGCTGCGTCACGCGGCGTGGAGCGCGTCCAGGAAGTCGCCCACGTCCCTGGCCTCCACGCGGAACAGACCGAGGTCGCCGTCGTCGCCCCAGCCGTGCCAGTCCGATCCTCCGGTGAGCCACAGACCGTGTCGCTGGGCCAGGCGGCGGTACCGGCGGCGCTCGTCGGAGCTCACCATCGGCCGGAAGGCCTCGAGGCCCTGCAGCCCGGCGGCGGCGAACCCCGCGACCCACGCCTCGACCAGCGGCAGAGGAGGGTGCGCCCAGGAGGTGAGCCCGCCGGCCGCCCGCGCGACGCGGATCGCCTCCTCGAACGACAGGGACAGCGGAGGCACCAGCCCGTGCCGGTCCGAGAGCATGCGCGCGAACGCGTCCCGCACGCCGATCACGTGCCCCTTCGCGACCAGGTCGCGGGCGAGGTGCATGCGCGTGACCGAGCGGTGGCCCTCCACGGCCTCCTGGTCGGGCAGCTCCAGGTCCTCGAGCCCGAGCCGCTCGACCGCGGCCGCGTACCGGCGGGCCCGCTCCTGGCACTGCTCGCGGCAGAACGCGCGGAACGACGTCGGGACCTCGCCCGGGAAGTAGACCAGCAGGTGCTGCTCGCGGCCCTCGTGCATCCCGCTGATCTCGGCGGCGCCGATCAGCCGCAGCCGGTGGCCGTCGATGGTGCGCTCGCCGACCTCGAGCTCCTGGGTGAGGTCGTGGTCCGTCAGCGCGATGACGTCGAGGCGAGCGGCCGCACACCGGCGGATCACCACGTCCGGGTCGTACTTCCCGTCCGAGCGCGTCGTGTGGAGGTGGAGGTCGAGGTGTGGTCGGCTCATCGCGAACTCCCTCCGATCCTACGTCGCCGCGCGTCGATCGTGCGAATTCATCGACCCGGGCCGTCATCCCCGCGGACCCAGCGGACCGCGGCGGTGCCGTCCAACTCCGACGCGAGCGTGCCCAGCGGGTCCTGTGCCCCCTGCGCGCGGGCCACCAGCAGGTCGAAGTCCGGCAGGGGCCTCGGGCTGCTCGCGACGAGCGCGCCGCGCCCCGGCAGGTGCACGCGGTAGCTGCCGTCGCCGATCGACAGGTCCACCTTGTCGCCCGAGCCCTCGCTGTGCAGCGCGACCACGAGCGTCCCGGCCTCCTCGGCCACGACGTAGACCAGCTCCTCGTCGGGCACGTCGAACGAGGCCCACCAGCCGCCACGACCCTCGACGAACCGCGCGTCCAGGCCCTGGCCGTGGTCGCCGGTGGGCGTGGCCACCAGCATGCCCACGATCACCGCGCCCACGAGCCCGAGCGACACCGACGCCGCCCACCACCCGCGCGCGCTCGGCGGCTCGGGGAGCGCGTGCGGCAGCTCGCCGAGCTGGTCGACCGTGCCCCACGAGCGGTGCAGGACCTCGCGGGAGCCGCGGTCCGAGAGCGGTCCGATCAGCCCGCGGGGCGACCAGCTGCCGGGCCCCTCGACGATCGCGCCGCGGAGCTGGTGTCGGGCGGGCAGCTCGACCTCGGTCGCCATCTTCAACAGCGGCGTCGCCTCGTCCAGGAGCGCGGCGTCGAACACGATCCGGTCGTCCTCGAGCGGGAACGCCGGGATCGACAGCTCGCGGAGGAGCCGGGAGCGGTGCGCGCGCGCCTCCGGGTGGAGCTGGAGCACGACCGCGCGGGTGCGCTGCGTCGGGCGGGCGCCGACCGAGGGCGGGAACAGGTCGTCCACCTCGAGGACGTTGGACCTCACCAACCGCGCGATCCGGTCGCAGCGCGCGCAGGTGGCCACGTGCTCGCGGTGGCAGCCCTCGGCCACGTCCAGCACGGGCGGGCAGGGTCCGGGGGACCAGGCCGCCAGGCGCCGCAGGAGGCGGTCGATGCGCGGCGGGGGCCAGCCGTCGAGCGGGAGCCCGTCGCTGACGGCGACGCGGCGCACGACCTCGCGCAGGCCGGCCTGGATGGCCTCGATGCTCACGCGGTCGATGTCGAGGCTGGTCTCGAGCCGCGACACGCCGCGGTTGTCGCCGTAGTGCTTGCGGAACACCGCCTGCGCCACCGGGTCGAGCGCGCGGTCCAGCGCCCGCCGCCAGCGGGGCGAGATGGGCATCTCCCAGTCGACGGGCCACGGATCGGCGAGCGGCTTGCCGCGCACACGCGCGACCCAGGCCTCCGTGAGGTGCGTCGCCATGTCCTCGGCGTGCGGCAGCGGCGTCGCCGGGTCGAGGTGGTAGAGCACGTGGGCGCGCACCTCGCGCAGCACCTCGGGGCGGACCTTCACGCCCAGGATGAGCAGGGTCCATGCGATTCGTACGGTGATGCCTGCCCAACCGACGATCGCGACGTCGTTGGACCTGGGCGGCGGGGCGACGGGGAGTGCCATGCCGGATTCGGGGGAGGAGGGGGGACGGGGAAGGGGACCCCAGTATAGCGTGCCCCGATCCGCGTTCCAACCTCGTCCGCGACGAATTGGAGGAGGTCAGGCGAGCGCATCCTCCTTCTCGAGGACCCAGGTGCCGTCCGCGAGGTGCTCGAGCAGGAGCGTGCGGGCGATCAGCTCGGCCAGCTCTTCGTCCTGGGTGGACTCGAGGCCGGCGTCCTGCAGCGCGGCGCAGAGGTCGGCGAGGGTGACGGGGGCGTCGGGGTTCATGACCATGGTGGACTCCTGTACGGAAGGGAGGCGGTGGCGCTGCGGGCGGTCGGGCGGGCGCGGGGGTGCGTCGCCGCGAGGCCGCTCCGCAGCGCCTCACGTCTCTTCGTACGACGGCGAGCGGTCGGCGCTTCGCCACCATCCGTCACGTGCGGTTACGAACGATCGGCGGCGTCGCCCCAGCCCGTGCTGACGAGCGTGAGGACGTCGACGGCGTCGGTCCGTTCCCCGAGCAGCTCGCGGGCGCAGGAGCGCGCGGTGGTCCCCGTCGTGACCGCGTCGTCCACCAGGAGCACCCGCCCGCGGACCGGACGCACGGAACGCAATCGGCCCACCAGGTTGCGCTGTCGGCCCGCGGCGTCGAGGCTCGCCTGCTTCTTTCCGGGCGCGAGGCGCAGGGCATGCCGCAGGGGCGCTCCGAGGGCGGGAGCCACCCGGGCTGCGAGCACCGCCGCGGGCGCGAAGCCACGCGTGAACCGACGGGTCCACGGGCTCGGCACCGGGACCACCGCGTCCCACCGGCCGGGGAGCGCGCGCGCCGCCGCCGCCAGCGACCGCCCGAGCAGGTCCATCAGGCCTCGGTCGCCGGCGTACTTGGCGCGGACGAGGACCTTCGCCGTCGGCCCCGGGTAGGGTGCCAGCGCCCACACGTTCATCCCTTCGTACGCCGCTTCCCGAAGTCGCTGGTCGTCCTGGCAGACCCGGCAGAGCCCGGGCGGTCCCGGCGCGTCGCATCCCGGGCAGGTCGCGACCCACAAGCTGTCCAACCACATGGTGTCCTCCCGCGCCCTGATGCCCCGCGATCCCGGTCGCGGGGAGGGAAATCCGGAGGCCCTGGACGTCGACCGGGGACCGGTTAGGCACCGACCCCACCTCGGAGGATCCAATGAAGGCTCCCATTCGCGTCTCGGTCACCGGTGCCGCCGGCAACATCGGCTACTCGCTCCTGTGGAACGTGGCGTCCGGCAACTGCTTCGGGGCCGATCAGCCCATCATCCTGCAGCTCCTGGAGATCACCCCGGCGCTGGAGAAGCTGAAGGGCACGATCATGGAGCTCCAGGACAGCGCTTTCCCGCTGGTGCACGACATCATCGGCACCGACGACGCCGACAAGGCCTTCGGCGACGCCGACGCCGTGTTCCTGGTCGGCTCGCGCCCGCGCACCAAGGACATGAACCGCAGCGACCTGTTCGTCGCCAACGGCCCGATCTTCGTGGGCCAGGGCAAGAGCATCGGCGCCTCGGCGCGGTCGACCGTGCGCGTCATCACCGTCGGCAACCCCTGCAACACGAACTGCCTCATCGCCCGCGCCAACGCGAAGAACCTGCCGAACTCGGCGTTCTCCGCGATGACCCGGCTCGACCAGAACCGCGCCGTGGCGCAGGTGGCCGGCAAGCTCGGCGTCCCCCCGGGCGCAGTGCAGGACGTGTTCATCTGGGGCAACCACTCCGACACGATGTGCCCCGACCTGCAGCTCGCGACCGCGAACGGCGAGCGCGTGGCCGGTCGCCTGGACCAGGACTGGGTCCGCGGTGAGTTCCGCCAGACCGTCGCGACCCGCGGCAAGGCCATCATCGTGGCCCGCGGCAGCTCCTCCGCCGCCTCGGCCGCCGCCGCCGCGGTCGACCACATGCGCGACTGGTGGCAGGGCACGAACGGCCGGGTGGTGTCCATGGCCATCCCGTCCGAGGGCTGGTACGGCGTCCCCGAGGGGCTGGTGTACAGCTTCCCCGTCCGCGTCGACGCCGCCGGCCGCATCCAGGTGGTCGAGGGCCTCGAGATCGACGACTACATCCGCGCGGGCATCGACGAGAACATCGCCGCCCTCGAGGACGAGAAGTCCAACATCACGAACCTGCTGTAGCAGGGGCGTCGTGGCGACCGTTCGCGTCTACGGGCGGTCGCCGGCGTAGTCCGGGAGTGCGGCGAGCAGCAGCTCGCTGCGCGCGAAGGTCCCCTGGCCCGTGCCGATCACGCGGCCGTCCGGGCCGAGGAGCCGGGACTCCGCGAACAGCAGGCTGCGCCCTGGTCGCGTGAGCGTCCCCTCCGCGCGGATGCGACCGCTCACCACCGGGCGCAGCAGCTGGATCGAGAACTGCGCCGTGAGCACGAACACGTCGGGCACGACGCTGTTCGCCGCGAAGAAGGCCGCGTCGTCCAGCAGCTTGAAGTAGTGCGAGCCGTGCATCGCGCCCGCGGCATGGTGCAGGTCACCGACGACGTCGATCGCGATGGTCGCGCGCGCGTCGTCCACCTCGATCACGAGGTTCGCGTAGATCCGGTTCGTGGGGGCGCCGAGGTAGAGCCGCTCGAGCCCGCGGTGGTGGGCGTCGGCGTCCGCGCCCGCCATCAGCCCTTCCGCGCGGCGCCGAACGCGCGGATCACGCCGTCCACCGCCTCGTCGCCCACGTCGAGGTGGAACACGAGCCGCAGGCGCCCGGGCCCGATGGCGAAGCACGACACGCCGTGCTCCCGGAGTCGCTCGACGAACGCGGGCGCGTCGGGCACGTCGACCTGCAGGATGTTCGTCTCCGGCATCTCGATCTGGAAGCCGTCGATCATCAAGCCCATCGCGGTCTCGCGGGCCCGCCGGTGGTCCTCCTCGAGTCGGGCGACGTGGTGCTCGAGGGCATGGAGCGCGGCCCCGGCCAGCACGCCCGCCTGACGCATCGCGCCCCCGAGCCGCTTGCGCACCCGACGACCCTCGGCGATGGCGTCCTTCGGTCCGCACAGGATCGAACCCGCCGGGCAGCCGAGGCCCTTGGAGAAGCAGAAGGACACGGTGTCGAAGTCGCGTGCCCGCCGCTCGAGCGGCTCCCCGGAGGCCACGACGGCGTTGAGCACCCGCGCGCCGTCGAGGTGGGTCGCCATCCCCGCGGAGCGCGCGATCGCGCAGAGCTTGTCGGTGTTCTCGAGCGGTTGGATCTTGCCGCCACCCCGGTTGTGCGTGTCTTCGAGGCACAGCAGGCGGGACCTGGGGAAGTGGGGGTCCCCGTAGGGCCGGATGGCCGCCATCAGCGCGTCTGGCGTCATCACGCCCCGCGGGCCCGCGACGGTTCGCAGCTGCGCGCCCGCGTAGGCCGAGGCGCCGCCGGCCTCGTACAGGAAGGGGTGGGCGTGCTCGTGCAGCACCACCTCGTCGCCCGGACGGGTGTGGACCGAGATCGCGATCAGGTTCGCCATCGTCCCCGAGGGCACGAAGACCGCTGCCTCCTTGCCGGCCAGCGCGGCGCACCGACGCTCGAGCGCGATGACGGTGGGGTCGTCGCCCAGCACGTCGTCCCCCAGCGGAGCGGAGGACATCGCGGCGAGCATCGCGGGGGTGGGACGGGTGATGGTGTCGGAGCGCAGGTCGATCATGGCGCGCATGTTCGCACGGCGGCGGTGGTGACGAAAGCTGACCCGGCCTCGCGTTGACACCCGGGTGGGGCCGGGCCACCGTCGGGGGCGGAGGTCGCCCGTGCTGCCCTGGCTCGCCCTCGCGCAGGCGCGTCCCGTCGACGAGCCCATCGAGGAGATCATCGTCTATGGCGACGACTTCGCGCGCTGGGACCACACCCGCTGGCTGTTGCAGAGCGAGATCGTCGTTCCCCTGGGCATGTTGTTGGCCTCGGACCAGAACAAGGCCTTCAAGAGCTACGGGTTCCAGGTCCGCGCGGTCATCGGGTGCGAGAAGGACGTGCGGCTCTCGAAGCACCGGTGGGAGGTGAGCTGCGAGATCGAGGACATCGGCCTGCTCGCGACCTCGGAGGACCGTTGGCGCCGCGAGCGCGACCGCGAGCTGGTCCAGGGCGTGCTCGACGACGTGGACGCGCGGATGACGGGTGCGCGTGTCCAGATGCAGGTCGACGACGAGGGCGGCATCACGAACTTCGACATCGAGGGGATCGACGCCGACAACGTGCGCGAGCGCCAGATCCAGGAGACCACGCGGCAGATGATGTCGCGCGTGATGGCCGGCTTCCACCTTCGGATCCCGTCGCACGCCCAGCGCGCCGGCACCTGGGCGGAGTACCGCAGCGAGCTCATGGACCTCCCGTCGCTCACGGCCTCTCGCGGCACCTCGACCCTGGTGCACGGCGTCGCGCCCTACGGCGACGAGCTCCAGATCGTCCAGACGCGGGGCGAGGGTGTCGTCATCGTGAACCTCCCGAACCAGGTGCAGGATCCGTGGTCGCCGCCTCCACCCGAGATCAGCGGGAGCGGCGCCTCCAACGTCGGGGCGGGCGGCGCCGGGCCGGTGACGCCGCTGACCATCACCGGGGGCGGTCCGGGGAGCTCCATCATGCGCGAGGGCGAGTCGGCGATGGAGGCGTCCTTCAAGATGACGGTGGAGGGCGTGGCGGTCTTCCGCAAGTCGACGGGCATCATGACCGAGCGGGTGTGGACCTGCGTGGGCCTGCCCACGGCGGGCTCGGCGCGGAACGTCGGACCGTACAGGAACATGGGTCGGATCACGATGATCGGTGAGGACGACCACCCCGACGTGGGCCCCTCCACCCAGGTCTCCTGGCCGGGGACACCGATGGAGGGCCTCCCGCTCTGGGTCTCCATCGAGGCCATGCCCGGCTCCGGGCCGGGTTAGTCGAGGTCATGCTCGCGTTGGCCCTGGCGGTGCTCGGCTGTCGGAGCCGGGAGACCGTCCCGGACTGCGCGGATCCGCACCTGTGGTACGCGCCGGACGGGTCCGAGGACGTGTACTTCGGGTGCTCGCCGCCCGCGGGCTGGATCGACACGCCGCCGGCCGCGGACACGGGCGACGTCGTGATCGTGGAGCCACGGGGCGACGTGGACGCCGACGCGGACAGCGACACGGACGCGGACACCGACAGCGACACGGACGCGGACACCGACGTGGACAGCGGCCCGGACACGGCGGCGATCGGAGACTCGGGCGCCGACAGCGGCGTGGACTCGGGGCCGCACCCCTGGGACTCGGGCGAACCCCGGGACACGGGCGCGCCGCCGCAACCCACGTCGGACACCGGGCTGCCCGCCGACGACACGGGAATGGACACGGGCGACACGGGGTCGTTCGACACCGGCGACACGGGAGATACCGGCCTGCAGCCGTCCCCGCCGACCGGGGACACCGCGGACACGGGGCAGCCATGATCGGTTGGGTGTGGATGAGCGCGGCGCTGGCGGGTGCACCGGACCTGTCGCACTTCGCGGGGACGTGGGGACTCGATCCCTCGAAGAGCGACGATCCCGGTACCGCCTTGTCCCTGGCCATCGATCAGGTGCCGGACGTCCGGATGTCCAAGGCCCGGCAGATGTCGCCGGACGGGGGGGCGTCGGTGGACGAGGACGCGCCCAAGCACGCCCTCGACGACGCCACCGTGTTGCTGGGAGGGTCGGGTGGCCTTGCGGTCGCGGTGGCGGACGAAGGCGTGACCGTGACGTGGACGGGCGAAGCCCCGGTGACCCTGCCGCTCACCCGTCGCTACGTGAAGGTGAAGGACGACCGGAACTGGAAGGCACGCGCGTGGATGGACGGTGATCACCTCGTCGTCGAGCGCCGGATGCGCAGCACCAGCGTCGCCGAGACCCTGCTGCCGCCCGCGCGCCCCGACGAGCTCGTGGTGGTGGTGTGGGTCGAGGGAACCGCCCTGGCGCATCCCGTCGAGTTCCGACGGGTCTACCGGGCGATGCGCGAGGACGATGCAGCCTCACCCTGACGTGGTACCTTGGGGTCGTCGGAGGTCGTGGTGTCGGGAACGAGCCGTTGGTTCGCGGGCGCGCCCATAGCGCAGGCGGATCGGGCGCGTGCGGAGATCGCCCGCCACCCGACGCTTCGGGCCTGGTGGGTGGAGGCCGAACGCGGCGACTGGATGCTCTGGGCGGCTGGTCGCGCGGGGATCGACTCCCGCATGCTCGTCTCCGCGGCGCTCGAGTGCGTGCAGCCCGTGCTGGAGATCCTCGACGAGGAGTCCGCGGTCATCGCGCACCAGGCGATGTCGGTGACAGCGCAGTGGGTCGACGGCCGGGTGGGGCCGGGGGAGTGTCGCGCCGCCGCCCAGAAGGTGTACCGGGAGGCCGAGCGGACCATGCCGATCGAGGATCCGCGGAAGGCGGCGGCGAGGACCGCTGCGCTCGGCGCGGTGGAGTCGGTCGTGCAGGCGGCCTCGTCGGACGACCACCGGCGCGTGGCGGAGTTCACCGCGGAGGCGGCCCGCCGGGCGGCGGGGACGCTGGGGCGGATCCACGGCCCCGACGACGCGGAGCTGGCCCACGCGCGGTGCGCGGACGTGGTGCGGGCGAAGATTCCGGTGAGGTTGTTGCCCGAGGATTGAGCGGGCGTGGTTACGCTCGGAGGAGGGGCGTGATCGCGCCTCGTCGCACCCGGAGGAGCCCGCCGTGTCCCTGATCGTGGTCCCCGTCGTCGCCGCCCTCATCGCCGTGCTCCTGCAGGGCGTGCTGCTCCAGATCTCGGTCGCGCTCACCGGTGAACAGGCCCCGCGCTTCGGCCGCGCGCTCGTGACCGCCCTGATCGGCGGCCTCGTGTCCTGGGTGGCCGGCGGCGTGTTCTCCGTCACCGCGGGGCTGTTCCTCGGCTTCGTCGCGCCCGGCCTCGCCTGGGTCCTCGGCGCGTCGATCACCATCGGGGCGGCCGCGGTGGTCTACCGCTCGCGCCTCGGCATCGGCCTGCTGCACGCCGCCGTCGTCGCGGCCCTCCAGCAGCTCCTGACCTGGGCCGCGCTCGGCGCCGTCCACCTGTTCGTCTGACCGAGCGCCGCGGGGCAGCGAGGGCTAGAACGCAGCGCCCAGCGTGAGGAAGGCCCAGGGCTTCACCTCGATGGCGTCGAAGTCCGTGCCCACCCAGGCGGGGCCGAAGCCGACGCGGCCGCCGACCTGCAGCCCCCACTTGTTCGACGCCCACCACACCAGGTTCGCAGCGAGGTCCGGACCCACCGCGAAGGCCCAGGGGCCGTCGAAGTCGGGCGGTGGCGTGACGAGCCCGCCCACACCGACGCCGAAGGTGCCGAGCACCCGGCCCCCGCAGCCGATGCAGGCGAAGTCGGGGCGCCAGCGGAAGGCGAGGTCCGCGGCGGGGAACGGATCCGCGGGATCCGGCAGGCCCACGCCCGCCTCGACCTCCGCCTCGTCGCCGATCCACATCGCTCCCCGGACCGACACCAGGTTGGGCGTCCCGACGCTGACGCCCACCAGGGCGTTGGGGTCCTTCCAGACCTCCTCCGCGAACGCCGGCACCGCCAGCCACAGCCACATGCGCGCCTCCGCGCGGACGCTACCACGCACGACCCGTCGCGGTCGCCCGCGCATCGCATCCCAGACACGGGTAAGATGACGCTGCCGCACGCTCGGAGGAGGAGACCCAGGTGTCGCGACGGGTTCCCCGCAAGGACGCCCCCGGTACCCCGCACGACGAGGACCAGGCCGACGATGGCGGTTTCGACGAGGTCGCCTTCGGCGGGGCGGACCCGTTCGACGCCGGCAGTCTGCTGGGTCCGGTGGACGAGTTCACCCTGTCCATCCCGATGGAGGGGACGAACCCCGGCTTGCCGCCGCCGATCCGTGAAGAGCCGCAGCGCCCGGCGCCTCCTGCCCGCGCCACGCCGCGCCCCGCGCCTCGCGTCGAGCCTCCGAGGCGGGCGGAACGTCCCTCGCCGCGGCCCCCCGTCGCCGATCCGCTGACGACCGGCGTGATCCCGAACCTCGATCTCCCGGATCCGCTGACGACCGGGGTCGTCGACCCCCTCGGCGACATGCCGCCCGATCCGACCGTGCTCCCGAGCCTGTCGCAGAAGATGCCGCGTCCGCCGCCGCCAGCGCCGGCGATCAGCGACGCGACCGCCGCCCTGATGCTGGACGGGCTCGACGGCGACGACGTCTCGCTCCACCTCGCGGAACCGTCCGTGGGGCTGCCCGAGGTCATGATGCCGCCGCCGGACACGGCGCGCGCGCGTCCGCTGCGGTCGGACGGCAAGCCGCCCGTGATCTCGCTCGAGCCACAGCCGTCGCTCCACGTCGACGAGCTCGACCCCTCGCGCCCGCCGCCGTCGCAGACCCCGCGTCCGGCAGCGTCCCGCGCGGAGGCCTGGCGCCCCGCTGCCCGTGCGCGCCCCGAGGCCCGCCCGGAGGCGCGCCCGCGCCTGGACACCGACGCCGTGTCCCTCGGGGGACCACCCCCCATCGAGCAGCGTCCGTCGCCGCCGCCGCCCGCCAGGCCCGAGGCGCCGAGCACCGCGGCGGTCCAGCGGCTGGGTTCGCTGCTCACCCTCGCGGACGAGCCCCCGGAACGAGAGGAGACGCTGTCGTCGTCGCTCGAGCTCCTGTCGCTGGCCGACGAGCCGCCCGAGCGCGAGGAGACCATCGGCGCGGCCCTGGTCCCCATGACCCCGGTCGACGCCCCCGTGCGTCAGCCCGCCGCGCCCAGGCCTGCTCCCGCCGAGGACCAGGTCTCGCTCGACGACCTCGAGCTGCCACCGTCGTCCCCTCCCGAGCTGCCGCCCGTCGGGCAGGGCGTGGACGAGGTCCCGTTCGGGCACATGGAGACGCGGCCGATCTCGCCGGAGGCGCTCGCCGCCGCGCTGCAGAAGCGGCCCTCGGCGGAGTCCCATCCGCCCGACGCTGGCGCCATCTCGGCGCGACAGGAGTTCGTGCGCCCGCCGCACGTCAAGCCGCTGCAGACGGCGCAGCTGCGACGCGAGACCTATCGCCCGTCCAACGGGACCACCCCGCCGGCACCCGCGGCCAAGAGCGTGCCCGGGAGCGTCCCGCGATCCGTGCCTCCGCCGTCCCCGGCGACGCCTCCGCCAGCGCCTCGCGCGCCTCCGCCGGAGCCAGCGTCGTCCCCGGGCTCCGGGCTGAACGCGGAACCGGTGCTCATGTGGGCCGCGACCCTGATCGGCATGCTGATCCTCGGGTCGTTCGCCTTCCTGCTGCTCGTCCTGATCACCTACCTGGTCTGAGGAACGCATGGGGCGAGGCAGATGAGGCTCGGCCTGCTGTCGGACGTACACGCGACGCTGCCCGCGCTCGACGCGGTCCTCGCCGAGCTCGATCGCATGGGCGTGGACCGGATCGTGTGCCTGGGCGACATCGTCGACCTCGGGCCGCAGCCCAACGAGGTCGTCGCCCGCCTCCGCGAGCGGGACATCCCCTGCATCCGGGGGAACCACGACACCCTGGACGAGGGCCCGTCGTTGCCCATGCTGGCGGCGGTGGAGGACTGGACGCGCGAACGGCTGGCGCCCGAGCACGCGTCCTGGCTCGCCGCCCTCCCTGAGCGCCGCTGGGAGGCGCTCGGCGACCTGAGGGTGCTCTGTGTCCACGGCTCGCCGCACGGCATCGCGGAGGGGCTGCTCGCGGACACCCCGTCGCACCGCATCGAGCAGTGGACGGACGGCCTCGAGTGGGACGTGCTGGTCGCCGGCCACACGCACGTCGCCTTCACCCGCCGCGAGGGCCACCGGACGCTGGTGAACGTGGGCAGCGCCGCCCAGCCCTTCGAGCGGGCCCTCACCATCCCGCCGCGCGTCCTGCCGTACTGCGACTTCGCGGTGCTCGAGGCGCGGCCGGGCGGTCCCGACGTGCGCCTCTGCCGCATCCCCCAGCCCATGGAGGAGGTCCGCGCTGCGTACCGCGCCTCGGGCTTCCCCCACTGCGAGCAGTGGCTCCGGACCTGGGACTGAATCAGCTCCAGGAGCGCGGGGCATCACCGGTGGTGGGCGTCGGCGGCGTGGGCAGCGTCATCACCTCGGACCAGCGGATGCGACCCGTGAGCTGCATCAGCGCGAACAACGTCCCGATGCCGAGCACCGTGATCGTGAGCCCGGTCGCGCCGTCCACGAAGTGCGCGAGCGAGAAGCCCACCTGGTAGAGCAGCTGGGCCACGCCCGCCTCGACCAGCGCGAAGCGGGGCCCGACGACCAGCCGCAGGTAGCTCGTGGTGAGGAACAGGCTGGTCCCGGCCGAGAGCGCGAACGCCGCCTCCACGGGCAGCCGGTCGGCGCTGTACGCGAAGAGCAGGTGGAACGCGAAGAAGGCGGCGGCGAGGAACAGGTGGTTGATCGGGTGGACCTCGACCTTCTTCAGCATCCCGAGGACGAAGATCCAGGCCATGTAGAGCCCGAGCGAGATCGGCGCCGAGGCCGCCATCGCTGCGCCCAGCGGGCCCGCCTGGATGCGCGTCGGCATCGTCATCCCCATCCCGTGGCCGGTCACGACGCGGCGGAAGTCCCACACGAGCGCCTGCCCGTGTCCGTCGTCGCGCGCCTCCCGGCTCCCGGGGGACAGCGTCTGCGGCGGGAAGTCGATGGTGTCGAA
>JACKEQ010000138.1 GCA_020632885.1 Alphaproteobacteria bacterium | reverse complement strand
CCTCCCACACCGCTGTACGCTGCGCCGCTCGACGGGCGCGGCACGCTCCACGAGGCCGGCGAGCTCGTGTACCTGGCCGGCGGCGAGCCCGGCTTCGACGGCATCCTGCACGAGCTCGGCTGGTCCAGCGAGCGCACCATCGAGCTCCCGCTGCCGGGGCTGACCCCCGACCGGATGCCGGCGTTCTCGGGCAGCACCGACGGCCGCTTGTGGTCGCTGGTCATCGAGCCCACCGGAGTCGCCAGCGTCCGCGTGTGGGACCCGGTGGCCTCGGCCTGGAGCCTGCACAGCGTCGTTCCGCCCGACATCGTAGGCGCTGACGAAGCCACATTGGCGGTCGATCCCACGGTCCATGCCGTGAACGACCTTGCGATCTACGGCTCGAGTCCGGTCCTGGCGACGTACCGCACCGTGCCCACGGGAGTGCGACTGGTGGTCGTCGCGTGGGACGGCAGCGGGTGGGTGGACGTGGGCGAGCCGCTCAACGGGCTCCGGGAGGAGACCGAGGCCTGCCTGCCCCACGAGACCGGGAACGTGCCACCTCATCCGGCCTGCGAGCGGGGTGAGGGCCGCTACGCGGTGCTCGGCCTGCGCGAGGTCGAGGACGTGCCCGCCTCGGCCCGCCTGCTCACCACCGACGATGCCATCTACGTGCGGTACGACACCGACGATGGGTTGACGCTGCGCAGCCAGGTCGCCGGCTTCCACCTTCCGGAGGTCGGGCCATGACGCTGTTCCTGCTGCTGGCGGTCGGCTGCAAGAAGGGTGAAGCACCTCCTGCCGGGCTCGTCGTCGACTGCTTCCAGTCCGGGAGCATCCCGCCGGGCTCGGACGGTCGGTTCGCCTCGTTCACGGTGAGCGGCACGGCCCCCTACGAGTGGGCAGTAGGGAACACGCGCGTCGATCCAACGGGGCTGTCGTTCGAGACCGCCGGCGTCGGCGAGGGGTCGTTCACGTTCGCCGATGGCACCGTGCACGCGGTGCTGGCGAGCAACGGCGTGCTGTTCGACGGCGACGGGTCGGTGTATCGGCTCGCCGACCCGCTCGAGCGGAGCGACGACTTCGGCGCGACCTGGGTCCCGCTCGCCCCTCCGCTCGCTCCCAGCGACGACGCCGTGCCTTCGTTCGCCGTGGGTGGGCCGCACGTGCTGATCTGGTCCCGAGGGCTCGGCACGGACCAGATGGTCTGGTCGAAGGACCGTGGGCAGACCTGGGAGCCCGTCCCGTATCCGGCCCAGGACAGCGTGCTGATCACCGAGGTCACGTCCGCCGCGGTGGGACGCGACGGGCGCCTTCTCGTCTCGCGCCGCAGAGAGGACGACACCTCGGCGCGCGACGTGCTCTACAGCGACGACGCCGGCCAGAGCTGGACCGAGCTGGCGGTGGACCTGAGCCTCGCCCATGTGGGGATCGCCACGGATGGCGCCATGTGGGTGGGGGAGTACGAGGGCCTCTTCCGATCGGCCGATGGCGAGCCGCTCGAAGGCGGGCCTCCGGTCACGTCGCTCCACGGGACCGACGCGCGTGCCGAGCCCGTGCTCGGTGTGGATGCGCGCCTGCTCCCGCAGTCCGGCGGCCGCATGGGGTTCCGGTCCACCGCCGGGGTGGGCGGGGTGCAGGTCGCCAGCGTGCTGCCCTACGCCTACTGTGTGGCGGGGCCCGACACGACCGGCTCGGTGGTGCCCGAGGTCGATGGGAGCGCGCCGGGCCCCGTGCGGGGGGGCCTGACGCCCGGCAAGCTCGACGTGATCGAGACCTTCTCGAGCCCCGCGGTCGACTTCACCGTGTTCGACGGCGGAAGGCTCGTGACCATCGACGTCGACACGAGCTTCGACGCCACCAGCTTCACCGTGTCGCTCGACGGTCAGCCGTGGCTCGACACGTGGTTCGACCGGCCGATCACCAGCCCGGCGGGCCTCGCTCCCGTGGCGCTCGCGACCCACCCGAGCACGAAGAACGTCATCCTCGCGACCCGTCCCACCGACCAGAGCGAAGGGCGGAGCGGCGAGATCTGGGAGATCACACCCGACGGCACGCTCACCGACAGCCTGTGGGTGTTGGGCGAGCTGAACGGTGAGGTGCTGTTCCCCGTCGGGGTCACGCCGGGGCCCGGGTTCCTGATGCTCGTGGCGACGAGCGCCGGGACCTTCGACGCGAACCTGACCTCGTTCATCGAGCCGCTCGGTATCGCCGGGGACGTCGCGATCGATCCGGCGAACGGCGACATCTTCTGGGACGACGAGGGGTGGGTGGCGCGGTCCACCGGCGGGCTGCTCGGGGTCTACGCCGACCGGTGCACGGACGCCGTGGCGTCCGATCAGGAGTGCTACGACCTCACGGGCATCACGGCACCCGGGCTCGCAGTGAGCCTCGATCGTTTCCTCTACGCCGCGGTCGGCACCGAGGTGCTCCGCCGACCGGTGGACTACCCGGAGCAGGGCTGGGAGACGGTGGCGGACGGGTTCAGCGGGTCGGCGCGCATCAAGCTGTTCGAGGTCGGCGAAGAGACGCAGCTCTGGGTGCTCGACGGCGCGACGTTGTGGGCGGGAATCGTCGGAGACGCGCTACCCATGGTGCGCTGAGACCTCCCGGGCCGATGCGGCGCTGGCGACCCTGCAGGCTGGCGTGGCGTCTCGGATCGACGACCTGGAGAATCCGATGGGGCGAGTGCTGTTGGTGGCGACGCGGAGGCCATCGAGGGAGTAGTGTGGGGCTCCGCGATTTCCATCGAGGCGAGCCGACATGTGCGACGTGAGCGACGGCTTCCGCCTGTGTTCCTGCGACACCGGCGAGCCCGCGGACTGGGTGCTCTACCGGGGCCGCCGTCCGCACGCCTTCGAGCTCATGCGCGGCTTCACGGCGGTGCCCACCGAAGACGACGAGCTGCAGGCCCTGTTCGTGCTCGACGGGCTCCAGGAGGGCGGCCGGTTCGACTTCGACTACACGCCCGAGGAGGGGGATGTCGTCACCCTGCGGAAGCTCGGCCCGACCGGCACGTCGTTCGAGTACCACGAGGGTCGCTGGCAGCCGTTCCACCAGGAGGACGCGTTCGAGCTGTCGCCCCTCCGCCAGGGCCGCCTGGAGCTCGTCGCCGAGGCCGGGCTGCGCGGAGAGCCCGTGTGGGAGGCACTGATCGCGAATCCCGACGACCCCGCGCTCCGCGCGGTGACGGTCGACTGGCTGCTCGAGACCGGCCGCACCGTGCTGGCGCGCTGGTTCCAGCTGGAGGACGCCGTGGCGACGGGCGCGGAGGTCGATCCGGTCGAGCTGCGCACGGTCGCGCGCAAGGTGAGCCTCGAGCTCCGCGCCCGGTTCGCCCAGGCCCCGTTGCCCTGCGACAAGAGCCGGTGTCCCGGCGACTGGAGCGCGCTCGTCCGCACGCCGGACCCGGTGTCGCGCCGGTGCATCCGGTGCCGGCGGGTGGTGGAGCTCGTCGATCGCCCGGTCCGCTCGTACGCGCGCGTGCTCGAGGTCGCGGCGCCCAGCGTGCGTCCTACCGAGTAGGCTCGCGCCCGTGTGCCGCCCGCCAGGCGGCGGGGGACACCCCGTGCATCCGGCGGAACGTGCGGTGGAAGTGCGACGGGCTCGCGTACCCGACCTTCTCCGCGACCACGTCCACCGTGTCGTCACCGCGCAGCAGCAGCTCGCGGGCCTGCGCCATGCGGGCGTTCGCGATCCAGGCGCCCACCGACTCGCCCGTCTCGGCCTTCACGCGCGTCGCGAGGTGAGAGGGAGCCCGGCCGACCGCCCGCGCCACGTCCACCAGCGAGAGCGGCTCGAGCGCGTGCCGCGCGATGTGGTCGAGGGCGCGCGCGACGATGGGGGAGTCCTGCGGACGCGGCGCGGCGACCCGGACCGCGCGTCGGAGCAGGGCGGTCAGCACGCCGAGCCTCGCGTCCGTCAGCCAGGGCTCCGCGGGGCCGCGGTCCTCCGACAGGAGGGTGAGGGTGCGAACGAGCTCGTCCCGATCGGACGCCTCGGGACGCAGCACCGGGCAGGCCCCCTCGCCGACGGACGCGAACAGGTCGCGCAGCGCGGGGCCCCAGCGCGTGTCGGGCACGCACGACATGCACACCCCGACGCCCACGTACGTGCTGGGCTCGTGATCGAGGCGGTAGTGCGGCGCGCCCTCCGGGACGAGGAACACGTCCCCCGTGGCCAGCGTCCACGCGCTCCCGAGGTGCATCACGCCGCGGCCCGTCAGCAGCACCGCGACGCTCGCGTGCGTGTGGACCACGGGCGCCTCGGGAGGCCCCGCGCAGCGGTGTCCGCCCACCACGGGCCGATGGATCACGGGTCCATCGCCAGGATGGAGTGGATCATCGCGCCCCGCCCGCCTCCGGAGGCGATGGCCTGCGACACCTGCTGCATCCGGGTGCAGAGGTCGCCCGCCGCCCACAGCATGGGGAGGCTCGTCCGCCCCATGTCGTCGGTCTTCACGTGGCCGTCCTCGTTGAACGGGTCGGGCACCGACTCGAGCCCCAGGCTGCGGACGAGGGGCGTCTGGCGCTGGTGGACGCCGAGGAACATGCCGGTCCGCGCGAGCAGGGTGCCGTCGTCGAGGTGGACCTTTGTGAGCGCGGGACCGTCGTGCGCGAGCGCCACGGGGTGCCCGGCGCGCACGACGATGCCGAGCGCTTCGAGGTCGGCGCGGTCTTCGGCGGGCAGCGGGGTGTCTCCGGTGAGCACGACGAGATCGGCGCTCCACGACCGCAGCATGCGCGCGAAGTGCGCGAGGTGGTCGCCCTGGCCGTACGCGACGAGCGCGCGGTCGCGCATCTCCCAGCCATGGCAGAACGGGCAGACGTGCACCGAGTGGCCCCAGGTCGCGCGCAGGCCCGGCCAGTCGGGGAGCAGGTCGACGACCCCCGTCGCGAGGAGCACGGCCCGCGCGACGAGCGCGCGGTCGCCGAGGTCGGCGTGCCAGTGCCGCCCGTCGTGCTTCAGCGCTTCGACGCGACCCTCGACGTGCGTGACGTCGAAGGGGGCGAGGTCGGACCACGCGCGTCGGCGGAGCTCCGCGGGCGCGATGCCTTCGAGCCCGATGAGGTTGTGGACCCCTTCGGCCACGGCATGCCGCGGGGATCCGGCATCCACGACCGCCACCCGACGGCGGGCGCGGCCGGCGTACAGGGCGGCGGACAATCCGGCAGGACCGCCTCCGACGACGAGGAGGTCGAGCAGGGGGGCAGTGGACATGGGGACTCCAGGTTCGATGGAGTCCCGTAGCCCCGGCGGTCTGCGGGGCACACTGCCGTGTCGTGTGGACTTCCTGCCCGATTCTCCGGTCGCGTCAGCCGTGGGCGCGTCGCCGGTGGTACGGACACGGCGGCACCGGCCCCTCGTGGTCGGGGTCGCGGTCTTCTTCCCACGCCTTCTTCTGGTAGGCGTACATCGGCTTCAGCACCACGTTCTGCAGGTCGTCCCGCAGGAAGATCGACGAGGTCGAGCCCGACATCGGCGGCACCAGCCACGACCAGTCCGCGTAGACCGGACGCTTGCACGCGATCTCCTGCTCCTCGAACTTCTCGAAATACGTCGACATCGCGTGGTGGTCCTGCATCCGCACCTTCTTCTTCTGGAAGCTGTGCATGACGGCCACGTTCAGCTCGACGAGCGCGCGGTCCTTCCACAGCGTCGCGGTGGTGCGGCGGTCGAGCCCCATCTTGTCGGCGATGACCGGCAGCAGGTCGTACCGGCTCTCGTCCGAGAAGTTCCGCGCGCCGATCTCCGTCACCATGTAGAAGCCGTTGAACGGGACGCAGCGGTACTGCACGCCGCCCGAGTCCAGCACGAGCTCCGACACGGCCGGCAGCACGTACCAGCGCAGCCCGAGCTCCGCGAACCAGGGGAGGTCGGGGTGCTCGATCTCCACCTCCATCACGGCATCCGGGGGGATCTGGCTCATATGCGGACTCCAGGTGTGCTCGAATCGGGGCGACCATATCGCCAAGTGAGGTCGCCGTGGGTCGCGGTCTGCGGGGAGAGGTTGACGGTGCGGGGCCTCCGGCCCACACTGGCGCGCTGGAGGTGTCGTGCGCTCCGTTCTCCTCGTCGTCCTGGTCGGCTGCAAGTCCGCGGGTCCGGTCCCGTCCGACACCGATCCGGTGACCGACACCCAGTCCGACCTCGTCGATGCCGACGGGGACGGCTTCTCGCCTCCCGCCGACTGCGACGATGCGGACCCGGCCATCCATCCGGGCGCCGTGGAGGTCTGGTACGACGGGGTCGACACCGATTGCGACGGGGCCGACGACTACGATCAGGATGGCGACGGGGATCGTCCGCAGTCCGCGGGCGGCCTGGACTGCGACGACACCGATCCCACCGTGACGGCCGCGACCGACACGTGCACCTGCGGCAATGGCGTGCTCGAGCCCGGTGAGGCCTGCGATGGCCCCTCGACCGCCACGTGGTCCTGCGACGCCGACTGTGCGGGTCCCTGCGGGGATGGCGTGGCCGCGCCGGGCGAGATCTGCCTCCGGTCGCTGCAGTCGGGTCCGGGGTCCGAGATCCGCGGCCTCATCGACGTGACCGGGGATGGCGTGCGCGATCTGCTGGTCTACGACGGCGGCCTCGTGGTCCGCGTCGGCGCGGGGGACGGGACGTTCCCGGTCGTGGAGGTGCTTCCTCCGGACTTCGCCCAGGGGAATTCGGCGGTGGGGGACTTCGACGGCGACGGGAGGCCCGACCTGCTGATGAGCGTCGCGCCCCACGGTACAGCGGTCGTGTCGCGCGATTCGACCGGCGCGTGGGCCGCCGCACCCGCGATCACGCCCACGGTCGGGCACCTCGCGGCCGCCGACTTCGACAGCGACGGGGATCTCGACTTCATCGTGTCGGAGTCCACCGGGTCGTGGGAGAGCCTCTCGGGCGTGCTCCACCTGTTCCTCGGCGATGCCCAGGGATTCACGGCGGCGGGCACGGTCCAGCTCGACGGGAGCGGGATCTTTCCGGTTCCCCCCGCGGATCGCGACCTCGATGGGCGCCCCGAGACCGTGGTCAGCTGGTCCGGGTTCTCGGCGAGCGGGCAGGAGGTCGTGCGGGTCGACAACGGGGCGCTGGTGACGGCCCCGTTCGTCGGGCCGAGCGTGTTCGGGGCCTTCTCGGCCGACCTCGATCAGGATGGCTGCGAGGACGTGGTCTTCGGGAACGTACGACGGTTCCGGCCCTGTGGTGCGGCCTTCGCGACCGGCCCCACGTTCCAGATCCCCGCCGCGGGGGCGTTCCTCTCGGCGGGCGGAGACTTCGACGGAGACGGGGACGTCGACCTGTTCGGCAGCGACGCGTCGGGCGACCCCGCGGTGTGGCACGCGGATGGCGGCGCGTTCACCAGGGTCCCGCTCCCGTTGTCCGAGTACAACTGGGTCGCGACGGGCGACGTCGACGGCCAGGGGTCGGATGCCATCGCCCTGGGGTCGGTCTCCGGCACGTTCCGGATCGCCCGCTGGGACCCGTGACGATCGGACCTACTCTGTCGGCGACCCGCGAGGCTCCCGCGCCTCGCGCTCGGACCCGGAGTCGAGATGCACGTCGTCGAGCGGTGGTCCACCACCGACCTCACCGGAGAGAAGCCGCTCGCGGCCCTGTCGCCCGACGCGCGATGGGTGGTGACGTCCAGCCCCCTCGAGCCCGGCGACGCGGACTGTCGGGTGGCCGAGGTGCGCGACGCCCGCACCGGCGAGGTCCTGCACGCCATCGCCTGCACGAGCATTCCGTCGGCCGCGGCCTGGCACCCGTCTGGCGAGGTCGTCTACCTGGGATTCCGCGACGGACGGGTCGGGCGGTACGCCCTCCGGGAGCGCGCGCTCGTCCTCTCCGAGCGCGCGCTGCGGAGCTGGGTCGTGCACGTGGCGGTCGCCCCCGCCGGTGACGTGGTGTACGCGGCCGCGATGGGTCGACCGGAGCTCCAGACGTTCGACGCCGCCTCGCTGGCGTGGGGCGCCACCCTCCGCCCCGACGGCTTCTCGGGAGCGCGCCAGGGGTTCGTCGTACGCGACGACGGCGCGCTGATCACGCGGGCCGAGCCGGGCCTCGTCACCCCCGAAGGGCTGTGGGTCCACGCCGGTCACTACTACGACACCGTCACCCTCCAGGGGCAGTGGCTGACCGCCTGCAACGCCCAGCACGGCACGCATGTCTGGGACCTCGCGACCGGGTCGGTGGTCGCCGAGCTGCCCGACGCGCGGCTCGAGTGCGCGGTGGCGAGCCCCGACGGGCGGTGGGTCTGCGGGGTGGATCGACGCGGCCGGGTCTGCGCCTTCGAGCGCGGGCTCCCCGCGTGTCGCGCCGCCGTCGAGGTCGAGCCCGAGGGCCAGGCCACCCACAACCAGGTCGTCTGGCTGGGCCCGGATCGCCTCCTCGTCGCCTGTCGCCACGGCCTGATCGTGCTCGACACGACCGACCTCGCGGGGGCCGCCGTGGACGCCCGCGGGGCGCCGGTCCGGGACCTGGACGGGCCCGAGGCCCTCGTCGGACTGGACCGGCCGGACCTCGAGCAGGCGCTGTTCCAGTGGCTCTCTCCGCTGTTCCCCGCACCTCTGGCCTCCGCGCTCCGCGAGGTGACCGTCCTGGCCCGGCAGGCCTCCATCGTCGAGGGGGAGCTGGTCGTGGTGTTCGAGGAGGACGTGGACTTCCGGTTCGCCCGTCCCTTCACGGGCCCCTGGGCCCCGGGCGACGAGGTGCTCCAGTCCGACCCGCTGGGCCCGGTGCTCCGTGCGTTCGCCGGGTGCCGGTTCGACCCCGACGAGCGCCGCGACTTCACCGGGACCCTGGCGCCCTACGGCCCCGACGGATTCGCGCCGCTCGCGGCGCTCCCGCCCGATCAGCAGGCCCGGTACGTCGTGGTGCTGGCGTTCGATCACGGCGCGTGGGCGTTCGACCGGAGCGGATCCGGCGCGCTGGTTGAGGTGTTCGACGGGCACGGGGTGCATCCCGACTCCGACCACGTGCCCGCGCCCGAGGTGCTGCTGCGCTGCATGCGGCACCACCTCTGCGTGTGAGAGGACGGGTTCCAGACGATTGCGAATGAATCGCGGACTCTGCATGATGGTCCGTCTGGGTGCCCGTTCATAAGCCCACCGACGTGAGCGGCCCGTCCGGCGCGCTCCGTGGAGGTCCCCATGCTCGAGAGCCGCACCCCTGAAGGTTCCCCGAAGACCGTTCTCGTGACCGGCGCGTCGTCCGGCTACGGGCTCGCAACCGCGCTCCGCTTCCATGCGGACGGCTGGAGCGTCGTCGCGGCCGCACGTACGCGCTCCGGTCGCGCGCCTTCCGAGCGGTGGAGGGAGGTCCCCCTCGATGTCACCGACGAGGCCAGCATCGCCGCGGCGATCGAGAGCGCCGGCCCGGTCGACGTGCTCGTGAACAACGCGGGCATCGGGGGCTTCGGGCCGGTCGAGGCCACGCCGATGGCGCACGTGCGCGCGCTGTTCGAGACCAACGCGCTCGGCACGATCGCGATGACCCGCGCCGTGATCCCGCAGCTGCGCGTGCGGGGCTCTGGCGTCATCGTGAACGTCACGTCCAGCGCCACGTTCGTGCCGATGCCGCTCGTCGCTCCGTACACCGCCAGCAAGATGGCGGTCGAGGGGTTCACGGCGTCCCTCGCCCACGAGCTCGAAGAGCTCAACATCCGCGTGAAGCTCGTGGAGCCGGGCTACGGGCCGAGCACACGCTTCACCGCGAGCTCGGCCTCCCGCGTCGTGACGGACGCGCCCGCTGCGTACGGCCCGCTCGTCGCGCGCATGCTCGAAGGGGCGTCCCGGCCCGGCCTCGTGACGACCCCAGAGGAGGTCGCGGAGGTCGTGGTGCGCGCCGCCACCGACCCGTCCGATCGGCTCCGGTACGCGGCGGGTCCGGATGCCGTCGCGATCGCCCCGCCGGGCGCAGCATGACGGACATCGAGCACGCGGAGCGCCGGTCGGACCCACTCGCGTCCGTGATCGCGCTGCTGCGTCCGCGGGCGGTGCTGTCGAAGGTCATCACGGGCGCCGGCGACTGGAGCGTTCGCTACGAGGCCCACGACGACCCCGGGTTCTGCCTGATGCTGGAGGGCTCGTGCCTCCTGCAGGTCGACGGAATGGACCCGCTCGCGCTCGGCGCGCACGACTTCGTGCTGCTCCCCACGGTGCCCGGCTTCACGATGGCGAGCGATCTCGACGTGCGGCCGCGTCCGGGGACGCCTGGCGCGAGCGATCTGCGCCATGGCAGCGCGGACGGCCCGGCCGGGATGCGCCAGCTGGGCGGCTACTTCGAGGTCGACCGCGCGAACGCGTCCCTCGTGGTCGGGCTCCTTCCGCGGCTCGTCCACGTGCGGAACGGTGCTCCCGGAAGCACGCGCATCCGCCGGCTGGTCGAGCTGATCGCGGACGAAGCCCTGGACGACCGCGCCGGGCGCGAGCTGGTGCTCGGACGGCTCGTGGAGGTCCTGCTCGTGGAGGCGCTCCGTGTGGACCCACCTCCGGGAGAGGGCCGGGAGCGGGGGCTCCTCGCCGGTCTACGGGATCCGGGGCTCGCCAGGGCGCTTCAGCGGATCCATGCGGAGGTCGCGCAGTCCTGGACGGTCGAGTCGCTCGCCCGCTGCGCGGGGATGTCCCGGGCGACGTTCGCCGAGCGGTTCTCGAAGACGGTGGGGCTGGCCCCCATGGCGTACGTGTCGGAGTGGCGGATGGCGCTCGCGAGGGACGCCCTGCGCGAGGACGTGGCGCTCGCGGAGGTGGCCGCGCAGGTCGGCTACGGCTCGGCCAGCGCGTTCAGCACGGCGTTCTCGCGGCTGGTGGGGTGTTCGCCGAGCCAGTATTCGCGGCGGGTCCGGGTCGGGGTCATGGGTCACTGAACGCGAAGCCCGTCCGCGCCTCGGACGGTCGTTCCAACGTTCCGGCGCGTGGCGTCGTCCCATGCATGGGAGGTGTGCCGATGTGGTTCTGGTGTGCGGCGGCGTTGGCTGCGATGGGTGTCGAAGAGCGTCGGGCTCTGCTCGACGAGGCGATGGCGGGGAGCGCTCGGGTCGTGGTGCTCGAGTGGATGCACGCCGAGGTGGATGCGGGCTCGAAGAAGGTGCAGCGGGTCGTGACGCGGAAGACGGGGCGCCCCGATGCGACGTTCGTGCGGCCCTACGATCTCGCGCAGGACCTCCGGCTCGAGCGCGGGACGCTCGATGCGGCGGAGGCCGTCGCGCGGGCCGAGGCCGAAGGCGCCATCCCGGACGATGCGCTCACAGCGGAAGGCTGGCGCGAGCGGCTCGCGGGCCTCGAAGCCTCGTTGGATGCTCTCGGACCCGTGCTCGACGTGCAGACCCGCGAGGCGGCCGTGCTGCTGCACGCCGCCGCGGCGCGCGCGGAGCGGCTCGGCGAGGTGCCCGTCGAGACCGAGGTGCAGGGGGTTCCGATGTCGCTCCATCTCTGGGAGGCGGCGCGGTTGAGCGAAGGGGTCCCCGCGGACTCGCGCATCCCGGAGGACGTGCGCGGTGCGATCGACGGCGTGCTCGCGGAGGTGGCGCACGGCCGCTTCGAGCGGGTGGGGCTGGACTTCTCGCTGGACGCGAGCTTTGCTCCGCAGACCTTCGTGGCCACGCACGGGGTCTTCCTCGACGGGCGGGAGGTCGTGATCACGAGCGTGGACGGCGTGGTCGAAGTGCTCCCCGGCGCGATCGACGTGATGCTGACCCGGCAGCACGGCCCTTCGCTCGCGGTCGAGGTGGAGGCCTGGAGGGGGGACGTCGCCGTGCTGGAGGACGCGAGCCGGGAGGGCAACCGCCTGCTGGAGGGCCTGATGGGAGCACTTGGCACTACGCCGGTCCTGTCTCCCGACCTCCTCGAGCCCGTGCACGCGTACTGGGCCGAACGCCCACAGTCGGCGGTCTTCGTCGCGATCCCCGTGGCCGGCCGGGCGGGGAAGACGCGCGTCTGGCGCTACGACGGGGCGACGCGACGGCTCGAAGAGCTCCCATAGACGGTTCCCGGCCACCGGGGCTCGGAGCGAAGGGCGGAGGCGAGGTATGTTCTCGCCTCACCTCCCCGGAGCAGGCAGCCCGCAATGCCCGACCCCGACTGGCCCGCCCTGTACGCATCCGAAGTCCTGCCCGCGATGGAGGCGTTCGCCCAGGGGCCTCCGATGCCCGTGTACTTCGGGATGGGCGTGGTCGTGCTCGTCGGCGTGCTGATGATGGCCTTCGGCAAGGGCAGCGTTCGTGTTGCCGGCGTGGTGCCCCTGTTCCTGGTCGGCTTCGTCGCGTTCATGGCCCTCGGCGGCCAGCGTCGCATCGACCAGCCCGCGCGATTCCGGGTGGGCACGGTGATGGCGCTGACCGAGACGAACCGGGTCCAGTCGACCACCCGCGGGGTCGACACGTCGGTCACGGTCTACCAGGTGCAGGTGGCCGTCTCCCGCAGCGGCCACTTCGGGCCCGACGGCGCCGTACCCCTCGAGGATGCCGGTACCGAAGAGCTCGTGCTGGACGAGAGCTTGTTCCGCGCGCTCGCCGAGCGACAGGAGGTGACGCTGGTGTCCTACCCCGGTGCGGAGCAGGCCGTGGCGTTCGCGCTCGTCGACGGAGTCGTCGTCCGCGGACGCCATCTGTGAGTGCGTGAAGCCGGAAGCCACTGGGCCGACAACGGGCCTGACCACGCCGATGGCTGGAGATTCGATGAGCGACTTCGACGCGATGGGGGCGAGCGCGCGGATGGCTTTCGCCGGGAACAGCGGCTGCGACCCGACGCTGGTGGACTGGGCGATTGCGCACGAGGACGGGTTCCTGATCGAGGCCCTGGCGCGGAACCGGTCCCTGCCCGACGGGCCCCGTGAGCGCGCTTTCTTTCACCTGAATCCGGGTGGCACGCCGTACGACATCCCGCAGATCGAGCGCCACTGGCTGCACGCGACGGTCCTCCCGACCCTCACGGCTGCCACGCGGGACCTGCTGGCGCGGGCGGGGTTCCACGGGCGCACCCAGTCCCTGGAGCCGGCCGAGCTGCTCGCGCTCTCGGCCCGGGGCCCCCTCGGGCAGGTGCTCGCGGCCCGTCATCGCTCGGCGGACCGGGTGGTTTGGGAGTCCCTGCTGGACGGGCATCCCCGCGCACGGGTGGTGCTGGCCCAACAGCGAGACCTGCCCCTCGACCTGGTGGAGCGTCTGGGGGCGGATCCGCACCGCATGGTCCGCGCGGCCGTCGCGGGCAGGCGCGATCTGCCGGAGGCGCTGGTCGTCCGTCTGTGCGCGGACCCGGACCTCGGCGTCCGCGAAGCCATCGTCAAGCGCCGGGATCTTCCCCACGAAGGGCTACTCGCGCTGGCGGCGGCGCGCACGGAGCATGCCTGGAAGCACGCCCGCCTGTTCGAGGCCGTGGCGCTGCCGGCCGTCCGCGAGGCGCGTGCGGACGGGCTTCTCGGCGCCTGGCAGCGCACCCGACACCCCCGGCTGGCGGATCTCGTGGAGGCCCTTCCGGATCCACCGGTCATGGTCCCTCCGGGCAGCCGCAGTCCCGACTTCGACGGGCTGCCGGACGATCCCCGCGTGGCGACCGCCCTTGCGGCGGCCTTCACGGATCTGCGCTGGCCCGGGCAGACCGACCGGGGCCTGTGGTGGGACGCCTTCCAGACGCTGCTGGAGCTCCGCGACGTACGGGTCCTGGGTCCGCTGCGCGCTTTGCTGGAGAAGCCGCACCAGACGGGCGTCGCGAGCACCCGGACGTTCGTGCTGCGGGCTGCCGAACGCGTGGTGGAGCTCCTGGGGGACCTCGAGATCCCACCGCTGTCGCCGGAGGACGCCGCCCTGGCGGACCGGATGGCTGGCGAGCTGCCGGGAACCCCGTCCGCTGCGGAGCCCGCTGCCCCTCCTTCGGCTGATGCGTTGCTGCGGGCCATCTGGGCCGATCCGGACGACGACGATCTGCGCTCGGTGTACGCGGACTTCTTGGGGGATCTGCGCGGCGAGCTCATCGCGCTCCAGCTCCTCCCCGACCCGACACCGAAGCAGGTCGCGCGCGCCGAGAGCCTGCTCCGCAAGGGCCGCTCGAAGTGGAACCACGGCTTCAAGGAGGTCTGCCGGACCGAGAACATCGTCTGGGAGCGCGGCTTCCCGACCCACATCCGCGTGGGCAAGTCGCTGCTGCCCCGGGCGAAGTGGGAGGCAGCCCTCGGACCGTGGTGGAACACCGTGCAGAGCGTATGGATCGGCGAGAAGGCCGCGAAGTGGTGGGGGGAGGCCCTGCTGGGCGAGCACACCGCCAGCCTGCGCTACGTCGGCTTCGATCGGGTGGACGTGTTCCTCGCAGCGTCGGCCCGGATCCCGCCCACCGTGGTCGGCCTCGGACTGGACCTGCAGCACGCGGACAACGACGTGATCGAGGCCGTCCGCCGGACGGGCGTGAACAAGGTCTACGTCCGAAACCCCCACGCCGACCTGGAGGTGGAGGGGGTCATTGTGGTGCGGGGCCCGCCTTCCGACTGGGTGAAGCTCCTCCGCTGATCCCAGGGGAGCTGGGCCGACACCCGATGCTGGCTTTCGCACCTCGTGGTCGACATCGGCCACGATGGCCAGGATGATCTCCAACGGGGGTGGGCATGACGGTTTCGAGGCTGATGGTCATCGTCTGTTTCCACAGCTTCGCCTGTTCGAAGCCTCTCCTCGTCGACGGATGCCCGAACCCGAACCTCTCCAGCGTGCACTACGTCGTTTCAGGAGCAGATGTCTCCGAGTGCGCGGTGAGCGACTTCGTTTGTGGACAGGACGAGGTCTACATGAGCTCGGAGTATGCCACCGCCGAACAATGTGGGTGTGGGTGTCTCGGCCCGGCCTACGTGAGACGGTTCGAACAGCGCTCCCACGGCGACGACTGGGACGCGATGTAGGGTGGAGAATGCGTAGAGCATGACGCGAGGAACGCACACAGGCGACGGCCGACGCACTCACGGTGCAGGAGTCGTCGTGTTCGACATCGGCGGCGTCCTGGTCACCGAGGTGCCCCGGGCGTGGGTCGGGCGCTGGGAGGCTGGCCTCGGCCTCGACCCCGGCACGCTGGAGCCCGCACTGCTCCCGATCTGGCAGGCAGGGAGCGTCGGGGCCATCGGGCTCGACGAGGTCCATCGCCGCGTCGCGGGCATCGTGGGCGACGCCGAGGTGTTCATGGAGGACGTGTGGGAGGCGTACCTCGGGACGCCGCGGGTCGCGCTGACGGCCTTCTTCGCGGGCCTGCCGCACCGCCGCGCGCTGCTGTCGAACAGCTTCGTCGGTGCGCGCGAGCGCGAGGCCGAGCGGTACGGGTTCGACGCCATGGTCGAGCAGATCGTGTACTCCCACGAGGTGGGGCTGCAGAAGCCCGATCCCCGCATCTACCTGCTGACCGCCGAGCGACTCGGGGTCGAGCCGGACCAGATGCTCTTCGCCGACGACCGCGCCGAGAACGTGCAGGCCGCACGGGAGCTCGGCATCCACGCGGTGCTCGTCGGCGCGGACGAGCAGGCTGCGATCGCCGCGATCCGGTCGGCGCTGGACGCCTGGTCGGGCTAGGGTCCGGCATGCGCGTGCACACCCCGGACCCCGATGTCACCCGCCACGCCGTGAACGGCGTCGATCTCGCCTGCCTGGCCTGGGGCGATGCTGGCCCGCTGGTCGTGCTGGTCCACGGCTTCCCCGACACCGCGCGCACGTGGGATTACGTCGGCCCCGCGCTGGCCTCGGCCGGGTTCCGCGCGGTCGCGCCCTACACGCGGGGCATCGCGCCATCCACCCTCCCCGCCGACGGCGACTACGCGAGCGACACGCTCGGTCGCGACATCATCGGCCTGATCGACGCGCTCGGCGAAGAGCGCGCCCATATCGTCGGCCACGACTTCGGGGCCTCTGCGGCGTACTCGGCCGCGGGCCTGCACCCCGAGCGCCTGCACAGCCTCACCACGGTCGCCATCCCCCATCCCGCCTCGATCGTCCCGACGCTCGGCAAGCTCTGGGGCGTGCGCCACTTCTTCACGCACCGCCTTCCGGGTGCCGCAGCCCGCTTCGCCCGCGACGACTACGCCCAGATCCGCGTGCTCTACGAGCGCTGGTCGCCGGGGTTCGCGTGGCCCGACAGCGAGCTCGAGGCCGCGAAGAACGCCTACAGCGCGCCCGGCTGCTGCGCCGCCGCGCTGGCGTACTACGCGTTCGTGTCGCCCCGCGTGCCCGACGGGCAGCGCAAGCGGATCGGCGTTCGGTCCCTGGTGGTGGGTGGCACGACCGACGGCGTCGCGACCGCCGCCGACTTCGAGCGCAGCCGCGCGCGGTTCACCGGCGACCTGCGCGTCGAGATGCTGCCCGGCGGCCACTTCCTGCACCGGGAGCACCCCGAGCCGTTCGTGGCGCTGCTCGCCGAGTTCCTGCGCGGCTGACGGCGCGCCGCGCCGGCGCTGGAGCGGCCTGAGCGCCGCGGGCACGCCGCCCGGCTGCGTCAGTCGATGCCGGTCGGTTCGACCCAGAGGTAGACGCCTCGCTGGGTCACGTCGATGTCGGATCCGGGAAGGGAGAACCCTCCACCCCCCGAGGGGGTGCGGGTCGTGGACCTCGCGGGCCCGCGGCTAGGCGTCGAGATCGCGTGGTACGACGCCGATCGTGTGATCACTACAGGCATCTCGGGGACACGGGTGCTCGATGTCGCCCGGGGGACCTGGGAGGTCCGGCCCGACGAGCCCCGCCTCGTGGCCGGGGGCCACCTCATCACCCCCCTGGCAGACGGGTTCACCACCGGAGGCCGGACCGTCCGGGTACCCGGGATGACAGCGGCCGATCGGATCGCCGTGTCTGGCGAACGAGTGGCCGCCACGGCGCGCGGAAGGCTGCTGCTGGGCGACTGGACCGGCCTCACCGTCACCCCCCACGAGGTGCGCGGTTTGGGGTTCGGCACCGAGGGCCAGGTGGTCGTGGTCGAGGACCAGCTCCTCCGCCTCGACGACGCCGGGCACGTCCTGGAGTCGTTCCAGCTCGAGGACACGCAGCGAAAGGGGGCCTTCCGTATCCACCCGGACACGAGGTGAGGGACGCGGACGGCGTTCGAGTTCGGGGACGATGCGGTCGCGTGGAAGATCGCGGGGTGGTTCAGGATGCTTCCGTCACGGTCCGCGAGAAGCATCAGGTACTCGGTCGCGAGCACCTCGCCGGCGGTCAGGTCGCCGATCCCCGAGACGAGGATTTCGTTTGCCATTGGGGTCACCAAAGCGCTCGGGGGAAGCCCAATGCCGGTGACGGTGGCGACCGCTCAGTCCCTTATGGGGACCAGTCGGGGGCCGGACTCGTTCGAGGGGAGGGGGCCGATAGCTCTGCCACCGGCGGTTCAGGTCGTCCGGAAATCTTGGCCGGGTGTAAGTTGTGACGGACACGGCTCGTTTGTCCCTGCCCTTGCTCTGGAGGCCACCGATGTTGCTCTTGGTCCCCGCGTTCGCAGTCGAACCCGCCCGCATCTGTCCTGGGGTTGCTCCCGATGCGGCTGCGGCCCCTACTAGCGTTGACTCCGTGACTCACTTCACCACGGAGCAGGCGTGGAAGTACTTCAACGCTGAGCCTGGCATCAATGGGAGGTCCGAGGTCTGGGCCGACCTTTATCGAAGGGGGCGGGCGGATTTTCGGGTTCAGCAGGATCTCGATCGGTGGCGTATCGACCACCTGTTCACGGACAAGCCTCGCGCCGAGCCCATCACCCACCTGGCGCTCAAGATCGAGCTGGCAACTCTCGCTGGACACATGGGAGTCGAGCCTCCTGTCCTCGTGGCTGATCCGGCCGCTGGCAATGCCTACGCCGAAGTGGGGACCGGGTCCTTGGGCGAAGACCAGAGGATCGTCGGATATAACCCGGCCTGGATCGAGACCGTGTACCAGTATGCGGGCCTCGAGGGCGTTCGGTTCATTTGGGCTCACGAGCTTAGCCACCACATTCTCGGGCACACGGCCTTCGACAGCGGAAGTGCGGCACACAAGGCTCACAACCACGCACAGGAACTCGCTGCAGACGCGAAAGCGGCGGATTTGATGGCCCGCCTCGGAATGCCCCTCCACAGCGTCGACGGTTGGATGTCGATGAGTTCGGCGCGCATCAACTCCGAGTGGTTCACGCACCCGAGCAACCTCGATCGGTCAAACAATGCCGCGAGCGCATTCCTCGAAGCGTCCAACCCCACGGGCTCGGTCACTCTTGAAATTCCGAAGGGTCAGCTCCACCTTGAAGTCGTGCCGCTCGCATCCGGCTCGACTCCGTCGATCGCCGTGATCGAGTCCAAAGCCGAATGCAGCCTTTACGCCTGGCACGAGCCGCACGCGCGAAAGAAGGGCGGGAGGCCCCTCTTCAGGACTTTTGACGACGTTCCCGATGACGTCGGTGTTGACGTGGACCCAGGCACCATTCAGCTCACCGCGCAGGGCCGAGGTTGTTCGCAATACGGCGGGAACGCCTTCGCCAAGGTCCATCACTCTGAACTCGGCTTCATTACCCTGTCATGGAGTGGCGGCGCGCTCACCCATACCAGCTGGTGAGGGCCGGCGATCGCGAGGGACGCGGCGCTGCGGCCCGAGTTCGTGACGGAGACCCGGAAGGCGGTTCAGGTTGTCCGGTTGATCGTGATGGTGATCTCCGGGCTGGCCGATGCCTCGTCCGACGGAGAGCAGACCTAGGCGGATCGCATCCTCAGTGGCCTGGTGCACGAACTCGAGGGAGACACCGACGTCGGCGTAGTCCAGGATCGTGCGGTACGGAGTGGTGATGGGCACGGGTCCGTGCCAGGTCCGCTCGGTCTCGCTCAGATCGGCGTGGTGGAGACGCAGGCCCTCCGGGATCTTGAGACGCCGACGGGCCCAGGCCGCAGGGACCGTCATCTCGATGTCCCTGGGGAGCAGGTCGGACAGCTGATGGCGGGAGAGCGCCGTCTCGTGGCTGAACACCCCCTGGCACCCGCTCCAGAGCCAGAGCACGACGAGGTCCTCGTCGTCTCCGGATGGGAAATGGACCAGCCGGTACACGCCGCGTCGGATGCGCGTCACCCTCCCGTTCGCAAGGTACTTGTCGAGCAGCGGGGGGGAGTACCCGGCGTCAGCGGCCTGCGCGGTCGTGAAGTGGCCTGCCTGGCTGGCCGCGACCTCGTAGAGGTCGTCCCATCGGGGTCTCGTCATGCACCAAACTTTACCCAGGGTGAATATTTGTGCGGCAAGGTAGTCGAAGCGCTGGGCAATTTCCAGGGTTCTCTCGCACCGCGCAGCACCAGATTCTTGTACACCCTATGGATTCTCGAGAACTCCGACCGGGCAGGAGACCCCCGTCCCGCCGAGCCCGCAGTAACCTCCCGGATTCTTCGCCAGGTACTGCTGGTGGTACTCCTCGGCGTAGTAGAACGCCGGCGCCTCGACGATCTCGGTGGTGACCGAGCCGAACCCCGCGTCGGCGAGCCGCTTCGCGTACGCCGCGCGCGCGGCCTCGGCCTCGCGGGCCTGAGCGGGCGAGGTCGTGTAGATGCCCGACCGGTACTGAGTGCCCACGTCGTTGCCCTGCCGCATCCCCTGCGTCGGGTCGTGGCTCTCGAAGAACACCGCGAGCAGCCGCGCGTACGACACCTTCTGCGGGTCGAAGACCACCAGCACCACCTCGTTGTGCCCGGTCTGGCCCGTGCAGACCTCGTGGTACGTCGGGTTCGGCGTGAGCCCCGCCTGGTAGCCGACGGCCGTGCTGTACACGCCCTCGGTCTGCCAGAACTTGCGCTCGGCCCCCCAGAAGCACCCGAGCCCGAAGTACGCGACCTCCATCCCCTCGGGCCACGGGCCCTTCAGCGGGTGGCCGTTCACGAAGTGGGCCTCGGGGACCCCCGGCATCGGCGTGTCGCGACCGGGCAGGGCGCGATCCGGAGTGGGCATCACCGTCTTCTTCCGACCGAACAGGGCGTCGAGCATTCCGACCTCCGAACCCCCTCCGTATTGCCGGGACCCGCCCGATTCCAGCGCGGGCTGAGCACCGAATGAGCAGTCCCCGATGCGGGGAGCGCGGCGAGCAGGCGCTACCTTCGGACGCACTGGAGTGAACCGATGCTACGACGTGCCTTTCCGCCCCTCCTGCTGCTGGCCCTGATCCCGACCACCGCCCAGAGCACCCGCCCGGGCAGCGCGCTGGACTGGTCCGTCGCCGTCGAAGGGGCGTCGCCCGAGGTGGCCGTGACCGCACGGTGGGAGCACGCGATCGGGAGCACCCAGCTCGCCCTGTTCGTCGACGGGCAGAGGGTCCAGCGCGTGAGCACCTCGCTGGCGGCAGGCGAGCTGCGCTTCGCACCCGCCGCGCTTCCCCCCGGCACGGTGGACGTCGAGCTCGTGTGGAGCGCGGGACGCACCGAGCTCGGTCGCGAGCGGCTCGCCATCGACGCCGACTACGCGGCGATGCTCGGCCGCCTCCGCGAGAGCTCGATGGAGCCGATGGAGCGGATGGACCTCGACGGGGTGATGGTGGCGCTGGTCGGCGCGTTTCCGACCTCGGGGAGCACCGACTACGAGCGGGCGATGGCGTTCCTCGAGGGCCACGGCGGCCTGTTCGGGCTCGTCGACCCGCGCGACGAGCTCGTCCCCGCCGAGCGGATCGACGGCCCTCCCGTGCGGACCCTGCGGTTCACGTGGCAGCACGACGGGATCCCCGCCCCGGGTGCGGGCCTGTCGGTGCACCTCGCGGGTGACCGCGTCGTGGGGACCTCCGGTCGATACCCCACGGGCTGGCGGCACACCGACGAGGCGCGCCTCACCGAGAACGAAGCGGTGAGCCTGGCCCTGGCCCAGTCGCCGGGGAGCGCGCGCGTCGGTCGGCCCCGGCTGATCTGGGTCGACGGACGCCTGCACCACCACGAGGACGGCGAGGCGTTCCTGGCGTGGGAGGTCCAGATCGACGGGGCGGGGCGCGGAGCCCGGACCGTGCGCCTGGATGCCGTCACGGGCGACGTGCTCTACGACCGGTCGGCCGAGTCGCACGCGCCGCTGAACTTCGAGATCGACGATGCCGACGCGTTCATCGACGACAGCTCAATCTGCTTCTACCCCATCACGCCGGCGTGCAGCGACGAGGATCCGTCCTGCCCCGCGGGATCGGTGACCGAGGCATTCGACTGGATGAACGATGCCCACGCCTACTTCGAGACGCGCCACGGCTTCCACGCCTGGGACGACGAGCAGGTCGAGCTCATCGTCGACGCCGACCTCTCGAGCCCGGCCGCGTACAAGAAGTGGCCCTGCGACCAGATCAAGTTCGGCCCCGGCAAGCTCGAGGCACCGGGCGTGTTCTTCCACGAGTGGACCCACGGGATCGACCAGGCCACCAAGGCACTCGACACGAACCCGAAGACCGGTGCGGTGAAGGAGCACCTGGCGAACATGTTCGGTATGCATCGGGTCCGTCAGGACGTCCCCGACACCTTCGACATGTTCGCGGGCATCACGAGCGAAGAGGGCATCTCCGAGCTCGGCAGCGGGGTCCCGGTAGATCTCTCCGGCTGGGACGACGAGGCCGAGGATCCACACGCGAACCGGAACGTGCTCGATCTCGCCGCGCGGCGCTCGTGGATCGGCGCGAATACCACCGGCCTGCCGATCCCCCCGATGGGCGACGAGGCCATCAGCCGCCTCTACTGGGAGGCGTTCGAGCACCAGTTCCAGCCCTACATGCTGCACATCGACCTGCCCTACTACCTGCTGTCGATGGCGCTGATCCTCCAGCAG
>JACKEQ010000137.1 GCA_020632885.1 Alphaproteobacteria bacterium | reverse complement strand
GGGCGACCGCGGTACCGGGGCTGGTAGACGGGCTTGGCCCGGAGCCCGGCGATGAGCTTGCCAGACTTCTCGAAGGCGGAGAGGAAGCGCTCGGCGCCGGTGACGCCCTTCTTCACCAGGACGTGGAGCCTGCGGCTCGACCAGGGGTTGCCGTGCGCGGAGTGCCAGGCGGTGAGCGCATCGTGGAGCTCGTGCCACAGGTGCTCGGGCTCGCGGGAGTCCTCTGCGGCGACCGCGGCGAGGTAGGCGTCGACCCGCAGGCCGAGGGCGACCGCGGCGGCGAGCTCGGGGGGGAGGCCCTTGGTCGCGTCCGAGACGGAGCGCGCCACGCCGGTCCGGGCCGGCTTGGCGGTGGACGTCGGCGTCCGGACCACGCAGGTGCTGCAGACCTGGCGCTCGACCAGGTCGGGTAGCCGCACGAAGTCGCCGACCACCTGGTAGCCCCAGCGGGGCTTGCGGGTCTGGTCGTCGTCGCCGGCGTCCTTGCCGACCTCGGTGCCGAGGATGTGAGCGGGGAACTCCTCGAAGTACCGGCCCTCGAGGATGAACCGGTCCGCAGCGTCGATCTCGTCAAAGGTACCGCCTCGGGACCTTAGGAAGAGCAGGTCGACGACGACCTCGGCGCCGGGGAACAGGCCGGACGGGAGCCGGTAGGCGGCGGAGAGGTGGTGCCGCTTGAGGACCTTCTCGCGGAGGGCCTGGTTGCGGGCACCCCGACCGGTAAGGAAGCCGGCCGGGATCAGGAAGACGCCGAGGCCGTTGGGCGCGAGCAGGTCGAGGGAGCGGCGCAGGAAGTAGGCGTAGGCCTGCTTCTCGCGGTAGTCGCGGTTCGGGTCCTCGGTGATCGAGGCGCCGCGGGCGCCGTAGGGCGGGTTGGCAACGACGAGGTTGAGGCGCCCGGCGTACTCGTCGCCGTGCTCGCGGACCCAGCGCTCGAACGGGCCGTTGTAGACGGCGAGGTCAGGCCGGATGGCCTGGAGCATCCGGGCGGACAGCTCGGACCACTCGACGGTGAGCCAGTGGATGGACTCGAAGCCTGGGCCGGAGAGCGAGCGGATGAAGCGGCCGATGCCGGCGGCGGGCTCGAGCGCGAGGACGGTTCCTCCAGGGCCCGCGAGCTCGGGGAGGAGAGGGCGGACGACGCGGGCGACCTCGGCGGTGACCTTCGACGGGGTGTAGTACTCGTGGATGAGCCCGCGGACTTCGGGCGCGGGGAAGCCGGTGGGGAACTGGCTCTTGGCCTTGGCGATGGAGAGCCCGCCCCAGCCCGAGTAGCCGGCGAGGGTGCGGCGGTCGGTCGCGCTGAGTCGGTCCGGGGGAGTGCTTGCCGCAACGCGCATCGCGGCGAGGTTGGCGGCGGTGCGCTTCGACGGGGTCCAGAGCTCCGGCGGTGGCTCGGTGGGCTGGGCGCCCGCCGCGCTGGCGTCGGGCGAGGTTGCGCTCGATCACCGAGACGAGGGTCGGCCGGTGACGGGCGAGGAAGCCGTCGAGGTAGGCGGATGTAACGCCGGGGGGCAGGTTGCCCCGCACGGCGACGGCGATGCGGTCTAGGAGTTGATCGGCGGATGCGTTCACGACGGGTCCTCACGACCATCGTGATCAGCCGAGATCACTGTTGCCAGCGGAATCGTCTCCCCGCCGTCTCCCCGTGACCACCCTCGGCGTCAGCGATACGCGGAGTCTCGGTCCACCTCGGCAGCGACCCCGAAACCATAGTCGGAAACCCACCGCCACGCGCCGACTACCGGTGTACCCCGATAGTCCAGGTACCCTTGCGTGTTGAACCCGTCTTTCTCGAGCGTGGCCTGCTGGGCACTAAGGGTCAGGGGCCACGCCTCGATCGGTCCTGCCGAGGGCTCCGCCACCCGAAGGCGCAGGGGTGTCTGCAGACCCTCGGGCAGTAGGCCGGCGTCGAGGAGGTGGTCAGGGAACTTGCTGTTGGAGAGCATCAGGCCGCGCCTGTCGAATGCGTAGGTCTCGAAGGTGGGGAGCGGACCGGGTTGGCCGAGGATACGCAGGAAGTCCGCCTCGGCCTCGAACGCGAAGAAAAGCACGCTCTGGCCGTTCTCGACGACGGCTGCCGAAAGCACGACCAGGCCATCCCGTTCGTCCTGAATGGCGAGGGGTAGAGACGTGCTCTGACCTGTGGCGTGGACACGGATCAGGAACTCCGCCAACGCGGGGCTCGCCGACGGCATGGTCTCTCCGGCGCCCCATGCGTCCTGGCCCACGGTGAGTTGCCAGCCGACCGCGCGGAGGGCTCGTGCATGCTCATCCAGCTCGACGACGAGTCGCCGTTCGCTCCGCTTTTCGAGGGAACCTGCAGGGCGGGCCAGAGCCACGGATCGCCGTACCGTCTCGGAGTCCGCGACCCGGCGGGCGGCATCCGCTGCGTGGTCCATCCACCGGCGAAGGGCGTCGACACGCGCCTCCACCATCGCGTTCAGGAGCTCGGCCACAGTCGTGTCGTCGAGCGGGGACTGCACCGGGACCCGGGTGGGTGGCACGGACCGAAGGAATCCGGGTCCGCCGATCACCACGGGGCAATCCACTCTCCGGATGAGTCGCTCGGCCAGGCCGCGCCACAGGGACTCGGATACCCAGTTTCGCGGTGGTTCCTCGATGACGACGAGATCCACCTGATGCTCTCGAACGAAGTGCGCGACCACTTCCTCTGGCTCTCCGGCATCGATTCGGTGTCGGTACCGCACGCCGACGTCGGTGGGGGCCTGTGCAGTAAGCCATTCCTCTGCTTCGCCCGAGGCCACGTCCAGGGCCGAGTACAACATCGCCTCACCGTCGGTCTGCCGGAACGGCGTGACGTGCAGGAACAGCAGGACGGCATTCGCCCTCCCAGCGAGTCGGGTTGCGAGCTCGAGTGTCGACGGGTGCAGCGACGGTGTCGTCGTCACCAGGACGACGAAGTGCTCTCTCATGGGGCCCCTCCTGGGACGTCGCCGTTGGTGACGGGACTCATCCACCCGGTCTCGGTGGCCACCCCCCGAACGCGAACGTCGTGCTCTTCCTCGGGAACTGTCGCGACGCGCTGGCACGCAAAAGCCAACATGATGGCCGGACCCGCGCTGCGTAGTGTCCGGTCATAGTACCCGCCGCCGTAGCCGAGCCGGGCCCCTCGTGCGTCAAAGCCGAGCCCGGGGACGATGACCAGGTCGAGGTCGGCGTGCTCCGCTCGAGCGGCAGTGGGACCAGGTTCCAGTGCTCCGTAGTGCGCGCGCACCAGCGGCGTCGACGGCGTCACCCATCGGAACTCGAGCGGCTCACCCAAGGGCGGGGTGACCGGGAGTGCCACGCGTCGTCCCATGCGCCACGCGGACCGTAGGAGCATCTGAGTCGACACCTCGTCGGACATGGAGTGGAACAGGGCGACGCTCTGCGCGCGCCCCCAGAGGTCATTCGCCATCAAGATCGCACATGCCCGTCGCGACGCCTGATCCCGCTCGGCTTCGGTCAGGCTTGCCCGCAGAGTTCCCAACTCCACGCGAAGCCGACGCTTGGCCTGTCGAATGGAGTCGCTCATCCGGGCCTTCCATCCGCGCGCGGTGTGATCAGGATCCGGGCGTACATCCATACGAAGAGTGCGAATCCGAATGCCCACAGGGCGGCTGCTCCCCACCACCAGGTGCTCGTGCGCGACGGCTCGAGCAACGGTCCGAACGCGCGGACGACCGCTGCGAGTGCCACGGCCGAGAAAGCGACTGCCACGCGAGTGCCTACGAAGATGGGCCGGCCGGTGTGTCCCAGGCTGACACGCGCCATCATCCCGATGGTCAGGAGCCCGATTCCGCCCACGGTGATCAGGTGGAGCGCCGAAGAGCCCACAGGGACGCCGATCGCGACGAGAGCCGACATCGACAGGCCGACACCGACGGACGCATGTCCGAGGTGCAGCACCCACAGCAATGGCCGCGACCAGACTCCAGGGCTCCACCAACCCCACATCCGAGCGAGAGTCGCCGCGCCGGCGACGCCGGCGACAACGCCAGTGACTGACGCGGTAGGCCATGGCTGGAGCGCGGCCAGCACCACGGTCGCTCCGATCGCGACACGGTCCACGGTCGCCAGTCGGTGCACACGCTCGTCGCCGGTCGCGTTGCGCGTGAACATCGGCACGACCCGGCCGGCCACGACCAGGATGATCACGGCAATCAGGTGGACAGCTACGCGATGGGCGACCGCTGTGCTCCCGGGCACAACACCGGCGGCCTCGAGGTAAACCGTGAGATTGGTGAGCCACAGCCCACCCAGCAGGGCGACGAACGGCAGGTTGCGGAGGTTCCGGGTCTGCCATAGCGGTCGACCGATTCCCAGTGCTACCAAGGGGAGCCCCATCAGATCCAGTGCTGGGCCGACCCAGCCTGGCCACCACAGCGCAATCCGGGCTGCTGCCCAGACGCCCGCGACCCCGAGGAGTGCAGAGCCGCGCAGGGTCGGCTGCCCCGTCCAGTTCTCCACCGCCGTCAGGAGAAAGCCGGAGATCACCGCGACGGTGAATCCGAAGATCATCTCGTGGGCGTGCCACGACATCCCACCGAGGACTCCACGGGGTGCGGGACCACCGGTCAACGACCACACCCATGCCGGGACGACGACCACGGCGAAGATCCCAGCCAAGAGGAAGAACGGCCGGAATCCCTTCGCACCCAGCTGCTCGAGCGCGCTCACGCGGCCGACTCCCCGAACAGGTTGCGCGTGAGGTGTCGGCGCATGTTCTGAGCCCTGCCGACGATGTATGTCGACGCGGGTTCCTCGTACAGCTCGACCGCGACCTCCTCGAACAACTCCATCCATCGCGCGAAGTGCTGGGGCTCGATGCCGTCGACCGCCATGTGTCGAACCACGGGATTGCCCTTGTAGGCGACCTTGTGGAGCATCACCGTGTGCCAGAAGTCGGTCATGGTCTGAAGGTGAGGCTCCCAGCTCGCATCCTCCGACCCGATGGCGCGCTCGAACACGGGTCCGAGGAGTGCGTCTTCGCGAACGCGCTCATAGAAGCGATACACGAGGGTTCGCAGGTTCTCTTCGTCGAATGCCGTCAGCAACGGGGTCTTCATTCCAGCTCCGCTGTATACTGGTATCAGATACTCCACATATCTTCCGGCGGACCGTTCTTCCATGCAGCTCACCGATCACACCGACATCGGCCTCCGCGCGCTGATCCTGCTCGCGGCGGTCACGCCAAGGAGGTTGTCTAGCACCGACCTCGCCGAGCGCTACGGGCTGTCCCACGCCCATGTCCAGAAGGTGGTGCAGAGTTTGCAGAGCGCCGGCTTTGTCGAGACCTTTCGAGGACGAGGCGGAGGCGTTCAGCTGGCTCGACTCCCCAGCGACATCCGGGTGGGCGAGGTGGTGCGAGCCCTGGAACCGAACCTCGACTTCGTCGAGTGCTTCCGGCCTGGCCACAGCCTGTGCCGGCTGGATGGAGGGTGTGCCCTCACCAGGACCTTGGTGCGCGCGAAGTCGGCCATGCTCGCCGAACTGGACCGAACCACCATCGCCGATATCGTAGCTGGCAGCCCGGCCGTCGAACCGCTTGCTGGTTGACGCCCTACCGCCACTCGACTTCAGATCGCTTCGACCCCACCGTCAGAGGTCGAGCTCACCAGCGGCTTCAGGCTGCCAGTCGACCGAGACGACACGAATGGTTCGGACACGCCCGCTCGGCAGCGGCCAGTCGATCGTCTGCCCCGGCCGCAAGCCCAGCAACGCAGCCCCTACCGGCGCGAGGATCGACAGGCGTCCGACGTCGAAGTTCGCGGCACTCGGGTAGACGAGCGTGACGTGATGCCGCTGTCCCGTCTCGGGATCCTCGAGCACCACTTGGGAGTTCATCGTCACGACATCGCCGGGGACCTCCATGCTCTCGACGATCTCCGCCCGGTCCAACTCCCGGCGCAGGAGCACGGCCACGGCGTGTTGCGCGGGGAGACCACGCAGAATTGCCGTCAGTCGCTCATGGTCGGACTCGGTCACGATGATCTCGGGCAGGGTCGCGTTCATGGGAACTCCGTTTGCCTCCAAGCTAGTCACGGGGACGGCGACGAGTAGGCCTGCCGCACAAGGCCCGCCGTCAGTGCACCCACGGCGGATCCCGCCGCCATGCCGAGCGTCAGCGTCCAGTGGCCCGCGGTCTGTCCCAACAGCAGTGCGGCTGCGACCATTACCTGTTCACCCGCGAACATGCCGAGGAGCGTGGTGGCGTGGAAGAGAGGGTCGAGTCCCGAAGCGCCGCCGAGCCGACAGACCGCAATGCACGCCAGGGTGCAGCCCACCACCATGCCCAGAGTCGACAGGGACCAGAACCCGGCCTCGTGGCAGCTCGCTCCCAGACCCAGCAAGGCGTCCGCCCAGCCTCCGACCGCCATCCCCATGCCCCCCATGGCGAACGACCCGACCCCATGGCGAAGCAGGGGTTGAGTCCAGGCCAGCAAACACGCCACCGCGACGCCCACGCCGATCCCCAACTCACCAGTCGCGATCCCCTGGCCGACCACGAGAAGGACGAGGCCCAGCTGGTGGAGTCTGGTCATCACGGCTCTCGGGGCACGGCCAGCAGGGTCACTGCGAGGCTGGACAACGCCATGATGAGAGCCGCCGCGACGGGATGGAGGAGCCCGAAGACCGCAGCCGAGATTCCCGCCGCGTTGCCACCCAGCGACAGGAGAAGGAGCCTCCGTAGTCGGGCTCTCAAGGACCGCGCGCTCCGCACAGCGCCGGGGAGTCGCGCCAGGGCATCCACGCGAAGGTCGGCATTCTCCACGATGAGTGGACTGGCTCCCGGGACCGCGATGGCCACGTCAGCTTCCGCCATCGCAGCCAGGTCGTTGGGTCGATCGCCGACGAATGCGACCAGGCCTGCTTGGCGGAGCTCGCGCACCCGTCGTGCTTTCTCGGAGGGGGACGCGCCGCCCTCGAAGGGAACGCCCAGCCTGGGGTCCACGCGATCGCCAGTGAGGATCCGCGCTTGCACTCCCAGTTCCGCGAGCGCTCGCACGACGTCAGAGACTCCTGACGTCAGTTGTTCGTCGACACCGACTACCTCGGTCAGCTCACCATCAACCCACACACCCAGGTCTCTCCGCATCTCGATGGGGACGATCTGCAGGGTCCGCCACGCCCCCTGGTCGAACACCTCGGCAGCGACGCCCCCAGCGGGGAGCGGCGCAGGGTTCCGGACAGTCGGGGAGTCGGCCCCACCTCGCCACAGGAGTCGGGCGATGGGGTGATCGAACCACTGTTGGACGGCACCGACCCATCGCGTCACGGCCCCTTCCGTGGTTCGCAATCGCGGCACCAGCTCGGTCAGAGTGCCGGTCTTGTCGAGGACCACGAGCTGGACGCCGGCGAGTGCTTCCAGCGCTGCGGGTCGGCGAACGTGGACCCCATACGAGGCGAGCCGACTCGCGGCCGCCCAGGTCGCCACGGGGGTCGCGAGGCCGAACCCACAGGGACATGCGACCAACAGGACGGCAGTCGCCACCATGAAGCCGTCCCGAGGCCCCGACCAAGCCGACCAGGCCAGACCGGCGACCGCGGCCGCGCTCACGACGACGGGAACGAACAAGCGCGCGAGCTGGGTGGCCAATCCAGAGGCCGGGTCGCTGGCGTAGGCACGCACCAGGGCCTCGCGCGTGTGTCCGAGCTCGTCCGTGCCGAGATCGTCGACTTGCATGCGGAGGGTGCCCCCACGTACCGCGGCCCCACCCGGGACGTCATCTCCAGGGCCGATCCAGCGCGGAACGCGCGCGCCATCGACGTCGTCCGTCTGGAGCCACGCAGAGCCCTCGACGACCCGCCCGCTGGCCGGGGCGCGCTCGCCGTCGTACACCACGACGCGGTCTCCGGTTCGAAGGGCATCGACCTGGATGCGACGTAGCGCGTCGCCGTCCAAGCGATTCGCTTCGCGAGGTAGCAACCCGGACGCCTCGACGCGGTCCATCGCTGTCGCCCAGAAGCGGGCCTTGAGGCGCTGGCCCAAGGCGTGTACGCACAACACGACCGTGATCACTTCGAAGAACACGGGGCCACCCGTCACCAGACCGAGTGCGGACGCTCCCAGTCCGCCCAGGAAGGCGAGGCCGAACATCGCCTCGAGTGACGCTTCGCGACGGCGCCAGGCCTGCTGGAGGCCCAACACCAGCTCCGGGCCAAGCAGGACGACCCCGAGCACCGTGAGGCCGAGGACTGCCAGCTCGATTCGGCCGCGGATCGCAGGCTGGATGGTGGACAGGTTGAGCGCGAGGCTCAGCAGCATGAGCTGGCCGGAGATCACGATGCCAAGACCCAGGCGGAGCCAGTCTGCGAGATCCGGCTCGGGGAGGCAGGCGCAGGCTAGAGCTCGTCGGCGGTCCATGGAGCGCTCCGGTCTGCGTGGGCGTCCCGAACTTGCTTGACGTCCTCCAGAGACACCGTCCCGGCGTCATTCGACCAGGCCGTTCGTATGTAGCTGAGCACGGCCGCGACCTCGGCGTCCGTCATCGTCGCGCCCCAGGCCGGCATGGCACCGTTCCAGGGCTGGCCCGCGACTTCGATGGGACCTGTGAGGCCGTGCAACACGACACGGGTCGTTCGCTCAGGATCACCGGTGACCCACTCCGAACCATCGAGTGGAGGGGCGACACCGGGGAGGCCCTTTCCGGTGGCCTGGTGGCACGCGGCGCAGCGTCCACCGAACAGCTCCGCCCCTCGCTCGACCATGGCGGCATCGCCACGCGCCGTGTTGGGCTCGGATGGGGGCGATGACTTCACCTCGGTGACCAGAGGTTGCATGTCGGCTCGCTGCGTGTCGAAACGGGCGTCGTAGCGACCGAGGTACCAACCGCCCCAGGCGATCAGCACAACGAAGACCGCACCCATCCAGATGGGAACGGGCTCCCGGCCCTCGATCGGCTCCTTCTGCTCCCGGAGCACGGCCTTGTGGAGCGCTGCGATGTCGGGTTCGTCGAGGTCACTCATCGGAACTTCCAGTCACGTCGGGGGGCTGCTGAAGGGCTTGCAGGTAGGCGACCAGGGCACTCGCCCGCGCGGTCGGCACCACCGAGACACCGTTTGCGACCGTGCCCTCCGGGAGCGTGAGCGCGCGCTCGTCGTGTCCCTCGACCTCGTCGAAAAGGAACCGGAACGGCGGCATGTTCGAGCCTGGGGAGGTCAGCTGCGGGTCGTACAGGTGCAGCAGGTGCCAGGTCTCACTCGGCTGGCGCGTCCCGATGTCGGCGAGGTCGGGCCCGGTCCGCATGGTCCCGAGGAGCGGGGGCTGCTGCCCGACGTAGTCGACCGGGAGACTCCCACGCCGCCCCCAGCCTCGGTCCAGGTCGGCTCCGAAGGTCTCGGGTCGGACCTGCTGGCTGTGGCAGTAGACGCAGCCCAGGTCGCGGTACACCTCTCGTCCCTGGGCTGCTTGTTCCGACAGGACCGGCGGATAGGCCCGGCCGTTCTCGAGGGTGATCGGGGTGGTCTCGACGCCGAGCGCGGGCACCAGGACGTAGCCGGTCAGCGAGAAACACACCGTGGCCAACGCCCCGAGAAGCAGGGTGCGAGGTTCGATCATGCTGCACCTCCCTGGCTGGTGACGCGTTGGGCCAGCAAGGTGGGCGTGCCGCGTGCGGGGGCGAGCCCCAACACCATCTGGGCCACGCTGATCGCGAACGCGATGTGGGCGACGGTGAGCGCGAGGCCCGCCCAGCTACGCGCCTGGAGCCACGGGAGCGTGGCCTGCACGACATCGAGGAAAGGCACCCCCGGATCGAGGAGGAGAAGCCCTTGCTGCACCCCGCCGGCGGTCAGCGCGAGGAAGTAGACGGCGATGCCGAACGCGGAACACCAGAAGTGCACCCGGATGAGGGTCGCTGACGGCCACTCCCGCCCGGTCAGCCGGGGCAGGATGAAGTAGTAGCCCCCGAACATCATCATGCTGAAGAAGCCGTACATGCCCAGGTGCGCGTGGCCGACGGTGTACTGGGTGAAGTGGACGACCTCGGACATGCCCCGCAGGGCTTCGAATGATCCCTGGGCACTGACCACCGCGTAGCTCATGCCGGCGAAGACCACGAACCGCAGAGACGGGCTGCTGCGGAGCAGGTGGAAGTGGCCGCGCATCGTCATGTGCTGGTTGAACGCCACCGTGGTGACGGGGATGAGCATCATCATGGAGGCGACGATGCCGACCGTCACCGCCCACATGGGGACCGGGCCGCCGACGAGGTGATGGAGTCCGGCCCAGTTGTAGAACAGCGCCAGCGCCCAGAAGCCGACCAGAGACAGGTAGTAGCTGTGGATTGGACGGCCGATCACCTTCGGTAGGACGTAGTAGAGGGTGGCCAGGGCGATGGGTGTCACGAACAGGCCGAGCACGTTGTGGGCGAACCACCAGTTGGTCATGGCCTGGGCGACCCCGGAGAGCAGGCCCCCGTGGATGCCGATGTTCGCGGTGAGGTAGAGCACCGGGAACCAGACCATCACCGCGGTGAGGTACCAGAGCGATACGTAGATATGGTCGACCTGGCGGCGGTGGAGCGCGTCGAGACCTGCACCTGCCACGACCGCGAAGCAGACGGTCAGCCCCATCGCGATGGGGAGCGGGAACTCCAACCACTCTACCGAGGTGGAGTAGCCGGTCAGGATGGCCACCACGCCGGCGGCGACCAGGCCGTTCCACGCCCAGGCGGCGCCCTCGAGGAGTCTCGTGCCGCGGAGTGGGGCTCGGGTCAGTCTGGGGACGAGCCAGAGAAGCACGCCGACGGCGGCCATCGCAGCCCACCCGTAGGCGACCGAGTTGAGGTGGGCTGTCCGCATGCGGCCGAAGGTCAGCCATGCGTCGTTCGCCAGGAACTCGGGAGCGTGAAGCTTGATTGACGCGATCAGCGCGAGCGTCGACCCGACGAGCAGCCAGACGACTGCGCTGATGAGGAACAACAGGACCGGTCGACGGCAGCTCCCATCGAGCTTCGCGAGGAGCTGCGCGTGTTCGAGCTCAGCCACGCGGCACCTCGGCCGTGGCGTCCTCGTCCCAGAAGATCGACGTCGCGGCGGCGTCGAGATCGCGGAACTGTCCCGCGACGACCGACCATGCGAACGCGACGGCAGCGACGGACGCGAACACAGCCATCGCGGTGACGATCAGGTAGGCGTACAGCATGAGCTCCTCCAGTGAGCCCATAATAAGTATTCATCACTCCACTTAAAAGTCTGCGCAACAACCTGCTGCGATTCAGCCCCTATGTGGTGGTCACTTGTGGGGTCAGGCGACTTGGTGTTCTCGGCACCACTTATGTGCCGTACACCGTCCCGAGAGATGCCGGCCCCGGTTCAGGTCACCTCGTCGGCCGCCAACGAGATGATCTCAAGCGCCTCGCTCACACGGCCGGCGTGTGTGCGAAACGAGAGAATGGTGAGTCGCAGGTAGACGGAGCCTTCGAGCCGGGTGCTCGAGAGCAGAACCCGTTGAGTGGCATTGATCCGATCCAAGAGCCTGAGCTGCGTGGTGTCGTCGCGCCCGGCCAGCCTGAAGACGACGACCGTCAAATCGGGCCGCCACGGGACCTCGAGCCGCTCATGCGCGCGGAGCGTGTCGTAGGCGATCTCGGTCAGGGCCAGCTTCTCGTCGAGCTGGTCGCGAAAGGCTGCCACGCCGTGCAGATGCAGGGGGAGCCACATGCGGAGACCACGAAACTCCCGGGTCAGCTCAGGAGTGAGCGCGTCGAAGTCGGGGAGCGAGCCCGGGTCCTGCAAGTCCTGCATGTAGTCGGCATTTTCCGAGAATGTAAGGCGGAGGGCCTCTCTGGAGCGAACCACGAGGGCGCCGGTGCCGAACGGCAGGAACATCGCCTTGTGGGGGTCGAGGGTGATGGAGTCCGCGGTGGCGATTCCGGCGAGGCGCTCTCTTCCCCGGGCGGTAAGCTGGAACAGACCGCCGTATGCGGCGTCGACATGGAACCAGGCACCGGCGACGTGCGCGGCCGTACAGATGTCCGCGAGCGGATCGATGGTGCCGGTGTTGGTGGTTCCCGCTGCGGCGAAGACACAGACCGGGATCAGTCCGGCGTCACGGTCCTCCCGGAGTCGTGCATCGAGGTGAGCCACGTCCAGACGAAGATCAGCCGTCGAGCGCACGATGCGTACATGCTCGCGTGAGATGCCCGCCGTGCGAGCGGCCTTGACGATGGAGCCATGGGCATGCTCGCCCACGTAGACCGTTGCTCGGTCCACCTGGCCCTCGGCGCGCAGCGTCCGCGCTGCGGTCAGGGCGATGAGGTTCGCCATCGAGCCCCCGGTCGTGAGCAGCCCCTGCGCTTCCACCGGGAAGCGGAACAGGTCGCACATCCAGCGGAGCACGCTCTCTTCCATGGCGACGAGGGCCGGCGCCGTGGCCACCTTGCCGGTGTAGCGATTCATGCCGGCCCCGAGGAACCCGGCAAGCGCCGACGTGAAGATGCCACCGCCCGGAATGTAGCCGAGGTAGCTGGGTCCGGACGTCTGATAGCTCTGGTGAGCTGCCCGTCCGACGAGACTCAGGAGTGATGCGATGTCTCCGGGGAAATCGGGAGGGGGCCGCGACACCGCCTCGAGCAGGTCCGCGCTGGGTTGGTTCAGCGATGCGGGCGCATCATCGAGTCCCTCGATCGTTTCGATGAGGTACTCGAGGACGGCGGCGGTGAGGGCCCGCATCTCGTCGGCGGTGGGCTCCAGACTTCGGTCGGGTTCGGACATGCTCACTCGATGTCGGCTGCCTCTGGTCAGTGCATCGCCCTGGCGCCGGGCAACAGGTGGCGCATCCTGTCGCGCTTGGTGTCGACGTAGTCCTGAGCTTGGACAGGGTACGCGACGTGGGAGGGCACCCGTGTCACGGCGATCCCTGCCTCTTGGATCGCCCTGCACTTGTCAGGGTTGTTGGTGATCAACCGCACAGAGCGGACTCCGAGATCCTGCATCGCGGCGGCGGCCGCCCGGTAGTCCCTGCCATCTTCCGGCAGGCCGAGCGCGATGTTGGCATCGACGGTGTCGGCGCCTGCTGCCTGGAGCGCGTAGGCGCGGATCTTGTTGGTGATGCCGATACCGCGGCCCTCCTGCCGCAAGTAGAGGACGAGTCCTCGGCCCTCCGCTGCGACCCGCTCGAGCGCGTCGTCGAGCTGGGCTGCGCAGTCACACTTGAGCGAACCGAACGCCTCGCCGGTGAGGCACTCTGAGTGAATGCGGACCAGGAGATCGGCTCCGGCGACGTCGCCCGCGAGGAGGGCGACGTGCTCGACGCCTTCGAACTCGAAGGCTCGGATCTCCAGGAGGCCGGACTCGGTGGGGAGGGGGGCGGCGGCTCGCCAGATCATGGTGCCCCCTGGAGCACGCGGGTCATCACGGCGTGGGTGATCCGGTCGCAGCGAGGGCCGTCGAAGGCGTGCACCGCGGGCAGCGCGTCCTGGCTTCGACGCTCGAGCAGTGCTTTGAGGTGCTCTTTGGCGCGGTGCAGACGGGTCTTCACTGTGGCCGGTACGAGGTCGAGGACTTCTGCGGTCTCGGCAATGGACATGCCCTCGACTTCCCGCAGGAGGAAGACCGCTCTGAACTCCGGCCGGAGCTCGTCCAGAGCCGCCTCGATGATCGCTCCGAGCTCGGCACTGGCGGCCCGACGCTCGGGCGAGTGGGCTGGGTCGGACATGCTCTCCTCCAGGATGTGTCCAGCGATAGACGTCGTTGCGGCTTGTCGAGCACGGCGGGCGGAGAGCGCCTGGCGGACTGCAATCCGGGTCACCCAGGTGGCGTACTTCGCGCGGAACTCGAAGGTCGCAAGCTTCGTGAATGCGGTGATGTGGGCTTCCTGGACGGCGTCCTCCGCGGCCTGCGGAGACTGCAGGATCCCTCTCGCGGCACGGTAGAGGCGCTGGTTGTGACGGCGGACCAGCAGCTCGAAGAGCGCGTGGTCTCCGGCCCGGACGCGCCGGACGACCTCGTCGTCTGGCAGGTGTTCGGGAAGGCTGGAGTGGCTCATGGACTCTCCTGCGCGGCTGCGGTACAGGCCTCGGAACGCGAGGCCACCTCGAGGTACGCGACCAGTGCGGCGCGATCGGAAGGATCGGAGATTCCCGCATAGGTCATCTTCGTGCCCGGTACGACGTCCAGCGGCGCTCGCAGGAAGCGATCGAGCGTGGCGGCGTCCCAGACGAGCCCCGAGCGCTGCATGGCCTTGCTGTATTGGAATCCGGGCTGGCTCGCGGCGGCGCGGCCGAACAGTCCGCAATGTCGCGGACCGGTTCGGTTCTCCGTCAGGGAGTGGCAGGCCGCGCAGCGCGCGTACACCTCCTCGCCCCTCGCGAGGTCCGCAGCAGGGGCTGAGTCCCCGGCCCGCGCGTCTCGGACCGCGGGCAGCCAGACCGCGGACGCGACGACGAGCGCCAGGACCATTGTGGTGCCGAGGACTTGCCTCATGAGAAGAACGCACCCGGCACAGGGTCGAGCCCGAGCGCCGAGCGCAGGACAGCCCAGTGCATGGCCTCGTCGGCCAGGATGCTCGCGGCGGCGTTGGACAGGTCCCGGTCCTCGAACAATGGTATGGCACCCGCGTAGGCGCTGACGGCCCCGCGCTCCAGCTTGGCTGCGAACTCGAGCACGGCGGCCTCGCTGGTGAGCGAGGACACGGGGAAGGTGTACTTGTCCAGGGGCTCGGCGGGGCTCCCCCCGAGCTGCTGGACGGCCTTGGCGAGCGCTTCGACGTGCTCCTTGTGGTGACCCTGGAAGGTCACGGCGACGGACAGGACGGCGCTCGACAGCAGGCCGCTCTCGGCCCCCAGCTGGTAGGCCGCGACGGCCTCGTGCTCGGCGCCGATGGCAGTGTTGAGGATCGTGATGTCCTGAGCCCGCGCTCCACGCGTGCCGGCAAAGGCTCGGGTGGGCACGCCGGACATCAAGGCCACCGCCGCACCGGACAGAAGCAGCTGGCTGCCGACGAGGAAGCTCCTCCTACTCGGGGCCGTGAGTGCGGGATCTCGTTGAGAATCGGTCATTGGGGGGTACCTCGTGTGGGGTGTTTGCCCAGGGTTCGCAAGAGGGACGCAACGACGGACGCAGAGGTTCCCAGATCATGGAAGTTGCCCGATCGCGCTCACCCCTTCTGCGGCGAACGCTCGAACTCGACCTCGGCGCGCAGGGACTCGATGTCGCGTCCGATCGTGGCGACGGCCAAGACCTGCCCTTTCGATCGATAGGTCACCGCGCAGTCGGCGTCACGGATGGAGCCGTCGATCTCGTAGTCGTCGAAGCCCACAGGGTAGCCGACCCACTGGATGGTCAGGGCCCCGTGGACGGTCCAGAAGAACGGGACAGCATCGAACGGCTCGTTGGCCCCGAGCATGTTGGCCGCGGCACACTGGCCCATGCGCTGGGCGGTGACCCAGTGCTCGGACCGCAGATGGGTCTGGAATCGCGGCGACCACCAGGAGGCGGCGTCGCCGGCTGCCCACACGCCGGGAGCGCTCGTCGCCAGGGATGCGTCGACGAGGATCCCGGCCGCGACGTCCAGCTTCGCCTGCCGGGCGAGGGTCGTGCGGGGTACCGCCCCCACGGCGACTACCACCAGCTGCGCGGGGAGTCGGCGTCCATCCGAGACCTCCACCACGTCCTGGTGGATCGCCACCACCGTGCGCCCAAGGAGGAAGCTCACGCCATCGGCTTGGTGGGCGCGCATCACGGCCTGACCGATCTCAGCGCCCAGCTGCGCAACGAACGGGGTGTGCTCGGGAGCGACCACGGTGACCTCCAGACCACGGGCGCGTAGGGCCCCTGCCACCTCGAGCCCCAGGAAGCCCGCTCCGATGACCACAGCGTGCTTCGCTCCCGTCGCCGTGGCGATGACGCGCTTGCAGTCCGACACGCTGCGGAGGGTGTGCACGTGACTGCGCTCCATGCCCAGAAGCTGGAGCTGGCGGGCCGCGGCACCTGGGGCCAGGAGGAGCGCGTCGTAGGAAAGCTCCTCCCCACTGACGACGAGTACCCGTTCGGAGGTCCGCAGCTCCGTGGCCTCGCCGTGTACGCGTCGCACCGCCCAGCGCTGGTAGTAGGCATGATCGCGGATGTACAGCCAGTCCTCGGGTGCCGCACCCGCGAGGTAGTCCTTGGACAGGTTGGGCCGGTCGACCGGAAGCTCGGGATCGGCGTCGACCATCGTGATCGGACCCGAGTGGCCTTGCCGCCTCAACGTCTCGGCGGCGCTCGATCCGGCGGCGCCACCCCCGACGATGACGATGCGGAGCGCGGTCTTGCCCGTTGGGAAGGAAGGGACCGGTCGGCGCCGCACGACGCGAACGCGCCCCTTGGTCTCCTCGACGTCGTAGGACGCCAGGTCGGTGAGGCCCGGCGCGCGCTCAGCCCGCCCACTGCGTAGGCAGAAGCCGGCGTGATGCCAGGGGCACCGGATCTGCCCATCGACGAGCAGGCCCTGATCGAGAGGAGCGCCGTAGTGGGAGCATCGCGCTCCGACTGCGTGCACCCCGTCCTCCTGGCGGACCAGGAGGACTTCCTCGCCCATGAAGTGGCCAACGAGCGTGCCGTTCAGCTCCAGCTCAGCTGCCGGAACGCCCTCCGCGAGGTCGGGACCTCGAACATCCGTCGCCTCGGCCATGGATCGCCTCCTGTCGTTGTGATCAGGTGGGAGAGGGACCGAGCGGGCCAGAGGTTCCCAAAAGCGCGGGAAAGGCGGGGGCGCCCACCACGGGGACAGCCGCTCGTAGCGTCCACCTCGTCGGTACGGACGTTGGGAGCGGGGTGAGGACCGCGACTCTCGGCATGTCGCGGCAAGGTCGCAGCTCGCGTCGTGCTCTGCGATTGCCTGGACGTGCTCGGACGAGGGATGCCCGGTGCCCGCGGCTCAACCGGGCTCGTAGGCCAGGTTCTGCGCCAGCCAGTGCTCCACCTCGGACACCGACAACCCCTTTCGCGTCGCATAGTCTTGGACCTGGTCGCGTCCGATCTTGCCGACGCCGAAGTACCTGCTCTGGGGGTGTGCGTAGTACACCCCGCTGACGCTCGAGGGCGGCCACATCGCGCCAGCTTCCGTCAGCCTGGCACCGATCGCGGCCTCCGCGTCGAGGACGCGCCACAGCGTTTGCTTCTCGGTGTGGTCAGGTTGTGCCGGGTAGCCGGGGGCGGGTCGGATGCCGACGTAGCGTTCACGGACCAAGTCTTCGAGTGAGCAGTCCTCGTCCGCGGCGTAGCCCCAGAGGTGCGTTCGGACGTGTCGGTGGAGCCACTCGGCAGAGGCCTCGGCCAGTCGATCCGCCAGGGCCTTGACCAGGATGGCGTGGTAGTCGTCGTGCGCGCGCTTGTGCAGCTCCACCAGCTCTGCAACGCCGTGTCCTGTCGTGGTGGCGAACAGCCCGATCCAGTCGTCCTGAATCGCGACGAAGTCCGCCAGCGCCTGGTTCGGCTTGGAGTGCGCGTGCTGCTGCCTGAGCGTGTGCAGGCGGACGGCGCCGAGGTGCGTCTGCAGCTCGACGTCATCGCCGTCCCGGCGGGCGGGGAAGAGCCCCACGACCGCAGCACCTCGAATGCGCTGTGCGGCCAGGTACTCGTCCAGCATGCGGTCGGCGTCGATCATCAGACTGCGGGCCTGCTCGCCGAAGCGTCGGTCATCGAGGATCCGTGGGTAGGCGCCACGCAGCCCCCAAGCATGGAAGAACGGGGTCCAGTCGATGAGCTCGCGCACCTGGTCGAGCTCCAGGTTGATCCGGGTCAGACCTGGATGAGCGGGAGCGGGCGCGGGAGCCTGATCGAGCTTCGGCGCGTTGGCCCGCGCGTCGTCCAGGCTCTTGCGAGCTCTCGGGGCTCGTTGTTCACGCGCGGCTCGGAGATCGGAGTACTGCTCGGCGACCTGGTCCACGTAGGCCTGCCGCCCCGTCTCGCTCTGCAGCGATGCCACGACGCCGACGGCACGGGAGGCGTCGGGCACATACACGACGGGCCCGTCGTAGTGTGGGTCGATGCGCAGCGCCGTGTGCGCCCGGCTCGTGGTCGCGCCACCGATCAGCAGGGGAATCTCGAGGCCTCGGGCCTGCATGGCACTGGCGAAGCGCTGCATCTCGTCCAGGCTCGGGGTGATCAGCCCCGACAGACCGATCGCGTCGGCCTGCCACTCCTCCGCAGCCTCGAGGATCGTCTCGGCGGGGACCATCACCCCGAGATCGCGGACCTCGAAGTTGTTGCACTGGAGTACGACGCCCACGATGTTCTTGCCGATGTCGTGGACGTCGCCCTTGACCGTGGCGAGCACGATGCGCCCCTTCGACGAGCCCGAGATCCTGGAGGCCTCGATGTGGGGAATGAGGTGCGCCACAGCCCTTTTCATCACCCGCGCGGACTTCACGACCTGAGGCAGGAACATCTCTCCGGCACCGAACAGGTCGCCCACACGGCTCATGCCCGCCATCAGCGGGCCCTCGATCACGTGGATGGGCTCGTCGGCCAGCAGGCGTGCCTCCTCGGCGTCGGCCTCGGCGAAGTCGGCGATGCCGTGCACCAGGGCGTGGGCGAGCCGCTCGGCGACGGGCAGCTGCCTCCACGAGTCGTCCGAGGCGGAGGTCCGAGTCTGTCCCTGCACGCTGTCGGCGATCTCGAGGAGGCGCTCGGTGGCGTCGGGGCGGCGGTTGAGCAGTACGTCTTCCACGCGCTCGCGAAGAATCGGGTCGAGTTCCGAGAGGACGGGTAGCGCTCCAGCGTTCACGATCCCCATGTCCAGTCCCGCGCGGATCGCGTGGAACAGGAACACGGCGTGGATCGCCTCTCGAACTGCGTTGTTGCCTCGGAAGCTGAAGCTGACGTTGCTCACGCCACCGCTGGTGTGTGCTCCCGGAAGCTCGGCCTTGATGGCCCGCACGGCCTCGATGAAGGCGACGGCGTAGTCCGCGTGCTCCTCGATCCCGGTGCCGACGGCGAAGATGTTCGGGTCGAAGATGAGGTCCTCGGGTGGGAACCCCACCTCGTCCACCAGGATCCGGTAGCTCCGGCGGCAGATCTCGACTTTTCGAGACGCGGTATCGGCCTGGCCTTGCTCGTCGAACGCCATCACCACGACGGCAGCACCATGTCGCAGGATCTCTAGCGCCTGCTCTCGGAAGACGTCCTCGCCCTCTTTCAGGCTGATGCTGTTGACGATGCACTTGCCCTGGAAGGCGCGCAGTCCCGAGAGCAGGATGTTGAAGCGTGACGAGTCGATCATCAGGGGAATGGCCGCGATGTCGGGCTCGCTTCCGATCAGGTTCACGAACCGGGTCATGGCGGCCTCGCCGTCGAGCAGCCCGGCATCCATGTTGATGTCCAGGATCTGGGCTCCGCTTCGTACCTGCTGCCGCGCGACCCTCAAGGCCGTCTCGTAGTCGTCTGCCTCGATCAGTTTTCGGAAGCGGGCCGAGCCGGTCACGTTGGTCCGCTCTCCCACGTTCACGAACAGTCCGTCGGCTGCAAGTTCGAACGCCTCGAGGCCCGAGAGCCGAAGACGCGCCTCGACCTGGGGCGGGTGCCGAGGGGGAACGTTCTGAACGCGCTTCGCGATGGCGCGGATGTGCTCTGGAGTGGTGCCGCAGCAGCCCCCAACCAGGTTCAGGAGCCCATCGTCGGCGAACGCGCCGAGGGCGTGGGCCATCTGGGTGGGCGTCTCGTCGTACCCACCGAGCTCGTTGGGGAGTCCGGCGTTGGGATGGACGCTCACACGACAGGGTGCGATCCGCGCGAGCTCGGCGATGTACGGGCGCAACGCCTCGGCACCGAGCGCACAGTTCAGCCCCACGATGTCCGGACGGGCGTGGGCGATGCTGGTCCAGAACGCTGCCGTGGTCTGTCCCGACAGGGTCCGGCCAGAGCGGTCGGTGATGGTGCCGGAGATCCACACCGACAGGTCGAGCTGCCGTGCGTCGAGGGCGGAGCGAACGGCATAGATCGCAGCCTTGGCGTTCAACGTGTCGAAGACGGTCTCGATGAGGAGGATGTCGGCGCCGCCGTCGATCAGCCCGTCCGCCGCCTCGCGATAGGTGGCGACCAGCTCATCCCAGTGGATGTTCCTGGCTCCGGGGTCTTCCACGTCGGGAGACAGCGACGCCGTGCGCGACGTGGGCCCCAGGACCCCGGCCACGAAGACGGGGCGGTCGTTGGTCGACAGCTCGTCCGCCGTGGCGCGAGCGATGCGTGCCCCCTCGCGGCACAGGTCGGGCGCGAGGTCCGCCAGGCCGTAGTCCGCCTGGGAGATCCGGTTCGCGTTGAAGGTGTTGGTCTCGATGACCTGCGCGCCCGCGTGGACGTAGGATGCATGGATTCGGCGGATGACTTCGGGCTGCGTGAGGCACAGCAGGTCGTTGTTTCCGAAGAGGTCCGTGGGATGGCCAGCAAAGCGCACCCCACGGTAGTCCCCCTCGGTGAGGCCGAGCTGCTGGATCATCGTCCCCATAGCGCCGTCGATGACCAGCAAGCGCTCGGCAAGCTGTGTTCTCAGGCGTCTCACTCGGGTCGGCTGCATCGTTGGACTCCAATAGTGGAGTCGTCTATACCGATTCAAGCCTCGCTGCGAGTGTGACGCGACTCACCCGTTTCGCGAGGGAGGCCAGTAGTCCAGATCGGACGTGGGACGCGTGCCGAACACCGCGGTCCCCACGCGAACGAGCGTGGCGCCTTCCTCGATCGCCACCTCCAGATCGCGAGACATGCCCATGGAGAGCTCGGTCGCTTTGGGGAATCCGCGCCGCAGCAGCTCGTCCCGAAGCTCGCGAAGCAGGCGGAACCCTGGACGCGCTTCCTCAGGGGAAGCGCCGAGGCGACCGATGGTCATCAAACCCTGAAGCCTCAGGTGCCGGCTCTGCTCCACCCGCTCAGCGAGGGACCAGAGTGCTTCGGGGGGCACGCCATACTTCGAGTCCTCGAGGCTGGTGTTGACCTGGATCAGCACGTCGAGGGGGCTGGAGGGGTCCACATGCCGCTCCAGGGCGACGACCAGGGCTTCGCGGTCCACGGACTGCAGGCACGAGGCGAAGCGAAGCATGGGCTTGACCTTGTTGCGCTGGAGGTGGCCGATGATGGGGATCTCGGAGCGTCCGAGATCCGTGCCCGCGTACTTTCCGACGGCTTCCTGAACCCGGTTCTCACCGAACAGGCTGTAGCCGAGGTCCATCGCCTCCTTGATCCGGATCGGAGGGACAGTCTTGGTGACCAGCATCAGACGGACCGAGGTCTCCGGCCTTCGATGTCCCATCCTGCCGTCCCAGCCCGCTGGGTTGGGGATCAGTCCCACCCATCGGTCCCTGATCCCAGACGCTGCTCCTGGGAGAGGCGACCGGGATGGCAGACCACGCTCGCGCCGGGACCCGGGGGTCCGGGGGGCTGTCCGTAGGGGGCGGGGACCGCGGCGCGCAGCGACGGCGATCCCCGCCCCCGGAGGCAGCCCCCCGCCTGTCGGCGAACACCGGCCGCGATCAGCGGTTGGTGTTCCTTCCGGTGTGGCAGATCTGTTCCATGGCCACGCTCCAGGCCGAGCTCCTCCGCGTCGTCGCTCACTCCGGGCTGGCCCCGCTTCGCCTCCTTGGCTTCGAGGTCCGTGCGAACGGTGTCTGGCGGTACCCCGGTGTCCGGCCAGGCACGGACTGGCACGCTCACGGGTGGTTCACCGCCAACCTGCCCGAGCTGAAGGACGAGCGGCTGGTCCGACTCCGCGTCGACAAGCCCCGGTGGCTCCACCCCGCGACCAACAGGACGGTGCACACCCCGCCGCCGGGCACGCTGGGCGTCCACTACTCCGGGCTGGTCGTCGTCCTGCAGCTGTTCGCCTGGCTCGACGCCAGCGTCGGTCTCCATCGCTTCGAGGCGCTCTTCGGCGCGCTCGACGACCGACCCAGCCGCCGCACCGTCCAGCGGTGGCTCACCCGCTTCCAGCCACGCGCGCTCGAGCTCCAGCAGCACGCTCGCCGCCTGGTCCTCACCTACCGCGACGAGCCTCGGTCGCTGGACATGCTGTTCCCAGGCGGGATCCCGCCCCCGCCTGCGCTGCGGCGCAGACCATGGCGAGAACCCGACAGCGTCAGCCAACTCTTCCGGGCCCTCGCCATGGTGCTCGGCGCCGCTGTGGCTATGG
>JACKEQ010000136.1 GCA_020632885.1 Alphaproteobacteria bacterium | reverse complement strand
CGCGGAGGAGGCGGCGTCGGAGGCGTCGACGTGGCTCCTGTGGGTGGAGGAGCTCCTGGCGCGGCTGGCGGGCGAGCCCGTGCTGGGCGCGTCCATGGAGACGCTGTGGGTGGTGGTGGGCCCGGAGCGGCCGATCTGCGGCGCCCTGCCGCGCACCCTGCTCGCGCAGATCCCGCCGGACGGGGTGGTGGGGCTGGTGGGGACGCGGCTGGCGGAGGCGGCGCGCGAGGAGCCGGCCCTGGCGGCGCGCACGCGGTTCGAGGTGGCGGCGGCAGCGACGGCGGACGAGCTGGGACCGCGGGCGGAGGCGTTGGCGGGTGCGATCCTGGCGCACGGGGAGGGGAGGGCGCTGGTCCTGATGCACCCCGACCAGGGGGGCACGGTCCTGGTGCGCTCGGTTCTGGTCGCCGGCCGCCGCCCCCCGTCCGAGCGCCCGCCCGAGTCCTACGGCAGCGTCGAGGAGGTGGTGGAGGCCGCCGTGCACCAGGCGGTCGAGGGCCGGCTGGCGGTGGCGCTGGCAGAGGCCTTCCGCTCGGAGGTGCGCGCCCGCCTGCAGGCGACGGAGATGGCGCGGCGGGCCTGCGAGCGCGAGCTCGAGTCGCTGTCCCGCGACTGGCGCCAGATCCGCCAGTCGTCCATCACCGAGGAGCTGATGGAGCTGATCGCCGGGAGACGCAGGTAGGGAGCAGCTCGCTTCGCTCGCTGGGCACGCTCGCTTCGCTCGCTGGGCACGCTCGCTTCGCTCGCTCGGCACGCTCGCTTCGCTCGCTCGGCACGCTCGCTGGGCACGCTCGCTTCGCTCGCTCGGCACGCTCGCTTCGCTCGCTGGGCACGCTCGCTTCGCTCGCTCGGCACGCTCGCTGCGCTCGCTCGGCACTGCTACATTGTCATCGACCATGCCCCATCCGCTGATCGGGTCGGTGGAGCCAGATCTTTCATGCTTCAGCCGGGGCCGTATGGCTCCCGCGCCTCATGTGCCGAGCTCGCGCCAGCGAGCCTGCCGAGCTCGCGTCAGCGAGCGTGCCGAGCTCACGCAGTGAGCGTGCCGAGCTCGCGCCAGCGAGCGTGCCTGTTCGGTCCTCCGCAACACCTTCACGGACTGATCCTCTCAGTCGATGCTCGTCGACACGCCTCAGCCGGGGCCGGATAGCTCCCGCGCCTCATGTGCCGAGCTCGCGCCGGCGAGCGTGCCGAGCTCGCGGCAGCGAGCGTGCCGAGCTCACGCAGTGAGCGTGCCGAGCTCGCGCCAGCGAGCGTGCCTGTTCGGTCCTCCGTAACAGTCGGGGACCTCCAGCGGACCCAGATGGAGCGAAGGGGGTCCGGGATGGCATGGTGGCTGGCGTGGTGGGCGTGCAGACCCGACGACGGCGTGCTCGACGTGGGCCATCCGCCGCCCACCGAGACCGGCGAGGACCACACCGGCGTGGTCGTCACCGACCCGACCTTCGGCGACAACCTGGTCGCGCTCGGGTCCAGCCCACCGGCCCACATGATCACGGCCACCCTGTTCCTGACCGACACCACCGTCGCCGCCTGCACCGCCAGCCAGATGGTCCAGATCTACGACCTGGCCCTGCGCCCCGACCCCTCCCTGTTCTCCACCGTGCCGCTGCTCCCGCCCGCGCGCACGCGCTGCCAGCACCTCTCGAGCCCCGACGGCCAGTGGATGGTGGGCACGCACCACGGCGACGAGACCGGTCCCGCCTGGGTCGGGCTGTTCGACGTCGCCAACCCGCACCGCCCGCGCATGACGGACATCTGGTCCAACGGGAACGTCCAGCCCGAGGGCGTCGCCACCAGCCCCGACACCGTGTGGGTCGCGGCGCACGACGTGGGCCTGCTGCGCTTCCAGCCGGCCGACACGCGGCTCGGGGACCCCGCGGTCTGGGGCGACGTGGAGGGCAACGCGTACGCGGTCGCGCTCGGGGACGGTCGGCTCGCCGTCGGCACCGTGGAGGGCGAGGTCCAGGTGCTCGATCTCGACGGGCAGCGGCTCGCGACCGTGTCCGCGTCGGGACCGGTGCGCGACCTGATGTGGCTCGCGGACGGCACGCTGGCCGTGGCCTGCGGCAGCGACGGGCTCGACCGGATCGACGTGGACGCAGGTACCATCGTCGCTCACGCCGATCTGCCCGGCTCCGCGCTCGACGTGGACGTGCTCGGCGACGGGCGCATCGCGGTGGCCGACTGGTCCGACCTGCGGGTGTTCGAGCCCGACGACCTCGCGCTCCTCGCCACGGAGGACCCGTCGACCGTCGACCAGGACGCCGCGCTCCAGGGGCTGTCCGCGCGCGGCTCGCAGATCGTGGCCGCCGACTGGCAGGAGGTCCGGACCTACGCCTGGGATCCGAGCGTGTCCGCGCCTGACCTGCGGCTCGACGTGCCGCGCGTGGACCTCGGGCCCGCGGACGCCGGTGTGGAGCTCGCGTACGCGGTGGTCGTGCGCAACGAGGGTGCCCGCGACCTGCACGTGCGCGACGTGAGCGTGGCGGACCCCGCGGTGACGGTGGACCGCTCGACGCTGGACATCGCGCCCGGCGGCGCCGACTTCCTCGAGCTCCGCTGGACCTCGGACGGCCAGCCCCTCGCGACCACGCTCACGCTGCTCTCCGACGACCCGGACGAGGGCACGACGGCCTTGTCGGTCACCGCGAACGCGCCCGGCGCCGGCGTGGGCGACCTCGTCCCCGACTTCACGTACGTCGCCTTCCAGGACACCACGGCCTACAGCTCGCGCAACCTCGGTGCCCCGGCACTGCTGACGTACTTCGCCACCTTTTGACCCCTGTGCAGTCTGGAGGTTCCAGACATCGAGGCATCCTTCCACCAGGTGTACGGGCCCCGCGGCCTGCAGGTCATCGGTCTGTCCTCGGGCGGCCAGGCCGACGCGCGGGATCTCGAGACCTTCCTCGCGAGCACGGGCGTGACCTTCCCGGTCCTGGTCGACACCGAGAGCACCTATGAGCAGTACCAGAGCGACGCCGACGTCTACGCGCCCTACCCGATCGACGTGGTCGTGGACGCGGACGGCACCATCGTCTACCTCTCGCGGACCTTCGAGCCCGACGCGCTCGCCACGGCCGTGGAGTCGGTGCTTGCCGGTCGTTAGCCTGCTGCTGGTCGGGTGTGTGGGCACGTCGACCACGCCAGCGTCCACCCCCACCGGCGAGTCGGGCGTGAGCACGACGCTCCCCGCGTGGTCCGGCCCCGAGCTCGCGCTGCAGGACTGCGCGGGCGAGCTGCGCGATCTGGCGTCGCTGCGCGCCCCCGACGGGCTCGTGATGGCGATCGGCGCGTCCTGGTGCGGCCCGTGCCAGGACGACGCGCCGGCGATCGAGGTCTTCTCGCGGCTCTACGACACGATCGGCGTGGTCCAGGTGCTCGTGCAGGACGAAGACGCACACCCCGCCACCCGCCTCGCCTGCGAGCAGTGGGTCGATACCTTCCAGCTGACGCACCCGGTGGTCGTGGACCCGGCCTTCCTCACGACCGACCTCGCGGGCGACGAGGGCTTCCCCGTACACGTCGCCTGGCTGGCCGACGGCACACAGGTGTTCGACGTGACCGGTCCCTTCGACGCCGACGCCGTGCTCGGTGCGCTCGGAGCGCGTTGACGCTCAGGGTGTGGCGAACTGCAGGTCCGCGAGGACCTCGTCGATGGGTTGTCCCTGCTCGCTGATCGCGCCCAGGAGCGGGCGGACGAGGAGGAAGGTCCCCGGCGTCAGTGCGATCTGCCCGTTGTTCATGGCGACCGGTAGTCCGGGCTCCATGCGATGCAGCGCGTCCAGGTCCATGTACGAGCTGACCTCCGTGCGGCTCGCCGACAGCTGGCCGAGGGTGACCGTTCCGGCCATCCGCGGTGTGATCAGCACGGCGGCCTCCCCAGTGGCCGATGCCGAGGTCGCGTAGGGGCCGGCGTAGTCCGTGCCTTCGGGGCAGACGCCGGACAGGCCGTTCAGGACTCCGAGTGTGTAGCGCAGCTGGACGCGCGACAGATCGATGTCGACGAGGTTCAGCGTGAACACCTCCAGCGTGGTGGTGGCGGGGCTCGGGAGGTCCGCCGGCAGGGTGGTCGCGCCGTTCACGTAGGTGTCGTCGTCCGTGTTGCAGTCGTAGGCGACGGGGATCTGGGTCTCGGCGTGGGTCCAACCGGCGGCGAGCGCGACCGTGGCGACGATGTCTCCGGTCTCGAGCGTGACGTCGTAGAGGCGCGTGGGCGAGACGACCTCCTCGCACGAGCCACCCTCGCGGGTCACGTCGAGCGTCACGGTGTTGGGACCGGAGGGACGATCCGCGGCCTCCAGGATGTCCGGCACGTGGAGGATGAACGGGCTCTCCTCGACGGTGAAGTGGTCGCCGCTCGCCGGGCGCCGGGCGATCTCCTGCCCGCCGGTGCGCACGACGAGCGCGGTGTCACGTGCCCCACCGCTCGGGCAGGGGGGGACCGTCACGCGTCCGCCGAGCGTGATCGACCCTTGCAACGGAACCTTCACGCCGGCGTGCGTGAGCGGGCTACCGGGGACCTCGCCGGGACCGAGGTCGGTCCGCTCCGACTCCAGCTCGTCGAGCGCCGTGTCCTCGCCGGCGTACGCCCGGACCTCGAGGTTCGACGCGCAGTGGTCCACGTCCTGCGCGAGGTCGCCGTAGGTGAACCTGCCGTAGGTCAGGAACGCCTGGTCCGCCTTCGGGGGCTCGGGCTGCTGGCGCGCGCTCAGGATCGTCTCGGTGTGCAGGTCGGCGGGGCTCGTCGGCAGCCTGGTGACCTGGCAGTCCCGGAAGGCCGCGAGGCGGATCTGGCCGAGCACGCCGGGCAGCAGGTCGTCGTGGAGGCCCTGGCACACGGACTCGTCGACGCCCAGGTTCGCGCAGAGGAGGTCGTACGCCACGAGCCTGCGGAACTCGTCCAGGTGCGCGTCGAGGTCGTCGCCGAAGTCGGTGGCGGCATAGTGCGCCTCCAGGCTCGCGATGAACTGCTCCATCCCGCGATCGAGGGCTTCCTGGAACTTCGACGTGTCGCAGGTGGCTGCGAGCAGGGTCAGCGAGCCCATCGACTGCATCAACGCGATCGTGTTCGCCTGGAAGGTCGCCTCGTCCGTCACCGTCGCCGCGAGGGCCTTCGCCTCGGCGGCGTGGTACGCGTCGCACGCCTCCTGGGCGGCCTGGGCGGCGTCGCAGCGATTCGCGATGGCCTTGGCGTCCGCCCACGCCTGCGCGACCTCCGGCTGCGTCCCGTCGCCCGGGCCCGCCTCCAACGTCTTCTTGTACCGTTCCAGCTCGGCCTTGCAGTCGATCGGCGCGACGGCCAGGTCCGTGGCGCCCGCGGGTGGGGGCGACGCGGCCCGGAGCACGCCGTCCGACGGGTACCCCAGCGTGACGAGCGACGCCTCGAGCCGCCCGCCACCCACCTCTCCGCCCTGCAGCGAAGGCGTGCCGAAGGAGTCGATCCAACGGAAGCCGTGATCGGCCGTCAATCCGTCGCCCTCGAACGTGGCGACGAGCGGGATCAGCGGCACGAGGCCGGCGGGCTCCATCCGATAGCGGACCTCTTCCCCCTCGTCCGCCTCCACGGGCGTGATCACGAGGGTGGTGTCCTCCTCGAGCGCGCCGGGCGGTACCTCCAGCGTCAGCGTGCCCGCCGAACCGGCGACCTCCAGCTGCCCACCGTCGGGCCCGATCACCTGGGTGACCGGAGGACCCAACGGCTCGAGCTCCTCCTCGGACTTCCCACACGACACGATCAGACAGAGGACGCCGACGAGAGCTCGCGTACGCATGTGGTTCCCGACTCCGAGCGGTCATGCTCGCCCGCCCGCTCACCACGTGCAACCAGCACGTCACGGCGCGCAGGGGACCTCGCCGGCGGAGGGCACCACCGCGACGTCTCCGGAGGAGCCCCACACCAGTGGGTAGCTCCCGGCAGGCAGCGTGGGCCCGTCGCAGGTGGCCTGGACGACCACGCACATCGCCACACAGGTCGGGTTGCCGCCAGGCACCACGTACGAGGCGGAGCCCGTGACCACCACCTGGTCGCCCTCCAGCGTCGCCTCGCAGGAGGCGGTCACCTCGGACGCGCAGCCCGATGCGCACTCCTCGAAGGTGACCAGCACCTCCGTCGGTCCGTCCGCCACGAAGGTCGTGTCGCTCGCCATCCAGTCGGCGCCGCCCTCACCGTACAGGCAGGCCTGCCCATCACTGGTCGTGAGCTCCACGAGTTCTTCGCCCGTGGTGCTGCCACAACCCACGATGATCGACACCAGTGCAATCGTCCATCGACGCATCACGCGCTCCTCGTCCGCCCCACCCACATCATGCCCTGCCTCCCCGACCTGATCTCCCGTCCGAGCGATGGACGTTTCGATGAACCAGACGTAGACTCCATGACCGGCGAGATTCACCCGTCGCTTGCCCCTTGGAGATCCCATGCCTGGCACCTTTGCGCTGCTCTTGTCGTCCGTCCAGCCATCGCTGGCTGGTTCGGTCACCGTGACGGACGGTAGCTGTGACACAGCCGCGTTGGGGATCGCTGATCCCGGAGGAACGACCTACAACCCGTCGATCGGGTTCGCGATCGTCGACTTCAGCGATCGGCTGATCCGTTTCCTCGACGCGGGCTGCGCGGTGGTGGCCCCGGAGCTCGACACATCCGCCTATGCCACCAACCCGCGCGGCGTCGCGTGGTCCGAGCCGCTCCAGGAGTACGCCGTCGTCGACCCCGGCTCCGACGAGCTCTACTACGTCGATCCGAGCGGCGCGGTCACGGGCAGCTGCGATCTGCTGTCGGCTGGCTCCGGCAGCGCATCGGGTGTGGCCTGGGATCCGATCGGCCAGCGTTACGTGGTCTCGGACGACGGCAACTCCCGCATCTACTTCGTCAATCCGACGGTCCGGGGCGGCGGCACCTGCTCCGTGGCCAGCAACTTCAGCACCGCCAACCTGGGGCTCAACTCGCCGATCGAGGTGGGCACGGACGCTGCCGGGCACGTCCTGTTCACGCGCGGCGGAGGCGTGTCCTCGGTCTACGTCACCACCCAGGGTGGCGCGTTGCTCCAGGAGATCGTGCTCGACTCCACCATCGACGACATCCAGGGGATCGTGACCGATCCGAACGCGCCCGGCGAGTTGTTCCTGCTGGAATCGCAAGACGACGACCTGCTGCACGTGGACGCTCGAGGCAGCTCGAGCCAGGTCTGCACGAACGTGGGTGGCAACATCCCACGTGGTCTGGAGTACGTCGAGAGCACCAACCAGTTCCTGGTGCTGGACGCGGACCAGGACCAGATCCAGTTCGTGAACGCCCAGAGCTGTGTGATGCAGCGCACCATCCCCCTCCAGGCACTCGGCGTGACGGGCTCGGAGGATCTGACGTACCTCCCGGCTTCCAACGAGATCGTCGTGAGCGACCTCGGCTCGAAGGACCTGGTGTTCGTCGACGCCGTGAGCGGGGCGCTGACCTCTCGATGCGACATCAGCGGGCTCGGCCTCACCACGGCGCGCGGTCTGACGGCGCTCCCCGACCTCGACCTGGTAGCGGTCGCCGACGGCAACACGCACTCCTGGGCGCTGCTCGACGCGTCCTGTGAGATCGTCCACGCCCGCTCCATCGACGTCCTCTCGGGGTCGGACACGAACAACCACGACCCCCAGGCCCTTGCCTGGTCGCCGAGCAGCGGGCGCTTCCTGGTCCGGGACGGGAGGCTCATCGCGGTCTCGGACCTCGAGGGACGCCCAGGCTTCCACTTCGACGCCAATGGTCTGGGCCTCGCGGCGACGGGGATGGCCGTGGATCCGGTCGACCCCGCGGCGTTCTGGTTGCTCTCCAATCGAACGATCCATCGCGTCCAGCTGCCGAAGCTCGCGGAGGACCTCGGCATCTCGGGGCGCTTCGCGTCGGCTTCCGCGACGATCTACCTCTGGGATCGCGGAGAGGGACGCGTCACCGGGACCGCCCTGGTGGGTGGAGACACACTGCCGCTGTTCGGCCAGCTGTCGGCCGCCGGCGGGAGCCTGACCGTGGGCACGATCACCAGTGGCGGCGCGCCGCTGGTGGTGCCCGTGACCGTATCGCCGGACCTGTCGACGGTGACGGCGCCGCCACCCATCGGTGTCCTCACCCGTCAGTGAGCGTCGCGCGCGGCGTCGCGCTCCCGCTGAAGCGGCATCGTCATGCAGCGCGCGCCGCCGCGTGCGCGGGACAGCTCGGAGCCGTCGAAGGTGTAGACCACGCGGGCCTGTCCTCGTGCGCGCGACAGGCGCTCCGCGCGCTCCTTCGGGTCCGACTGCAGCGAGAGGCGGACCTGCTCGAAGCCGTGGTCCTCGCACAACGCCGCGATCGTCCGGCTGTTCCGGCTGTACAGCAGGATGTGGCCCGGCGCGATGCACACGGCGTTCGCGCCGTCCGTCCACTGCTCGCGCCGCTGGAACAAGGGGTCGGTCCCGCCACAGGGCACGAGCTGCACGGTGCCGAGCTCGTCCCGCAGCACGTCGAGGACCGTCCGACCCTCGAGCAGGCGGGGCTCGGAGTCACGACGCAGCACGGCCACCGCCACCTCCTCGCCGCGCTCGATCATCGGCGCGTGGCCGAGGAAGAGCCCGTGGTCGATCTGCGTGAGCACCGTGTCGAGGTGCATCACGGAGCGCTGCGCCGGCATCAGCACGACGTAGACCCGCTCGAGGTGCGGGTATCGCGGGAACAGCGCCTCGTGGGCCAGCCGCTCGATGGTCTGCGGCGTGGTCCGCTCCGAGCACCCGATCAGCAGGAAGCGCTCGGAGACCACGAGCACGTCGCCGCCCTCGATCGCCCGGAACGCCCGGTGTCGGTCCCAGTCCGCCGTCTCGAACAGGAAGGGGGTGGGCGTCTCGTTCGCCCAGGTCAGCGCGAAGCGCACCAGCAGCGACTCCCGGGCGCGGGCGTCGGTCGCCATCCGCCCCACCGCCACCCGGTCGAAGATCGGGATGCACGGGTCGCGCGTGAACATCAGGTTCGGCACCGGCGGCAGCGCCATGTCGTCGTGCGCCGTCAGCTGCTGGCGGATCCGCGCGAGCGTCATGGGCGCCTTGGGCAGCTCCGACCAGAACAGCCCGTGGACCAGGGCGCGGCCGAGCTCGGGGCGCTCCATGTCCATCAGCATCGGCGCGATCCGGCGGTGGGTGGCGCGGTCGCACACGCGGTCCACCAGGTCCGCCACCGCCTCCTCGGGCGCTCGCACCAGCGCGTCGCGCAACAGGTCCGTGATCTCGTGGACCACGGCGCCCTCGCGCTCCAGGATCTCGCGCATCAGGTCGTGCTCGAGGCCCGCGAGGTCCGCCGCGAGGATGTCGTCGAACAGCACCCGCTCGAGCTCGTACTGCGTCATGTGCACGATCTCGGGCCCCGGGCGGTGCACCACCACCCGCTGCAGCCGACCCACCTCGCTGAAGACCCGCACCCGCTCGACGTCGTTCACACCAACTCCCCCTGTCGGGACCGCTGGGACCGGTATAGCTGGCTGACCCGAGGAGGACCCGTGCATCCGATCGACCATCCCGAGCGCCTGGCCTTCGACATCGGCGAGGATGCGCTGCAGATCGCGCAGACCGTGCGCGACTTCGCCCGCGAGCGCATCGCCCCCGGCGCCGCCGAGCGCGACCGCACCAGCGAGTTCCCCATGGAGCTCATCCCCGAGCTGGCGGAGATGGGCCTGCTGACGATGAAGGTCTCGGCCGACGACGGTGGGTCCGGCCTCGACAACACGACGTACCTGCTGACCATGTCCGCGATCTCGGCGGCCTGCGCGTCGACGGCGGTCATCTGCGCGTCCTCGAACCTGGCGATGTCGGTGCTCGGCCGCAACGCGAGCGCCGAGCAGAAGGAGCGGTGGATCCCTCCCTACGCCCGAGGCGAGCTCGGTCCCTCCAGCTTCGCGCTCTCCGAGCCCCACTGCGGGTCGGACGCGGCGGCCCTGCGCACGTCGGCGCGGCGCGACGGGGACGACTGGGTCCTCGACGGCGGCAAGATGTGGATCACGAGCGGCGCCGTCGCCGGGCTGCACGTGGTGTTCGCGCGCACGGACCCCGACGCCGGCAGCCGCGGCATCTCCTGCTTCGTGGTCGAGAAGGGGGCCCCCGGGTTCACCATCGGTCGCGAGGAGGACAAGATGGGGCAGCGCGCCAGCGGCACCGTCGCCCTGCACTTCGAGGGCTGCCGCGTCTCCGACGCCAACCTCGTCGGCAAGGTGGGCGAGGGGTACCGCTACGCCCTCGCCACCCTCGCCGGTGGTCGCGTGGGCATCGCGGGCCTGTGCCTCGGCATCGCGGAGCGCGCCTTCGAGCTCGGCGCCCGGTACGCCGCGGAGCGCAAGGCCTTCGGGCAGACGGTGATGGACTTCCAGAACAGCCGCTTCGTGCTCGCCGACACCCGCACCGAGCTCGACGCCGCCTGGCTCCTCGCCCTGCGCGCCGCGAAGCTGCTCGACCAGGGGAAGGAGGCGGCCGCCGAGACGAGCATGGCCAAGGTCTTCGCCACCGAGGTCGCGGACCGCACCGTCGACCGGATGCTCCAGCTCCACGGCGGCTACGGCTACTCCAAGGAGTACGAGATCGAGCGGCTCTACCGCGACAACCGCGTGACGCGGATCTACGAGGGCAGCTCCGAGATCCAGCGGCTCGTCATCGGCCGCCAGATCGCCGCTACCTACGCGGGTTGAGCGCCGTGGCGGGTCGGCTCACCACAGCGGAGCGCGCGTCGCTCGTCACCACCCTCGGCCTTCGCGGACACGGCGCCGAGACCATCGTGGACGCGCTGGTCGAGGGCGGCCTGGCGGAGGACGTGGCTCGCGCCGAGGTCGCGTCCGTGCTGGGGTCGCCGATCTTCCTGGCGGCGGCGGCCTCCGCCGAGCTCGGGTCCGCGTTCGAGGAAGTGGCGCGGCTGTACGCCGAGGTCGACGACCAGCCCGTCCGCGAGGTCGAACGTGTGGACGTGGACGAGCTGTACCTCGCGCACTGGCTCCCCCACCGACCCCTCGTGCTGCGCGGCGGCGCGCTGGGCTGGCGCTCGGCGGCGTGGACCTGGGCCGACCTGCGCGCGCGCCACGCCTGGTCCCCGCTCGACGTGCTCGAGCGTGGACCGCGCTGGTGGCTGCAGCCGCGGCAGGTGCGGCGGATGGCGTTCGGGGACTTCGTCGACGTGGTCCTCGGACCGCCGACGGACGCGCTCTATGCCGACGGGCGCTCGCTCGTGCTCGAGCAGGCGGGCTTGTTCCCGCTCCGCGAGGACCTCGGACTGCTCCCGGGTCTGGTGGGCGACGGCACGCCGCGCGCCTGGGTCGGCCCCGCGGGCACGGTCACCCCGACCCACCACGACCAGAGCACGGCGTGGCAGGTGGTGCTGCTCGGGCGCAAGCGCCTCCACCTCGCGTCCCCGCTGGAGCCCGAGCTGGCCGCGCGCGCGCAGGGGCTGTTCAGCCTCGCTCCCGACGAACCCACCCCCACGCCCGTCCGCTGGCACACCATCGAGCTGGGGCCCGGCGACGCCGCGTTCGTGCCGGTCGGCTGGTGGCACCAGGTGGAGGCGCTCGAGCCGTCGTTCACCGTGTCGATGAGCAGCTTCCAGTGGCCGAACCGGTTCGACTGGTACCTCCCGGGTCGCCGCCGCGCCGGGTAGCTACCCCCCGTCCGGCAGCACGGGGATCGGGTCGCACATCAGGTTGATGTACGGCATGTGCGGCTCGATCTCCTCGCGACCCCAGCGCATCGCCGTCATCGCGTCGCGGATGGACGGCACGAGGTTCATCGGCGACAGCGTCTTCGACATCGGCAGGTACAGGTCCGAGAACCGCCGGTCGGCGTCCACGTTGCTGGCGCGCACCAGCTGCTGCATCGGGTACCACGCGAGCCGGCGGGGGTTCGGGGCGAAGCAGTCGAGCGCGAGCACGAACACGTTGCGGCGACCGAAGCGCCCGGTCTGCACGGCCTCCCAGACGATGCGCGCCGGCACGTTCGAGGTCAGGCCGCCCTCGCCGAGGCGCGTGATGCCGTGCTCCGCGTACAGGTGGTCGAGGATGCGGTGCATGTGCGGGTCGTCGCGCAGCAGGTCGTAGTGCAGGACGCCGGGCACCGAGCTGCTGAACCCGGCCGCGTCGAGCACGTCGAAGTCCTCGGTCCCGGGCTCCCAGCCGAGCGGCAGGCAGCGCAGCGCGTCCGGGCGACCCAGGAACTCGCGGAGCACCGACAGCGCCTTGATGCTGCCCTTCACGCCGGCCGCCACGCCCGACCGCCGGACGTCGTCGTCGAGCAGGTGCTCGTACCAGGACAGGTCGTGCTTGAGCGCGTCGACGGTGATCCCGGTCACGACCACGATCAGCGGGATCTCGCACTGGCGCAGCGTCATCGGCTGGCCGTCCTCGTCCTGGAACAGCGGGCCGAGCGCCGTGCGCAGCCGCAGCCGCAGCGTGGCGGGCATGCCGTAGCGGTTGGCGGTCTCGAGCACCTGGAAGATGCCCTTCCAGGACAGGCGACGGGCCGCGGCCACCAGCGGTGCCGGGTCGTACCGCCGACGGCGCGCGCGGAACATCGACATCAGCGAGCCGATCGAGGTGCCGCTCATCACCGTCGGGGTCAGCCCGCCGCGCTCCAGCCGGTCGTACACCCCCGGATAGACGTACCCGGCGCCGCCGCCACCCCCGGACGCCACCGCCAGCACCCGCGTCGTCACCTCCTGCTCGAGGGACTCGCGGTCGACGGGGAGGTGCTCGAGCACGCTGGTGCGCGCGAGCCGCGTGCGTCGGATCAGGTCCGGCAGGTCGCGAGCGGCGGCCCAAAGCCCCGAGGCCTTGTCGACGCGAGGCTCGAGCAGCTCGCGGATCTGCTTGGCGTGCAGGGCGAGCGGGCCGCTCAGATCGACGTCGCGCCCGTCCTCGGCGCGGACCACGGTGAGCCTGGCGAAGGACAGGACGTACCGCAGGGCGTCGAGCGCGGGGCGGGCCTCCTCCTCGGGGCGCTCGAGCCACAGGCGGACCACCTTCGATTCCATCCGGTCGAAGGGTCGACGTCGCTCGGCCCAGCGCTCCGACTCGCTCCTGTCCACGATCCGCGGGCTCCGTCGAGGGGTCGGACAACGTACACCCGCGCGCGCCCACCCGGTACAAAGTAATAGATACTTTTTATGTAAGAGATCGTTCAGGTGCCGAGGCTGACCAGCCGTGACCGGAGGGGACGAACGGCGATCCGTGGAAGACGTCAGGATGTGGACAGGAGGTGGGCGATGGCACGTGCGGCACGCATCTCGGCGGGGATCGGCCTGCTGGCGGCGGGCGCGGCCATGCTGGTGCTCCCCGGGCCCGGTCTGCTGACGATGGCGGCGGGTGCGACGTTGCTCGAGCGGGACGTTCCGCTGGTGCGGCGGTGGGTCGAGCGGGTCCGCGGTTTTCTGCCGGGGGCTGCTACCGCCTGAAACCGGATGAGCCTACAGTCGCGCTCCAGAAGCCCGACGAGTAGCAGGAATGGAGACCACACCGCTCGACGCCGCGCGGGACGATGCCCACCGACTCCACGTGGAGCTCGCCTTCGTGCCGCTGTCCCTGATGAGCGCCGCCGCCGGTGGCAGCGCCGTCGTGGGGCCGTTCGTGGAGGCGCTCTCGCCGGGCGCGATGCCGCTGACCGTCCAGATCGCGCTGGTGGTCGTGGCGGTCGGCAACGGGCTGTGCGCGCTGCGGGCCCGCGTCGACCAGCGGTGGGCGCCACAGATCGGGGTCGCGATCTGGCTGTGGGTCATCGCGCTCCTCCCCGGCGCGGGTCCGATCGGGGCGACCAACCCCATCGTGCTGCTCTGCATGGCGGTCGGCGCGACCGTGGGCTCGATCACGGCCCCGGGCTCCTGGCGGTGGGGACCGATCGCCGGGCTGGCGTGGCTCACGGGCCAGATGCTGGTCGACGTGGCGCCGGAGGCCCGCGTGCCCTCCTGCTGTTCCTGCCGGTCATCCTCACGACGTTGTCGCTCGTGGTGTCCCGGATGATGACGCGGCTCGTTCGGAGCGAGGCCTCATACGCGGCGGCGCTGGAGCACCTCGCGGCGGCCAACGAGGGCTCGGTGAGGCGCGGGAGCGCGCGGACCGGAAGCCAACCAGGCGAAGAGCGCGTTCCTCGCGAGCATGAGCCACGAGCTGCGCACACCGCTCAACGCGATCATCGGCTACCTGAGAACCATCATGGACGCCCGCAGGGCGCTCGACCTCGACGACGTCCGACGCATCGCGCGGTCCGGTCGACACCTGCTGGCGCTGGTCAGCGACGTGCTGGACATGTCGAAGATCGAGGCGGGGTCCCTCGAGCTGCGCACCGCCCTGTTCTCGATCTCGGAGATGCTCGACGAGGTGCGCGAGGTGGCGACCTCGCTGGCGCGCACCAACGACAACCGGCTCGTGTGGGACGTGGGGCCGATGACGGAGCGGGTCACCAGCGACGGTTCTCCGCTTGCGCCAGATCCCGCTGAACCTCCTGTCCAACGCGCTGAAGTTCACGCGGGAGGGGAGGTCCGGCTGGCGGCGCCGCCATGGGAGACGGCGAGCCTGCGGATCGACGTGAGCGACACCGGGCCAGGCATCGACCCCGAGACGCTGGAGCGCCTGTTCCTGCTGTTCGTGCAGGGCCGCGCCCACGGGCTGCGTCACGCGGGGACGGGACTCGGGCTGGCCATCACGCATCGCCTGGTGAGCGCGATGGCGGGTTCGATCGAGGTCCAGAGCGAGCTGGGACACGGCTCGCGGTTCACGGTCCTGCTGCCGCTCCGCAGTAGCAGCGTCCCACCATCGCAACACACGCAGCGCGCGCAGCGCTGTTCCAGCGGCTCAGGGCGCCCACCTCCTCGAGGTGGAAGTGGACACGGCCCGGTGGACGCGGTCGAGGAGCCAGCGTCCGTCTTGCTGCCTCTTGGAGCGCACCAGGCTCGATCGCCTCGGCCATCCGGGGATCGGCCGGGGCTCGCGTGCGGCGGAAGTGGTCGAGCGCGCAACACGTCGTACCGCCACCACGTCGGGAACGCGAAGTCCAGGTACGCCGGGTCGGCGACTTCACCGGTGGAGCGGCGCCGGAAGAGGGATCGCTGGAGGAGATACTCCTCGCCGCTGCGCCGGGCGTCCGCCACCTCTGGAGTGGAGCCGTGCGCCATCTCCCCAGGCCCACAGGCCGTCGAGCACATCGATGGTGGTGTGGAACGAAGAGCGGACCGAGCCGTTCTCGGCCTCGCAATTCCAACCGCCGTCTTCGAGGCGCTCGCCGAGGAGGCGGTCCACGATCGGTCGGACGTCGACGCCCAGGGTGGCGCCCGCCTCGACGGTGCGCCCGTTGATGCAGGGCTCTCGACCTCTCCGTCGAAGTAGCACTGCCCATCGTGCCCCAGCGGCCGTGCGCGGCGACGAGGGGCGACCATGTCCCGCGCAGCGGTCGAGCGCTGGTCGAGGCCGAGGAGCACCAGCGTCTGGAGGCTGTGCAGGGTGGCGGTCCAGGGCTGCCCTGGCTCCCCGCCGCGATAGCCTGCCGGGAAGCAGGCTCCGCCGTCCCACAGGCCGTCCGGGTCGCGCAGGGCGAGGAGTCGTCCACCCCAGCCCTCGTGCGCCACACGGGCACGCTCGGCGGCGACCTCGTCGGGTGGGAGGTCCAACAGGTCGCGCTCGACCTGCCACCGGATGGCGGGGTCTCCCGCGAGGAGCCAGTCGATCACGTCCATGGCGTCGAGGCTAGCAGGGTCGAGGAGGCGTGAGGAGCCAGACCCGCCCCGCGATCTCCGGGGCCTCCCCGGCGCCCTGAGTACGCCCAACCGATGTCGTGCGCGACCCGCTCCCGGCCTCGGCCGAAAGGAGCTAGGCTCGGTCCCCCGGAGGCACATCCATGGCGTTGGCTGGTCTGGCTCACCTGAAGAAGGGCTTCTGCTTCGATGCGGCGTCGGACGAGGCGTTCGCCCTCGGCTGGCCGCACGTGCGGCGGCTCACCGACGAGAGCGTCGACGCGTTCCGCTCGGCGCTGCGCCACCTGTCCGAGCCGGACTTCGACCTCTCCGTCCACTGGCCGCGCTCCCTCGCCGCCGCGCTGGTGCACGCCTGGGGTGTGGGGCAGCTCTTCCACCTCGCCCCCGGCAGCCGCGAGTTCAGCCAGGCGGCGGAGGAGGCTGCCTTCTCCACGATCGCGCCGACGCCCGAGCAGGTCCGCCAGTACCTCTCCGAGCGCCTCTCGCGATCCCCGATGTGGGCGTCGGAGCGCGCGACCGAGTCCTTCGTGCTCCTCATGGAGGCGCTGGTCGGCCCGGAGCTCGTGATCGACGCGATCCTGGGGCACCTCGAGGGGCTCGACGGCCACGAGCTCAACGACCACCTCGTGCAGCCCGCCTGGATCACCTTCCAGCTCGGGTACCTCCTGCTGCGGGTCGAGGCTGCCGCCGCCAAGGAGTACCAGGCGCGCATGCGGACCCTGGTGGCGAGCGCGGGCGCCCCGAGGTCGGTCGCGCCCCCGAGCCACGTCCGCTCGTTGCTCCTGGTGCTCGACGGCGCCCGCGCGGCCGACCGCCTGACGGACAAGGACCCCCGCTACTACGTGCACGCCGTCGACGACGCGGCGACGGTGCGCATGCGCGCCGCCATCCACCGCGGGTGGGCCTTCCCCGATCCGCGCCTGGTCTTCCTGGGTGGCCCGGACGTGCTGTCGAGCAGGGCGCTGCAGTCCTGGGCGAAGCTGCCGGCCCGCGACCAGCGGGTGTTCTTCGAGGGGCTCGCGCCCATCAAGCACACGGGCGTGGTCACGATCATGGCGGCGATGGTGAGCCAGGGCACGGGCACGAAGGCCCAGGCCCGCCGGTGGCTGCTGCAGCACTGGGACTTCGCCAAGCCCGTCCTCGCCGACCTCGCGAACGGCAGCGAGGAGATCAGGGACCTGCTGGCGACGCTGTGACCACCTCCCCGAGGTCGGGGACGGGTTCACCCAGCATCTCGGCGCGGATCAGGGCGATGGGGATCGTGCCCGCGGCGAGCAGCTCGTCGTGGAAGGCGCGCTCGTCGAAGGCATCGCCCCGCTTCGCCTCGACCTCGGCGCGCAGGTCGCGGAGGAGCGTCTTGCCCGCGAAGTAGGTCACGAGCTGCGTCGGCCAGTTCACCGCGCGCAGCACCTCCTCGTCCACCTCGGCGTCCGGCGTGCCCCGGCGGAACGCGGCCGCCTGCTCGAGCGTCCACTGGCCCGTCTCGACCATCACGTCGGTCTTCACGCGCAGGATCCGCCCCCGGTTCGCGTGGAGCACGTTCGTGTGCGCGAGCGGGTCGTCGCCGAGCCCGCCGTGCGCCCAGAACACCTCCTCCACGTACAGCCCCCAGCCCTCGCAGGTGACCATGTCCTGCAGGATGGAGCGCAGCGGGTCGGGGTTGAGGCGGGCCACGGAGAGCTGCAGGTGGTGGCCGGGGATGCCCTCGTGCGCGGCGTACGGACCGAGGCCGTTGCGGCGGAAGTCGTGGACGGCGGTGACCGTCGCGAGGCGGTCCTCGGGGGTCTGGAGCGACGCGAAGTGCTCGACGTTCCACCACCCCACGTTCGACGCGCCCACCGCGGGCGGCGGGTTCATGCTGCCGCCGTCGCCCGAGATGGCGACGATGGCGTCGGGCGTCTCGCGGACCCGGATCGGACCCACCCCGTCGGGGATGGAGACCCAACCCCCGGCCAGCGTCGCCTCGCGGTTGGCCTCCGCCATGCCCTGGTAGAGCGCGAGGAACCCGTCCCGGTCGAGCGCCTCGGCCTCCGCCCGCTGCTCGTCGGTGGCGGGTGGGGGACGGGTGCGTGGTGGGAGGTCCGCGAGCGCGGCCTCGACCTCGGCCTGCGCGGCGTCGGCGCGGGCCACGAGCTCCTCGGGGGTCCAGGGGAGCATCAGCTGGTGTCGCAGCCGCCAGGCGTAGGCGTCGGGGCCGACCACGGCGAAGTCACGGTCGGGCGTGGTGGCTTCGAGCTCGGCGACGTAGCTCCGCAGCGCCTCGACGACCTCGGTGGCACCGCGCAGCTCGGCCGTCGCCTCGATCGCTCGGGCCGTCGGGATCGCGATCGCGAGATCCCGTGCCGTCGGCGACACGCACACCGCGCGCATCTCGTCGAGCATCGCCGGCACCAGCACGAGCAGGCGGTCCTGCAGCTCGGGGCGCTCCGGCACGTCGCTCGCGAACGCGATCAGCGTGTTGCTGACGGGCTCGAGCCACTGCGCGGGCCGGTGGGTGTGGGCGTCCTCCTCCGCGAGCGTGTGTCGCGTGGTCTCGGCCACCGCGTACACCCAGCGCACGTCGACCTGCGTGTGGACGTCCCAGTCCCGCCACGGGAGCGCGCGCAGCGCCGCCAGGTCGCGATCGAGGCGCTCGATCGACGCGGCGCGGTGCGGCTCGTCGAGGTGGGGCACGCGCACGGCGTCGTCCACCAGGCCTGCCCCCGCCAGCACGGACGGATCGACCTCGCCGATGGCGTCGAGCACGTCACGGGCGATCGCCACGAAGTCGTCGGGCCCGGGGATCGGCAGCGTGCGCAGTCCGACGGTCGTCGGTTCGGCAGGTACGGCCGGCGTCACCGCGGCGTGGGTGCAGGCCGCCAGGGCCAACAGGATGGACGTCGAGCGCATCGGCGCAGTGTATATGGCTGGCGATGAAGGTGGCCCTGCTCGCCCTGTGGGGGTGTGCGTCCGACGCGCGGTTCGAGGTTCGTCCCGCCCAGGCCGACACGCCGCTCACGCCCACCCTGGTCGCGGAGCTCGACCGGCCGGGGAGCCTGCGGGTGCGGATCACCGACGACCGCGGCGTCCGCGAGCTCGCGCTCGACGAGGTCTCGGAGACCCACGAGGTCCCGCTCCTCGGGGTCCGCGCGGGTGACGAGCTGACGCTTCGGGTCGAGGCGTTCGACGAGCGGCGCACGTTCGCCTCCGACGAGCTGACGGTGACGGTGGGCGAGCTGCCCGCCGACGTCCCGATCGTCGAGACGCTCGCCGGCGACGTCGACCGCGCCGAGCCCGGCCTGCGCCTGCTGGCCACCACCCGCGTGGGCGACCCGTACGCGGCCTGGTCGCTGGCGCTCGACGAGGCGGGCGAGGTCGTGTGGGCGCTCGCCAACCCCTCCGAGGTGTCGGACCTGCGGCGCACGGCGTCGGGGCACCTCGTCGGCATCCGCGATCAGGTGGGCGTCGAGCTCGACCCGCTGGGGCACCTGCTCACCGTCTGGGGACCCAAGCTGCCCGAGGGGATGGCGCCCGAGACGTTCGTGGAGCTGGACGCTGCCCGGCTCCACCACGAGCTGTACGTCCTGCCCGGCGAGGAGGAGCTGCTCGGGCTCACGGTCGTCGTCCGCCCGGTCCCGCGCTTCCCCTGCACCTACGAGGCGCCCGAGCGCGACTGCGGGCCGGCCGAGATCAAGGACATCCGCGTGCTCCGCTTCACGCGCGGCGGGGAGTTGCTGCTGGACCAGTCCATCGGCGACCTGCTGGACACGTTCCGCATCGGCTACCTCTCGCTCGATCGGCTCGGCGGGGGCGCGTACGACTGGGCTCACGCCAACGCCGTGGTCCCGATGCCCGACGGCGGCATCCTGGTCTCCGTGCGGCACCAGGACGTGCTGATCGCGCTCGACGCTCAGGGCGGGCTGCGCTGGATGCTCGGCGACCCCGCGGGCTGGTCCGAGGCGTACGAGCCCTACCTGCTCACGCCCGTCGGCGAAGGCTTCGTCTGGCCCTACCACCCACACGGCCCGGCCTTCGACGAGGACGGCGTCCTGTGGATGTTCGACAACCACAACGAGGGCCACACCCCGTACACACCCGCCCCGAGCGGCGAGGTGACCAGCCGGGTGGTGGGGTTCCGCGTCGACGAGCAGGCGCACACGGTCACGCAGGTCGGCGCGTACGCCACGACCGCCACCGGCGAGCTGTTCTCGCGGGCCTTCGGCAGCGGTCACCGCCTCCCCACCACGGGCGACCTGCTCGCCGGGTACGGTATGCCGCTCGAGGACGACCTCGGGAGCAACGTCGCGCAGGGCTTCGGCAGCCGCGCTGCGCGGGTGGTCGAGTGGACGCCGGACGGCGCGCTCGCGCTCGACGTGCGCCTGCGCAGCGATCACGAGGACGGGGACGGCGGCTGGCGTCTGTTCCGCGCGGTCCTGGCGCCCTCGCTCTACGCCGATGGCGTGGAGACCTGGCTGGAGCGGACCCCGTGACCCGCCGCGCGCTGGCGCCCGTGCTCCTGCTGGTCGGCGCGCTCGCGCTCGTCGCCGCCTACCTGCCGCTCCTGTCGGTGCTCGGGGGCGGGCGGGACGACCTCATCTGGATCGCGCAGGCGAGCGCCGCCAGCGATCAGGGCTGGCACTGGGCGCTGTGGGACAAGCAGTTCGTGGGGTATCGGCCGGTGTGCGGCCTGTCCTTCTGGTTGTCGTCGCTCGTCGTGGGGCCGGACCACTGGCTCTACCGGGCGACCGATCTCGCGCTGCTCGTGGGGCTGGTGTTCGGCATCGACGCCGCGGTCCGCGCGCTGCAACCCACGGGTCGGCGCTGGGAGGCGGCGCTGTGCGGCCTGCTGGCGCTGGCGCACCCGGCGACCTCGATGATCGCTGCGTTCTCGGCGCGGCGCAGCTACACGCTCGGCCTGCTCCTCGGCACGCTCGCGACGGCGTCGATCACCCGTCCGGGAGCGGCGGCCTGGGTGGGCGCGACGCTCCTGGCGATCCTCGCGCTGCTCTCGAACGAGGGTGCGGCACCGCTCGTCGCCTGCCTGCCCGTCGCCGCGTGGCTCGCCCGACCCGATCGGGACACGGTGGTCCGCGCGGGAGGCGCCCTGGGCGTCGCCGTGCTCACGGTCGCGCTGCTGCGGAGGGTGGTGATGGGGGACACCGTGGGCATCCCCGAGATCGTCGACCGTCGCGACGCGCTGCACGACCTCGTGCAGGCGCTGGTCGGGAGCTCGGGGAGCGCCTGGACGGCGGCCGCGGGTGGGTCGTTCCTCGCGCTCAGGCTCGTCCCGGGGCAGGTCCGCGCGGGGCGGGGCGCCGCGGCTTGGGCGACCGCCTGGGTGCTCGCCGACCTCGCACTCGTGTTCGGCATGAGCACCTTCGAGGACCGCATGGCCTTCCTGGTGTCGGTGCCCGTCGCCGTGGTCCTGGGGAGCACCGCGGGCTGGCTGGTGACGCGCTGGCGCGAAGGCTTCGGTCCGCTCGAGGCCGCGGGCGCCGTCGGTCTGCTGGGCGCGCTCGCGCCGCTGGTGGCGTTCAGCGGCTCGATCCACGGCGCCGGGACACACCAGGTGCGGAAGTGGTCGCGCATGACCGCGCTGGTCGAGGACGTGGCGTCCGGGCTCGGCACCCTGCCCGAGGGTGCGCTGGCCTACCTCGTGGTCCCGGGCGCGGGCGAGGACCGCGATCCGCTCAAGGTCACCGCCTGGGTGGCCGCGATCGAGCGCGACCGGGGCCGGCACGCCGTCCCGTGGGTGCTCTACGACCCCAAGCTCCCTCCGCCGAGGCTCGGTGCGGACGGGTTGGTGCTCCAGCACGGCGTCGCGGTGCGCGTCTCGAAGAACGCCGAGCGCCAGGGAACCGGGCTGTCCATGAACCCGGGCCAGCTCTCGGTGTGGGGGGAGCTGGCGCCACGCACCCTCCCGTGGCCCTCCGGCGAGCACGCCTGGGTCTACGTCCACGCCGACCGCGCCCTGTCCGAGGTCCGCTGAACGGATCGGCTGGCCGGCGACGGAAGCGCCGTGCCAGGGTGGGGGATGCTCATCACGCTCGCCGCGGCCTGCACCCACACGACCCCGAACCCGACGACCGACGATCCGACCGCGGTCGAACACTCGGCGACCCCGACCGGGGACACGGGGAGGGACACCGGCGACACCACGACACCCGGGGACCCGTGCGTGTGGGAGGGGGAGAGCCCGCTCGGTCCGACGGCTTCGTGCCCGATCTGGCGGATGACGGGCAACACCGTCCTCGACGGCCTGGACATCGAGCCGGGCACGATCCTGGAGGCGGACGCCGGTACGATCGTCTACGTAGAGGGACGGCTCCGGGCGAACGGGACCCCCGAGGCGCCGATCGTGCTGCGCGCGTCCGGCACGGACCGTTGGGGAGGGCTGCTCGTGAGGAGCGGTGATCCGAAGGGCGTGGGCTACGTCCCCGCGGTGAGCGAGCTGCGCCACGTGGAGGTGGTCCACGCCGGAGCAGACGGCCGAGCGGCGGTGTCGGTCGCGGGAGGGAAGTTCTCGGACTGCGACCCCTACGGGTCCTACCTGTGCGGGCCGGAGGACGAGGATCAGCTGGTGATCGAGGATCTCACGATCCGCGACGCGGGCGCGCTCGGCCTGTACAGCACGGCCTGGACCACCTTCGAGACCCCGGTCCGGTTCGAGGGGGTGGCGGGGGCCCTCGCGTTCCTGACGTCGGTGGGCCTGGCCTCGCGCGTGGTCGAGGATCTCGGCGGGAACGCGCACCCGGCGATCGGCGTGGCGTGGAAGCCCGGGGTGCAGCGATGGGCCGAGCAGGGCGTGCCGCTCGAGCTGGAGGACGGCTTCGACCTCCACCTCCACCAGACGGCCTACGAGTGGACGCGCGACGAGCTCACCATCGACGCGAACACGGTGCTCGTGGGCGAAGGGGAGCGCCTGGGCGTCGCTGGCGGTCGGTTGGAGGCCACCGACGTGCGCTTCGGGCCGCTGACCCCGGGGACGCGGTGGTCGGGGCTCGCCAATCTCGGGGACGAGACGGGGTACGTGGCGGCCGGGGGCGGACACGTGGAGACGGTGCGGTCGGAGATCCGCCTGACGGGCGCGCGGGTCGAAGGGACGACGAGCCCCGCGATCGACGGTGGATCCGGGACGCTGCCGCCTCTGTTGTCGGGCACGACGGTCACCGACGTGGGCGCGGCGCCGGGGCAGGACGTCTGTGTCGCGAGCTGCGCTCCCCTCGGCGATCCGCGCCTGGGCAACACGCTCGACTGCTCGATCCCCGTGTCCTGTACGCCATGACGGACCTGGACCGCGCGGTGGCGCTACTCGCCGGTGGGCCCGTGTTCGTGCTCGCCGGGGCGGGGATGTCGACGCGCTCCGGCATCCCCGACTACCGCGGACCGGGGACCCGGGAGCGCGCCCGCCGTCCGATCCAGCACGCCGCCTTCCTGCGGGAGGAGGCCACCCGCCAGCGCTACTGGGCGCGCGCCTTCCTCGGCTGGCCCGCCATGCGCGACGCGCGCCCGAACGTCGCGCACGAGGCCCTGGCGGAGCTGGAGGCCGCGGGCCGGCTGGCGGGGCTGGTGACCCAGAACGTCGACGGCCTGCACCAGAAGGCCGGCCACCGCGAGCTGATCGAGCTGCACGGCGCCCTGCGGGACGTGATCTGCCTGGCCTGCGGCGTCCGATGCGCCCGCGACGACGTGCAGGAGCGCCTCGCGGAGGCGAACCCCGGCTGGATGCGGGAGGTGTCGCTGGCGCCGGACGGGGACGCGGAGCTCGGCGGCGTCGAGGGCTTCACGGTGGTCGCCTGCGAGGCCTGCGGCGGTCCGCTCAAGCCCGACGTCGTCTTCTTCGGAGACAACGTCCCGCGCGCCCGCGTGGACGCGGCGTTCGCGATGCTGGCGTCGGCGTCCGCGGTGCTCGTGACCGGCAGCTCGCTCGCGGTGTTCAGCGGCTGGCGCTTCGTGAAGCGCGCCCACGAGGCGGGTGTCCCGGTGGTGGTGCTGAACCTCGGCCCGACGCGCGCGGACGAGGTCGCCGCGGTCCACCTCGACCGCGAGCTCACCGAGGTCCTGCCCGCGCTGGCGGGGGCGCTCACGGCGCGATGATGCGCCCCGGGGCGCCACCGCTGCCGCTCGCCGTGTGGCAGCTCACGCAGTTGCCCGACGACTGTGGCGTCGCCATCGCGCGCGTGCTGCCCATGTACTCGAGCTCGATCGTGTAGGGCATGGCGATGGCGGCGGTCGAGTAGAAGTTGCCCGTGGCGTTGGTGGTCAGCGTCCGGACCTGGCCGTTGGCGTCGGTGACGTGGACCTTCACGCCCTCGATGCCCTCGCAGGCGGTGGCGTCGTCGTAGTCGCCCATGACCGTGCCCGCGAGCGTGAAGCGCGGCCCCTCGCCGCCGCTGTGGCAGCCGATGCAGTCGCCGCCGGGCTGCATCGTGGGCCCCGCCCCGCCCCGCCACGTCGACCCGGTCGAGCAGGAGCCGCCTCCCCCGCCACCGCCACCGCCTCCCCCGCCACCGGACCCGCCGGTACCGAACGTCCCGCCCTCGTCGGTCTCGAAGCCTCCCTCGCCACCCTCGCCGAAGCCACCTCCCTCGTCACAGGCCACCAGCGTCACGAGCGCCAACCACATCCAGTGCCTCATCTCGCCTCCGGGTCTGCCTCCTGGGATTGCAGCCCGTGGGCCAGCGAGAATGGCGGTTCGTCCGTGCTAGCGAAAGAGGTCCGGCGCAAGATCTCTTTCGCAACGCGCGGACGCGGTTGGGACATTTCCAATGATCTTCGCGGTATAGGCTTCGGGCGGAGGTACCCCCATGCTGCCGCTCATCCTGTCGTCCGCGTCCGCGATGACCCTCGAGGTCCCGGAGCTCGCCCGAGGCGAGGTCGCCACCTTCGTCGTGACCGGTGCCCAGCCCAACCGGCGGGTCACCTTCGTCGCGGGCACGGACCCCGGGAACGGCCCCTGCCCCGGCGTGATGGGTGGGACCTGCCTCGGCGTCCTCAACCCGGTGAACATGGGCCACGTCTCGGCCGACGCCAGCGGTCGCGCCGAGTTCACCGTGACGATGCCGGCGGCCGTCGCGGTGGGCGACTACGCATTCCAGGCCGTCCAGACCACGCCTGTGGTCCAGGTCACGCCGGTCGTCGAGGCCCCGATCCTCTGGGACATGGCGGTCGGCGATCCGCCGCTGATCATCGGTGCCGCCGCCGGCGACGGCGACTACCTGCGGCACGGACAGACGGTGTCCATCACCCGCACCGCGGCCTCGCTGCCCCACCTGCAGTCCGCCGTGCTGCTGAAGCTGTCGACCGAGCTCCCCGACCTGCCGGCGCTCACGACGGTCAACCAGCTGGAGACGTACACGGGCGGGACGATCACGCTGCCGGCCTGGACCGGTGGCGACCACGTCCTCGGCACGATCGACGTCTGGAACCGGTCCCGCGCGCTGACGCTGTCCGCGCCGTTGCTCGACGACATCAACACCATCGAGGTGGACAGCAGCTATCCGGTGGACCTCTACTTCCCGCCGGGCGCGCGCGTGCTGGTCAACCTGACGGTGTCGGGGACCGGGACGGGCCAGACCACGCTCCACGAGGTGGTGTCCGTGGACTACCTGTCCCAGCTGCATTCGGCTCCGATGCCCATCCTGCCCGACCTCACCAGCGTCAACTACTCGCTCTCGGTGTCCGCGACCCAGCAGACCGCCCTCCCGTCGCTCACCACGCACTTCCCGCAGTTGGTCTCCGTGGGCTACGTCGTCTTCGGGTCCAACCCGGTGCTCACGGACCTGTCGCCGTGGTCCGGCCTGCTGGTGACGCAGTGCCAGAACGCGACGGGCGGCGCGATCATCCGGAGCAACGCCTCGCTGCCGGACTGCGATGCCGAGGCGTTCATCGACGCGATCTGCCCCCTGAACCAGGGGTACGTGGGCATCGACTGCCACGGCAACCTGGCCGACGCCTGCACGGGCATGGGCGTCTGCGTCCCCTGAAACGCTGTGCGCGGTTGGTGGTACAGGAGGGGCGGAGGTCTCGATGTCCGACCCCGATGGCCGCCTGGAGCGCGTGCTCGACGCGCTGGTCGACAGCTACCGCGCGCCCGGGCCGCTGAACGCGCTCGAGACCTGGGCGCTGCCCAACCGGCGAGCGGTGATCGAGGGCTTCGTCCACCTCCAGCACCTGCTCTACCTCGGGTTCTTCAGCACGCGGTCGCTGGGCCCGGACACGCTGCGCCTGGCGCTCGGCGAGCACCTGCTCGAGGCCCGAGAGCGGCTCTGTGCGCAGATCGGGCGTGCCACCGCGTGGCAGGATCGGCGCCGGCCCGTGGAGGAGCGGCGGGGGCCCGGGTGGGCGAGCGAGCGCGTGCTCGAGCTGCTCGAGGCCCTGCCGACGATCCGCGAGCGGCTGTTGGGCGACGTGGAGGCCGCCTGGCGGGCCGATCCAGCAGCGGAGAGCGTGGAGGACGTCGTGTTCTCCTACCCGGGCGTCGTCGCGATCACGGCGCACCGCGTCGCACACCACCTGTACCGCACGGGGGTGCCGATGATCCCGCGCATCCTCGCGGAGCACGCGCACGCCCGCACCGGCATCGACATCCACCCGGGCGCCCGGATCGGGGACCGCTTCTTCATCGACCACGGCACCGGCGTGGTGATCGGCGCGACCGCCGTGATCGGCGACGACGTACGGATCTACCAGGGAGTGACCCTCGGGGCGCACTCCGTCCGCGGCGACGTGGAGCGCGACCGCGAGCGCGTCGTGAAGCGCCACCCCACGCTCGAGGATCGGGTCACCGTCTATGCCGGGTCCACCATCCTCGGCGGGGACACGGTCGTCGGCGCGGACTCCATCGTCGGCGGCAACGTCTGGCTGACGCACAGCGTCCCGCCCGGATCCCGCATCACCCGCGATCACCAGGGAGAACGAACGTGAACGTCCGAAGCGACGTGGTCGACGCCATCGGCCACACCCCCCTGATCCGACTGCGCCGCGCGTCGGAGGCCACGGGCTGCGCCATCCTCGGGAAGGCCGAGTGGCTCAACCCGGGCATGTCCATCAAGGATCGCGCCGCGAAGTACCTGATCCTCGACGCCGAGCAGCGCGGCGTGCTGCAGCCCGGCGGGACGGTGGTGGAGGGGACCGCCGGCAACACGGGCATCGGGCTCGCGATGGTGGGCCGCGCCCGCGGTTACCGCGTGGTCATCGTGATCCCGAACAACCAGAGCCAGGAGAAGAAGGACCTGCTGCGGCTGATGGGTGCGGAGCTCGTCGAGGTGCCGCCCGCGCCGTTCACGAACCCGAACAACTACGTCCGGGTCGCCGAGCGGCTCGCGGAGCAGCTCGGTGCGTTCTATGCCAACCAGTGGGACAACCTCGCGAACCGCCGCGCCCACCTCGAGGGGACGGGCCCGGAGATCTGGGAGCAGACCGGCGGCCGGATCGACGGGTTCGTGGCATCCATCGGGACGGGCGGCACGATGTCGGGCAACTCGATCTACCTCAAGGAGAAGCGGCCGGAGGTGCGCGTCGCGCTGGCCGATCCCTACGGGGCGAAGATGCACGCCTGGTTCACCCGCGGGGAGCTCGAGGTGGACGTCCCGGGCGACAGCGTGACCCAGGGCATCGGCCAGGGGCGGATCACGGGCAACGTCGACGGGTCGCTCGTGGACACGTCCTTCCGCATCCCCGACACGGAGGCCGTGGAGGTGCTCGACGAGCTCGCGGAGCACGAGGGGCTGGTGCTCGGCGGCAGCTCGGGCGTCAACCTCGCCGGTGCCATCCGGCTCGCGAGGGAGCTCGGGCCCGGACACACCGTGGTGACGCTGCTCTGCGACCACGGCAGCCGCTACCAGAGCCAGCTCTGGGACCCCGCCTTCCGCGCATCGAAGGGCCTGCCCGTGCCCGCCTGGCTCGGCCGCGCCTCGGACATCGTGCCCCCGCTCGTTTGAGCTACCATCGCCGGATGCTCACGTCCCTCCTGCTCGCGTGCACCGGCGGCACGACCGCCGACCCCCTCCCCACCGAGGGCAGCTTCGACGTCCTGACGTACAACGTGCAGGGCCTCCCCGACGCGCTCTCCGAGTCCGACACGCCCACGGACGTGCGCATGGAGCAGATCGCGCCCTTCCTCGACGCCTTCGATCTCGTGGGGGTGCAGGAGGACTTCGACGAGGGCAACCACTCGCTCCTCACGGCGCTCGCGACGCAGCCGGTGAAGGCGTGGGCGGCGACCGTGCTCCCGGACCGGGTCTACCCGGCGGGGCTCGCGATGCTCTCGCGCGTGGGTGAGCTCGTGGAGGTCGTGGAGCACAACTACGCCGTGTGCAACGGCCTGCTCTCCGACGGCTCGGACTGCCTCGCGTCCAAGGGCTTCCTCGCGCTCCGGCTGGCGGTGGGCGCGGGCTCGATCGACGTCTACGTGACACACCTCGACGCCGGCGGCGCCCCCGAGGACGAAGACGCCCGCTCGAGCCAGGTGGACGAGCTGCTGGACTCGATCGAGGGCTGGTCGGCGGGGCACGCCGTGCTGCTCATGGGCGACACGAACCTGCGCCCCTCGGACCCGCCGGACGCGGTGCTGCTCGCGCGCTTCGCGGATCACGGGCTGCGTGACGTGTGCGTCGAGCTCGGGTGCGAGGAGGACGACCACATCGACCGCTTCCTGCTCCGCGACGGCGACGACACCGCGCTGATCCCCACGGACTGGCATCGCGACGCCACCTTCGTCGACGACGCGGGGGCAGACCTGTCCGACCACCCGGCCATCGTCTCGACGCTGCGCTGGGAGGTGACCGCTCAGTCGGGGGAGTAGACGACGACGCTCGCGTCGGTCCCCCGCCCGAAGACCTCGGGCGCCTCGAGCTCCTCGACCCGAGGGGCTGGCGCGCTGAAGGTGCCGGGCGTCGCTGCTCGGGCCACGAAGCGGCAGGTGGACGTCCCGGGACGGAGGGCGACCGCCAGCGCGACGGCCCGGTCGGCGTGCAGCTCGCGGTGCGTCCACGGGCCTCCGTCGGCGGGTCCCTGCGAGGCCGTGGTCAGCAGCCGCGGATCCTCGAGGACGAAGCCCGCCGGGACCGGGGCCGTCAGCGCGACCTCGGGGTGGCTCGCCTCGGCGGTCACCTCGAGCGCCACCACGACCCGTGCTCCCCAGCGCACGCGGACGGTCCCGTCCTCGTCGGTGACGACGTCGCCAGGGTCGTCGAGCGGCAGGAAGGTCCGGCGGACCTCGAGCCCCTGGTCGACGGGCGCGGTCGCGGGCGAGGTCCATCCCACCGCCGCCCTCCAGGCGAGGAGCCCCGCGTCGCCTTCGCGGGCGAGCGTCAGGGTGGCGTCCTCGGGCAGGGCGACCTCGGCCACGGTCGTCGGGGGCTGGCGCTGCTGCACACGGACCTCGGCGAGCGGCGCGTCCCCGAGCCAGGCGCGGGCTACCCAGTCCGGCGCCGCGCCCTCGGCCGCCGCGAACCAGGACGCGAGCGCGCGGATGGCGAAGGCGTCGTCGGCGCGGAGCCCCGCCGTGCGACCCACGCGAGGGAGGAGCCTGCGGGCGACCTCGTCCGCGAGGTCGGGATCGAGGCCCGTGGTCGCGAGCGCGTCGAGCACGATGGCGTCCGCGCGCAGGTCGCCGTCGGTGCCTGCCACCCCTCGCAGCGCTGCCAGCACCTCGGCCGCGGTCCGCGCGTCGCCGGCGTCGACCAGGGTGGGCAGCACCAGCGCGCGCAGGGCCGGGGGCGGGTCGGTGGCGAGCCAGCGGCGGCACTCGTCCGGGTCGGGGTCGCCCGTCCTGCGGCGCACGTCCAGCGCCCACCCCCGCGTCAGGGCGTCGCCCCTCCGCGAGAGGCGCTGGAGCTCCTGGGGGAGGGCCAGGCCCCGGAACGGCACGGCGAATCCCGCCTCGGCGGCGGCGGCCAGCGCGTCGGCGGCCCGCAGCGTGGACCGGGGGTCGTGCCGCAGGTCGCCGGGCCACGCTCCCCAGCCGCCGTCTCGGCGGAGGGTGCCCACCAGGAAGCGCACGTCCTCCTCCGCCCGCCACCAGCGGTCGGTGTCGCCGGGCAGCAGGGCCCGCGCCGCGTCCCCCAGCGCCGCCAGGGCAGCCAGGCGGGTCGCGTGTGCGGCCGTGGTGTCCCAGCGCAGCTCCTCGAGGTCCGACATCGCCGCGGACAGGAGCACCAGGCGGCTCGAACCGAGCTGGATCGCGAGCGAGCCGTCGCGGGCGCCCGGCCGCAGCGGGAGCTCGATGGCCTCCCCGCCTCGCAGCGTCCCCGACGTCGCCGCCAGCTCCGGCGTCGACGGGCTCCTGAGGTCCAGCGCCACCTCCGAGGCGTCTCGCAGGTCCGCGGCGCGCGCGGTCACCTGGACCGACGCCGGCCCGGCGGCCCCCGCGACAGCCCGGAAGGGGACGCGCGCCGTGGCGCCGGCATCGAGCACGAGGCGTGCCCCGACCGCGTCGGCGTCGAGCGCCAGCCCGGAGGCTCGGACGGCGACCTCGACCGGCAGCGCCTCGTCCGTGCGGTTCGTGACGACGACGCCGAGCTCTGCGCCGTCGCCGCTCCGCAACACCCGCTGCGCAGCGACGGTGACGGACAGAGGCGTGCTCACCGTCACCGTGGTCTCCGCCTTCCCGAAGGCCCCCTCCGTGTCCGCCACCACCGCGGTCACCCGGTATCGGGTCAGCACGTCCGACCAGTCGACGTCCACCACCACGCGCCCGTCCGCGTCCGTGATCGCGTCGGGCACGAACACCCGCGCCGGCGGCCGGGCACGCAGCTCCGGGAACCGCAGCGGTGGGGGTGGCGGCCCGGCGACGCGCACCCCGGGCGCCTCCGCGCTGGCGAGGAAGTACTGCTCCTGGTTGCACGCACCCGACTCGCCGTCCGCGAGCTCACGGGTGGACCCTCGACACACGGCCTCCGCGCGCGTCGGCGTGAAGGCCGCCACCGGATCGGGGACCTGGTGTCCGGTGAGGCCGAGCACGCCCTCGTCGGACACCATCAGCGCCACCTCGGCGCCCGCCACCGGCTGCCCGTCGGCCCCGCGCACCACCACGGTCACGGGCAACGACGCGCCCACCGCGACCTCCGAGCGCGCGAGGAGCTCGACGGCGAGCCGGTCGTCGCGCCCGGGCAGATCGATCCACGTCCGGCCCGCCGAGCTCCGCCCGTCCGCCCCCACCAGGACCACGTCGAGGAGCGCCGCGGGAGGGCCACCCGCCTCCGTCGGGACCGTGATCGTGGTGCTCGGACCCTCCATCCGGAACCGTCCGACGGAGCGCAAGCCGCCCCGATCGAGGACCCACGCGCCCTCCGCCGGCTGGAACGGAGCGCTCACCTCCACGTGGATGGGCTCTCCTGCGCTCGGCGACCCGCGCACTGCCAGGAGGGTGGGGTCCGCGGCGGGGATGGCGTGCGTGCTGCTGCGCTGGGCCCTCCCTTGCTCGTCGACGACCCGGGCCACGACGACGCAGGTTCCATCGACGTCCGTGGGGAGCTCGCAGGTCCCCCGGCCGCGCGCGTCCAGCTCGGGGACGCAGACCTCCGCCTCGTCGGGCTCCTCCGCGCACGCCCAGACCTCCACCCGAGGTGCTCGCGCGGGCTCGCCGTCGGGCGTCACCACCGTGACCTCCGCCACGATCGCGGGGCTCGGCCCGGGTGTCGTCGTCGCCCGCACGCCGACGTAGACCGACGCGGGATGGACCAGCGCCGTGGTCGTGGTGCTCACCGCGCGCCCGTCCGGGCCGATCACGGTGCTCTCCACCGACAGTTCGACAGGGGCCTCCAGCCCGCCGAGCCCGGCCCGGAAGCGGGTGGTGCCGCTCGCGTCGGTCGTCGTCGCGGCGTGGGCCGTCGCCGTCTGTGGTGGCGTCGTCAGGTCCCGGAACGACCAGGGCTGCTGCGTGGGGGGCTGGAAGAGGGCGCGCGTGGCGCGGAGCTGGTGGTCGACGGTGCGGCCGGACAGCGGGTCCCCGACCAGCGTGCTGGCACCGAGCGCCAGCACCACCCCTCCGGGTTCGGGGTGGGCGGTGCCCGTCAACGCGGTGGAGCGCTCCTCGAACACCGCGATGGGCACTTGGAGGTCCCGGTGCCAGGGGTGACCGGTGGCCCGCAGGCGCAGCCACGCGCTGGTGAGCGGCAGATCCTCCGGCAGCGGGACCGAGAGGTCGAAGCCTCCGGTCGCGGACAGGCGTGTCACGCCGCTCGCCAGCGCCTCGTCGCGGGCCGCCGACCAGAGCTCCCAGACGACCTCGGTCCGCTCCTGATCCACCAGCCTCTGGACGTCGCCCCCGCGCCGCTCCCGGAGCCAGCCCTTCACGTTCACCACGTCGCCCGGCTGGTAGAGGCCGAGGTCGTCGAACGCGAGCCACGCCAGCACGTCGCTCCCGGGAGCCCGTGGGAACCGCGCGTACGTCCACGCGGCGTCGAACCCGGTCCGTGCCTCCACGGCCTGGAGCCGGTCGCCCTCGGGACCCGGGAGGCGGGCCAGTCCCTGCGCGTCCGTCAGCGCCGGGGGCCCGTCGCCCAGCCGGATCTCCACGCCGGGCAGCGGCGCGCCGTCGGACAGGCGGCTGGCCCACACGACGAGCTCGTCCGCGTCGGACCAGGTGACCAGCCCGATCCGCGTCACATCCACGCGGGCCGTCCACCTCCCCCGTCGCCGCCCGTCCGGCCGCGCCACCAGGACGAAGCGTCCGACGTCTCCCTCGCCGAGCCACGGCCCGAGGTCGACCGACGTCGTGCCGTCGGGCCCCACGTCGAGCTCCAGGCGTGCGAGCCGGCGTCCCCGGGACTCCCACTCCGCGTACCCGGGCGCGCGCTCCCTGAGGTCCAGGACGACGCGATCGGTGTTCCGGGCGGTCACGCCGACCACGGCGGGCGCGTCGGCGTCGAGCACCAGCAGCTCCCACCCCCCGCTTGCCATGCGCGCTTCCGGCAGCGCCCTCACCATGCGGAACGGGAGCACGACCTCGCGCCCCAGCACCTGGCCGGCGGCGTCGGTCGTCGTCGCGGGCACCGTGAGGCGGTAGCGGGTCTCCGTCCCGAACCCACCGCGCACGATGACCCGGTTCCCCATGGCGTGCAGCGTCAGCCCGGGCACCGCCGGCTCAACCGTCCAGCCCTCGAGCGGACCCGTGATCTCCGTGGAGAAGACGACCACGAGCCCCTTCTCCGGGTCGCACCACGCGCGTCCGCCGAAGCAGTGGTGCTCGACCACGCGCAGCTCCGGGAGCACGTGGAAGGTGACGGGCTGGTCCGCGGTGGTCGTCCGTGGTCCCTCGGCCGCGGGCGTGCCGGCGGGCACGGTCAGCGTCACCTCGGCGCCGGCCCGCAGCGGGGAGGTCGGACGGAGGGCCACCACGCGCGCTGGGGGCGCCCCATCGGTCGCCGCGGCGGGCAGGGCGGCGACCTCCTCCGTGGTCGCGACCCGGAAGCGCGCCGGGGTCCCCGCCACCTCCAGGTGCTCGAGGACGGCCGTCGGGTCGACCTCCTGGTCGAACACCAGCACGAGCGAGGCCTCGGGCGCCACGTTCGTCGCGGGCCAGTGGGCGACCAGCGCGGGCGGGGGCGTGGAGAACGTGGTGCGCGCCGGCTCCGCGAGGAGGTCGCCACTGGCGGAGCGCGTGCCGGCGGGCACCTCGAGGGTGTACGTCGTCGCCATCGGCAGGCGGCCGTCGCCATCGAACACGAGCGCGCGGTCCCCCTCCCAGCGCCAGCGCCCGGGGACCGTGGGCGTGAGCGTGGCGACGGACGGGGCCTCCCGCTCGCCGAGCGCGATCATGGGCCGATCGAACGTGACGCGCACGTCCGAGGCGGTCGCGACCTCGCCGCCCGGTGGCATCCGCACCTGCAGCGGACCCCTCGGGTGCGTGCCGATGGGTGCGAGCGGCCGCGCGCCGGTGGGTGGACCCCCCTCGGGCGCGATGGGCGGCGCGACCTCGGGGACCTCGGTCGAGGGGAGCCCGTCGAACAGGGCCTGCGCCTCCGACTCCGACAGGGGTTCGACCACGGCGGGGAGGGCGTCCTCACGCGCGGTCCCGACGTCGTGGATCTCGATCGCCAGCGCGGGCGGCTCCGCGCGAGCGCGCCCCGTCCACACCGCCAGCATCAAGGGAGCGAGCCCCATCCCGCGAGTGTCCTCGATCCGACCCCCCGACACCACCCTCCGTACCCGTGCCCGTGCCCGTGCCCGTACCCGTGCCCGTGCCCGTGCCCGCCCGATCGCGCGCTCGCGCCCGTTGCAGACGGCCCCCTTGCCCGGGCATCCCCCGTCGGATGCAACCGGAGCGGAGGCAAGGTGCCCCTGATGCAACGAGATGGGCCCGTCCTGGGTCATCGCGGGCGTGGGCGTGCCCGATAACGATGGTTCGTACGTAGCGCCCGGGGGCTGGATGTTGCATTGGGGGGCCCTTGCCTCCGCCGGTGTTGCAGAAGGGCGACCTTGCCTGGGCATCCCCCGCCCAATGCAACCGCCGTGTTGCAGATCGACCACCTTGCCCAGGCATCTCTCGTCGGAGGGTGCGGCTCCTCTCGTGTGAGCTCGGTCACGCCGCGGCTCTCAGGTCGGTCAGCTCGGTGTCGTGGAACCGAGAGAGGTGGTTCCGGGCGAGTTCCTGGTGACGGTGGAACGCGAGGTAGGCGTCCAGGTCACCCGATGCGCGCAGGGCTCGTAGCTTGAGGACCGCCTCGGCACCCTGCAGACCCCACCGTGCGCCGGTGATGTCCATTCGGTCCTTGACGAGGGACCTGCACGCACCCTCGATGACTCCGGTTGCGATGGGCAGCCCATCACGAAGGTACTCGTGGTAGCGCAGCCGCGAGCTGTGTTTGACCAGGTACCGCGCACAGGCGTCGACGGCCTTCCTGGCTCGCCCCTGGAGTTGTCGACAGGTAGCCGACCGGGTCATGCCCGCGGCGACCAGGCTGGATTGGCCCCTGAGGATGCGCTCCGCACGCACGTCGACCCAGGCCTCGACGTTGCCTACGGGCACTGTCTGGCCGAGCAGCGCACGGCCCGCCTCCCACAACTTGCCGAGCACATGGATGAAGTCGATGACGATGGTGACGGTGACCTCGTAGTTGCGAGCCATGCGTTGGACGGAGAAGAGTTGCTCCTCGTTGCCGTCCACCAGCGAGACCCACCGCCGCGCGTTGGTCTCGTCCCGCAAGCTGGCCTCGGCGAAGGCTTCATCGACGACATCGACGATGGAGTGCTCCACGCTGGCCCAGACGCGCTTGTTCTGGGCCTTGGGTCGGTCGGGGGAGGGTCCCGTGCGCCTCAGCTCGCGCGTCACGTCTTCCGGCGTCCGGCTCACGGGCTCCAGCGAGTACACGGCCGCGACCTCGGCCATCCGCTTGCGGTGCTGTCGAGCGGCGCCGGAGGTCTCCTGGGCCACCGACTCCGCGATGGTGCGCTTTCGGTGGGCCTTCGCCGCCTTCTTTCGTGTCTGCTCACGGAGGTCCTCGGGGCGCATGACGACGCCCGCGCCGTCGAAGGTCAGCACCATCAGCCGTTGTGGGTCCTCCGGTTCACGAGCCCGTTCCAGATAGAACGACTCGAAGTCGCGCGACACGCCCACAGCCAGCTCCTCCACCTGCCGCTTGGCGATCATTGCCCCCGAAGTCCGCCGGAGGTTCTGGACGGCAGCGTCATACGAGCCTTGG
>JACKEQ010000135.1 GCA_020632885.1 Alphaproteobacteria bacterium | reverse complement strand
GTCTCTCCGACGGTCCACAGGTCGGTCGGCGAGCCCGCCTCGTTGTGCTCGAGGTGCTCCTCGATGGCGGCGTTGAGGTCCCAGGCGGTCGCGTGCGACATGTGCTTGACCGCGTCGACCCGCAGCCCGTCGAGCTCGTAGGTCTCGGCCCACCAGATCGCGTCCTCCACCATCGTCATCAGCGGGACGGTCTGGCTGTAGTCCACGTCCGGGAGGTAGGGCGCGAACCAGCACTCCTCGGGGATGCGGTCGAAGTTGAGCGCGCCGTCGACCCGGTCGTTGCAGTTCGCGTACGGGTGGAACCACTCGGGGTGATCGGCGTAGTACGGGTGGTCTTCGTGGACGTGGTTGCCCACCCAGTCCATGATCACGCGCATCCCGCGGGCGTGGGCCTCGTCCACCAGCGCCATCAGCTCGGCGTCGGTGCCGAAGCGGGACTCGGTCGCCGTGGCGTCGGCGGGCCAGTAGGCGTGGTACCCGGCGTACGTCAGGTCGCAGCTGCCGGCGAAGGCGCCCTCGGCGTTGTCCTGCGGGTTGGACAGCCAGAGCACGCTGACGCCAAGGTCGTCGAGGTAGGGCAGCATCGTGCGCAGCCCGGCCCAGTCGCCGCCCTCGTAGTCGCCGCCGATGGCGGTCGCACCCGTGGGGTCGTCGTTGGACGCGTCGCCGTCGAGCATCCGGTCCACGAACGCGAAGTAGACGACGCCGCGCTTCCAGTCGAAGTCGTCGGTCCACACGGGGACCTGCACCTCGTCGGACACGTTGCCCACGCTGTCGGTCACCCGCAGGCGGAGCGTGTGCCGCCCCACGGACAGGCCGGTCGCGGTGGCGCGGACGTGGTCGCCGTCGACGGTCGCGGTCAGCGCTGCACCGTCGAGCGTCGCCTCCGCGGAGACCACGTCCCCGCCCGCGCCGAGCGTGATCGCGGCCGCGACGGAGAGCGTGCCCGCGCCGCGGTCCAGGTCCACGTCGTCGACGGCGAGGTGCGGGGCCGCGCAGGTCGGCACCACGACGACCGAGTTGCAGCTCGCCGCGCCGGGGGCGCAGTTCATGTCGAAGCCCGCGTCCCACGGGGTCGAGGAGCCCGGATCGCACTGTGCGTACCGGGCGCTCGGGTCGCAGCCCCAGGACTCCTCGGGGCCGAAGGCGCGCTCCTGCAGCTCGACCAGCTTGTACGCGTGCGGGCCGGGCGGCAGCCGCAGGGTCAGCGTCCAGGTCGACCCGTCGAGCGTCATCGGGTCCTCGGTCGAGGACCAGGCGTTCCAGTCGCCGGCGACCGCCACCCCGTCGGGCGCGTTCGGCGAGGTCCAGGTGAAGGTCGTCGCGCAGCCCGTGGGCTCGGCCGTGGTGGTCGGCGGCGGCTCGGACGAGACCTCGATGGTGGTGGAGGCCTCCGCACCGCACTTGTCCGTCGCGCCCACGGAGATCGTGGTCAGGCCCTCCCAACCCGGCTGGCCGGTGAGCGTCAGCACGGAGCCGTCGAGCTCCGTCACGACGTCCGGATCGTCGCTCGCGGTGAACGCGACCTTCTGCCGGTCGTCGATCAGGTACGTCGACAGGTCGATCGTCACCGAGCCCGCGCCGAGGTACACGTCGTCGATCGGCAGCCACTCGGGCTCGTCGCGACCGCAGCAGGCCGTGAGCAGCGACATCATGAGCGGGATCACGGGCGCTCCTGGGCGAGGCCGTGACTCTAGCCCGAGTGACGGCGACTGGCCACCTTCGTGTCTCGCGTTAGAGTCACGGGGACGGCACGGGCCACCGGTCCGCTGGAACGCCGACAACGAGGAGGGAGCGTGGACGACGCGCTCGTGGAGCAGCTGGTCCAGCTGGGGCTGACCCGCAACCAGTCCATCGCGTACCTGACGCTGCTGGCCGACGACTCCGGCCAGGGGCTCACCGGCTACGAGGTGGGCGCGCGCTCGGGCGTGCCCCGGAGCGCGGTGTACAAGGTGCTCCAGCAGCTCCAGGAGCAGGGCGCCGCCTTCGCCGTCGGCCAGGATCCGCAGCGCTTCGTGGCGGCCGACCCGGACCAGTGGGTGAGCGAGGTGCGGCAGCGGGCGATGTCCCGGATGGACGCGCTGGTCGAGGCCCTGCGCGCGCTCCCGCAGCCCACCCGCCCCGAGCCGGTGTGGATCGTCCGGCGGTACGACGAGGTCGTGACCACGGCGGCCGAGCTGATCCGCACCGCCCGCAGCTCGATCTACCTCTCGGCCTGGGCGCGGGAGATCGAGGCGCTGCGGCCCGCGTTGGACGACGTGTCCGACCGCGACCTGCACCGCGTCCTGCACTGCCCCGAGCCGCTCCCCTCGCCCCCGGCGGGCTTCTCCTGCTGGTGCGCCGCGACGGACCCGCGCAAGTCCTCGTGGTCGCACAACCTGCTGCTGGTCGTCGATCGCCACCAGGCGCTCATGGGCGGGGCCGAGCCCGGCGAGGACAACGACGCGGTGCGCACCGCGAACCCGTCCCTGGTCGACGTCGCGACCAACCACCTCATCCTGGACGTGACGTTGCTCGCGAACCGCGCCGGTCGCTCCTGCGACGAGGTCGTGGCGCCGATGATGCGGCCCAACCTGCGTGGCACCGAGAGGCGGGACCGTTCGGTCCGATGAGCCTGCGGTGAGCCTTGCGCCGGCCGTGACCGGTGTGTATCTTCCCGCCCCCGCGTATCTGACCGTGACACGGAGTTCGGCCATGTCGTTGCCCGCCGACGAGTACCTCAAGCCCGACGAGCTCGCGACGCTCAAGGGCGTGCTGGACGAGCAGCTCAAGGACATCCTGTCGCAGTCCAAGGACGCGGTCAGCGAGCTGGTCGAGGTCCGCGAGGCGGACGCCGATCCCCTCGATCTGGCGGTGACCGAGAGCAACCGCGACTTCACGCTGCGGATGGCGGAGCGCGAGCGCAAGCTCCTCTCCAAGATCCGGTACGCGTTGGAGCGCATCCAGAACGGCGAGTACGGTGTGTGCGAGTCCTGCGGCGCGCCCATCACCTTCGGCCGCCTGATGGCCCGCCCCGTGGCGACGCTCTGCATCGACTGCAAGACCGAGGCGGAGCAGGTCGAGCCCAAGAAGAAGATGTTCTGACCGCGTGCTCGCGCTGACGCTGATCGCGTGCACGCGAGCACCCGCCGACGCGACGACGCCCGCGAGCACGGCCGACACGGCGCCGCCCGAGCCGCCCGCCTGCCCGAGCTTCCTCCCGGGTGAGCCCGTGGGGGTCGTGGCCGCCGATCGACCCGACGAGATCTCGGGGTTGGTGTGGCGCGACGGGGTCCTGTGGGCGCTCGACGACGGCGACAAGGACCTGACGGCGCTCGATCCGACCGGCGCCGTGCTCGCCACCGTGGCGCTCGATCGGTCGACGGTCCTCGTGGACTGGGAGGACCTCGCTCCGCTCGGCGATCGGCTGTTGATCGGGGACATCGGCGACAACCTCGCGGCCCGCCAGAACGTCCGGCTGCTGCAGGTCACCCCACCCGAGATCACGACCTCGCGGGTGGACTGGCCGGTGGACGCCGAGACCGTCCTGCAGTGGCCCGACGGGCCGCACGACGCCGAGACCCTGCTCGCCGACCCCGTGTCCGGCGACGTCCTGCTGGTGGCCAAGGACCACGACGGCGACACGCCTGTCATCCGCGTCGGCGGCCCGCTGCCCGAGGTCGCGCTGGGGATCGAGGTCGCCCGCCTGACGTTCGGCGAGGGCCTCCTGCAGGGCAACACCCTGACGACGGGGGGCACGGTCGCCCCGGACGGCACGGCGGTCGTCATCCGCACGTACCTCGACGCCTTCCTCTGGCCCCGCGTTCCCGGGGAGCCCTGGGAGCGGACGTTCGAGCGGGATCCGTGCCGGATCGACCTGGCCGCTGAACCCCAGGGCGAGACGGTCGCCTGGAGCCCGGACGGCCTCTACACGATCAGCGAGGGCGTTCGCCCCACGATCCTGCTGCACCGGTTCGCCGACGGCGCGCGCCGCGACATTCCGTGACGATCGGATCTCGCTGTCACCTTCGAACCTGCACTTTCAGGCAACGTGACACGCGATCGCGCGCGATTGCGTAGCGTCTCGCGCATGAACCGAATCACTGCCCTGCTCACCGTCCTGTTCCTCTCCCTGGCCTGCGGAAGCTCCGGTTACTCCGAGCTGGCGCAGGACTACTGCGCGGTGCCGCCTGACGCGACGGACTGCGACAGGTGCATCATCGATGCCTGCAGCACCCAGTGCATGGAGTGCGTCGACAACGACACCTGCTACTCCTGCATCAACGACGACACCGTCGACGACGCCACCTGCACGAGCAACGAGCAGGCCGCGCTCCTCCTCACCTGCGTGCTCACCGCCGACTGCATGAACGCCTGCATGGGCGAGCCGCCTCCGGACCCGGGCAAGCCGCCGCGTATCGGCAAGGGCCGCAAGCGGGGCAAGGCCGGCAAGAGCAAGTCCGGCGACGGCGGCGGCGGCGGTGGCGGCGAGGGCAAGGCCGGCAAGGGCGGCAAGAGCAAGGGCGGCAAGAGCCAGTGAGCCCGTCGTCGCTCCTGGGTCAGCGCCAGGAGCGGAGCCGCCCGACCATCGCGTAGAAGCCGTTCCGTCGGTTGACCGACAGGTGTCGTTCCAGCCCGATGCGCTGGAAGATGCCATCGACGTCGAGTGCGCGCGCCTCATCCGGGGTCAGCCCGTCGAACAGGACGTGGAGGACCGCGATCAGCCCGCGCACGATCGCGGCGTCGCTGTCGCCGTCCCACCGGAGCCGACCGTCGTCCGTGGGCCGCTGGACGAACCAGACCTGGCTCGTGCATCCCTGGACCTTGGCCACGTCGGTGCGCTCGGACTCCGGTAGCGCCGGCAGCCGCTTCCCGAGGTCGACCAGGTAGCCGTACCGATCCTCCCAGTCGTCGAAGAGCTCGAAGTCGTCGACCAGCTCGTCGACGCTCCCCGGAAGTCCGCTCACCTCACCCATACGGTCCTCGCCAGCGTGAGCTCGCGCATGCCGTGGGGGCCGAGCTCCTTGCCCCAGCCCGAGTCCCGCGCCCCCCCGAAGGGCAGGCGGGCGTCGGACTTCACCAGGCCGTTGACGAACACGCAGCCGGCGGTGACGCGATCGGCCCAGCGGCGCGCCCGTTCGGCGTCCCCGGTCCAGATGCTGGCGCCCAGCGCATAGGCCGAGTCGTTCGCCGCGAGCAGCGCCTCCTCCTCGTCCTCCACGATCCGCACCGGGAGCACGGGGCCGAACAGCTCCTCGTCCCAGGCGGGCATCCCCGGTGCCACGTCGAGCAGCAGGGTCGGGGGATAGAACCAGCCGGCGCGATCGGGGATCCGCCCGCCGAGCGCGCAGCGCGCACCGAGTCCCACGGAGCGCAGGACCTGATCGTGCAGCGCGTCGCGGAGGTCCTGGCGGGCCATCGGCCCCACGGTCGTGCCGGCCTCGCGCGGATCGCCGACCACCGCGGCCGCGAGGTGCGCCCGGAGTCGCTCGATCATCGCGTCGGCGACGCTGCGGACCACGATGAAGCGCTTGGCCGCGATGCAGCTCTGACCGCCGTTGAGCAGCCGCGACTGCACGCCGACCCGAGCCGCCTCGTCCAGGTCCGCGTCGTCCAGGACGACGAAGGGGTCCGATCCGCCGAGCTCGAGCACGGAGCGCTTGAGGTACCGCGCGGCGGTCACCGCCACCGAGCGCCCCGCTCCCGTCGAGCCGGTGAGGGTGACGGCGGCGACGCGCGGATCGGCGATCACCCGTTCGACCTGCTCGAGACCCAGGCGGAGGTTCGGCACGCGGAGCCCGACGCCGTCGAACAGCTCCGAGATCGCGTCGGCGCAGCCTGGCGTGGACGGGGCGTGCTTGAGCAGGAAGCTGTTGCCCGCGACCATCGCTGGTGCCGCGAAGCGGATCGCCTGCCAGAAGGGGAAGTTCCACGGCATGATCGCGAAGACGACACCCAGCGGGTCGTACTGCACCCACGAGGTCGACGCGTCGGAGGGCAGCTCGACGGGGCGAAGCCATTCCTCCGCACGATCAGCCACCAGCTCGCAGGTCGCGGCGCACTTGTCGACCTCGGCCCGCCCTTCGGCGAGCGGCTTGCCCATCTCCCGCGCCATCAGCAGCGCGAGCTCCTCCCGGCGGGATCGCAGCAGCGGCCCGAGGCCGGCGATGGTGCGCGCCCGCTCCGCCAGCGGCCGCTTCGACCACACCTCGAAGGTGGCCCGCGCCTCCGCGACCGCACGGTCCACGTCCTCGGGAGAGTGGAGGGCCAACGCCGGCTCCATCTCACCCGTCGACGGGTCCGTCACCCGATAGGTCCACGCGCTCATGTCCTCCTCCGAACGGGGATGCCCGCGACGAGGTACACCACGATAACCACCGCCATGGCCACCACCGAACCGACCGGATCCTTCGTCGAACAGGCGCTGTCGAACCTCGTCGATCAGTTCGCCCGCCCCCTCGATCTGCTCCGCGAGCTCGCCCAGAACGCGATGGACGCGGGCACGCCCCGGATCGACGTGTGGACGCGCTACGACGCGCCGAAGGACGGCGATCGGCTGGGCGTGCTGCGGATCGGCGTGGACGACCACGGCGAAGGGATGGACGAGCGCATCATCGACGAGCAGCTCACCCGCCTGTTCGCCTCGTCCAAGGAGAAGGACGCGACCAAGATCGGGAAGTTCGGCATCGGCTTCACCTCGGTGTTCGCCATCCGTCCCGAAGCCGTGCTCGTGCGCACCGGCCGGCACGGCGAGAGCTGGGAGCTCCTGTTCCACGCCGACCGCAGCTTCGACAAGATCCGCCTGCAGGATCCGGTCAGCGGGACCAGCATCGTGCTGTTCAAGCGACTCCCGCCGACCGAGCTCGACCGGTGGCGCCGCGAGATCCGGACCGTCCTCGGCTACTGGTGCGAGCACAGCCAGACGCCCATCACGTACGAGGACCGGTCGGGCGAGTCGCGAGCGCAGGCGGAGCCCGACACCGAGGACCCGTTCGCCGCGTTCGAGGAGGTGGAGGCCGGCGGCCCGGAGCGCGTGGACCGCCCGATGTCGCTCGAGGGGTGGGAGGTCCACGAGCACCGGGAGGAGGGCATGCACGTGGTCGTCGCCTGCCCGGGTGCGGGCGAGCAGTCCCCTCCCCGCTTCGGGTTCTACAACGGCGGGCTCACGCTGCTGCAGACGTCCACCACCGAGGTCCTCGGTCCGCACGCGGACCGGCTCCAGCACGTCTCCTTCAAGGTGAAGCACGACCGGCTCGAGCACACGCTGACCCGCGACAACGTCCTGATGGACGAGCACTGGGCGCGGGCGATGAACGCGGTCGTGCGCTCGGCCCGAGGTCTGCGCGAGCGCCTGTGCGAGCGCCTGGTCCGGGAGGTCGCGGCCGACGGCGAGATCGAGCACGGGTATCGCCTGCTCGCGGCCGAGCTCCGCGCCGGCGACAAGGCGTTCACCGAGTCCCTCGCGGAACGGCCGCTGTTCCGCACGGTGACGGGCGACACGGTCTGCCCGCGCCAGATCGACGCGCAGGAGCGGCGCGTGGGGTCGGTGCTGGTGGGCAGGGCGGTGGACGCGCTGACCGAGCCGTTGCTGCGCCAGGGGCTCGTCGTGCTGCGGGACAGTCCTCGCGCTCGGGAGGTGCTCGACCTGCTCCACCGGCCCGCCATGCTGGACTGGTCGAGCGGCCGCGCGATCGCGCGCGCCGAGCAGGTGTTCGTGGTGCCCAACGTCCTCGACGCCCCGTCGCTCGATCCTTCGGAGCGGGGCCTCGTGAGCGCGACCGAGGAGCTCCTGCGGGTCGCGGTCGGACTCCGGCTGCGGGTCCCGGGCACCGACCACGTGTTCCGCTGGGCGCCCGGGGCGGACAGCGTGGCCAACCGCCTGACCCTGCGCGTCGGCGACTTCGGCGGGGTGGATCTCGGGAGCGCGGACGTCCTCGCCCTCGACGGACCCGCCACGGCCGACGTGTTCCTGCGTCCCCGGCGGGGTCGCGGGATCCGGATGCCCGGCTTCCTGACCTGGCGGTGCCTGCTGGCGAACCGACACCACGCCACGTTCCGGGCGCACGTGCTCGCGTTCGCGGACCAACCCGACGTGGCGGCGTTCGGCCTGGCCTCCGCGTTGCTGGTGGTGGAGGACGTAGAGGGTGAGGCAGCGCACCGTCGGCTGGTCGAGGAGATGGCGGTCCGCACGACCTCGACGAGGAGCGCTCGATGAGCGGGACGGGACTGGACGAGATCCTCGCGCGCAGCCGAGCGCCCGGCGCCTTCGTCGAGCGGCGGACGTTCACGCTGTCGCGCGGCAAGGCCCTCGAGAAGCAGCGGGAGTTCGCGCTGCGTCACCCCTCCCAGTACGTCCTCGAGCTCGTCCAGTCCGCGATCTTCGCGGAGGCGACCTACCTCGCGCTGGACGCGCGCCGGGACAGCATGCTGCTCGCCTGGGTCGGCGGGCGGCCGTTCCAGCGCAACGAGCTCGAGAACGTGCTCGACTGGCTGTTCTGGGACCGGGGGGATCAGAGCCACCGGCACCTCGTCCAGCTCGCCGTCGGCGTGAACGCCCTGCTCCAACGCAAGCCCAAGCTCCTCCGGATCGAGTCGGGCGACGGAACGACCTCCGTCCGCCTCGACCTGGACGCCGCCGGCAACGCGACGGTGGGCACGCCGGAGAAGCCCATCGCCGGCACGTACGTGCACGCGGTCCACACCGTCGGCTGGCTGCAGCGCTTCATGGGCGGCGGGCCCGTGGACGAGATCGAGCTCGTCGAGCGCCGCTGCAGCTACCTCCCCGTCCCCATCCTCGTGAACGGCAGCGCCCCGTTCGGGTACCGCGCGAGCCGGCACCTCGAGGTCTTCGGCGCGGCGCACCAGCGCAGCTTCGACCAGGACGGCCGGCGTGGGGTCGTGGCGCTGGTCGGGAACCGTACGCACGCGTCGGCCGTGGCGGGCTTCCGCATGGTGGTCGGCGGCGTGTGGATCAGCACGCTCCCGTTGGACCAGATGTGCGGCAAGGTGCCGCTGTCCGGCGTCCTCTGCGACGATCGGCTCCGCAAGACCGCGGACCAGTCCGATGTCGTGCAGGACGCGCGCTTCGTGCAGCTGCTCCACGCCGTCCAGCCCATCGCCGGGGAGCTCGTCCAGTCGGCGCTGGGTCCGCAGGCGTGGAACCCGCCCCGCCTGCCGCCGATCCCCGAGGAGGTGGAGGAGCGGCCCGCGCCGGCGGAGGCCCCCGCGGAGCCGGTGGTGACGCTCGAGCCGGTGCCCGACCACGTCCCGGCGGTCGCTCCCCGCTTCGCGGTCGCTCGGGAACAGCTCGGCGCGCGGGGAGGTGGTCCCCTCTTCCGGGTGGATCCGGGACAGGCCGAGCAGCTCGCCGAAGCGCTCGCGCCCCACCGCTTCCCCTGGTGCGTGGTGGTGCTCACCGAGGGGCAGGCGGCGACCCTCGCGCGGGACTTCGAGGAGGCGGTGCCGCCGCGCCTGGCCACACGGGCGGACGTGGACTTCGTGACACGGGCGCTCGAGCGCTCCATCGTGACCCGCGATCACCTCGAGCGCATCGACGGCGACGAGCTGATCGTCCGTCTCCACCTGGAAGGCCCCATGCCCGACTGGGGCCTCGGCCGACCGGGGGTCCCGTTCTGCGTGATCGGACCCGAGGGGACCGTGGAGCACGGCGTCCTCCGCGACGGGCGGGTGCTGCTCGCCGGCGGGACGGGGAAGGGCGAGGACCGCGAGCTGGTGGGCCCGCCGCTGGACCTGCCCCGGATCTCGCTGATCCTGCGCACCGAGCAGCCTGGACGCACGCTCGACGCCCGGCACGTGCAGGATGCGCGCGAGGCCGCCCGACTGCTGGTGGGCGAGGCGTCGACACCCGTCGAGCGGGAGCTGTTGGCCGCGCTGCTCGGCGACCGTGCCATCCCCCAGCTCGTGGCTGGCCCGGACGGCCCCACACTGGCCATCGCCCCACCGCCCGGTTGGACCCCGTCCCTCGCCGACCGCACGCTGCCGGGCGGCGTGACCCTGCGCGAGCTGGTCGCCACCGTCGTTCGAGGGGAAGTGATCGGGATCGGCGAGGGCGACGGGCTGCCGGCCAAGCTCGACCCCTTGGAGCGCAAGCTCGGCTTCGGCCACCTCGCCCACCCCTCCCTCCGAGGTCGCTTCGTCGCCGGCGTGGTTCGGACGGGGGGTCAGTGGCGGGAGGTCGATCCGGACGTGGTCGAGATCTTCTCCATGAGCTCGCAGGCGGTCCTGGTGACGGCCACGCTGGAGGCCGCCCCTCCCGAGGGCTTCACCATCGATCAGCGGTTCGGTGGGGCCGTGATCGGCGTCGTGTCGGTGCCGGGCTGGGTCGGAGAGGACTGGGAGGGAGGGCTGCACGCGCTGTTCGAGCTCCTCCAGCACCGCCTGGGCGAGCGCTCGCTCGTCCGCGCCGGCCTCTCGCCCCACCGTTGCGAGGGGATGGGACGCCTCGCGCTGCTCGAGCTGGTCGAGCGGCTCGGTCGTGCCGAGGACCCCCTCCTGATCCCGACCGACGGCGGTGGTCTCCGCTCGCTGCACGAGATCCGGACGCACGCCGCCGCACGGGTGGTGGCCCGGCACGGCATCCGGGTCGCCGAGCCCTGGACCTTCGCAGTGACCCTGGACGAGCTGCGACGCATCCGCCCCGAGGGTTCCGACCCCGGACCGGCGCTGCGGTACGACGACGACCCGGGTGTGTGGCACGACCTGCCCGAGGGCGAGCTCGGCTGGCTGCTGCGGGAGGACTTCCGCGCGGGCGGGCTCAAGGGGTGGCTCGGGCTGCGCCTGCCCTTCGACCCCACGACCGGGATCCTCCTGCGCACGACGGGCGCGCTCGTGGCCCTGAGCGACCTCGAGCGAACGCTGCCGTGCCACGGTCTCGTGTGGCCGTCCTCGGGCCAGGAGCTGCACGCCGAGCAGCGACGCCTGGTCCAGCTGGCGGGCTGGCGTCTGTACCAGCAGCTGGTGAACGTCCTGGACGAGCGCGGCGCCCCCGAGCGGATCGAGGCCGCTCGCCAGTACGCCAGCGCCTTCGTCGCGCTCGCCTGGGAGCGGTCGCACCAGCTCCAGGGGACGGCCGCGGACCTGGCGCGCCGGGTGCCGGTGGAGGGCGTCGGTTCGCTGTTGGACTGGTACGAGGCGGGCAACGCGCCCCAGACCGCCATCGAACGCGTGGCTCCGCCCCAGGCCCCGGTGGTGGCGCGAGCGATGCCGGACCTCGAGGCCCGCCTGACGGGCGCGTTCCCGGTGCCGGGCCTGCTGGTGTCGGTGGTCGAGGTCGCCCAGGGCCACCGCGCACCGCCTGCCACCCTCGGTGCGGAGAGCCAGCGGGCGCACGCCTGCATCGAGATCAACGCGGAGCACCCGCTCTGCGTGGCTGCGCTGTCCTCGAACGGGCCCGCGCGCGAGGTCCTCCTGCTCGAGGCCGCGCGACTGGTCGCCCAGCACCTGCGCGCGACGGGCAGGGACGCCTCCATCGGCGTGGCGCACCAGCTGCTCGTCGGCCAGCGCTTCGACCCGGCGTGACCGGTCGGGCTCACCAGACCGCTTCGTAGCCCTCGGGCAGCAGATCCCAGGTCGGACCGTACACGTGCACCCGGCGGGTGGGCCCATCGGCGTCGACGAAGGTGCCGCCCGCCTCACCCCAGCCCAACACGCCGGCCACGAGGTTCCGCGCGTCCACCCCCGCCGCTCGCTGCTCGGCCGCCCACATCCCCGACCGGTACCCGATGGTGCAGTAGGCCACGACCGTCCGCCCATCGAGGAGCCCGGGCTCCCGCTCCAGATCCTCGAGCGACACCGCACCCGGCAGGGTCGACACCACGCGCTCCGCGGCCGGCCGGACATCCACGACCAGCCACCCGCGGTCGTCGGCCAGCAGGTCCGACGCCAGCACCTCGGGGACGTCGGGGTACTCCGAGCGATAGTCCTGGTACAGCTCGCTCACTCGAGCGGATCGAGCCTCGTCACCGACAACGGGCTTCCCAACCCCGATCCAGCCGGCCAGCCCCGACAGTGCGATCCCGGCGCGATGCCACCAACCCATGAATTTCTCCGTATCCCGTGGGACGTTTGCGGTGGCGGATCGTCTTCGGTGCGGGTTACTCGGCTGGCCCCTGGCATGGAGGAACGATGAAGCGGAATTCGTGGCTTGCGCTGTCGGCGCTCTCGATGATGTTCTTGGGCGCGTGCTCCGGCGACACGACGGAGGACAAGTCCTCCCCGACGGACACGGCGCCGACCGACACGGAGACCGACGGCGTGCACGCGCACTCCGACGTGGCCGGGCTCAACCCCGAGTTCGTGGCCTTCGAGCTCGAGACCGCGATCCTCGCCGACGGCACGCTGTCGAACTGGATGATCTCCGGGTACGACCTGCCCCCGATGGTCTACATGAAGTTCGTCGAGCTCGACTACTTCTACTCGGCGAGCACCGCCGAGGCCGACTCCCACGCCTGCACCGTGTTCGGCACCTGGCTCGCGACCCCGCTCGCGAACCCCGACTCGCTCGACGGTGACTTCTCGCTGGCCACGCCGCCGAACGACGCGTTCATCGCGGCGTACGAGCACCCCCTCGCGGTCGAGTACTCGACCTGCCAGGACGTGATCGACGAGAACATCTGGGGCCCGGACGGGTACGACCTGCACTCGGCCTTCAACGGCGCCCACTTCGGCATCGGCTTCGGCCCGATGACCGAGGAGTGGATCGACGACCTCGGCTTCTTCGACCAGGAGTCCAAGGACTTCCTGCTGGCGAACAGCTTCCTGCAGTACGTCGCGATCAACGACGCCGCCGGTGACTTCGTCGCCAAGCCCTGGAGCTACATCATCAACTGGCAGTGGGACTCCACCACCAAGGAGCCCACGGTCGACGGCGACGGGTACCTCGTCCCGGTGGACGTCTCCGACGGCACCATCCACGAGGCGCTCCTCCTCGCCGGCGCGATCTGGTACGAGGGCTTCTACGACATGGACTTCGCGAACCTCCACGACGGCGCTCGCTGATCGAGGAGCCCCCTCGGGGGAGTCCAGGGAGAGGGGGTCGTGGTCCAGCCACGGCCCCCTTTTCGTTTCGGGGCCCGCTACCGAGCTCCTACATCGCGACGCGAAGCCCGATGAAGCCGCCGTACGTCTCGTTCAGCCCGATGTTGAGCTGACCGAAGGCCTTCAGCGCGAAGAGGTTGCCCTGGACACCCAGGAAGATCCTCGGGACCTGGAGGTCGGCCTGCCCCGTCCCGGCGAGGGACACGCCGATCGTGCCGAGCTGCTCGTTCTGCCCTTGTGCGGAGGCGCTGACCGGACCGTCGAGCGAAGCGACGCTGGTGGCGCTGCCGCTCGGGACGATGTCGACGCCGCCGCCGACCCAGGCCGTGAGCACGGTCACCCGGAGGTTGGTCGACAGCTCGAGCGGGATCGTGTCGGCGGTGGCGCTCAGGTCGTAGGTCCCTTCCGCGGCCCAGGTGACCGTCGCGGGCGAGATCTCCTGGGTGATGGGCAGCGCCTGCCCGAGGCTCAGCTTGTACCAGCTGCGCTCGTACCCGCCGGTCAGCGCGACCCCACCCCACTCGGCCGGGCCGGACGTCATCCCGCCGAGCACGATCTGGGCGTGGGCGCCGAAGTTGTACATGCTGGCCTCGAACTCGCGGCTGCCGGGCGGGTTGAAGCCGAGGCCGCTCACGTAGATCAGGACGTGGTCGAGCGGCCCCTTGTCGCCGGGCGTCAGAACGCCGAGGTTCACGCCGGCGTGCAGCGCCGCCATGAACGCGTACCCCCCTTCCGGCAGATCCTCGGGCCCGCGGGAGAAGGACACCGGCACCCCCGAGACCGCCGTCCCGATGGAGCCGCCGACCGAGAACATCTTGGGGTTCGAGGCGTAGTCCACGCCCATGCCCTTCGTCGACATGGCGACCGCGTTCGCGTACTTCGAGACGTAGGTGTTGGGGTCGGAGAGGTTGAGCTGATCGGTGATCGCCGCGTTCAGCTGCGCCTCGAGGTCGCTCGTATCGAGCCCCAGGGACTGGGCCTTCGCGTCGTCCAGGGCGAACGTGACCTCCTGCGCGAGCGCGGTCGCGGCGAGCATCGAGACGAGCATGCGGTCCTCCGGGTCGGTGGATGGTACCCCGGTTGGACACCGACCGCGCGCTGCTCCGCTACGCCTCGACCAGTCGGCGCACGCGGTCCAGGCGCGCCCGGACCTCCTCGTCGCTCGAACCCCGCACGGTGACGTGGCCGAGCTTGCGCCCGGGACGCGGCTCCTTCCCGTACAGGTGGACGCGGGTCCCGGGGAGGGCGAGCAGGTCGGTCAGCGGCGGGAGCCGGCCGAGGAGGTTCACGCAGGCCACCGGCAGCGGCACGGCGGTCGTCCCGAGTGGCAACCCTGCGACGGCGCGCAGGTGGTTCTCGAACTGGCTGGTCTCCGCACCCTCGATGCTCCAGTGGCCCGAGTTGTGGACCCGGGGCGCCATCTCGTTCGCCAGCAGCGTCCCGCCGATCTCGAACAGCTCGATGGCGAGGACGCCGACGTACCCGAGGCCTTCGGCCACGCTCCTCGCGATCGCGGCGGCCCGGGCCTGCGTCTCCGGCATCACGTCTGCGGGGCAGTAGGACCAACGCAGGATGCCGCCCGCGTGCCGGTTCTCGACCAGTGGCCAGGTGGCGAAGGTGCCGTCGCGACCTCGCACGGCGAGGACGGACAGCTCCCGATCGAAGGGCACGACCTGCTCGAGGATGCACGGGACGCCGCCGAGCACCTGGAACGCCGGGCCCGCCTGCTCCGGGTCCGCGAGGAACAGCTGGCCCTTGCCGTCGTACCCCATGCGTCGTGTCTTGAGGATCGCGGGCAGCCCGATCACCTCGATGGCGGCGAGCAGATCCTCGACCGAGGACACGGCGGCGAACGGGGCCGTTCCCACCCCGTGCTCCGCGAAGGCCCGCTTCTCGAGCAGTCGGTCCTGCGCCACCCGCAGCGCCGCCACCGGCGGGAAGACGGGGACGCGCTCGGCCAGACGCTCGATGGAGGCGACCGGCACGTTCTCGAACTCGTAGGTCACGACGTCCGCGCTCGCCGCGAGGCGGTCGAGCCCCTCGGGGTCCTCGTACCCCGCGCGGATCACCTCCCCGACGGCCGCAGCGCACGGGTCCGGCGCGGGCTCGAGGAAGGTGGTGCGCATCCCGAGCGGGAGCGCCGCCTGGCCGAGCATCCGCCCCAGCTGCCCGCCGCCGACGATCCCGACCCTCACGGCTCCACCCGCGGGTCCGGGTCCTCGAGCACGGTGCTCGTCTGCCGCTGCCGGAACGCGTCCAGCGCGGCGCGCACCGCCGGGTCCTCCGCGGCCAGGAGCGCGGCTGCGAACAGACCGGCGTTGGCGGCGCCCGCGGGGCCGATGGCGAAGGTGGCGACCGGCACGCCCGCGGGCATCTGGACGATGGACAACAGCGAGTCCAGGCCCGAGAGCGCCTTGCTCTGCACCGGGACCCCGAGGATGGGCACCGCCGTCTTCGCCGCCAGCATCCCGGGCAGGTGCGCAGCCCCTCCGGCGCCGGCGATGATCGCGCGCAGGCCGCGCTCGCTGGCCTGCTCGGCGTAGGTGAAGAGCAGATCGGGCGTCCGGTGCGCCGAGACCACGCGGACCTCGTGCTCGACCCCCAGCTGCTCGAGGATGGCGGCCGCCCGTTCCATGGTGGGCCAGTCCGATCGGCTCCCCATCACGATGCCCACGCGCGCCGCCATCTGCCCTCCGGTGCGAGGGTCTGGCCTAACCTACCGGATCCGCGCTCGCTCCAGGCTGTGGGCACCCACCGCGAAGCCGGCGTCCTCCAGGACGGATCGCATCGGGTGCTCGGGGGCCGCGACGCCGTCGATCTTGTCCACGCGCACCGTCCGCCAGCGGTCCGGCTGGGCCTCGAGCCAACCGCGGACCGCCTTGCCGAAGCGCTCCGGGTCCGCGCCCGCCGCGAGCGTGATCCACGACCGCTCGCCGCGCTCGATGACGAGCACGGGCTCCCCACCCACCGACACGACCCTCGCGCCCACGACCCGCCTGGGCGACGGCCTCCCCTCGCCCTCCACCACCGGCCACGGGAGCAGCGCCCCCCACGGGCACGCCGGGTCCGCGGTCGGCAGCACGACGACGCGGTCGGGTTCGGCGTCGCGGCAGGCCCGGAGCCGATCCACCGCACCCGGCGGGGCGAACTGCGCGCCCTCGAGGCCCTCCACGAACCACCCGCGCCGCGCGCGACCCGACTCCTCCATCGCCTGCAGCACGCCATAGACCGCGGAGAAGCCACCCGGGAGCTCCTCGCTCCGGGCCGCGGAGGACGAGGCCACGCCGTACCGCTCGAGGAGCAGGGCGGCCCGCGTGTGCGCGCGCACCGTCGGCGCCACCGGCTCGACCGGGTGCAGCTCCGCCACCGCCGACCAGCGACCGCCGGCCGCGACGGCCGCCCGGGTGGTCGGCTTGCCCTTCATGCGCAGCGAGCGGAGCGGCTGGAAGGTGTCGTTGGTCACGAGCCCCGCCCACACGAGATCCCACAGCGCCGCGACCAGGTCCTCGCTCGAGGCCTCGGGGACCGCCTGCTGGAGCCCCACCAGGAAGCTCGCGCCGCGGTTCGTGAGGTGCTCCAGCACGCGCCGCGCGACCGGGTCGGCGAGGGCCGGGTGGTCCGGATCCGTCGGCTCGAGCACCGCGCTCACCCGCTCCCGGCGCACCAGCACGACCTTGCCGTCGCGAGGGCCGAGCGACCCGCGCCCCACCCACACGACCTCCCCCATCGCCCCGAGCGTGTCGAGCTGATCGGGCCGGAAGCCCGCGACCCGTAGCGGCAGCACCTCCTCCTCGAGCGTCGACGCGGGGATGGGCAGCCCCTCGAGCTGCGCGATGACCTCGCGGAGCCGGCCGAGCCCGCTGCGCTCGCCACCGATCCCGTGCCACTCCGCTAGGAAGGTGGCGTAGGTGTGGGCGTCGACCGCCGCGATCTCCGCGCGGAGCCCGCCGAGCGTGCGCCGCTTGATGCGACGGAGGACGTCGGGGTCGCACCACTCGCCGACGGCGAAGCTGTCGGAGCGCAGCACCTTGTCCCGCGACAGGAGCAGCTCGAGCGCCACGTTCGCCACCCCCGTCGCGAGCCCGAAGCGACGCGCGACCGCGTCCGTCGCGAAGGGGCCGTGTGTGCGGCAGTAGCGGTGGACGAGGCCCACGAGCGCGTCCGGCACGGGCTCGAGGAAGGCCTGGGGGACGCCCGCGGGCAACGGCACGCCCAGCCCGTCGCGGTACCGGCCCGCGTCCTCGGCCAGGACGTACCGGATCTCACCGGCCACGCGGACCTCGAGGACCCGCCGGGCGGCCACCAGCTCGGTGACCCAGGGGGCCGGATCCTCCGTCGCGCGCTCGGTCAGCTCGGCGAGCGACAGGTCGCCCACCCGGCGCAGCACGTCGCACAGCGCGTCCGCGGACCGTGCCCGCCGATCGGGGGCCCGGTGCTGCAGCTCGGCCTCGACCATCGCGATGGCCTCGGGATCGAGCAGGTCGCGGAGCTCCTCGTGCCCCAGCAGCTCCGAGAGCAGGGCGCGGTCCAGCGACAGCGCCAGCGCGCGCCGCTCGGCGATGGGCGCGTCGCCCTCGTACATGTAGGCGGCGACCCAGGCGAACACGAGCGAACGCGCGAACGGCGAGGGCCGCGGGGTCTGCACCTCGTGCACCCGGATCTTCCGGGCGCGGACGTCGGAGAGCAGCTCGCGCAGCGAGGGCAGGTCGAGCACGTCCTGCAGGCACTCGCGGTACGTCTCGAGCACGATCGGGAACGCCGGGTACCGCACCGCGACCTGGAGCAGGCTCTGCGCGCGCAGGCGCTGCGCCCACAGCGGCTGGCGGCCCTTCGCGGAGCGCCGGGGCAACAGCAGGCTGCGCGCGGCGTTCTCCCGGAAGCGCGCGGCGAACAGCGCGGACGCCCGGAGCTGCTCGACCACGAGGTCCTCGAGCTCCTCCGGCTCGACCCACAGCTCAGAGAGTGGCGGCAGCTCGTCGATGTCGGCGAAGCGCAGCGAGAGCCCGTCGTCGCCCCACAGCGCCTTCACGTCGAACCCGTCCGCCGTGAAGCGCGCCTCGAGCGCGAGCGCCCAGGGCGCGTGGACGCGCGAGCCGAGCGGCGTCAGGATGCACACCCGCCAGTCACCGAGCTCGTCGCGGAAGCTCTCGACGAGGATCAGCTTGTCGGTCGGGACCTTCCCGGTCGCCTCGCGCTGGTCGCGGACGTAGGCCACGAGGTTGTGCGCGGCGTTCTCGTCGAGCGGCCAGCCCTCGCGCAGCCAGTCCGCCGCCTCCTCCCCGCGCTGTGAGATCTCCCGCAGGAAGGCGCCGATCCGACGCCCGAGGGCCACCGGTCGACCCGGGCGGTCGCCGTGCCAGAACGGGAGCCGACCGGGCTCCCCCGGCGCGGGCGAGACGACCACGCGGTCGCGCGTGATCTCCTCGATCCGCCAGGTGCTCGCGCCGAGGATGACGAGGTCGCCCTTTCGCGACTCGTACACCATCTCCTCGTCGAGCTCGCCGATGCGCTTGCCCTCGGGTCCGAGGTGGACGGCGTACGTCCCGCGGTCGGGGATGGTGCCGCCGTTGATCAGCGCGAGGTGGCGCGACCCGCGGCGCTCGGTGAGCACGTCCTCCGCGCGGTCCCACACGATGCGCGGGCGGAGGTCCGACAGCTCGTCCGAGGGGTACTTGCCCGAGAGCATGTCGAGCACCGCGCCGAACGAGCCCTCGCCGAGCTCCCGGTACGGCCGAGCGCGCCGGATCACGGTGAGCAGCTCGTCGCGCTGCCACGGGCGGTCGCACACCATGGCCACGACCTGCTGCGCGAGCACGTCGAGGCAGTTCCGGGGGACCCGGGTGGGCTCGACCTCGCCCTCGAGCATCGCCCGCGACACGACCGCGGCCTCCAGCAGGTCGCCCCGGTACTTCGGGAAGACGCGGCCGATGGAGCGCGCCCCCACCTGGTGCCCGGCGCGACCCACCCGCTGGAGCCCGCTCGCCACGCTGCCCGGCGACTCCACCAGCACGACGAGATCGATGCTGCCCATGTCGATGCCGAGCTCCAGCGAGCTCGTCGCCACCAGCGCCGGCAGCCGTCCCGCCTTCAGCGACTCCTCGATGATCCGGCGCTGTTCGTGCGAGAGCGACCCGTGGTGCGCCAGCACCAGCTCCTCGCCGGCCAGCTCGTTGAGCCGCTGGGCCAGCCGCTCGCACAGCAGCCGGCTGTTCGTGAACACGAGCGTCGTCCGGTGGGCGCGGATCAGCTCCAGGAGCTTCGGGTAGATCGCCGGCCACAGCCCCGCCGTCATCCGCTCGGTCCCCGACGCGTCCACGGCACCGCCGCCGACCCGCTGGAACGGTCCCTCGCCGCCCCCGGTGACCACGGTGCCGGAGGCCGCCGGGTGCTCCATGTCCTCGACCGTGACCACCACGCGCAGATCGACGTGCGGCGGCTCGGAGGTGTCCACGACCTCGACCGGACGGTCGCCGCCCAGGAAGGCCGCGATCTCCTCGAGCGGACGCTGGGTCGCGGACAGCCCCACCCGTTGTGGGTCCCGCTCGCACAGGGCGGCGAGGCGCTCGAGTGACAGCGCGAGGTGGACGCCGCGCTTGGTGCCCGCGACCGCGTGGATCTCGTCGACGATCACGGTCTCGACGCTGCGCAGCGTCTCCCGGGCAGCGCTCCCGAGCAGGAGGTAGAGCGACTCCGGCGTGGTCACCAGGATGTCCGCCGGGTCACGGGCCTGGAGCCGCCGGTCGCGCTGGGTGGTGTCCCCGGTCCGCACGTCCACCCGCACGTCGCGGATGCCCACGCCGGCCCGCATCGCGGCGTGCCCGATGCCCACCAGCGGTCCTCGCAGGTTGCGCTCGATGTCGTGGACCAGCGCCTTGAGCGGCGAGACGTAGAGCACGCGGACGCCCGCGGGTGCGTCGGCCGGCAGGCGTACCAGGCGGTCGAGGGAGGCCAGGAATGCGGCCAGCGTCTTCCCGGAGCCCGTCGGCGCGAGGAGCAGCGCGTGTCCACCAGCGGCGAGCGGACCCCAGCCGCGGGCCTGGACGGCGGTCGGTGCGGTGAACGAGGCCCGGAACCAGTCGGCCACGGGCGCGCAGAAGCTGTCGAGCGGATCGATCATGCCGGCAGTACATCCCGTGGAGGAGCCGGAAACTGTCCGTGACGTCGCGCGCGGCCAGTAGTCGGGCTCGGCGTCTTCGGCTAGAGTCGTGCCTTCATGAGATGGAGTTCCCCATGAAGCGCCTGCTGATGCTGCCCCTCCTCCTCACAGGGTGCAGCAAGGTCTACTACGTGGAGTACCTGGTCGGGGACTGGTCGGGCACCGCGGACGAGGACCAGGGCCAGTCGCTGCCCATGTCCGTGAAGTTCGACTACGAGGAGAACGACGACGGCGAGGGCACCTTCATCGGCAAGGTGGACATCGACAACTACAAGTACGTCGTCAACGGCGCGACGTCGGACAAGGAGTCCGCCGACATCCACCTGACGCCCGAAGACCCGAACCGTGGCGAAGGGGACCTCAAGAAGGTCGTGCTCAACGAGGAGGGCGACGCCATCGAAGGCAACTTCGAGGTCAGCATCTGCCCGATCGGGACCAACCAGGACCCGGCCATCTGCATCCTGTCGGGGTCCTTCTCGCTCGACATGGAGTAACGGCGAGCGGGGCAGGCCCCCTACGGCCTGGATCTCCCGAGGTCTGGGAAAGCCCGGACGACCCGGAGGTGGTCGGACGCGAAGCGGACGTGCCGCCGTAGGTGTCGCGCGACGCAGTCAGAGCGCCGAGGGCGGGGGGTGGCGAGGGGGGCAGAGCCCCCCTACGGCCTGGATCCGTCGAGGGCCTCGATCCGGGCAGCGTGCGCCGTCGGCGCGTCGGGGTGGGCGTAGCCCTGGACGGCGTCGTCCCAGGACCCGTACATCGGGTTCGGCAGCATGAACCAGCGCGCGCCCCACCAGTCCGTGTGGGCGGCCACCATCGCCTCCCGGGCGGCCCGATCCGGCTTGTCTCCCTCGACGAAGTCGAAGAGGTTGTCGCCGAACATCAGGACGATGCGGTGGGTCTGCACGATCTGCCGACGGCGGGCAGCCTTCGTCCGATCCCCCTCCGCTGGGCGGAACAGCAGGTGGCTCGTGTCCTCGGCGTCGGGGAAGCCCTGTGCGGCGAGGTTGCCCCGCGTGGCCTCGGCCTGGCTGGCGTCGCGGTTCGAGACGTAGAACACGTCCACGCCCTTCTCCGCGGCGGCGCTCAGGAAGGCCGGCGCCCCGGGGACCGCCAGCGCCCTGCCCTCGTCCACCCAGGCGCCCCAGGAGGCCTTGTCGAAGCCGTGCCCGTCGAGGAGGTTGCGCACCTGGTACGGGCTGTTGTCGAGGACGGTCTCGTCCACGTCCACCACGATGGCGGGCGGCAGCTCGCCGAACGCGCCCTCCTGCTCGAGAGCCGCGGTCCAGGTCGGGTCGCCCAGCGCCAGGTCCAGCGCCGCACCCGCCGCGTGGAACACGGTCAGCGCCACCGCGTCGGCCTCGGCGCTCGTCTGCACCCACGTGACCGCGAGCACGTCGTCCTGCGGGGTCGGAGGCGGTGCGGCGACCGCCGGCTCGACGGGCGCGGGCCTGGGGCAGCCCACGAGGGCCAGGACGATGGCGTAGCGCAGCAAGCGACCTCCGAGGACGGCCAGCGTAACCTCAGCCCGCCAGCGGCGGCCCGGACACGGTCAGCCGGTCGCCGTCCCGCAGGTCGGCCAGGTCGTCCCCGGAAAGCTCGCGGCCACCTGCGTCCGACACGCCGGTCGCCTGGCGCCGATGCGCGCCGGAGGCCAGCCCCAGCAGGCTCGGCAACGTGCGTCGCTCGAGCGTCACCTCGGTCTCGATGCCCTCGCGGACCAGAACCAGTCGGACCGGCGGGTATCGCGACGGCGCCAGGGTTCCGGTGGGCTCCAGCGCGACCCCACGCTCGGCCAGGGCCAACACGATGCTCGCGATGTTCCGCGTGTCGTCGATGCCCCGGTGGTGCCGGCCGATCAGCGGGAGCCCGAGCGCGTCCAGCATCCCGGGCATCCCCATGCGGACGCCGGGCCCCTTCCACGCCGCGAACGGCACCTTGACGTTGATCCAGGTGCGGTAGGGGCGCGGGATCTCGCGCAGCCCGCTGGCGATCACCTGACGCGGCAGCATCGTGGCCAGGTCCCAGTCGCCGCAGGTCGCGATCACGGGGTGGTCGTGGCTCGCGAGCCAGCGCTGGTGCGCCTCGAAGACCTCGGGGAACGCGGGTGCGGGCGCGACGTCGGCGTCGGTGATGCCCGTCAACGCGGTGCAGAACGGCGTCAGCCGCGGGTGGTGGACGGGTCGTACGAAGGTCGAGAACTCGTCGACCACCTCCCTGGTGTCGAGGTCCACCAGCACCGACGGGAACTCGATGATCTCCTGCGGATCGGGCGGATCGACGTCGTCGCAGGTCGCCTCGAAGTCGAGCACGGCGATCCGACGGTTCACGGCCACCGTCCCCAGGCCGCGTCGGACCGCGCCTGCCGCGCACCCTGCGCGACGCCCAGCAGCACCACGTCGCGCACCCACCGCTCCCCCTCCTCGCCCGCCCAGGACAGGCCGGCGACCGTCCGGGTGAGCGAGCGGAGGAGGCCCGCGAGCGCCAGGTGCACCGACGGGTCGGCGGGCGCCGCGTCGGCGAGACACATCAGGGTCGCGAGCCCGGCGAGCAGATCCTCGACGGCGGTGCGCTCGAAGCCCTGGCGGCGCGCCGCGCCGAGCAGGTACGCGTGAACCGCGGCGAGCACGTGGATGTCCTCGACCGTCCGGAACGGGCGCACCACCGTGGCCCACCCGTCCGCCACCTCGCCGAGCACCGGAGCCCCCTCGAGCACGACCTCGGCGTGCGCGACCTCCGGGACGAACGGCGTCGGGGGCGACGGCCGCAGCGTCACGCCCGGAGCGTCGGTCGCAACCACGGCCACGACGAGGTCCGCGCGCTCCCCGCTCCCGTCGTCGGTGCGCGCCAGCACCACCAGCCGCTCGCAGTCGGTGGCCCCCGTGACCCAGCGCTTGTGGCCGGTGACGCGACCATCCACCATCCGCGTGGTGATGGCGGCGGGATGCAGTCGGCCGCTCTCGGTGGCCGCCAGCGCGGCGCGTGGGCCCGCGAGGCCCGGGACCGCCGCGTCCACGGCCGCCCGGTACCCCTCGAGGAAGGCGGGCCCCAGCCGGTCGGCGGTCCAGCCGGCGCGGGCCGCCCGCTCGATCGTGGCGGGTGCTCGCGCCAGCAGCCCGAGCACTACCGGCCCTTCTTCTTCTTGGGCGGCGGGTCGGCCGGCGGGATGGCCTGGAACACCGCGTCCACCTTGGCCGCCACCGCGTTCCAGCCCGCGTTGTCCTTGCAGAAGATCTCGACCGCCGGCTTGGCGGTCCGGTACACGTCCGCCTTCTGCCGCAGGAGCTGCTCGGCGGAGTTGCCGTCGAAGCCCTCGGGAGCGCGCTTCATCCGCGCCGCCCAGACCTCCTTGTGCACCTCGACATCGTTCTTCTGCAGCCAACCCTTGGCACCGAACGCGAGCGTCTCGCAGCCGGCCTCGGCCTGGCCCGCGGCCTCGACCACGAGCGACATCAGGTTGCCCACCGCGGCGAGGTATCCATCGTTGGTCAGGAGCTCCAGGCTCACGTCGGGGCAGCCGTCGGCGGCGCCCTTCCCGTCCTCCTTCTCCTGCGGACACTGATCTGCCGCGTCGAGCACGCCGTCCCCGTCGTTGTCGGGGTCGGGGCAACCGTCGGCGTCGTCGTACCCGTCCATGTCCTCGGGTTCGTCGATGCACTTGTCCTCGGTGTCCTCGATCCCGTCACCGTCGTTGTCCGGATCGGGACAGCCGTCCTCGTCCTGGAAGCCGTCGATGTCCTCCGGCTCCTCGCGACAGGTGTCCGTCTTGTTGGGGACGCCGTCGCCGTCCTTGTCACCAGCGAGAGCAGCGGTGGTCCACAGCCACAGGATCATGGGGCACGCCTCCGAGGGGCACAGCCTACCCGATCGGGCGAGCGAAGACCCCGCGGTTCCGAACACCCGAGGTCGCCAGGTCGATCCCTACCGGCTGACCCACTCGCCGTTCTTGAGCACGCCCCAGATGTCCGTGGAGTGGTGCAGGTCCGCCAGCGGATCGGCGTCGAGCACGATCAGGTCGGCGAGCTTGCCCACCTCGACCGTGCCGATCTGGCCGTCCAGGCCGAGGTAGCGGGCGCCCTCGATCGTCGCGGCGCGCAGGGCCTGGTGGGGCGTCATCCCGCCCTCGAGCCCCATCGCCCACAGCTCCCAGTGCATCCCCATCCCCTGGAGCTCGCCGTGGCTGCCCGTGGTCACGTGGACCCCAGCGTCGCGCAGGGCCGCGGCGTCGTGCACGGAGCCGAGGAAGCGGTAGCCCTCGTCGTAGAGCAGGAAGTCACGGCGCCAGAGCTGGGCGTCGAGCAGGCGCCGCGGCGTGTGCCGGAGCAGGCGCTCGTCGTGGGCCCAGTCGCCGCGCTGCTCGAACCAGCGCATGCCCATGACCGCCCCGTAGGCGACCTGGAAGACCGGGCTGTAGAACGTCCCGTACCCGTCGCCCTGCTCCCCGCCCGTGCTGCCGGCCCACAGCGCACGGACGTCCGCGAACAGCGGAGTGGTGGGGATCGTGTGCTCGATGCTGTGGAAGCCGTCGACGACCATCGTGAGGTCGTACGGGGTGTCGCCCCCACCCTCGGGGACGCAGAGCACGCCCTCCTCGCGGCAGGCCTGGACGTACCACTGGCGGCGCTCGCGCTGGCTCTGCTGGTACACCTTCACGCTGGTGGCGCCATAGAGCTTCTGCCGCCGGACATGGGCGCGGGCGGCGTCCAGCGAGGGCGTGTCCGCCGGGGCGGTGTCCTCCGCGCCATAGAGCACGTACCCGGTGGAGTACACGCGGGGACCGAGCTCGAGGCCCGCCTCCACGCGCTCCTGCTGCGTGAACACCAGATCGGTGAAGGTCGACGGGTCCTGGACCGTGGTGACCCCGAAGTCCAGGTTCACGAGGTACCGCCACTCCTGCTCCGGGAACACGTCGACCGAGGAGAAGTGCAGGTGGGCGTGGGTGTCGACCAGGCCGGGCAGGATGGTCTTGCCCGCGCAGTCCACCACCTCGGCGCCCGGTCGCGTCGCGCCCTCGCCGATCTCGACGATCCGGTCGCGCTCGATCACGATGTTCACGCCCTCGAGCACCTCGTCGCCGTTCATCGTGAGGACGCGGGCGTTCGTCAGCACCTTGGTCCCCTCGGGCCGCGCGCGGGGCAGCGTCACCTCGAGCGGCAGCGACACCACGCGGGGATCGGGAGCGAGCGGGTCCTTCGCCTCCTCGTCGTCCCCACCCTCCTCGTCGGGGTCGGGCTTCCACAGGTCCGCGACCGCGAGCCGCTGGAACGTGGGCCCCTCCACCCAGGTCACCTCGGCGCCGTCGGGGCCGAACGCGAGCCAGTCACCGACGATGTGCGTCACCTCGGCGCTCGGCAGGGCCTCCACGTCCACGCCCACCGCGTAGGCCGGGAGCGCCGCGACGTGCACCTGGTGGTCCAGCTTGTACGCGATGCGGGTGAAGTCCGGGGAGATCGCGAGCTCCTCCGCGCGACCCAGGTGGACGTGCTGGATCCGGTCGGTGCCGTCGAGCGCCACCGACACCAGCGTGGAGGTGGAGGGCGTGTACGGCTCGTCCGCCCCCGAGACCACGAACCACACGCGATCGCCGTGGAGGTGAAGCCGCGGACGGCGGATCTCGCCGGACTCCACGGTGGTCACCCGCGTCGCGGTCCAGGTCGGGGCGCGAAGGAGACCGCCGCGTTCCCGCTCCAGGCGGAGGATCTCGAACTGCCCCTCGTCCGACAGGTCGGGGGTCACCGAGCCACCCATGCCGCGCAGGAAGACGAGCTGGTCGCCGGCCTCGTTCCAGGCCACGTTCGTCGCCTGTCCGCCCTCCCAGACCGTCGTCGTCCGACCGTCCGGGCCGGTGACACGCACGGATCCGCCGCGCTCGTCGTCCCAGCTGGTCCAGGCGAGCTGCGTGCCGTCCGGGCTCCAGGCGGGGGCGTACCCCGTGTCCTCGGAGAGCCGTGTCGTTCGGCCGTCCTCGGTGCGCACCCAGAGCTGCCCCATCGCCGAGAACGCGAGCGCTCCCCGCGAGGACAGCGTCGGCCAGCGGATGACCTTCGCCGTCACCGTGTCCGCGACCGGGACGCCCGGACGCCGGCTGTCCGCCATGGTGAGCGCGCCCTTCGCGCGGAACGGGATGGCGCCCCGCTCGCCCGTCTCCGGATCGAGCTTCCACAGGCTGCCGCTCGCCCACAGCACGATGTCGCCGTCGTCGGCCAGCGCCATCCGCGGGTACGTCCCGCGCACCGCGAAGCCCTCGATCTCGTCGGGGGACAGCCGGTCGTCGATGGTCCGGCGGCGTCCGGTGCGCAGATCGACCGCCTCGAGCAAGGTCTGGTCGCGGTCGCGGGTCACGACATAGAGCGTCTTGCCGTCCTTCGACACCAGCGGTCGGGTCGCCGAGCCCACGCCGCCCGCGACCTCGACCACCTCCCCGTCGCGCCGATCGAGCCGGAACACGGAGTACAGGCCCTTCAGCGCGTTCCCCTCGTAGTGGAAGCGCCCGCCGCGGCTGGAGAAGTAGAGGAAGCGGTCGCGGGCGTCCAGATCGACCGCGTAGGGGAAGTCGTCGGAGCTCGTGAGCGGGAAGCCCTCGCCGCCCTCGAGGTGGTGGGCCCAGATCTCGTTCAGGCCGATGCTCGAGGTGTCGACCTTGCGCCGGCGGTACAGCAGGTAGGGTCCGGTCGGATCCCAGACGGGCTCGGTCGCGCGCGCGACCTCCTCCTTCGTGACCTGGACCGGATCGGAGCCGTCGGCGTTCATCACCCACAGGTTCTCGTTGCCCGAGCGATCGGAGCTGAACGCGATGCGCCGCCCGTCCGGCGAGAACATGGGGTCGGCGTCCCAGGCCGGGCCGGAGGTGAGCTGGACCGCCTCGCCCCCCGTCAGCGGCACCGACCAGAGGTCGCCGAGCAGGTCGAACACGACCGTGTCCCGGTGTACCGTCACGTCGACCCAGGTCCCCTCGCGGACGTCGAAGGGCACCTCGTGGACGGGGCCGTGCGCGTCGTCCACCTTCCAGTCCGTTCCGTCGTCCGCCGCCAGCGCCAGCGCCGAGATGAAGAGCAAAGGAGCCCCCTACCGAGTGGCCGCCGCTATCCGGTGCGCGGGCCGCTGACGAACGGCTGCAAGGACATGGTCAACTCCCGAACCCGGGCGGCCCGGTGCAGTCGGTGCCCGCAGAGAGGTCGCATGCGCTCGCTCCCGTCCCTGCTGTTCGTCCTGGTCGCCACGCTCGCCGACGCGGGCCCCGATCCGGCGCTGGTGGCGCTGGACCGCGCGGAGGAGGCGCTCGCGGGAGGCGATCCCGCCAGCGCCGTGCGGGTGTTGTCCGCCGCGCTGCCGCGCGTCGACGGCGACGACGCGGACCGGGTGCGCTGCCTCCTGGGTCACGCCCTGCTGGCGAACGGTCAGGCCGCGCGCGCGGAGCAGGAGCTGGCGAAGGTGCCGCGGGAGGCGTCGTGCGGCCTGGGTGCCGCGTGGAAGCGCGTGACCGCGTTCGAACGCTCCAGTCGACCTCGGGACGCCGCGGCGCTGGCCGAGGAGCTCGCGGCGACCCCGCTCGGGCCGGATCGCGACGGAGCGACCGCCGACACGCTCGCGCGCCTCGCCCGGAGGCTCCTCGACGACCCGACCCACGGCGAGGATCAGGCGCTGGCGCTGCTGCAGCTCGCCGCCGGGATGCGGATCTCCGACCAGCGCGCCGCGGATCTGGCGGTCGAGGCCTGGGACGCCGCCACCGCCGAGCGGGCGCCGGCCTGGACCTGCGACGGCCTGGTCCGTGGGCTCGGGCTGGCGGAGGACGCCGCGTTGCGGGAGCGGGCGGCGCTCGCCTGTCGCGGGGACGATCGGCGGCTGCTGGCCGACGGCATGGCCGATCCCGGCGACCGGGCCTGGGCCGAGGCGTGGGCGCACGCCGCGGGCGACGAGGCGACCGCCGACACGCTGCGGGCGCGTGCGCTCGCGAGCACGGATCGGCCCGAGCGCCGCGCGACCACCGCCGCCTGGCTCGCCGATCGCGGGCGGGTGGACGCGGCTCCGCTGCTCCAGGGCCTGGGCGCGGACGAGGAGGCCCGCGGGCTGACGCTCCTGGCGTCCGCCGGACGCTGGACCGAGGTGGTGGCCGGCGCGGACGCGTGGTTGCAGGCCTGGCCGCGCGGGACCGCGCGCAACACGGTGGAGAACCTGCGCGCCGTGGCGTTGCTGAGCGCTGCGCGAACGGCGGAGCGGGAGGGTCGCCACGCGGAAGCCCTGCAGGCGTACGACGAGCTGCTCGCCCGGCACCCCGGCGTACCGGAGGCCGCCCTCGCCTCCTGGGAGGCCGGGGTCGTCGCGCGCGCGGCGGGCGATGTCGAAGGGGCGCGACGCCGTTGGGAGGAGACCCGTGCCCGGTACCCCGACGAGCCGGACCGCGCGGGCGTCTCCCTGGCGCGACTGCGCGCGCTCGACGAGGGGGAGCTCGAGGCGGCGGAGGCGATGCTTCGTGGCTGGTCGACGTACGAAGCCTCGGAGGAGCTGACCCGACTTCGCCGGACCGAGATCGCGATCGCGTCGCAGGAGACCGTCCAGGGCGCGCCGGTCGTCCACCTGCGGACCCGCAACCTCGATCGCGTGGAGCTACGCCTCCACCCCATCGACGCCGAGGCCTTCGTGCTGGCCGGCGGTGCTCCCGGGACCCTCGGGACGCTCGACGTGGCGGCGATCGCCCCCGATCGCACCTGGACCGTGGAGGTCCCGGAGCACCGATCCGGCGCCGAGGTGAGCTTCGACGCCGTGGTGCGTGTGGGACGCCCCGGGCTGTACGCCGTGACCGCCGCGAGCGACCGCGAGGAGGCCCGCGCGCTCGTGTCCGTGGGTGGCCTGCGGGCCGTCGCACGCGCTGTGGGTCCCGACGTGGCCGTGGCGGCGTTCGACGAGCGGGGCCGTCCGGTCGCGGGCGCGGACGTGCTCCTGGTCGGGCAGGACCGCGTGGAGGGGCGCACGGACGCCACCGGTCTGTTCGTGCACCACGCCGAGACCGCCGACGAGGTGGTGGCGCTCGTGCGCAAGGGCGGGGAGGTCGCCCTGCTCCCGCCGTTGGGACACGGCGGCGAGCCGAGCGGCGGGCTCCGGCTGTCCGCGGAGCTCGACCGACCGGTGTACCTCCCCGGGGATCGCGTCGGCGTCCACCTGCTCGCGCGAGAGCAGGGTCGCGGTCGGCGCGGGACCTGGACGCTGTGGCTGGCGCAGGGCGAGCAGGCGTTGGGCAGCGTGAGGGCAGAGGCCGACGAGGACGGTGTCGTGTGGGCCGAGCTGCGCGTGCCCGAGGGGATCGCGGCCTCCTCGCTCACGGTGCGCGCCACGCCGCCGGACAGCTCGACGGTCTTCGCGCTCGGCACGGCCCGGCTCGCCCCCGTCGACGAGGTGGGGACCAGCCTCTCCGCTCGGATGGACGGCACGTCGTTGGTGGCCATGGTGCTGGGCCGCGGGGGCGCGCCGCTCCGCGACGTGCCGGTCCTGGTCGACGAGCGGGTCGTGAAGACCGACGAGCGCGGCCAGGCCTCGTTCGATGGGCCACGAGCCGGGCTGCCCTGGACCACCGAGGTCCGCGTGCCGGGCCGGCGGCTGTGGACGACCGCGCGGCGGGAGCCCGCGGAGGCCGTCCCGCTGGAGGTGGGGGCGACCCAGGACCGCGTGCGACCCGGTGAGCGGATCGAGGTGCGGATCGAGGGCGAGGGCGCGCTCGAGCTCGCCGTGGTGCGCGAGCTGGACGAGGCGGCGGGCGCACCCCTGCAGGATCCGTGGGTGCCCGAGGTGGTGTTGGGTCTCCGCGGCTTCGGCGAGCCCGAGCCCGAGCCGGTCACCGTGGCCACCGAGGTCGTGACCCGACGCGCGCTGACCGCCGAGGGCGCGACCACCCTGTCCCTCGACCCGCTCCCCGCCGGCCGGTACCAGCTGCGCCTCACCGATGCGGACGGCGCGACGCGCTCCGCGGCGGCCTCGCTGTCCGTGGTGGCCGACGGGCTGCGCCTCACGGGCGCCGAGCCGACCGGCGTGGGACGGACGCTCACGCTCACCCCCGACGGCGCGCCCGCGTTGCTCACGGCCGCCACCGACCACCTGCTGTGGGCCGCCGTCCGCCCGGCGGGCCGGTCCGCTCGCGTGGCGCCGGACGTGTCGTGGAGCGGGGAGGTCTCCCTCGCGGCGTCGGGACCGGGCGGCGAGATCCACCAGCGGGTCGTCCACGCCGATCCCGACCCGACGATCGAGCTGCGCACCGAGCAGCAGGGCGACAGCTGGAAGGTCGTGGCCGAGGTGCGGGACGCCGCCGGCGAGCCGCTCGACGCGGAGGTCGTGTTCGCGGCCTGGGACGAGCGCCTGCTCGCCATCGCAGGCGCGCCCTCCCCGCTGGCGGGCGAGTCGACGTGGGCAGAGCAACGCTCCACGGCGCCGGTCGGCGTGCGCTGGGGTGGGCCGCTCGTCGACACCGAGATCGGTCGCCCCGTGGCCGCCGCACTGCTCGCCGAGGCCGAGCTCCGGCGGGAGCGCGAGAAGGCCAGCCGTGCGGGCGCCGACGGCCTGTTCTCCGACAACGCGCTCGCCGGCATGCTCCGTGGAGATCTGCCCGTGAGCAGCGGGGGCAGCTTCGGCGCCTACGGCAGCGGGATCGGCGGCGGCGGCTCCGGCTACGGCATGGGCGGCGGGGTCGGGAGCCTCGGGCGAGCGTCGGGCACCGCGCGCGATCCGGGGATGCCCGGGGTCCGCGAGCGCGTGCTGTGGACCCGGATCCGAACCGTGGCGGGGCGGGCGGAGGTCCCGCTGGACGGGCCTCCCGCGCGGTACCGGGTGCGCGCGACCGCCGTGTCCGCCACAGGCGCGCGGTCGGCGGAGGCGCAGGCCGATCTGCGTGGCCGCGTCTGGCTCGTCGCGGAAGCGCCGAGCGCGGGCTCGGCGGAGGACCGGGCCTCGCCGCTGGTCACCGTCGTCAACGGGACGGATCGACCGCTGGAGGATCGGGTCCTGGTCGACGGGGCGGAGGCCCTGTTGGTGTCGGTGGCGCCCGGCTCCGCACACACCTGGATGCTCCCGGAGCGCGCCGCCGGACCCGAGACCGTCTCGATCGCGCTCGGCTCCGGCCCGAGCACCCCGTGGCGATTCCCGCTGGCCGAGGGTGAGCCCGACGACGACGGCGTGTTGTGGGTGACGGCAGGGACAGGTCCGGCGGCGCTGACGCGCATCGCCCTGCGACCGAGCGACACCCGCCGGGACGCGTGGTGGTGGGCGCAGGCCGGACGGGCAGCGGTCGCCGCCTGGACGATCCGTCCCGAGGCGACGCTGGCGGACCGCGTGGCCGACGCGCGCGACCAGCTCCGGCTCCTCCCCTCGGAGGGGCTGCGGGACGATGCGGCGCGGGCGCTCTTCCTCGTCGAGGCCTCCCGAAGCGGGGCCGCACCCGTGCTGCGCGCGGAGGTGGACGCCGCCCTGGACGCGATCGCGCCGTCGGGCCCGCGCGAGGACCTGGTGTGGGCCGCGAGGGCGCTGCGGGCCGGCGGGCGCGTGGTCGACCCCGCGCTGCTCGAGGTGATCGGCACCGAGGACCCGCCTACACCGCCCACCGCACCGCCGCCGGTGGGCGACCCGGCCCTGGTGGACTGGCTGATCGCCACGGCACCCTCGGTCAAGGGGGTCGCGAGCGGCGGGGCGCTGGAGGTCCGGCGCGGCGACCGGCCCGATGGGATCACGTGGCGCGCCTCGGGCCTGATCGGCGGCGACCTGGAGGTGGTCGCTCGCCGCCAGCCGACGGGCCCCGACGGCGTGCCCGTCGAGGCCAGCGGCGCCAGCCGCCCGGAGGGCTGCGATCCGTGCGTCCTGAGCGTCGGCGACCGGATCCGTGCCCCGTGGCGCCTGGGTGCCGTCGCGGACGGTATCGCGCGCGTCCCGGGGACCTACGTCCTCGGAGGGCGACGCTCGGACGACGGGCGCTACAGCGGTCTGCAGGTGCGCGTGGTCGCCGACGCGGGGCTCGGGGTCCCCTCCCCCACCGATCCCGCCACCGCCATCGCCGCCGCCGCCCTGTGGCGCGAGGCAGGCGTCCCCACCCGGCTCCCGGAGTCCACGGATCGGTCGCTGTCGGCCGCGCTGGCCACCGAAGCCTTCTCCCAGGCGCTCCTCGTCGGCGACGCGGCCCAGGTGGCCGAGCGGTTCCGCGTCCTGCTCGCGACCGTGCCCGACGCCGAGGTGGGCCTGGACGACGTGGCGGCAGCGGCTCGGGCCCTGGGCGACAACGACGACCCGACCACCGCGATCCGCGCGTGGCGCGCCGCCGTCGACGCCTCCTTCGTGTCCGAGGTCGCGAACATCGCCCCGCTCGAGCAGCAGGTGGGCCTGCTGGTGGCGCTGCGCACGACCCGGGACGCGGCGCTGCGTCAACCGGAGGGCCGCGCGGTGGGCGACGCCCTCTACGTGCTGCCGGGGCGGCTGCTCGACGCCGCCGACCAGGGTCTGCCGGCCGAGGTCGCGGGCGCCGGGATCACCGCCACCGACGCCCGCCTCACCGCCGCCGCCTGGGACCGCTCCTTCCTGGCGACGCACCCGGACCACCCGCTGGCGACGGCCGCGGGGCTCCGCCTGGGGCGTACGCTGCTGACCCTGCACGCACCGCTGCCCGCGCACGAGTGGGCGGTGCGGGTCGCGCGGGCGCACCCGGACGACGCGCTCCAGGACGCGCTCACCTTCCTGGACGCCGCCGCGCTCACCGAGGCGGGGTCCTCCGATCGCGCCGAGCCCCTGCTGGTGCGCCTCGCGGAGCACCCGTTCCCCGGCGCCGACGGTGTGCCGCGGGCCTCCCCCTACGCCGGTGACGCGCGCCTGGCCCTCGGGAGGCTCCAGGAGGCTCGGGGCCGCTACGACGCCGCTCTCCGCATCTACCGCGACGTCCCGACCGACGAGGCACGCCAGGCGGCGGAGGTCCTCACGACACGCCAGATCGACACCCCCGCCCTGGTGCGCCTGGGGCCCGGGCAACCCGCAGTCATCGACGCCACCCTGCGGGGCATCGACCAGCTCTCGCTCCGCGCCTACCGGGTGGACCTCCGCACGGTCTTCCTGCGCGACGGAGGACTCCAGGGCGTCGGCGCCATCGAGGTGGACGGGGTCTCGCCGGCGTGGACGGACACGCGCAGGACGGGTGCCGGCCCCTTCCCCGAGACCCGGTCGCTGACGTTGCCCCTGTCGGGCATGGGTGCCTGGCTCGTCCAGCTCGACGGCGAGGACGCGCACGCCTCCACGGTGATCGTGCGATCCGACCTGCGTCTGGCGGTCGACGACCACGGGGGCACCCGGCGCGTCGATCTCCGTCGGGGGGACCGTGCGGTCGCGGGGGCCGAGGTCCGCGCCCTCTCGGGCTACGGGGTGGTGGCAGCGCTCACCGACGTGCGCGGCGTGGCGGAGGTCCCTTCGGGGGCGCCGGTGCTGGTGTGGTCCGGGGACGCGGTGGCGTTCACCGATCCGGACGCGCCGCTGGCGGCAGCACCCTCCCCGAGCCCGGCCCGCGGACGATCCGGTGCGCTCGACGGGTTGGATCGGCAGATCCGCGATCAGCGTCAGCTCGACGAGGATCGGTGGGAGGATACCGTGCGTGGCGCATCCGAGGCCCTTCCCCTCCGGATGCTGTGAGGTACCGATGTGGTGGCTGATGGGATCCGCGCTGGCGGCCGACATCCACGCCGAGCTCGCGACCGGCGACGGTCTGACGCAGCAGGCGGAGTGGCCCGACCTCGAGACGTACTCGGGCCGCTGGGGTCCGATGGCGACGGGGAAGAAGGTCTCCTCGGTGTGGACCCTGACGGTGCAGCCGTCGGTCTGGGATCCGCTCGAGGCGGCCTACCGCGTGGAGATCACGACCTGCGTGGAGTGGTCCGTGAAGGGGAAGGGCGACAAGCACTGCGAGCGGGCCGAGTTCCTCGCGGGCGCCGAGCCCCAGCAGCGCGCGTGGGCGGTGAAGGGCAAGGGCGTGAAGCACGAGTGGACCCTGAAGGTCTGGTACTCGGGTGAGACACCCCCCAGCGGTCTGCCCGCCCCGGCGCCCGAGACCGAGGAATGATCGTGGCGCTGTCGCGGGGCGCCGCGGGACCGCGGTAGGCTCCGTCCACCGTGAGGTGTTCCGTGCGCTGCTCGACGTCCCTGCTGCTGCTCCTGGCCTTCGGTTGTGACCGCAAGCGGCAGACCACGCCGACCGACTTCTTCGCCGACGCCGACGCCGATGCGGACGCCGACACCGACGCCGACTCGGACAGCGACGCCGACGCGGACACGGACAGCGACACCGATTCCGACACGGACAGCGACACCGACGCCGACACGGACAGCGACACCGACGCCGACACGGACGCGGACGCGGACCCGATCGACACGGCCGACCCGGGGTTCTCGATCGTCATCAACGAGATCTGCGCCGACCCCGGCACCGCGAACGACGCCAACTGCGACGGCACGCTCGACACCACGCAGGACGAGTTCGTGGAGATCGTGAACAACGGCACGATCCCGATCGACCTGTCGGGCGCCACGGTCTCCGACTCCCTGGCCGTGAAGTTCACCTTCCCGCCGGGCTCGGTGCTCCCGCCGGACGGCGCGGCCGTGGTGTTCGGCGGCGGCGCGCCCGTCTTCGACGGCACGTCCCTCTCGAGCCACCCCTGGTGCATCGCGCTGCCCGCCACCGTGAGCGTCTACGCGTCCTCGAGCCTCGGCCTCAACAACGGCGGTGACAGCGTGATCCTGACGGGTCCGCTCGGGACGGTGCTGGACTCGTACGCCTACGGTAGCGAGGGTGGCAACGACCAGAGCATCAACCGCCGGCCCGAGCTGCAGGCCGTCTCGATGGTGCAGCACAGCACCATCCCTGGCGCCATCGGTGCGATGAGCCCGGGAACGCTCGTCGACGGCCAGGACTTCTCCAACGCCGGCGGCGGCGGACACACCGGTGACACCGGGCTGCCGCCCCCGGTGCCCGCCGTCGTCCTCAACGAGGTGCTCGCCGATCCCGCGGTCGCGGCGGACCCCAACTGCGACGGCGTGGGCAACACGACCCAGGACGAGTTCGTCGAGATCATCAACGCGAGGCCCGCGCCCCTCGACCTGACGGGCGCCACGCTCTCGGACCTCACCGGCGTCCGCCACACCTTCGCCCCGCTCGTCCTCGGCCCCGGGCACGCCGTGGTGGTCTTCGGTGGTGGAACGCCGAACTTCACGGGTGCCGGGTTGTGTGCCCCGCCGACGACCCCGGTCACCTTCCTCACGGCGTCGAGCGGCGCGCTCGGGCTCAACAACAGCGGAGACACGGTGACCCTCGCCGACAGCGTCGGGACCGTGATCGCGACGATGTCCTACGGCGCGGAGGGCGGGCAGGACCACTCCCTCGTCCTGTTCCGCGAGGGCGACGGCCAGAGCGGGTACATCGGGCACGACGCCGCCGCCGGCTCCGTAGGCGACTTCAGCCCCGGCCGTCGGGCGAACGGTCAGCCGTTCTGATTCGGATCGCGGAGGCGGTCTGGAGGAACAGCACGGGACCGTGGTTCGTGGCCGAGGCCAGGCACGCCCCGAAGGCCTTGGCGGTGTAGGTCGGCTCGAGGGGCAGCCCGAGCTCGCGGCCCTGGTCGACGATCACGTCCAGACGCGGGTCGGAGCATCCATAGCCGGCGCCGAGCCAGCCCGGATCGACCACGAGCGGACCTGGCACCACGCGAGCCCCGCGACGCCGGAGCGCGGCGCCCGCCAGCGCGAGGACCCTCCCCCGATGGGCGAGCCACCGCGGCGCCACCCGGACGGCCAGCACGGGCACGGGCATCCCCCCGAGCGCGAGCCCGGCGATCAGCCCCGCGGAGGTGCCACCGCTCCCCAGGGCCACCACGATCCGCTCCGGGCGCGGCAGCTCCCCGCGCGCGATCTGACCGCAGAGCTCGAGCGCCCCGTCGATCCACCCCTCGACCCCCACCGGCGAAGAGCCGCCGACCGGGATCGCGTACGGGATCCTCCCGCTCGCCGCGAGCCGTGCACGAACCGTCCGCAGCGCCACCGCGGCGCCCAACGAGCCCCCCACGCGCGTCACCGAGGCGCACGCCGCCAGGATCCGCGCGAGCTGGTGTCGCACGTGCTCCGTGTCCGGCTGCGGCACGAGCACGGCGTGGGTTCGCAGGCCGTGTTCGGCGCCCAGCAGCGCCGTCGCCAGGACGTGGTGCGACCCCAGCGCGCCCGCGGTCACGAGATCGGTGGCGCCCCGGGCCTCGGCGTCGGCGAGCAGGTGCGCGAGCTTCCGCACCTTGTTCCCACCGTACCGGTCGTGCACCCTCCCCTCGTCCTTGACCCACAGCCCCGGCCGGAGCTCACGGACCGGGGTGGGCAGGTTCACCGCGTCTCCCAGGCTCGCTGGAACGGATCGAGGTGTCCGCGGAGCACGTCCTTGAGCGCGGGGACCGACGTGTTGGTGCGCGGATCGTGCGCCGCACCGCCGTGCAGGCCGTACGTGCGCGCGATCGCTCCGCCCACGTCGGACGGCGCCGCCATGGCCGCGACCAGATCCCGCGCCAGCCAGGCCAGCGTGGGGCGGCTCGTGCCGAACAGCCTCAGCTTCAGCCCGCGACCGCGCAGATCGAGCTCCACCCGAGCCACCCGACGCTCGATGAGGGTGCCGGCGGCGCGGCGGCAGTCCTCCACCCGGGGCCCGGGGGCCTCGGAGGCCTCGCTGCGGGGGACCACCTCGACCAACGCCCGCTCGACGGGACCGTTCACCGGCTTGCGGCGGTGCTCGCCGCGTTCCATCTCCAGCAGACGTCCGACCGCCGGCCCCTCCACCTCGAACACCAGCCGCACGGGCCGACCACGCTCCACCTCCTCGGCCACCAGCTCGGACTGCAGGCCGCGCCGACGGAACCAGCCGCGGTACATCGTCACCAGGTCCTGGAGCCAGCCCGCGTGGTCGGCCGAGGCGTCCGCGGGGCCGAGCACCAGCCACACGCCGGAGGGGCCCGTGTCCGACCCGATGTCGAGCCAGCGCCGGTAGGCGGTCGCCACGTTCTGCAGCAGCGCCGCCAGCTCCTCGGGCTCGACGCCGTGCTCGCCGTCCAGGATCCGCTCCAGGCGCTGCACCGGTCGCACGAGGCGCCGGTCGGTCTGCACCCTGGCGTCGAGGTCCTTGTACCGACGGAGCAGCTCCTGGGCCTGGTCGTGGTCGTCCCAGAACCCGTCGCTGTTGGACTGGGCGATGAGGGCGCTCGCCTCCGCCTCCCGCTTGCGGGACTCCTCGATCAGCGGCGCGAAGCGCTCGACCCAGTCCCGGGCCTGGACGAGCAGCTGGTCCGCGTCGACCTGCGCGTCCGGGCGCCCCTGGGTCCCCGGGACCAGGAGCCTCGGGGCCGGCGGCAGCGCCACCGTGCGCGCCTCGATGCGCCCGTGGCGTACGCCCAGGGCGACCCGAGTGCTCCGCGGAGGGTGCTCGCGGACGACGAACTCGGCGAGGGTCCCCGCCACGCTGCGCTCGATCTCCCGGCGGAGGAACCGGGCGCCGTAGTGCGGGTGCCACCCGTGGGCGACCAGCCAGTCGAGGACCTCCGCGTCGATCTCCAGCTGCAGCTGGCGCATCTGGAGTCCCTCGCGGTGCCCGAGGTCGGTCAGCTCCCGCTTCGCGATGGCCCGGATGTGGTGGCGGTCGAGCGGGTGGAAGTGGACGACGCGGTCGAACCGGTTGAGCAGCTCGAACCGGAACTGCCGGTGCAGCCGCCGATCGAGCTCCCGATCGAGGTCCGTGACCGAGGTGCGGCGCTCGAAGCCGAGGCCCGTCTCGCGGTACACCTCGGCGCCGGCGTTGCTCGTCGCGATGACGATGAGGGAGGCGACGCTGACGACCTCGCTGCGGCCGTTGATGAAGCGGCCCTCGTCGACGAGCTGCAGGAAGGCGTCGTGCACCTTGGGGTGGGCCTTCTCGAACTCGTCCAGCAGGAGCACCCCGAACGGGTTGCCCGCCAACCTGCGGGTCAGCAGGCCCCGCTGGTCGTTCGGCGAGTGGCCGTGCGGATCGCCGAAGAGCACGGCCACGTGGTAGGCCTCGCCGTAGTCCGCGAGGTTGAGGCGGAGCAGCCGGTGGGCGTCGCCGAACAGGTACTCGGCGAGCAGCTGCGCGCAGAAGGTCTTGCCGACGCCCGTGGGGCCGACGAACAGGAAGGTCCCGAACGGCCTGCGGAGGTCGGCGAGCCCCGCCTTCATCAGCGCGATCATCCGGACGACCGCGTCCACCGCCTCGTCCTGCCCGAGCAGGCGCTGCGCGACGAAGTCGTGGACCTCGGCGAGGTCCAGCTGGTGGTCCGGATCCACCAGGCGCTCCGGGACCCGCGTGAGCTGCCCGAAGCGACGCACCACGTCACGGAGCGTGACCGGGCGCGGCTCTCCATCCTCGGCCGGGGTGAAGTCCGCGGTCTGGCGCAGCAGCTCCAGCACCTTGCGCGGGAACGGACGGTCGCCCATGAACCGCGCCGTGAGCTCGATCGCCCCCCGCTGGGCCTCGGGTCGGAACGTCCGTCCGCGACCCTGCTGGTGCTCGCACCACCGCGCCACGATCGCCCGCACCTTGTCCGTCGGCGGCTCCTCGATCGGGATGGGCACCAGGTGCTCGGACAGGTCCGACCAGTAGTCGACGAGCTGATCGAGCTCGCGCGGCAGGCCCTCGCCGAGCGCGCCGTGCGGGAGCGAGGACAGGAGCCGGTGCAGCGAGGGCTCCCAGTCCAGGACGTAGGCCAGGTGGATGTCCTTGAAGAACGGGACGATCGGGTCGGGCGACGCGAGGATGGCGGACACCAGCTCGCCGAAGAAGTTGGCGCCGTCCGACTTCTCCTTGAACCGCGCCGAGATCGCGCGCATCGAGAACTGCAGGACCCGCGCCTGCCGCAGCAGCGGGACGCCCGTGCCGACGTGGGCTCGTCGCACCAGCTCGTGGATGATCGCGGTCTTGCCGACGCCGTTCGCGCCCACCAGCACGGGCGTACGGCTCCCCGACGCGCGCAGCACCTCCTCGGCCTGCGCGACGAGATCGTCGACCTCGAAGGCCGGTAGCAGGTCGCGCGCGGCGGCCCCGAGGTCGCGGTCCACCCAGCGGTCGATGTCGACGGTCACGGCTCCTCCGGGTCCAGCTCGCGGCGGTTCCAGGTCGCCACCCGATGCGGGAGCACGAGCGCACGAGCGCCGGCCACGAGCGCCCCGATCAGACACAGGGCCGAGACCGGCAGCAAGACCCAGATCACCACACCCAGCAACCCCACCAGCGTGCCGGTCGCCCCGAGCCCCGCCGCCAGGAGCGAGGCGGTGCGCGCGTGCGCAGCGGCGGCGGAGGCCGAGGCCATGCGCGGACCGACCGCGCGCCCGGTGGTCCCGTGGACCATCAGCAGGTGCTGGCCACCCTCCTCGTCGCGGTACCGGGTGATCCATACCGGGAGCAGCTCCCAGGCCCAGCTCGCCGGTCCCTCGTCCACGTCGAGGTCGAGCGCGCGGGACGTCACCGCTCCGCAGGCCGCCGCCGCGTCGCGGGCGACCAGCTCCCGGAGCGCATCGTAGGCAGCCGGCCACCGCTCCTCGGGATCTCGATCGGGGAGCAGCACGGGGCCCGCGTGCGTCGTCGGATCGAAGGGCACGGGCGCAGGGAACGGATCGCCGAGCGCGCCCACGAGATCGTGCGTGTCGGTCCGTGCCGGGACCAGCATCGCCTCGTAGTCGCGCTGGACACGGCCCACGCGGGGCTCCCAGTGCAGCCGCGGCTCGCTCGTCTGCTGCCCCACCCACCGGCCGAGCGACCAGGTCTCGACCGTGCTCCGGACCTCGACCTCGAAGCCCGCGTCCAGACGGAAGGTCCCCCGAGCGCGGATGTCGACCACCCAGCGCGGCAGGAAGACCAGCGACAACCGTTGGGAAGTGTTGTCGGACACGAGGCCGCCGCTGGGGAACGCCACCTGGCCGGTGAACGCCAGCAACCTCCGGCGAGCTTCGGCGCCGTCCACCGTCGCGGGCACGACGAGCTCGGGCTCGAGCGGACGCAGCGGCGGATCCATCGCCTGCAACGGCTCGCCGCACAGCGGACACGGACCGTCGCCCGCGAGCGCCCAGGTCGCGCCGCACGCGTCGCACGCGCGCCAGCCCCCGATCACGCGGTCTCCGAGGCCGCTGCCGAGGACCACACCCAGGCCGAGGCCACGCCGCCCAGCACCAGGAGGACGAGCCCCAGGGGGAGCACCAGCGCCCCGACGGCGAGCAAGAGCAGGGGGATGCCGACCAGCGTGAGCAGCAAGCCTGGGGCGAGCAGCATCCCCACCGCGAACCACACGCGCCGCCAGACGACCGGCTTCTGGCCGACGACCCGGCCGCTCGCGCCGTCCACCAGCACCACATAGGTCCGCTCGCCATAGCGGTAGGCCGAGATCCACAGCGGCATCAGCACCAGCCGCGATCGTTCGTCGGACAGCTCCGACAGCACCGACAGCGTCCGCAGGTGGGGACTGTCGATGCTCGTCCGACACGCGTCGCGGGCGAGCTCCCGGATCAGCTCGCCACCGACGTGGCGGCCCTCGGGCTCGGACAGGTCGCAGGTGTGGGCCTGGAACCCCGCGAGCAGATCCGGATCGTAGGGCTCGAGCGCGTCGAGCGCGGTGTCGCGTTGGGCGTCGGTCACCCAGCGCGCGGCGATGCGGGTGCTCGCGCAGACCCGGGTGTCGGACCACGCCTGACGGAGCCGTCCGGACTCCCACCGCCAGTCCACCACCGTCCGACCGACGAACCGGTGCTCGTCGGGACTCCACGACCGCTCCTGGCGCTCGTGGCCGACCTGCGCGCGCCACTCGGCGTCGACCTCGGCGGAGACGAGCCAGAACGGGACGTAGACCCCCACGAACGAGTCCGCCCGACCCAGCACGACGAGATCCCACGGGTGGAACCAGCCTCGACCCAACCAGGCCGCGGCGCGGGATCGACACTCGTCGGCGAGGATGGCGAACGGCAGGATCGCCTCGGGACGCGGGCCCGGTGCGCCGTGCTGCTCGCGGATCACGATTTGGCTGCTCGCGCAGAACGGGCACCGCGCCGAGGTCGCGCCGGGCTCGATGACGAGCACCGCCCCGCAGGCGCCGCACGCGAGCTCCTTGCGCTCCACCCCGAAGCCCGTGGCCCCGAGCCGCCGGTGATCGTCCGCAGGGACCTCGGTGGGCAGCTCGTCGCTGGTCCACCCGCACGCGCTGCACGTGACCGAGCCCTCGCGCGGATCGAAGCGGGCCTGTTCCCCGCATCCGCCGCACGTCACGACCATCGGACCGATGTCGGTGGGTACGTCCGCCTGGCTGGGCGCCCACACCTCGTACCCGGGGACGTCGGTGGCGACCTGCTTCCAGCGCGGAGGGGGACGGAAGGCCGCGATGCGGTCGGGGCTGCTCATGGAACGGAGAGCTTAGCGCGATCCCGGATCACG
>JACKEQ010000134.1 GCA_020632885.1 Alphaproteobacteria bacterium | reverse complement strand
TCATGATACGGCCAGCGTCCGAAAACTGTGGCATGGAGGTCTCAAGATCGCCGACAACAATACGTAGGTACGTATGGAGAAGATGTGATGTGATGTCCCCGGCGCTCGGTGGATTCACCGCGGAGGACGCGGAGGACACGGAGAACAGGGCCCTCACGACGTCGTGTGCTGGAGACTGGTAGGTGCGCAGTCACGTGCAGCATGGTGCGCTACCTCAGTCCGACCTCCGCGCTCTCCGCGTCCTCCGCGGTGCAACACTTTAGGCCTGCCGGGTCCAATCGTAAACTGATGATCGACAGGTGGCGGCGCGTAGCCAACACTCCGTCGAAGTCCGGTCTCGTCTCCATGCTCGCAAGTCGGGGGACCGCTTCGGACACTACACCACGATGTGCGCTGTCGGTCGGGAGCGGGAGCGGGAACGGGAGCGGGCATGGCGGGGCGGGCGTTGCGGTGTGGGCGGGAGAGGTGGAGGCCTGGTAGGCTGCGTGCGGCACGGAACCGGAGACCTCATGCACCCCTGCCCGATCTGCGGCTGCCACGTCCGCCGCGACGCCCCCGGTGGGCGCTGCCCGTCGTGCGACGCGGCGCCCGGCACCTCGCCCTCGCGCACCGCGGCGGCGCTCCTCCTGGGGCTCGCGCTCGCGGGCTGCGGCGGCGACGCCACGACGACGGACCAGACCACCGGCGAGACCGGCACGATCACCGCCCAGCCGGAGTACGGCGTGACCGTCTCCGACGCCGTCGAAGAGACCACCTCCGACGACCACACCGGAGCCCACTGATGGACGCCGCCCCGGTCCGCAAGACCCGCCCCAAGCTCCCCGCCCGCGCCGTCGACCCCGAGAAGGACCTCGGCAAGCCGATCTACGCGGTGTGGGAGATCACGCTGCGCTGCGACCACGCGTGCGACCACTGCGGCAGCCGCGCGGTCCGGGCGCGCCCCGACGAGCTCACGACCGCCGAGATGCTCGAGACCGCCGACAAGCTCGTGCAGATGGGCAGCCGCGAGGTCACGCTCATCGGCGGCGAGGCGTACCTGCGCGACGACTGCGCCGAGCTCTGCGCGTACCTGTCCGAGCGCGGCGTCCGCGTGACCATGCAGACGGGCGGCCGCGGGCTGACGCTCGAGCGCTGCAAGGCGTTCAAGGACGCCGGGATGAAGGCCATCGGCGTGTCCATCGACGGACCGCCCGAGGTGCACGACCTGCTCCGCTCGAGCCGCGGCAGCCACGCCGCCGCCCTGCGCGCGCTCGACAACTGCCGCGAGGCGGGCATCGTCACCAGCTCGAACATGCAGATCAACCGGCTCTCGTGGCACTTCATCCGCCAGACGTACGAGGAGGTCCGGGACCACGGCGTCCGCGCCTGGCGCGCGCAGCTCACCGTCCCCATGGGGCGCGCCGCCGACCGGCCCGAGTGGCTGCTCGAGCCCTGGCGCATCATCGACGTGATGGACGAGATCGCCGCGATCAAGCGCGAGGAGGCCGAGCGCAACGCCGCCGCGGGCCGCCCGCCCGAGCAGATGGTGAACATCGGGGTCGGCAACAACCTCGGCTACTACGGGCCGCACGAGGAGCTGATCCGCAGCCTGCCCGGGCTGACGAGCAGCTACTGGTCGGGCTGCAGCGCCGGGAAGTACACCATCGGCATCGAGAGCGACGGGCGGGTCAAGGGCTGCCCGAGCCTGCCGACGCACCCGTACACCGCCGGCAACCTGCGCGACATCCCGCTCGAGGAGCTCTGGGAGCGCCCGGAGATCCGCTTTGCCCGCGACCGCACGGTCGACGAGCTGTGGGGCTTCTGCCGCGGCTGCTACTACGCGGACATCTGCATGGCGGGCTGCTCCTGGACGAGCCACGTGACGCTCGGCAAGCGCGGGAACATGCCCTGGTGCTACCACCGGGCCGCGACGCTCAAGAAGCAGGGCCTGCGCGAGCGCCTCGAGCCCGCCGAGAAGCCCGAGGGCATCCCCTACGACTACGGCCGGCTGCGGCTCGTCGTCGAGCCCTGGCAGGACGACACGTGAGCCTGGTCACGGACCTCCGGGCGGCGCTCGAGCCGTTCGGGGACGCCGATCGCTCCGAGAAGATGCGGGCGTACCTGAAGACCGAGATGCCCATGCTCGGGGTGTCCCGGCCCGACCAGAAGCGCGTGTTCCGGGAGACCTTCGCGCGCCACGTCCCCGCGGACCGGGCGGCCTGGGAGTCGTCCGCGTTGGCGCTGCAGGCCGAGCCCGAGCGCGAGTTCCGGTACGCGGCCATCGCGTGGACCCAGGGACTTCGCAAGAAGCACCTCGTGCCCGCGTCGGTGCCGCTGCTCGAGCGGCTCATCGTCGAGGGCGCGTGGTGGGACCTCGTCGACGACCTCGCGGTGCACAGCGTCGGTCCCATCGTCGCGCGCCACCGGGCCGAGCTGGACCCCATCCTCGACGCCTGGATCGAGCACGAGGACCTCTGGCTGCGCCGCACCGCGATCCTGGCGCAGATCGCGCTGAAGCCCGATCAGGTCGACGAGCAGCAGCTGTTCCGCTACTGCCGCGCGCAAGCCGCCGACAAGACCTTCTGGATCCGCAAGGCCATCGGGTGGGCGCTCCGCGACCATGCCCGCGACCGCCCCGACCCCGTCCGCGCCTTCCTCGCGGCCCACGGCGAGGAGCTCTCGGGCCTCTCCCGCCGCGAGGCGAGCAAGCACCTCTGAGGGTCACCCTCGAGCCGCCTCCGCGACGACGGCGTCCACCGCCTCGAGCACGGCCGCCACCCGGGGGACGTGACGCAGCGCGCGGTGGACCACGACGTACACGTCCATGCCGGCGGCGACCGGCAGGGGCACGTCGACGGGAACGAGCCCCAGGTGGGCCGCCTCGTCGTGGCCGAACAGCGAGACCCCGACGCCGGCGACCACCGCCGCCCGCAAGACCAGGTAGTCGTTGGTCCGCAGGACGGGCTCGGGAAACAAGCGGTCGAGGAAGCGGGCGAGCGGGATGTCCGCCAACTCCGTGGACCAGCCGACCACCGGGAGCGTCGCGGGGTCGGGGTGCGCGGGCAGTGTCGCCACCAGCGCCGGCGCGCCGTAGATCCCTCCCGTCACCGTCAGCACCTTGCGGGCCAGCAGGTCGCCGCGGAGCGTCGGCATCGCGCGGACCGCGAGATCGGCCTCCCGGCGGTCGAGGTCGCGGGCGCGGATGTCGGCGAGGACCTCCAGCGTGACCCGGGGGTGGCTCTCCCGCAGACGCAACGCCACCCGCGGCAGCCAGTCGGCGCACATCCCCGGCGGCGCCGCCACCCGGACCACCCCGGAGGCCTCGGCCTCGAGCCCGTCGGCGGCGAGATCCGCGCCCAGCGTGGCGCTCGCCATCGCTTCGAGGTGGGGCAGCAGGGCGCGCAGCGCAGGGGTGGGGACGAGGCCCGTGCGGTGGCGGTCGAAGAGCCGGTGCCCCAGCCGCTCCTCGGCGCGCGCGATGCGGCGCGAGAGCGTGGCCTGCCCGAGGCCGAGCGCGGCCGCCGCAGCCGTGAAGCTGCCGTGCGCGTGCGCGGCGTGGACCAGCCGCCAGTCGTCCCAATTCGATGGAGCATCCATTTTTGGATGGATAACACCCTCCATTGGACGAGGTCATCCATTCGAGGGTGGGTGACAGTTCCCACGTCGGAGGTCCCTGATGTGGTTCGCGCTGCTCGTCGCCTGCTCCCATTCCGTCACCACCCGCCTCGCGCCGGTCCACGCCTCGTCCGAGGTGGACCTCGACGCGCCGGGTCCGCTGCGGCACACGGCGTTCGTCTCGGCGCGCTGGTCGGTGCCCGCCAAGGGGCTCATCGACCTGGACGATCCGCGCGCGGCCGAGGTCCCCGACGAGCGCCGCGACATCGTGCTGCCCGTCCACGTCCTCGAGCACCCCACCGCTGGCACCTTCGTGATCGACACCGGCGTGCCCCGGGATGGCCTCCCCGTCCGTGGGCTGCTGGCGATGTTCACGAAGGAGATCGAGACGGAGGAGCCGCTGGGCGACATCATCGAGGGTCGGAGTCCCTTGTCGGCGGTGCTGCTGACCCACTCCCACCTCGACCACGTGCTCGGCCTGCCCGACGTGCCGTCCGGCGTCCCGGTGATGCTCGGCCCGGGCGACGAGGCGCCCCGGGACTTCATGTCCCGCATGAGCCAGGGCACGTTCGCCCGCGCGCTCGGCGACCACCCCCTGATGCTGTGGAGCTACGACACCGCCCCGCCGCTCGAGACCGTGCCGCACGCGGTGGACGTGATCGGTGACGGCTCGCTCTGGGCGCTGTCGGTCCCGGGCCACACCCCAGGGAGCACGGCCTACCTGGCCCGCACCGAAGACGGTCCGGTGCTGTTCACGGGCGACTGCTCGCACACGCGCTGGGGCTGGGACCACGGGGTGGCGCCGGGGACGTACACCGAGGACCACGAGCGGAACGTGGAGAGCCTGGGATGGCTCGAGGAGCTCGCCCGCCACCACGCGTCGATGCAGGTGTTCGTCGGCCACGAGCTGTGACCCGCTGGCGACCGTGACCGGGGGTGGATAGCCCCATGGCCGGTAGGGTGGGGGTTCCATGTGGCTTCTCGCGATGCTCGTCACCGCCGCCCGCGCCGACACCTGGACGGTGGCGGTGTGGATGGACGGGGACAACGACCTCGAGCGGTACGTGGTGTCCGACCTCGACGAGCTCGAGCGCGCCGTCGGCCCGGACGTACGGATCCTCGTCCAGGCCGATCGGATCGAGGGCCACGATCCGCGCGACGGCGACTGGACGGGGACCCGGCGGTACGAGATCGTCGCCGACCGGAGCCGTCGGGTCGTGAGCCCGGTGCTCGAGGATCTCGGCGAGGTCGACATGGGCTCCGAGGCGGAGCTCGCCGACTTCCTGCTGTGGGCGGACGCGACCGCGCCCGCGGACCACGTCGTCGTCGTGCTCTGGAACCACGGCGGCGGCTTCTGGATCGCGTCGGACGAGACGGACCACGACCGCATGTCCCTCGACGGCGAGCTGCAGGCCGGACTCCAGCCGCTGGTCGACGCGCGCGGTGCGCCGATCGACGTGGTGGCGTTCGACGCGTGCAACATGGGCGAGTGGGAGGTCGCGCACGCGCTCCGCGGGCTCGCGGACGTCGTGACCGCCAGCGAGGCGACGGTGGGCGGACACGGGCTCGAGTACGACGAGGTGTTCCCGTTCCTCCCCGTCGACGCGGACGCGGCCTGGGTCGGCGAGGCGCTGGCGCACAGCGCGCACGACGCCGGCGAGCTCACGTGGTCGACGGTGGACCTGCGCACCGTGGACGCGCTGAGCGACGCGGTCGACGCGCTCGCCGACGCCTACCTGGCGCGCGCGGACGGCCTCGCGGAGTTCGCGGACGCCCGCCACCAGGCGCGCGGGGTCGCCCTGCGCTGGCCGGAGTTCTGGCTCGACCTCGGGTCCCTCGCCGACGAGGCGGCGACGAGCGCGGACCTCGCGACGGCCGACGCGGCGCGCGCCGTTCGCACGGCCCTCGCGGACACGCTGATCGCGAACGACACGCAGCCGATCACGCGCTTCGCGTCGGGGCTCACGATCTACACCGACACGAGCGAAGCCGCGTGGGTGGAGGCGTACGCGTCGGGCCCCTGGGACGCCAACGACTGGCCGACGCTGCTCCGCGCCGTTCGCGCCGCGGGGCTCTGATACGCTGCGGAGCCAGGAGGCACCGTGATCCTGCTGCTCCTCGGCTCCGCGTCCGCCCAGTCCCTCGCGCTCCACGGCACCTGCCCCGGCCCGATCGAGGCCGTCGTCACCGGGCTCACCCCGAGCGGCGTCTTCGCCGGGGTCACGGGCGTGCCGGGCGGCCAGACGGTGATCCCGGTGGGCCAGCCCTGCGCGGGCACCACGCTGGACGTGGGCAACGCGCAGCTCCGCGTGACGAACCGCGCGAACGCCTCGGGCGAGGTGCGCTTCACCGCCCCCACGCCGGGCGCCCTCTGCGGCCAGGCCGTCCAGGTCCTCGACGCGACCACCTGCGAGACCACGCGCGCCGTGCCCATCCGGTTCACCCCCGGCAACCCGAACGCCGAGGCGACCTGCGCCACGCCGGTCGGGGCCGAGCTCGAGGACGTGTCCTCGCCCACCACGGTCGTCGGCAACGGCACGCCGCAGAGCTGCACCAGCCGCGCGTTCGTCGACGCCGTCGCCGCGGGCGGGGTCATCACGTTCGACTGCGGCCCCGCACCCGTCACCATCCTGCTCGACGAGACCGCGAAGGTGTTCAACAACACGGGTCCGCGCATCGTCATCGACGGCGGAGGGCTGGTCACGCTGTCCGGCCGCGGCACGCGCCGCATCCTGTACATGAACACCTGCGACCCGAACCAGGTCTGGACCACGCCGACCTGCCAGAACCAGGACCACCCGCAGCTCACCGTCCAGAACCTGACCTTCGTGGACGCCGACTCGTCGAGCGACACGACCTACGACGGGGGCGGCGCCATCTGGGTCCGCGGCGGGCGCTTCAAGATCCTGAACTCGAGCTTCCGGCGGAACACCTGCGCCGACCTCGGCCCCGACGTCGGTGGCGCGGCGGTGCGCGTGTTCGACCAGTTCGACGACCTGCCGGTCTACGTGGTGAACAGCACGTTCGGCGGCTCACCGGCCGACGCGGGCGTGTGCTCGAACGGCGGCGGCGTGAGCAGCATCGGGGTGTCCTGGACCATCGTGAACAGCCTGTTCACGGACAACCAGGCGGTCGGCAACGGCGGCAACCCACCCGCGCAGGGGACGCCCGGCGGCGGCAGCGGGGGCGCCATCTACAACGACGGCAACACGATGACCCTGTCCCTGTGCGGCACGCGTATCGAGGACAACGAGGTCAACGCCTACGGCAGCGCCATCTTCTTCGTCAGCAACGACCACACGGGCGACGTGGTGATCGACCGGTCCGTGATCACGAACAACGTCGGCGGCTCGTGGTACCCGGTGTGGCCGCAGATCTCGGCCCACGTCGACACGCCGATCGTGGTCACGAACTCCGTCATCCAGTGACGGGTGCTCTCGGCGGCCAGGGGATCCAGCGCGAGGTCGTCTGCTGGTAGGTCGCGTAGGTCGGGTACTTCGAGCGCGTGATCCACTCGGTGAACCGGGTGGAGCCGTCGAAGAGCAGCGTCAGCAGCACGGCTCCGCCCACCGTCCAATGCGCCCAGGGGAGCCCGGCCGCGAGCGGGAAGAGCGTGAGCACCCACCACTGCGCCTGCTCGCACAGGAAGTTCGGGTGGCGTGACCAGCGGAAGAAACCGGTGGTGAGGAAGGGCTCGGTCGGACGGCCCTCCGCCTGCGCGGCGCGCTTGTGCTGGTGGAACACCCACTGCTGCTGGTCGGCGAGGGTCTCCCCCGCCAGGAAGAGCAGGAACAGCAGCGCGAAGAGCGCGTCGAGCGGACCCAGCGGAGCCGTACTCTCCCGCAGCCGCCACGCAGGCAGCGTGAACCCCAGGATCAGCGCGTGCTGGTAGCCGGCGATGAAGGCGACGTTGAAGAGCGGCCAGGCCCAGCCCGGCAACAGGTCCTTCAGCACGGCCCAGCGGTAGTCCTCGCCGCCGGGCGCGTAGCCGCCCTTGCGCCAGAAGTTGAACGTCAACCGCGCACCCCAGGCGGTGATCAGCGCCGCCACGAGCACCGGGCGCGGCGCGAACCCCGTCCCTGCCGCGAAGATCCAGCCGTAGATCGGCGGCATCACCGACCACACGCGGTCCGTCCACGAGTACTCGCGGGTCAGGACGCTGGCGGCCCAACACGCACCGGCGGCGACGGCCGCGGCGACCACCGCGAGCTGCAGCGTGGGATCGAGCCCGCTCAGAGCGAGCTGTCCGAGGTCGAGGTGAAGGGGTCCGCGGGGCAGGTCGTGCCCGGCTCCACCCACAGCGTGACGATGTCGACGTTGCCGGTGCTGCCCGCGTCGGGCGAGCAGTCCACCGTGAAGCCGTTCTCCTCGCAGAAGGGCGCGGCCCCGTTCTCGTAGTCGTCGACGTTGCCGAACGTGCCCCCGTGCTGGTTGCAGAAGCCCTTGGAGACCTCCATGCCTCCGCAGATGGTCGTGCCCACGGCGTTCGGGTTGTACCAGACGGAGTCGGTGACGCCCTCGTCCTGGTCGTCGGCCGAGACCTCGCCGATGCAGTAGCCCGTCTGTCCACCGCACCCGACCAGCACCACCGCCCACGACCACGCGCGCATCGAACCTCCGACGGGCGGACTATCGTTGCGCGCGGGCCGGTGGCTACTGCGGGGGCTGCGTCAGGTCGTAGAAGGTGTTGCCGTTCAGCGTGTAGGTACCGAAGTTCGCGATCGGTCCGGAGACGGGGGCGGCGTAGCCGTTGTCCGTCGCTACCACCGTGACGCTGTTGGCGGTGTACAGCAGACCCGGCAGGCGAGGGTACGTGAAGTCGAGCGGCACGAGCCCCGAGCACGACACGGCTGGGCTGAGGGTGATCTGGCCCAGGAGGTTGAGCCGCGCGAACTGCACGGTGGCGCCAGTCCCGCAGTCCACCTCCAGCTCCCCGCCCCACGGACCCACCTCGCGCTCCTGGCCCGCCACGCACCAGGTGCCGTAGGGCTCGCTCGTCGAGTAGCGGTGGTAGACGTGGTAGTAGGGGTTGGTCGCCGATCCCTGCTGGCAGACGATGCGGGATTCGCCCGGATCGAGGAGCAGCTCGTCGCTGTGCGGCGCCAGGCAGGTGTGATCGGTGGACGTGCTGCCGCCGAAGATCGGCTCCACACCGGTGAGGGGGGAGGTGTCGACGCAGCTCGACCAGATGTCGATGGGCTGGCAGTCCGCGTCGTAGGCCACCGACCACGGGAAGTCGTTGCTGTGGCCGGCGTGCCCCGGACCGGCGTTGGTGACGAGCTGCACGTTGCCGTTGCCGTTGGCATGGCAGACGTCGGCGGCCAGGGCGTCGGGAGCGAGGGCGAGAAGGACGAACATCGGGGACCTCCTTGGGTGTGTCCCGAACGTAGGTCCGCTCTCCGCCGCCCACACCCTGCGCCGGTCCTACACGGATCCGCCCCACAGGCGGGATCGCGGTCATCGGGCGGGACGTTCGCGCGAGACGGTTGTCACGCCCGCCCCGCTCGTGCGTTGCTCCGGGCGTGGACCCCCTCCTGCACGCCGACCACCCCCTGCTCCGCGGCGACCCGCGCGCCTTCGACGAGGCCTTCGCCGCGTTCCGCGAGCCGGTGTGGCGCTTCCTGTTGCGCCTCTCGGGGCGCACCGAGGTGGCGGACGAGCTGCTCCAGGAGACGTTCCTGCGCCTCGCCTCGCACGCTCGCCGGCTACGTCCGGACACGAACCTGCGGGCCTGGCTGTTCACGGTCGCGCGCAACCTGTGGCGCAGCCACCGACGATGGGCCTGGCTCGACGGTGTGCGCCTGGCCGAGCTCGCCGCCCAGGCGGTCCGGGGCTCGACGCCCACCCCGCTCGAGCTCGCGGCGGCCACCGACACCGCGCGCCGCGTGGAGCAGGCGCTCGCCGAAATGCCCGACAAGCTCAGGGAGGTCGCGTTGCTGGTCCTGATCGAGCACCTGGAGCCGAGCGAGGCGGCGACGGTGCTGTCGCTGAGCCCCGAGGCGGTCCGCCAGCGCCTGGCGCGCGCCCGCCGCATCCTGTCCGACGCCGTGGGAGGTGAGCCGTGAACCCCTGGGATCCACACCTGGTGCAGCTCCCCCCGGATCCGGAGCGCCTCGAGCGGGTCCGTCGCCGCGCCCACCGCCGCCTGGAGGGGACCGAGCGCCGCGTGAACCCCGTGGAGCTCGGTCTCGTCGTCGCGTTCTCGGTCGCGATGCTCGCCTGGGGCGTGCTCGCGGTGGTGCCCACCACCGGCTGAACCGGTGTACGGTGCGCGCGTGCGTTCCCTGTCGTCCCTGCTGGTGCTCGCGGCCGTCGCCTGCCGCGTCGAGGTCGGTGCCCCGTCGGGCCCCGTCGCCGCGGACTGCCCGGGCAGCGAGCCCGAGGGCGAGGTCTGGGTCTACACCTCGATGTACCCGCACGTGGTCGAGCGCTTCGAGGCCCTGGTCCGCCAGCGCTACCCGAAGCTCGAGCCCTCGTTCTTCCAGGCCGGCTCGGAGAAGGTCGCCCAGCGCGTCGAGGCCGAGTGGGCGGCGGGTTCCTCCCCGGCGTGCGTGCTGCTGACCTCGGACCCGTTCTGGTACGCGAAGCTCGACGCCGAGGGGCGGCTGCAGCCCTACCTCCCGCCCACCGCCCTGCGCATCGACCGATCGCTCGTCGACCCCGACGGCGCCTGGCTCGCTGCCCGGTTGTCGCTGATGGTGCTCGCGGCCAACGGCGATCGGGTCCCCGAGTCCGAGCGGCCGACCGCCTTCGCGGATCTGACCGGCTCCGCGTTCCGCGACCGGTTCACGATGGGCGACCCGCTCGCGTCCGGCACGAACTTCACGCTGCTGTCGTTCTGGGCCGAGCAGCCTGGCTGGGACTGGGTCGACGCGCTGCAGGCCAACGGGCTGGTGGCGGCGGGCGGCGGATCGGCGGTGCTCCAGCGGCTGGACTCGGGCGAGCGTCCCGTGGGCGCGATCCTGCTGGAGAACCTGCTCGCAGCGCCGCACACCTCCGCGGTGCCGATCTTCCCCACCGACGGCGCGGTCGTGATCCCCGGTCCGGTCGCGATCACCGCGGGCTGCCCCAACCCTGCGGGTGCGCGGGCGGTGGTGGACCTGTTGATGTCCGAGGAGGGACAGGCCGTCGTCGTGGAGGGGGACATGTACGCGGCGCTGCCCGACGTCCCGCCACCCGACGGTGCGCCTCCGCTGTCCGATCTGGCGCTGCGACCCTGGGCGCCGGGCTTCGTGGAGCGTGTGTCCACGGGGGCGGCCGCGATCAAGGACCGGTGGGCGGCGCTGGTCTCCCGCTGAAGGTCATGGGAGCGCGAAGAGGTGCTCGAGCTCGGCGTCCCGCGCAGCGAGCTCGGGACACTCGCGGGCGTGGCAGAACAAGTCGCAGCCGCCGTAGCGCTCCGCGCGGTACCCGCCGATGTTGTTCGAGGTGGCGACCATGCGGTTCACGACCTGCTTCGTGGCCGTGTCCACCTCGACGATGCGGAGGTGGTGTCTCGTGTATCCGGTGACGGCCTGGGTGATCAGGACCCGGCTGTTGCCGAGGTCGTCGATGTCTCCGACCACCGGCTCGAACCAGTCGGGCTCGGTCCACCACCAGAGCCGTGTCGCCGTGCGCGTGGTCGGGTCGATCCGCCACCGCTCGGCCCGGGACTCCAGTCGCTGGACGCCGTTGTCGTACACCAGGAACTCGTCCCCGCGAACCTCGGCTCCGTGGAGGGCCTGGGGCAGGTCGTCGTCGGTGAGCGGCGTGCCGTCGGCGTCCACGACGTTCCAGCCGAGACCCGAGCCGAGCGTCCAGAGCACCTCGCTGGTCTCGACGTCGATCGCGAGCAGCCACTTGAGGGTGTACAGCGAGACGTAGAGCACCGCGCCGTCCGGCGTCTCCTTCAGGTCGACCCAGTTCGCGTGGTAGGCGTCCAGACCCGCGAGACCGGGTGGGAGCTTGCCCGCGTCCACGAGCGTCTGGCTGTCCAACTCGTAGTCCACGCGGCTCTCGACGGGGTTCCAGAGACGGATGCCGAAGCCTTCCCAGGAGAGCGGGCCCAGGCTGTTCGGGACGGCCTGGAGGGAGAGCATCCGACCGTCCTCGAGGCGCTTGGCGTCGTGGTGGAAGTCGTTGGCACCCCACAGCGGCAGCGGCGCCGGCTCGACGATGCCTTGCCAGAGGTCCACGGTCGTCGGGGTTCCAAGGTCACTGCGGCCTCCCCCGTACAGGATGGTCTGGGTGGCGGGATCCCACAACGCCTCGAACGCCACGTTCATCGTGGTGCTCATCTCCATCCACCACCGCGGGCGACCCTCGCGGTCCCAGACGATCATCCAGGGGGCCGTGTCCTGCTGTTGGCGTCGCCACTGGGTCAGCGTGTACGCGCCGGTCTCGGTGAGCCCCGGCACCCGTTCGATGTCGAACCGGGAGAACGTCGATGGTGGGGGCGGCGTGTGGTGGACCACCGACGGGGACGCGGCACCGGGCGAGCAGACCGCGACCGCGCGGCAGGTGTAGTCACGGTCCGCGAGGAGACCGATGACGTGGAGCTCGTGCGTCTCGGCGACGGTCGGGTCCTCCACGAGAAGGACCTCGTCGGCGCTCTCGGCCGCGACGCACCGGGCGGCGACGGGGGCCGCTGGGATGGAGGTCACGTCCAGCCGGAGGAGCGTGCCCGTCGGTCCCGGGGTCGGTGTGATCGTCAGCTCCGGGTGGCAGTCCTCGACGAGTCCGGTTGGCTCTGTCGGCGTCACACCCGTGTTGTCGGTCGTACCCGTTTCGTGGCCCGTCCGATCGGTCCCCACTTCGTCGCCACCACAAGCTGACAACCAGACCCAGGCACCGATCCCGACCATCTCACTCCCGGCAGCAGACCCACAATGTAGTCCGCCAGGTCCGGGATGACCGCGCTGGATGGACTCACCGTGTCAGCGCCTCCTCGATCGCGTCGTCGAGCGAGGTGCTCCCGGGCCCCCAACCGAGCAAGCGCTCCACCAGCCGATGCTCGGCATCGAACACGAACATCGCGGGGATTCCGTCCACTCCCAGCTTCTGCATCCCGTCGCCGCCGATCCACGCGCGTCGGAAGCTCGTGCCGCCGCGGCGGTCCAGGTACCGGTCGGCGACGTCCTGCTGTTCGTCGACCGAGACGGCGACGAAGGTGACCCGGCCCTCGTAGGTCCGCGCGAGCTGATCGAGGTGGGGCAGCGACTTCATGCACGGTCCGCACCAGGTCGCCCACACGTCGAGCACGATCGGGCCCTGCACGTCGAACAGCCGCTGCTCCTGACCGTCGATCGCCATCACCAGGTCGGTGAAGCGGCCGTCGTCCCAGGGGAGATCCTCGTCGGTGGCGGGTTCGGCCGCCAGGCGCTCCTGTCGCTCGCGCATCGCGTCCAGCCAGTCGTCGGTCGTCGGGACCCAGCCCTCGAGGGATCCCAGGCACTCCCCCAGCGCGGCCACGGCCCGGTCGTGGCGCGGATCGTCGGCGGGGAGCCCCACCAGGCCCGCGCCGATCAGCGGGGCGGCGTCGCGGTCGCGGTCGAGCTCGGCGTAGAGGAGGCCGAGGCGCAGCAGCTGATCGGGAGTCGCGGGCACCAGCAGCATCGCTTCCTCGAGATCGTCGGCCGCGAGCTCCGGCTTCCCCCGCGTCGCGAGTACGGCGGCGCGCACGTCCAGCGCCTCGGCGCGGTCGGTGATCCACCGGTCGTCGGTCCGACCGTCGGCGCTCAGGCGGTACCGCGGCGCGTCCATGCGATCGACGATGCGATCCGCTAGCTTGTTCGCCTCCTTCGCCCGGCCGCTGAGCAACGCCACGCGGACGAGCCGGGTGTCGGTCTGGTCGAGCCGCTTCAGCGCGGCGTACTCTTCCTCCAGATCCCCGAGCGAGGCGGCGGCGTCCGCCCGAGCCTGCCAGTAGACCCGCCCCTCCCAGCTCCCCTTCGGCGGATCCTGCGCCTGGAGCGCGGCGAGGCGTGCGGCGGGCTCGAGCACGGTGTCCGCGTCGACCTCCGGCTCCTTCTCCTCCTCGTCGTCCGAGCCGTCCGCATCGGGCGGGTGTTCGAGCGACCACTGGTTGCTCCGGTTCTCCGGGTCGAGCTCGCCCAGCCTGACCCGAGCGGCCCGGGTCTCCTCGGTCAGCCCGGCGGCGGACAACACGGCGATCGCGGCCGCCACCCGGGACGGTCGCGGGTCCGAGACCAGGGCGCGCGCACGCTCGATCAGCAGCTCGCGCACGGCGTCCCGCCCGGGGCCTGGCTCTTCGTCGTCCTCCACGGGCTTCGCGAGCTTGCGGTAGTCGTCGAGCCGCGTCGGATCGTCGTCCAGCGCGCGGCGGACGAGCTCGACGTCCGCCTCGTCCACGCCGTCGTCCACGCTCCACCACGCGAGCGGTCCGATGCCGGCGTCGCCCGTGAGCGCGAGCTCCCGCATCGCGGCCTCGATGGGCTCCACGGGGGCGCCGCACCGCCGCTCCACGAGGGTCTGCTCCCACAGGATGCGGTACCGCGCGGAGCCGCTCTGTGGAGCCACGTCCAGGACGGCGCGCACGTCGTCGCACCAGGGGCCGGGCTCGGGGTACAGCGCCGACCCGCTGCGTGGGTCGAGCGAGCGCCAGGCGGTGGCCGCTGCGATCGCGATGGGTGCGTCCTCGGCCTTCGGGTGCGCGTCGCTCCAGCGGCGGACCTGGGTGAGCAGGGCGGGGTTGCGCAGGTCACGCTCCCACCCAGCGATGCGGAGCCAGTCGTAGAGCGTGCCCACGCTGGTCGGGTCGTCGTCGCGGTGCTCCAGCAGCCAGCCGGCGGCCTCCTCGCCGCGGCCCGTCCGCTCGAGGTAGAGCGCGTCCTCGCGATCCCCGATCTCCACGGCATGCGCCGCGACCAGCCACCACACCATCCGCCCTCCAACGCCTACGTGGGCAAGCGTACGTTGGACGCCGCGTCGATGGCGTAGCGCAGCTCGAGCTTGCGGATGTCGCCCGGCGCCAGCTCGAGCGACCAGCGGCAGAAGCCGTCGCCGTCCATGGGCGCGTCCAGCGCGGGTTCGGCGCGCACCGACCCCACCGTGACCTCCTTGAGCTCCGACGTGGGGATCCGCTCGCGGATCTCGAGGCGGCACGGCTCGTCGCCGAGGTGCGCGACCCGCACCGTGACCGTGGTCTCGCGGCGCTGGCGGCCGGTGATCATCGCGGTCGAGGACTCGTGCTCGACGCGGCGCGAGAGCCGCAGGCCGTCGTGCGAGCCCCAGCCGAGCGGGAAGGGCTCCCCGGGCGGCACGAGATCGATGCGCCCTCGGCCGATCGCGACCGTGGCCCCGGCGGCCTCGGCCACGAGCTCGACGGGACCCGCGAGCAGCGGCCGGGTGCCGGTGTTGCGCTGCAGCGTGCGACGGACGGCGACCGCGGCGCGCTCGGGCATCGCGACCCAACGCGAGCGGGCCTCCGTGCTCCACGCCTCGAGGGTGACGACCACGGGGCAGCCGTCGGACGCGAGGTCCACCGGCTGGGGCGCGAGCCAGGTGCGCGGCTCGCCGCCGTCGTCCACGCCGGGCACCTCCCGCGCGGCCCGCGTCCCCCGCTCGCGGGCGACCTGCACCGTCTCCTCGCGCGCCTCGACCACGACCTCGGTGGGGCGACGCCGGGTGCGCAGGACGTCGTCGGTCAGCGTGGGCGCCTCGGCGCGATCGCCGGGGCGCGCGGTCGAGCAGGACAGCTGCACGCCGGACCAGTCCTCGCCCGTCGCGTTCCAGCAGATCCCGCGGACCTCCCAGCGGACCTGGTCGCCATCGAGCACGGCGCGGTGCGCGGGGCGCCACACGGCGCAGGGGACGGTGTACCGCACGGAGAAGCTGCCCGCGCGCGCCGCCACGACCGAGACCACCAGGAAGCCCTGGACCGTTGGCTTGCCCGCGCGGCCCGCCTCGAGGTCGGCGCGGAGCTTGTCGCGCTCGGCGGCCCGCTCCTGGACCGCCTGTCGCGCCGCGACGTCCTCCTCGCGCGCCGTCGTCGTCCGTGCGATCAGCTCACGCACCTGCTCGACCCAGGCCTCCGGCGGCTCGAGCTCGACGAGCGCGCGCGGGGTCGCGACCAGCGCCGTCTCGACCAGCGCCTGCGCACGCTCGAGGCGCCCCGCGGCCCGCTTCTGCGCGTCGCGCGCCTCACCCACGGCCTCCTCGGCCTCGCGGACCCGTCGCTCGAGGTCCCGCAGCGTCGCCGGGTCGGCCTCGGTCCGGGTGGACCCGATGCGCTCGACGCGCGCCTCCTCGACCACCACGTCCGCGCCGCCGGGGAAGGAGAGCGCCCGCTCGCTCACGAGCGGCGTCAGCGGCCCGATGCGCAGCTGCTGGCGCCCCTCGGCGACGGCCACCTCGCGGGTCACCGCCGCGCGGTCCTCGAACAGCTCGACCCGCACCACGCGCCCCGCGTCAGCCACGGCGATCTCCCCCGACCAGCTCGTCCTTGCTCCCGAGGGTCACCGCGTACGACAGGACCGCCCGGCCCTCGCCCCCCGGCGAGAGCTCCACGACCTGGACCCGCCCACCCTTGAGGAGGGCCTCCCCCGGTTCGCCTTCGTAGGCCCGCGCCACGGGGCTCGCCTCGGTCTGCTCCACCGCCGGGTCCTTGCCGTCCGCCGGCACGGGCAGCCGCTCGAGCAGCTCCACCTTCACCGGACGCTGCAGCGAGCTCGCCAGCTGCACCTCGATCGAGGTGTGGAGCCGCCGCGAGCCGCCGAAGACCCCGGCCGACTCCTCGCGGTACCGCACGTTGCGCACCAGCCGGATCCGGTCCTCGGGGCCGAGGCCCAGCAGGAGCTTGCCGCGTCCCGGCGTCCCGGACCAGGGCGCGACCAGCTCGAGGCGCCCGTCCACGTAGACGTCGACCGGGCCGGGGAGGAGGGCGCCCGCGTGCTCGATGCTCGCCTCGACCCGGCGGAAGGCCCGCGGATCGGAGCGCGGCACCGCGCGGTACCCCACGGACAGCGAGGCGGTCCAGGTGCGGACGGCCACGCTGTGGAAGCGCCCGTCGGACGGCAGGTCGACGCTGCCGTCGGCGTCGAAGCGGACCTCCGAGCCCTGGAGCGGGGCGGGGCGGCTGTGCTGCGGGGGGAGCGGCTGCGCGGCGGCGTCGGATGCGCGTCGTCCACAGCGATCCAGCTGCTCGCGGAACCGGTCGCGCGCGGAGCGAGGGACGCCGGCCTCGGCCAGGAGCTCCTCCTCGCGGGCGGGATGCAGGCGGCCGCGCTTGCCCTGGGGCGCGTCGAAGGAGCGCAGCCGCATGCGGCCGTAGTCGAGCAGGTCGCCGCCCACCTCGACGTCCTCCTCCATCGGCTCGGACCGATCCATCGCGGGTCCGGCCCGCTTGCGCATCGCGGCGTGGGCGGCAGGCATCGGGACGCCCGCGGGCGGTGCGCTCGGCGCAGCGGAGGCGGTCGGCGCGCTCCCGCCGAACCCACCCGAGATCCAGTCCGCCACGCCCTCCACGGCGTTGGCCAGCCCCGAGCTCTTCTTCATGCTGCGGGCAGGCATCGGCATCGGCATCGACTGCGGCGCCTGCATCGGCGGCAGGCCGCGCATCATCTCGGGCTCGGGCGCCGGGACGGGCTCGTCGCCCTGCAGGTCCAGATCGTCGATACCGAACGCCTCCTCCTGCTCCCGTGGTTCCTCGGGAGGCTCGGGCTCCACCTCCTGACGCACCCCGTCGAGTCGGTCGAGGTCGGCCGGGAACAACGCGTCGAGCCCTGGCGGCAGGTCGCGGAAGCCGGCGGGCGCGGGCGGCTGGCGGGTCCCCAGGCGGAGCGCCGCGAGCTCGGGCACGTCCACCCGCCGCTCGGACGAGGCGCTGGTGAGCGACAGCCGGACCCCGCTCCAGTCCTCGCCCGTGGCCTGCGTCACCTGGGCGCGCAGCGAGAAGCGCCCGCGCTCGAGGCCGGCGTCGGCGTCCAGGACGTAGGAGGGGGCCCAGGTCGCGCCCGCGATCCGGTACGAGAGCTCGACCTCGACCTGCTCGCCGGGGTCGTGGACCGCCGCCCGCACGACGCGGGTGGGGATCCACCGCTGCCACCAGGCCTCGCTCGAGGCGCCCGCCACCCGGAAGCGCAGCAGCTCGAGGCGCTCCTCGTCCTCCTTCACCGAGCGCGCGAGCTCGCGGATCCGCCGGTCCAGATCCCGCAGGGACTGCTCCAGCAGGTCGTCGAGCGCGGCCCAGCGCGCGAGCCGGGCGGGGTCGGGGAGGCGTCGGTCGGGGTCGTCCTCGAACGAAGGGACGACGCGCGCCAGCGTGGACCGCTCGGAGCGCAGTCCCTCGAGCGAGCCGCGCGCGCGGTCGAGCGCCTGGGCCGCCTGGCGCAGCTCCGCCGCGAGCGCGGGCTCGTCCCCGCGATCCTCGCCGAGCACGTCGAGCCCCACCTCGACGGCACCCACCACGGCGCCGGTGGCGGCCACGCGGACCGAGGACGGATCGAGCAGCAGGGGGAGCTGGCGGACGACGAGCCGCCCGCCCTCGGGGCGCAGCGCGCCGCGTCGGTGGACGAGGGCGCCGTCGGGATGGACCACCACGGAGGTCAGCGGGAGGGTCATGGCTCCTGGCACAGGACGAAGGGTGCGGTCGGGAACAGCGTCGCCCCCATCCGCGCGAGGAAGGGGGGCTGGTCGTCCCGAGGATACTTCCCCTTGAAGCTGTCGCCGATGGTGACGTGGCGGCTGACCCGGCGCAGCACGTCGACCATGTCCCCGAAGACCAGCGCGGGCAGGCCCGACTCGTTGCTGCGCAGCGGTGGGAAGTCCGGGTGCTGGATGGCCGGGATCCGGCGGTAGTCGATCCACACCTCCGGCGCGCCGTCCGGTGCGTCGACCGCCACGAAGTGCCCGGGCCCGGTGACGACCGCCGCGATCGGCGCGATCAGGCCGAACTCGTTGTGGTTGTACCCCCCGATCGTGCCGTCCGACAGGCGCACGAAGCGCTTCTCGAACCACGAGAACAGCGGCAGGCCGTTCTTCCCGAGGTGGCGGACCACCTGGCCGGGCTCCCCCACCAGCTCGTCGACCTTCACCGGGCGGCCCTTCGCCAGCTCGAACAGCTTGTACTGCTCGGAGCGGCCGAGGCTGCGGATCCAGCCGACCCGGACCTCGTGGGTGGCGGCGTCGAGGGCGTCGGCCAGCCCCTGCAGATCGGTGACGGCGCTCGGCTTCGGAAGATCCACGGTGCACCCCGGTGACGACGGCGTCTCCTATGCCTGCGCCGGCCGCGTGTACACTCCCGCCGGGAGGACCATGGAGCTCGACGTCGAATCCGGCCCGTCGTACGCGATGGCCGTGATCGGGCTCGAACCCGGGGAGTCCGTGATCGCCGAGGCCAGCTCGATGGTGGCGATGACGCCCGGGCTCGCGGTGGAGAGCACGATCCAGGGCGCACACGGCGCCGGGCTCGGCGAGAAGGTCGTGGCCTTCTTCGTGGCGCTGGTGCGGCGGTGGCTGGCGAAGGAGTCGATGGTCGTCAACGTGTACCGCGCGACGAAGCCGGGGCAGCAGCTGATGCTCGCCCCCGCGATGGTGGGGGACGTGGTCCGGGTGACGATGGACGGGACGCGGACGGTGACGGTCCAGGCCGGCGCGTTCCTCGCGAGCACCCCGGGCGTCCGCCAGAAGCTGGTGTGGGGCGGGCTCACGATGCTGCTGTCCGGGGAGGGCGCCTTCTTCCTCGAGTGCAGCGGGAAGGGCGAGCTGCTCTTCAACGCCTACGGCGGGCTCGAGGAGGTGGCGATCGACGGCCGCTACGTCGTGGACAGCGGGCACGTCGCGGCCTGGGAGGGCAAGCTCACGCACACCCTGCGGAAGGCGGGCAGCCTCGGGACGGCGTTCCTGTCCGGCGAGGGGCTCGTGATCGAGCTGAAGGGGCAGGGGAAGGTCTGGATGCAGACCCGGAGCGTGGGCTCGCTCGTGTCCTTCGTCTCCCCGTGGCTCCACTGATGCGGGTCGAGGTCCGCCACCGCCCGGCCTACGCGCTCGCCGTGGTCCACCTCGACGACGGCGAGACGGTGGTGGGCGAGGCCGGCGCGCTCGTGAGCCGGGACACGAACGTCGTGATGGAGACGAGCGCCGGGAGCAAGGACCAGGGGCTCGTTGCGGGGCTGTTCACCGGGCTCAAGCGGATGGTCGCGGGCGAGAGCTTCTTCCAGAACCGGTACACCGCGCAGGGCGGCGGGGGCGAGGTGACGCTCGCGCCGGCGCTGGTCGGTGACATCGAGGTCCACGAGCTGTCGGGCGAGACGATCTACCTGCAGTCCAAGGCCTTCCTGTGCGCGCCCCCGAGCGTGACGCTGGACACCTCCTTCGGCGGTTCGTCCGGCTTCTTCGGGTCGGGCAGCCTGTTCCTGGTGGCGGCGAAGGGGACCGGGCCCGTCGCCTTCAACGCCTTCGGCGCGGTTCGCGCGATCGACGTCGACGGGGAGCTGGTCGTGGACACGGGCCACGTCGTGGCCTTCGAGGGGACGCTGACCTTCGCGGTCGCCCGCTTCGGCGGCGGCTGGATGTCCTTCCTGTTCGGCGGCGAGGGGCTGGTGTGCCGCTTCTCCGGGAAGGGCAGGGTGTGGATCCAGACGCGGAACCCCGTGACCTTCGGCGAGGCGCTGGGCCCGCTGCTGCCGAAGCGGGAGGGCTGATGGAGGTCGCGATCCGCAACCGCCCGGACTACGCCACGGTGCACCTCGTGCTGGACACGGGCGAGCAGGTGGTGACCGAGCCGGGCGTGATGATGGGCATGGACCCGTCGCTGAAGCTCGAGAGCAGCCTGAAGGGCGGGCTGATGGCGGCGGCCAAGCGCGCGCTGGTGGGGGAGAGCCTGGTCCTCACGACGTGGACCGCCACGGGCGACGGCCAGCGGCTGGACCTCGCGCCCGGACCGCCCGGCGACGTCGTGGGGATCAAGCTGGACGGCGGCTCCATCGTGCTCCAGAAGGGTGCGTTCCTCGCGGCGACGACGGGCATCTCGCTGGACGTGAAGTGGGCGGGGGCCAAGGGCTTCCTGTCGGGCGAGAGCCTGCTCATGATCCGTGCGACGGGCGTGGGCCAGCTGTTCGCCTCCAGCTACGGCGCGATCGAGCAGGTGGACGTGGACGGCTCCTACGAGGTGGACACGACGCATGTGGTGGCCTTCGACGAGGGGCTGACCTGGGACGTCGTGCGCGTGGGCGGGCTCAAGTCCACGCTCCTGTCGCAGGAGGGGCTGGTGGTGCGCTTCGGCGGCCGCGGGCGCGTGTGGTTCCAGACGCGCAGCGCCCCGAACCTCGCGTCCTTCCTCCACCCCTTCCGCCCCGTGCAGCCCCGCCGAAGCTGACGTCAGGGCTGGACGTAGACGACCTCGACGGGCGCGCGGTCCACCTGGAAGCGCAGGATCATGCGCTGGTCCTCGGTCAGCTCGGCGGTGCCGCCGTCCATCTCCGGGATGGCAGCGTCGAACATCACGCCGTCGAACGGGTCCCAGCCGTCGGGCGGGACGGGGCAGTTCAGGTCGCAGGCCCCGAGCATCGCCGTGGCGCCACCCAGCGCGAGCCCGAGCACGGCGACCACGCCGCGGACCACCCAGCGTCGGCGGTCAGGGGACAACGTAGTCGGGCCCCACGGTGAAGAAGGGCACCTCGTCCAGGGTGATCCACACGGTGTACGGCGGGTACGGCTCCCGGTAGGCGGGCGGTACGGCGGCTTCCACGTCGATGGGCAGCAGCTCGTCGAGCCGCGTGCCGTCGATGGCGGCGTCCGGTGGGCTGACCGAGAGCAGCCGGACCTGGAAGGAGGACCAGGTGGTGTCCCGGCAGTCCATGGCCCAGGAGCCGAGCTGGCGGACCGCGAGGTACCCGACGCACCAGGCGAGGGCGAGCTCGAGCAGCAGACCGGCGCGGCGAGCGACCATCGGCCCAGCCTACTCCAGGGGGTCGGGGAGGAGGACGAGTCGGGTGGAGGTCCCGATGGGGTTCCACACGGTGAGCTGGTGGTCGCCGACCTCCACGCGCCGGGTGGAGCCGTCGTCGCGGAGCAGCTCGAGGTCGTACGCACCGTCCTCGCGGGGCAGCCGGTCGGGAGGAATGGGGTCCGCCAGGACGAGCAGGTCCTCGAAGCAGAGGTCCGAGCCCAGGACCGTGTTCTTCAGCCCGGGGCCCGTCACGTGCGACTCGCGCGTGAACACCGGGAGCCAGACGTCGGCGTGATCCCGGTAGGCATCGATCTGGGTGCCGGCTTCGGCGGGCGGCGCGAGCACCAGGGCGTGCCACTCGTCATCGACCCCGTTCACCCAGAGGAGCTTGTTCCGGACAGCGCCGCTGCGGCTGGTCAGCGTCATCTCGACGAGCCCCTGGAACGCCCGTTCGTCCCACCGGTCCACGACGTCGAGCGCGGGGGCCGCCTCGGGTTCGGGTTGGGGCCGTGGCCCCGTCGCCCAGGGGACCAGCGACAGCCCGACCACGCCCAGCACGAGCACGATCAGCACGCCGAGCACCAGGCGGAACCGTCCCACGGTCGCAGCGTACCCGCCCGGGAGGCCGCCCCACCCAGGTGTCAGGACGTGATCATTGATCATTTCGGGACCACGGAATGCGAATGCTGACCACCTGACCCCTGTGGATGGCGCTTCGGGTGGGTTTCATCCGGAAAACAACGTTGTAACGGCGTGATTGGTGATTCGGATCGCGCGGTGTCAACGAGCGGCGCGGAGGTCCGAATAGTGGTAGGTGTGATTCCATAGTGCCGGGCCACCTTCACCACGGAGAGTCCAGATGAGCAGTATCTACGAGCAGATCGGCGGAGCGCCCGCGGTCGACGCGGCGGTCGACATCTTCTACCGGAAGGTCCTCGCCGACGATCGCATCAGCGACTTCTTCGACGGCACGGACATGGACGCCCAGGCGGCCAAGCAGAAGGCGTTCATCACGATGGCGCTCGGCGGCCCCAACCAGTACACCGGCAAGGACATGCGGGCGGCCCACAAGCACCTCGTGAAGCGCGGGCTGAGCGACAGCCACTTCGACGCGGTGGTCGAGAACCTCGGCGCGACGCTCCAGGAGCTCGGGGTGCCGGCGGCCACCATCGGGACCATCGCGGAGAGCCTCGGCGGCCTGCGCAACGACGTGCTGGACCGGTAGGAGCGACGTTGGCGCGGCTCACGTACCGTGGCGGGAGCTTCGAGGCGGAGGACGGCGAGAGCGTCCTCGAGTGTCTCGAGCGCGCGGGCTGCGCGCCGCCGTCCTCGTGCCGGTCCGGGCAGTGCCAGAGCTGCCTGATGAAGGCCACGTCGGGCTCGCTTCCCCCCGCCGCCCAGCAGGGCCTCAAGGACGCCTGGCGGGCGCAGGGGTTGTTCCTCGCCTGCGCGTGCCGGCCCACCGAGGATCTGGAGGTCGCGGACGCGGACGGCGGCGCGCTCGAGGTCGCCGCCACGATCACCGGCCGCGAGGTGCTGTCCGACGAGGTCGTGCGGATCCGGCTCGCGACCGGTTCGCCCTTCGAGTACCGCGCGGGCCAGTTCGTGAGCGTGATCCGCCCCTCGGACCGGCTCACCCGGCCCTACTCGCTGGCCTCGCTGCCGAGCGAGCCGCAGCTCGAGCTGCACGTGCGCCGCGTCCCCGGCGGCCGCATGAGCGCCTGGCTGTGCGACGAGGCCCCCATCGGGGAGCCCGTGCAGCTCCGGGGCCCGGCGGGGGAGTGCTTCTACCTCGCGGGTGAGGAGCAGCCGCTCGTGCTCGCGGGGACCTCGACGGGGCTCGCGCCCCTGGTCGGCATCGTGCGCGACGCGCTGGATCGCGGGCACCGCGGACCGATCGCGCTCTACCACGGCAGCGTGCGCGCCTCGGGGCTCTACCTGGCGGACGAGCTCGACACGCTCGCGACGCACCCGAACGTCCGCGTGGTGCGCTCGGTCCTCGAGGGGCCGACACCCGACGGGGTGGTGCAGGAGGGGCTCGACGCGCTCGTGCTCGGGAGTGGCCATGACCTGAAGGCGGCCCGTGCCTGGTTGTGCGGGGCCCCCGAGCTCGTCCGCCTCCTGAAGAAGAAGCTGTTCCTCGCAGGGATGCCGCTGAAGGCCATCGCATCCGATCCCTTCGTGGTGGCCCCCGCCGGCGCCTGATGGCCGCCATCCGTCGGTCGACCTAAGATGACACCACGGCATCCGGAGGGGGCTTGGAGCGAGCCAGGCTGGCGATGGGACTCGTCGGGCTCCTGCAGCTGCCCCTGCATGGCGTCATGTCCCTAATCGGGATGGTCTTCGCCGTGGTCCGGCCCGTAGACCTGATGGAGCCCGCGCTCGTGATGCTCGCCGCCACGACGTCGACCGTCGCGGGCTTCGCCGGGATGGCGGCGTGCGTGGCGTTGATGGGGCGGGCGCTCGGCGGCCGGGACGGCTGGCTCCGAGGAGGGTGGTGGCTGATGGCGCTGTCGTGCAGCGCGTACGCCATCGGATCGACGCTGGCGTTCGTCGTCGTGTCGGGGGGCACGTGAACGACCCGTTCGCGCCACCCGGGACCACCGCCGCAGCGCCCGCGGTCCTGACCGAGGGCGAGCTCGCCGCGATGGACCACGCGCACGCGACCGTCGCGCCGAAGATCGTGTTCGGCGTGTTCGCGGTCGGGATGTCGCTGCTCCAGGGCGTGCCGACGCTCTTCGAGCTCGTGCAGGGTGAAGGGAACGTGGGCTATGCCTTGCGGCTGCTCGAGTACGTGCTCCTCGGGGGCTGCGGAGGCGTCGCCGTGGTCGGCGGCGTGCTCGGCCTGATGGCGGGCGAGGACGACGCGGCGGGTGTGGAGCGCGCTGCGAGCGCCGAGGTCTGGTTCTGGCGCCTGGCGGCCCTGGGTACGGTCCTGTTCTATGGCGCGGGTCTGGCCGCGATCGTCGGGGGCTTCCTGATGGCGGCGGCCACGCAGCCGTAGGACCCGAGCCGACCCTCCAGCTGCAGGCGACCGGCGATCAGCAGCTACACTACGCGGCGATGGATCCCGCTCCACCCGTCGCTGAGCGCTACGAGGACCTCGGCCTGATCGGGGTCGGAGGCATGGGCACGGTGCGACGGGTGCTCGACCGTCAGCTCGATCGCGTGGTCGCCATGAAGCTGCTCCGCCCCGAGCTGGCCGGCGTGCCACGAGCGGTCCGACGGTTCGAGGAGGAGGCCCGCGTCGGCGCCTCGCTCCAACACCCGGGCGCGCTCTCGGTGCACGAGCTCGGCCACCTGCCGGACGGCACGCCGTACTTCACGATGGACGAGGTGAACGGCCGCACGCTCACCGACGTGGTCCAGGCCGGCGAGTGGACGCTGCATCGACTCGTCGAGACCTGGGTGCAGGTGTGCGAGGTCGCGGGCTACGCGCACGAGCGGGGCGTCGTCCACCGGGACCTGAAGCCAGACAACGTGATGATCGGCCAGCACGGCGAGGTGCTGGTGCTCGACTGGGGCCTCGCCCGCCAGCGCGCGGTCGCCGACCAGGGAGCCGAACCCGAGGTGGGTCGGCGCAGCGTCGGGCCTCGCGAGACCGCCGTGGGGACGGTCGCCGGCACCGCGGCCTACATGCCGCCCGAGCAGGCGCGGGGACAGATCGACCGCGTGGGTCCGCGCTCCGACGTCTACGCGCTCGGGGCCATCCTGTACGAGCTGCTGTCCGGCCGACCGCCCTACGAGGGGCGCGACGCGCGCGCCGTGCTGCGTCAGGTGCTCGCTGGCCCGCCCGATCCGCCCGATGTCGTGGGGCTCGAGGTGGGCGCCACCTTCGAGCTCGGGTTGGACGACGCCGAGCCCGAGCGACGCGATCTGCCCGCCGATCTCGTCGAGCTGTGCGGGTGGTGCATGGCGCGGGACCCGGAGGACCGGCCGGCGGACGGCGCGGAGGTCGCTCGCCTCGCACGCGCCTGGCTGGAGGGGGCCCGGCAGCGGGAGCGGGCGCTCCAGGTGGTGGCCGAGGCGCGAGGGCTGGCCGGCGACGCCGAGCGCCTGCGTCGGGAGGCCGCGGAGCAACGCCGCGCGGGGGCGGGGCTCCTCGCGGGCATCGAGGGCTGGGCGCCCGAGGAGCGCAAGGCGCCCGGCTGGGCGTGCGAGGATCGCGCCGCCGCCCTGCTCCGCGACGCGCACCGGCTCGACACCCGCGTCGACGCCCTGCTGCACGCGGCCCTGACCCACGCGCCGAGCCTGCCCGAGGCCCACACGCTCCTCGTGGAGCGACACCTCGCCGCGCACGCGCACGCCGAGCGCGAGCGTGACGCCGATCGGGCAGGGCGCGAGGAGGTGCTGCTGGTCGAGCACGCGGCTGCGCTGCCCTCGGGTCACCCGCTTCGGGCCACGGTCGCCGCCCACGTGCGAGGCGACGGTGCGCTGACCCTGCGGGTGGACGCGGAGGACGCGACGATCGAGCTGCTCCGCTACGAGGTGCACCACCGCCGGCTGGTCGCCGTCCCGGACCGGGTCCTCGGTGGCGCCGTGGTCCGTGTGCCGCTGGCGATGGGTTCCTGGCTGTGCGTGCTGCGTGCGCCGGGTCGGGCGACCGTGCGGTACCCGGTCCACGTCCCCCGTGGGTTCCACTGGGACGGTGGGGACGTTCCGATGCCCCTGGCCGACGACCTCGGCAGCGACGACGTCCTCGTGCCCGCGGGTCCGTTCGTGGCGGGCGGCGACCCGGCCGCGGGCGGCGATCCTGCGCCGGAGGCGCGACCCTGGTGCGACGCGTTCGTGATCCGCCGGTTCCCCGTCACCAACCAGGAGTACCTCGCGTTCCTGGACGACCTCGTGGCGCGCGGGGACGAGGAGGCGGCGGTCCGCCACGTCCCGCGGGAGCGCGGAGGGACCAGCGCGGCGGGCTCCCCGCTGTATGGCCGGCGGTCGGACGGGCGCTTCGAGCTCGTGCCCGACGCCGAGGGCGACGTGTGGGCGCCGGACTGGCCGGTGATGTACGTCGACTGGGCGGGCGCGCGCGCGTACGCCGCGTGGCTCGCCGAGCGCACGGGAAAGCCCTGGCGGCTCCCCGCCGAGCTCGAGTGGGAGAAGGCGGCCCGAGGCGTGGACGGGCGACCGTTCCCCTGGGGCGATCGCATGGACCCGAGCTGGTGCTGCGTCCGGGAGAGCCACGCGGGCCGGATGCTCCCGAGCGCCGTCCACGCCTTCCAAGTCGACGAGAGCGCCTACGGGGTGCGGGGGTGCGCCGGCAACATGGAGGACTGGTGCCTCGACGCCTACGATCCGTCGGGCCCCACGATCTCCGAGGGGCGGGTCGTGCTCCCCGTCCCCGACGACGGTCCGACGGTCCGCCATCCTCGCCGCGGCGGGGGCTGGTTCGCCGCCTCGACCTTCGCCCGCTGTGCCGCCCGGTCCGGCAACCTCCCTACCTTCCGCTACGCCCACCTCGGGTTCCGGCTGGCCCGGAGCGGGTGAGCTACTGTTCGCGACAGCTCGGGAGGGGGAACACGGACCCCGACACCGATGCGGACACGGACGCGGACGCCGACCCCACCGGCGACACCGGTCCCTGACCCGAGGAGCGGGTCACGAGCGTGGTGACCTGCTCGCGGAGGTGTTCGACCAGCGCCTCGACGCGCGCCGTGCGCAGGCGACCCGCGGGGAGCACCGCCATGAGCGGGACCTCCTCGCCGTCCCAGTCGGGCAACACCTCGACCAGCCGGCCCGCCACGAGATCGTCGACCACGTCCAACCTGCCCTTGCAGGCGAGCCCTTCGCCCGCGACCGCCCAGCCCCGGACCAGCGCGCCATCGCCGCAGAGCGCGGGGACCACGTCGACGTCGCCCACCTCCTCGCCCCGCGACAGCACCCAGCGCGTGTGCGGTCGTCCGTGCCGGAGCCAGGCGAGGGCGCGGTGGTCGCCGAGCTCCCTCGGGTGCGTGGGGTGTCCTCGCCGCCGGAGGTAGCCGGGTGCGGCGACGACGGTGCGGTCCGTGTTGCAGAGGCGCGTCGCCACCAGCGTGGAGTCCTCGAGCACCCCGTACCGCAGCGCCACGTCCACGTCGTCGCCCGGGAGCGCCTGCGTGGCGTCCCCCACCAGCACCGTCACCCGCACGGTCGGGTGCCGCTCCACGAACGACGCGACCCAGGCGCCGACGTGCTGCTGGGCGAGGTCCACGGGGGCCGCCAGCCGGATCTCGCCCGCGAGCGAGCGCTGCGCCTGGTGCAGCCGCTGCTCCCCGTCGGCCCACACCCGGAGCAGGGTCTGGCAGGTCTCGAGCAGCTGCCGGCCCTCCGCCGTGAGCTCCATGGTGCGGGTGGTGCGGCGGACCAGGCGCACCCGCGTCGTCCGCTCGAGCCGCTGGAGCCCGGCGCTGGCCGCGGCCGGCGAGCAGCCCACCTCCCGCGCCGCAGACGACAGGGAGTCCGCGCGCCCGATGGCCACGAACAGGCGCGCGTCGTCGAGCGTCATCTTCCACCCGTACGAGAAGGTGTTTCACATCCTACGAGAAAGCAGGGTCGATAGCTTCCCGCCAGGAGGTCAGGGTGGAACATCGTCGACTGGGGAACAGCGGGCTCAAGGTCCCCGTGCTGAGCTTCGGGACCGGAACGTTCGGCGGGCGTGGCGACTTCTTCGCGCGCTGGGGGACGACGGACGTACAGGCCGCCAAGCGGCTCGTGGACGTCTGCCTCGACGCGGGGGTGAGCTTCTTCGACACCGCGAACATCTACTCCCGCGGCGCGTCCGAGGAGATCCTGGGGGCCGCGCTCGAGGGGCGGCGCAACGACGCGCTGATCGCGACCAAGGCGACGTTCACGATGGGGACCGGGCCCAACGACAAGGGCTCGTCCCGCTTCCACCTCGTGCGGGCCTGCGAGGACAGCCTGCGCCGGCTGCGCACCGACCACATCGACGTGTACTTCATGCACGGGTTCGACGCGCTCTCGCCCGTGGAGGAGACGCTGCGCGCCCTCGACGACCTCGTCACGTCGGGCAAGGTCCGGTACCTCGGCTGCTCCAACTTCTCGGGCTGGCAGGTCATGAAGAGCCTGGCCGCCAGCGATCGGCACGGGTGGAGTCGGTACGTGTCGTACCAGGGCTACTACTCGCTGGTCGGCCGCGACTACGAGTGGGAGCTGATGCCGCTCGCGCTCGACCAGGGGCTCGGTACGATGGTCTGGAGCCCGCTCGGCTGGGGCCGGCTCACGGGGAAGATCCGGCGTGGCCAGGTCCCGACCGAGGGGCGGATCGCGCAGGGCGGCGCCGTCGGCGGGCCGGAGGTGGACGACGAGCTGCTGTTCGACGTCGTCGACGCGCTCGAGGCGGTGGCCGGCGAGATCGGGGCGACGATCCCCCAGGTGGCGCTCGCGTGGTTGTTGCGACGCCCCACGATCGCCAACGTGGTCGTGGGCGCCCGGGACGAGACCCAGCTCCGCGCGAACCTGGCGGCAGCCGAGCTGGTGCTCGACGACGACCAGATCGCCCGCCTCGACGCCGCCAGCCACCGGACGCCGACCTACCCGTACTGGCACCAGCGGGACTTCGACGAGCGGAACCCCAAGCCGACGAAGTGGTGAGGCGGCTGAAGGAACGTTCGTCACGAAACGTCTCCGTCGGGCTGCGGCCGGGTGGCGCGCTTCGCGCCACTGAAGGCCATGTGCGGGGGTACATCATGTCTTTCGTTCGTTGGGGGTCCCTGGCCCTCGGTCTGTCCTGCATCCCGTCGCTGGCCCTCGCCGAGGACACGCCACCCGCCGAGGACGTCCCGGCGCCCGAGGCGTCCGACGAGGCGGGCGTGGAGACCGACGAGCCCGCGCCGGCGTCCGACGAAGCGGCCCCTGCCGCCGCGCCCGTCGCGAACGAGCCGATGGTCGGATCGTCGGGGGGCGGGATGAAGCTGCATCGCCGGCGCGGGATCGCGGCGATGGTCGGGATCGAGAACGTGTCGGACGACTTCGGCAACTCGCTGTCCGCGCCGATGGGCGGCATCGACGTCCGGCTGGGCACGCAGATCGGTGACGTCCTGGGCATCTACGCCCCACTCCACCTCGCGTTCGGCTCCTTCCAGGGCCTCGGCACCGTCGGCGGCGTCCCGGCGGGCCTGACGGGGACCTTCGCGGCGACGGTCGTGGTGGACGCGACGCTGATGGACCGCTTCTTCGTCGGCGGCGGCGGCGGGCTCGGCGTGCTCAACAACCCGATGGGGCCCTGCTTCCACCTGCGCTTCGGCGGATACCCGATCATGACGCGACCGGCGGGCAAGGACTTCCGCCGCGGCATGTCGGTGAGCGCGGACATCCGCGTGATCTCGGCGCAGGGCCTGTCGGCGACGTATCCGTCGCTCACGGTCGGCTGGGAAGCGTTCTGAGCTACTGGGCGTTCAGCGTGAACGGGCCCTGGCTGCTGCTGTACCCGTCGACCACGATGAGGATCGGCGTGCCGGCGGTCACGTTCACCGAGATCCTGGACTGCAGGCCCACGAAGTCGTCGTTGCAGCCGAGCAGCAGCCCGCCGCAGTCGGTGTACGCGTACAGCACGGTGTCGTAGGGCGACCCGAGCGTGTCGAAGGTCATGTTGCCGCTGCGGGGCGGCGTGAACCAGAAGGACACGTCCGGCGCGCCGTTGGCGAACCCGCACGGCGAGATGAAGTCGTCGCCCTGACCGATGGTGGTGCCGTTCTGCGAGGCGGGCAGGCCTCCGGGCGCCCACGCCTGATCCGCGCAGGCGGGGGTGCAGCCGGGGACCCCGATGCACTCGGAGTCGGCGCAGTCCACCTCGTTGTCGCAGTCCTGATCGACGCCGTCGAAGCAGTCCTCGCGCTGACCCGGGTAGATCGCGGGGTTGCTGGGTGCGCAGTCCACGCCGTTGAGCCCGGGTGCGAGGCCTCCGCCCGGGTTGAGGCACTGGTGCACCTGCGACGGCCCGGCGCCCGACAGGTCACCGTCGTCGTCGCGGTACCAGTCCTGCTCGATCGTCGCGAGCGGATCGTGGTCGTCGCAGTCGAGGCGATTGTTGAACGGCGGGTTCCAGCAACCCATCGTCATCTCGTCGGGGTTCCCGAACTTGTCGTGGTCGTAGTCCGCGATCACGAGCTGGAAGCCCGCCGGGTCCACGTCGGGATCCTCGTCGTCGACGAGGCCGTCGCAGTCGTTGTCGATGTGGTCGCACACCTCGCTGCCGTCGGGCGACAGATCGGGATCCGTGTCGTCACAGTCGGCGTCGTTGAGGACCGAGCCCCGTGGCCCCTCGCAGGCCGCCCGGTACGCGTAGGGATCGCCATACCCGTCACGGTCGAGATCGCGGTGCCAGTGCGGCTGGCTCGCCGGGTCCACGCCGGCGTCCGCGTCGTCCGCGAACCCGTCGCAGTCGTCGTCCACGCCCTCGTTGCAGATCTCCGGCGCCTCGGGGTTCACGTCGGGGCGGGTGTCGTCGCAGTCGCCGGCGACGCGGGTGTACTGCGGGCCCGGCTGCTGGCAGGAGAGCAACAGCGCCAGCCCGTCGCCGAAGCCGTCACCGTCCTCGTCCGGGTACCAGGGCGAGTACGGCGTCTCCTCGTCGATGAGGCCGTCGCAGTCGTTGTCCGCGAGGTCGCACCCCTCCTCGGCGTTGGGGAACACGTCGTCCCGCGTGTCGTCGCAGTCGGCGTCGTTGGCGGACTGCCCCTGCCGCAGCTCGCACTGCCAGCCGATGGGGACGTGCGCGCCGAAGCCGTCGCCGTCCGCGTCCTCCCAGGCGAAGACCTGGTCGAACTCGCCGCAACCCTCGAGCGGAGGCTCCGGGCAGCCGAAGACGGCCCACCAGGGGGTCAGCAGGAAGAGCAGGCGAGAGGAGCGGTTCACGGCGTGTCCATGGTCGGCGTCCCTCGATGATATCCCGTGGAACGACCTTTCGGTACGCCATCGTGCGGTATCGGCGCTGGATCGTCACACCCCGGCGCTCCCGTCGGGGTATGTGGTGCGGCTCCGGAGGTCTCATGCGGAAGGTGTTCCTCGCTTCGCTGCTCATCTCGGTCGCCTGCGGGCGCAAGCCCGACACGGACACGCTCACGGCGGATGCCGACGCCGACACGGACAGCGACACCGACACGGACAGCGACACCGACGCGGACACGGACAGCGACACCGACGCGGACACGGACAGCGACACCGACGCGGACGCCGATCCCAGCCAGATCGTGGACTGCGGTGCCTCGCTGCCGGCCCCGCCCGCGGGCGAGGTCTGCACGGTCGTGAGCGGCAACCCGAACACGGCCACGCACCTGATGATCAAGGGCGACGTGCTGGGCGACCTGACCTCCTGGCGGACGGGCGACCTGCTGATGACGCGCGAGGACAACGGCGTCATCACCTGCGTCGGCTGCGGCTGCGACAGCCAGGCGCCGGCGCAGACGCTGGTCGTGAGCTGCCCCGACGCGGTGATCAGCCCCGGCCTGATCAACTCGCACGACCACCTGAGCTACGACGTGGACGACCCGGGTGACTGGGGCACGGAGCGCTTCGACCACCGCCACGACTGGCGGCTCGGCCTGCGCGGCCACACGGACATCCCGTACTCCTCCGACGGGTCCGACGAGGGCGTGCTCTACGGCGAGCTGCGGATGCTGCTCGGCGGCGCGACCTCGATCGCCGGCTCCTCGACCGCGCCCGGACTCCTCCGCAACCTCGACGACGCGGCGGACAACGAGGGCCTCGGCGCCTGGAACGTGGGCTACGAGACCTTCCCCCTCGGGGACTCGAGCGGCACGATGGCGACCAGCGGCTGCTCGACGTACCGCCCCGACGGCACCTTCGTCCTCGACGATCGGATCTACCTCCCGCACATCGCGGAGGGCATCGACGAGGAGGCCGAGAACGAGTTCCGCTGCCTGTCGGGCCTCGATCCGACCGGGGTGGACCTCGTCGAGGACAACACCTCCATCGTCCACGGCATCGGGCTCGACGCCAACGACGTGGCCGAGGTCGCGGACAGCAAGGCCCAGCTCGTGTGGTCCCCGCGGTCCAACATCTCGCTGTACGGGGAGACCGCGCAGGTCGTGCTCTACGCCAACATGGGCGTGCCGATCGCGCTGGGCACGGACTGGACGCCGTCGGGCTCGGGCACGCTGCTGCGCGAGCTCAAGTGCGCCGACTCGCTCAACGCCGACCACTACGGCGGGTACTTCTCGGACCGCGATCTGTGGCTGATGGTGACCCGCAACGCCGGCGAGGCGATGGGAGCGGACGGTCAGCTCGGCCGCCTGCGCCCCGGCTTCGTCGCGGACGTGTCGGTGTTCGCCAAGCGCGGCCGCGACCTCCACCGCGCGGTCATCGACGCGGACCTGTCGGACGTGCAGCTCGTGCTCCGCGGCAGCCTGCCCATGACGGGTGACGCCGATCTCGTCCAGGACCTGCTCCCCGCGCCGCTGTTCGCGGACTGCGAGGTCCTCGAGGACTGCGTCGCCGACCACGTCGTCTGCGTGGACGGGCCCCAGACGCTCGCGTCCATCCTGGCGGCCACGGCCGGATCCTACGACTGGACCATGTGCGGCGTGCCCGCTGGGGAGCCGACCTGCGACCCGCTGCGCCAGGACGAGGACGGCGACGGCATCATCTACCCGACCTCCTCGACCACCGACATGGACGGGGACGGCATCGACGACCCGGACGACAACTGCCCGACCGTGTTCAACCCGGGCCTGCCGCTCGACGGGTACGTCCAGGGCGACGCCGACGGGGACGGGATCGGTGACGCCTGCGACCGCTGCCCCACGAACGCCGGTGGCTGCTCCTGGCGCGACCCGGACGGCGACGGGTACCCCGGGCTCGACGACAACTGCCCCGACGACGCGAACCCGCTGCAGGAGGACATGGACGGCGACCTCATCGGCGACGCCTGCGACCTGTGCCCGGACTACCCGTCGGCCACCGGCGCCTGCCCGGGCTCGATCTACGACCTCAAGCAGGGCCTGCTCGCGTCGGGCTCGCCGCTGGTGCTCGAGCACCTGGTGGTCACCGGCGGGAACACCCGCGGCATCTTCGCCCAGCTCGACACGGCCGCGCCGAACTACGCCGGCGTCGACTACTCCGGGCTGTGGATCTACATGCCGACCGTCGATCCGAAGCCGCAGCGCGGCGACGTGATCACCGTCGAGGGCGTGGCCACCGAGTTCTTCTCGCAGTGGCAGCTCACCGACGTGGTGTCCGTCACGACCGAGAGCACCGGCCACGCCGACCCGGCGCCGGTGGTGGGGACCACGGCCGAGCTCGCCACGGGCGGCGCCCGCGCCTGGCAGCTCGAGGGTGTCGTGGTGCAGGCGGACGACGTGAGCGTCACGGCCGTCCAGCTCGCTCCCGGCCCCGGCGACACCGCGCCGACGAACGAGTTCGAGGTCGACGGCTCGCTCATCGTGAACGACTACATGTACCTCGCGACCCCGTTCCCGGCGGTCAGCGAGAACTTCTCGTCGATCCTCGGCGTGCTCCGGTACGCGAACGACAACTCCAAGGTCGAGCCGCGCGACGCGAACGACCTGCTCTCGGGCGATGCCACGCTCTTCGGCTTCACCCCGGAGGAGGTCTTCCTCGAGGCGGGCCAGACGACCAACGCGCTGCTGTCGCTGTCGCTCACGCGTCCCGCCGGCCAGCAGGAGGTCGTCGCGCTGACCTGTGGCCCCGCCAACGTGCTCACCTGCCCGCCCTCGGTCACGTTCTCGACCGGCCAGCAGACGGTGCCGGTGGAGCTGACCGGCGTGAACCAGTCGCTCAACCCCGCGGTGATCCGCGCGACGCTCGGCACCTCGAACGTGCAGGCGAGCGTCCGGGTGTACGACGACACCACGCCGCGCCAGGTCGTCGCGCTGATGCCCGACCCGCTGAACATGCCGCCGAGCGCGGTGGCGCCGATGACGGTCCTGCTCGATCTGCCGGCCGCCAGCACCGGAACCCCGGTCGGCCTGACCGCCAGCAACGGCATCGTCAGCGTGCCGCCCGGCGTGCTCGTGCCCGCGGGTCAGATGGACGCGGACTTCAACGTGACCGCCGGCTCGAACCAGGGCGCCTCGGTGATCACGGCCGCCCGTCCCGGGAGCCAGGCCACCGCCGACGTGATCGTCGACCCGGTGCCCGTCGGCAACGGGCTGCTCTTCAGCGAGTACCTCGAGGGCAGCAGCGGGAACAACAAGTACCTCGAGATCAAGAACATCGACGCCAACCCGATCGACCTGACGGGCTGCTCGGTCCACCTGTACGCGAACGGCGCGGTCGCTCCGTCGGCGACGATCGCCCTCGGCTCGACGACGCTCGCCTCGGGTGACGTGTTCCTGGTCTGCCACAGCTCGGCGACGTTCATCACCGGCGCGCCCTGCGACGTGAGCAGCGGCTCGCTGACCTTCAACGGCGACGACGCGGTGGACCTGGTCTGCGGCGCCACGACGTACGACGTGATCGGCCAGATCGGCGTGCAGCAGGTGTGGGGCAGCGGCGCGGTGTCGACGCAGAACGCGGTCATCCGCCGCCTCTGCACCGTCACCGCCGGTGACAGCAACGGCTCCGACGTGTTCGACCCCACGATCGAGTGGGTCGGCGGCACGACGGACGACGCGTCGGATCTCGGCCTGCCGACCTGCCCGTAGCCAACGGGCTCCGGGGGCGGGTACACCGTCCTCGGGGCCGGCGAAGGCAGGGCGTGTGGAAGAGGTGGCCGTCGAGGTGGTGCTGGGCGACGAGCCCGTCGTGATCGAGGTCGTCGCGGGTGAGACGTTCGTCGGTCGGCTCCAGTGGGCCGTCGCTCGCGACATGCGCTGGTCGTCGCGCGGCGGACCCCCCGGGTTCTTCGTGCGCGGGGACGGCGCCATCGACGCCGACCTGGACGACGACGACGTCGGGCGCTGGTGGGTGAAGGTCCACGCGACGGACGAGGGGTCGTGGCGGAACGGGGGCTTCGAGCTCCGCGTCCTGCCGGCTGAGGGCGAGGGGGCGGTGGCGACCACGGCGCTGCACCGGCCCGAGCCCCGGTCGGGGCTGACGCTCCCGGCGGGCGCGTGCTCCGCGAGCCTGGGCTTCACGAGCGGCCTGCTCTACCTCCCGACCACGACCTGGGAGCACCTCGGCGTCCCCGAGACGACGGTGGGCGCCTCGCCGGCCGCGAGTGGTCAGTGCGGGGTCGGACGGCGGGTGCAGGTGGTGGCGGGCGCGGAGGCGACGCCGTGGCTGCGGCTCGCGGGGACGACGGCACCGGTCGGCGGCACGCTCGGCGTGGACTGGAACGCCGCTCGCTGGACGGGTGGGCTGTACGTCACCGGCAACGCCATCGGACCCGGGGTCGGCGCGCGGCTCGCGCTCCCCGCGGGCGGCTGGGGCGGCCCCGAGCTGCGCCTGAGCTGGATCGATCCGGTGGGTGCCCGCGCGACCCTCGCCTGGAGCAAGGCGCTGACCTGGTCGAAGCGGCGGATCTGAGGCCTACGAGGCGCCCATGTCCTTGTAGAGGAAGTGGAACGCGCCGTTGCCCGAGGCGACCGCCAGCGTGACCAGCACGCCCGCGATGGCGCAGCCGAGGAAGCTCGCGAGCATGTACTCGCGAAACTTGAACTTCAGGATCCAGGCGGCGAGGCAGCCCGAGTACACCCCCGTCCCGGGGAAGGGGACGCCGATGAACAGGGCCAGGCCGAGCACGCCGTACTTGTGGACGTACGGCTCGAGCTTGTTGACGCTGCGCGCGGCCGCCCAGTCGTAGACCTTGCGGATGGGCTCGATGTGCAGGAAGAGGTGCATGACCTTGTCGAGGAAGAGCCAGACCACCGGCGCGAGCGCGGTGTTCGCCGCGATCCCGACCGCCCCGCCCATCCACGGGTTCCAGTGCTCGACCAGCAGCGCGTAGGGGATGCCCGCGCGCAGCTCCAGCGTCGGCGTGAAGCACAGGAGCACGACCCACAGCAGCGACAAGTGACCTCCAGCCGCTCCGGATGTATGCCGGGGCGCCGATCTCGTCTCGGGTGAAACCTTTCGGGCCGTTGATGGAACACCAGGGTGGAGGTGAGCGTGAGCGCCGCGACGTTCGTGCTGGTGGGGGTGGTCGGGGTGCTGCTGGCCGGCGCCGCGATGCAGGTGTGGATGGGGTTCCAGGCCAAGGCCGCGAAGGGCAGGGACGCGAGCCACCTCACCGCCGCGGGGGCCGAGACCTCGCTCGTGTGGTTCCACAGCCCGACCTGCGGACCGTGCCGCGCGATGGAGCCGACGATCCACGAGCTCGCGAAGTCGCACCCCGTGCGCATCGTGGACGTCTCCAAGGATCCCGAGACGGCGATGGCCATGTCCGTGATGGCGACGCCGACGACGCTGGTGGTCAAGGAGGGGAAGGTGGTCGACGTGATGCTCGGCGCCGTGCCCCGCGGGCGACTCGAGGCCGCCTTCACGCAATAGTCGGACCTACGGTTCGTACGCCGCCGGGTGAGGTGCGGCGTGGTGTGTCACGGGTGCGGTTGGATGGGGGAGGCGGGCACGCAGCGCTGCCCGGACTGCGGCATGTCCCTCGATCCCAACGCGGTGGTCGGGTCGTCGCGGGTCCACGTCAAGCAGCTCGATGGCGGCGTGATCGTCGAGCTCCCGTGGATGCGCGACCTCAACGGCCTCGGGTTCCTCGTCTCCGCGGGCATGGCCCTCGTGCCGCTCTACCTCCTGATCACCGACTTCATGTACAGCTGGCCGCTGGCGCTGCTCCTCGCCCCCGTGACCTACGGGATGGCTGCCACGGTGCTGAACCGCACCACCGTGATCGTGGCGAGGGGCGGCGTCGACATCAGCCACGGCCCGCTGCCGACGCTGAGCAAGGCGGTGACGCTGACGCCGGAGGAGGCCCGGAACCTGCGGCTCCTGCGGCGGGAGACGCACTCGCGGCGCGGCGGGACGATGGTGACCTACGATCTGGCGGGCCCCCACGGTTCCATCACGACCTACTGGAACCACTCGGACGGGCTCGACAGCGCGCTGTCGGTCGTGGAGCGGGTGCTGTCCTTCCAGCGTGCTCCGATGGGCAGCGTGCCGATGGGCTACGGGTTCGACAACCCGCTCGTCCCGATGGGGCTGGCCGGTGTGTTCATCATCGTGATGCTGGGCTTTCGGCCGAGCGGCTACGGCGTCCACGAGCGGATCGTGACCGACCTGTTCCACCTTCCCGACGACGTGGAGTTCAGCGGGTTCCGGAGCGGGCGGAACCGGGGCGGCGGCGAGTACGTCGAGGCCGTCGTCCAGTTCACGCCCGAGCAGTGGAGTCGCTACACCCCGGGCTTCGGCTTCGACACGGCCAGCTTCCAGGGCTACGACCTCGGGCGGACGCCTGTCGAGGCTCGCCCGAGCGCCGAGGCGCTGCGCTGGCGCGATCGGGACGACGCCGTCATCGACTACCAGCGGAACGTCGCCATCCGCTGGGCGGACTGGGGCTGGCTGCACTCCAACATCGACGACGGGAAGCCCCGCCTCTACGACGTCGAGCACCGCCGCTCGTTCTGCTTCGGCGTGGAGGGCGAGGGTGCGGAGCAGCGCATCGAGCCTTGCACGGCGTTCGAGCACCGCCCCACCCACTACACCCGGGCGCTGCTCGACGAGGACGACCACCGGCTCTTCGTCGTCATGCGCTGACCTCGAGGTGGCGGCGGAAGGCCTCGAGGTTCCGCTCGTCCCGCTTCGAGCGCACGAGGACCCCGAAGACCACCCGTCGGAACACGCCCCTGAACGGCCCCGCGAGCGCTTCGGCGAACAGCCGCGCCACGAGCTCCGGATCGCCCTGGAAGGCGCCGCAGCCCCAGGCCCCGAGCACCAGCACCTCGTGCCCGGCGTCCGCCGCGATCGCGAGGACCTGCGCGATCCGTCGTTCGAAGGCTGCCGCGAGGGCCGGCCCCGCGGACGGGTCGTGCTCGAGGACGGCGCCGGTGTTCGGGGCGGGGGAGGTGAGCACCGTCAGCGTCCACGGCCGCGCGACGAAGCTGCGATCGACGTCGCGGAAGAAGGGCACGTCGGGCGAGAGGATGGCGTGGTCGGTGTAGATCGCGCTGCGCTGGGCGCGGTTGGCCTCGTAGTAGGCGCGCTGCGTCGACAGGCAGGCGTACAGCGCCGAGCAGCGGCAGAGCTCCTCCTCCTGCGCCTGCGCGCCCCCGAGGAAGCCGCCACCCACGTTGCGCGCGGACGCGAAGTTCAGCGCCAGCACGCGCGGCTCACCCCCGGCCACCAGGCGGTGCGCCGCCTCCGCCGTGCCCTCCGACGTCACCTCGATCGTCGTGGGGTGGGTGCCCGGAGAGCACGCTGCCACCAAGGCCGCCGCGCGCTCGGGCGTGATCAGCGTGGTCCCGGCGACGGCCGCGTCGATCGCCGCGCGCAGATCCACCCGGCCGGCGGGCCCGTCGTAGCCGCCCTCCTCGATCACCTTCAGCGTCTCAGCCGCCAGCCCCGCCAACCCCATGGATTCACCTCCGCAACAGCAGCTTCCGTACGCCGATCTTGCGCGCGCAGCGCACGTCGAGCCAGGTGGCGAGCAGCCAGAAGCGCCGGAACGCCGGGTTGTCGGTCTGCCCGTGGTGGTAGCGCCAGTAGATCTGCTGGACGATGACCGCGAGCCGGAACATCCCGTAGACCTCGTAGAACGTGAAGTCCCCGATGTCGCGGCCGCTGCGCTCGGCGTAGGTCCGGACGAGCTCGTCGCGCGTCATCATCCCCGGCAGGTTCGTCGGCTGGCGGCGGGTCTGGCGGACGAACCAGTCGTCGTCGGCCTGCACCCAGTAGGCCATGCTGTTCCCCAGGTCCATCAGCGGGTCGCCGAGCGTGCTCATCTCCCAGTCGAGCACGCCGATCGGCCGCGTGGGGTCGGCGGGGTCGAGGACCAGGTTGTCCAGCCGGAAGTCGTTGTGGATGACGACGTTGGCCACGTCGTCGGGCAGGTTGTCGTGGAGCCAGCGGATGACGCGCTCGAACGAGGGCACGTTCGGGGTCCGCGCCTTGCGCCAGCGGTCGGTCCACCCTTCGATCTGGCGGCGGACGTAGCCGGTGCCCTTGCCCAGCGAGCGCAATCCGGCAGCGTCCACGTCCACCTGGTGCAGCTCGACCAGGCGGTCCACGGCGTGGCTGCACAGGGCGCGGGCCTGCGTCGGCGTCAGCGGGACCGGCATGTCCTTGCGCGGGATGATGCCCTCGATGCGGTGCATCACGTAGAACTCGGCGCCGATCACGCCCTCGTCCTCGCAGAAGCCCACGATCTCCGGGACGTAGGGGTAGACGGGGCGCAGCGCGGACTGGACGCGCACCTCGCGCCCCATGTCGTGGGCCGACTTCGCCTTGCGTCCCGCGGGCGGGCGGCGGAGCACGAGGTCGTGGCTCGGGTACCGCAGGCGGTAGGTCCAGTTGCTGGCGCCCCCCGCGTACTGCGTGACCTCGGGCAGCCCCTCGCCGAGGTCGGGCAGGCGGTCCGCGAGCCAGCGGTGCACCGCGGCCGCGTCCAGCTCCTCCCCGCGTCGCACCGCCCCGCCCACGTCGATCGACATCGCCCCTCCGCGGCAGAGGCTACACGACGCGTCGGTGGTGTACGCTGCGTCGATGTTGGCCTTGCTGCTCCTCGGCTGCCGACCGGTCGATTCGGCCGGCATGCAGACCCCCCTGACCCGCGCGTGGCTGGAGAACCTCGACCTGCGCGCGCTGTCGGTGCTCGGGGGCGCCTGGGGCGGGCGCGCCGACCTCGTGATGGAGACGGCGGGCGGCTTCCAGGACACCCGGGTCGTCGGGCTGCGCGGCGGGATGGCGGGGCTCGGCGTCGAGCTGATCCCGTGGGCGTCGGGCGCGGGCACGCTCCCGTTCCGGCTGCCCGACGAGGAGACCGTGGGGGACGACCTCCTCGGGCACTACTCCGGCAACGGTGCCGCGGCCGTGGTGCTCGCGGGGGCGGTGACCCACCACCTGCACAACGAGCACGACGTGCGGATCGACGGCGTGACCGTCGGAACCTTCGTGGGCTTCTTCGTGGGCGCGGAGTGGGTCACGATCGACGTGGCGGACCAGAGCTTCGATCCGGGCGGCACGGTCGGGGAGACCACGCCATGAGGAGGGTGCTGCCGCTGGTCCTGCTGGGCGCGTGCACGCCGCTCCTCCCCGAGGAGCTCGACGGCGTCACCGTCACCGAGGCGCGGCTCGAGGGCGTGGGGTCGGCGGGGATCCAGCTCATCGCGGGTGGCTTCTCGGGCACGGCCACGCTGAAGGCGACCACGCCGGACGAGCGGGTGCTCACCATCCCCGTCGACCTGTCGACCGGTGCCGCGGGCCTGCTCGTCGAGTTCTCCGTGACCGCCGGTGGCGACGTCGAGCTCGCCATCCCCCCGGGGGGCGTGGCCGGCGACGAGCTCTTCGGGACCTACCGCGGCTCGCGTGAGGCCCTGGTGCTGCTGGTCGGGCCGGTCGGTGTGCACCTCGAGAACGACGCCGGCGTGCGGATCGACCAGACCCAGCTCGGCTTCGGCATCGGGATCAGCGTGTCCTATTCCTGGATGTCGATGTCGCTGCACGTCGACGAGCCCACGCTCGGCACCGGGGACACGGGCTTCACGCCGCCGCCCGAGAGCGGTGAGACGCCTCCGGAGACGGGCACGACCACGGACGAGACGGGCTGGACGACGACGCCCTGGCACAGCGCGTCCACGACGGAGACCGGCCACACCGGTTGAGCGCGGGTAACGGCGCGTAACGGCGCAGGCGCGGAGCGACCTCCGCGGGACACCCCCACACCAGGAGGTCCCGATGAAGGTCGTGTGGATGCTGGCGCTGCTCGCGGCGTGCGGTGGTGGTGAGGACACGGACGCCAAGGTCGACGCGGACGCGGACACGGACGCGGACAGCGACGCCGATGCGGACACGGACGCCGACAGCGACGCGGACACGGACGCGGATGCCGATGCCGACACGGACGCGGACACCGACGCGGATCCGGACGCCGACGGCGACGGCTATCCGCTGTCCGTCGACTGCAACGACGCCGACGACAGCATCCACCCGGGCGCGACGGAGGTGTGCGACGGCATCGACCAGGACTGCGCGAACGGGCCGGACGACGGCCTGACCTTCGACACCTGGTACGCGGATCTCGACCACGACGGCTACGGCGACCCCGGCGCGTCCACGGTCGCCTGCGCCGCGCCACCGTCGACGGTCGACGACGGCACGGACTGCGACGACACCGACGACGCCATCCACCCGGGTGCGACCGAGGTGTGCGACGGCATCGACCAGGACTGTGCGAACGGGCCGGACGACGGCCTGACCTTCACCACCTGGTACGCGGACGCCGACCGGGACGGATTCGGGGACCCCGCCGTCTACGGGATGGCCTGCGCGCAGCCGGTGGGCGCGGTGGCGGACGGCACGGACTGCGACGACACGCAGGCCAGCATCCACCCGGGCGCGACGGAGGTGTGCGACGGCATCGATCAGGACTGCGCGAACGGGCCGGACGACGGCCTGACCTTCACCGACTACTACCCGGATCTCGATCGCGACGGGTACGGCGACCCGAGCGCGCCGGTCAACGCCTGCACGGTCCCGTTCGAGTACGTCGCGGACGGCACGGACTGCGACGACGCCGACCCGGACCGCAGCCCCGGCACCGCCGAGGTGTGCGACGGCTTCGATCAGGACTGCACCGGGGTCGCCGACGACGGGCTGCCGCTGATCACGTGGTACCTCGACCGCGACGGGGACGGCTATGGCAGGGGCTCGCCCGTCCAGAGCTGCCAGACGACCTACGAGGGCTACGTCTCCGACGCCACGGACTGCGACGACTGGCGCCCCGAGGTGCACCCTGGCAGCGTCGAGCTCGGCTGCAACGCGATCGACGAGGACTGCGACGGGACCACGGCCCCTGGGGACTGGTCGGTCCCCGGCGACTTCGCGACCATCGTCGACGCGGTGGCAGCGGCGGATCCGGGGGACGCCATCTGCGTCGCTCCGGGCACCTACACGGGGTTGCTCGACGTCCGCAAGGACCTCGACATCGTCGGCACGGGGCCGGGCGTGGTGCTGTCGACCGGCAACGGCAACCGGGTGTACGCGGCGGCGTCCGGCTACCAGCGGCTGTCCAACCTGACGCTCGACGGCCGTGGCGTGGAGCCGCTCGTCCAGGTGAGCCCGCAGGCCACCCTCGAGATGAACGACATCACCGTGACCGGGCTCGGCTGCAGCGCGTTCTGCGACGGCCTGGTGGCGTACCAGTACCCGCAGAGCCACCTGCTCGTCCGGCGCCTGTCGATCGCCGACGCCACGGTGGGCGTCGGACACCAGATCCGCGGGCTCTTCGGCGGTGGCGGGGACGAGCTGCTCATCGAGGACACCTGGCTCGGCGACTTCGAGCTGCTGACCAGCGGCGGGTCGTTCTTGATCGGCGGGATGAGCGGGGTGACGCTGCGCAACGTCACGCTCGAGCGGATCACGACGGCACCCGGGACCACCTTCTTCCTCCTGGGCGACCTGGCGGGCGAGCTGGTGGACGTGACCGTCCGCGACGTGGACGTGGACGGCGGCGCGCGCGTCGTCGTGGCGAAGACGCAGGGGAGCTCGATCGCGACGGGCTTCGTGGCGGACGGCAACACGCTGACGACGACGGGTGGGAGCGAGGTGGCCGTGTTGAGCGCCGACGGCGTCCTGTCCGTGCGCAACAGCCTGTTCGTCGACAACACGCTGTCGTCGCCGTCGACCGCGCACGTCGTCAGCGCCGCGAACGACCTCGACCTGGCGTTCTCCACCTTCGTCGGAAACGGTGGCCAGGGCGTGCCGCTGGTGGCCGCTCGCGCCCCGCTCTCCGGCGAGATCTCGAGCAGCGTGTTCGCGGACGGCCCCATGGACGCCGAGATCCTGATGAACGCCGCGGTGACCGTCGACTGGTCGGACCTGTGGACGTCGGGGACGGCCCTCGTGGACCCCTCGCTGACGCCGGTGGCCTGGTCGGCATGGCGCTCGACCCGCAGCTCGACGCAGGCTTCCGCCCGCTCCCCGGGTCGCCGTTGATCGACGCGGGCGACCCGACCGTGCTCGATCGCGACCTGACGCGCTCCGACATCGGCTTCACCGGGGGGCCGAGCAGCCCGCTACCGGTCCCTCGCTGATCAGAGGTGGAGGAGCAGGGCCTGGTCCTGCACCACCTGCGCCTCCTGGTCGAAGCTGGCCTGGAGGCGCTCGGCGACCCAACCCTCGATCGCGCTGCCGACCACGGGTGCCCGGATGACGAGCAGCCCGTGCACGCGACGCAAGGTTCCCTCGCCGTCGCCGACCAGGGTGTACCGCGCCTCGCAGACGAAGCGGTCCTGGAAGCGTTCGGGGAGCCGTGGACGGATGTGGATCGTCCCTTCGTGCGCCCGGGTGTCCCAGCGCACGACCTCCCGCCAGCTGATCCAGTCGCGCTGGACGATGCGGGGCAGGAGCCGGTCGGGGAGGTTCGGCTCGTAGTCCGCGACGCGCTCCTGCCAGCCGTCCCCGGAGGACTGCGACACCACGCGGACCCGACCCACGATGCTCTGGCGGGCGACGATGGCCTCGAGGGTGGTGGTCGCGAGGACGGAGGCCTCCACCGCGTGCAGCGGGGCGGCGATGCGGTGCTCGGTGGCCCAGTCCATGTCCGCCTCCTCTATCCGTGCACCGATCCGCCGGTGGGGCCGATCCCGATCCCGACGCCGATCGCGGGCCTCGTCGCGCCAACATCTCCGTCGCTCCCCGCTGCCGGATCCAGGTGTCGTACGCTGTCCGTCTGCCCGCCGTCGTGCGTCGTCACGAGGCCCTGGTGGTGCACGTCATGAACAATCCCCGGTACCTCCGTCTCCCGAGCGACCACCTCCAGAAGCGCGTCCACCTGTGGACCTACGGCTACGCCGGCGCCCCGGTGCTGGTGTTCCCGAGCGCCGCCGGCATGGCCCACGAGTGGCAGGCGAGCGAGGCGGTGCACGCCCTCGGCCCGCTGCTGGACGCAGGCAAGATCAGGTTGTACTGCCCCGAGTCCAACGTCTCCGAGGCCTGGACCGGCGACGGCCACCCGAGCTGGCGTCTGGACCGCCATCGCGCGTACGAGCTGTTCGTCACCCAGGAGCTGATCCCCTGGATCTGGGAGCAGCAGGGGCGCCGCCAGCGGGTCGTCACCACCGGTTGCTCCTTCGGCTCGTTCTATGCGGCGAACTTCGCGCTGAAGCACCCCGATCTCGTGGAGTGGGCGCTCTGCCTGTCCGGCCGGTACCGTACCGAGACGTTCATGGAGGGCTTCTACGACGACCGCGTCTACTACGCGGATCCCCTGCACTACGTCCCCAACCTCTCCGGTCGCGAGCTGGAGCGCGTGAAGCAGACGCACCTGACCCTGGTCGTCGGCCTCGGCCCCCACGAGGGCCGCTGCATCACCGAGACGCGCGACCTGGCGATCGTGCTGCGCGAGAAGGGCATCCCGGTGACGCCGGACTTCTGGGGCCGCGACGTGGCGCACCACTGGGACTGGTGGCGTCGTCAGCTGGTGCACCACCTCAGCAACCGCTTCGGCTGATCCCCCCTCCTCGCTACCCGAGGCCCCGGATGAGCTGGACGGGGACCAGGTCGGTGGCGACGAAGTCGAACGAGCCGTAGGCGTCGAGCACGTCGGGTCCGAGGGTGTGGAGGACCCAGCGCCAATACGGAGCGAGCGGCGCGCCGGGCCGCCCGAGCCGCGTGCCGCGCTCCACGAAGCGCTTCACCTGGTCGTCCTGCTCGGGGGTCGACGTCGGCTCGAGCGGGGCGATCGGTGTCAGGCGGTGCGCGTACCAGGCGCCCCAGGCGGGGTCCGACAGCGGGTCGTGGACCGGCGCCGGCGGCGCGGGGGACTGCTGCTCCCGCTCGGCGCGGGCGAGCTCCAGCGGGACCCGATCGGCCGCCGCCCAGGGCAGCCCGAGCCCGCCGGCGGTGAGCGGCCAGTGCAGCCAGGCGTCGGGCAGGGCGCCGGGCGTGCCGCCGAGGAAGCGCCGCTCGACCTCCGCCCGCACCATCGCCGCCATCGGGGTCCCGTCGCCGAGGCGCTCCAGGCGGGCCACCGCGTCCCCCACCGCGCGGAGGTGGTCGGGGCCGAGGTCCGCGGTGGGGGCGAGCCAGGTCTGGAGCCAGCGGAGCTGGTCGCGCCAGCAAGCCACGCGGTCCAGCAGCGAGGCGTGCGCGAGGACCCGCTCGGACGTGAGCGCCGCGAACGCGTCCACCGCCGGCTCGTCGACCCGCCAGGCGCCGTCCGCTCCGAGCGCCAGCAGCCCCCAGCGCACACCGCCCGCCGGCGCGTCCGGAGGCCGCTCGCCGCCCACGCAGACGGCTCCCGTCTTGTCCTCGTTCAGCGCGAGTCCGCCCTCCGCCACCACCGCGCGCAGCGACGCCCAGGCGGCGGAGAGGTCCTCGGCGCGGTCCGCCACGATCACGAGGTCGTCGACGAGCCGCAGCACGCGCACGGGTGCCGCGGCGCGCACCTCGGCCACGACCAGCGTCAGGATCAGCGACTCCAGCGCGCGCGACAGCGTGAGGCCGAGGGGGAGCCCGCGGCGGGCGCGGGTCCCGTCCGGCAGCGGGGCCGCCAGCACCTCGCGGACCACCGCCACCAGCCGCGCGTCCAGCCCCAGCCAGGTGAGCAGCTCGGTCACCAGCGCGTGCGACACGGACGGGTAGAAGGCGGCGAGGTCCGTCTTCAGCACCCACACGGGGCGGTCGTGGGCGCGGGCCAGGTCGAGGTCGGCGCGGAGCCCCGCGAACAACTGCCCGATCTCGCTCGAGGCGTAGGCGTAGTCCGCGGTCGACGCCTCCACCGCCATCAGCCCGGCGCGCGCGCGCTCGACGGTCCCGGGCGCGCCGATGTCGTCCGGGCCCAGCCACCCGAACACGTCCACCGTGGCATCCAGCATGCGCTGCTCGTTCTGCAGGATGACCGGCGGCGCGTTCAGCTCCTCGAGCCGCCGCAGCCGCAGCAGGCGCGTGAGCCGCCGCGTCCCGCTCACGGACGACACCGCGTCCTCCACCACTCGCCCGACCCCCTCGACGAGCGAGGCGGTCACGAGGTCGGTGCGCGGGCGCAGGCGGTAGCGGTTCCGCGTCCAGGTGGGCACGAGCGGGGTCGCGGGCCAGGTCCAGGTCGCGAGGCGGGTCCACGCGAGCTGCAGCGCCTGGCGGAGCTCGCGAGCGAGCGGGTTCTGCGTGCCGTCCGGGAGCATCTCGGTGGCGGCGGCGGCGTCTGCGCGCCCCTCCTCGTCGAGCAGCTCGCTCGTCGCCGGCGGCAGGTCGAGCACCGGCCAGCTGTCCATGGCGGCGCGCGTGAGGTCGGCGGTGCGCGCACGTGCGGCGTCCAGGGTGTCCGGGGCGATCCGTGCCTCGAGCCGTCGGATCCACGCCGAGGCGTCGGTGGTGGGGGGACGGGACCAGGGCTCCACGAGAGCGGCGATCTGCTCCTCGCTCGGCGACGGGCGCGCTCGGTCGGGTTCCAGCCACTCGCCGAGGAGCCCCCCGAACACCGGGAGCAGATCCGCGCGCGCTCGACCCTGGGCGATGGCGCGATCGAGGCGCGCCCGGACGCGGGCCACCAGCGCGGGATCTCCGGAGCCCGCGGCCACGTCGAGGTTCGCCACCTCGGGGTGCGCGGGCCGCTCGCCCACCTTCAGGTCCGCCAGGCCGTGGGCGAGGACGCGTACGGCCTCCGCTTCCGGGAGTGCCGACGCCTCCGCCTCCAGCGCCGCGTACGCGTCCAGCAGCCGCTCGCGGGCCGCCTGGAGCTCGGAGACCTTCATCCGCGCCACGAACGAGCGGAGCCGCGCCGATCCAGCCATCGTTGGACCCTCCGAGCGCCGTCCTACCACGACCCTCAGAGCGTGACGTCGATGTCGTAGACGCCGCCGTGGTCGTTGGTGGCGGTGCCGACGACGTGCGTGTCCCCCACGACCCGCTGGACGCCGCCGGAGCCGTCGTCCTCGATGGTCCCGTCGAGGGTCACCGCGATCGTGACCTCGCCCTCGAGGTCGCCGACCATGCCGAACAGACCGTCGAAGCTGCCGCTGAGCGTGCCGTCGGGCATGCTCTTGAGCTGCAGGTCCACGCTCGCGGGGTCGATGGAGTCGTAGGTCACGAACAGGTCGTCGTCGTCGGGATCGGAGGGGTCGAGATCCTCCACGTCGGCGTAGTCGTCGACGACCACGTCGAGCCGCAGCCCCTTGTTCGCGGAGGCGCCCTGGTCGGCCTGCCCGTCGACGGTCATCGTGCCGGACACGTCGCCGTCGTCGTGCTGGGTGTCGATGTTCGCGCTGCTGGCCTCGGAGAAGCCCTTCAGCCCGAGATCCATCGCGCGGGAGACCGCCTGATCGAGCCCCACGTAGGCGAGCTCGGCCTCCTCGTCGCTCGTCACGTGGCTCCCACCACAGCCCACCAGGCCCACCAGCAGCAGCGTCACGGTCCGCATCTCCACCTCCGCCCTCAGCCTATGGTGCGGGGCGGGCGGCGGCCTTTCAGGAGCCTTACGGGCTACGGGCTACAGGCTACGGGCTATGGGCTACGGGCCTCGGGTTCGGGCTTTGCGGCGACGCGCCGGTTCAGCTCGACACCGTCAGACGCTCCACCAGCCTGTCCGCGCTGCGGGAGGCTCGGCCGTCCCTGGTTCCGTCCACCGAGATGCGCTGCAGGAAACTGGACCTCGGTCTGAGAGGGCGGGAGTGCCCTGACAACACCGTCCCGGAGCCTACAGCCTACAGCCTGCAGCCTGTAGCCTGTAGCCTGTAGCCTCTGGCTCTCCTACAGCAGCGCGGCGGCCAGCGCGCGTCCCACGGTCTGGTCCACCAGCGTGGCGCGGAGCCAGGCCTGCGCGAGGCCCTCGCGGGTCGTGCCGCTCGCGGCCTCGTCGGCGAGCGCGCTCAGCGCGTCGGCGGCGGTGCCCAGGTGGTGGGCGCGGAGCCAGCTCGCCTCGCGGTCGACGGTGGCGCGCACGTCGCCGGGGAGGGTCGCGCGGCCGCCGAGGGCCATCCGCTGCACGCGGCGACGAAGGGTGACCAGCGGGTCCTCGAGCCCCTCGTCGGGCAGCGCCAGCTCCTGCGCCACGGGGACGAGGTCCCCCTCCAGGTGCGCGTGCAGCAGCCGGTCGTGACCGAGGTTGCACCGACCGCCCCAGTCGTCCGGGAGCACCAGGCGGGGCGCGCCCTCGATGGGGTCGTCGGGGCCGACGGCGAGCAGCGACACCGTGTGCCGGCGAGGCGCGGGGCGCGCGATCAGGCGGAGGGGGAGGCCCTCGGCACGCGCGAGCAGCCGCAGGTTCTCGAGGAAGGACAGCTCCGTGTGGTCGAGCGCGGGGAGCCCCCGCAGCGGCCGGCGCAGGCCCTCGACCCCGATGAGCAGCCCGTCGTCGTCGGCACCCAGCACCACCCCGCGGAGGAAGAGCAGGTCCCGCTGACCGCGGGCCGCCGCGCGGAGCTGGTCGAGCGCACCCTCCGCGAAGCGCCTGGCGGGGCCGTCGTCGGTCCAGGCCGAGGGGCCCGAGCGGACCGCCTTCACGCCCTTGCCCGACCCGAGCCGCCCGTCCTCCGACGCCGTCGCGTCCTGCACGAACAGCCCCTGCCGCGCGAGCTGTCGGTGGGGGAGGGTGGCGCCGCCGACGCTCGCAGGCGCCTGGTACGTGTCGCGTGCGCGGCCCGCGCCCGTGCCCTGCGTCGGCATCACGTCCGACACCGTCCAGATCCGGCCCTGCGCGTCGCACAACAGCGTCGCCGTTCCGCCGTACCCGGCGGCGGACACGATGGGCTCGGTGCACAGGCCGTAGAGCCGCAGCGTGCCCACGCCCGCGTAGCTGCGTCGGCCCGTGCCGATCGCCGAGCGCGGACCGCGGCCCTCGCCCAGCAGGTGGGCCACGAGCAGCAGCTCGCGCAGGTCCTCCGCGAGGTCCGTCAGCGTGAAGGCCGGGCGGCGGGCCTGCAGATCGCGGATCTGCGTGAGCACCCGGCGCCCCGCGCGCGCCATCCGGTGCAGCCCGACCGCGCGGCAGGAGTGGACCGCGCGCGACAGGTCCTCGCGGGCCGTCGTCCCCACGCCGTTCGCGCCCGCGGCGAGCACCGCCAGCGCCGCGCGCGTCATCGCCGCCACGACCGCTCGCTGCCCGCCGTCGAGCGCCACCTGCTCCTCGGGCGGCGGCTCGGGCTCGGGGGCCGGCGCGCTGGGAGCGGCGGTGGGTGCGGTGGCCGCGGCGGCGCCGGGCTTCGCGATGGCGGTGGCGACCGCGAGCACGTGCAGGCAGCGCGGCGCGAGCAGGCAGGAGCAGGACAAGGCACCCGCGGTCACGGGCTCGGCCGCGACCTTCACGAGGTCTCCGCCGTCGGTCCGCACGACCCAGCCGTCCGCGCCCTGCTCCCAGGTCCAGGCGTCGGCGGGGTTCGGGTCCCCGAGGCGCTTCTTCACGCGCTCCGGCACGTTCGCCGACACCTCGTCCAGCAGGCCCTCGGCAGGTGCGGGGCGCGCGGGACCGGCCGGGACCTCGGGCTCGGGGGCGGCAGCCGCGGGGACGGGGAGGGAGGCCGCGACCGCGAGCACGTGGAAACACCGTGGGTTGAGCAGGCAGGAGCAGGTCAGCGCCTCGACCGACACGGGTGCGGGGCCCAGCGTCACGGTCTCGCCGGTGTCGGTGGTGACCGTGCCGCCCGCGTCCGACGTGGCCCAGGTCCAGCCGTCGGCCGGGTTCCCCTTGTCCAGGCGCGTGCGGACGCGCTCGGGCACGGCCTGTTGCACGGCCTCCAGCAGACCTTCGGCGGCGAGTGGGCGGCTCACTTGATCTGCTCCCCGACCCAGCGGGCCAGCTCGAGCGGGGTGAGCGCCGCGACCGGCATCCCCGCCGCCACCAGCTGCTCGGAGATGGCGACGTTGTAGTTCGGACGGGCGTGATCATCGAGAGCGGCGAGGCCGAGGAGCTTGACCCCGGACTCGGCCAGCGTGCGCACCTCGGACACCAGGCGGCCCACGGGCGCGCCCTCCTCGAAGTCGGACACCACGCACACGATGGTGCGCGTGGGATTCGTGATCAGCCCGCGGGCGTAGCGGACGGCCTTGCCGATGTCCGTGCCGCCACCGACGCGGACCTCCATCAGCAGGCCGAGCGGGTCCGTCGCGCGCTCGGACAGGTCCACGACCTGCGTGGAGAACGCGAGGAAGCGCACGTCGACCGCGGGCAGGCCGGACAGGATGGCGGCCATCATCGCGCTGTGGACGACGTTGGCGTCCATCGACCCCGAGGTGTCGACGACGAGCACGATGCGCCAGTCCATCGAGCGCCGGCCCCGCGTGCGCCACACGAAGTGCTCGGGCACGAGCTCGGCGCTGCCGTCCTCGCGGAGGCGCGCGTGGCGCAGGTTGGCGCGGACGGTGCGCTGCAGATCGAGGCGCCCGCTGGGTCGTCGCGTCGGGCGCTGGAGCGTGAGCCCGGTGAGCGCGGGTCGCACCCGGACCGCCAGCGCCTCGACGAGGGCGGCGATCACGCGGTCGCAGAGCCGCCGCAGGCCCTCGAGCTGGCTCTCGGAGAGCCCGCCCTTGAGCGAGAGCACCTGCTCGAGGAGCTGGACCGACGGGGTGACGGTCTGCGGGTCGAGCTCGAGCAGCGCGTTCGGGTCGCCGCGCTCCGCCGCCCGCCCGAGCACCTCCTCGCGGACCTGCCCGCCGAAGAGCTCGGAGAGGTCCTCGCTCCAGTCGCGGACGGTCGGGTACGGCTCCTCGCTGCCGCCGCGCCGCCCGCCGACACCCCCGCGGGAGCCCTCGCCCTGGCCCTGGCCGTAGAGCTCGTCGAGCGCCCGGGCGTACCGGCCGGCCTGGGGCGGGAGCTTCTGCCGCTGGCGACCGAGCACCAGGCGCCACCGGTCGGGGCCGCGCAGCGTGGTGGTCGGGTGCTGGCGGATGAGGGCGTCGACCTCCTCGGGCTCGGGTGCGACGGGTGGCTCTTGCGCACGCGCGGGCAGCGCCAGGCCCAGGCGCTCGAGCGAGGCGGCGGCCTCGCGATCGGCCGACGCCCATGCCGCGAGCACCTCGGGGTCGTGCTCGAGCTCGGCGCCCCCGCCCTCGCGGTCCGCGAGGTGCTCCGAGACCACCTCGAACAGCCGGTCGCGGTCCGCGGGCGAGAGCGGCTCGAACCCGTGCCGCAGCGCGGGAAGGCGCGTGAGGAAGCCCTCGTCGTCCAGCGCCGCGACCCGGACCAGCAGGGGGCGCAGGAGCGCCGGGTGCCCCTCGAGCTGCGCGTGCACCGCGGTCAGCGCGCCCTGGAGGCGTTGGGCCAGCATCGTGCGGCTGCCGGCGTCGGCGCAGGCGTCCACCCAGCTCCCGAGCCGCTCGCCGAGCGTGCCCCAGGTCATCGCGCCGAGGAGCGCCCGCGCGCCGCCCGCGCCGCCCTGCATCTGCGGCGAGCCGTCCTCCGCCAGCCGCAGCAGCGCGTCGAGCAGCCGGCCGTCCCCGAGCCGCTCGGGCGCCTGCTCGAACACCCGGGCCAGCGCGACCAGCGCGCGTACGTCGCCGAGATCGGTCGAGCCCTGGAGCCCGTCGACCGCGCGCACCGAGGCCGCGAGCAGCTCGTCGCGCACCTGGCCGAGCAGGCCGTCGGGGAGCTCGAGGTCCGGCACGGCGCCCGGCTCGTCGCGGACCACGCGCGGACCATCCTCGCCGCCCATCGGGCACCCGGGGACGTGCCCGTGGCCGAGCCGCTCGCCGAGCGCCAGCGCGCGCACGAGGTCCGAGAGCCCGGCCTCCGACGCCACCACCGTGCGCAGCCGCGCCAGCCCCGCGCGCACCTCGTCGTGCAGCCCGCAGTCGGCGGCGGCCTGGAGGATGTCGACGTGCATCCCCGCGGACAGCTTCTCGTCCGCCTCGAGCTCGGCGATCTTCGCCCGCAAGGCGCCGGTCGCCGCCTGCTCCAGCGTCACGCCGCGCAGGCTCGCCGCCGTCAGCGTCGCCTCGGTGGCAGCGGTCCAGCGGCACCACCAGACCGAGGTGAGCGTGTCGTCCTGCGTGTCGGCGGGCTCGGCGTAGATCACGCCCGCGGCGGACAGGCGGTGGAGCGCGACGTGCCGCCGACGGTCGGTCTCGGAGCGGAGGGGGTCGAGGCGCAGCGGGTCCCGACCGGGCTCGTCCTCCGGTCCCGGGAGCCTCAGCGCGGCCAGCAGGGCCTCCACGTGGGGAAGCAGCCCGGAGCGCGGCGTGCCCGGCGCCAGGCGGCCCCGCTCGCGACCGACCAGCACCCGCTCGACGGCGCGCGCGACCACCCGCCCGCGCCCCATCAGCTCCCCCTGGCCGATGGCCGTCTGGAGCGCCTCGAGCACCTCTCGTCGTCCCGGAGCAGGGAGCTCCCGCAGCGCCGCCAGCCCACGCGCGAGCCGCAGCGCCTCGGCGGCGTCCGGTGTGCCCGCTACGTGGCGCTCGTCGCGGATCCGGCGGCAGACCTCGACCAGCACTGCACCCGCCAGTCCCTCGACGCGCTGCGTGACCTGACCCTCGGACGTCCTCAAGGTCTCGAAGAGCCGCTGGTGCCAGCGCGGATCGCGGATCCCGGCCGGGTACCCGGAGCGCGAGTCGAGCTGCTCGAAGCCGTAGGGCAGCAGGCTCGTGACCACCTCGGGGCCCTTCGAGGGCTTGCCCAGGGCCACGCGGGGCAGGGGGTCGGTGGTCGCGTCGTCCAGCAGGGCGGCGCCGTGGAACGACCCGACGACGCACGCGATGCGCTTCGCCCCCGCCTCCCGCGCCGCGGCGATGCGCTCGCGCATGAAGGCCTCGCGGGCGAGATCGGAGCCGCGCACCTGGTTCCCGGTGTCCGCTCGCAGCGCCCACCCGTAGAGCAGGGCCGCCCGCCGCACGCTCTGCGGGTCCGCGCCGACCGCGGGCGCCTCCACGAGCTGGTCCCAGAGCGACTCGCCGTCTTCGGTCTCCTCCCGGCGGTTCAGCAGCTCCTGCACCCGGCCGGAGGGCGTGTCGGGATCGATCTCGACGCGGACGTGCTCCTCGGCGCGGCGCGCGACCGGGAGATCGAAGGGCTCACAGCGGACGCCGCGGGCGGTGGCCCAGCGGATCGCGCCGAGCTCGGGGGAGAAGTCGGCGAAGGGATAGAACGCGATCTGCCCGCCGCAGACGGCGCCCACGGCGAGCGGGGCGTGCGCGTCGGCGTGGCCCAGCCAGCGCATCCAGGGCTCGAACTCCACGGGGAGCTCGATCAGCAGGGCGTCGGGCTGGAACGCGTCCAGCAGGGCGTCGATCACCGCTGCGCACGCGCTGCTGTGGTGGCGCACGCCGATGACGAAGGGATCGACGCTGTCGGCGAGGGCCGCCAGCGCCTGCTCGACGCGGTCCGGATCGTCGCTGCTCATGGGAGCGGAGCCTACCCCAGAGCCCGCGGTTCGGGGGCCACCTCCGGTTGTGACGGCCGCCAGGCGGGTGACATGGGACGTTGGCACCCACCCGTGGAGGGGACCGTGGAACGACCGGAGCGCGCAGACGCGATCGATGTCGCGTGGACGCTCGCCGAGGATGCGCTCGAGACCGGCGATGCCAGGGCCGCCGCCCGCCTCTTCGAGCGCGCCGACGCCCTGGCGGAGGCCCGGGACACCGTCTCGCTCGGCCGCGACCTCGAGCTCGCGAGGGTACGCGCTCGATTGAGCGGGCGCCTCGTGCATGTCCACGTCCTGTCTCGCTCCTTCGCCGAGGCGTCCCGTCACGCGGCGAGGGCGGTGGGGTTCTGGGAGCGGGTGGTGGCGGTGGACGCCGCTGGGAAGGAGCCGCTCGCGTGCGCCATCCGGGAGTGGTCCCGCGCTCGGAGAGGGGAGGGCGACCTCCTGGCCGCCAGCACGCTCCTCCGCCGAGCCATCGCGACGATGGAGGAGGCCACGTCCGACGGATGGAGCCCGGGCACGTTGCTCCCGCACTGGCGGGTGGAGCTCGCGTCGATGGTCGGTGACGAAGCCGGGTCGGGCCTCGCCTCGTCCGCCACCCAGCCCGCACCTCCTCCCTGGGTCCTGTTGCCCGACGACCTGACGACCGAGGACGGCGACGGGTAGCGGGCTACGGGGACCTGGGGAGGGAGCCTTGGCCTACACGCTGATCACCGCCAACCGGAACTACTCGAGCTGGTCGCTGCGGCCGTGGCTCCTGATGAAGGTGCTCGACATCCCGTTCACCGATCGGCTCGAGCCGTTCACCTCGCCCGACAACCACGCGTCCTTCCGCCGCTTCTCGCCGACGGGGCAGGTGCCGGCGCTGCTCGACGGGGAGCGTACCGTCTGGGACTCGCTCGGCATCACGCTCTACCTGGCCGACCGACACGCGGGGGTCTGGCCGGAGGAGGCGGCGGCGCGGGCCTTCGCGCAGTGCGGGGTGGCCGAGATGCACGGCGGGTTCACCGCCCTCCGGAACGACTGCACGATGAACGTGGGGGTGCGCGTGAGGCCCCGCCCGATGCGCCCGCGGCTCGAGCGTGACGTGGCGCGGGTGGGCGAGCTCTTCGCCGAGGGGCTCGAGCGCTTCGGCGGGCCGTGGCTCGCGGGTCCGGCCTTCACGGCGCTGGACGCGTTCTTCGCGCCGGTGGCCTTTCGGGTACGGACCTACGGGCTCGACGTGGGCGCGGGGCAGGCCTGGGTCGATCGGGTGCTCGACCTGCCAGCGACGAGGGAGTGGGAGGAACAGGCGCTGTCCGAGACCTGGCGCGAGGAGGGTCACGAGACGGAACTCGCCGCCGCAGGCGAGATCGTGGAGGACCATCGAGCCGCATCCCGCACCGCGTCCATCGGTGTGGTCACGAGGCAATGAAACAGTCGCTTCACTGTCGTGCGACGATCCGAATGGATGCCGAACCACGTGGATCGCGTGCTCGATCCGAGAAGGCGAGCCGGCTCACGCTGGTCGCGGGCCATCGTGGATCCCATCGATGTGATCGGACCGGGCCTTTTGG
>JACKEQ010000133.1 GCA_020632885.1 Alphaproteobacteria bacterium | reverse complement strand
TGGTCCGGACTCGTCATTCCTGACGTTGCACGATCCACCCGACGAAGCCCGTAGACGGCCATGTCTTGTGGTGATCTGCTCTTCCCATGGATCGAGAGACGTTCGTTCGGGAAGCCGTCGTCCAGTTCGAGGCACAGCTTCGAGCCGCGGTGGAAGCGGTCGAGAGCTCCAGGAACGCGGCCGCGTTCGTCGCCGCCGAACGTCGTGTCCATGACCTGACGCGAGCTCTCGCGGACCAGCTGGTCGCGTCGGCTCTTCGGCGGGTGTGCGCCGACAGCGTGCGCACCCGAGAGGAGGTCGAGCGACTTCGGAGCTCCGCCCCCTACATGGACCTGAAGCTCCAGGGCAAGCGAAGCACTCCAGTCATGCTCCTTGGGGGCACGATCGTGAGTATCGAGGCTCAATATCTGTATGCACGCCCAACCCATCCAACGATGACGATCCGCGGAGCTTCGGGTACCGGCGTCTTTCCCGTCCTGGACAGCGTGGGCGTGGCGGACCGCTCGACACCCGCCCTCCGGCTTCGGGTGTCCCACGCCGTGGTCGAGGCATCCTCCGTCGGGGCCGCTCGTGAACAGCTCGCCCAGGGCGGGCTGGAAGTCGAGCACAAGCAGGCACTCCGATTCACTTACGCGGTCGCAGATGCGGCCCTCAAGAGCCGGGCCGCCGACATTCAGAGGCGGCAGCGCCGGGAGGGGCCACTCTCGGGTAGACGGGTGGTGGCTGCGGTGGACGGAGGGCGCGTGCGGATCCGCCATGCGCTCCGGGGTGCGCCGAAGAAGGGCGGTCGAAGGCCATTCGAGCTCAACTGGCGAGAGCCGAAGGTACTCACGATCTACGTCGTGGATGACAACGGCCGACGAGACAAGACTTTCAAGAGCCTCATCGACGGCACTCTTGGCGACGCCGATAGCGTCTTTCGACTTCTCTCCTTCCATCTGCGGCGACTCGGAGCCCACCAGGCCGCGCACCTGACGCTGATCGGGGACGGCGCACCCTGGATCTGGAACCGGGCGTCGCGTCTGCGGGAGGACGTCGGGTTGCCACCCGAGCGATTCACCGAGATCCTCGATTACTTCCATGCGATCGAACGCCTGTACGACTTTGCGCGCAGTCGCCCCGGATGGAGCGAGGAGCGAGCGACCGCCTGGGCACTCTCCAGGAAAGGGCTCCTGAAACAGGGGCGCGTCGGAGACGTCATCCGCTCCATCCGGTCCCACCTCACCGCAGAGGAGGCGGCAGACGACTCCACCCTGGACTACTGGACCCGGAATCGGGACCGCCTGCGATATTCCCGCTTTCGCAGCCTCCGGCTGCCTATCGGCAGCGGAGCGGTGGAATCCGCGGTTCGACGCGTCCTCAACCTCCGGATGAAGAGCACCGGCACCTCCTGGAAGGAGGATCACGCAGAGGGAATGCTTCATCTCCGCGCCTACTCGAAGGCTGGACGCTGGAACGAAATCGAGGCCTCTGTCCTTGCGATCGCAGGATGGAAGCCAAAGAGGCGGCGACGACCCCTCAAGTGACTTCGAACCACAATCGGTCATCGCGCC
>JACKEQ010000132.1 GCA_020632885.1 Alphaproteobacteria bacterium | reverse complement strand
CCCTTCCTTGGCATCCTCTACCCATGCGCTACCTGCTCTCGACTTGGATACTCCTCGGGGCCTGCTCCGGAGGGGGCGCTCTGGGTGGCGGTCCGTCCCTGCACCTGATCGACGACGGCGCACCCGGCATCGTCAGCGCCTCGGCAGTGGCCCCGGACGGTGCCCTGATCGTGGTCGGCTTCGATGACGGCCAGCTCTGGCGCTACGACGAGGCCAGCGACTGGTGGGATCGCGTGCCCTTCTCGGGTGACCGTGTGCAGGCGTTCCGCGAAGATCCCATTCACGGCCTGTTGCTGCAGACCGCGTCTGGCGTGGGCGCGTTCGACGGAGAAACGGCGACCTGCTGCCTCGCCGACGCGCCGATCCGCGTGATCGGCACGACCGGCGACGGCCGACTCTGGGGCAACGAGCGAGACACGGAGGACGCGGCCAACAACTACCCGGTGAAGCTGGCGTGGTGGAGCGTCGATCAAGCGGCGTGGGTCCCTGAAGGGCCAGCGCTGAACGAGGCCAACGACTTCGACACAGCCATGGTGGCACTCCCCGACGGACGGCTCTATCAGGCGGCGCCCGGAGGGTTGGTGAGGGTGGACCCCGGCGGCAGCCCCACGCTGGTGAACGACTGCTACGTCCGGGCTTGGCAGAACTGCCAGACCATGCCGACCTCGCCGGTGATGGACGAGGACGGGCGGATCCGTTGGCTCACTCAGGACAAGCACCTCTACCTGCATGACCCCAGCGATGACAGTTTCGTAGAGCACTCCCCCCTGCCGGACCTGCTCGGGGCAGAGGCGGTGCGGGGGTTGGCCATGGACCGCAGGGGCTGGACACTGACCGCCGGCAACACCGACTACGACTCCTCGAACGCCTTTCTGTATGGGCTGAGTCCCAACGGCGATTCCTGGCAGATCCTCGAGGAGGAGCTCACCGCCAACCTGACGATCGTTCACACAGCCCACCGGCGTGAGGTGTACGCCACCGCGGCCTACTTCGGGTCCTGGGGAGTCTGGAAGCTCGACTGACACGCCGCGCGTTCGGGGCTGCAGGCGCCATCGTCGCGTTCACGCTCGGGGCTTCCTCTGCCCGGCCTTTCACGGCATCCAGAGATCGAGCTACGAACCCGACAGGAGGAAGGGCTGCCGCTCACACTCGCAAACCTCACCCTGGTGCTCTCGGGACAGTTCGAGCGCCACGACGCCGAGGATGCCCACTGGGGGCTCGTGGCCCTGGGCGCCTCCCTGGAGCCGGACTCGTCCTCCAGCTGGACCGCGAGCGACACCTTCTCACCGGACCCGTCGCCGGATTCTCGATGCGCCTGCGCCAAACGCTCGGATCGGGCTTCTGCATCTCCGACGTCGACCAGGCCCTCAACACCGCATTTGCGGCCAGGGACTGGAGCGACTCCGAGCCGGTGCACGCGCGGATCTGGTCCGACCGCCTGGAGCTCGAGTTCGAGACCGGAGCCTCGGCTCTGAACGAGCGCTTGGAGGCGGCGATGAAGCGGTTCGGATGGCGCCTCTGGCAAGACAACCGCCATGTCACCGCCCATCGGCGAGCCGGCGGGTCCGTCGTGATG
>JACKEQ010000131.1 GCA_020632885.1 Alphaproteobacteria bacterium | reverse complement strand
GGGCGCGATCCCGGACTGCCGCGGTGTTGCCGTGTGACCCGGTCGTTGTCGGCGTAGGTCGATCTGAATGGCCGGCCTGGGTTGCATGAGGGCGAACGCCGTGATCTGGTCCCCTCATGGGAGACATGGACCAGCTGGTGGACGATGTGGTCGCGGCGTTTCGCGCCCGCCTCGTCGAGGTCGTACGGGAGCTCGGTGAGGCTCGGGAGCCGTCGTCGTTCGCCGCCTCGGAGCGCGAGTTGGTGAGCATGGCGCGCGAGCTTGCCGCCGCGATGACGGAGCGCGTCATTCAGAGCATCTCCGATGATGAGGGTCGTCGAAAGGAGGCTCTGGCGAGGGTGAGGGCAAAGGCCGATCTGCGCGGAATCGACATCCGCACCGAGCGAAAGCGGAGGACGCCCATCCGAACGCTCGGTGGGCAGGTCATCCACGTGGAGACCCCCTATGCGAGCAGTCGGCCAAGAGGGACGGTGAAGCTCGAGAAGCGCGGGAAGGACGGGACGGGTGTGTACCCGGTCCTGGACCAGCTCGGCATCGTCGGTCGTAGCACTCCGGCGTTGCGTCTCCTCGTCAGTCGTGCGGTCTGTGAGGCGAACTCGGTGGACTCCGCTCGGGATCTCCTCGCGGAAGGCGGCGTGGTGATCGACCACAAGGCCGCCCTGCGCCTGACGTATCTGGTGACGGACGACGCCCTGCGTGCTCGACGACACGCGATGCGGGCCCTCGAGGAGGGCGTGAATGACGGGCCCTTCGCGGGTCGCCGTGTCGTCGCCGCGGTCGATGGCGGGCGCGTCAACATCCGCAAGCGGGTGGCCGGTCGTCCGAGAGCGGGCGGGCGCAAGCACTTCGAAACCGAGTGGCGCGAGCCCAAGGTCCTCACCCTCTACGTGGTGGATGAGGAAGGGCGCCGAGACCGGCTCGTTCCCACGGTGATCGACGGGACGCTGGGGAACGCGGACGCTGTGTTCGAGCTGCTCCGGTTCCACCTGCTGCGGATGGGAGCCCATCACGCGGAGTCGGTGGTTTTCGTTGCTGACGGCGCGAAGTGGATCTGGCGTCGAACAGACGCGCTCCGGCAGGCTCTGTCTCTTCCAGAGGAGCGGTTCCACGAGATCGTGGACTACTTCCACGTCGTGGAGCGGCTGACGGAGCTCTCGAAGACGCAGACTCGATGGGGCGAGGACCTCCGGCTCGAGTGGCTGCACGAGCAGAAGCGGCGCCTCAAGGCCGGCGACATCGAGGCCATCGAGGATGTCGTCCGCGTGATCGGGACCCGGAAGGACGCGGACATGGAGACGGAGTCGGAGTACTGGGCCAGGAACCGTGAACGCCTCCGATATGCAGCGTTCCGAGATGAGAAGCGACCCATCGGAAGCGGAGCGGTGGAGTCTGCTGTGCGCAGGGTCATCAACCTGCGGATGAAGGGCGCGAGCATCACGTGGACCGAGGAACACGCCGAGGGAATCCTGCATCTACGCGCTCATGCGAAGAGCGGCCGCTGGGCTGAGCTCGAGCGGAGCGTGCTCGAGATCACGGGGTGGCGTCCGAGCGCACGGAGCCCGAAGCGTGCTGCCTGATGCGAACGGCTCTCGATCATCACGCCCGTCGTCGAGTCGTCGAGTCGTCGAG
>JACKEQ010000130.1 GCA_020632885.1 Alphaproteobacteria bacterium | reverse complement strand
CCCCGGAGCGGGGCGGCAGCGGGCCTGGCGGTGGGAGCGCTCCTGGTCGCATCGCGGCGTCGCGGCCGGACTTGACCGTCAGAACGCGAGGGAGGCTGTCGCCATCACCAGGTCGACGCTGCGCCCGGAGGGCTGGGCGAGGTCGCGCGCGAGGATCAGGTGACCGCCCTGCACGGACAGCCGCGGCAGCAGCGGGTTCACGTCCGGCCCGACCTCCTTCGTGACCGCGACCGCCCAGTCCACCTCGGTCCCCAGGGCGCGGCTGTCCGTCGGCTGATCCAGCTGGTTGCGGGGCTCGCCGCCCGCCCGGAACGTCGTGTACGGGTTGGCCACGCCGGGCGCCGGCACGGTGACGACCACGAAGGACTTCGTGGGAGCCTATGGCCGCAACGTGCCCGGACGGAGCGACACGCAGCCCGCTGGCCTCGATCCGTGGCCGCTCGACGGGTTCCAGGGGGCCGAGGCCGACCTGGGCGGCGAGCTGATCCACCACGGCGCGCGCCACGCGCTGACCCGCGACGGGCTGTGGCTGCAGCCCGAACCCCTGCTCCACCTCGGTCTGACCAACGGCGACCTGCACCGGCCGCTCGGGTTCGGCCAGCTCTACGCCGCGGGCAACAGCAACGCGCTCGCGGACCCCGATGGGCAGTGGGTCGAGACGGCCTGGGACGTGGCGAACATCGCCCTCGATGTCGCATCGCTCGGCAAGAGCCTCGACTCCGGCACCTGGACGGATGTCGCGATCGACGCGGGTGCCCTCGTATTCGATGTCGGTGCTGCCCTCCTGCCGGTCGTCCCGGGTGGTGCCGGTGCCTTGCTCCACGGCGGGGAGGCTGGAGTCAAGTTCGCCAAGGCAGCGAGCCATGGCGACGACGCGGCGGATGCGGTGAAGGCCGCGTCTGCGGTGGCGGACGCATCGAAGGGCGCCTGCTTCGTCGCGGGGACCGAGGTCCTGGGGATCGACGGGGTGGTGGACATCGCGGAGATCCTGGTCGGCGATCGTGTCGTAGCGTCGGTGGCGCCCGCGACGGGTTGGGCGGAAACGGGTGGCTACCCTGGCGACACGGTGGAGCAGTGCCGCGAGGCAGCGAGCCTGGCAGAGGCCGGGGCCACCTGGGAGGCCAAGGGAGCCCATCGGATTCCGGCCAGCGAGGACTGGGTGCAGCTCCTCGGAGCTGGGGACGCTGCTGGCTACTCGCGCCTGTTCGAGGTCCGACCCGGTGCGCGATTCGCGTTCCAGGGCCGGATCTTCGACACGGCCGACCTGGACCACGACGGTGAGCTGGAGGTGCGGTGGTCTGGCGATGTCGTGGGGCGGGTGCTGAACACGTTCGTCCGGGCTGCCCCCGAGGTCATCGACGCCGAGATCGCCTACGCCAACGGGGGAATCGACACCCTCACGGGCACCCCGAACCACCCGTTCTGGGTGCCCGCGGTGCGGGGCTACGTGCCGCTCGGGAAGCTGGAGGTCGGGACCGTCCTTCATGTGCAGGGCGGCGGCGAGGCCATCCTCGTCAGCAAGACGTGGCGGCAGGGCGACTTCGAGGTCTTCGACCTCGAGGTGGAGGGGCTGCACAACTTCTACGTCCGGGGCGAGGAGTCGGACGCGCCGGGTGTGCTGGTCCACAACTCGACGGGTGGCAGGAAGGTCTACCGAGCAATCTCGTTGGACGATGCAGA
>JACKEQ010000013.1 GCA_020632885.1 Alphaproteobacteria bacterium | reverse complement strand
GAGGCGACCTACAACCTCACGCCCCAGGGCGCGCCACTGTGGCTGCTCGCTGTGGCCATCGAGTTCGCGGCCTTCCTCATCGGCGGCATCAACTTCATCGTCACGGCGATGAACGCACGGGCCCCCGGCATGAAGTGGGACCGTGTGCCGATGGTCGTCTGGATGATCTGCATCGCGAGCATCCTGTTCATGCTCTCGGTCGGTCCGCTCATCGCCGGTGCGGTGATGCTGCTGTTCGATCAGACCATCAACACCGGGTTCTTCGACCCGTCCCGCGGCGGTGACCCCATCCTCTGGCAGCACCTCTTCTGGTTCTTCGGCCACCCCGAGGTCTACGTCGTGCTCCTGCCGGCCACCGGCATGGTCGCCGAGGTCATCACGGTCTTCGCCCGCAAGAAGCTCTTCGGCTACCAGCTCGTCCTGTTCACGAGCATCGGCACCGGCGTCCTGTCCTTCTTCGTGTGGGCCCACCACCAGTTCGTGGCCGGCATCGACCCGCGGATGGCGAACCTGTTCACCATCACCACGGTGCTCATCTCCATCCCGATCGCCGAGATGCTGTTCCTGTACATCGCCACGCTCTACAAGGGCTCCATCCGCTTCACCACGCCGATGCTGTGGGCGCTGGGCTTCATCTTCGCCTTCCTCATCGGCGGCGTGACCGGCATCCCCCTCGGTGCGAGCGGCTCGGACATCTACCTGCACGACAGCTACTTCGTCATCGCCCACTTCCACTTCACGTTCTTCCCGATCGCCTTCATCGGGACGTTCTGCGGGCTGTCGTTCTGGTTCCCGAAGATGTTCGGCCGGATGATGAACGAGACCCTGGGCAAGATCCACTTCTGGATCACCATCGTGGCCTTCCACGGCATCTTCCTGCCGCTGTTCGTCCTGGGCCTGGCGGGCCAGCACCGCCGGATCTACGACTACAACAACTACCCGGACCTCGGCACACCCGACCTGCAGAGCCTCCGCATCTTCGCGACGGTGTCCCTGCTCGTGCTGCTCGCCGCGCAGGCCATCTTCCTCTACAACTTCTTCTACAGCATGTTCTTCGGCCCCAAGGCTCCGAAGAACCCGTGGAACTCCTGCACGCTCGAGTGGACCGTGCCGTCGCCCCCGCCCCACGGCAACTTCGGGACCGAGTTCCCGACCGTCTACCGTGGCCCCTACGAGTACAGCGTGCCGGACCGCGAGACGGACTTCTGGCCGCAGAACGAACCCGCTTGATCGAGGACTGACATGGGATTCCGACCCATCGCCAACACGCGCTCCGCAACGGGCGTAACCACGGGCAAGCTGGCCATCTGGTGGCTGCTGTCGTCCGAGATCGTCATCTTCGGCGGCCTGCTGGGCGCCTACGTCATGCACCGGATCGGCCACCCCGAGTGGGCCAACCAGTCCGTGCACACGAACACCATGCTCGGCACGCTCAACACCTTCATCCTGCTCTCCTCGAGCCTCTCGGCGGTGCTCGCACACCGTGAGGCCGAGCTCAAGAACGGGCCCGGTGCCGCCAAGTTCCTGGGCCTCACCATCCTCGGAGCCATCGGCTTCCTGGTGGTGAAGTCCTTCGAGTGGTCCAACGAGATCGCTCACGGCTACACGATCACGGCCAGCACCTTCTGGTCGTTCTACTACACGGCCGCCGGCATCCACGGTCTGCACGTGATCATCGGAGCCTGCATCATGGGCTTCATCGCGTACCAGGCGAACAAGGGCGAAGACCTCCACCGCGTCGAGCTGGTGGGGCTGTACTGGCACTTCGTCGACATCGTCTGGATCTTCCTGTTCCCTCTCCTCTACATCGCGAAGTAGGACACCATGGCCGCTGACGCAGCACACGCGCACGACGAGCACCACGTCCATCCCCAGTCCTTCTACGTGAAGATCTGGGCCGGTCTCCTGGTCCTCCTGGTGATCTCCGTGCTCGGTCCCGAGCTCGGCTACAAGTGGGTGACCCTGGTGACCGCCTTCGGGATCGCCCTCGTGAAGGCCTTCGTGGTCATGAAGTACTTCATGCACCTCGACCTCGAGCCCAAGATGATCTGGTACATCCTGGCGGGCTCCCTCGTCCTCATGGGTCAGTACTTCTTCGGCGTGGCCGCGGACGTCATGAACCACGAGGGCACCAACTGGGAGAACGTCGCGGCCAAGGCCGAGATCGCGCGTGGCCTCGCGGCTGGCGACGGTCACGGTGGTCACGGCGGCGGCCACGGCGATGATGGTCACGGCGCCGAGGCCGGTCACGGCGCCGAGGCCGGTCACGGCACGGAGGCCGGTCACGGCACCGAGCCCGCCCATGGCGGGGGCCACTGATGGACGCCGGGTCGTCCGTCGAGGCCCTGCGGCCGCACGCGACGGAGACCCAGAGCGCCGTCCCGCTCACCAGCATGGACCAGGGGTTCCGCCATCGGCGTCGAACCCCGCTCCTGCCGGACGCCGTGCTGGGCATGATCTTCTTCATCTTCGCGGAGGTCATGCTCTTCTCGGGGTTCATCAGCGGGTTCGCCATCATCAAGGCGAACGCGCCCGGCAACGTCTGGCCGCCTCCCGGGCAGCCACGTCTGCCCATCGAGGCCACCGCGTTCAACAGCGTGCTCCTGCTCGTGTCGGGCGTGCTGCTCTGGTACGCGGGCCGTCGCTTCGCCGAGTCGCCCGAGAAGGCCCGCACGCCCTTCCTGGCCGCCATCGTGCTCGGCATGGCCTTCGTGGGCCTCCAGGGACGTGAGTGGCTCGCGCTCATCGGCGAGGGCCTGACGTTCACCTCGAGCAGCTACGGCAGCTTCTTCTACATGATCGTCGGCTGCCACGCGCTGCACGCGGTCTCGGCGATCCTCGCGCTCGTCTGGCTCGTCGTGCGCCTGCAGCGGGGCACCCTGAGCCGCGAGGCGTTCATCGCCGGGCGGATGTTCTGGTACTTCGTCGTGCTCGTGTGGCCGTTCCTCTACTGGCAGGTGTACCTGGGATGAGAGGGCTCACCGTCATGTTCCTGCTCTTCGTCAGCACCGGCGCGCTCGCCTGCCCCGTCTGTGGGGGCGGTGGGCAGAACCAGCAGGCCTTCGTGGACACGATGGTCTTCATGTCGCTCACGCCGCTGGCCATGCTGGGTGGCGTGGCGGGGGTCGTGTGGTACCTCGCCAAGCGTGCCCGCGAGATCGAGGCCGAGGAAGAGCCCGGCTAGCCCCGGCCGCGACGCCAGCCGTAGAAGGCCCACAGGCCGACGGCCAGCACCGCGAACCCGAACCACTGGGCGGCGTACTCGAGGTGGTGGAGCACCTTGAGGTAGGTGGTGTACCCGCCGGCCGGTAGGCTGGACGTCTTGCGCTGCTCGAGGTCCTCGAGCTCCGGACCCACGACCACCACCACCGGTGTCGTCACGCCCTCCTGGGCCGCCAGGGCTGCCCATGGGATGCGCGTGCCCCTGGAGAACACCCCGAAGAACTGCTCGCGCTCCAGCGGCCAGCGCCCGTCGGGGACCGGTCGCACGGACAGGTCACCGTCCTCGGGGATGGGCAGCAGGACGCCCTCCACGGTCGTGCGGCCGATGGGAGGCTCCGTGTGCGAGGTCCAGGTGTCCGCCGGGATCCACCCACGGTTCACGAGGACCCGAGGCCCCCCGTCCACCGCGAAGACCCCGATGGCCGCGTATCCGTTGCGGGAGAACGGGATCCCTCCGGTGGCCACCGTGCCGCCCGTGAACACGCCCGTCAGCCGCACGCGGCGATAGTCCAGGTCCTCCCAGGGAGGCGCCACGCGGTCGAGCTCCGGGAGGGCGTGTTGCGATGCGCGCCTCTCGGCGATGGCCGAGCGCTCCGCGTACCGCGAGAGCTGCCAGAACCCGAGGCGCACGCACGTGGCCGCCACGAAGACGACCGCCAGGGTGGGCACCCAGCCGGGCCGGAAGCGCCTCACGGCGACGGGCTCACATGATGAGGATCCGGTTGGCGAAGATGCACATGAAGCTCCAGGCGCCCGCCACGAGGCCGCCGAGGAGCTTGCGCGCCAAGGACCAGTCCTCCGGAGCGTACTGGAACACCAGCCCCGTGCAGATCACCGTGATGATGGCGAGCAGCACCAGGAGCACCGGGCGCTTCATGAAGAGGATGGACTCTTTCAGGTCCTCGGTCATTGTGGACCTCCATGGAGACAGGATGACACATTCTGAGCGGTGGGTGGGCCGAGGACCCCTGCGGGTGCCTCAATGCCTGTGTTCCGGTGCAACTGCCATGCCTGTCGGATCGACCGGGACCAGCTCGAAGCTGTCGGCCCAGATCTTGTCGTCGTACCGGGTGCCCGTGATCTTCGCGGTGCGGGTCATGGTGCACATCCCGCCGGGCCCGTGGGCGTCGTGGTCCATCGGGATGCCGGGTCCGGTGACGGGCAGGTGACCGCCGTCCACCTCGGCTGCCCAGTAGCAGCCGGTGGTCGCGCCGAGCTTGAACACGCACATGCCGCACGCCACGGTCATCTCTTCGTGGTCGAGGGGGGTGCCGCTCGAGCACCCGAGCAGCACGAGCCCGATCGCCAGCCAGCCCGCCATGGGACCTCCTGGCATGGCCTAACCGGAATCCCGGCCCGCCGACCTGCCGCTACCGGCTGCGGGTGAGCCGCTGGACCCCGTCGGGAAGGTGGATCTCCAGGACGTCACCCGAGAACACCGCGTCTCCGTCGGGTCGGCGGAGGAGGTAGGTGGTCGGGGACACCGGCCACAGGCGCGCGTCCACCCCAGGACCCGTGAGGCGCAGGTGGTCGCCGTGCAGGGTGATGGTGGCGGGGCCCCAGGTGCCCACGCGCGAGGCGAGCACCTCGGGCGACACCGTCGCGACCCTGGGCAGATCGAGGGGCGGCACGTTCTGGCCGGCCAGGAGCTCCAGGGTGGCGAACCCGATCGTGTCGACCAGCGGGGTGGCGGTGTTCGCGAGCACCACGACACCGATCTGTCGGGTGGGGTGCACCGCCACGAGGCTGTGGAAGCCACCGGTCTCGCCGTTGTGCCAGCGCGTCCCCTCGGGGCTCACGTGCCAGCCGTAGCCCACGCCCCCGGAGGGCCCGAGGTCCACGCGTGACTCGAGCGCCCGGTCGAAGGTCGCCCGCATCGGGCCACCGGGCGTCTGCATCGCCACGAGCAGATCCAGGACGTCGTGCACCGAGCCCTCCACGCCCCCGGCGGGGGCGAAGGCCCCGAGGGTCCACGGGCCGACGGGCCGGAGGTCGATGTCGTGACCCTGGGCGAGGGGACCGCTGTCCACGGTGAGCGACCGGGCGCGCAGCGGCCGCGCGATCCGCTCGTCCAGGAGCACCTCCCAGGGCTTGCCCGCCGCCTTCGCGAGGGCCGCGCCGAGCACGGCGGCTCCCAGGTTGCTGTAGGCGTACGTGGCGCCCGGGCGCTCGACGAGCGGCGTGCCCTCCGCGGCGCGCTGGAGGGCTGCGAGGTCGACCTTCGCGTAGGGGTCCGCGGGGTCGACCTCACCCATCTCCGCCGGCATGCGCGGCCAGCCGGACGTGTGGGTGGCGAGCTGGGCGAGGGTGATGGCCCGACCGTCGCGGGTGGGGAGCTTCCAGCCCAGGATGTCCGCGGCCGGCGTGTCGGCGGTGACCTCCTTCCGCCCGATGGCATCGGCGAGCAGCAGCCCGTCCAGGGCCTTGCTCACGCTGCCGAGCTCGAACCGGAGGCGCTCGTCGGGGCGACCCTCCCTGGAGAACGCGTGCACGGCGGTCTCACCGCGGCGCACGACCCCGACCACGACGGTGTCGAGCTGCTGGGCGTCGAGGGCGGGCTTCACGAGGGCCTGGAGGGGCTCCTCGAGGAGGGGGGCCGCGAGGGCTGTGGAGAGGAGGATCATGGACCTGCGCAGTACGCCACGTCGGACGGGTCGAGGGTGGCCACGCCGCTCACCGTGCAGGACGTGGTCTCTCCGGTCTGGTCCTCCACGTGCATGGTGAGCTCGAGGGTCTGACCCTCCAGCGCGCAGACGTCGTCCAGGGTGACGCCGCCGTCGTCGTCGAACACGGCGAAGAGCTGCCAGACCTCGCCCGTGCAGGTGGGCGGGTCGTACTGCAGGAACTGGTTGAACGTGTCCGCGATGCCGTCGCCGCCCGCCAGCACGGCGCCACCGGCCACACGGACCTCCGGACGCACGCGCACCACGGCCGTCGTGGACACCGCGCGCATGCCGGCCGCGACGTGCCAGCCCCCCTGGGGCCCATGGACCATGGTCATCGCGCCGCCGGGCGGGATCGTCTCGAACGCCGTGACCCCTCCGCCCGCCGTACACGAGAGCGGTCGGTCGCACGGCGGCACATCGGTGTCGGCGTCCGTGTCCGTGTCGACGTCAAGGTCCGCGTCGGTGTCGGTGTCCGCGTCCGCATCCGCATCCGCATCTGCGTCGGCGTCGGTGTCCGCTTCCTCCGTGGGGACGGGGGTAGGGGCGGGACAGCCGAGGAGGGCCAGCAACAGCAGACGCATGGACGCACCATACCGGGTCCGCAGGGCGGCGGCGACACGTTACCCTCGGCCGGAGGAGGCCCCACCGTGGACGTCACGGTCGCGCGAACCACCTACGGACCCCTGCTCCGCGCCGCCGACGTCGTGGCTGCGCTCGGTGCCCGTGTGGGTGTGTTCCCGCGGCGCCTGGATGCGCGCGCCGTACGCGAGCGGGCGATGGCCATCACGGGCCTCTCGGACTTCGGCGAGGACGACCTCGAGGAGCCCATGGGGGTGGCCATCGCCACCGCCGAGTCCCGCGATCTCACCGCGCTGGGCCGGGTGATCGTGGAGCGGGCCATCGTGCAGGCGGCCGTCACCCGACTGCGCCTGGTGGAGCGCGAGCGCGCCGGGCCGCTCCCCGAGGTGCGGGCGCCGATCTTCGTGCTCGGCTTCCCGCGCACCGGCACCACGCTGCTCCACAACCTCCTCGCCCAGCATCCGTCCCGTCGGGCCCTCGCGTTCTGGGAGCTCACCACACCGATGCCCGTGCTGGACGACCCCGCGGCGGACGAGCGCGCACGCATGCGCACGGCCGAGCAGATGCTCCGCGCGGCCTACCTGGCCACACCCGAGCTCGCGGTGATCCACGCCACCCGCGCCACGACCGCCGAGGAGTGCTGGCCGCTGTTCGCCCCGTCGTTCGCGGTCCTCAACTGGGACCTCGGGATGGGCCTCGAGGCGTACGGCGACTGGCTCATGGCGCACGACATGCGGGGGGCCTACCGCCGCTATCGCAAGCTGCTCGGCGCGCTGCTCGAGCAGCGGCCGGCCGACGGTCTCGTGCTCAAGTGTCCCGAGCACCTCTGGTTCCTCGACGCGCTCCTCGACGTCTTCCCAGACGGCAGGGTGGTGTGGACGCACCGGGACCCGTTCCCGGTCATCGCGTCGTACTGCAGCATGATGAGCCTGCAGTGGCGCAGCCTGTACGGTCGCTTCGACCCCGTGGCCCTCGGTCGGCACCTCGAGGACCGGCTCGTGGAGGGGGTCGAGCGCGCCCTGCGCGTGCGGGACGAGGTGGGGGAGGACCGCTTCCACGACGTGCGCTTCGCGGATCTCGCGCGCGACCCCGTGGCTGTGGTCGGAGGCATCGAGCGGGCCTTCGGGGGCGAGCCCACCGACCCCGCGCTCCTCGAGCGGTTCCTCGCGGTGAAGCGCTCGGACGGTAGGGGACGCCACGTGTACGATCCCGCCATGTACGGGCTGGACGAAGGGCGGATCCGGGAGCGGCTCGCGGTCTACACCGAGCGGTTCGGGATCGGTCGGTGAGCGGCGATCCGGGCCAGACACTCGGGTTCGTCGACCTCGAGGTGCCCGACACGCCCGCGGCGCCCCTCGAGACGGGGTTCGACCTGGGCGAGACCCTCGGTCAGGGCGGCATGGCCGTGGTGCGGAGGGGTCTGCAGCGCTCCCTCGACCGCGAGGTCGCCATCAAGTCCACCCGCGAGCCGTCCGTGCACCAGGGGCGCCTGGTGGCCGAGGGGCGCATCACGGGGGCCCTCGAGCACCCCAACATCGTCCCGGTCCACGACGTGGTGCGCGACCGCGACGGCGCCCTGCACATCGTGCTCAAGCACGTGGACGGCGTGCCCTGGGCGGACGTGCTCCGCGACCCGTCCGCGGTCCACCAGCGCTTCGGCATCGACGACCTCGAGACCTGGAACCTCGACGTGCTCGAGGCCGTGTGCCGGGCCGTGGAGTTCGCCCACGCGCACGGTGTCCTGCACCGCGACCTCAAGCCCGACAACGTCATGGTCGGCGCGTTCGGCCAGGTGTACGTCGTGGACTGGGGGGTCGCGGTGCGGACGGCGGACCTCCGCTCCGACCCCACCGCCCACCGCAGGATCGTGGGGACCCCACGCTACATGGCGCCCGAGCTCGCGGCGGGAGACCCGGCACGGCAGGGGCCCGCCACCGACGTCTACCTCCTCGGGGCCGTCCTCTACGAGCTCGTCACGGGCATGGGACCCCACCGCGGGCTCGGCGTGAAGGCGATCCTCGAGGGCATCCCGAGCTTCCGGGTGGCGCTCCCCGACCACGACGCCGCCCTGGTGGACCTCCTCGCGCGCGCCATGGCCCCCGACCCCGGAGATCGATTCGGGACGGTGGGCGACTTCCTCCGCGCGCTGCGTGCCTGGCGCCGGGACCGGGCCGCCCGCACGCTCCTCCGCCAGGCCGTGCTCGGCTGGGAGGCCCTGCGTGACCTCCTCTCGCACGAGGCGGCCGACCGGGTCGAGGTGTACCAGGCCTTCGGCGCGGTGCGCTTCGGGTTCGAGGAGGCCCGGCGGCTCGCCCCGGACATCGCGGACGACACCCTGCGCGACGCCCTGGTGGCCCTGGCGCGCTGGGAGGTGGCGCACGGGATGGACGCGGCTGCCGAGGCGCTCGTGGCCGACATCGAGGCCCCGGAGGACCTCCGGGCCGCCATCGTGGCCTGTCGGGGCGAGCGTGAGGCCCGGGCGCGCCGGCTGGTGGACCTGGAGCGCGACCTCGACCCCCAGATCGGGCGCCGCTCGCGCGCCTGGGTGCTGGTGGGTCTCGCGCTGTTCTGGACGACCACGCCCGGTGTGAACGTCCTGCTCGGCACGCCGCTCCCCACCAGCCTCGCGCTCCTCGCGGTGATCGGGGCCCTGGTCTACCGGCTCCGCGACCGGCTCACAGCCACGCAGCGCAACCGGGTGCTCGTGGGGCTCGTGTCGGCCGCCATCCTCACGGACGTCCTGTTCTCCGCGGCTCCCGCGGCCCACGGCGTGGACCGGAAGCTCTCGGGGCTCATGCTCACCGGTGCCAACGCGGGGCTCTCGCTCGCCGCCGCCGTGCTCGTGGACCGTCGCTACGCACTGGCCACGGTGTCGATGGTGACGACCTGGCTGCTGTACGACCGGATCTACCCGTACAGTCCGCTCGGCTCGACGGCGAACGCGCTCGTGGTGAGCATCGTGACCCTCGTTGCCTTCGGGGTCCGCCCCTCCGACTTCAGAAGGCGGTGACCTCCTCGGCCGTCAGCAGTGCGCTGGCGAGCCGACGGACGCGGGGATCGGGGTCGAGCTGGAAGCGCTTCACGCGGCGCCGGACCGGACCGTCGATCCGGCAGGCGAGGATGCGCAGGAGGGCGATCTTCTGCGGCACGGTGGCCTGGTTCTGCTGCCAGAACTGCCACCACTGGGCCCGACGCCGGTCGAGCCACTCCAGGAAGGGGGCGGCCGTCCACGACGGGTTGAGCAGCAGGAGCGTCCAGAGCTCCTCCACGTGCTTCTCCCAGCCGCGGGTGTTGATGAACCGCGTCAGGGTCGCGTCGATCTCGGGGTCGCCGCCCGGCGGGGTGGGCCCGATGCCATCGATGAACTGGAGCTCGGGGTAGTCCTCGTGGGCGCGGGGGTCCATCAGGCTGTTGGCCTCGAACACCGGACGCACGCGGTGGTTGGCGAACGCCGCCATGTCGGGACGCCCGCCCATGCGGGCCAGGAGCCCGTCGATCCGCGCCACCACCTCCGCCGCGAGCGGGCGACCGGCGGGGTCGTAGCTCACCATGTCCGCGAACAGCTGACGGACGTCGGGCACGACGGCCTCCGGGCACTCCACCAGCTCGAGCGCCTCGAGGGCGTCCTTCTTCTGCAGGCCGTGCACACGGGGCCGCAGCGACATCGTGATGCGGCTGCCGTGCAGGAGCTCGTAGAGGATGAGCCCCATCGCGTAGATGTCGAGGCGCGGGGTCTCGTCGCCGCCGTCCAGCCGCTCCGGGGCCATGTAGTCGCGGGACCCGAGCACCATGGACACGGTCTTGGACTCCCGCCCCCCGAAGGCCGCCTTCGCGATGCCGAAGTCCACCACCTTCACCACACCGCGCAGGGACAGGAGCATGTTGGACGGCTTGAGGTCGCGGTGGATGATGCGCATCGGCTGGCCGGTGTGCGGCTCGGGCGCGTTGTAGGCGGCGTCGAGCGCGAGGCAGCCCTGGCGCACGATCTCGAGGGCCGTGGCCGCCGGGAGGCCCGTGGTGCTGCAGTCCACGAGATCCTGGAGCGAGCAGCCCTGGATCCACTCCATGACGATCACGGGCCGCTCGTCGACGTGGAACAGCTCGTGGACCTGGAGGATGTTGGGGTGGTCCATGGCCGCGAGCATGGCGGCCTCGTCCCGCGAGCGTGCGAGCACCTTCTCGTGGGTCTTGAAGCGCTCCTTGAGCACCTTGAGCGCGTAGAAGCGCTTGCTCGTCCAGTCGAAGGCCACGCACACCGTGCCGAACGTGCCCGCTGCCGTCACCTGGACGATCTGGAAGTCCCACCCCACGCTGCCGGCTCCTCCTGGCTCGTTCGCAGACCCGGCTGCGCGGGCTCCCTCCGTGACCCGTCGTATCCACTGGAGTATGGTCTGCGCCATGGATGCATGGCTCAACGAGTGGGCCCAGCTTCTCTTCCGCTGGGTCCACGTGCTCGCGGCGATCGCCTGGATCGGGCACGCCTTCTTCTTCCACTCCATGGAGCGGGCGCTCCGGCCGCCCGAGGTGGAGGGCGTGGACCCCGACGTTCACGGTGAGCTCTGGATGGTCCACGGCGGCGGGTTCTTCCGCATGCAGAAGACCCGCGTGCTGCCCCCCGTGTTCACCGGCCACCTGCACTGGTTCAAGTACGAGGCCCTGTTCACGTGGATCTCGGGCTTCCTCCTGCTCGTGCTGCTCTACTACGTGAACCACGCGATCTACATGGTCCCGCGGGTGGACGGCGTGTCGTCGGGCATGGCCGTGGGCATCGGTCTCGCCACGCTGGTCGGGGGCTGGGCGTTCTACGACTTCCTGTGGGCGGGGCCTGTCGCGAAGGCCAGCAAGACCGCCGCGGCTGTGCTCACCGTGCTGATGATCGCGTGCACGGGCGTCGCGCTCACCTTCCTGCTGAGCGGGCGGGCGGCATTCCTGCACACCGGGGCCCTGCTCGGCACGCTGATGACGGCCAACGTCTGGATGCGGATCATCCCGGGCTCGAAGAAGATGGTCGCTGCCCTCGAGAAGGGCGAGGAGCCGGACCTCCGGCTCGGCGCCGTGGGCCATCAGCGCAGCGTGCACAACGGGTACATGCACTTCCCGATCGTCGTGCTGATGATCTCGAACCACTACGCCTTCCTCACCGACGGGCCCATGTCGTCGGTGGTGCTGCTCCTGATGCTCGGGCTGGGGGCGGCCGTCCGGCAGCTCTTCTACGACGGCTGGGACGCCCACATCGCGGTGAAGGGCTACGTCGGGGCCGCTGCCGTCGCCCTCCTGGCGCTCACGTTCCCCAGCCGGCCCGCCACGGTCGCGTCCACGGGGGATGCGCCGACCTTCGAGGAGGTCCGGCAGATCGTCGACCGGCGGTGCGTGGCCTGCCACGCGAAGGAGCCGACCCACGCGGCCTTCACGGCACCCCCGAAGAACCTCGTCCTCCAGGCCGACGCCACCATCCTCGCCAACCGCGAGCTCATCCACACCCAGGCAGTGGTGACGAAGGTGATGCCGCTCGGGAACCTCACGAAGATGACGGACGAGGAGCGGGCGATCCTCGATGCCTGGCACGCCGCGGGCTCCCCGGGTCCCTGACTTCGACATCGATCACTCCGGCCGCCGAAGGCGGCCTGCGCGGCCCGCTCGATTCCCCGCCATTCGCGGGCCGGGACGTGTCGACCGTCAAACGGAATTCCGCACTTCCCACGGGTACCCGGCGTCGTGTACAATGTGTCGAACCGCCGGGGCGCGGTGCGTTTTGGAGATCTCATGCGGACTTTTGGGCTTTTGACGTTGATGGCCGCGGGCACGCTCACGCTGATGGCGTGCGGCAACGAAGCCTCTCTCGGGAACATCCCCACGGATCCGGATCTCCCGGGCACCGACGATCCCACCGATCCCACGGACGACACCGACACGCCCCCGCCGCCGGACCCCGACGGTCCTTCGCCCCTCCGCGACACCGACGGTGACGGCATCCCCGACGATCGTGACGGCGATCTGGACGGCGACGGCCTCCTGAACGACGTGGACCCCGACCCCGACGGCGATGGCCAGCCCGGCTACACGCTGCCCTACGATCCCGCGGACGACCCGCCGATCGACCCCAGCACGGGCCTCCCGATCCTCGAGGAGGGCTCGGCGCGCGGTCGGGTCTGCGCTCCGAACGGCACCACCTGGGTCGCGGGCGCCGAGATCAGCGTGCTCACGCCCAGCGGCGCCTACACGGCCACCTCCAACGGAGACGGCTGGTGGCAGGTGGACGGCCTTCCCCCCGGTACGTACGGCGTCGTGGTCACCAAGGGCTCGTTCTACCTGCAGTACAACGTCACGATCCTCGATGGCCAGGTCACCGAGACCATCTACGACGAGTGCCTCTCGCAGGGCGACCTCACCATCGCGGTGGTCACCGGCGCGTGGGACCATGTGGAGGACGTGCTGGAGCCCCTCGGCCTCGTGGTCACCGAGTACGACGGCGACATCCTGGGCGGCAGCACGCAGGACGCCACGGTCACCAACCTGCTCACCAACCCCACCCTGCTCGCCCAGTACGACGTCGTGTTCCTGAACTGCGGCATCAGCGAGGACTGGGTCGACACGAACGAGACCCTCGTGGCCCAGACGCTGCGCGACTACGTCGAGGCGGGCGGGTCGATCTACGCTTCGGACTGGTCGTACTACACGATCGAGGCCGCGTTCCCCGAGAAGATCACGTTCTTCGGCAACGACTCCGACGACAACCTGTACGACGCCCGCGTGGGCCTCCCGGGCCCCGTCCAGGGCATCGTGGCGGACCCCGCCATGGCGCTCCTCCTGGGCTCGAACCAGGCGGATGTGCAGTACGACCTGAACAACTGGGTGGTGATGTCGTCTCACGACCCCACCGTCGAGAACATGGTCGAGGGCGACTACAGCTACTCGGGCGGCTCCGCCACGGGCCCGCTGTCGGTGCGCTTCTCCGCGGGTGCCGGTCGCGTGATCTACACCACGTTCCACAACGAGGGTGGAGCCACCACGCCGGACATGCGCAAGATGCTCGAGGAGATCGCGCTCTCGCTCTGAGCGTTCACTCTGGGCAGGGCGGCCACCAGGGTCGTCCTGCGTAGCGCTCCTCCAGGGCCTCGTGGCCCTTCTCGCCGGGGAGTGGTGCCAGGTGGCGCTGGATCCACCGGGCCTTGTCGCGCGCGCCGTTGCCCCGGGCGTCGCGCGCTGCGGGGTTGGGTAGCAGGTACACCAGGCGCGCGGCCTCCGTGGGCGTGAGCTGTGCCGGGGTCTTGCCGAACCAGCGCTCGGCGGCGGACGCGAAGCCGAAGGTGCGCGGGCCGGTCTCGGCGATCTCGAGGTAGAGCTCGAGGATACGCGTCTTGGGCACCAGGACCTCGAGCAGCACGGTGTAGCCGGCCTCCAGGCCCTTCCTGACCCACGACCGGCGCTGGAACAGGAAGGCGTTCCGGGCGACCTGCTGGGTGATGGTCGAGCCACCCCGGAGCCGCCCGCCGCCCTGGTTGCTCTTCCAGGCCGCGCAGATGCCGTCGAGGTCGAAGCCGTCGTGCACGAAGAACAGGCCGTCCTCCGAGCTCACGACGGCCCGGGGGACGGGTCCGGCATCCTCCAGGGCGAGAGGACGCGCATCGATGCGCGGGGACTCGCCGGCGAGCGCGGCGTCACGGGCCCGCTCGAGCATCGTGAGCGTCGGCCTGGGCGTGAGCACGCGGGTGGAGAGCACCTGGACCACCGGCAGCGTGACGAGGCCCGGGGAGGCGAGGAGGGCCGTCAGGACGGCCGCACGAGCGAGCTGGAGCAGCCTGGGCATGGGATCCGGGTGTGTCGGTGGCCGTAGCGGGGTAGGAGGGGTATCGTGCGCGGGTAGGGAGACAAGAATGCGCTGGAGCTCGTTGTTCATCGTGATGGGGATGCTCGCGGGCTGTCCCGGTGGTCCCGCCCCGGTCCCCACGGGAGACCCCAACGACCGCGACGGAGACGGCACACCGACCGCTCAGGACTGCAACGACGGCGACGCCGACATCCATCCGGGAGCCGACGACACGGTCGGCGACGGGGTCGACAACAACTGCGACGGCGTCGACGGCGTGGACGCCGACGAGGACGGATTCGCCAGCGAGGCGAGCGGCGGCGACGACTGCAACGACGACGACGACGGCATCAACCCGGACGGCGTCGACTTCGGCTGGAACGAGGTGGACGAGGACTGCAACGGGTCCGATCGCCACGACTGGTCCCGCCTGGGCACCGGCCACTTCGTGACCTGCGGGCAGAAGTCCACGGGCGAGTTCCTCTGCTGGGGGGCGGACACGAACGGTGAGGTGTCCAACGCGCCCACGGGCGGCGAGATCTCCTCGATCTCGGGGGCCGATGGCTACCTGTGCGCCATCGTGGACGGCGCGGTGGTCTGCTGGGGCGACGACACGAACGGGATGGTCTCGGGGGCGCCGACCGGCACCAACTTCGCGGCGGTGTCCGCGGGCGACCAGACGGCCTGTGCCATCACCAACCTGGGCGCTGCCCACTGCTGGGGCAACGACGAGTTCGGCCAGATCACCCAGATCCCGGTCGCCGAGCTCAACGACATCGACGTCGGCGACACGCACGTCTGCGCGGTGTTCGACATCGGCGGTCCGTACAACTCCACCTGCTGGGGCGACGTGGGCGACCCGCAGAACCCGCAGCTCACCGACAAGGGGCCGCCCCCGCAGGGGCCGTTCCGCCAGCTCGCGGCCGGCGAGAACCACACCTGCGGCATCCTGACCGATGGCACCCTCAAGTGCTGGGGTCAGAACACGTTCGGCCAGGCGAGCCCCGTGAACCGCAAGGGTCCCTACACGGACCTCGCTGCGAAGTCGGACTACAACTGCGGCATCGTGGCCGCGCGGATCCAGTGCTGGGGTCGCAACGTGGCCGGCCGCAACGAGGCGCCGGACTTCACGGCCATCAACGTCGAGACCGGCTTCAACCACGCCTGCGCCCTCAACGGCCAGGGCCTGATGTTCTGCTGGGGCGACAACACCGCCGGCCAGGGCGACGTGCCCTGAGACCCCCCGGGGTGCCGCACGGTGCCCCGGCCCGGTCACTCCCTCCGGGGTGCCATACGGCGCCCCGGGCCGCGCTCGCCGGATCAGTCGCCCGCGAACATCGTGGCGCGGGCACCTTCGTCGACGATGCTGTGACCCGCGCGGAACGAGAGCGTGATGACGCGCGAGAGCTTCACGATGCTCCCGGCCGCGATGGGCACCTCGGAGCCCCGCTCGACCACCACGCCGTCCACCTCCGTGCGGCCGCGCGACACCGGGCGGAGCACGTAGCCCTTGGGGCTGCGCCGGAGCTCGAAGTGCCAGCGGGAGATCTGGCGGCTCTGGGTGGGGTCGTCGAGCGTCAGCACGATGTCGTTCGCGGAGATGCCATCGTGCAGCCCGAGGCGCCCGAAGGTGATCGTGGGCTTGTTCGGCAGCGCGATCTTCTGGCCGGTCTCCTCGATGTACACGAAGCCCGGGAACAGGCTGTGGTCGAGCCAGTCCAGGGTGAAGAGGTCCACCGGCTTGGTGAGCCCCTTCAGCTCGGTGGCGCCCAGGGGGCGGCACCGGAGGCGATGGGTGTTCGCCAGCTCGGTGAATGCGGCCCGGCTCAGGCGGATCTCGTCGATGCGGGCCGAGCCCGCGATGCGCGCGGCGAGGTTCACGGAGTCGCCCGTGACGACCTCGCCGTTGGTGAGCACCTGGCCCCAGTGCAGCCCGCAGCGCAGGTGCATCATGTGGGGAGTCTCGAGGTTGACGTTCTGCTCGTCGACGAGGTTCATCACGTCGATGAGGGTCAGCGCACCGGACTGTGCGGAGGGCACGGCACAGAAAGCGCCGTCACCCGCGGTGTCGACGATGCGCCCCCCGTGGCGCGCGAGGACTTCCTCCAGCGTGTCGATGTGGCGCTGCTGGAGCCGACGCCCGGCTTCGTCGCCGAACTGGTTGAAGTACTTCGTGCTCCCCACGATGTCCGTGAAGATGAGCCCGAGGTCCCGGCCGAACCGCCGCCGCAGGAGCTGCGAGAGATGGTCCTGCAGGCGGATGACGTCCGCCAGGGACATCGTCTCGAAGACGTCGTATAGCTCTTCCCTGTCCACGGTGCTCCCGTTGGGTCTCGCCCCGCATCTTACATGCTTCGGGTGCTCGGCGTACCCCCAAACGCTCACCCCACGGGCGCACGATCAGCGCAGGCCGGGCGTGCTCCGGATCCGGTCGATCACCCGCGCACGGTCGCCGTCGGTGAGCGACGACCCGGACGGCAGGCACAGCCCGATCGCGAACAACCTCTCGGACACCCCAGACCCGTAGGACGGGCAGTCGGCGAACACGGGCTGGAGGTGCATGGGCTTCCAGAGGGGCCGCGCCTCGATCTGATCGGCGGCCAGGTGCTCGCGCACGGCCTCCCGGTCCACTCCGGCCATCTCCGGATCGATCAGCACGCAGGTGAGCCAGTGGTTGCTCTCGGTGCCCTCGGGCTCGGGCATGAACCGGAATCCCGGCACGTCCGCCAGGGCCTCGCGGTACGCCACGGCGTTGGCCCGCCGCGCGTCGATGCGCTCCGGCAGGTGCATGAGCTGGCCCCGGCCGACGGCAGCCAGGAGGTTCGAGAGCCGGTAGTTGAACCCGACCGTCACGTGCTCGTAGTGGGGGAACGGCTCCCGGGCCTGGGTGGACAGGTAGCGCGCGCGTTCCACGATTCCGGCGTCGTGGCTCACGAGCATCCCACCTCCGGAGGTGGTGATGATCTTGTTGCCGTTGAAGCTGAAGGCCGCGCAGGCCCCGAAGCTGCCCGCGCTCCGGTCGTCACGACGGCTCCCGAGGGCCTCCGCGGCGTCCTCGATGAGCACGAGCCCCTCGCGCTCGCAGAGCGCCTCGAGGGCGGCCAGGTCGGGCAGGAGCCCGTAGAGGTCCACCGGCATGACGGCCTTCACGCGCTTCCCGCGGGCGCGCTCCGCGGCGAGGGCGCGCTCGACCTGCTCGATGTCCATGCACCAGTCCGCCTCGGTGGCGTCCACGAACACGGGCTCGGCCCCGACGTACCGGATGGCGTTGGCGGTGGCCGCGAAGGTGAAGGTGCTGCAGAGCACGCTGTCGCCGGCCCCGATGCCGTGGAGGAGGAGGGCGAGATGAAGCGCCGCGGTGCCCGAGGACAGGGCGGCCGCGTAGGGGACCCCGACGAACGCGGCGAGCTCGCGCTCGAAGGCGTCCACGTGGGGGCCCAGGGGCGCGATCCAGTTGGAGTCGAAGGCCTCGAGGAGGAGCTCGCGCTCGTCCGGGGACATGTGGGGGGGCGACAGGTAGATCCTGGACATCGGGGGCCTCAGGCGGGGGTGGGGCTGCCCATGAACTCGGGCATCGTGACGTGGGCCTCAGCGCTCACACCGTCGCGCTTGACCACGGTGAGGACCGTGCGGGCGAGGATACGGACGTCGAGGGCGAGGGACCAGTGCTCGACGTACCAGACGTCGTTCTCGAACTTCTCTTCCCAGGACGACGCGTTGCGCCCGTTCACCTGCGCCCAGCCCGTGAGACCGGGCAGCACCTCGTGACGTCGGCGCTGGCGGGCGTCGTACCGTGGGATGTAGCGCACGAGCAGCGGCCGGGGGCCCACCAGGCTCATGTCGCCCTTCAGGATGTTGAGGAGCTGGGGGAGCTCGTCGAGGCTCGTGCTGCGCAGGAAGGCGCCCACCCGGGTGATGCGCTCGTGGTCGGGCTCGGGGGCGGAGGGGTCGCGCGGGTCGCGCATGCTCCGGAACTTGTAGATCCGGAAGACCCGTTCGCCCTCACCGACCCGCTCCTGGGTGAACAGCACGGGTCGACCCATGGACGCCCACACGGCGGCAGCGGTGGCGCCGATGACCGGCGCGGCCGCGCACAGGCCGGCTCCCGCGAACCCCACGTCGAGCGAGCGCTTGATCGCCCGCCGAATGCCCCGCTGTCGCATCCGTCCTCCGGTCGCGGGATGTAACGCCGCCCCCGCACGTTGCCACAGGCCCGCGCCCAGCCGCGCTTTGCGGGGCTGGGCAAATGGATTAGGTGCCCGGTTCGGGCCCCAGGCCCTGTGGAGTTCCCATGGATGAGGTGGTCGTCGAGGAGATCGAGGAGGAGGGCGAGAGGTTCAACCTCGGCGACCTCTGGGCCATCCTCCGGATGCAGCGGTGGGTGATCCTCGCTTCCCTCGTTGCCTGCGTCGCCGCCTCCGCGGTGTGGACCAGCATCGCCACCCGCTACTACACCTCCACCGCCACCGTACACCTCACCACCCGCCGCACACTCGAGATGGAGCTCGGCGAGCAGATGGAGGAGGGCGTCACGGACTGGCAGCGCCCGACCTACCTGAAGACGCAGGTGGCGATCCTCAGGTCCAGCAGCACCAAGCGGAGGGTGCTCCAGGAGTACGAGAAGCTCCAGAAGGGTGACGGTGTGAAGGCCGACGCTGCGGGCATCGCCCTGCTCACGCGGGCTGTGAACTACGTCCCGCGCGCGGGCACCGAGCTCGTCGATATCGTCGTCACCACGAAGGACCCCGAGCTCTCGGCGTCCCTCGCCAACTTCATGGCGAAGACCCTGCGCGACGAGTCCTCCAATGTCGCGACCGACGCCGCCAACGACGCGAGCGAGTGGCTCGTCGGGCGGATGGCCGAGTACGACGAGAAGATCAGCGACGCGAGCGCCGAGCTGCGCGAGTACCAGCGGGCCTTCGACATCGCGGACGTGGAGGAGCAGGAGACCTCGCTCTCCGCGCGGATGTCCAGCCTGAAGCAGGCCTACGGTCAGGCCAACACGGAGAAGGTGCAGGCCGAGACCATGGTCCGGATGCACGAGCAGCAGCTTCGCCTCGGCCACTTCGAGGAGCTCTCGCGGGCCTACGAGACCGACAGCGCGGTGCAGGCCCAGGCGCAGGCCTACGCCACCGCGGTCCTCGAGTTCGCTCACACCCGCGAGACCTTCGGCCCGAAGTGGCCGGGCTACAAGGACGCCGAAGGGCGGGTCAAGATCGCCGAGAACCAGCTCCGCATGGAGATCGAGCGTGCGTTGGCCGCCGAGCGCGCCAAGCTGAAGCTCCTGACCGATCGTGAGCTCGACCTGCAGGACGCCATCCGGGCCGGCAACGAGGAGCTCCTGGAAGTCCAGGGCAAGCGTGACGACTACGAGAAGAAGAAGCTCGACCTCCAGAACGCGAAGGACTTCTACAAGCGCATGACGCTCCGGGATGCGGAGCTCGAGCTGCAGTCCAAGACGCAGCTCAACAACGTGCGCATCATCGAGGACGCCCGCCCCAACCCGCGGCCCACCTCGCCCAACGTGCTGCAGAACGCCCTCGTCGGCATCGCGGTCGGCCTCGGCCTCGGCCTCGGGCTCGCCTTCCTGCGTGAGTGGCTCGACGACACCGTGTCGTCGCCCCTCGACGTCACGACCTACCTCCGGGCGCGCCTGTTGGGCATCGTGCCGCGCGTGAAGGAGAACATGCAGGAGGCGGATCGCACGCTCTACACGGTGGCCAATCCCAAGTCCACCGTCGCAGAGTCCATCCGGGCCATCCGCACGGTTCTCGAGCTGAGTCCCTCCGGTCAGTCGCCGAGACGGATCATGCTCACGAGCGCTCTGTCGAGCGAAGGCAAGACCAGCACGACCATCCGTCTGGCCATCGCCTACGCGAGCCTCGGCCGGCGGATCGTGGTGGTGGATGCGGACATGCGCCGTCCCCGTGTGCACAAGGTGTTCGGCGACGAGCGCGTTCCCGGCCTGGCTACCTGTCTGGTCGGCGAGGCCACCCCCGAGGAGGCCGTGCGTCCCACGCACGTGAAGAACCTCTTCTACCTCCCGGCGGGCAAGGCCTACGATCGCCCCAACGAGCTCCTCACCTCGTCGGCGTTCGCGAAGCTCATCGAGGAGCTCGATCGGACCTTCGACATGGTGCTCGTCGACACCCCGCCGTCCGTCATCCTCTCCGATGCCCGCCTGATCTCCCGGCACATGGAGGCCGTCATCCTGGTGGCCAAGGAGCGCGCGACCTCCCGGTTCGTCATCCGGGAGGCGCTCCGCGGGCTGCGGCAGGTGAACGCCAACGTGCTCGGCGTGATCATCAACAGCGTCGATCTGCGGCGTAGGAACACGTATTCCTACTACGGGTACGGGTACGGGTACGGGTACGGGTACGGCAACGGCTACACGTACGGCAACGAGCCCGGTGACGAAGATGACGACACCGAATCCGCCGCCAAGTAGCCCGCCGGACCGCCGCCGCCGCCGCCGCCGTCGCTCGGTCGCCGAGCTGGTCCTCACCGCCTCCACGGCTCTGTCCCTGCTCGTGGCGCTGATCTGGTTCGGTGGGGTGACGGATGCCGCCAGGGTGGCCACCCATCTCGTCCTGGCCGTGGGGTTGCTGGCGTGCGTGGTGATGCCCGCGGAGTTCGTGCGGTCGGGAGGTCAGGCGGTCAGGGTCACCTCCGCGGTCCTGGTCCTCGCCCTCGCAGCCTGCACAGGCCTCCTGCCCATCCCGGCCTTCCTGCGCGGGCTCGTGGCTCCGGGATGGTCGGCGCGCGGCGAGTACCACGTGCTGAGCTCACTGGATCCGGGAGCCACACTCTCGGGCGTGGGGGACCTCCTGCTCGCGGCGGGCACGGTGTTCGTGGTGGCCACCTGGTCGGGCCGGAGCCGGGCGCGGAGCTACGGCTGGTACGCGGTCTACGGGCTGGCCGGCTGCGCGATGCTGCTGGCGGCCATCACCGTGCTCCAGAACACCCGCGTCTGGATGGGCACGCGGATCCACACGCAATTGCCCTTCTTCGCACCCTTCGTGAACCCGAACCACTTCGGGTCGCTCATGGTGATGGTGTTCCCGTTCCTCGCAGGCCGGGCGCTCTCGAGGCGGCCGGGCGAGATCCCCACCTGGATCGGCGCGCTCATGGCTTGCGCATGCGTGGGGATGGTCGTCTGGACCGGCTCGTCGGGTCCCCTGCTCGCGATGCTCGTCATCTTCGCGCTCCTCCTGCGCCACGAGCGGGGCCTCCCGCTCTGGGTGCTGGCGCTCGGTGGCATCGGGGCGCTCGGAGCGATGACGGTCTACGACATGGCGCGCAGCGCGGGCGACCGCGTCTCGCTGCACGGGAGGATCCCGACGTGGTGGGCCACCGTCCGGATGTGGGCGGACCACTGGCTGTTCGGCACGGGTGTGGGCACCTACGAGGAGGCTCTCCGGCCCTACCGGCGCGACACCACCTTCGAGTCGTGGAACCACGCGCACAACGACTGGCTCGAGTGGCTCGCCGAGACCGGCCTGGTCGGCCTGGCGGCCGGTGGGGTCGCGATCGTGCTCCTCTGGCCCCACCCCCGACGCCGCGGGGCTGGCGGGCGGTATGCGCTCCTCGCGGTGCTGGGTGTCGGCCTCCACGCCGTGCTCGACTTCCCGTTCCACATCCCCGCGCTCCTGATGCTGGCCGGCGCCGCGCTGGCCTGGCGGAGCGCGCTCTACGACGTGCAGCGCCACGTCCCGATGGTACTCTTCCGTGGCATGGCGGCCGCGCTCGCGCTGCTCCAGGTCGGGTCGGCCGTCTGGGACCTCCGCAACCGGGTGGTGAGCGAGGCCCTGGACGTCGTGCACGAGTCGCCCAGGGGGACGATCCAGCACTCCGAGGCGCTGGCCACCCTGAAGCGCTATGCCCCCTCCACTCCGGAGATCGCCCTGGAGCGTGCGCTGGAGCAGGGTCGCACCGGCCAGCGGGACGAAGCCGCTGCGACGCTTCGCGAGATGGCGGAGCGCCACAAACACAGGGCGTCGGTGCAGGCCGTCGCGGCGCGGGGGATGGCGGCCGTCGGGCGCGCGGAGGAGGCCATCGCTTTCGCGGATCGGGCGGTCACCCTCGGCCCGTCGGACCATCGGGTCTGGACCATCCGCGCGGAGGTCTACCAACAGGTAGCGCCGGAGCGCGCCCACGAGGCATGGAAGGATGTGCTGCTCGAGGGCTCCATGAAAGGGCTGAAGCCGGCATGGGAGGCTCTCCCCGTGGGTGTGTACTGGGCCGATGCACTGCAGAACGCACCACTCAAGAACCAGCTGGCGCTGGCGCGGTTCCTCGTCCTGCGCGATCCCGAGGCCGCGATCCTGGTCTACGACAATGTGTACCGGCGGAACCCCGACCTCTTCGACGTCCAGTACGCACGCCTGCTCATCGACACGGACGTCGGCGCGGCCCGCGACTACCTGGACCGCGCTGTGCAGGCCCATCCCACGGACCGTGAGTTCCGCGCCGAGCAGGCCCGGATCCTGGAGCGCCTCGAGCTCTGGGATGAGGCCTGGGAGGCCTGGGAGGCCCTGGCGCAGGACGACCCGGACGCCCGGTACCACGCTGCGCTCTGCCTGGAGCGCGCGAAGGGGGCGGAAGCCGCGCTTCTCGAGCTGGAGCGGGCCCGTGCGCGTGGTGAGCTCTTCAACGACGCGACCTTCCTGCTGAAGGCGTCGATGCACGCGAGCCTGCGTCAGACGGCCGCGTGTGCCGCGACCATCCAGGGCTCCGGGATGCTGGACAAGAAGCGTACCCGGAAGAAGGCCCAGGGAGCCATGGATGCCTGCAAAGCCGAGAAACCCCAGGACTGACGGGTCTCAGCGGCGCAGCTGGCGGACCACGTCCGCGAAGCCCTCCTCGATCCAGTAGCGGCTTCGGAGGATGGCCGCGAACGTCGCGAGGTCGTGGTCGGACCGGATGGACACCCGCTCGATGGTGTGCGGGTCGGTGCGCGAGGTGTAGCGTGATCCACCGCCGACCGTGGCCGTGGCGTAGGTCCGCGCGACCACGGCCTCGGCGCGGGCATGGACGAGGGCCCGCGGGTAGCAGAAGCTACGCACGGGAACACCGAGCCGCGCCTCGAGGGTGGTCCGGCTGCCGGCGATCTCCGCTTCCAGGCCGGCGGCGTCGAGGGTCCCGACATCAGGATGGCTCACGGTGTGCGAGCCGATGTCGAGCCCCTCGGCGGCCATCGAGGCGAGCTGCTCCCAGGTGCACGCCGTGGCGGTCGTGCCGCGGATGGGCGCGGGTCCACCGTCGACGAACCCGACGGGCACGTAGAGGGTGGCGGGCAGCCCGCGGGCCCTGAGCTCCGGCCAGACCACGTCGTAGAAATTCGCGTACGCGTCGTCGAAGGTGAGCACGACCTGGCGCGGGTCGCCGTCCGGGTCGACGTCGTGCAGCGCGACCACCCTGTAGGCCCGCTGGAGGACCTCGAGCTGCGTGAGGAACGTCTGGAGCGGGAGATCCACGACCCCACCGGTGCCGCCCTCCACGAGGTGGTAGGCGAGCACGCAGGCGCCACGGCGGGCGGGGGGCAGGAGGTCCTGGAGGGCCCGGATCGGCTCACGCAGCCCCATGGAGCCTCCGGAGCTGGGTGGCGAGGACGTCGTTCCAGCGGGCGAACCCGACCTCGAGCGTGAAGCCCTCCCGACAACGTGCCACGGCGGCCTCGCCCATGGCGCGGGCACGCGCGGGGTCCGCCAGGAGCTCGGCCACCCGGTCGATCAGGGCCCGGCGATCGTCGGGAGGCACGACGAAGCCGGTCACACCGTCCTCGATCACGGTGGTGGCCCCGGGGACCTGTGTGGCCACCGTGGCCACCCCGCAGAGGCCGGCCTCGATGAACACGCCCGGCATGCCCTCACCCTCGGGCACGGAGGTGAACAGGAACACCGTGGCGCGGGGAAGGAGGTCCGGCACGTCCTCGCGCCTGCCGAGCATCGCGACACCCAGGGCGCGACCGCGCGGCTCGAGCTCCGCGAAGTGGGCGCCATCGCCGATCATCTCGGCCTGGAAGTCCAGACCGCGGGCCTTCAGGGCCTCCACCACGTCCAGGAACAGCTCGGGGCGCTTCGTGGGCGCGAAGGCACCGAGGAACACCAGGAGGGGGGGACCCTCGGCCTTCGGTGCGGGCCGGTAGCGCTCGGGGTCGCGGCCGTTCGGGATGAGCACGCAGCGGTCGGGGTGCACCCCGAAGAGCTCCACGGCCTCCTCGAGCGTCTCGCGGCTGACCCCGCAGACGACGTCCGCCGCGCGGTGCTGGAGCGCGAGCAGCTCGAGGCGGGGACCCGAGCGCACCGCGGAGATCCCGATGCGGTAGTGCACGACGGGCCGCCCGTTGGCGATGGGCAGGGTGTACTTCAGGGGCTCGGCGCCGTGGGTGACGAGCACCACGGGGTCCAGGGCCTCGACGAGCTCGCCGAGACGGGCGCTGGCCCTGGGGTCGTAGCCGAAGCGGCGGAGGGGCTGACGGGGCACGCCGAGGGTGTGGTCGGGGTCCAGGATGCCGGGCTCGCCGTCGAAGAGCGTGACGGTCTCGTGCCTGACCTCCGGGGTGTCCAGGGCGTCGCGCAGGGCCCGCGCGTACACCTGAGCCCCGCGCGCCAGGTCGTAGGGCAGCACGTGGAGCACCAGGGGACGCTCTGGGGCCGGACCGCCCGACGCTGCGAGCATGTCGCGGTAGAGCGCCGTCCAGCGGCTCCAGACGGCCTCTGGCGCGAACTCTCGCACCGCCCGCTCGTGGCCGGCCTTCCCGCGCGCGGGTCCGAGCTCCGGGTCGTGGGCGTAGGTGAGCAGGGCTTCCGCGAGCGCCGGCGCGTCGCCGACGGGGACGAGGGTGCCGGTCTCCCCGTCGACCACCGCGTCCCGCACGCCCGTGGCGGCGAAGCCCACGACGGGGATCCCCGCCATGGACGCCTCGATCGGCACGTTCGGGAACCCTTCGCGGAGGGATGGGAAGGCGAGCACGTCGAGCAGGGCGTAGAACGGGCCGAGCTCGTCCATGCGGGGGAGCACGCGGATCGAGGGGTCGCCGGACACGCGCTCGCGGATGGCGGGGTCCACCCGGTCGCCCGCCAGGTCGTCACCCACCAGGAGGAGCTGGGAGTCCACCTGCTCGCGGACGACGGCGAAGGCATCGAGTAGCGGCGTGATGCCCTTGTCCTCGACCATGCGGCCCGCGAACCCCACGGTGAACGCGTCGCGGAGGCCGAGGCGCGCGCGGAGGTCGGCGGCGGCGGCATCGCGCTCAGGCGTGGGTGCGAACCGCTCGGGGGACACGCCGTTGGAGGAGCCGCCGCCCAACACCACGCACTTCTCGGGTGGGGCGTAGGCGGGGGTGAACTGTTCGAGGAGGGAGTGGCTGACGCAGACCACGCGGTGGGCGCAGGCGGCCGCGAGCCTCTCGGTGCGCTCGAGCGCAGCACGGAGGCCACCCTCGGTGGTCTCGAGCCGCAGACCCCGCAGCAGGTAGATGCGGACGGGTACCGCGCAGGCGCGGGCAGCGAGCATGCCGAGCAGGCCGCCCTTGGGGGTGCTGGCGTTCACGATGTCGGGTCGCAGCTGACGGAAGAGACGGATCAACCTCGCCAGAGCGACCGCATCGCCGGCAGGCTCGATCTCCCGCGGGATGGGCACGGGATGCACGGTCACGCCCTCGCGCTCGGCCACCACGTCGAGCTCGGGGCCCGGGCTGCACACGACGTGGACGTCGAAGCCCTCGCGGCGGAGGTGCGCGAGCTGGCCACGGAGGAGCAGGGCGGGCGTGACGGGGAGGGTGGTGACGTACACCAGGCGGGGGCGGGGCACGGTGGAGACCTCGGGTTAGGCGTCAGCGATGCGCGTGTATCACCTCATCAAGAGCCTCGGGCGCGGTGGCGCCGAGATGCTGCTCCCCGAAGGGTTCCGCGAGGCGGGGCCCGGGATGGAGTACGCTGTGGGCTACTTCTTCCCTCACAAGGATGCCCTCGTGCAGGCCATCCGCGACCAGGGAGCACCCGTGACGTGCTTCCAGGCGGGCAGCAACCGGCGCCTGCTCACGCGGGTCCCGCGCGTGGCGAAGGAGGTCCGGGCCTTCGGGGCGGACGTCATCCACTGCCACATGCCGCTCGCTGGCGTCGTGGGGCGCCTGGTGGGACGGATCACCGGCATCCCGGTCGTCTACACCGAGCACAACCTCCAGCCCCGGTACCACAAGGCCACGTTCCTCGCGAACAAGGCCACCTGGGGCATGCAGCGGCGGGTGGTCGCGTGCTCGGAGGACGTGGCGCGCTCCATCCACGAGCACATCGGCCACCACGTGCCCGTGCAGGTCGTCCAGAACGGCGTCGCCACCGAGCGGTTCCGCAAGGACGGCGACGCCGGGGCCGCCGTCCGGGCTTCCCTGGGCGTGCCCGAGGACGCGCGGGTGATGTCGACCGTGGCGGTGTTCCGGACGCAGAAGCGGCTCACGACGTGGCTCGAGGTGGCGCGGGCCGTTCTCGATGCGGACGATCGGGCGCACTTCTTCCTGGTGGGCGACGGTCCCTTGCGCGCCGAGGTGGAGGCCGCCGTGGACGCGCTGGATCTGCGGGGACGCGTGCACCTCCCGGGCCTGATCGAGGACGTCCGGCCCTGGCTCTCGGCATCGGACGTCTACGTGATGTCGTCGGAGTTCGAGGGGCTTCCGGTGGCCCTCCTCGAGGCCATGTCCTGCGAGCTCCCCGCCGTCACCACCGATGTCGGGGGGATCAACGAGGTCGTGCGCACCGGCACGGAAGGCACCCTGGTCCACCGCGACCGGCCCCTGGACCTGGCGCCGGCAGTGCTGGAGCTCTTCGCGGACGACGGTCTGCGCGCGTCCCGGGCGGCGGCGGCGAGGGCCCGCGTGGTCGAGGGCTTCGGGATGGGACGGATGATGGGTGAGCTCGAGGCGATCTACCGCGAGGTGGTGGCGTGAGCGCCCGGGTGCGCCCCGCGACGCCGGAGGACCTCCCGGCCATCGTGGAGCTCATGGAGGCCTCCCTCGGTGACGGCATGCCGCGGAAGCCGGAGTTCTACCTCTGGAAGCACCACCACAACCCGTTCGGATCGTCCCTGGTCCTCTTGGCTGAGGACGACGAGGGGCTCGTGGGCCTGCGGGCGATGATGCGCTGGCGGTTCCGGCTGGGCGACCAGCTCATCGATGCGGTGCGTCCGGTGGACACGGCGACCCATCCGCGCTTCCAGCGCCGCGGGCTGTTCACGAGGCTCACCCACGAGGTGCTCGGTGTGCTGGCCGAGAACGGCGTGCGCCTCGTGTTCAACACGCCCAACGACAAGAGCCGACCGGGCTACCTGAAGATGGGCTGGCAGACCGTGGGCGTGATGCCGCTCTGGGTCCGGCCCGGCGGGCGGTTCGCGGTGCGCAGCGGGCGGGCGCGGGAGGGGGGCGTGAAGCTCGTCACCCCCCGCGACGACCGACTGCAGACCGACCGGGTCGCGGGCTACCTCGACTGGCGCTACCGGCAGGCCCCGGACCTCACGTACCGCGTACTCGGTGACGGCGACGTCGGGGTGATCGTCCGCGATCGCGACCGGGGCGGGCGCAACGAGCTCACGGTGGTGGACGTCGCGGCGCCCACCCGTGCATCCGTGCCGCTGGCGGCCTCCGTGCTCCGGCGTGCGGTGCGTGGGTCGTCGTCGGACTACGCGCTCGCGATGGCGGCACCCGGCACCCGCGAGGCTGCCGTGCTGGCCCTGGCCGGCTTCGTCCCGGCCGGTCGCCGCGGGCCGCATCTCGTGGCGCGGGCCGTCGAGGGGGCCGTCCCGCTGTCCCAGGCCTTCGATCCGCGCAACTGGCGCATGCAGATCGGCGACCTCGAGGTCTTCTGATCAGCGCCAGCCCGTAGGGTGCTCCAGCGTCCACGACCAATGCGACGTCAGGATCTCCCCGAGGTCCGAGTGCCGGGTGCGCCACCCGAGCTCGCTGGCGATTCGGGAAGGGTCGGTGACGAGACTCGCGGGGTCGCCGGGCCGACGATCGCCCTCCACCACCTCGAAGTCCACGCCAGTCGCGGTCTTCGCGGCGGCCATCACCTCGCGCACCGACCAACCCCGGCCCGACCCGATGTTGTAGATGCGCCGGTCGCCGGGCTGCAGGGCCTCGAGCACGACGAGGTGGGCGTCCACCAGGTCGCGCACATGCACGTAGTCCCGCACGCACGAGCCGTCTGGAGTCGCGTAGTCCGTGCCGAACACGGCCACCCGCGGGCGGCGACCCGAGGCGCACTGCAGCACGATGGGCACGAGGTGGGTCTCGGGGTCGTGGTCCTCGCCGAGGCCCCAGGCGCAGCCCGCCACGTTGAAGTAGCGCAGGATGGCGAACGCGAAGGCGGGGCGCGAGCCGGACACGTCGTGCAGCGCGGCCTCCACGGCCAGCTTGCTCGCGCCGTAGGGGTTGATCGGGCGCTGCGGGGTGTCCTCCGTGATGGGGGAGACCGCCGGGACCCCATACGTGGCGGCCGTGGAGCTGAACAGGATGCGCTCGACGCCCGCGCGCTCCATGGCCGTGAGCAGGGACACCGACCCACCGACGTTGTTGTCCCAGTAGAGGAGGGGCCGCTCGCAGCTCTCGGCGACGAGGGACCGCGCGGCGAAATGCAGGACCGCGTCCCGGTCGAACAGGGCCTCCGTGACGGCGTCGGTCTCGCGGAGGTCGGCGACGACGAGCTCGGCGCGGGGGTCGACCGCCACGCGGTGGCCCGTGGAGAGGTTGTCGAGCACCCGTACGTCGTGCCCGGCGTCCAGCAGCGCTCGCACGGCGTGAGAGCCGATGTAGCCGGCTCCTCCGGTGACCAGGACCTTCATCTACGACCTCCCGACAGCCCCCTCGGGCCCGGCAGGTGTAACGCGGTCAGATGGGGCTGACGGGCACGACCACCCGGTCGCCGGGCTTGAGCTCGACGTCGGCGTCCTTGCCCTTCAGGATCTTCTTCAGGTTGACCTGGATCCGCTCGTCGCCGCGGACGATGTAGGCGCCGGACAGGCGGCCGAACTCCGTGGAGCCCCCGGCCATCAGGAGAGCCTGGGAAGCCGTGAGGCCACGGTTGTAGGTGACGGCCCCGGGGCTCTTCACCTCGCCCGCGAGGAAGATGGTGTTGCCCTGCTCGACGTTCACGACGTCGCCGCCCTGGAGCTGGAACGCTCCCTGCTCACCGTCGAGGTCCGAGATCGGGATGCGGTGATCGGTTCCGGAGCGAACCACCGTGACGAACCCGGTGGACTTCTCGAGGTCGACGCCGCCTGCCTGGGTGATGAGCGCGCGGAGCGTCGAGGCCCCCTGGAGCGCCTGGACGCCGGGGTTCTTCACAGCACCGAAGAGCTCCACGGTCTGGCTGGTGAACTCCTTCACCGCGACGCTCACCTCGGGGCGGAGGATGTAGCCGTCCGCGAGGATCTCACGGAGCGTCTGCTCTGCCTCGAACGCCGTGAGGCCGAGGAGCGCGACCTTGCCGACGTAGGGCACGCTCACATGGCCGTCCGAAGAGAGCCGGAGGTCCGACACCATGTCGACGTTGTGGATCTCCAGGTGGATCGTGTCGCCAGGCCCGAGCTTGTAGTCGGTGGCCTGCGCGGTGACGAGCAGGCTGCAGAGCAGGGCGAGTAGAGCCATGGAGAACCTCCGGGCAGGTGACATCGGACGATAACGCAGGGGGGAGTGTGGCGCTATCGGGGGTGGGGTACAGACCCCGCGACCCTCGCCGATGTTCCGCGTCTAACGCAGGGCGATGACCTGTCCACCTTCGTCGTTCGCCGCGTCTTCCGGGCTCTTGAATTCGGGGACCACCTGGCGCAGACGCTTGCGGACCTCGGGGGCGGAGAGGCCGTCGAGGTCGGTGAGGAGCCGATCGATGGCGCGGGAGATGGCGTCGTTCTGGCGCGCGACGTCCGCGCTCACGAAGATCTTCTCGTGGGGCGTGCGGGTGGCGTGCTCGGAGTCGGTGGACAGCTCCTCGAACAGCTTCTCGCCCGGCCGGGTGCCCACGAACTCGATCTGGATGTCGCGGCCCACCGTGAGGCCCGAGAGCCGGATCAGGTCCTCCGCCAGCGTCACGATCTTCACGGGCTCCCCCATGTCGAGCACGTACACCTCGCCCGAGTTCGCCATGCTGGCGGCCTGCAGGACGAGCTGGCTCGCCTCCGGGATGGTCATGAAGTAGCGCTCCATGTCCGGATGGGTGACGGTCACGGGCCCGCCGCGGGCGATCTGCTCGCGGAACAGCGGGATCACGGACCCGTTGGAACCGAGCACGTTCCCGAACCGGACGGTGGTGAAGCGCGTCTGGGAGACCTGCGCCATCGCCTGCACGTAGAGCTCCGCGATGCGCTTGGTGCATCCCATCACGGACGTGGGGTTCACCGCCTTGTCGGTGCTCACCATCACGAACCGGTGCGCCCGGTGCCGGTGCGCGGCGTCGGCCACCGCGCGCGAGCCGCCCACGTTGTTCTTCACGGCCTCCGTGGGGTTCCACTCCATCATCGGCACGTGCTTGTGCGCCGCAGCGTGGATCACGATCCCGGGCTGGTGCTCCGCGAAGATGCGATCCAGGCGCTCGTGGTCCGTGATGTCCGCGATGCGGGGCACGAGCTCGGCGTTGCTGCCGAGGCCCGCGAGCTCGCGGTGGATCTGGTAGAGGGCGTTCTCCGCCTGCTCGAGCAGCACGAGGGTACGGGGCTGGAAGCGGAGGACCTGTCGGCAGAGCTCGGAGCCGATGCTGCCCCCGGCGCCGGTGACGAGCACGACCTCGTTGCGGATCATGCCGGACAGCCGCTGCATGTCGAGCTGCACGGGGTCGCGTCCCAGGAGGTCCTCGATGGCGACCTCGCGGAGCTGGTTGATGGTGACCTGCCCCTCGACGAGGTGGTCGAGGCCCGGGATGGTGCGGATGTTCACGCCCGACCCGATGGCGTCGAGGATGCGGCGCATGTCGGCGCCCGTGGCGGACGGCATGGCGAGGGCCACCTCGGTGACGTCCTCACGCTCGATGATGGCCGGCGCGTCCGACGTGGTGCCGAGCACCTTCACGCCGTGGATGAGCATGCCGGTCTTGGCGGGGTTGTCGTCGAGGAAGCCGATGGTCTCGACCCGTCCCCCCATGCTGCGCTGCACCTCGCGGAGGAGGGCCTCTCCGGCGTCGCCCGCGCCCACGATCAGCATCCGGCGCGGTGATGTCGCGTGGACGTGGCGCGTGGCCTGGGCGAGCGTGCGGTTGGCGAAGCGGATCCCGCCCACCATCGCGATGGTCAGCATGAACTCCGTGAGCAGGATGGAGCGCGGGAACGCGCGCATGCCGCTGAACATCACGATGAGCGCGAAGACGGCGCTCGTGATCGTCGTCGCCTTGGCGATGTCGATCAGGTCGCGCTGCCCCGTGTACTTCCACATGCCGCGGAACAGGCCGAAGTGGGCGTAGCCGATGGTGCGCAGCAGCAGGAGCGGCGCGAGCCAGCCGATGTACTGGACCGACCAGTACCGCTCGGGCACCTCGCCATCGAAGCGGAGGGCGAACGCGCCGAGATAGGCCGCGGTCCAGATCGCGAGGTGGGCGATGACGACGAGGGGGCGTCGGTACCTGAGCAGGGACTCGCTTGCGCCGGACATGGGGGCTCCCGGGGGGTGTGAGGGCGCTAACGGGTCTCTGGGGCGAAGGCTCGCTGCACGGCGTCGAGGCGTCCGAAGACGACCAGGTGGCTCAGGGGCTGGAGGGTGTACTGGCCGTCCGGCACGACGACGGTGTCGTCCTCCATCTCGATGAGCAGGACCTGGAGCTGGAGCTCCTTGAGATCGAGGTCCATCAGGCGCTTGCCCACGACGCGACTGTCGGTGGGGACCTCGATCCGCGTGATTCCGAAGCCGGGCTTGTACCTGAAGAGATCGTCGTGGAGGACGGGCTCGTGCACCACCTGGGTGGCCACCCAGCGGCGGATGAAGTCGTTGAGGTGGAGCATGCCGTTGCTCCGGAAGAACGCCCAGCTCACGATCACGCCGGTGAGCGCGATGCTCACGTGCCAGATCCCGTCCCAGATGGACCCGACCTCGACGGACTGCACGAGGGTGGCCACGACCGTCGCAGCCGCGGCGTACCCCAGGATGATCAGGGTCATCGTGATGTTGCGCCGCACCTTGTGCTCCACGACCTTCTCCGCCTGGAGCGTCGTGAAGCCGGTACCGGTGAAGGCCGAGAGCGACTGGAAGAGGGCGGCGTTGCGCTCGAGACCCGTGAGCTCGTAGGCCGCGGCACCCGCCACGACGATCACGTAGGCGAGCGCCAGGATGACCACCAGCGCGATGACCGAGCCCAACCGGCTACCTGACGAGGAACGTGAAGTGCGCGTCGCCGCAGCGGACCTGCTCGGCCCCGAACAGCCGGCGGCGCGTGACCCGGTGGCCGTTCACGAACGTGCCGTTGGTGGTGGCGTTGTCGACCACGTAGAAGTTCCCGTCCTCCACCACGATCCGCGCGTGCAGGCGGGAGAGGCTGTGGTCGTGCGGGATCTGCACGGTGTTGGTGCGGCTCCGCCCGATGGTGACACCATCGCCGTCCATCACGAAGTGGGTGGCGCCCTCGGCGCCGTGGTGGATGAGGTCGGCGATCTCCTCGCCCGACAGCGTGCGCTGGCTCGGCGCCATCGCGATGTCCGCGGCCTCGCGGATCCGCTGCATCTCCTCGTCGCTGCGGACGTCGGTGGCGTCGTCGCCGACGTCCTCCTCGCTGTCTTCGAAGAAGCTCGCCACGGAGCCCGTGGCCTTGAGGGTCTCGGCGATCTCCTCGAGGATCTCGGCCTCGCTGGCGTCGATCGAGCGGAAGCCCATGAAGCCACCAGCGGCCCTGGCGACCTGCTTGGAGAGCTCCACGACGTCTTCCAGGGACCCCGCCTCGAGGTTGAAGTTGGGGTCGCGCTCGGCCAGCGCGACGAGCGCCCGGCGCCCGCGTGCGAGGTACTCCTCGCCCGGGGGGTGCACCAACCAGCTCGTGAGCAGGTCCATGGCGTCGGCGGACAGGGTCCAGTTCTTCTTCGCCGCCTCGAGGATCAGGCGCCGCTCCTCGTCCTGGACGCGGCCGTCCGCCCAGGCCACCTGCACCAGGGGGAGCAGGGCGAGCACGGCGAACGTGGCCTCGTCGATGCCGAGGTAGTTGAGCTCCCGCAGGAGGGCGTCAGACGCCATCGTCAACCTCCGAGCGGCCTGCTTAACCGGGCGTAGGTGCGGAACAACCGGAACGCACGCCGGACGATCCGCCCGGGTCCCGGCTCGTCGGCAGCGGAGACCTGGCCTGGAACGCGCACGATCGCCCGTGCACGGTCCCGCCAGGACTCCCGGCTCCGGAGGTACAGCCAGGTGCGCGCGAACGTCGGGCGTTCCTCGATCGGGCCGCGCAGGGCGGCCTCCAGGCCCGGCAGCAGACCCGAGACGTCGGTGGCCGGCGCCCATGCCGTGGAGCCCGCGAGGCGATCGGCGAGCGCGGCCCCCACGTCGAGGGCCCGACGCGTGCGCGTCGCCCGCGAGAGGTCACGGAGGACGTCGTGGTCGGCACGCTGGAGGCCGAGCCGGAGGTCCGCGAGGTGGCGCAGGGTGCTCCAGCCGTCCTTCGCCCCGTGGAGGCACGCGAGGAAGGCGTGGCCGTCGACGTGCAGGTCACCCCCCTCGTCGAGCAGGTCGGCGAGGGCGCCATCGACGCGGTCGAGGGCGTAGCGACGGGCGAACAGCGAGCCATGCAGGTCGAGCGTCAGCCCCTGGTCGTCCGCCAGGGACACCTCGCTGGGCAGCGGGCCGTCGAGATCTCCACGCCAGCCGTGGTCGCGGAGGACCTCCGCCGCACGGCGCACGTCGGGGGCCCAGAGGTCGAGATCGCGGTGGTCGCGACCCACCGGAGAGCCCGTCATCGCGAGCTGGAAGGCCACGCCCTTGAGGGGGGTGGACCGCACGCCCGCCTCCCTCAGCAGGGCGAGCACACGGGCCTGGGTGACCGCGTGGGCCATGCTGCGACCCGCTGCGGCCCGCCAGAGCGGCAGGAGCACGTCGCGCTGGTCGTCGCTCCAGAGGTCGAGCGACGCCGAGTGGCTCACGAGCCTGTGCCGGCGCAGGATCCGCGCGATGGCCTCGGGATCGAGGCCGTCCGCACGGGCCGGGGGCCCACCCGCCGTCGCGCGGGCGAGCTCCCAGAGGGCCTCAGCGTCCGGTGGCGGTGGCCCGGATGAGGTCACGGTTCATGGCGGCGATGTGGTTGATCGTGATGCCCTTCGGACACGCGGCCTCGCACTCGCCGTGGTTCGTGCAGTGACCGAAGCCCTCCGCGTCCATCTGTTCCACCATCGCGAGGGTGCGCTGGCCACGCTCGACCTCGCCCTGGGGGACGCTGTTGAGGTGGAACAGCTTGGCCGATGTGAACAGGCTCGCGCTGGCGTTCGGGCAGGCGGCCGCACAAGCTCCACAGCCGATGCAGGTGGCGGCGTCGAAGGCGGCGTCCGCGATGATCTTGCCGATCGGGATCTGGTTGGCGTCCTGCGCGGCGCCGGTGCGCACGCTGATGTAGCCGCCCGCCTGGATGATCCGGTCGAAGGACGAGCGGTCCACCACGAGGTCGCGGATCACCGGGAAGGCCTCGGCGCGCCAGGGCTCGATGGTGAGGACGTCGCCCTGCTTGAAGGACCGCATGTGCAGCTGGCACAGCGTGGTGCGGTCCGCGGGGCCGTGGGGCTGGCCGTTCACCATCGCGCCACAGCTCCCGCAGATGCCCTCGCGGCAGTCGTGCTCGAACGCGATGGCGCGCTTGCCCTCGCTGACCAGGCGCTCGTTGAGCACGTCGAGCATCTCGAGGAAGCTCATCTCGGGCACGCAGGTGACCTCGTGCTCCTCGAAGGCACCCTGGCTCTGGGGGCCGTCCTGGCGCCAGACGCGCGCCTTGATGACGAAGGAGTCGCTCACTTGTAGCTCCGGGTGGAAGGCTTGACGTAGCGGAAGGACAGGGGCTCCTGGTTGCGGATGGGCGCGTTGCCCTCGCCCGTGTACTCCCAGACCGCGCCGTGGCAGAAGTTCTCGTCGTCGCGCTTGGCCTCGCCGTCGGGGTGCTGGTGCTCCTCGCGGAAGTGGCCGCCGCAGGACTCCTCGCGGGTGAGGGCGTCCGTCATCTTGACCTCGGCGAACTCCAGGAAGTCCGCCACGCGCCCGGCCTGCTCGAGGGTCTGGTTGAGCTCCTGGCCGGAGCCCGCGATCGCGAGGTCGTTCCAGAACTGCTCGCGCAGGGCGGGGAGCTTCGCGAGGCCGGCCTCGAGACCCTCCTTCGTGCGGCCCATGCCGCAGTGCTCCCACACGAGCTTCCCGAGCTTGCGGTGGATCGCGTTCGGCGGGGTCTTGCCCTTGATGGCGAGCATCTTGTCGATGCGCTTCTGGACGGTGTCCTGGGACTCGTCGAAGGACGTGTGCTTCGTGTCGACCGCCCCGGACTTCTGCGTCGCGAGGTAGTCGCCGATGGTGTAGGGCAGCACGAAGTAGCCGTCTGCCAGACCCTGCATGAGCGCGCTCGCGCCGAGGCGGTTGGCGCCGTGGTCGCTGAAGTTGCACTCGCCGAGGGCGTACAGACCCGGCACGTTGGTCATGAGGTTGTAGTCGACCCACAGCCCGCCCATCGTGTAGTGCACGGCGGGGTAGATCTTCATCGGGGTCTCGAACGGCGAGTCGCCCGTGATGCGCTCGTACATCTCGAACAGGTTGCCGTAGCGGTCCGCGACGGTGTCGCGCCCCAGGCGCTGGATGGCCTCCGCGAAGTCGAGGAAGACGCCCTCGCCGCCCTTCACGACGGTGTGCCCGTCGTCCACCATGCGCTTGGCCGCGCGGCTGGCGACGTCGCGGGGCACGAGGTTGCCGAAGGTGGGGTAGATGCGCTCGAGGTAGTAGTCGCGATCGGCGTCCGGGATCTCCCGGGCCTTCCGGAAGTCGCCCTTCTGCTTGGGCACCCAGACACGCCCGTCGTTCCGGAGCGACTCGCTCATCAGGGTGAGCTTGCTCTGGTGGTCGCCCATGACGGGGATGCAGGTGGGGTGGATCTGCGTGAAGCAGGGGTTCGCGAAGCCCGCACCGCGCTTGTAGGCGCGCCAGGACGCGGTGACGTTGGACGCCCGGGCGTTGGTCGAGAGGTAGAAGACGTTTCCGTACCCGCCGGTGGCGAGCACGACGGCGTCCGCCGCGAACCGCTCGATCTTCCCGGTGCGCAGGCAGCGCGTGACGATGCCCTTGGCGTGGCCGTCGACCAGGACGACGTCGAGCATCTCCTTGCGGGTGTGCATCTCGACGTTCTTGCGGGCGATCTCCTTGGAGAGGGCCTGGTAGGCGCCCAGGAGGAGCTGCTGGCCGGTCTGCCCGCGCGCGTAGAACGTGCGGCTCACGAGCGCGCCACCGAAGCTCCGGTTGGCGAGCAGCCCGCCGTACTCACGGGCGAAGGGCACGCCCTGGGCCGCGCAGTGGTCGATGATGTCCACCGACACCTGGGCGAGGCGGTAGACGTTCTCCTCGCGGGCCCGGAAGTCGCCTCCCTTCACGGTGTCGTAGAACAGGCGGTACACGCTGTCGCCGTCGTTCTGGTAGTTCTTCGCGGCGTTGATCCCGCCCTGCGCGGCGATGGAGTGCGCGCGACGCGGGCTGTCGTGGAAGCTGAACGCCTTCACGTGGTAGCCGAGCTCGGAGAGCGTGGCCGCAGCGGAGGCGCCCGCGAGGCCCGTACCCACCACGATGACGGTGTACTTGCGCTTGTTGGCCGGGTTCACCAGCTTGATCTTCTGCCGGTGACGGCTCCAGGCGGTCTCGATGTCGCCGTCCGGGACCTTGGATTCCAGGTGGAGGGTCATTCAGGCTCCCACGATGCCCAGCACGATGCTGGTCGCGATGAGGATGTTGCCGCCGGCGATGACGAGGGCGAGCGCGGTGCCCGCCATGCGCGCGGTGTCGCGGTCGCCGAGCTGGTTGATGCCGAGCGTCTGGAAGACGCTGTAGATGCCGTGGTACAGGTGCATCCCGAGCACGATGTTCGCGACGATGTACAGGGCGCCCACGCCGGGCCGCGCGAGGCTCGCCGTGAGGTTGGCGTAGGCGTGGCCGCGGACGAAGGCGGGGTTGACCACGGGCAGGCCGATCGTCAGGTCGAGCAGGTGCCAGGTGATGAAGAAGAGCAGGAACACGCCGCCGACCTTGAGCGTCTTCGACGCCAGCGTGGACGCGCCGTTCACCTTGCCGCCCTGGTAGGACGTCTTGCGGGCCGCGCGGCTCGTGGCGGCCAGCGACACGACGCTCCAGACGTGCAGGCCGATGCAGGCGAGCAGGAAGCCCCGCATCGGCCAGATGATCTCCTGCTGGCTCTGGAGGAACTCGGCGTAGTGGTCGAACACCTCCTTGCCGAGGAACACCTGGAGGTTGCCCGCCATGTGGGCGACGAGCCAGAGGGCCATGATCGTCCCCGTCACGGCCATGACGACCTTCTTCCCGATGGTCGTGCGGTAGAGGGTGAGGACTGCGTGCATCTCGGGTCACTCCTGAGGGAGAGCGCCCTAACCCCCCCCGAGCAGGGCGACGAACAGGACCACGAGCACGAGCGCTCCACCAGCGAGCATCAGCAGGAGGCCCAACATCCCCGCGGCCCCGAGCGTGGCTGCCGTGGACGTGCCCAGGCGGCGAGGCGCCGCGGCGGGCGGCGGAGGTGGCACGAGCTCCGGGGCGGGCGTGTCGTCCGACTCCTCCAGGACCATCGGCTCGGGGAGGGCGGCCCGCTCGTGTCCGAGCTCCTCCTGGACCCGGTCCACCACGCCGTGCGCCCAGGTCTCGAGGCGCGGACCGGAGAGCTCGCGCTCCAGCTCCCACGCGCGGGTCGCGATCTCCCCGGCGCTCGGCCGGGCCTCCGGGTCGGCGACCAGGCAGTCGGTGACGAGGCGCGCCACCTCGGCGTGCACGCCCTTCGCGACGAGCTGATCACGCACGCCGTCCAGGTACTTCGGGAAGGAGGACGACTTCATGGGCGGGCGGGGCAGACGGTCGCCGTTCACGAGCTCGCCGAGCACGGCCCCCAGCGCGAACACGTCCCCGGCGGGGCCGTCGACCCCCTTGTACCGCTCGGGGGCCATGTAGTGCGGGGTCCCGAGCACCAGGTTCACGGTGCGCGCCTCGCGCTGATCGAACCGCGCCTTCGCCGACCCGAAGTCGAGGAGCTTCACCTCGCCTGCCCGGGTGATCGTGATGTTGGACGGCTTGATGTCGCGGTGCACGAGCTTTCGTGCGGAGGACGCGACCTTCAGGGCCCCGGCCACCTCGCGCACGACGGCCACCGCGCAGGCGACGGGGATGTCCGCGCGCTTGCGGATCTGGCGGAGGTCGACGCCGTCGATGTACTCCATGACCACCGCCCAGCGACCGTCGAGGCGCACCAGCCCGTCGACCTGGACGATCGCGCGGTGGTGGATGAGCCCGAGCAGACGGGCCTCGTCGCGTTGCCGGGCTGCGAAGTCCTCGGCGTCCTCGAGGTCCGAGCGGAGGAGCTTGATCGCGACGTCCTTCGTGAAGCCTCCGTCACCGAGCACACGGCCCCGGTAGACCGTGCCGAACGCACCCTTCCCGATCGGGTACAGAATCTCGTAGCGGCGACGGTTGGCTGTGGGCACGTGATCCGGCTCGGGGGGCGAACCCGTAGGATAGAGCAATCTGGCTTCGGTGTGCGGGGTCGGCCGGAGGGCCTGCGTCGACCTGGAGGCCCGCCCGTTGGTAGTGTCCAGCCGGAGACCACATGATCCTCGCGCTCCTCGTCCAACACGCGTCCGCCGGGAACGGCCCCTGGGTCCCCGGGCAGGGGCAGCTGCAGATGTATGCGGGCGTCGACGCCCAGCGCTTCGAGCGGGTGAAGGCCTACGGCCTGCCCGACGGGCCGGCCGAGGTCACGGTGGGCGGGGGTGTGAGCAGCTTCCGTGGGGTGCTCGACCTCACCTACGGGATCGCCTCGCGCACCGAGGTGGAGCTCGTGCTGCCCGTGCAGCACGCGTGGGCCGCACATCCCGAACAGGATCTCTGCGTGGCGTTCGGCCTCGGCGCGTGCAGGCCCACGACGTCGGTCGGCGTGGTGGAGACGCGCGCCAAGGTTCTCCTTCTCGACGAGGTGAGCGGCGCGCCGCTGAGCGTCGCGGTGGGCGGGGTGCTGCGCTTCGGCGGGCTCACCGCCGGCACCCGCGAGCGGTTCACCAACGCGGGGGAGGGCACCACCGACTTCGGGATCCGCCTGTCGGCCGGCCGTTCGGGCGCCCTCGGTGGCGGCTACTACGTCACGAACCTCGACCTGCAGGGACTGTACCGCGTGCCCAACAGCCGTACCTTCCCCAACCTGGCCGGCGACCTCACGGTGCCGGGGCCGGAGGTCGCCGCTGGCCTCGACCTGCTGGTGGCCCCCCGGCAGTCCGTCGCGCTCGGCCCCACGGTGAGCGTCTCGGCGCGCCCGATGGGGCTCGACATCGGGGAGATGCTCGCGGACGGGGTCACCGACGTCGATCGCTTCACGTCGCTGAACTACGCGCAGGCACGCGCGGGCGGGAAGCTCGTGCTGCAGGACCCCAGCTACAACTCCGTCACGTTCTCGGTCGTCCAGGCCTTCTACGCCCGCAACAACCCCATCGACACGCTGTCGTTCAGCGCGGGGGTCTCCCTGTCCAACCTCCTGCGGAGCGAGCGTTGATGCTCGAGCGCGGTCAGATCGTCGACGGTCGGTTCGAGGTCGAGGAGCTCCTCGGCGAGGGCGGGCTCGCGGCGGTCTACCGCGTGCGGCACGCGGCGCTCGGGAGCGTGCACGCGCTCAAGCTCCTCACGTGGCGCAAGAAGTCGCTGGCGGAGCGCTTGATCCTCGAGGGGCGCATCCAGGCGCAGCTGAACCACCCGAACATCGTGAACGTCACGGATCTGGTGCGCCACGACGGGCAGCTCGGGCTGCTGATGGAGTACGTCGACAACCAGTCCATCGAGGAGTACCTCACGACGCACGGTGGGCTCGGGCTGGAGCGGGGTCTCGAGCTGTTCGCGCCGATCCTGTCGGCGGTCCTGGCGGCCCATGAGCTGGGGGTCACGCACCGCGACCTCAAGCCGGCCAACATCCTGCTCGCGAACGGCCCGCGGGGCCTCGTGCCCAAGGTCACGGACTTCGGCATCGCCAAGGTCATGGCCGAGCTCGCTGGGGGCTCCACGGCAGTGGGCGCGACGATGGGTACGCCCGGCTACCTCGCGCCCGAGCAGATGACGGACTCCAGCGGCATCGACGCGCGCGCGGACGTGTTCGCGCTCGGCGCCATCGCCTGGGAGGTCATCACCGGCCGTCGCGCGTTCGCCGACGAGAGCGGGCAGTGCACCGTGCTCTCCACCACGCAGCGCGACGTGCCGCCCCTGTCCACGTTCATCACCGGTGTCCCCGACAACGTGGAGGCCGCCCTCCAGAAGGCGATGGCCAAGGAGCGGGCCGAGCGGTTCGCGGACTGCGCGACCTTCGCGGCGGCCCTGTTCGAGCACCGGCCGGACCTCCTCGCCGAGGTCATGGGCAACCGGTCCAACACCACCACCCTGTCCCTCCACGGGTTCCGACAGACCCTCGAGAAGTCGCTGGGTGGTCAGGAGCCCCGGCAGGAGCAGGCTCCGGCCCCCTCGCAGCCGACCCTCGCCCCCGAGGAGCCCCAGGTCGCCCCGCCCGCGCCCGAGGAGCCGATGGGGATGCCCCTCACGCTCAAGGTCCTCGCGGTCCTGCTGGTGTTCGGGGGAGCCATGACGGCGGTCGGGCTCGGTGGCCTGCTCACGGCCGCGTTCGACCCCCTGGCGATGGACCCCGAGCCCGCGCCGGTGCCCGCTGTCCCCGCGCCCCCGCCCATCGCACCCACGCCACCTCCGCCGGCTCCTGCGGAGCCGGTCCCCGTGGAGCCCGCGCCCGTGGAGCCTGTGGATCCCGCGCCCGTCCAGCCCGCTGCGGTCGCGGTGGCGCCGGGCCCAGCCGCTCCGAGCCCGCGCCCGTGGTGCCCGCGCCCGTCGAGCCCGCGCCCGCCGACCCCGTGGAGCCCGCGCCCGTCGAGCCCGCGCCCGTGGAGGAGCCCGCGCCCGTCGAGCCTGCGCCTGTGGCTCCCGTGCCCCCGCCGGTCCCCGAGCCCGCCCCGGTGGCGCCGGTCCCCGAACCCAGCCCGGTCTCGGCCCCCGCTCCGTCCGTCCCGCCCGCCATCGAGGGCACGTGGAGCGGGACCGCCGCCCGTCGTCCCCTGGAGCTGCGGATCACCCAGGCTCCCGACGGCACCCTGACCGGAAGGGCGATCTTCAACGTGCCGCCGCGGCCGCGCGACGAGCCGCTCTCCGGTCGTGTGGACGCGTCGGGCCGCGTGACCTTCCGCGTCGCCGACCTCCAGTTCACCGGCCGAGCCACGTCGGGCGGGATGAGCGGCACCTACCAGAAGGAGGGCGGCAAGCCCCTCGACTGGAGCGTGCAGCGCTGAGAGGCGCTACCAGCGCACCCCGACGTCGATTGCGGTGCGCCAGGCGTGGGCCGTCGAGAGCGGCTCGCGCTCCGAGAGCGGCAGGATGCTGTCGCCGAGCGTGGAGCGCGACCAGTCCGCCTGAAGTCCGACGCGGAGCCCCGGCCCGCCGAACAGCACCGGTGTGACACCGAACCGCGCGAAGGCGTGGGAGCCCCAGCCACCGACCTCCGACCCGCCCGAGAGGGCCGGGCCCCAGCCCCCGCCGAGCACGGCGTCGAGGGGCACCGAGCCCGCGGTGTGGAAGGCAGCACCGAGGAGGTAGTGGGGCACCAGCAGCGGCCGCTCCACAGGACCGGAGGCGGTGACCTCCTGGACGCGGACGGTGGTGGCGCCACCGCCGACCCAGACGGCCACGGGTGTGGTGAGGGCGAGCCCCAGGAACGCGTCGCCGAACGGCACCGGACGGCTCTTGGATCCGGCGGGGTCGCCCGCCACCTGGAAGGCCATGTCCGCCTTCCAGAACATCCCGATGGGGCCCGCGAAGCCCTGCTGGCCGTGGGAGGAGAGGCCGAAGGCCGGTCCGGACTCGGCGCGGTCCTCCACGCGCGCCACGAGGCCGTCCTGGGTCCAGGACCCGTAGCCCACGCTCACCGACGCCACCCCGAAGCTCGGGGTGCTCTCCGGTGTGTCGGTGGGGTCCGGCCGCTCCTCGGGGGCTCCGAAGAAGTCCTCCGGGACCGGCTGATCGCGCAGGAACATGGAGTGCCAGACGTTCTCGCGCACGGTCTGCACGATGTGGATGCCCTCGAGCGGTGGCACCTTGTCGAGCACGACCTTGCCGTCGAGCACGAACACCACGCCGGCCGGGATCTTGCGCGCCTGACCCACCGGCGGCGACGGGGGCCGGTAGTCGTCCAGGAGGAACCGCGGCACGTCGGGGTGATCCGGTACGAGGTCGAGCGCCACCGACAGGGGTTGGTTCCAGTCCGCCGCCTTGTCGAGGTGCTTCACCAGGGTGGCGGTGACCAGGTAGTCCGCCCAGACCCGCCTGGGGAGCTGCTCGACCAGACAGGGCACCCGGGACTCGAGCTCGTCGGACGCCTTGAGGTGCGCGGCGACGTCGCCCTCCTCGATGGCGGAGCGCGCGCGCTTCACGATGTCCCGCAGCCCTTCCTCCGTGAGGGGCTGCTCACACGGCGCCGCGGCCGCCACGGAGAGTGTCAGCATGATCATGGAGCGGATTATCCGGGCAATCGCGCCGGCTGGCAACGGGGGATCCCCAACGCCTCACTTCCGCGCGCAGGTCCGCTTGAACGTGTTGCACTCGATGTGGGTGGTGCCGCCGTCCACCTGGATGGTCCCGGGCACGGTGTCGAACCCGTCTCCCTGCCAGTTGGCCTGCACGCTGTAGGAGCCGGGCGGCACCTTCATGAAGTTGCCGTACACCTTCCCACCGCCGAACAGCCGCACATCCACCTTCGAGGGCTTGGTGGTGAACGTGATGGTGGTGCGTGCGGCCGGCACGATCGGCTGCCCGCGCTCGGGGGGCGGGGCGACCGCCGCGGTGGCCTGCCCGCGCACGGATCGCGGGGCCTGTACCAGCTCGCCGATGTCGAGCGTGGCCAGGGGCGCGGGCTCTGGCGGGAGCACGATGGCCGTGGCGACCGGGGCCGAGGTCTGGTTGTACATGGCCAGCCCCGCGACGAGCACGCCGAGGATGCCGACCACGACCCCGACCGCGAGCGCGAGGGTGCCGACCGTGCCGAACACCACGCCCCAGTCGAGCCGGAAGCGACGCGAGGGGCGCGGGACCTCGCGCGCGAAGTCCGCCCGCATCGTGGTGGCCATCGTGGCCTCGGTGATCGTGCGTCCGTCGAGCAGGCCCTCGACGAGGTTGGGGGACGGCCACTCGTGCTGCTTGCACCAGCGGCGGAGGTTCGGGCCGTCGAGGTTGTCCGCGAGGTCGTCGCACAGGGACGACACCTCGGCCGCGCTGGGACGGTCCATCGGCGTGCGCGCCAGCATCCTGCGCAGCAGCGAGAGCACCTGCGGAGGCGCGTCGATCTCGCCCAACCGGGCGTCGAGGTGGTCGCGGTACTCTTCCTCCTGGAGGACCATCACGTAGAGCTCGCGCAGCGAGAGGTCCTTGAAGAGGCGGCGCCGGGCCAGGCACTCGTACATGGTGACGCCGAGGGCGAACACGTCCGACTCCCGGCCGAACTCGTTCTCGAGCAGGCACTCGGGCGCCATGTACAGGTAGCTGCCCACCATGTGGCCGGTGTTCGTGTGGGTCTCCCGCGCGAGCCCGCTCGACCGGGCGACCCCGAAGTCGAGGAGCTTCACGTCGCCCTGCTTCCCGATCCGGATGTTCTGGGGCTTGATGTCGCGGTGGATGAGGTGGAGCGGCTCGCCCGTGTGGGGCGCCGGCGTCTCCCAGGCAGCGCGGAGGGCGTCCGCGATGCGCCCGATCACCGCGGCCACCGCGCGCGGCCCCATGGGGTCGGTGGCCTTGATGCAGTCCGCGAGGTCCTGCCCCTCCACGTACTCGGTGACGAGACCCACGCGCCCCTCGAGGATCACGAGGTCGTACACGCGCACGATGGCGGGGTGCACGAGGGCGCCCAGCATCTTCCCTTCGTCGCGCAGGCGCTGCACCGACTGGGTGTCGGTGTCGAGATCGGTGTGGAGCACCTTCACGGCCACGTCGGTCTCGAGGCCGTTCGAGTTCGTCATGGACGCGCGGTACACCTCCCCGAATCCACCCCGCCCCAGGCACGAGCGGATGATGAAGTGACGCTTCTCGTTGGCCAGTTGGTCGGGCCGCGGAGCCGAGGACGACATTCCGCGAGCATATCACCGGGGCCTCAGGCGCGATACATTCGGAGGGAGGGGTGTCGATGAGCCTGTTCAGACGTCTGGGCAACGTGGCCCGCGGAAAGGTGAAGGAGCTGGGGCGCACCCTGGGTGAGGGGATCGACGCCGGGTTCGACGGATCGGACGATCCGTTCGTGCCGTCGGGCGACAGCGCTGCTGCGCCCCGTGGTGCACGCGGCGTTCCCGCCACCACCGACGACAAGCGCGCCATGCTCGACCGGCTGCTCGCGGAGGGTCTCCTCACCGAGGAGGAGCACGCCACGAAGGTCGCCGCGCTGGAGGCGCCCGCGAGCCCGGCTCCCCGAAAGCGGCATCTCTGACCGAACGGAACCGTAGCCACGGGCATCCGTGGCATGATGGCGCCGACCAGTGGAGGGGCCCCGACCCGATGGCCGAAGCGCCTACAGCTACGCGCGTGCTGCTCGTGCACGCGCGCCAGGACGATGCCAGCGCGGCAGCGCTCGCCGAGCGGCTCACGTCCGCGGGCGACGTGGTGCACCACCGTCGGATCACCGGGCTCCCCGGGCGGACCTTCGAGGAGGGTCCAGACGAGGAGGCCCTCGCGTGCGACCGGGTGGTGGTGCTCCTCACGCCCTGGACCGCGGCGAGCGGATGGGCCGCTTCCGAAGAGGGGCGCGCGCTGCGGGAGAAGGTCGTCGTGGTGGCGGACCCCGCCTTCCCCGTGCTCGCCTCGTCCCTCGCAGACCGGCCGCAGCTGGCGCCCACGGGCGGCTCGGACGCCCACCTCGGCGGCGCCGGGGCGCTGGCGGCCCCGTTCGAGTCCCTGGTGCGCGCCGAACGCGCGTTCGCCCTGGCCTGGTTGCGCAAGCACGCAGATCGGTCGATCCGCGGGCTCTCGGGGCAGCTCGAGCGCGCCCTGGAGGCCATCGGGCCCCAGAGCTTCGAGGCCGGGTCGCTCATCGAGGGGCGTTGGTGGCTCGGATCACGCCTCGGGACGGGGCCGCTCGCCACGGCATGGAAGGCCCTCGACGCGGAGGGAGGCACGGTCGTGGTGAAGGTCCTCCACACCCGCTGGCTCGGTACGGAGGCCGCCGCATCCTTCGTGGCCGCGGGGAGCGCCTCGATGGCCAGGGCGCACGAGGGGCTGGCCTCTGCGCTCCACGTGGGCGACGGGGAGGCACCCTTCGTCGTCCGACCGTATGCCCCCCACACGCTCGAGGACCGCATCCAGGCGGGCGACATCGAGCTCCCACGCGCCCTGCAGGCCATCCTGGACGTCGCGTCGGGCGTGGCGTCGCTCCACGCCGAGGGCCTCGCGCACGGCGACGTGAAGCCCTCCAACGTGCTCCTGCTGGAGGATCGGGCGCTGCTGGCCGACGCCAGCGTGCCGGGAGCCGTCGGTGCCGATGCGGCCGACGTCCTGTACATCGCGCCCGAGACCCAGGAACCCGGAGCCGAGGCGGGCCCGGCGGCGGACATCTACGCCCTCGGGATGACCACGCTCGCCGCCCTCCACGCGGCCCCGCTGCCCTTCTGGGTGCTCCGCGACCCCGAGCGCCTCATCGCGGAGCTCGACGTCCCCGCGGCCCTGAGGTCTGCGCTGCGCTCGGCCCTCGACTGGGACCCCGCGCGCCGCTGTCCGTCCGTCGACGCGCTCCAGCAGGGGCTCCTCTCCGACGAGAACGTCGTCCGGCTCCTCTGCGAGCTCGCCTCCGCCACGGGGCGGCACGAGGTCGTGGCGTCCTACCTGGGTCGCTTGATGCGCGACGGGGAGCGCCGCTCGGCCTCGCTCCTGCTGGCGCTCGGACGCGCCCAGCTCGCCGCCGGGGAGCTCGGCTCGGCGCGGGAGTCCTTCCAGGAGGCGTCCCTCGCCCGGTCGCGCGAGGAGGCCCTCGCTGCGGCCCGCGGGCTCGCCGACGTCGAGGCGGCCACGGGCGGCGACCGCGTGGCCGAGCTCCTCGCCCGCGCGGAGATCCTCGAGCCGCTCGGCGTGGAGCTGCTGCTCGATGCCGCGCGCGCCCTGGGGGATTCCGACACCGCCCGCAGGGTGTGGGAACGGGTGCTCCAGCACCACCTCGAGAAGCGCCAGGCGCGGGAGGCCCTCGCCTGGCTCGTCGACGACGCCCGTCGCACGGCATCATGGTCGGCCTTCCTCCACTACGGGGGCATGCAGCACGGGTTCCTCCCGACCGGGGAGCAGCCCCTGGCGGCCTTCGAGCTCGGTCGTGTGGCGATGGACTGCGTGGAGGACCCCCTCCGCGCGCTCACGTGGCTGCAGATCGCCGCCGAGGGTGGGCTCGCGGACGACGAGCTGGGCCGTCGTCTCGAGACCATCCGGTCGGCCCGCGGCGAGTGGCGCCAGGTGGTGTCGCTCATGCTCGAGCGGGCGGAGGGCCTCTCCGACGAGGCCGAGGCCGTGGAGCTCATGCTCCGCGCGGCGCGCGTGGCGCTGTACGCCCACAACCACCACGACGACGCCGCGAGCATCATGCTCCGCGTGCTGCTCCGGGATCCCGAGCACCGCCACGCGCTTCGCTTCCTGGCCCGCTACCACGCACGCGCCCGGCGCGACGACCGTGCCCTCGCGCTCTATGCGCGCCTGGCGCCGCACGAGGAGCGGGGACGGGAGGGGGAGAGCCTGGAGATCCGGGTCGCCGACAACGTCGACTACGCCCGGCTCCTCCTGCGCAACGACCGTCCGCGCGGCGCCCAGCTCTGCCTGGAGGCCGCCCTCGACCTCAACCCCGGTCACGTGCCCACCCTGGCCCTCACGAGCCAGCTCTCGTTCGATCTGGGCAAGTGGGAGGAAGCCCGCGTGGCCACGCTCGGGCTCGTGCGCGCGTACAGCTCGGCGGAGGCGGACGCCACGTTCTGTGCGGCCCTCCGTCGGCTGGGCAACCTCGCGTGGCTTCACGGCGACCTGGTGGCGGCGAGCCGTCACTACAACCGCGTGCTCGAGCTCGCTCCCGACGACGTGGAGAGCTGGTGGGGCCGCGCGAAGATCGCGATGGCGGGCAACGCGGGCAGGCTCGACGCGGCCCTGATGGCCGAGATGCCCTGGCTCACCGCGGCCCCCGTGCGCCTCACGCCCCACGAGGCCCTCGCGCGGCTCCTCGCTGGCGTGCTGGGCCGCCCGTCGATCGAGCGTTGGATGAAGCTGGACCCCATGGGCAAGGAGATGCTCGAGCTCCTCCACGCCCAGGGCGACCTCGTGCTCGCGTCCGCCGTCGTGGACCTCATGGTGGCCCGGCAGCTCGTCCGCGGCGGGCTCTTCCGCAGGCTCACCGAGGCCCGGCCCGGCTGGGAGCGCGCCATCCGGGCGGTGCACGACCTCTGGTTCGCCCCGCTGTCCCGCCAGACCTTCCCGATCGCCGAGAGCTACCGGTGGGGCGGTGGCCATGCGGTGGAGTTCGACCCCCGGCACCACCGGGAGCCCCAGCGGCTCTCGGCCGATCCCGACGGTCCGGTAGACGTCCGGCCGAGCCTGTCCACCCTGCACCACGAGAGCGCCTGGAAGTCCCTGCTGGCGTACACCGGCGACGTCCCGACCCTGCCGGGTGCCGAGGAGATCGAGGTCGGCGAGGCGCAGCCCCACGGGCGTTCCGCCATCCTCGTGCTCTTCCCGGACGGCGGCGACCAGCCGGGCTTCGGCGGTCCCGCACGGCGGGTGCTGCGCGTGGGCGACGGTGACGTGATCGGCGCGGCGATGGACGAGGTCAGCCTGCCCCTGGCCACCCTCGAGCCCGAGCACGTGCGGTTCGAGATCGTGGGCGACTTCATCTACGTGCGGGCCCTCGGGCCCCTGACCGTCGACGGCGAGCCGGTCACCCAGCGGCGTCTGCTCGGCGGCGAGCGCCTGCGGATGGGCTCCGTCGAGGCTCGCTTCCACCTCGACGACGACGACGAGCTGCACGACCTCCAGATCGCGCAGCGCCAGGGCATCGACACCACGAAGTCCGACCACGGAGACGTCTACGAGCTCGACGCGCCCTACTCCCACGTCCCCAAGGGCGCGCTGTTCTGGGCCGAAGGGCCCCACGAGCGCATGCTGCCCATCGTGGGCGAGCGGGTGGGGGTGTTCGAGGACGCCGAGGGCGTGCTCTCGATGGAGCGCGGCAGCACGGATGCCGAGGTGCTCGTGATGCAGCGCCAGGGCGACTTCTTCATCCGGTCCACGGGTGACGAGGCCGCCAGGCTGCTCCAGCACCTCGACGAGTTCATGGTGGGCTCGCGGCTCGTCCAGTTCCGCATGCTCGAGCAGATCTCCGGAGCCGGACCCGAGGCGCCCGTCGACGACACGCCGGTCCTGTTGTACGACGACGGGTCGCGGTTCGGGCGGCCGATCCCCCTCGACCGCGAGCTGTTCACCCTCGGCCGAGGGCGGGACGCCGACTTCCAGATCGCCGCCGACGCCTCGTTGTCCCGGGTGCACTGCCAGCTCATCCGGGAGGGCGGGAAGACCTACGTGGAGGACGCGGGCTCCTCCAACGGCACGCAGCTCAACGGTGTCCTGGTCGAGGGGCGGGCGGAGCTCAAGTCGGGCGACGTGATCGTCATCGGCCAGACCCACCTCCAGTACGCGGATCCGTCGGCGTCGGACCGCCCGGCATCCACGCTCCACGACCTGATCACCGACGAGCCCACCGAGACCGTGCCCGTCCGGGAGATCGCCCGTCGCGGGCTGCCCGTGGACGAGGGTCTGGAGAAGATCCGCATCGTGAACATCGTGCTGCGCGAGGTCTTCCGCGCCCTGGACCGCGAGGAGGGCCCCGGGCGTGGGCGCGCCTTCCTCGAGAACCTCGTGGCCGCCCGGCCCCGCACCTACCAGGGCCTCCTCGACGATCTGGACGTCATGGAGGGCCTGCCCGCGATGGACCTCCTCTACAACCTCGCCCAGCGCGCCGATCAGGAGCAGCGACCCCTGCTGAACTTCGTGCTCCGCGACATCATCGACCGCTCGGTGGACGCGGCGTCCGAGGTCCTCGAGGACGAGGCGCTGGAGGCGCTGCTCACGGTGCTCGCCGAGACCCGGTACCGGGACCACCTCCGGCTGTGACAACCGTTGACCTGGGGAGGTCCTGATCCCTCGAATGGGTCCCCCGGTCAGCGTCTGTGCATGCAGAACCCACGGAGGTCACCATGCGCATCTTCGCCGCCGCCATCATCGCCCTCTTCGCTTCCGCTCCGGCGCTGGCCTCCCACCCCGCCTACCACCACCAGGCGCGCCCGGTCGTGGTGGTCGACGTCGACGTCTTCACCCCCGACTACCGCCCCGGTCACCGCCCCGGCTTCGTGTGGGTCGACGGCTACTACGACGGCTACGGCTGGGTCCCCGGCTTCTGGCAGCCGGTCTCCACGCGCTCCGGGTACACCTGGGTCGCCGGGTACTGGGCGGGTGGGAGCTACATCGACGGCTACTGGCGCCCCGTGAGCCGCGCCGGCTACTACTGGGTGCCCGGGTACTACTCCGGCCGCTCCTTCGTGGCGGGCTACTGGTCGCGGGGCGTGCGCCCCACGCACGTCAGCTACGTCTCGCGCTACGACCGGCACATGAGCTACCGCAACGTCCGCCCGGCCCCCGGCCAGCGTGTGGTCTACCGGCCCGCCCCGGCGCGCCCGGCCCCGCGGCCCGCCGCTCGTCCCGCCCCGGCGCCCCGCCCGACCTACGGTCGTCCCGCCCAGGCCACCAGCCGGCCCGTGCACACCAACGACCGCCCGGCGACGGCCTCCGACAACGGTGGCCGCACGCCCCCGACCGCGGGCAGCCGCACCTCGGACTCCCGCGGTGGCCGCCCGGCCCGCCGGTGAATCAGGTGGCGTAGCTCCGGTCGACACGCTGGAGCCGCCCGAGCGCGGTGGCCGCCGTGGGGAACCTCCCGCGGGGCTCCGCGCTCGTCAGCATCCGGACGATGGCGCGGAGGTCCTCGTGGAACCGGTCACCGGGATCCAGGAACGGGACCGACCGCTTCTTGCGCAGGACGGCAGCGACGGTGAGCGGGCTCCCGTCGCCCGGGGCGCCGAACGGGGACCGGCCCGTGAGGAGCTCGTAGAGCAGGCAGCCCGTCGCGTAGAGGTCGATGTGGTTGAGGTCGCGGACCTCGGGCCACTCGGGCGCCAGGTAGCCGAGGCTCGACCGGCCGGTGGGCCGCACGGCGTCGGTCTTCGTGGAGCAGGCGAAGCCCATGAGCGTCAGGACGCCGTTGTTGCGGACCATGACGTTGCCGGGGTGGATGTCGCGGTGCACGATGCCGCGCGCGTGCAGGTAGACCAGGGCGCCGAGGAGCTGCTCGATGAGGTCGAGGGCCTGGGCCATGTAGATCTGGCCCCCGCGGAGGAGCCGATCCAGGCGCTCGCCCGGTAGCTCGTCCATCTCGAGGTACGGCGGGATGTTCGTGAGCTTGAGGTTGCGCACGGAGGCGATGTTGGGGTGCTTGAGGGCGAAGAGCAGCTCGCCTTCGTGCACGAGGTCCGGTGTGGCGGCGGACGCGGCGTCGAGCCGGACCTTCAGCACGACCCGGATGCGCTCGTGTTCTTGTGGTGGGCGCGGAACAGCGCGCACCCCTGACTGTCGCCGATGGAGGTCTCCACGACCCACTGGCCGAGGACGTCGCCCTCGTCGAGGTGGGTGACGGGCTCCGGCTGCTCTGGCGGCTCCGGCTCGGGCTGCTCGGCAGGCGGCGGGGGCTCCAGGGGCATGCGCGGGACGGGCTGGACGTCCTGCGGCGGGAGGGTCGGGGTCGGCGGGGCCTCCATGGCCTCGAGGCCGTCCATGGCCTGGATGAGCGGCGGCTCCGGCGGAGGCGCCGTGATCGGGGAAGCGATCGGCTCCGGAGAAGCGAGCGGCTCCGGGGAAGTGATCGGGTCCGGGGCCTCCTCGGACTCGGGCGCTTCGTCCGAGCCCTCGGTGTCCTCGTGACCGTGCTCGTCGCTCCCGGTGCGTGCGCGGGATCGCTTGCGATCGAGGAGCCCGCGCTTCCGACGGCTCACGGGGTGGCCGTCGCGCGAACGCGCTGCTCGACCGCGGCACGCTCGATCTGGAAGGCCTCGAGGACAGGCGGAGCACGTCCATGAGGAGGTCGATCTCGGCGGTCGTGATGCGGAAGTGCGGGGTGAAGCGGAGGGCGTTCTTGCCACCGTGGATGATGCCCATGCCGTGCACGCGGCAGTGCTCCTCCAGCCCGCCGAACCCGACGACCGGGATGCTCGGGTGGATCTCGGCGCTCACGAGGAGCCCCGTGCCCTGGACCGACAGCACGATCTCCGGGAACTCGGCCTTCAGCTCCTCGAGCTTGCGGACCAGCTCGTGGCCGCGCTCGCGGATGTTGGTGCGCAGGGCGTCGTCCACACCCGCGAGGACCGTGGTGGCGACCTCGAGGGACCGGGGGTTCGCCGTCATGGTGTTGCCGTAGACGCCCCGCCGGAAGGCCGCCGCCGCACGCTCGTTGAGCGCGAGCACCGACATCGGGAACTGCCCGGCGTTCAGCGCCTTGCTGTACGTCTCCATGTCCGGCGGCTCGGCGTCCTCGAAGCCCGGGTAGTCGACGATCGAGAGGTCGCCGGTGGCGCGGAGGCCGGCCTGGATGGAGTCGATGAGCAGCATGCTCCCGTGGGCGCGGGTGAGGCGCCGGGCGGCGTCGTAGAAGGCGCGCGACATGGCGCGCCCCGGGTTCCCCTCGCCCATGACGGGCTCGATGAGCATCATCTCGATGAACACGCCGTCGGCGTCGGCCTTCGCGAAGGCGGCCTCGAGGGCCGCGACGTCGTCCGGCGGCACCTCGATGAGGTTGTCGCGCTCGGCGAAGCTGTGGAGGTGCTGGCGGTAGCGGGGCAGCGAGCTGCTGCTGGCCTGGGCCGGACGGTCGGTGCGGCCGTGGAAGGCGCCCTTCTGGACGAGGAACTTCACCTTGCGGGGGTGGTGGTCCTTGGCGTTGATGTCGCTGATGCGCATGCCCACCGTGACCGCCTCGGATCCGCTGTTCATCACGAGGAACCGGTCGAACGGGCATCCGCCGCGGGTGTGGCCCACCTCGCGCCGGAGCGCGTCCGTGAAGCGGAGCTGACTGACGCTCGGGGTCATGATGTTCGCCATGACCCACGGCTCGCGCATGGTGTCGAGGACCTCGGAGGGCGCGTGGCCCGACCCCAGCATCCCGTAGCCGCCGGAGTCGTGGAGCACCGCGCCATGGGCCGTGATCAACCACGGACCCGCGGCTGCCAGCGCGACGTAGGGGTTGACGGCCTCCGCGTCGTAGAAGTTCACGAAGCCCTCCTGGACCTTCGTGATCAGCTCGGTCTCGGGGAGCGCGGCCAGACCCGAGGCCTCGAGGTCCGCGTGGGCGGCGCTCGCGGCACCGACGGCCCGCGCCAGGTCGGGGTCCGCCAGGAAGGGCGCGAGCTGTTCGTCCGTGAGCCCGAGCGTCTTCCGGGTCCCGGAACGGTCGCGGATGGACGTGAGCGTGTCGATGATGTGCATGCTGGCCCCTCGATGTCGTGTCCTGATGTCGCACGCCCGCGTGCGGATATCAAGGCGACGTCGGGAGCGCGGACGTGGCGCGCGGCGGGGAAAGTCTGTTCCGGGGTTCTCCCGGACGGTGGTTTCCGGTATCAACATCCATGCCTTTCGATCCCTTCGACACGGAAGTGTGCGCCGCCCTGATGCTCGACCTCGGTGGCACCGTGCTCCGAGCCGGCACCGGCTGCCGCGCGATCCTGCAGGTGGAGCCGGGCTCGATCGCCGGTACGGCGCTGCTCGACCACATCCCGGGGGAGCACGCCGATCGGCTCCGCAAGGGGCCTCGGCAACGTCGCTGCGGGCGCCCCGAGCGCCAACGTACGCACGCGCTGGCGCCGTCCGGGCTCCGAACCGGACGTCGTCGTGCGGCTCGAGCGGGTGGAGGAGGGCGTGTTCGCGATCGTCGAGGACGTCAGCGAGCGCGCCGCGGTGATGACCAGCTCGAGCCAGATGGCGACGCTGGTGGACTTCGCCGCGGACGCCTGGTTCGTCCACGACATGGAAGGCTGCATCCGCGACGCCAATCCCTGGGCCGCGAGCAGCCTGGGCTACACGCGGGAGGAGATGCTGGCGCTGTGCGTGGCGGACTTCGAGGCCACGATCAAGCCCGGTCGCATGGACGGCGTGTGGAACCGCATGGAGATCGGGAAGCCGATCTCGGTCACCGGGCGCCATCGTCGCAAGGACGGGTCGGAGTTCCCCGTGAGCGTGCGGCTGGGGCTGTTCGAGACGGCGGACGGCGAGGTCCTGATGCTCGCGATCTGTCACGACATCACGGAGCTCAAGGCCACGGAGGAGCGGCTCGCCGCCCTGAACGAGCACCTGGAGGAGGAGGTCGCCCGGCGCACGGAGCAGGTGAGGCACGCGCTCGCCGAGCGCCAGGCCATCGTCGACAACCTCGCGGACGGTCTCGTCGCGTGCGACCTCGGCGGGCGCGTGCAGGTCGCCAACCCCGCGGCCAACGCCCTGCTCGGGCTGGCGCTCGACCCCGGGGCCGCCGTGGCGTCGCTCCCGGCACCTCTGCTGGAGGCCATCGGCATCGCGCAGGGGAGCGCCGCGTGGTGGACGTGCAGCTGGAGCTCCCCAAGGGGCGCGTCGCCCAGGGCATCGTGAGCCCGATCCAGGAGGACGACCGCGTGAGCGGCACCGTGGCCCTGGTCCGGGACGTCACGCTGGAGCGCGAGGTCGATCGGATGAAGACCGACTTCATCGCCACCGTGTCCCACGAGCTGCGCACCCCGCTCACGTCCGTGCTCGGGTTCGCCAAGCTCACCCGCGCGAAGGTCGACCAGAAGCTCGCGGTCTACGTGCCGGAGGACGACCGGAAGGCCCAGCGCGCCCTCGGTCAGATCCAGAAGAACCTCGAGATCATCGTGAGCGAGGGCGAGCGGCTGACCGCGCTCATCAACGACGTCCTCGACATCTCGAAGATGGAAGCGGGCCGGATGGAGTGGCGCTTCGAGATGCTCGACCTCGGCGCTCTCGCCGAGCGGGCGGCGGCCGCCACCTCGGCGCTCTTCCAGGGTGACATCCCGCTGCGGGTCGACGTGGAGCCCGGCCTGCCCGACGTGCGCGCGGACTCCGATCGCATCCTCCAGGTCATGATCAACCTCTTGTCCAACGCCGCCAAGTTCACCCAGCGCGGGAGCGTCGACCTGCGCGTGCGTCGCTCGGGAGCCGGGGTCGAGGTCGCGGTCGCCGACACGGGGCGCGGCATCGATCCGGACCTCCACGCGAGCGTGTTCGACAAGTTCAAGCAGGTCGGCGACACGCTCACCGACAAGCCGCAGGGCACGGGCCTGGGGCTCCCGATCTGCGCGCAGATCGTCGCGGCGCACGGCTCCACCATCACGCTGCAGTCCGAGCTGGGGCAGGGGGCCTGCTTCGCGTTCGCGCTCACGGCGGGCGGGGAGGTGGACGAGCCCGTGGACGGTCTCCCCGAGACCCGCGTGAAGCCGCTGCGCGCCGCGCGTACCGACGGCTACGTGTTGGTGGTCGACGACGATCCGAACCTCCGTGAGCTGCTCCACCAGCAGCTCACCGACCGGGGATTCCAGGTCCGGCTCGCCGCCAACGGCTACGAGGCCATCGGCATGGCGCGCGCCGAGCCGCCCGCGGTGATCGTGCTGGACGTCATGATGCCGGTCATCTCCGGTTTCGACGTCGCCACCGTGCTCAAGGCGGACCCCACCACCGCGGCCGTGCCCATCCTCATCCTGTCCATCGTGCGCGACGAGGAACGGGGGTACAGGATCGGGGTGGACCGTTACTTCACGAAGCCCGCCGACGCCGACCAGCTCGCGGACACGGTCCGCGACCTCCTCGCGGGAGAGGCGGAGAGCCCATGAAGGTCCTGATCGTCGACGACGAGCCCCACATCCGCCTGCTCCTCGAGCAGGCCCTCGAAGAGCTCGAGGACGAAGGGGTCGAGCTGCTCATGGCCACGAACGGCCAGGAGGCCCTCGACCGCATCGCGGAAGAGCGACCGTCCCTGGTGCTGCTCGACGTCATGATGCCCCTCGTCAACGGCATGGACGTCTGCCGGCGCGTGAAGGGCGACCCCGAGCTCGCGTCCATCCCGGTGATGATGCTCACCGCCAAGGGCCAGGACCTCGACCGCCAGGCCGGCATGGACGTCGGAGCGGACCGCTACGTCACCAAGCCCTTCGACCCCGACGACGTCCTCGAGCAGGCTGCCGAGATGCTCGGGATCGAGCTCTGAAATGGATCGTGTGGCCGAGTTCGTGCGTCGCTTCGGCCTCTCTCCGGAAGCCAGGGAGGAGCTCGAGCGCATGATGGCGGGCTACGGCCTCCCCGTGCTCGCGCTCCCCGACAGCCACGCCGACAGCACGCTGCTCTTCGATCCTCGCGATCTGGCCGACCTCCCCGAGCGCGAGGGTGTGAACCTGGCCGCCGGAACGGTGACGGACCGCTACGAGGACCTCGCGTTCCTCGGGCGGGGCGCCTTCGCCGAGGTCCGGCGGGTGCGCGACAAGGCCCTGAACCGCGTCATGGCCATGAAGATCCTCGACCGGAAGGTCGAGAACGCCGCGATGCGCGCGCGGTTCGTGCAGGAGGCCCAGGCCACGGCCCAGCTCCAGCACCCCGGCATCGTGCCCGTGCACGAGCTCGGCATCCTGCCCGACAGTCGGCCGTTCTTCACCATGGAGGAGGTGCGCGGACGCACCCTGTCGGCCGTGGTGGCCGCGGTCCACCGGGCGAGCGTGGACGTGTGGGCCGCGACGCCCGACGACTGGACCCTCCGGCGGTTGATCGAGGTGTTCCGTCGCGTCACGGAGGCCACCGCGTTCGCCCACAGCCGCGGGGTGGTGCACCGCGACCTCAAGCCCGCGAACGTCATGGTGGGTGCCTTCGGCGAGGTCCGCGTCATGGACTGGGGCATCGCGAAGATCCTCGGCTCCGCGCTGCCCACGGCGGAGTTCGAGGCGCCCACGAGCCCCACGGCCACCCGCGAAGGCATGGTCGCGGGCACGCCGGCCTTCATGGCCCCCGAGCAGGCCCGGGGCGAGGTGCATCGGATCGACCGTCGCACCGACGTGTACGCCCTCGGGGCCATCCTCTACTACATCCTCGCGAACCGGCCGCCCTTCGACGGGCCCTCGTCGGCGGAGGTCCTGGTCGAGGTCTGTCGCGGTGAGCCCGCCGCCCTGGTCGGCCGGTCGGACGGCCCTCTGCTCCCCGCCGGCCTCGTGCGCATCGCGGAGAAGGCGATGTCTGCGGAGCCCGACGCGCGGTTCGCCGACGCCGGTGAGCTCGGGGACGCCGTGGCGCACTGGCTGGACGGGGCCGAGCGTCGGGAATGCGCGCTGCGGGCGGTCGCCCGTGCCGCCGAGGCCCGACGGCTCGCGAAGAAGGAGGTGCGCCGGGCGCGCTCGCTGCGCGACCAGGCGGCCCTCGAGCTCGCGGCGCTGCCCATGCATGCCGAGGAGGACGCCAAGGCGGCGGCCTGGGAGAAGGAGGATCTCGCCACCGGGCTGGAGCGGTCCGCGCCCGGGCCCACGAGCTGGAGATGGAGAACGAGCTCAACGCGGCCTTCGCGCAGGAGGCCGAGCTCCCCGAGGGCCACCTGATGATGGCGCGGTCGTTCCAGCGCAAGCACGAGGCCGCGGAGGCGGCCGAAGACCACCTCGCCGTCGAGCGCCTCGGGCTGTTGCTCTCGCACCACCTCGACGCCCTGCCCACGCACTGGCCCGGCAGGGGGCGCCTGGACGCGTATCTGCGCGGCTTCGGCACGCTGCACCTCCACACCGACGCGCCCGCAGAGGGCGTGCTGCACCGCATGGAGCCCGTGCGGCGGCGGCAGGTGGCCGTGAAGGCCTTCGAGGTCGGTCCGACCCCCTGTGAGCCTCGAGCTGCCGATGGGGAGCTACGTGCTCGAGCTCACCGACGCGATCGGGGAGGCCACCCTCTACCCGTTCGTGATCGGGCGCCAGGGGGAGGTCCGGCACCGTCCGCCCGGCGAGGACGAGTGTCCGCTGCACCTCCCGGAGGACCTCGAGGGCGACGAGGTTTACGTGCCCGCGGGCTGGTTCCAGGCCGGTGGTGACGAGCGCGCTCCGTACGGGCTGCGCAAGCGGGACCTCTGGTGCGACGGCTTCGCCATGCAGACCCACCCGGTCACCCATGAGGACTGGCTTCGCTTCCTGGCCGACCAGCCGGACGACGAGCACGTCCCGCGCAACGACGACGGCGACGCCCTGTACAGCCGGGGCCCGGACGGCTGGACCCTCGATCGGCCCGACGGCAGCGGGTCCTGGCAGGCCGACGCGCCGGTCACCTACGTCACCTGGCACTCGGCGGAGGCGTACGCCGCCTGGCGCGCCGAGCAGGACGGCGTGCCCTGGCGGCTACCGTTCGAGCTCGAGTGGGAGAAGGCCGCGCGGGGTGTGGACGGGCGCGTCATGCCCTGGGGTGACACCGTGGACGCGGCGTACTGCAACCTCCGTGGGAGCCTCGAGGGTCCACCGCGGCTCGTGGAGGTGGAGGCCTTCCCGCACGACGTCAGCGTGTACGGCGTGCGCGGGCTGGGCGGCAACAGCGCAGACTGGTGCGCGGATGCCTACGAGTCCGAGGGCCCGGTCATCGCGGGGGACCGCGTGGTCCGCGACGAGGGCGCTCCAGACGCTCGCTTCCGTAGCGTGCGCGGAGGGTCGTACCGCGACGGCCCGGAAGCCGTACGGTGCGCGAGCCGCTGGCGGGCGCTGCCGGCCAGCCGTTCGGGCCGGGTCGGCGTGCGGCTCGTGCGCTCCATCGACCCCGGGTGACGCGGAGCTGACGCGCCTCAGAGCGCCCGGAGCACGTCCGCCGGGATGGGCTCGTAGGGCTCGGCGTCGATCACGTCGCGCCGGGGGCCGGTGAGCAGCCCGGTCTCATGGACCGTGCGCGCCATCCACACGGTGGTCATCAGGAGACCGACCAGCGCCACCAGGTCGTCGAGCCATCCGATGACCGGGATGAAGTCCGGCAGCAGGTCGAACGGCATGAGGATGTAGGCGGCCTGCGTGAGCCAGGCCAGGACGGCCAGTGCGGCCATCCAGCGACGACGGGCGAGCTCGTCCATGGGGGTCACCTCCGGGGCTCTGTACACCCCGGAGGTGCGATCTATTTCACAGGCTCTCGAGGTAGGCCGTGAGGTCGTCCAGCTCGGCGTCGGAGAGCATGCTGGTGTCGCCCATCTCGCCGGTGCGGGCGAAGAGCAGGACGTCGCGCAGCGTGGAGGCCCGGCCGTCGTGCAGGTAGGGACCGGAGCCCGCGATGCCCGCGAGGGTGGGGGTGTTCACGTTGGTGAGCCCGAACATCGACCACGACTGGTTGTCGGTGAAGGCCTCGCCGTTGTGGCAGCTGGCGCAACCGACGTCCTGGCGCTCGAACAGGGCCTTGCCGCGCGCGATGGCGGGATCGTCGGACCCGCGCATCGGAGTGTCCGCGAGGCGCGTCCAGTCCACGTAGGCCGCGATCTTGTCGAGCTCGGTGTCGGCCAGACCCATGCCGCCCATGCGGGCCTGCGTGGTGATCCGGGCCTCGTGGGCCACGGAGGGGACGTCGCTGGTCCACGTGACCGGCGCCGTGCGGCTGACCTCGCCCGCGAGGGACGGGGTCTGGCGGGGCCCGGAGGCGAACGTCCAGGTGAGCCCGTCGTTGCGGCCCTCGAAGTGGCAGCTGGCGCACGACACGCCCGCGCCGGAGGCGACCATGCCGGGGTTGGTGGCCGAGAAGAACAGCTTGCGTCCCTCGAAGACGTCCGCGGGGAGGACCTGCGGCGCGAGCTCGTTCGAGAGGTCGCGGATCTGGCGGAACGAGATGTCGTCGAAGCCGTTGGTGCCGTTGCGGCGGAGGTCGTCGAAGGCGTCGTCGAACGCGATGTCGGCGACCACGCGGTCGTCCGCCGCGTGCACCCAGGCGTTGGTGGAGTCGAGGAAGACCACGCCGGTGGGGTTGTGGGCGGGCATGTCCACGAACGCCTTGGGCCGGCTGGAGAACCCGGCCTCTTCGGCCACGGTGAAGGGCAGGCCGCCGCCGCCGGTGTCACCGGGGAACGGCATGGCGATGTCGGCGCCGCCACCCCGGATGCCGTCCTTGTTGCTGAAGGGCAGACGGCCGACGAGCGCGATGGCGCCCGAGCCCTGGAAGGTGACCACGTACGTGGTGCCGTCCGGCGAGATGGTCACGCTCGAGGGGTAGCTGCGGATCATGCCGAAGCCGGGCTCGAAGGGGAAGGCGCTGTCGGAGGCGAGGTCCGCGTCCAGGCGGGCGTCCGAGCTGACCATGCCGCTCACGAAGATGGCCTCGGCCCCGTCGGCGTCGGCCTCGCCACCGTCGACCGGCACCACCACGAGGCCCGGGTTGAAGCGGTTGACGCCCTCCATCGCACCGCCGTAGCCGTCCGTGGCGGGCGCCACGGGCTGGCCCTCGGGGTCGACCTCGACGTCTCCGACGGGGTTGATGTTGTCGACGTACGTGACCGGCACGACGAGCTCCTCACCGTCCGCGGAGACCGCGATGTCGCCCGTGACGCGCGCGGTGAGCCCCACCCACTGGAACTGCTCGTCGAGGCGGTTCACACCCGGGAGGTCGATGCTCGTGGGCTCTTCCCCGCGGCTGTTGGGGACCGCGCCGTCGGAGACGTCGAGCTGGTAGACGTGGGCGGCCGCGCGACCGGTGGCCACGAAGAGGGTCTCGCCCTTGGGGTGCAGCGCGAGGTACCGGGGCTCGTGCGGCACGCTCCAGGTGCGCAGGACGTCGCCCGTGCGGGCGTCGATCTCGACGACCTCGTTGGCCTGGGACACCGCGACGTACACGCGGGTGCCGGCCTCGTCGGCCACGATGCCGTAGGGCTCGGCGCCCACGTCGATCACGTCCACCTTCTCAGCACCCGTCGCGGTCTCCTGGAGCACCGCGACCGCGCGCTCGCCCTTGAGCGTCACGAAGATCCGGTCTCCGGCCCGTGCGATCCGCGTGGGCTCCGCACCCACATCGATCTCCTGCACCGAGGCGTCGTTGGGCGTGGTGGCCGTGACCGTGCCCGCGTCCGGGTTCACGACGTAGAGGCGGGCGTAGTCGGAGCCGGCGACCGCGGTGGAGGAGCCGGTGGCGAAGCGCGCGTCCTCCAGGCCCTCCCTGGAGGTGCATGCAGAGCCGAGGAGAGCGAGAGCGAGAAGGGAGAGCGTACGCATGTGACCATCCTTGTGTCCGTACCGTACCCCCTTGATGCGTGGGACGTCGGACCTGGAAGCAGAACGTACGATTTTCTCAGCGATCCCCCGGATCCCCGGTGCGCGGCCGTATCCCGAGCGATCGGAGCATCTCGCCGAGCGGGTCGTCCGCGCCCTCGAAGCGGTCGCCCATCGCGCCGTTCTCGAGCTTGAGCACTCCACGCGGGCAGACCGCGGCGCAGACGCCACACCCGACGCAGCTGGCGCGCACGATGTTGTCGCCACGCTGGGCGTAGGCGCGGACGTCGATCCCCATCTCGCAGTACGTCGAGCAGTTCCCGCAGCTGATGCACTGCCCACCGTTGGTGGTGATGCGGAAGCGCGAGAAGAACCGCTGCAGGATGCCGAGCACGGCGGCCTGAGGGCACCCGAAGCGGCACCAGATCCGCGAGCCGAGCACGGGGTAGAAGCCGGTGCCGACGATGCCGGCGAAGCCCGCCACGATGAAGAACCCGTACCAGTCCCAGAAGAGCCCGCTGGCGCGCCCGTGGTCCATCCAGGGACGTCCGAGGGCCTCGTTGGTCCAGAGGAACACCGTGATCCCCACGATCAGCGCCAGCACACCGTGGATCGACCAGCGCTCGACGCGCCAGGCGCGCTCGCTCTTGTCGGAGAGCTGGCGCCACGGGTCGCCCACGGTCTCGGCCAGCGCGCCGCACCCGCAGACCCACGAGCAGTACCACCGCTTGCCGTACAGGTACGTGAGCACGGGCACGCCCACGAGGCTCATCATCACGCCCCAGAGGAACATCGCGCGGGCGACCGTGCCCCCGTCCCAGTAGTTGTCGACCACGTTGAACGGGAGGAGGTACTCCGGCTTCAGCGGCCAGAAGTACGAGAAGTAGTGCTCCTTCTGGCCCATCTTCGACAGGAGCATCGGCACCACGAAGCCGAAGCTGGCCTGCCAGAACACCACGGAGGCCGTGCGGGCGAGGTGGTAGCGGTTGTGCCGGTAGCGGAAGGCCATCCGGACGGCCATCAGCGAGACGCCGGTGGTGTAGGCGACCGTGTAGAAGAACCACTTGTCGGCGGACGAGCCGCGAAGGGCCATCGCCAACGGATCCACGAGGGCGATCCCTCCCTTCAGCGGGTTCACGCTGTCGAGGGAGCTCGGCGTGTAGTCGCCGAACCACATCCACGCGGCGAGGAGCAGCAGGGCGACCGAGCCCGCGTAGCGGACCGTCTGGGCATGGCCGTACGCCCACAGCCCCGCAGCCGCCGTCGGGATGCCGAGGAACACCATGCCGGTGCCGTAGTTGGACCACCAGAGGACGGTGTAGAGGCCGCAGAAGGGGAGGGTGAGGGCGAGGGTGGCGGGGGAGGGTCGGTACGACGCCCCGAAGAACACGCCATCGTTGCGGATGCCGGCCCCGGACGGGACGTACACACCGCGGTTCCAGCCGATCGTGCCGCCGATCAGCAGCAGGGCGACGCCCGCGAGGCCCGGAGCGCCGAGCACCGAAGCGAAGGACGGCCGGATCAGGCAGAGGGCGACGACGAGCACGCCCAGCACGGTGGCCGCGATGGAGGCCTTCGTGGCCAGGTCGAGGTCGGGACGGCCCTCCTCCCAGGTGGACGCCTGGGTGGGGTGGAGGTCGTCGAACAGCGCGTCTTCGGTGCTCCTCACGCGGACACCTCCTTCAGGCCGGCGCGGATTGCGGGCGCGTGGCGGCGGTAGAGCTCGGGGTCGAAGTCGGCGAGGTGGAGCTTCGCGATGGCGTCGTCCACGGAGATGCCGTCGCGGATCCAGGCCTCGCACACCCGGTGCCGGTAGCGCATCCCCATGGTCTGGAGACCGATGAACCGGCCGTCCCGGGTGCAGATCCGCAGGGCCTTGTCGCCGTCGGCGTGCTCCCAGTACAGGTGCTTCACCCCGGAGGCCGGCCGGTTCGGGATCTCGCCGTACACCTGGTACTCGATGTCCAGGAACTTGGCGCTGTTGAACCAGATGCCCCGGGAGTAGGCGCGGGACCCGCCCAGCAGGTTCTCGGCGGCCACCTCGCCCTGCGCGCGGCACGTGTACCAGACCTGCTCCAGGAAGGGCTCGCCGACGGACGGGTGGACGTGGGCGCAGTCGCCCGCCGCCCAGACGTCCGGCGCGGAGGTGCGGAGCTGCTCGTCCACCCGCACGCCGCGCGCGATGTCGATGCCGGAGGCCTCCACGACCGTGGTGTTCGGCCGCACGCCCGCCGTGAGCCCGACGAACTGGGCCTCGATGCGGTCGCCGGTCGCGGTCTGTACGGCGCCCGCACCGCCCCTGCCGTCGTCCTCGATCGACGCCAGCTCGGTCGACAGCCGCAGCTCGATCCCGTGGGCCCGGATGGCGCGGTTCACCATGTCCGACTCCTCGCGCGGGAGGACGTTGCGCCAGTAGCTGTCCTCGCGGACGAGCAGGATCGCGTGGCGCCCGCGGCTGTGGAGCATCTCCGCCAGCTCGATGCCGATGAGCCCGCCGCCCACCACGACACCCGTGCGGATGCCGGGGGTGGCGCGCTCGAGCGCCAGGAGGTCCTGCACGCTGTACATCCCGTGCACCCGGTCGAGATCCTGCCCCGGCCACCCGAACCGGTTGGGCACGCTGCCCGTGGCGATCAGGAGGCGGTCGTAGGCGAGGCGCCCTCCGCCGTCCATCTCCAGCTCGTGGGCGTCGGCGTGGATGCGGACCACCCACCCCCGGACGAGCTCGATCCGGTTCTTCGTCCAGAAGCCCGGCTCGTAGGGCACGGTGTCGCGGTACCGCATGTGGCCCATGTACACGTACATGAGGGCGGGCCTGGAGAAGTGGTGGTCGGACTCGCCCGACACCACGGTGATCCGGACGCTCGCGTCCCGCTTGCGCAGGGTGCGGGCGGCGGTGATCCCGGCGATCCCGTTCCCGAGGATGACGACGTGCACGTGGGCTCCTCTGCGTTCGCCGCACCCTATGCCACGGCCTGGGCGGAGGTTACGTCAATCGCTGTGCCGGATCGCCCGCTCCCGCTGAGGGCCCCGTCCGGGCGGGCCGGGAGGGGAGTAATCGGCAGGTAATCCGGAGCGCTTGGCCTCTCGCCCGGCAGTGGTATCCTACGGAGCATGGAGGGCGTCATGCCGAACTTCTCTCGCCAGAACCGCCGGGGCAACTACATGATGACGATGGGGTCCTTCCTCCCCATCCTCATCGGGTTCGCCGCCCTGTCGGTCGACATCTCGTACATCAACATGGCCAAGATCCAGGCGCAGCACTCGGCGGACGCCGCGGCGCACGCCGCGTTCATCGCCTACCGCCACACGCTGAGCTTCTCGGACGGCAACGACGCCGCGGACTTCGTGCTCTCGAAGAACCTCATCGGGAACCAGCAGGGCGAGTTCGTCGTGCCGGTCGACTACGGCGAGTGGAACTTCAGCACGTTCACGTTCAACCCGAGCAGCTCGTACATCAATGCGACCCGTGCCCGGGTCGCGCGGAGCACGGCCACCAGCAACCCGCTGGACCTCTTCTTCGCGCCGCTGCTCGGCTACACCAAGTGGGACGTCGAGGGCCTCGGCATCACGGCAGGCCGCTCGCGTCAGATCATGCTGGTGCAGGACGTCAGCTGCTCGTTCGGCGGCACCGACATCCTGAACGCCCGCGACGCGGACATCGCCTTCCTGAACTACATGGCGAACCACCCCTACCCGAACGACAAGCTCGGCCTCTCGCTGTTCGGCGGCCGTGCGTGGTGGCCGGTGCTCCAGGAGCTCGACACCATCACCGGGAACTACAACACGGGCGGCTCCAACGGGGCGGGCAAGCCGAACGGCATGCTCCAGCGCTTCCAGGCCATCGACTACTGCTACAACCTCCCGAGCTGGAGCAGGGCCTGGCCGAACACGGGCTCCCGGTGCAACACCACCCAGGCTCGCGGCCTCATCCAGGCGCGCGACGAGTTCATCGCCCGGGGCAGCGACAAGGAGTTCCAGGCGGTCATCCTGATCTCGGACGGTCTGCCCAACGAAGGCCTCTCCAGCGGCACCAACAACGGCAAGGCGATGTCCGAGCGGGCCATCAACCAGCTCTGGGGCGAGGACCTGAGCGGGAACGACCGTCGCACCTGGAACTACAGCGCCTATGAGTGCATCAAGAAGTGGGGCCCGCTCAACTCCGACTGCGACAACAGCTCTGAGCGTCACGACAAGAGCTACAACACGTTCTTCGAGGGTGGCGTCCACGTCTGGACCGTGACCTTCAACGAGGGCGGCGGTGACTTCTCGTGGATGGGTACTCTCACCCGCGGCATGGGTCGCGCGTACGAGACCCCGAACTCGAACGAGCTCGACGACATCATGATCGAGATCGCGTCGTCCATCCCCGTCGTGCTCACCGAGTAGGAGGACATCATGGCCCGTTTCCACCGTCGTCACAGGCGGGGCGCGAACGCCATCGAGTTCGCGCTCACCCTCCCGGTCTTCCTCCTCGTCACCTTCGGGATGATGGAGTACGGCTGGTACTTCGCGAAGACCGCCCAGGTCAACGGCGCCGTCGCGCACTCTTGCCGTGAAGGGTCGCTCATCGACCCCAAGAACGTGCCGGCGTACCTGGGCAGCTGCACAGGCTACGGCTGTGTGGAGAAGCAGGTCGAAGACCTGCTGATCCCGCAGATCACGAGCTCGAACCTCGCGTGCAACGACTGCTCGGCCACCGTCTCGGGCTCCGTGCCCAACATCGTCGTCGACTGTGTCGCCGACGTCCAGTACATCCCGCTCACCGCCTACCTGCCCGCGAACGTGGTCACGCCCGATCGCATCCTGGCCCGCACCCGTGTGCGTGCCGAGTGGCAGCGGCTCAACCCCTGAGGTCCGTCATGAAGCGTTTCCAGAATCGCCGGCACCGTCGGGGTGCGGCGCTCGTCGAGTTCGCCTTCTGGCTCCCGATGATGATGTGGATCCTCTCGGGGATCCTCGACTTCTCGTGGTTCCTCGCCAACGCCCAGAACGTCACCCAGGCTGCCCGCGATGGCGCCCGGGCTGCCGCGGCCACCCGCGACGACCCCGCCACCACCGGCACCAACGAGGCGGTCGGGGCGGGAGTCGCGGCGGCTGCCTGGATCAAGACCACCTCCCCGCTCACCTGCGCCGATGCCGTGGTCACGCCGTTCACCCAGTACGGCCTGAAGGCCCTGCGGGTGAAGGTCACGTGCGACTTCGTGCCCCTGATGGGCGTCTACCCGCAGACGTTCGGGAGCAGCGCCAAGTCCGCGTACTCCTTCCTGCCCAACACGATCGAGTCGGAGTTCACCATGTTCTCCGAGATCCAGTAGGCCAGGCGAGCGAGGGGCCGCGCGTGGTAGGCTCTCCCCTGGAGGGCCCACCATGCATGGTTTCCTGGTCGTCTCGATGCTCGCGGGGTGTTCGTGGCTGATGGAGAACCCCGACGAGGTTCCGCGGGCAGCACCGCGTGTGCACAAGTCCGTGGTGGAGCGATCCAACCAGGTACAGCGGGGTGAAGGGATCGACCCCACGGCCCGCGGAGCTCTCACGGGCGACGTGATCGGCAGCGCCGAAGGCGAGTCCGAAGGAGGCGGCGGGCGCAAGTACTACAACCCGGTGTCCACGCCCATCACGATGGAGGCGGCCGCGGCGGAGCTGAAGAACTCCCAGGGCGTCATCATCCGCAACGGGCCCAAGGCCGAGAAGAAGTCGGACTACCAGAAGATCCTGTCCGAGGTCACGGATCCCGAGGTGCGGAAGGCCATCCTGCTGGAGATGGAGACGGCCCGGAAGGCCGGGTTCGACCCCAACCGCTGAGCCGTTCTACTCTGCGGCGGGGTTGAGCAACCTGGCGAGCGCGAAGGTGGCGTTCGCCTGGTTCACCCGGTCCGACAGAGAGCGGATCATCGCGATGCGCATGACCGAGCCCGGGAGGTCGTGGGTCCGGAGCATCTTCACCACGTCGTTCTGGTGGATGGCGAGCACCGTGACGCCCTCGCGCGCGACCCAGGCCACGGGCCGCGGCTTCTCGTCGACGTGCTGCATGAGGTTGAACACCTCGCCGGGATCGAGGGTCGCGATGCGCACCTGGCGTCCGTCCACGGGCGCCACCATGTCGATCTGCCCGTGGGCGAGCACGTACATCGGGCCGTCGTCGCGGCCGTCCGACGCGAGGGTCTCGCCAGGCCGGAACGTACGGGCCTCGATCAGGCCGACCAGCCGCTCGAGGGCCTTGGGCGGCGACCCGTAGAACGCGGTGGCCGCAGCCAGCGCGGTGTGGATCCGGCTCGGCGGAAGCGGGATCGGGTGGCCGCCGTACTCCGAGGTGCGCCGGGCGGGCTGGAGCATCGAAGGCGTCTCCGTCGCGACCTGCACGATGTCCGCCGTCACCTGCCGGAGGCGGCTCGCCAGCTGCTCCACCGCCCGGAGCTCGATCCGGAAGGCGATCGGGTTGCCGGCGTTGCGGAGCTCCGCGAACGAACGGCGGGACAGCGTCTGGAGCACGGTGTCCTCCGCCGCCACGACGGTCGCGGTGCGCACGGCATGGGTGAACAGACCGATCTCCCCGATGATCGACCCCGCGCCCATCCGCGCGACCTCGAACCCACCCGCGATCACGATGACCTCACCGCGCTCCACGAACAGCATCGCGTCGTTCACCTCGCCTTCCGTCGCGATCGGCTGACCGGCGGCGACCTCGAGGGGCTCGAATCGCATGGCGGCTTCCTCGGCGCGCCGGGTCGAGATGTCGTGGAACAGGGAGTACAGGCTGGCCATGGATCCTCCGGGCCGTCGAGTCTACCGCGGCGCGCGCTTCCGGAGGGGGGCCGACCACCCACCGCCAACCGTGGCCACCACAGCGGGCCGCACGCGCGCGGAGACCACATCCACGCCGGCCTCCAGTCGCGCGGTGAGCCCGAGCGTCCGCGAGCGCCGGAGCTTCACCCCGCCACCGCCTCGCACCGCCACCCCGAGGCCGTCGTCCGCGATCGTGGGACCCGCGGCGAGCATCCAGTACGGCGCGACCACGAACAGGTCCATCGCGCGCCGGAGCTCGACGAGGCCTGTCAGCGTGGGCCCACGGCTCCCGAGGTCCACCCGGGGCGTCGCCAGCAGGGCCGTGAACCGACCGAGCGCGTACTCGTCGTCGTAGCGCCCGAACCACCAGCCCAGGCTGGCGTGGGCGGAGCCCGCACCGCCCCCGGACGCGACCCCGCCGCCGATCCCGAGCTCCAGCGACGGGCCGGACATCGGGCTCTGGAGGGCGTGGGCGGGTGTGGACAGGATCGCGAGCGCGACGAGCATGCTGCACGCTAACCGAGGAGCCGGGTGCGGTGGCATACTGCGCCGACGAACCGCGCCTGGAGGACCCCGTGGACAAACACGAACGCCTGTCGAACGCCCTGCGGGGGCTCCCCGTGGACCGCCCTCCCGTGTGGTTCATGCGGCAGGCCGGTCGGTACATGGAGGAGTACCGCGCGGTGCGGGCGAAGGTGAGCTTCCTCGACCTCTGCCACACGCCGGAGATCGCCGCGGAGGTCACGTGCCAGCCGGTGGACCGCTTCGACACCGACTGCGCCATCGTCTTCTCGGACATCCTGCCCGTGCTCTCGGCCATCGGCCGAGACTTCACGATGGAGAAGGGCATCGGCCCGCGCGTGCCGGAGCCCGTGCGCACCCTGGCGGACGTCGACAGCCTCGTGCGGCCGGACGTCAGCGAGGCGCTCCCGTGGGTCCCCGAGACCATCCGGATCTTCAAGGAGGCCCGTCCCGACGTGCCGATCCTGGGGTTCGCCGGCGCGCCCTGGACCCTGTTCTGCTACCTGGTGGAGGGGAAGGGCTCCAAGGACTGGCTCGAGCCCAAGAAGATGCTCATGACCGAGCCGGCCGCCGCGGAGCGCGTGCTGAACCTCATCGCGGACGTCGTCGGCGACTACCTCCAGTCCCAGATCGACGCCGGTGCGGCGGGCGTGCAGATGTTCGACACGTGGGCCGGCGCGCTGTCGCGCGAGGACTACGAGCGCTTCGCTCTGCCGGCCTCCATCCGGGCCTTCGAGCGCGTGAAGGGCGCCCCGCGGATCTTCTACAGCAAGGACCTGTCGTCCATCCTGCCCATCGTGAAGAAGGTCGGCGCGGACGTCATCGGGCTCGACTGGCGCACGGACATGGCGGAGGCGCGGGCGCTCCTCGGCGACATCCCGGTCCAGGGGAACCTCGATCCCATCGCGCTGTACGGCCCGCCCGACGACATCGAGGGGAAGGTGCGCCGCATCATCCAGGCGGCGGGTCCCACCGGTCACGTGTTCAACCTCGGTCACGGCGTGCTGCCCACGACGCCCATCGAGGGTGTGGAGGCCATGCTGCGCGCGGTGAAGGCCTGGCGCTGGTGATCCCGTCAGTCGTGGCGGGCGGACCGTAGGTGCGCGAGGCGTCCGTCTGGGGCGCCCTCCCGTCTCGACACGGCATCCTGCCGCATGGCCTCCGCGACCGTGGCGAATCTCTCGACGGTCTCGCGGTCGTTCGGCGTGAGGTCGAACACGCGGTCGCCCACCCGCAACCGGTGCCCGTCGGGCGCGATCGGCCCGCAAGCGTCGAGCCGCAGGGTCTGGGTGCGCCCGTCGAGGGAGATCGCGAGGACCCCGCGCTCCACCAGGACCCGGGGTCCGGACGGGGGCATCGAGATCCACGCGGCCGTCACGCACGCGGCCCAGAGCGCCGCGATCGCTGGCGAGAACAGCATGAGCAGCACCCCGATCGCCGTCGCCAGGAGCAACGCCGACGAGGTGCCCGCCCACGGGGCCGAGCCGTGCGAGATCTCCGCCCGATCCAGGTCGATCACGAGGGAGCCCCCCGAGGCCGAGGGAGCCGGCTTCACTGCAGGAGGGGCCGGCCGAGACGGTGTGGCGGCAGGAGGAACGGGCGGAGTCTCGGCGGCAGAGCTTCGTCGGGGGCTGTGCACGGCACCCCCGAACAGGGACCGCTCCAACGTGCGCCGCCGACGACCCTCATCGGTCACACCCCGCGCGCCTCGGGGTCCCACACGACCTTGTGGAGCTGGAGCTGCAGGCGAGCCGGCAGCCGATCCTCCACGAGCCAGGTCGCGAGCTCCGCGGGGTCCAGGGCCCCCCACACGGGCGAGAGCTGCACCGCCGCCACGCGGCTGCCGAGGTCGTGCTGGCGGATCACGTCGCGGGCCCACTCGTAGTCGCGGCGGCTGGCGAGAACGAGCTTCACCTCGTCCGTGGGCTTGAGGAGCTCCACGTTCGCCCACAGGTTCGCGCGCTCCTCGCCGCTGTCGGGCGGCTTGAGGTCGCAGATGACGTGCACCCCCGCCGGGACGTCCTCGAGGCTCCGGGACCCGCTGGTCTCGAGGAGGACCTCGTGTCCGAGCTCGAGGAGCCTGGCCATGAGCGGGATGGCGTTGCGCTGGACGAGGGGCTCGCCGCCGGTGAGCTCGACGGTGTGGATGCCGAACGCATGGGCCTCTTCGGCCACCTCGCGCCAGTCGCGGTGCACGCCGCCCGTGAAGGTGAACGTGGAGTCGCACCACGTGCAGCGGAGGTTGCAGCCGGTGAGGCGCACGAACACGCACGGCTTCCCGGCATGGAGGGACTCCCCCTGCACGCTGGCGTAGATCTCGGTCACCCGGAGCCGGTGCTCCTTCGCGATCGTGTCGTCCATACCGGGGGCATAGCCCGCTCGTGCAGGTCGGGGAATCGCGCGGTAAGGCAAACCGATGGCACGCCTTCTCCCCGTCGCAGCTCTCCTCGCCTTCCTCGCCGCATGTGGGGACGACTTCGCCGCCGCCCAGAAGGCCCACACCATCGACGCCTACGAGGCCTACCTGAAGGACCACCCCACGGGGCGGCACACGCTCGACGCCACCGCGGTCCTCGAGACGCTGTACCTCGAAGAGGCCCGGAAGAACGCCACGCTGGAGGCCTACGACCACTACCTCACGCGCTTCCCGAAGGGGGATCTCCACGCCCGAGCGCTCGAGGAGCGCGAGACCTTCCTCTACGAGTGGGCCCTGTCCGCGGGGACGGTGGAGGGGTGGGACCGCTTCATCGGCGAGTACCCGTCCACGTCGCGCGAGCGGAAGGCCGAGGCGAAGAAGCTCCGCGAGGTCGCCACCTACGTGCAGAAGCTCCAGTGGTCGCCGCTGAAGATGGCGCAGATCAACCTGGCGCGCGACCCCAGCGGCCCGAAGAACGGCTGGGAGCTCACGTCCGAGGTCACCAACGCGGGCGACCGCACCGTGAAGGACCTCGTGTTCACGGTGGATCTCCTCGGCCCTGCCGGCACCTCGATCGCCAAGGACGACTGGCCGCTCGTGGCGTCCGTCTGGCACCTCCCGCTCCCGGAGGAGCGCAAGGTCCCCATGAAGCCCGGCGAGACCCGCACGTGGGTCTGGACCTCCGAGGACCCCGCGCCCGGCAAGTGGAAGCAGGAGGCCACCATCCGTCCCACCCGCATCGCCTTCGTGGAGTGACCCCGTGCGCTGGACCCTCGTCTTCCTGCCGCTGATCGCGTGCAAGAGTGTGCCCAAGGAGACCCGCCTGGCGGACCTGTCGGACGACGACGCCCTCGCGTTGTGCGAGGAGTTCCACCGGCGTGAGCACACGCTGAGCTGCGGCGGTGACCCCATCGTGATCCCGGAGACGGACGACCAGGTGTGCGTCGACCGGATCCTCGACATCCCCGTCACGTGCCAGGCGACGGCCGCCGACTACCGCGCATGCATGCGCGCCCGTGACGCGGACGACGCCTGCCTCCCGAGCACCGAGATCCTGGAGCCGTGCGCCTGGGAGGTCGACTCCTCGTGCTTCCAGGCGTTCTGAGCTCGCTCTGACGCTCAGAGCTCCACGGTGAACGCGAGCGGCAGGCCCTCGGCCGGCTGACCCTCGAGCACATCGCGCACGCACTTCGGCAGGCGCAGCCCCTGGGCACCGCGGGCGTGCACGATCCTCCCGTCCTCCACCACGAGCTCGATGTCCACGCGCTCCAGGTGCAGACCCTTGGCCTCCAGGGCCTGGCGGAGGCAGGTCACCACGCCAGCATCCAGCGGGAAGGTCGCCTTCTCGGTCGCAGGCTCCTCCATCGGGGGCGGCGGCGGCGGCTCGCTCTCGACGACAGGCGCGCCGCGCTTGCTGCCCTTGGCTTCTTCGCGGGGCGCGAGGTCGCGCGATGGCCTGGCCGCGGGTGGTGGGCGCATCCGCGACGTGCGGCTCGGCGGCGGTGGCGCGGGAGGTGAAGGCGGCGGTGGCGACGGGGCGTCGGCCGTCTTCGCTGGAGCAGACACCGCTGGAGCCGAAGCAGCCGGCGCGGACTCGTTGCGTGTGGCGAGCTGGGGGAACCAGCTGCCACCCGCGTCGTCCGGAGCTCCGGCACCGTCGTCCTCGGCGTCTCGCATCTCTTCGCTGCCCGCATCCTCGTCCATGGCCACGCCCGAACCGCGGGTCGCGGTGAGCATGCGGAGCTGCCAGCCCGCCACGCGCTCGGAGCGGTCGCCGCCCGGGTCCATCGCCGCCTGCTCGTCCGGGTCGAGGAGCTCGGCGAGCTGGTCCTTCACGCTGACGGTGGACTGGGTGGCCTGCCAGAGGACGAGGTCGCCGACCACGAGCGCGAGATCCTCGTCGATCCGGACGAGGTGATCGTTCGGGAGGTGGACCACGACCATGCCGTTGCTCGTGTCGACCGTGTCCGACGTGAGCAGCATCATCCCGTCGGTGACCGGGATCTCGGTCGTGGATCGCTGGACGACGGGGGTGCCCGCGAACAGGGCCACCCGCGCGACCCGCTGACCGGCTGCAGGGTTGGCGACCGGTGCGTCCGGGCCCGCGCACGCGAGCATGGTGAACAGGACCATGAAGACCTCCGCCCGACCAACGGCCGCTGACGTGGGGAGCTTACACGCCACCGTGTCCCGTGTGCGAGGATGCCGCCATGGCCACGTACGAGATGTTCTGGGACTGCCGGTCCTGTGGAACGACGAAGCTCCTCGGCAAGACCCACCGACACTGCCCGGCTTGTGGGGGCGCCCAGGACCCCTCGTGGCGCTACTTCCCGCCCGAGGACGAGAAGGTCGCGGTCCAGGACCACGTGTTCGTGGGCGTCGACTGGGTGTGCGAGCGGTGCGACACCCCGAACAGCGCGGCCGCCACGCACTGCGTGGGGTGTGGAGACGCCAGGGACGGCTCCGAGGCGGACGCCGTGCGCCAGGAGAGCGTGGTCGCCGGCGAGCAGAGCGGAAAGCGCGAGCCGCGGTCGAAGAAGGCCGAGAAGGCCGCATCGCCCCCGCCACCACCCCGCAGGTCCCGCGGGCGCTGGGTCCTCGGCTGCCTGATGCTGCTCGGCATGGCCTTCGCCTTCCTGGTCTGCCTGGCCGTCTGCTGGACCCGCGGCACCGAGGCGTCCGTCACGGGCCACTCGTGGAAGCGCACCGTGACCATCGAGCGCCTCGCGTCGCGCTCGTCGGGCGACTGGTGCTCGTCGATGCCCTCGGATGCGTACGGGGTCTCCCGTTCGGTGCGGCAGAGCGGCACGCGCCAGATCCCCGACGGCGAGTCGTGCACCACGGTGAACTCCGACAACGGCGACGGCACGTTCAGCCAGACCCAGTCGTGCAGCACGACCTACCGCAGCGAGCCCGAGTACGACGACTGGTGCGACTACACGGTGGACCGCTGGGGCCACGATCGCAGTGTGGTGGCCGAAGGTCGCGGCACCACGCCGGAGCCTCGATGGCCGGCGTTCTCCGTGGATGGGTGCAGCAGCCTCGGATGCACGCGGGAGGGCGGGCGTAAGGGGAGCTACTTCGTGCACTTCCTGGATGCGGATGGCGACGACCAGGTCTGCGATCTCGCGCAGCCCAAGTGGGCCTCCATGGCAGTCGGATCCCGCTGGAAGACCCAGAAGTACGTGCTCCTCGACAACCTCGTCTGCTACGCGCTCGAGCCCATCGGAGGTGCCCGATGATCCTGCTGCTCTGGCTCGGCTGCACGACGGAGCCCTGGTGCTCGGCATCGGGCACGGCCCTGCACACCACCTGGAGCGCCCGCTGGCAGAGCGCTTCCTGCGTGCCGGGGCGCGACCGGCTCGCGGAGGTGATGGGGGGCATCGACGCGCGGCTCTCGGTGTGGAACGACACCTCCGAGCTCCATCGCCTCTCCGGGGCGCGCGCGCCCGTGGAGGTCGGCGCGGAGACCGCGGCGGTCGTGCGTCTGGCCCTGGACGTCGCGGAAGCGAGCGGAGGGGCCTTCGACCCCACCGTGGAGCCCCTCATGGTGGCGTGGGGCTTCCGGGAGGGCCGTGCGGATGCGCCGGCACCCGAGGTGCTCGCGCGCATCCTGCCCGAGGTGGGCTGGGAGGCCGTCGAGGTGTCGACGGGGCCCACGGGGACGCGGGTGCACCCGCATGGCCGGCACCTCGATGTCTCCGGCGTCCTCGAGGGCCACGCCGCCGACCGCCTGTCCCGCGCCTTGTCGGGTCTCGGGCACGTCTCGCACCTCGTGCAGGTGGGAGACGAGGTGCGTGTCGAGGGCGTGGGGCCCCACGGCATGTGGACGGTGGGTACCCCCGACGGCCGGGTGCTGCGCGTCGCCGACGTCGGGGTGGCGACCGCGGGTGTGCGCGGCGACGGGGAGGCCCCGAGCACGCTGGACCCCCGCACGGGTGCACTGGCGCACTCCGACGTCCGCTCCGTGGTCGTGGTCGCGCCCACGGCCGCCGAGGCCGACGCGCTGGCTACCGCGGTGCGGGTGACCGGGGTCGAGGCGGGCATGGCGCTCCTCGGGCGTCGCCTGGACGTGGACGGCCTGATCGTCCCGATGCACGGCCCGGTTCGCGCGACTCCCGGGATGTCGACCTGGCTGGTCGAGGCGCCGGGTGGTCCCTAGCGTCCTCCCGCTCCTCGAGGCCTACGACACGGGAGCCCGCGAGCAGGCCTTCCACGACGTGCTGGAGCTCTGGCGGACCACACGTCAGCCCCGCCTGGGTGCGCTCGTCGGGGTCTGGGGACGCGAGCTGGAGCCGGAGGCGGACGCCCCCAGCCGGAAGGACGCCTTCCACGCGTGCTGGATGGAGCGGGCGTCGTCGGGCGACCCGCGTTGGACGGGCTGGCTCGCGCGGGAGCTCGACCGCCTGGTGGCCCTGCCGAAGGGTCCTCTGGACTCCTTCCGGGCCGGGTACGTCGCGCGGCGGTTCGCGGTCCTGTTCGAGCGGCTCGCCGCCCTGGACGCCCTGCCCCCGGACCCCCGCATCGCGGCTGGCCTCCTCGACGTGGTCCGGCGCGGGAGGTTCTCGGCCGGCTACCTCGACCCACAGACGCTCGAGCTCTACGCGCCCATCCTGCACACGCTGGAGCGCAGCGCCGATCGCGCGTCGGCCGTCGAGATGCGGTCCCTCGCCGAGCAGCCCACCGCGAGGCACGTGACGACCCGGGCGGTGCTGACGCGCCTCCTGCGCTCGGCGGCCGATCGTTGCGAGGCCCGATCCATCACCCCCGTCGACGGGTTGGAGGCCGTGGATGCCCGCCTGCCCGACGACACCGCCAGTCGCCGGGCGGCGGAGGCCACGCTGGCGCGGATCCTCGAGCACCCCGACGACCTCGGGCTCCGTGCCGTCTACGCGGACCAGCTCCAGGAGCTCGGCGACCCGCGGGGGGCGTTCATCGCGCTGCAGCTCGCCCACACCGAAGACGCAGACCGCCGCGCCCGCGCGCTCCTGCGGCAGCACAAGGACGCCTGGATGGGCCCGCACCTCTCCCAGACCTTCGTGCAGGCCGTGTTCCAGGACGGCTTCCTTCACGCTGCTCACCTCGCACGCAACGCGGGAGCCTCGAAGCAGGCGTGGGAGGAGGGTCCGAAGGACGACCGTCTGGCCACCCTCCGCAAGCTCTCTCGAGGCTCTGGGAACCTCCGGAGCTACACACGCTTCATCTCGAGCCCCGCGGCCCGCGCGCTGGAGGACGTCGAGATCGACCGCTCTGCGGTGCTGCTCGCGCTGCTCGGGGCCCCTCGTCCGCCACCGCTGACGACCGCACGCCTGGGGTATCGGCCCGCGCGCGCCGACCTCATCCGGTTCCGGGTGCTCTACCCGGGTCTACGAAGCCTGACGCTCGAAGTGACCGAGCGCGAGGGTGCGGTCGACGAGGTGTGGCGTGACCTGGAGGTGACGGGCACCCTGGCCGGGCTCTCCGCTCTGAGGTTGCAGCACCAGCGGTACCAGCGCGAGTGGAAGGAGGCCTTCGTCCCCGCCGTGCTCGACCGGTTCGCCTCGAGCGGCCTCGACGTGCTCGCGGCCGGAGCGGAGCGGGGTGGCTACGAGCTCCACCGCGACGGGACGGCACGCCTGCTGGTCACCCATGTCGCGATGTTCGCCGAGGAGGTGCCCATGCTGCTGCGCTACCTCCGTCCAGGCGACCGCATGCGTGTGCGCGACGCCGAGGGACTTCTGTTCGAGGAGGAGCTCCAGCGGGCCAAGCGCCTCCTCGAGGAGGCGGGCGTGTGCGTGGAGGTGCAGACCCGGGGTCAGCAGCTCATCAGGGCGCCGTAGGGGCCCACGCGCAGGTCGTTGGGCATCGTGGCGGGGTCGCTGTACCCCAGCGTGCCGAAGAGGGCCGCCAGCACGTGCTCCGGCTTGGGGATCTCGCCCGCGGGGTCCACGAGGCCCGTGGCGAGGTCCACGGCCATCGGCGCCATGCCCTCGTCGCTCGATTCGCCGAACACACCCGGCGTGAGGTCGGGGCCGACGAGGAAGCACGCGTTCGTGAGCCAGTGGTCGCGGCCGCCGTTGCCGTTGCGGACCGGCGTACGGCAGAAGTCCGAGAAGGCCACGATGGTCGTGCGGTCGAGCCAGGTGCCGCCCGACGGGTGCAGGGTGGCGTCGAGGTGGGACGCCAGCGCCGCGATGGCGCGGTAGCCCTCCACCTGCGTCTCGACCTGGTCGGTGCCCCAGTTGTCGAAGTGGGTGTCGCAGGAGTTGCTCGCCTGGACGGACACCACGCGGGACACGCCGCCCGTGAGGGCCTGTGCGGCCATCGCCATGCGCGCCTGCACCGTGTTCGTCGAGCTGCCGACGATGCCGAAGCGCTCGCGCAGGACCTCCATCTCCGGCGTGTTCGCCGTGAGGTCGAAGGCGGCGTCGTAGCCACCGCTGACGAGCGCGCTAGCGCCCTTCCGGGACGACAGGGCGGTGTCGCGTGCCGGGGACCTGCGGGTGAGCATGCACTCGCGGAAGGCGTCCAGCATGGACTCCACGCGGTCGCGCTCCTCCGGCGCGACGTCCAGGGCGGCCGGACGCAGGGCCCGCAGCAGGTCGTCCACCGAATTCACGTTGAGCGCGGACGCGAACGCGGGCTCAGTGGTGTTGTAGGACTCCATGGAGGCCGCGAGGTTCGGGATGGGCTCCAGCGTGGAGAGCAGGCTGGCCATCACGGTGGCCACGCTGTTCCCGCGGGCCTTGAGCCCGGTCGGCGGACGGCCGGTGAGGAAGCGACGCCGGCCCACCTCGTGGGTGAGGGTGTCCATCGAGAGCCCGCGCACGAACGTGGTGCGGTCGAGCAGGTTGCCTCCCGACGAGAGCCCGAGACCCCGGAAGGGCTCGAAGGCGTTGGTCACCCGGTGGGGCGTGCCGTCCGGCCGGAGGGAGGGGAGATCGAGCAGCTCGAGCTGCCCTGCGGCGAGCGTGCTCGCGTCCGCCTCGTCCCAGGCGTGCTCGATGCGGGTCTCCTCCACGGGAGCCCCGATGAGCAGGTCCTTGGGGTCGGAGGACACCAGGATGTCCCACGCTCCCGGGAAGTAGCAGAACACGAAGTACCGGTCGGTCGTGCCCGTGGTGTTGGCGAGGGCCAGGCGGGCGAGCGAGCCCGATACGGCGGTCGCGCCGAGGGCGCCGAAGGCGGAGACGAGGATCTGGCGGCGGGTGGGTGACACGGTCAGTACTGGTAGAAGTCGGGGTGGACGATGAGGCCGATGCAGACGGAGCGCCAGGCTGCCATGGTGTCGCCTCCCGTGACGGTGAGCGTCGAGTCGAAGAGCAGGGTCCACGGGTCGAGCTGGGGGTCTCCCGGGCTCACACGACGGCCGTGGTAGCGAAGCAGGGCCGCTGCGAGGGCGGCGTCCACGGCGGCGGCGTTGGTGGCGCGGGTGTCCGTGGGGCCCGCCGCGCCGAGCAGCACGTTCGAGGTGCCGGCGAGCTCGCGCTCCACGAGCGTGTCGCACACGGCGTTCGCGGCGTCGTCCAGGAACTTCTGGAACAGCAGGCCGGCCGTGAGGTCCTCGCTGGTGCGCTGGGCGAAGTCGGGCACGCCGAGGGATGCGGAGAGCTCCTGGAGCTGGGAGACACCGTCGACGTCCCAGCCGATGCCGCCCGTGGCGGACCGGATCGACGCGTCGAGCTGGTCGATGTCCATGCGGCGGACCTCGCGGGTGGGGCTCGCGGCGTCCGGGGTCTCCACGGTGCCTACGGTGTCGAGGCCCATGTCCGGCGGCGCGGGCGGCTCGGGGCGCAAGACCGGCGTGACGGGATCGGGCTGCACCACGGCGGGCTCGGGGGTGCAGGCGAGCAACGCGAGGGCGATCATCGCGACCTCCGGTAGGGCTCGGAGAGCACGATGGACCTCACGAGGGTGCGGTAGTCCCAGCCGGATGCGAGCAGCTCGTCCGTCCAGGCCGCCACGAGCGGGTCGTCGTCGGCGGTGGGCTCGCGGCCGAGCAGCCAGCCCGCGGTCTTCTGGCTCACGCACGTGGGGAGCCGCCCGTTGGCGATGTTCTCCTCCACGAGCCCCTCCGGACCGTCGTCCACGCGATGGTGCTCGGCGTCCGGGAGGAACTGGTAGGCCGACAGCGAGCCGACGAAGGGGTCGAGCTCGGGAGACAGGGGGTCCACCGTGTAGTACCGCCGGCACGCGTCGTCGCAGGGCAGGCTGGACTCCGAGCAGGTCTCGCAGTCCGCGTCGAAGGACGGGTACACCGCCGGGTCGAGCCAGCCCCCGCCGCCCTCGGTCCAACGGCCCCAGTGGGCCTTGGAGGGCTCGATGATCGCGTGGCAGTACCGGCACCCGTCGCGGTTCGCGAGGTCGAGGGTCGGGTTCTGCACGTCCAGGCCCGCGATGCCTCCTGCCGGGGCCGTGAAGGGCTGGCAGAGGAAGGCGTTCCAGAACTGGTTCACGCGCGACCGGTTGCTCATGAAGCGCGTGAGGAAGGCAGGATCCGTGAGGGCACCCGAGTGACCCGCGTGCACGGGCACCTCCACCCAGTGGTCCACCTCCCAGGGGTCGAGGTCGGGCAGGGCGGCGATGTCGAGGGGTGCGAGGTCGAGGCGAACCGACGCAGGCACCTTCGACTGGTTGCGGAAGTAGTGCACCAGCGGGCCGTTCACGTACATCCGGTCCGCGGTGAGCAGCTCGGAGTAGGGAGCGTCCGCGGTGAGGACCGCCTTCACCCGCGCGTCCAGGGTGCCGGCCAGCGAGGCACGGAGGTCCGTCACGAAGTCGGGCGACACGCAGTACGCGAGGTCCGGCCCACAGCCGCAGTTGGGGTCGTTCCGCCCGTTCTGGTCGGCGCAGACGGTGCCGTTGCTGGACACCACGGTGTCCTGGGCGTCGTAGGCACACATCCGGATGGTGACGGTGGGGTCCGCCTCCCAGTAGGGGTGCACGCGCACCCAGCCCTCGCGGCCCTGGGCATTGGGGACGGGGCGGCCCTCGGCGTCGAACGTGGCCTCGAAGTCACCGCACGTCCGGCCGGCCGCACCGCGGTAGAGACGGTCGCGCGTGGACGACCGCCAGATCCCCCCGGAGACGTTGATCCGGTGGTGGTTGATCACGAACCGGGTGTCGGTGAACCCGGGCCAGAGGAGGGACCGGTGGTGACGGACCGCGCGCTCCAGGAACGCGTCGGACGCCAGCCACTCGTCCACCAGATCGGCGGGCAGCGCGTCGGGCTCCGTGATGCGCTGGTAGTCCGCGGGGTCCGGGATGACGCCCCGCAGATCGAGCGACACTGCGCGGAGCCAGCGCTCCGCGGGCAGCAACGCCTCGGCCGGGGGACACGTCGGGGGCTCGGTGGCGAGGGCACCGAGGGTCAACAGGAACATGCGACCGACCTCTCCGTCGCGGAGCGTACCACGTGCCCGGTCACTGCGGGAACCCGTCGGCCGCCCAGGCTTCCAGCAGATCCACCTCCAGCGGGGTGAGCGCGTCACCGGCGTCCGGCGGCATCACGGGCGGGTCCGCGGCGACGTTCGCCAGGACGGCCGTGAAGTTGGCCATCCAGGCATCGCGCGTGCCGAGGAACGGCTGGATGTCGGCCCCGTGACAGGCGAAGCAGCGATCCTCGTAGAGGGGACGCACGAAGGTGTCCCAGCGGGGCGCGAACGCGCCGAGGATCACGGGCGTCGTGGCCACGCTCGAGCTCGCGCCGTAGGCGACCTCCACCTCGAGGTCGTACAGCCCTGCGGGGTGGTCGGCGGGATCGAGCTCGACGGTGGAGACCCCGTCCACCGTGTCCACCGCGAGCGGGAGGGGAGACCCCGCGCCCACGAGCCGCGCGGTGAGGGCGCCCAGATCGTCGGTGCGCGTGGGCGCGATGCCCACCGTGACGGGGAGGACCACCGGACCGTCCGGCGGATCCACGAGCACCACCGGACGTCCCGTGCCGACCCGGATGGCCTCGCCCTCCTCCAGGAAGAGCATGCGGCCCGCGCCGTCCACGGAGCCGGTGGGCACGGCGTCGATCACGAGGCTCCGCCACACGCCGGCCTCGTGCACGAGCCAGCCGGTGTCCGTGCGCGCCCACACCGCGGGGGACAGGCCGTCGCCGTACAGCTCGCGCACGGGCTCCCCGGGATCGATGCGCGTCCAGGTGCCGTCCTCGTCGCGCTCCACGAGCCAGCCGCGCACGAGGGCGAAGGCGGCTCCGGCGTCGTCGGCGGCGATGGCATCGACCGTGTCGAACATCGCGTGGGACGTGGCGATCGCGAGCCCGTCACCGGCGACGGTCACCGCGACGGCGTGCACCCCGGAGGCCGTCCAGATCACCCGCGTGCTGCCGAGCCTTCCCAGCGCCAGGCCGTGGGTGGGCTCACCGTCGGCGGTCACCTCGAGCGTGGTGGTGCCGCGATGCAGGAACACCCCTTCCGCGCTCTCGATCCACAGCCCGTCGCCCGTGGGCACCAGGACGTCCGCGATTCCCGCCGTGGTGGCCAGGTCGAAGGCCTGGAGCGCACCGTCCCAGAGGGAGTAGCCGGAGTCCGTCGCGATGAGGGTCCCGTCCGCCCAGGGGGCGCTCGCCCGCAGGCCGCCGAGGGTCGCCTGGAGGGGGGTCGAGCGACCCCAGGGGTCCACGAAGATCGTGTCGCCACCGGCGTCGAGGAACGCGCCAGCATCGCCTTCCGCGGCCGCGGAAGCGGCATCCATGGCGAAGCGCTCCACCACGGGCCCAACGGCTTCCGGCTGCACTATAGTGGCGGCCCAGGGGTCGGGCTCGGGTACCGGCGTCGGCGGGGTCTCGGTGGGGACGTCCGGCGTGCGGCACGCGACCAGGAGGATGAAGACCATGGTGCTCTCCGGCCGCAATGCTATCTCCGCGCTCGCCCTCCTGCTGGTGGGATGCAAGGGCGCTCCCACGGAGCCTCCCGTCGAGACGGACGCGGACACCGACGCGGACAGCGACACGGACACCGACACGGATGCGGACACCGACGCGGACACCGACACGGATGCGGACACCGACCCCGTGGCGTGCGGTGATCTCGAGGTGCGTCCGCCGTCCGCCACCGCCGAGGTGGGGCAGGTGGTGAGCTTCACGGGCGCCGGGGGCACCGGGCAGCGCACATGGACCCTCGGGGGCGATGCGGCCGGCGAGCTCGGCCCCACGGGCGGCTACCGCGCACCCGCCGGACCTGCTTCCGACCTGGTGGTGCTCGCGGACGCCGGGTGCACGAACACCGCTTCGGCCACGGTCACGGTGGTGCCTGCGCTCGAGGTGAGCCCCGTCTCCGTGGTCGTCCCGCCCGGCACGGCCGTGCCGCTCGTGGTCGCCGGGGGCTCGGGCGACGTCGTGTGCTCGGTGGTCCAGGACGGCTCCTCCGGCACGCTCTCCGGGTGCGCGAGCCACCTCACGGGGTCCATCGACGGTCTGGACGTCATCGAGGTGCGCGACCAGCTCACCGGCGTCGAGTGGGAGGTCCGCATCCGCACGGAGGCGGGCGCAGGCATCGGCACGCTCGGGCCCGGCGGGTGGGCGTTCCCCGCCGGGGCCTCGTTCTGGCCGTGGCTCTCGGGGGGCTCCGGCTCCTACACGCTCTCGTCCAGCGCGCCGGCCGTGGCGGCCGTCGACCCCGCCGACCCGCAGGCCCTCGTCGGCGTGGCCCCCGGAACGGCGAGCATCACGGTCACCGACGCGAGCGTGCCGTCACTCTCGGCCACCTACGGTGTGCGCGTGCTCGAGCGTCTCGCGCCGCCGGCCCTCGAGGGCGGCCGCCTGCTCACGGAGGGCCAGGCCCGGGTCGTCGACGTCACGGGCGACGGTGTCGTGGACGCCGTGGTCGGCATCGCCGGCGCCGATGTCGAGGGGCCCGTCGGCGGCGCCGTCGCGGTGTTCGAGGGCCTGCCCGCCGGCGGTTTCGCGGACACGGCCTCCTTCATCACCGCGGGCAGCGTCGAGAACGAGCAGCTCGGGCGTGGGCTCGAGGTGGCGGACGTCGACGGAGACGACCTCCCGGACCTCGTGGTCGGGGTGCCCGGCGCCCACTGGAACTTCGACGACGTCGGGGAGGTCCGCGTGCACCGCGGTCTCCCGGGTGGGCTGTTCGAGGACGTGCCCGCACGGGTCTTCCGCGGCAGCCGTGGAGGCGACAACCTCGGGCGTCTGGTCGGCGTCTGCGACGTGAACGCCGACGGGCATCCGGACATCGTGGCCCTCGGTCTCCTCGACGACCCCAGCCCCGGAGCCCCCACCAACCCGGGCTCGATCAGCGTCTACCCCGGCTCGGCCACGGGTCCCGTCGACGCGCCTATGGTGCGCTACGGCGTCGCGATCGGCACGTCGGGCTTCGAGCAGGTCGGCAACCTCCAGATCGGCACGCGCGGCCTCGCGGTGGGCGACCACGACGGTGACGGCGCCTGCGACGTCATCGTCTCGGCCTACACGCGCGACCGTACCGGCGCCACGGGGGAGGGCACGGTCTACGTGTACGCGGGCCGCACCGACGGCACCTACCTCTCTGCGGCGCCCGTGAAGATCATCGGCGGCGACCCCGCCCAGACCGACAGTCGCCAGTTCGGCCAGGCCCTCGCGCTCGGCGACGTGAACGGCGACCTCGCCCTGGACCTCCTCGTGGGCGCGCGCTTCGACGACGCCGGGGGCACGAACGCCGGAATGGCGGCCCTGTTCTCCGGGGGGCCCTTCCCGGTCGACCCCACGGTGGCCGTGGAGGTCTCGGAGGCGGACTGGCTCGTCACCGGGACGTCCAACAACGCCTACCTCGGCGACGACGTCGCGGTGGGCTCGAGCGCCACGGGTAGCCCGGAGCTCTGGGCCACGACCACACAAGAGGGTGGGGGGACCGGCGGCGCCTACCGCTTCGACGGCTCCGCGGCGATCGGGTCCGCGCCCGTCACCGCTCTCCTCGCCGATGCGCTGGCCTTCCCCGGGCAGGAGGCGGGTGGGTACCTGGGCCACCGCCTCGCCGTCGGCGGGGGTGAGGTCGTGGTGCTCGAGGGCCGCCACACCGACGCGGCGGCGGGGCGGATCGACGTCGAGCGGTTCGTCTGGCACGACGGGGTCGCCGTCCACGCGCTGCCCATCCCGCGGCTGCCCGCGGCTCAGGAGGTCGGTCGCGGCCTCCTCCTCGTCGACGCGGACGGTGTGCCCGGGGACGAGCTCCTCGTGGGCGCGCCGGACGCCCCGGACGCCGACCAGGGCGCCCTGACCGGGCGGGTCGCCGTGCACGACGGCGCTGGGTGGACCGACCGTCCCACCCCGTCCGTCGCGAGCATCAGCGACCGTCGGGGGTACGGCCTGGCGTCCGGTGACTTCGACGGTGACGGACGCGCCGATCTCGTCGAGCTCCTGCGGTCGGACTCGCGCGCCGGCAACCCCCCGGGCTTCGCGAGCACGTGCGCGACGGGTGCGGTGTCGCGGGCAGGCTCGGCCGCCGTGTACCTCGGCACCGCGACGGGTTTCCCGAGCGAGCCGGACTTCGTGCTCTACGGCGACCGCGCGAGCACCAACGCCGACATCGTGCTCTCGGGCTTCGACCACGACGGCGACGGGCTGGACGACCTCGCTGTGGTCTGGCCGAACGACGTGCTCCAGATCGTCCACGGGCGTGCTCCCGCGGGGCCCGGCATCGTCGAGGTCTGCCCGGACCTCACGATCACCAGCGACGCCCAGGGCTTCGGGCTCTCCCTCGCCGTGCTCACGAACCCGGACGGCGACGGCTGTGACGCGCTGGTCGTGGGCAGCCCCAACGCCGACCCCACGCCGCTCGTGAACAACGAGGGCATGGTGCACGTGCTCTGGGGTGCCGGTGCCGCGTGCGCGTCGGCCACGCCCACGTTCACGGCCCTCGGACCTTCCCTGGGTGGCGCGTTGTCCGCCACCTCGCTGGCGGGCGGCATGGACATGGTGGGCGACACCCACGACGACCTCGCGATCGGGGGACCCGGCGTGTCGCTCACCGGCAATCAGGTCGGGGCGGCCTGGGTGGTGGACGGTGCCTGGATCGCCCAGCGCACGCGCGACCCCGTCGTGGGTGGCGACCTCCCGGACGACGTGCTGCACGGCGCCTACGGCCCGGCATCCTCGGTGAACGCGGTGTACGGCTTCCAGCCCGGCGCCCGGTTCGGCGACGCCGTGGCCTTCGCGCGCACGACGGGCGGGGAGGTGGTGCTCGCCGTCGGCGCGTGGCGCGCGGCCCAGCTCGGCGCCCAGCAGACCGGGGCCGTCGGCATCTACCGCTACGACGTGGGCATGGTCGACACCCCCTGGATGATCGTCGGGGGCGAGACCCTGCGCGAGGACCCCGAGGTCGGGCGCACCCTGCTCGGCAGCGACGGGCGCCTGGTGATCGGGGCGCCCGGCAGCAGCGCCGCTGGCGTCGTGCACAACGGAGGTGTGTATGTCCTTCCGCTCTGACCTCGCAGGTCGCCACCTCCTCGCGGTGATGCTCCTCGGCTGCAACGGCGGGGAGGTGCCCACCGCACCCGAGCCCACCGACGAGCCCGTCGACACCGACATCCCCACGCTCCCGCCGCCGCCACCTCCGGTCGATCCGTGCGTGGGGGGAGTCGCCATCGAGGCTCCCGCCGCCGTAGGGGCCTTCCGCGAGACCGTCATCGGCGCCAGCGGGGGCGTGGGCCCCTACCGCTTCGAGATCGCCGTGGACGCCTCCGGTGGGGCCATCGAGCCCTCCAGCGGGCGGTGGTTCCCGGGTGGCACCCCCGGGGTCGACACCCTGCGCGTCACCGACGTGACGTGCGGGACGAGCGCTGAGGCCGACATCAGCGTGTACGCCGCCCTCGTCGTGCATCCGGAGGTCGCCACCGTTCCGCGGGGTCACCAGGTCTCGGTGGTCGCGGAGGGTGGGAGCGGGACGTTCCGATGCGACCCCGTCGATCTCCCCAGCGGCGCATCGCTGACGTCGGGATGCTCGTACACGTCGGGGCTCACCGAGGGGGTGGTGGACACGTTCGACTTCGTCGACACGGCGACCGGCGTGACGACCCGCGTGACCATGACGGTGCGCGACCTCCCGTTGGTCGCCGTCGACACGCTCCTCCTGCCGCTCGGCGCGCCTCACACCCTGGAGCTCGGTGCGGGCTCGGGCACCGTGGAGCTCCTGCCCTCCGCCGGTCTCCAGCTCGTGGACGGGGTCATCACGGCCTCCACGCCAGGCCCGCGGATCGCGGAGATCGTCGACACCTGGACCGGGCAGGTCGGCGAGGTGCGGATCGAAGCGGCTGCGCCGCGCACGCTGCCGGGCACCCGCGACGGCACCCTCCTCGACTGGGGCGCCCTGACGGTCGCGGATCTGGACGGCGACGGCCGCGACGACATCGTCTTCGGCAGCCCCGAGGCGTCCCACGACGCGTGGCGCAGCGGGGGCGTCTACATCTACCCCGGCAGCCCGGGCGGGTTCGTCGGGCCGCAGACCCTCTCCGGCACGGGCCGGGAGGAGCTCTTCGGGCGGGCGGTCGTCACGGGCGACTTCGATGGCGACGGCACGCCGGAGCTGGCCGTGGGCTCGAGCCAGCGTTCGGTGGACGGTCCGAACCGCGGTGGGGTCACCGTGTTCGCTTCGGTGTCCGGCCCCTATCCGCTCGACCCCGTGTGGTCCGCGGAGGGTCGCTTCAACGGCGACCAGCTCGGCTACGCCGTGGCGGCGTGCGACCTCGACGGGGACGGGTACGACGACCTCATCGCCGGTGGGCCCAACATCGACGACCGCGGCACCGTGCCGACGGTGGGGGACTCCGGCGGCATCCAGGTGTGGATGGGAGGCCCGGGTGGCCTCGGTGACCCCTCCGTGATGGTGGAGTGGTACGGGCGGCGTCCGGAGCTCGTGGGCGCGTCGTGGGCCTGGGTGGAGGCCACCAACGCGCGGGCCGGCTCGGCGCTGGCCACCGGCGACCTCGACGGCGATGGCGGGTGTGACGTGGCCATCGGCGGCCACCTGGGCGCGGTCGGTCCCTCGGGCGGCACGGGCGGCGGTGTGTGGCTGCTGCGGGGCGAGGACCTCCTCGCGGGCGGGCTCCCCTGGCGGGTGATCGGCACCCCGTCCACGTCGGACGCCCGGCTCGGGAGGTCGGTGGTGCTCGCGGACATCGATGGCGACCTGCACGACGACCTCGCGGTGGGCGCGCGCCTGGAGGCGAACCGGTTCGGTCAGGCGCTCGTGTTCCACGAGGCCTCCCTCGCAGCCCTCGTGGACGGCGAGCTCGTGCTGTCGGACACCGCGGACGTCGTGATCACGGGCGACTCCGGGAGCGACTTCCTCGGCATGTCGGTGGCTGTCGCGCCGGGCACCGACGGCCCGGGGCTCCTCGTCGGCGCTCCGGCCGCGGAGGTGGCCGTGAACAACGCCGGGGTCGTGTACCACTACACCGCCACTCAGCTCGCCACGCCCGGCACGCTGACCACCGCGGACGCCACGACCACGTTCGAGGGCTCCGTCGGGGGCGACCTGTACGGTCTCCAGGTGGCCGCCCTGCCCGGTGAGCCCGTCCAGCCGGCGCTGGTGAGCTTCGCGTCGCGCGCGGACGTCGACGGAGAGAGCGACGGTGCGCTCACGATCTCCCCGGGCGGCGTGGCCCTCGCCACCCCGGGAGCCCCAGCGGGCAGTCGGCTCGGCGCGTCCGTCGCCGTGGCGGGCGGTGCGGTCTACGCAGCAGCCACGCACGTCTCCGTCGGGGGCTTCGTCGACGCGGGTGTCGTCGCGCGCCTCGACAGCCCTCCCGTCGTCTGGGCCGCCCACCCCGGCGCCCACGCCCAGGAGCGCATGGGATCCCAGATCGTCCCGCTCGGCGACCTCGACGGCGACGGGCTCGACGAGCTCGCCGTGACCGCAGAGTTCCGCACGCGCCAGACCACCCTGGACCCCGCCTACGTCAACCCGTCCGCGTGTCCCACCGGCGGCGCCAGCCAGTCCGGCGCGGTGTACATCCATCGCGGCGTGCCCGGCGGCTTCGCGGAGGCACCGTCCTGGGTGGCCTTCGGCGATGCCGCGAGCGACCGTGTGGGCGCGGCCGTCTCGCTCGACTGGAACGGCGACCAGGTCGCCGATCTCGCGATCGGCGGGCTCGCGCTGTACGCCGGCGGAGGTGTGCGGGTGATCCCGGGGCCGCTCGTGGCCCCGGCGGACGGGACCCTCGAGCTCCTATGCGGCGGCACGGACTTCGAGGGGAGCGGCGGTCAGCTCGGGCTCGCCCTGGCCAGCGCGGGTGACCTCGACGGCGACGGGTGCGACGACCTCGTCACCGCCGACCGGGTCGACGACGTGGGCGCCACGAACTCGGGGTCGGTGCGGGTGCTCTGGGGCCAGGGGACCCCGTGCGCGGCCGGCCGGGTCACCACGCTCTCCACGGGCTCGGCGAACACCCTGATCGGGACCGCCCTGCTGGTCCAGGACCTCGACGGGGACGGGAAGGCGGACGTCGCGGTGACCAACGACGCCTACACCGTGCCCCTCGGGCCGGTGGGCGCGCTCTGGATCGCGAGCGGCGCGGACATCGTCGCCGCCCCGTCCGTGCCGTTCACCTCGGGCCTGCTGGACGCCGCCGTCCCCTGGCTCGCGTTCCCGCCGCCCCGCACGGGCTCCGAGGCCGGAGAGGCCTTCGGTCGCACGCTCGGCTGGCTCGACGGGAGCCCGGGGATGCTGCTCGTCGGCCGACCCGGGGCCACCGAGCACGGGATGGCCGTGGGGGCCGTGGATGGATGGGTGATGGACGGCATGTCGCTCGGCCGTCGGGCGCTCGTGGTGGGCGGGGAGGGCGCGCGCTCCGAGCTCGGAGCCACCCTCGCCACCGGCGGGTCCACGCTCGCCGTCGGGGCGCCGTGGTCCTCCGCGGGTGAGCTCGAGGACGGCGCCGTCTACGTGTTCACGCCCTGAGCCGTCACCAGCGGGCGCGCACGCCCGCCAGGGGGAAGATCGTGGGGCCCCGCACCCAGGTCGTGTCGGTGTAGTCGAAGTCGTAGGCCGGGTAGAGCTGCGCGCTCTTCTTCGGCACGTACCAGAGCTCCACGTTGGCGGAGAGCGACCAGCGCGCGAAGCGGACCGTGTACTCCGCCCGCAGGTCGAGCTTCTGGTAGAGCGGCATCCGGGCGCTGTTCACCGCGGCCGGGATCGGGATCCAGGTGTCGCGGGTGGCCTCGTACACGCTTCCTTCGACGGGCGTGAACGGCAGGCCCGAGCCCATCCGGTAGCGGGCGGCCAGGTTCCAGCGCGACGAGGGGTCCCAGCTCGTGACGAGCCCCATGTTCACGGGCTGATCTCCGGGTCCGGGGGCACTGCCGATGTGCGAGCGGCTCACCCCGACCCACCCGTGCAGGAAGAGGATCTCCCGGATGCGGTAGCGCCAGGTGAGCTCGAGGCCCGTCGCGGTCCCCCGATCCTCCACGTGGGCCGGCCGGTCGACCTGGATCTGCAGGACGTCGCGGACGTCCTTGCGGTAGCCCTCCACGTGCAGGGTGAGGCGCTGGGCGATGGTCTGATCCAGACCCACGACCCCCTGCCAGCTCGTGGTGGTGGGGAAGTCGGGGTCGCCCGTGCCCGGGAAGAGGTGCTCGGTGGGCGGGCGCTGGGTGTAGCGGCCGCCGCCCACCCGCAGGGTGGTGGTGTCGCCCAGCGAGGTGACCGCGCTCACGCGGGGCTCGAAGGTCGCGGCGTCGTTGAGGGTGTCGAACCCGAGACGTGCGCCGGGCATGAGGCGGACGGGGCCCAGGGTCGCGTGGAGCGTGCCGTAGAGACCGCCGCTCACCCGACCCAGCTCGCCGTCCACGGGCTCCCCGCGCGCCAGGGCCGCTGTCTCGGTGGCCACGAGGAGGCGCGCGGGTCCGGGGTCCTCCACGCGGAGGCGCGTGGTCTCCGTGCGCAGCGCCATCCCGAGATCCCAGCCGAGGTCCGGGGAGAAGCGGTGGTGGGCGTCCACGCGGGTCTGGAGCCCGAGGGTGCGGGTGTGCTGGGAGCCGTTCCCGGTCAGGTCGCCGTCGAGGTGGTCGCCGACCACGGCGGCCACCGCCTGGCCCCAGTCGTCGGCGGTGCGCCAGTGGTGCCGGATCCCGCCCACCTGGAAGCCCCGGCGGAAGTCGAGGCGGGGGACGGTCTCCGTCTCCCAGGGGTCCAGGAGGTCGAGCTCACCGGCGGCCCGCTCGTAGCGGTCGCTCGCGGTCCACAGGAACAGGCCGGTGCCGCGGCGGTCGTCGCCGTGCTCGATCTGGAGCGAGGTGTCGGAGAACACCGGCCAGAGCGTGTACTGGTCGGTCGCGGACCCGTACAGGTCCTGGTAGCTCCGGCGCACCCCGCCGCTCGCCCACCAGCCCTTCCCGAGGGGCGCGCGCACCTGGCCACCCACCACCACGAAGTTCAGGAACGCGCTGCCGTGCACGGTCTCCGGAGCGTCCCGCCGCGACTCGGCATTCACGATGGCCCCGACGCTGTCGCCCCACGCCGGCCCGAACGTGCTCGCGAACAGCTCGAGCTGCTGGAGCTGGCTGGCGGGGAACACGCTGGCGTACTGGTTGAAGTGGTAGAGGTAGGGGACCTCGATGCCGTCGAGGAAGTAGCGACTGTCGTGGGGCGAGGAGCCACGGATCGACAGGGTGCCGGCACTCGGGCTGTACTCGCGCTGCACGGCGACGCCGGGGAGCGACTGCACGAGCCGGACGGCGTCCTCGCGGTTGCCGGGTGTCTCGAAGGCCACCTCGGCGTCGACGGCCTGGCGGCTCACGTCCGCGGTCGTGCGGCGGCCTTCGACGACGATCTCCATCGGCGGGGGTGCGGCCCGCAGCCAGACCTTCGCGCGGTCCGTCGGCAGCGTGATCTCCGCGACGGTGGTGATGTAGCCGGGAGCCGCGATGGACACCGTGGTGGACGCGTCGAGATCGAGCACCAGCCGGCCGTCCGGACCCGTGGTGACCTCGCGTCCCGCGACCGTCACGACGGCGTCCAGCGGTGCTCCGGATCCGTGCTCCCGCACGATCACCTCGACCTCGGCGGCCCAGACGTTCGCGATGAGGGCGAGCAGCGTCATGGGTCGGGCACCACGAGCACGCGCTCGCCAGCGAGGACGTCGCGGGTGCACCGCTGGTCGAGCAGCCAGTTGGGGTCGAAGGGGCCGCTCACGCCGACGCAGTCGAGGCCGTCGGGCGTCCAGAGCGCCTGGTCCGTGGGGCTGGCGTACTGCACGTCGCGCACGGCGATCCCGGAGGTGGCGCCGTCGTCGGCCACGAGCGTTCCCCAGTAGGGTGCGGTGAGCCCGCCCTGGAGGAAGCGTCCGCGGGTCCAGGAGCCCGCCTCGGGCGTCCCCACGAAGCCGTCCAGCGCGGCCACGCCGCTGCCGGCGTCGAGGAGGAGGGCGAGGATCGTGAACGGCCCCGGCTCCAGCACCACGCGCTCCACGACCTCCTCGTCGTCGATCGTCAGGCTGCCCGCCGCCCAGTCGGTCGTGAACGCGTCGAGCTCCCAGAACTCGCCCGCGGTCCCCATGAACCGCGCCCTCGCGCCGTCCGGTGCGCCGAGGACGCGGAACCGCGCGAAGCCACCGGGGTCCACGCTCGGCTGACCGTCGCCCGCCCAGCTGCTTCGGTTCTCGAGCTCGAGGTCGGCCGGGCCGATGTCCTGCACGTTCTCGGGCAGCGCGAGCATCTCGAGCCGCGGCGAGACCGCGACCTGGTCGTCGATGGCGAGCTCCGCGCGGGCCTCCTGGTCGCCGTACCGCGCCACGAGGGCCAGGCGGGCAGCGCGGATCGGAAGGACGGGTGCGGGGCCCGTGGCCTCGAAGGTCTCCAGCGTGACGGCGTCGCCCTCGCGCTCCACCCAGCCCCACTGGAGGTCGACGGGGCTGTCGGCGTAGAGGTTGCCGTCCACCACCATCGCCACGCGCGGGAACACCCGTCCACCCTCGACATGGGCGGTGAGCGCGGCGATCCGGAATCCGCGGAGGTCGTGGCGGTCGAGCCCGAAGGGTTCCTGGCACCCCAGCAGGACGGTCCAGAGGAGCATGCGCCGCCCTAACCCGGGCCGGTCCCGTCGACCCCCAGCGCGACGCGCCACGCCATGGCGGCCTCGTCGGGGCGGACTTCTCGCCCGGCGTCGGCGACGTAGATCTCGACGCGGAACGTGCCGGGCACGGGGCCTGGGCGTGGCCCCGGGAAGGGGTCGATTCCGGTGGCCTCCTGGGCGCGCAACCGCCCCGCCTGGGCGGCCTCGGGATCGAGCTCACCCACGACGTGGAACATGGCGACGTGGGGCGGGTCGGGCACGACGCGAACCCCTTGCACGCCGGCGATGGCCTGTGCGAGGGCACGCGCGTGCTCCAGGGCTCCGGGCATCCGCTCGCGGGCGGTGTCCAGGCGCGCGGAGGCGCTCGCCACGCCGGCGATCTGCGTCCAGACCGTGCCACCCTGGCGCCGCTGCCAGACGGCCGCGCGTGCGACGAGGTCGGCGTCGCCGAGCAGCATGGCCCCCGGGAGCGCGCCGATCCCCTTGTAGAACGACACGTACGCGGACGCGAAGCCGCGGCAGATCGCGTCGAGGGGCCGGCCGTACGCGGCCTCGCACTCCCAGAGCCTCGCACCGTCCAGGTGCAGCGGGATCCCCCGTTCCGCGGCGGTGGCCTTCAGCGCCTCCAGCTCGTCCCAGGACGGCAGCTGGCCGCCGATCTCGCGGGCGGGCAGCTCGACCACGAGGGCCGCGAGGGGCTCCACCACGCGGTCGAGGTCGCTGGCGAGGATCGGGCGGTGTGCGGGACCCACCAGGGTGGCGTGCAGCCCGTGCAGGTGGGCGTACCCGCGCTCCTCGTGGAGCTCGAGGTGCGAGGTGGGGTGCATGCCCACGGTGCGGGTGCGCGATCGGTCTGCCCACACCCGGAGCGCGATGGGCTGCGCCATCGTCCCGCTCGGCACGAAGCGCGCGGCGGGGAAGCCCAGGAGGCCGGCCACGCGGGCCTCCAGGTCGGTGAGGACGGCGCCCGTGCCGTACACGTCGAGCTCGGCACCGGTCGACCTGCACCAGGCGGCAGCCTCTTCGAGGAGGTCTGCGGGAGAGCGGGGGAGGTGTCCGTGGAGCCGTCGCATGGCGCGGACTATCCAAACCGACGCTCGCAAGCCGGAACATTCGGCGCTATCATCACGGCCGTCGGAGGATTCCCATGCGTTGTCTGTTGTTCGCCCCTTTCCTGCTCGCCGCGTGCACCGAGATCGGTGTCCGGAACGTCGACCGTGAGTCCGACACCGACACGGACACCGACTCCGACACGGACGCGGACACCGACGCCGACACGGATGCGGACACCGACGCGGACACCGACAGCGACGCGGACACCGACACCGACTTCGTGGTCTGGGCGCCCGACATGGACTCCAGCGCCGGTCTCCCCCGCGAGACCGAGTGCGACTTCTGGCTGCCCGCGCAGTACGCGTGCGACCAGGCCAACCCGGAGGTCCTCTGGGCCAACGCGCCTGCCGGCACCCAGAGCTTCGTGCTCCTGCTGAACAACACCGACGTCGCGATCGACTACCGCCCGCACTGGGGCGTGTACGACATCCCGGGCACGGACGACAGCATCGATGCGGGCCTCTCGGGCCTCCTGCTCGGCTCCAACATGGCGGCGGGCATCTACGAGAACACCAACATCCTCGACGCCCGCACGTACCTCGGCTCCTGCCCCGCGCCGCCCGAGGTGCACCTCTTCCAGTGGGACCTCTACGCCCTCGACACCACGTTCGGCATCGGGCCGCTCTCCGGTTCCGCGTGGAGCCAGTACGACCAGTTGCGCGACTACGCGCAGGCGAACATGATCGGCCACGCCACGATGTGTCACCTCTACGGTCAGTGAGCCCCCGCCTGCATGCCTGAACAAACCGGGTCGGAGCACGTCCGGCTCCCGGCCGAGATCCGCTTCGCCGGCGAGCTCGCCGCCCTCCGCTACGAAGACGAGCGCCTCGGCCGCGTGCCGCCACCCGGCTGGGCGCTGTCCCCGCGCGCCGTCGAGACCTTCATCCTCGGCAGCGGTGCGTGCGACCTCGTCACGCCCGACGGCGAGCCCGCCTGCGTCACCCGCAAGTTCTACGGCCACGACGTGCTCGTTCAGCGCTGCATCGTCACCCTGGCCTCCGACCGGGCCCTCCTGCTCATCGGGGAGCCCGGCACCGCGAAGAGCTGGTTGTCCGAGCTCCTGGCGGCCGCCATCAGCGGCACGAGCGCGCTCACGGTGCAGGGGAGCGCGGGTCTCACCGAGGACCAGATCAAGTACTCCTGGAACTACGCGCTCCTCCTCGGTCGCGGACCGGTGCCCGAGGCCCTGGTGCCGGCTCCCCTGCACGCGGGCATGAGCTCCGGGCACGTCGTGCGGTTCGAGGAGATCACCCGCGCCCCCCACGAGGTGCAGGACACCCTGCTCATGGCGCTGTCCGACAAGGTCGTCCCCGTGCCGGAGCTCACGGACGAGCATGCCGTCGTGCGGGCGAAGCGGGGCTTCAACCTCATCGCGACGGCGAACACGCGCGACCGTGGCGTGAACGAGATGAGCGCGGCGCTCAAGCGGCGGTTCAACTTCGAGACCGTGCCGCCCATCGACTCGCTCGCCGAGGAGCTCACCGTCGTGCGCACGCAGGTGGACGAGGCCGTGGCCACCGAGGTGGGCGCGCCTCCCGCCCTGGGTGACGACGTGCTGGAGCTCCTGGTCACCACGTTCCACGAGATCCGTCGTGGGCGCACGCTGGATGGCGTGAAGGTCGACCGCGCGAGCACGGTGATGTCCACCGCCGAGGCCGTCGGCGTGGGCGTGAACGCCGCGCTGCACGCGAGCTTCTTCGGCGAAGGCGCGGTCACCGCGGAGCACCTGGCGCTGCACCTCGGGGGCACGGCGGTCAAGGACGACCCCGACAACCTGAAGGTCCTCGAGGCCTACTTCGAGGTGGCCGTGAAGCCCCGCGCGCGAAGGGAGGTCGGGCGCTGGGCGGACCTCTGGAACGCCCGGCGTCTGCTCGGGTCCTGATGGGTCGGCGGAAGCGCGAGCCTGTCGAGGAGACCCCTGGCGAGGCCGTGGAGCGCGTGCTCGACGACGAGCGCGTCTGCTGGTTCCCCGTGCGTCACTTCAGCCCCGCTTCCGCGTGGCACGTCCGCCAGGTCATCCGCGAGCTCCGGCCCGCCGCCGTCCTGGTCGAGGGTCCCGACGATGCCACCGAGCTCATCCCGGCCCTCGTCGACTCCGGCACCGAGCCGCCCGTCTCCGTGCTCTCCACGTGGGTCGACAAGAGGAACGAGCACGGCCAGAACGGCGTGCTCACGCCGTCGCCCGAGGTCCCCGTGCGGTACCGGGCCTGGTGGCCGTTCGTCCGCTACAGCCCCGAGTACCAGGCCCTGCTCGCCGGGGCCGAGGTGGGCGCGGAGCTCGCGTTCATCGACGCCCCGCTCGCCGCCACCGTGCCGTTCCACCACGTCCCGCGCGGGCACGTCACCGAGGCCGTGAGCGACCGTCAGCTCGCGGAGGGCACCTACTTCAGGGCCCTGCGTGAGCGAGCGCGCCAGCGGGACTTCGACGCCTTCTGGGAGGCGAGCTTCGAGGTCCGCGGGGTGGGGACGTCCACCCGCGACTGGATGCGAGCGGTGCTCACCTTCGCCTGGTGCACCCGCAACGTCGCCGACACGGCCGCCTTCGCCCACGATGGCACGGACGTCCGCGAGGCCCACATGCGGTGGCACGTCGACCAGGTCCGCAAGCGGGTCGACGGTCCCATCGTCGTCGTCACGGGCGCGTTCCACAGCGTGGCCCTCGCCTCGACCAGGGGGAAGCGGGCGAAGCAGAAGGCCGACCGCAACACCACCACGCTGCTCTGCGCCCACAGCCACCCCGCGCTGGCCCGTCTGTACGGGCTGAACCGGGCACCAGCCTGGGGCGGAGCCGTCTGGGACGCGCTCGAGGCCGGCGAGGTGCGCCCGCACGCCCACGCTTCCCGGGAGGTCCTCGTCGAGGTCATGCGCAGGGCGAGGGTGCAGGGACTGCCCGTGAGCACGGCGGACGCGGTGGGGGCCTGGCGGGTCGCGCGCGAGCTCGCGGTCCTCCGGGGCAGCGGGGACCCCACGCGGGCCGACGTCCTCGATGCCGTGCAGATGGCCTACGTGAAGGGCGAGCTCGCGTCGGCCGGCCCGCCCCTCGAGTCCCTCGCGAGGTCCGTGCTCACGGGCGATTCGGTGGGTCGACTCGCGGCCAGCGCGGGGCGGGTGCCGTTGCTCTCGGACTACTACGAGGAGGCGAGGTCCCATCGCCTGGACGTCTCCGGGGCCCACAAGGTCGTGCGGTGCGACCTCGGGAAGTCCGCGGCCCATCGGCGGAAGTCGGCGTTCCTGCACCGGTGCGACTGGCTGGACGTGCCGATGTTCGACAGCGCGGACCGACAGGGCCGCCGCGCCGAGCACTTCCGTGGCCCGGATCCCATCGCGGGCACCGACATGCACCTGATCACGGAGACCTGGGGCATCCGCTGGCAGGAGACGGTCGACGACCGGCTGCTGGAGCTCGCGGACCGCGGGAGCTCCCTCGGTGCCGTCGCGGGCGATCGGATCCGGGAGGAGCTCGCGGCCGCCCGGGGGGACGTGGCCGCCTCGACGGCGCTCCTGCTGCGCACGGCCCAGATGATGCTGCTCGACCTGTTCGGGGAGGTGCTGGTGGCCGTGGAGGACGCGCTGAACGACGACCGGCGCTTCCTCCGCCTCACCCGCGCGCTCCTCGACTTCACCGTGCTCTACGAGCTCCGCGAGGGGCTGGCGACCCACGGGGTGCACCGGATGGTGGAGACCATCGGCCAGACGTGGACGGCTGCCGTGCTGCAGCTCGGGCAGCTCGGCGCCCTGGAGGCCGACGACGTGAAGGCGGGTGTGCACGGGCTCCAGGACCTCGTGCGCATGGCCGTCGCGTTCGATCCGGTGGAGCTCGATCTGCGCCTGCTCGCCGAGCGTCTCGAGGAGGTGGCCGGCATGGAGCACGCAGCCCCGGCCGTGAAGGGGGCCGTGCTGGGCGCTCTCTACACCCTCGGGCGCCGTCGGGAGGCGGACATCGCGCACGCGCTGCGCACCACGCTCGCGGGCACGGACGCCCCGGACGCGGGAGCCTTCCTGGAGGGCGTGTTCCTCGTGGGCCGCTCGGCGCTGCTGGGCGGCAACCAGCTCCTCGCCGCGGTGGACGAGGTGCTCGGCGAGCTCGACTGGTCGGCCTTCCGGGCCCTCCTGCCCGACCTGCGCCGGGCGTTCACGCAGTTCATCCCGTCCGAGATCGACGCCCTGGGCGCCAGGGTGGCCGCCCACGTGGGGCTCTCGGGCCGTGAGGACGCGGATGCGCCCGTCCCGGCGGGCCTCGCGGCCCTGGTGTCCGCGGCGGACGCACGGGCGGCCGAGGGTCTGGCGGCCTGGCGTCGCGCGCTCTAGAGCAGGGCGCGGACCCGGTCGATGCGGGCGGAGGCCGGGCGGTCGTCGCCAGGACGCGTGCCGAGCGAGAGGGTGGAGTGGATGCGGGCGGCGCCGAGGGCGTGCACGCGCTCGTGGCAGGCGCGCACCCCCGCGAGGACGTCGTCCCACTCGCCTTCGATGGTGGTTCCCGTCGCGTGGAGGGTGTGGTCGAGGCCCCGGGAAGCCAGGACCTCCTGGCAGGCCGCGATGTACGGGGCCACGTCGGGTCCGACGCCGAGGGGGATCAGGCAGAGGTCGGCGATGACGTGCATGGGGTCTCCGGGATGCCCGTGGGCTCGGGGCGTCGTGAGCCTATCCGGTCTCGGTGTAACCCGTTTTCGAACCTCATGGCCGTTTCTGGCTCATGGTTTCGTTCGGAAACGGGTAAACCGGCGTAGCGGGAGGTCCGGAAGGGGCGGTATCCCTGGATCACCACCCTGGAGCCCACGATGCGCAACGCCGTCCTCACCACCGTCTTCGGAATCAACCTCGCCTTCACCCTCGCCTGCGTCGCCGGCGCGAGCCTGAGCGGCAACCAGGCCGGTGGGGACGGGTGGTTGGACCACGAGCTCCACCCGTTCTCCGAGCCGGACGACCTCGTCGGCGACGGCCGATGTGACTGGCTCGGTCGGCCCTACGCCGCGGTGAGCTCCGACCACGTTTTCACCCTGCTCACGAGCGACGATCAGGGAGACTGCTCCTGGCTCACGGAGCCCCGCACCAAGGTCGTGTGGGCGGTGCATCCGGAGACCGGGCCCCGTCCGGTGCTCGACGTGACCGGCCTCTACGACGTCCGGCTGCTCGACACCGCCGAGGGCATGCTGCTCATGGGCGAAGAGGGGGACGAGGGGGGGACCGAGTCGTTGTTCCGCCTCGATCCCCAGACGCTCGACGTGGAGGCGTCGTCCGCGGTGGACGCCCGCTACTGGGGCACCCGGACCTCGCCATCGCGCCGATGGGTCGCGGTGGGGGCGAACCTCCCCGGCGGCATCGAGCTGCACCTGGTAGACCCGCGGGGCCTCGGATCCGTCGCGCTCGCCGGCGCGGGTGGCTGGGCGGAGGCCCAGTGGACGGCCGAGCAGGACGTGCTCTCCGTCATGCAGGTCGGTGCAGACGGCGTCCTGCACCTGCAGCTCTGGGACCTCACGGTCGACGCCGTCGAGGCCCTCCCGGACGCCCCGATGCTCGACATCGCCGTGCCGGACGCCCGTCCGCAGCCGCTCTTCGCGTACTCCTGGATCGGGACGGACCCGAAGGGCCGCTATGTGGCGTTCCCCGTCGCGTTCGGGGCCGACTCGGCGGTGCTCTTCCTGGACCTCGACACGGGGCAGGTGCACGAGGCGGCCGGTGTGGACGGGCCCGTTCGGTTCACGCCCGACGGCAGGACCCTCGTGGGCTGGGACCTGGACGAGCCGTCCGCGCTGAAGCTGGTGGACACGGAGACCCTGGAGGTGCGGACCGTGAAGGTACCCATGGAGATGCCCGAGTTCGTCGTGCCGGACGAGGGCTCCGAGCTCCTGGTCTCCAGCGCGTGGTCCGGCGGGCCCCTCGTGATCTACGACATCGACCACGACGCGAGCGTGGTGCTGCCCGTCCAGGGCTCCCTCACGACCCACACGGTCCGCGGGAGCGAGGTCTGGGTCGTGGCGGACGGGCTCGTCGACGTCGACCTCGAGAGCGCCGAGGTCCGGCGCGTGAGCCTGCCGTTCACACCGGGTCACGTGGTCTGGAGCCCGGGTCCGGACCTGCTGTTCGTCGACGATGCCACCCGTCCGGAGGTCCACTTCATCGACCCCGACGACGGCTACGTGTACGCGACCTACACCATCGTGCCCTGACGGATCAGCTCGAGCACCCGCCCTCGTCGTTTCGGGGACCGGGGCAGATGGGGACGGGCGGAGGGCCGACCGGGAGCGCGCGTCGGGCCTGGACGGGCCCGCGTGGGGCGCGTCCCGCACGGATCGCCAGCTCCAGGCGGGGCGGGAGCTGGGCGGTCGTCGCGAGGGAGCCGTCCCAGCGACGTCCGAGCACCTGGCCGCGACCACCGGTCAGGTCGCGGAGGTGCAGACCCACCGCGAAGCGACCGGCCACGTCGAGGTCCGCGCCGATGGAGGACGTCGGGACCAGCGCAGACACGGGCTGTCCGGCGACGCCGACGCTCGTGGCCAGGCCGCCTGCCGCACGGAGGACGAGACCCGACCACGACCGCGCGAGCACCTCGATGGCGGCGGCGTGGGTGGGCTCCAGGAAGCGCGGCACCCAGCCGAGGTCCGGGAGGAAGATGGAGGGCGCTTCGCCCCTCAGGCCCGTGTGTACGGCCCGGTAGCGCGCCCGCAGCGTCCCCGCGTCCCCCTGCACACCGAGCTCCGCCTCCAGGGACGTCCGGTCCCGGCCGGAGGTGGTGGAGGGCCAGCGCGTCCGGTCGTGACCGACCCGCAGGCCTGCCGTCCAGCCCCGCGCGGGACGGCGGGACCACGCGAGCGCCAGGTGGTCCGTGCGCGGCGGTGCTGTCGGCGAGCCCGCAGGCACGGGGCTCCCGGGGCGCCCCAGGCCGGGCAGGTCGACAGGGGTGGGCAGGGGGACGCCGAGGTCGCGGGAGGCCTCGAACCCCAGGCGATGGGCGCCGGGCAAGACGTGGGCGAGGTGGAGGCGGGGGAGTGCCGTCGCCCAGCTCCCCACCTGACCCGCCAGGGTCAGCGAGAGGTCCAGGCGGGTGGTGTCGCGTGCCGCCAGGGTGAGGCCCGCCGTCGCGGAGCCCAGGGTGGCTGCGTCCGTGCCGGGGGAATCGGGGGGCTGGTCGGGATCGAACGGCGCTGGGACGGGCAGGAGCACGGAGGCTCCCTCACCGTGCCCGTCGCGCCGTCGGCGCTCCAGACCCGCAGCGAGGAGCACGGAGGTCGAGCGCGGCCCGTACCGCCACGCGACCGAGGCTCCCGTGCGGGACCGACGCTCGGCGTCCTCGCCCTGTCCGCGCGAGGCGTCCGCGTGGGCCGCGACGAGGTCGAGGGTGCCAGGCGGGCCGTCCGCGCGGACCTGCAGGGAGGTCTGTCCGCCGGTCAGCGCGGTGTCACCGTCCACCCTGAACGTCCGGGCCACGGTGAGCTGGTCGTAGCCTCCGCGGCTGGCGAGCCGGAGGTCGATGTCCCCCTTCCGGGCGTCCGCGGCGGTGGTCAGCGCGACAGAGGCCCCGAGCCGCCCGGAGTCCTCGCGGAGCGCCCCCTCCATCCGGCCCTCGAGGGTCGCCACTCCAGCACCCTCGCCGGTGCGCCCGTACGCCGTGACCGTGGGGCGGGGTGAGCCTCCCGCCGGTGTCGCCGCGACCTCCGGCCAGACCGGCGTGCTCGTGGCCTCGGGCGGGCGGGAGCTCTCGGGCTGGAAGTTGTGCTGGAACACCCCGGACACCGGATCGGTGACGTTGGACCCGTCGAGGAGGAACGCGCGCTCGTTGGCTGCCGCGCCTCCCATGTTCGGGTTGGCTCCCGATCCCGGCGTCACGCCCGCGGCCATCTGGGTGGCGCTCTGGTACGAGCGGCCGCTCGGGACCTTCTGGAGGAAGTCGGGCGAGAGGACCTGCCCGCGCGCGGTCGGCTCGATGCGCTCGATCTCGATGCGGGCGCCCGGGTCCACCGCCACGTAGGAGGTCCAGGGGGACACCACGCCGTACTCCATGGCGATCGGGTAGCCGATGTCGGCAGCGTCGAAGCCGGGCGTGCGCACCTCCTCGTCCAGCAGCTCACGGATCCGGGCCCGCGCCCAGCTCGACGCGAGCGCCCGTCCGCGGTCCACCCCCACCGTTCGGACGGGGACCACGCAGTCCACCTGGCCGCATGCACCCAGCACCCAGCCGTACAATGCCTCGGTCGTCCTACCGAGCCGGATGAGTGGATGACCTGGCACGAGGTCCGGCAGCGTCGGGTCGACGAGCTCCATGGAGGTCCCCACCTCGATCTCCGTGAGGACGGGGGGCCCCAGCAGGCCACCCAGCCGCTCGGCCGTCTCCCAGCCGGTCTCGTCGGGACGGGGCACCAGGAACACGCCCCCGCCGAGCCGGGCGAGCTGGGCGAGCACGCCACGTCCGGGGGAGGTGGAGAGCGCGACGGCATGGACGATCGCGCCGTTGCGCCGTTCCTCGAGCACCCGCATGGCGCGCCGGTCCATCTCCTGACGGCCGTCCGAGAGCACGACGACGGTGCGCGGGCGCTCGGGGGATGCCGGCAGCGTGAGGGCCCGCTGGAGACCGACCGTGATGTCCGCGGGTCCGTGCGGCGAGAGCAGGTTCACGGCCTGGCGAGCACGCGTCTTCTCCTCGGGGGTGGCGGACACGGGTGCGGGCTGGAGGGCGCGACCGGCCACCACCTGGAAGGTGTCCTCGGGGCTCAAGCCCGCGATCGCCCCGTCCAGGACGGCCCGTCCGCGGTCCCAGGCCTCGCCGGCCATGGAGGCGCTCGTGTCGAGAACGAAGACCACCTCGCGCGGCGTGCTTCCCGTCCCCACGAGGGCGTCGGGGGGCTGGAGGACGAGCATGCCGTGCTCGCCGTCGTAGAAGAGCACGGCGGACATGTCGTCACCCGGGGTCTCCCACGCGACGTGGAGGTCCCGGGCGAGGCGTGCGACCCCGTAGGCGAACACCCAATCCCGCTCGCCCAGCACGGCCAGATCGGGGTGGGAGGGGCTCCAGATGCGCTCGACGTCCAGACCGGCCGTCCCGCGCACCCGCACGGTCGCCAGCACGTCCTCGTCCGGCGGCTCCGCGAACATCCAGTCGGCCGTCGGGACGCCGGAAGGGATGAATCGGGGCGGGAGCGCGAGGGGCAGCACGAGGTCGTACGCGCCGTCGACCCGCGGGACGGGCTGCACGACGGAGAGCTCGACCTGCACGGCCTCTCCGGGGGGGATGTTCCCCACGTGCTGGGTGAAGACGTCGGCGGTCTCCTGGACGGTCAGGGCGGCGGTGTCCCCGCGCTCGACCGCGGTGTCGTAGGTCGCCTGGGCCTGCTCACGCCCCTGGAGGGTGGCCTCGATCACACGGTCGCCTACGCGCATACGCATGCGGTCCACCACGGCGTCCTCCTGGAGCGGGAAGACGTACGTGGCGTCGGCCGGCATGCTGCCGTCGTTGCGGAAGCGCTGGAACACGGTGACCTCGGCCAGCGGCCCCACGACCTCCACGCGCAGGTCCATGCTCTCGAGCGGCAGGGCCGCCGATGCTGCGGGGCAGAGCCCCAGGATCCCCCATGTCCACGTGCGCCCCAACGCGACCCCCTGTGTGGGATCGGTGCTGCCGCCGAGGGTGCACGTAAACGTGAGCCGAGAGCTCCGTCATGCCTGTTGGACGTTCATCGCCTCTGGACGGCCCTCCTGACGTAGGAGGCGAGCATCGCGGCATGCTCGGGTTGCTCGCGTCCATCCCGCGCTTCGAGCTCCGCGAGCACCCGCTCGAGATGCACCTTGCCCCATCCCTTGTTGTGCATCGTGAACCGCCGGAGGGCCTCTCTGCGTGCCCGTACGAGGTGCCGCACGTTCAAGTTCAACACCTCGTCCAGATCGTGCTGGAGCATCGGATGCTCGATGCGGCCGTTCGGGTAGCGGAAGTCCTCGTCACGAATCGTGCTCGGGTCGGCATCGCACCCTGTCGCACCCTTCCGGGTGTCGCAGGTCTGGCGGTGCGGAGGGCCCGGAGTCCCCACGCAAGCGCCATAGAGGTTGCTCCATGTGAGTCGGAGCCCGGCATCCTTCGACTGGGCCACGAAGTGCTCGATCTTCATGCCACCGGGGCTACCCGGATCCGCTGCTGGCAGTAGCAGCAGAGGGCGCCCTGGCTCGACACCAGCCGTTCGCGGATCGCCTGCTTGACGGCGGTCGGTGCCTCCTCGAGGCGTGGCGTTTCCCCGCCCTGAGGGAGACCTGCTCGGAAGCGCGTCAGCTCGGGCGGCTCTGCCTGCTTCTGCACCCGTCTCATGCGGACAGGAATTCGATGAGTCCATCCAGGCGGCTGACGTCCGGGTCGCTGGCCGTGAGGCGTTCTCGAAGCCTGGCCAGGCCGGCACGCGCTTCGTCGAGCCGGTCGTCTTCGATGAGGTGGGCGACCTCGTCCAGCGCTCGAACGGTCGCGCGATCCGACCTGTCGTCCACGTCGAACACGTCTTCGAGGAGTGAGTTCGCGTCACGTCCGAGCGTGACGGTCCCGACCGGGTGGTCAGTGAAGTCCCTCAGGACCCTGACGTGCGCGGCGTCGACGCTGCCGACCACCCGGGGGGAATGGGTGGTGGCGACGATCTGCAACGCGGGGAAGGTGGTCAGTAGTGCCGGCAGAATCCGGCCCTGCCAACCCGGGTGGAGGTGGAGCTCCACCTCGTCCACCAGGAGGATCGCGCTCGCCTCGGTCATCGGTCGGTCCGGCCCCCACCAGATGCAGATCCGCCTGGCGATGTCCATCACGGTCGCCAGGACCTGAGCCTCACCGTCCGAGAGCTGGCTGAACGCGAGCGTGACCCCGTTCCGGTCGAACACCAGGCGGCCTTCGGGATCGTCGGGCCAGGGGTCGCCATTCGGCATGGCCCGGGAGATCCTGGGATTGGAGTAGGCCACGCTGGGCTCGAGCTCGGTGAGCACCGAGAGCAGTGCCTTGCGTACGACCTCCAGCTCCGGACGTCGATGGTCGCGATCGTGCTGGAGCCGCATCTCGTTCTCGATGTTCTCCTCGCGCCGGAACCACTCCACCACGGTGTGCATGTCTCCGCCGGGTGCCCCCACGCGGGACGTCAACGCCCGGGCCCGACCCGGCGCGGTCGCAGCGAGGGTGCTGGGCATGAGGTGGAGACGCTCGTATGCGCGCTCGCCGCCCCGGGTCGCTCCGAGGTGGAGGAAGAGCGGAGGTGGCATAGTGGCGGTGTGCTCGGTGCGCCCCTCGGGCCAGAGGGCGAACTGTGCCGTGGACCCGTCGAGGGCGAGCCGCACCAGTCCGGACTCTGCGCCGACCCGCACCTTCTCCGGAGACCAGTGGAAGTACGGAAACGGGGCGTCGTACCCCGGTGCGGTCTCGAACCATCCCTGACTGCGCAGGATCGAGCAGAGCGATAGGAGCAGCGCCTCGATGACGGTGGACTTGCCTGAACCGTTGACACCGGTCAGGAGCGTCAGGCGCTCGTCCAGCTCGAGATCCAGCGTCTCGAAGCCTCCGATGTCACGCAACTGCAGCTGCTCGAGCACATCGCCCCCCGAGTGCGTTCTAACCGTGCGGGCGCCGGCTTTCCCGGCGGGGCGTTCGAAGGGTTACCAGCCGAAGGGCTGCTCCACGGTCGGCGCGTCTACCAGGGTGCCGAGGTGCCGCACGTAGTCGTCGCCCAGCGCGACAGTTCCGCCCTCGCCGCCGTGCACGCCGACGATGTGCGTGGTCTCGAGGGGCACGCCCGCCATGCGGTACCCGTAGATGTCGGTCGTGGCGTTGCCGTACGCGACGTCCACCGAGAAGCCGTCGGCGGCCAGCCGATCGAGCCAGGCGGCCTTGTAGTCACCCACGCTGCTGTCGAAGGGCAGGATCTCCGAGGTGCGGTGCGCCAGGTGCAGCGTGCTCGCGGGGAAGCCGAGCTGGTCGAGCCAGCCGCGGCTGATCCCGTCCAGCCAGTAGGGCCTACCGGTGAGGTAGACGACCTCGTAGCCCTGCGCCATGCGGGCCTCGACCGTCTCCAGCGCGCCCGCGCGGGCCTCCGGGACGTACGAGCCGTCGCCGAGCTCCGAGAACAGGTCGTAGAACAGCTCGCTGTCGGACGTGGTGAGCGTGCCGTCGATGTCGAACACCGCGAGGTGCGTGCCCACCGGGAAGCGGCGGAGGGTCGACCGCGCCACCGTGCCGTCTCCGACCACCCGGAAGAACACACCCAGCTCGCCGTACGCATCGACCGTGTCGGCCGGCAGCTCCACGGCGACACGACCAGAGTCGTCCGTCCACGCGGTGGCCACGTGCTCGGGGCCGGAGCAGCTGTCGATCCAGATCTCGACCGCCTCGTCCTCCAGGTCGAGGTTCAGCGCGCCGTAGGCGAGCTTCGCGTCGAGCCGGATGGGACCCGCATCCGTGGCGAGCGCGTCGTCCGCGACATGGCGGGCGAAGTCGAGCGCGACCAGGCTGCTCGAGAAGTGCTCGAAGTCGCCGGTGGCGACCTCCGGCAGCCAGCCCCCGAGGCAGGTGCGCGCGACGATCGTGTCGTCGGCACCGGCGAGGTTCGCGGTGAGCCCGGAGCCGGAACAGCCGGCGAGGAGCAGCAGAGACAGAGCCGTGCGCATGAGAGCCTCCCAGAGGGGATGGACGCCGCGCGAGTAGCCGTTCGGCCCCCCGTGCGCAACGCGGGCTGGAAATCGGGGGTCCGCGGGTTCCCTGCGGAGTAGGATGCGCCCGATGTTCCTCCTCCTCGCCACTGCCCTCGCCACCGATCACGGCATCCAGCGGATCTACGACCGCGAGGTGGAGTGCGCCTACAAGGTGGATCCCAAGCCGGATCCGGCCACGTGCGCCGTCCGGGTGCGCTCGGTGCCCCCCCGACGACGACCGCGTCACGTGGGCGATCAGCGTGGCCCCCCGGGCAAGCTGTTCGTGAGCTACCACATGCCGGAAATCGACTGGGGTGCGGTGCGGTCCTTCCGCACACCGCGCGCCTTCGAGCCCATCCTGCTCACGGTGGGCCTGAAGCCCGATCGCGCCTGTCCGGACGAGCTCATCGAGTTCGCCCACCTCCACAGCGAGCGCGGTGCCGTCACCCACCAGGCCTGCGCCGGACCCCCTGGAAGGGCGCGGGCCGCACGCTCCTCGAGTCCCACCGCAAGCTCCCGCCGGGCCAGTGGGTGCCGATCTGGGCGTACCACCCGGTCGACGAGGCCCTGGCGGCAGACGTGAAGAACTGGTTCGTCGTCCAGGTGTACATCTCGATGGACGGGTCCACGCCGCCCACGCCGCCCCAGCATCCCTACGCCAGTGTCGATCTCCTGGAGGCCTGGGTGCCCACGCCGCTCCCGCCCCGCCGAGCGATCGGGGTCCCGGAGGAGCCCGCCCCTTGAGCGAGGAGCAGCGCATCGACCGGGCGCTGCGCTGGCGGCTCGTGCTCGGTCGGCACGCTGGAGCCCACCTGGCGCTGGGCGTTCCCGACGGCCAGGACGGCGAGGGCCTCTCGGGCGAGCTCGCGGAGGCGCTCGGGGCCGCGCCGAAGGTGGACGCCATGCTCGAGTTCATCTACGACCGCGAGCAACGGAGCCGTTCGCACCGCGCCGATCCGGGTGCCGGCGACCGCCTCTCCGTGCCCGTGTGGCTCTCGGGCGTCCGGCAGCTCTTCCCCACCGAGGCGGCCCGGGTGCTCGAGCAGGACGCTCTCTACCGCTACGGGCTCACCGAGCTCGTCACGGACCCCACGATCCTCGACCGCGCCGAGCCCACCACGGACCTCCTGAAGGCCATCGTGCAGTTCAAGCACCTCATGGGACCCGGGGTGCTCGAGGTGGCCCGCCGCAAGGTGGCCGAGGTGATCGACCAGGTGCGGCGCGACCTCGAGACCGACTGCCGGCCGGCGCTGACGGGGCCGGCGCGACCGGATGGGACGCCGCCGGTGCGCACGTTCCGGAACGTCGACTGGACCCGGACCGTACGGCGCAACCTGAAGAACTGGGACCCCGAGGGGCAGCAGCTGGTCCCCGACCGCCTGTCGTACCGGCACCGCGGCCAGCGGCGCTCGCGGTGGCACATCGTGATCAGCGTGGACCAGTCGGGCTCGATGACCGACAGCCTCATCCACAGCGCCGTGATGGCCGGGATCTTCGCGGGCCTGCCGGCGGTCCAGGTGAGCCTGGTGCTCTGGGACCACCGCATCGTGGACGTCAGCGAGCACGTGCACGATCCGCTGGAGATCCTCATGAATGTGCAGCTCGGCGGGGGAACCGACCTCCTCCCGGCCCTGGAGTACTGCGCGGCCCTCGTCACGGAGCCCGAGCGCACGCTGTTCGTGGTGCTCTCGGACTTCCAGGTCTGGGGCGACCGCCAGCCCATGCTCGAGCTCGCCGCGGACCTCGTGGGAGCCGGGGTGCGCGCCATGGGCCTGCTCGCCCTGGATGCGGACGGTCATCCCGCCCACGACGAGCGATTCGCGCGCGATCTCGCGGACCGCGGTTGGTTCGTGGCCTCGCTCACCCCGGCCCGGCTCGCCGAGCACGTGGGCCGCGTGCTCCGCGGCTGACCGGACCCTCCGCCTGGGGTACCGTACGGCCGGAGGGCCCATGGACAGCGACCTCGAGCTCCTGCGCTTCGTGTTCAACTTCCACGTCGTCGACCTCATCGTGCAGGCCGACCAGGTCGTGGAGGAGGCGGAGATCGCGTACGTGGTCGAGAACTTCCCGCGCGACGCCCTGGCCAGCCGGGGCCTCATCGACGAGAAGAACCGGCTCACCGACCTCTACCGCGACCTCCTCGCCGAGGCGCTGATGCGCCTGCCCGCCGAGCTCGACCAGGAACAGAAGCTCGAGCTGATCGACCGCTTCTTCGAGACCGCCATGGCGGACGGGCACTTCGAGAAGCCCGAGAAGCGCGCCATCCTCGTGGCCGCCAACCTCCTCGGCGTCCCGCCGGAGCTCATCCACCACCACCTGCACGACCTCGGCACGCTGGACGGGTGAGCGAGCTCGGCAAGCCCGCCGCCGAGCGCCTGGAGCGCCTCGGGGATGCGGTGGACACGATCGACCGCGCGCTCTTCCGGCTCGCCCGGCAGGGGCTGATCCGCGCCTCCCCGGCGACTGTCGTGGAGCTCGAGGCCCTCGTGCAGACGGCCCACAACGCGGGCATGGTGCGCGCCGAGCGCGACCTCTCGGCCCTCGCGACCACGGTGCAGCACTACCTGGACCGCGATCCCAACTTCCGCGACAGCCGGTTCGTGGAGCGCATGACGCGCGCGCTCCTGCGCGTCGACGCCGCGCGGGCGGCCTTCGCGCGGGGCGGCGACCCCCGGGACGAGAAGGCGGCGCTCGGGGAGGCGCGTCGCACCTACGAGCCCCTGGACCGCGTGCTCCACGTGCAGGCCCTCGGTGCGGCGGGCTGGGTGACGGACTCGGACTTCGTGGGCATCACGGTGTACCTGCGCGCCGACGGCCGGATCCTGACGCTCTCCAACGCCCGGCCCGTGGAGTACTTCGGCAACGAGCCGCGCCGGTTGTTCCGCCAGCTCCTGTCGGACTACATCTCGATCTCGCTGGACGACCTGGCCCACGGTGCGTTCACGATCGAGCGTGCGAAGCTCGCGGCGGACGGCCGGCTCTCGCTGTCCTCGGACGTCGCGGTGCGCTCGGCGCCCTGGTCCGGGAAGGCCTGGGACGGCCTCATGGCGGACCGCTGGATGGACGCGGTGGAGGTCCTCCGTGGCCAGGCCCGGGACCCCCTGGACGGAGGCGCCAGCGGGCTCGTGATGCTGCGGCCCTCGGCGTGGGGACCCGTTGCCGTCGACGAGGCGCAGAGCACGGCGGGCCTCGTGCTGGAGGACGGCGGGGGCGCGAAGGTCGCGGTGCGGGTGCCGCTCCGGCCCGAGAACAACCTGCTCGTCGACAACCTGCTCACCCTCGGTCGGCGCGCGGACCTCCGCCCGGCCGGGCTCTTCGGGCGGCTCACGGCGGGCGCGCGCGGCCTGTTCCTGGAGCCGTTCACCGCGGTGTACGACGCGCCCGTCACGCTCGGGCGCAGGAAGAAGACCGTGGACGAGGTGCACCTCGGGCTCGAGGACATCGAGGGCGTGAAGCGATGACGGACCTCTCCACCCTCACGGAGCCCGTGCTGGCCGGCTTCCTCGCGGACGTCGACGCGGCCCTCGGGCGCCTGCTCGTGGGTGGGCTCGCGCACCGGACGCCGAGCTCCCGCCCACCTTCGAGCTCCTGGCGGGCCGCGCGGAGCAGCTGGGCAGCCCGACCGCCCAGGAGGCCCTGTCGGCGCTGGCGTCCGGCACGTCGGCCCTGCTTCCGGGCCCACCGAGCGGGACGCCCGGGACGCGCTGGCCCGGGCCCTCTGGGACGAGCTCCTCGCCTTCCACGCGTGGCTGCGGTGGTTCCGGCTGGACATCGGGCTCTCCACGGCGCGGCGGTCAGCGCGGGTGCCGCGCCAGCCACCGATCGCGACGACCTGCCGCGGTTCACCGGTCGCCTCTGGCTCGACGGCCTGGAGCTCGAGGGCCAGCAGCTCCTCCTGCACGCCCACGACGCGGACGGCGCCCGTTCCTCCTCGTCGACCCGCTCGCGGGCCTCGACCCACCGACCCGTTCACCACGCCCGTCGTGTCGCGGCTCCTGCAGGACGAGGTCGTGCTCGCGGGCCTCGGGGCCGTGGCCCTGGACGTCGACCGCCATCCCGTGGGTCACCGTGGCGGTACGGCGGTCCTGCGTCCGGACCTGCGCGGGCGGCCCGTGCTGCGCCCGGCGTCCCGGGAGGGGCAGGGGAGGCAGGTGTCCAGGATGGTCGTGGAGGCCCGCATGGGCCCCGAGGGGCCCGTGCTGGCGGGGCCCCTGGGCGAGGACCTCACGACCGGCGACGTGCTCTCCACGAACGTCCTGAAGCGGCTGGCCGGCGAGGGCACCGCCCGCACGACCTTCCAGGCCACGGTGCGTCGGGGCCGTGCGGCCTGGCAGATCCTCTCGGTGCCCGATCTGGACGGGCTGGCCTTCCCGCACGTCGACCCGGCTGCATGGGCTCTCGACGCGGACGTGCTCTTCGCGTGGACGCGGGAGGCTCCAGCGCTCCAGGGACCCGCGCAGCTCTTCGTCTCGGGCGTGGCGCCGCGCGTGCAGGAGGCCCTGGCCGGCCCCGCGCACCTGGTTCGACGCCTGGGTCGCGGCGCGGCTCGGCATCGATCGCGAGCCCCGACCGGCCGATGACGACCCTGGCGGCGTGTGGCTGGCGCTGTGGGCCGGGAAGGACGTCCGGGGTCTCTGGGACGCGTACGCCTCCCTGCCCGAGCCCACGCTGCTCGAGGTGGGAGCCCGCGCCCTGCTCCAGGACGCCGTGCAGGGCGACCGGGAGGCCGCGCTGGACTACCTGCGCGCCCACCTCGCACACCTGCGGAAGCAGGACGTGTTGCCGTCCTCGCAGGAGCTGCTGTTCCTGGCGGACGTGCTCGCCTGGCTCACGGACCGCCCGCGCACGGGGCCCATCGCGGACGCCCTCGAGCTCGACGTCCCGCGCCTCCGGGCCCGTGTGGCCCGGCAGATCCTGCAGTGGAGGCTGGGGGACCCGCCCGCCGACCTGCCCTTCTCGCTGGCCCTCTGCGCCGCCAGCCGCTGGGGGCAGGCCGTGATCAGGCCAGGCCCGTGAGCTCGCGGCTGATCTCGTAGAGGCGGGTGGCCTTCGCGTCGTCGTGGGCCACGGGGTTGGGCGAGACCAGCGGCCAGCCGCCCGCATTCGCGGCCTTGTCGCGGTAGATGCCGGTCTGGCTGTAGAACGCGCCGGGCTTCACGTGGTCGGCCAACACCGTGTAGAGCGTGGTCTGCGCGCCCTCCCAGGGCTCGATCATGCCGATGAAGCCGGACAGGGGCCGCATCACCCAGTTCTGGAACCAGAGCGGCATCGAGTGCTTGGCGAGGTTGGTGCGCACCCACCCGGGGTGGAGGCTCACGGCCGTGACGCCCGTGCCCTCCAGGCGCTTCGCGAGCTCCTTGGCGTGCAGCACGTTGGCGAGCTTGGACTGGGCGTACGCCTTCCATCCGTCGTACGGCTCGTTCTCGAAGGCGAGGTCGTCGAAGTGGATGTCGCCGTCCCGGCCCATCGCCTTGTCGTGGTAGCAGCTCGACACGCAGACGATCCGGGACGGTGCGCTGGCTTCAGCTTCTCGAGCAGCAGCTCGGTGAGCAGGAAGTGCCCGAGGTGGTTGACCCCGAGCTGCATCTCGAAGCCGTCCTTCGTCTTGCCGTTCGGGGTGTTCATCACACCGGCGTTGTTGATCAGCGCGTCCAGGCGGTCGTGCTTCGCGTCGAAGGCCTCGGCGAAGGCCCGCACCGACGCGAGATCGCCGAGGTCGAGCGGGATGTGCTCCACAGCCGCGTCCGCCTTCTGGCTGCGGATGGTCTCCATGCAGGCCTCGGCGTCGGCGGCCTTCCGGCAGGCGAGCACCACGTGCCCTGCTTGGCGAGCTGCTCTGCCGTGATGAAGCCGATGCCGCTGTTGGCGCCGGTGACGATGTAGGTCTTGCCGGTGAGGTCGCGCTCGAGCAGCGCGGGTTCGCACATCAGGGTCCTGGCCAGGGTTCACCTCCGGCCGGCACCATAGCCCGCAGGACGGGTTGGATGGCGGACAACGCGAGGATCCACGCGAGATCCCACGCCAGGAAGGTCACGGCGTGCTCCGGGAGGTGCAGCAGCGCCAGGGTGAGCCCGAGCACGATGTTGCTGTTCCCGGACGCCAGCGCCCACGCACGACGCGCGCGCCCGTCCGCGCGGGCTCCCCACGCGAGCCCCATCGCGTAGAGCCCGCCGTACAGGAGCAGCCCGAGGACGAGGAGCGCACCCAGCCTGCCGGGCGCCTCGAGCACCCTGGCGCGCTGTGCGGAGGCCACGAGGAGCGCGATGGTGCAGATCAGCCCGACGGAGAGCGGGCCGCCGGTGGCACGCAGCACGTCGGCGACGGGCCGGATGTGCCGCACGACGCCGAACCAGAGGGCCGTCGGGAGGAACAGCAGGCCGAGCAGGGTGACGCCGACGGCGCGGGATCGAGCCCCACGGTGCCGTCGGCGAGGAAGAGGAAGGCCAGGGGATGGCCAGCGGGGCGACGGCCGTGGACAGGACGGTCGCGGCGAGCGCGATGGCGGGGTTCCCCTGGAGGATCGCCGTGACCGCGGTGGTCGTCACGCCCGTCGGGAGCAGGCCGAACAGGAGCACGGCCACGGCTCCCTCGGGCCAGACGACCCTCGCCACCGCCCAGAGGCCCAGCGGCAGGGCCACGAACCGGAGCGCGTAGAACCCGAGGAGGTCGGAGAGCCCTACGGAGGCGAGGTCCCGCGAGGTGATGCGGGCCACCGCGAGGAACAGGACGGTGCCGAGCAGGACGGGAACCACGGCGGGGTGCACGGCCGGCACGGGCAGCGCGAGCCCGAGGGCGAAGGCGAGCAGCAGGAGCACGCTGAAGGCGCGCTGCACGAGGTCGGCGAGGCGGGACACGGGGTTCCGGATAACGTCTGTGAGGTCCTGAACGCCCCGGGCGTGGCGGACGTCCGGGGACGAGCCCAGGAGGTCCCATGCTCGCGCTTCTCGTCCCCGCCCTCGCGTCTCCCGCCGTCTTCCGGACCCTCGAGCCCGGCCTGGAGCTCGCTGTCTTCACCTCGCCGGTGGCCTCCGGGATCTCGGACGAGCAGAAGCGCACGGGATCGGAGTGGATGGACGCGAACCCCGGGTGGGTCGCCGTCGTCGACGCGAGCATGTTCCAGACGGACCATCGAAGCAGCGTCCTCCAGCTCGAGCACGGCGAGCACTGGAACAACGCGACGTGGCACCCCAACGCGAGCAACCTGCTCGTCTTCGACGGCGAGGGCCCGGACACCATCGTGGACGTGCGCTGCGAATCCTGCTCGGAGGCCACGCTGGTCGTGCGGGCCGGCGGGGAGCGCCTGGTGCGCGTCGGGTCCTACGAGATCGGCTTCTTCGAGGACGACTCGAACGCCGCCGAGTGGGGCCTGCCGAACGTCGTGGCCCTCGCGAGGAGGTAGCGCCGGGCTATACGGACGGGATGAGCGAACAGGACGCGCAGCGGCGCGCCATCGCGGGGCTCCTCGGGGCCGGTGCGCTGGCGGCCGTGCTCATCGGGACCCTCGTGTTCATCCTCCCGCCGGTCGAGGCCACGGCTGACGTGCGGTCGGTCGGAGACGCCGAGCACGTCGAGGCTGCAGGCGACGCCGGGAGGTTCTCGCTCGGCAGCGACGCGGAGGCCCTGCCCGCGGGCCACTACGCGGTGCGGGCGCGCTTCCGGTCCGGTGCGGTCGGCGTCCTCGAGCTCGACGTCGTGGCGGGGGAAGCCCGGATCGTCGACTGTCGGGAGGCCACGGCGACCTGCTCGCTCGACCCCTGAGATTCTGGCACGATTCTTGCCTGACGTTACGCTCCTTCGGGGAGGCGAGATGCGCATCGGCATCGACTTCGGCACCACGAACTCCGCGGTGGCGGTCGTGGACGGGCAGGGCCGTGCCCGGATCCTGGAGCTGTTCCCCGGGGAGCCGCTCCAGCGCACGGTCATCCACTGCGACCCTCGTGGCGTGCTGCGCTTCGGGAACGCGGGCTTCCGGCAGTACGTCGACACCGACCTCGACGGGCGTCTGCTGCGGTCGCTGAAGTCCTTCCTGTCCCAGGACGTGCCACGCACGAGCATCGGCGGCAGGCGCTACGCGTTCACCGAGCTCGTCACCCTCTACCTCCGGTTCCTCGTGCGCGAGACGGAGCGCGTGACCGGCCAGGAGGTGACCGAGGTGGTCCTGGGACGGCCGGTGCACTTCAACGAGGACCGATCGCGGGACGCGTTCGCCCTCGACCAGCTCCAGGGCGCCATCGCGGACGCGGAGCTCCCGCGGTGCCGGCTACGCCTGGAGCCCGTCGCGGCGGCGTACGCCTGGGAGCAGACCCTGGACGCCGAGCGGCGCGTGCTGGTCGGCGACTTCGGCGGAGGCACGGCGGACTTCGCCGTCCTGCGCGTCGGACCCCAGCGGCGCGGCCGTGCGGTCCGCACCGACGACGTCCTGGGCACGAGCGGCGTCGCCCTCGCCGGCGACGCGCTGGACGGGCGGTTCCTCGACACGTTCCTGATGGGGTACTTCGGTCGCGGCGCGCGCTACCACGACCTCTACGACACGACGTGGAAGCCCTGGGAGCACGCGATCCAGCGGCACATCCAGCGTCTGTACTACCTCCACCTCCTCCGCGACCCCGACCTCCAGCGGCGGCTCGAGCACGTCCGGCCGCGCATGGACGACCCGGCGCCCATCGATCGTCTGCTCCGCCTGGTGTTCGACGACCTCGGCTACCCGATGGCCTGGGCCATCGAGGAGGCCAAGCGGGCGCTGTCGGCGGAGGGCGAGACGAGCTTCCGGTTCGACGGCTTCCACTCGCCCCGGCTGGACATCGAGGAGCCCGTCGACCTCCAGCGCTACGCGGAGGGGAGCGAGGCGATCCTGGCCAGCTACGACGACGCGATCGACGAGGTGCTGGCGGCCTCCGGGCTCGACGGGGACGGCGTGGACGACGTCTTCCTCACCGGGGGCACGAGCCACCTGCCGTTCGTGCGCGAGCTGTTCGCCCGGCGCTTCGGTGCTGGCCGGATGCGCTCGGGCAGCGCGATGACCAGCGTCTGCGAGGGCCTGGCGCTGGCCTGACCCTCCGGCCGTCAGTCGTTGAACACGAAGAACCCGAGCCCACCGGGGTCGACGAGCACCACGTTGTCGACCTCTCCGCGCTCGTTGAACAACGTGATCTCCTCGGCGAGGGGCACGCCGGCTTCCCGCAGGGCGGCCACGACCTCCAGGTTCTTCCCGCTGTTGAAGTACGTGAGGCCGGGGTTGGGGAAGAGGTGCGGGCACATGTTCGGGCCCATGACGCTGATCCCGACGCACCCTTCACGCCCGAGCTGCACCCAGCCCTGTGCCGCGTCGCCCTTCTCCGGACGCCAGCCAGCCGCCTCCCAGAACGCCACGGTGCGCACGGGGTCCAGCGACTCGATCGAGAGCCCCGCGAAGGTCCCGACCCGCGAGCGGCCCGTGCCAGCGGGGATCTCGGGCGCCTCGGAGGGATCGAGGCAGAGCCACACGCCGTTGGGGTCCGAGGCGAGCCACCGACCCTCGTGCTCCACGACGCGTCCGAGGGCCTCGCGGACGTCGGGCGCACCGTGCAGGACGACAGCGACACGGGCCGTCCGGGCGGGCGCGACGACGATGGTGACCGCGCCGTCCGTGAAGGTGTGCGCATCGCGGCGGGTGAACCCGAGCCGCGCGTAGAAGTCCGCGGTGCGCTCGAGGTCCGGGGTGGGGGTCTGGATCGTGGTGGTCATTCGCGCTCTCCCGGGGACCGGAGGATACACGCGGTCGTGACCGTGTTCCTCCACATGCTCCACCTGGAGCTCCGACGGGCCCTGCGCGACGCGAACACGCTCCTGTACATCGGGTTCCCGGTGTTCGCGTACCCGTTCATGTTCTGGGCCGGCATCGAGGGCCTGATCTACGTCCAGCAGGCCCACGAGCGCGAGACGTGGCTCGTGGCCGTGGAAGCACCCGCTCTGGTCGAGGTGCTCGACAGCCCGCCCGTGCGCGCCGTGCCAGGGACGCTGGTGGACCTGGACGCAGGGCGGCTCGATGCCCTCGTGGACGTGGACGCGGAGGGTGCCGTGCGCATCCACCATCGCGCCGGCAGCGCTCGCTCCCGGGCGGCCACGGAAGCCGTCGAGGAGGCGCTCGCCGAGCACCGGACCGACCTCCGGACGAAGGCCGCGGAGCGGCTCGGTGTGCCGCTCTACACCCTGCGCAGCGAGGCCACCGACGACCCGTCGCGCCAGCTCATGTGGTTCCTGGCCCTCCTCATCGGCATGCTGGCCCCGGCGACCCTCGTGATCAGCGCGACCTACCCGACCATCGAGCTGTTCGTGGTGGAGCGCGACAAGGGCACGCTCGAGACGCTCATGACCAGTGCGGTGGACCGCGTGAAGCTCGTCGGGGCGCGCATGATCGTCGCTGCCGGGCTTGCGTGGGTGGCGTCCATGGCGAACGTCCTGGCCCTCGGGCTCACGCTCTGGCATGGCGCCTATCTGGTCGTGGAGCGCCTCCAGGACGTGCCGTTCGTGTTGAGCCCGTCGTTCCTGGCCGTGCCACCGGTGCTCGCGGGCGGGGCGCTCGTGACGACGGCCGTGCTCGCAGTGCTCTTCTCGGTCGCCCGGACCTTCCGGGAGGCCCAGATGATCTTCAGCGCAGCGGCGTTCGTCCTGCTCGCACCGAGCATGGTGAGCGTGTTCGCCTGCATGGAGGACTTCTCGCGCGACCTGGCGCCGTGGCCGCTGTTCCACACGAGCACGCTCGCCTTCGACGCGCTGCGCGGGCAGCTCGTGGCCACCGACCTCCTCGTGGGCCTGGCGACCGACGGGCTCGCGGTGGCGGTGCTCCTGGGCGGCTGGCATGTGGTGTTCGGGCTCGATCGGCTGGTGACGGGCATCGGGAGGCCGGCCTGGGTGGACCGGCTGACGGGGGAGACATGATCGAGGTGGACGGGCTCACGAAGGTGTTCCCGGGTCCGGTGACGGCGGTGGACGGAGTCTCCTTCCGGGCCGACCGGGGCGAGGTTTTCGGGCTGCTCGGGGCGAATGGGGCGGGCAAGACCACGACCCTCCGGATGCTCGTGACGCTGTTGGCACCCGACGGCGGCACCGCCCGCGTGAACGGCCACGACGTCGTGCGCGAGCCGGAGGCCGTGCGGCGGAGCATCGGGTTCCTCTCGGTGACGACGGGTCTGTACGAGCGGCTCACGGCCCGCGAGCTCCTGGTGTCGTTCGGGCAGCTCCAGGGCCTCCCGGACGCCCGGGCGCGCGCCGAGCGCCTGATCGAGCGGTTCGGCATCGGGCCCTTCGCCGACCAGCGCTGCGGACGGCTCTCCACCGGCATGAAGCAGAAGGTGAGCATCGCGCGTTCGCTCGTGCACGACCCGCCGGTCCTGGTGCTCGACGAGCCCACCGTGGGCCTCGACGTGCTCGTGGCCCAGACCTTCCTCCAGGCCGTGGAGGAGGCCCGGGACGAGGGGCGCTGCGTGGTGTACAGCACCCACATCATGAGCGAGGTCGAGCGGCTCTGCGACCGCGTGGCCATCATCCACGAGGGGCGCATCCGTCACGCGGCCTCGACCGCGGAGCTCGTCGCGGAGCACGGATCCGTCGAGGCGGCGTTCATCGCGAGGGTGACCGCGTGCTGAGGGCCGTCCTGGCGGTGGTGCGGCACGAGCTGCGCCTCCAGACCCGCCAGGCCCAGTCGCTCCTCCTGTTCCTCACGCTCGCCGTGGGGGCCGGCCCGCTGGGGCTCGTCGCCATGGACCGCTGGATGGCGGTCACCGAGCAGAGTGCGGAGCGGTCCGCGAAGACCGCCCCGATCCAGCTCTCCGCCGACCCGCCCATCCCGTCCTGGCTCGTGGAGGACGACAACCTCGAGATCGTGCCGGGACCCGTCACCTCGGACGACCTGCTGGAGGGCGGAGAGTCCTACGGACACGCGCGCATCGAGGGAGACGAGGTGGTCCTGACGCGCCCGTTCGCCGTCACCCGCAGCAACATGCTCGAGGGCCGGCTCGTCCGGGCGGTGCGGCGGAGCAACGTGGATCGCGTGAAGGCCGCCGTGGTGGCGTCCGGCGAGCCGTGGGAGCCCCCGTTGGCCCTGCGCTGGCGCCGCGAGACCCGCGACGAGGACGCGCGGGCGGGGGAGATGGCGGGCCGATCCCTGCCGGCGATGCTCTTCTTCCTGTTGCTCTCGATGGCGATGTACGCCGCCGTCGACGTCATCACCAAGGAGAAGGAGAAGGGCACCGCGGAGACGCTGCTGGTGGTCGCCATCGACCGGCGCGCCCTGCTGCTCGGCAAGGCCCTCGTGGTGTTCGGGCTCACGGCGCTCGTGGGGGCGACCTGGGTCCTCGGGCTCGCGGCGAGCGAGGGGCTCGGCGTCCTGCGCGTACCGAACCTCTTCGAGGGGGCCGTGTTCACGGCCGCCAACACCGGCGTGCTGCTGATGGGTGCGGTGCTGGCGAGCCTGCAGGTGAGCGCAGCGGCGCTCGTGGTCGCGGCGCTGGCCCCGAGCTTCCGGGCTGCATCGATCCTCTCCATGCCCTTCGTCATCGCCCTCATGGCGCCCGTGGGCTTCGCGTCCGTACCCACCGTGGAGCTCGGTCCATCGACGCTCTGGTTGCCGGTGTCGAACGTGGTGCTCGCCGTGCGGAGCCTGATGGCCGGCGAGCTCACCGCGGGCCTGGGTGCCGCGACGTTGGGTGTGGTCGTCGCCCAGACCGCCGCCACGCTCGGCCTGGCGGGCTGGATCCTCTCGGAGGTCGACCCGTTCGACAAGGGTCTGGACGCGGAGGCCAGGCGCGGCACCGGCGACTTCGGGCACGACGCGTTCGTGCTGTTCGCAGTGGCCATGCTGGGGTTCTGGTTCTTCGGCACGGTCATGCAGAAGGCCGACCCCGTGCTCGGCCTGATCGGCAGCCTCGGGACCCTCCTGCCCCTGGCGGCGCTCCTGGGTCCGGTCTACGTGGGCGCACCGCTGCGGGAGACCCTGTCGCTGCGGGCGCCCTCGGGTCGTGACCTCGCCCTGGGGGCGGCGATGGGACTCACGGTGCATGGCGTCGGACTGCTCGTCGCGGCCGTCATGCAGCCGTTCCTGCAGACCCCCGATGCGGTCGCTCAGGGGATCCTGGACCTCGCGGACACGCCGCTCCCTCTGCTCCTCTTCGCGGGGGCGGTGATGCCGGGCGTCTGTGAGGAGCTCCTGTTCCGTGGAGCGCTCCTCGGCCTGCTGCGCTCGCGCTACAGCATCGTCGTCAGCGTTGCCGTCTCTTCGGTGATGTTCGGCTTCATGCACCTGGACCTCGCGCGCATCGTGGTCACGGCGGCGATGGGCGTGGCCTTCGGCGCCCTGGTGGTCCGCACCGGGTCCATCGTGCCCGGGATGATCGCCCACACGCTCAACAACGCCCTCTTCTTCGGTCTCGCGAGCGCCGGGGTGGCCAGCGACGGGCTCGGCATCGGTCTCGTGGTGTGGGCTCTCTGCGCGACGATCGCGACCGGCGGCCTGGTTTCATTGGCGGGCCGAGGTCGCCCCGGGATTAGGATGGAGGAAGGAGGCAGGCCATGACCCGTTCGCCGGAGCTCGAGGACCTCGAGCGCGAGATCGCGAGGCTGCGGACGCGACTCCAGGTGTTCGAGGCGATGCGCGAGGGCGTGCAGGTGCTCGACGACCGTCTGGCCTACGTCTGGCTGAACCCCGCTGCGAGCGGGCACGGGCGGCAGGACACCGAAGCGCTCGTGGGCCGCCGGATGATGGACGTCTACCCGGGCGTGGAGACGACCGAGATGTACGGACGTCTGGAGCGATGCCTGGAGACCCGCGAGCCCGACGGGATGGAGAACCTCTTCGTCTTCCCCGATGGCTCGTCGCGCTGGTTCGACATCCGCATCCAGCCTGTGCCGGACGGAGTGATGGTGCTCTCGGTGGACATCGACGAGCGGAAGAAGCTCGAGGAGCGCGCGCTGGCGGCGGAGCGGATGGAGGCCCTCGGGCAGCTCGCGGGCGGCATCGCGCACGACTTCGGGAACCTGCTCACCGGGATCCTGGTCGGCGTGGGCGTGGTGCTCGAGACCCTGGATCCCGCATCGTCCGAGGCCGCCTCCCTCCGGCTGGTGCACGCATCCGCGGAGCGAGGCACCCAGAGCGTGCGGGAGCTCATGGACTTCGCCCGGGGCCGGAAGGTGCACCTGAGCCCCGTGGCCCTCGACGCGGCGCTGGACCTCGCGCTCGACGCCCTCTCCGAGCGGGTCGCACCCCGGGTGCTGGACATCCACCTGGACTCCGGAGCCGTGGTGCTCGGAGACGCCGGGCAGATCGACAGGATCATCACCAACCTGGTGACCAACGCGGAGCACGCGACGCGCGACGACGGTCGGATCGCGGTGCGCACACGCCTCCGCGGCGACCATGCGGTGCTCGTCGTGCAGGACGACGGCGCCGGCATGTCGCCCTACGTGCTGCAGCGCGCGCTGGACCCCTTCTACACGACCCGCGGGGATGCGGGCACCGGGCTGGGGCTGGCGACCGTGAGCGCGCTGGTGGCCCGGATGGGAGGCTCGCTCGACCTCGAGTCTGTTCAGGGCCGGGGCACCACGGTCACCATCGACCTGCCCGTGGTCAGAGAGCGCCCTCGATCGCCGTGATCACCTCGGGCGCATCGGGCGTCGTGCGGGGCGAGAAGCGCGCGAGCACGGCGCCGTCGCGGCCCACGAGGAACTTCTCGAAGTTCCAGGAGATGTCGTCGCCCCCGCCGGCCTCGCTGCCGATCAGGAACTGGTAGAGGGGCGCCCGGTTGGACCCGTTCACGTCGGCTTTGGCGAGCAGCGGGAAGTCCACGCCGTACGTGACCGAGCAGAACTGCGCGATCTCCTCGGCGGACCCGGGCTCCTGCCCGAGGAACTGGTTGCACGGCGTGCCGACCACCGTGAAGCCACGGTCGGCGTAGCGCTGCTGGAGCTCGACGAGCTGGGCGTACTGAGGCGTGAGCCCACAGCGGCTCGCCACGTTCACGAAGAGCACGACCTTCCCGGCGATGGCCCCGGGGTCCAGGGGTGCGCCGTCGAGACCCGTGAGGCCGATGCCCTCCAGGCTCTCGGGGCCCCCCTCGGGCGGGGCGCCGTACGCCGCGCGGGTGACCGTCTTGGTGATCGCCTTCTTCGCCTTGTCGAGCATCCTGTCCCCTCCAGACCGCTTCCCGTATCCTCGGTCCTGGCGCCTCGGAGGGGAAGGGTCCGTGTACGTTCCCGGAACAGCGGTGACCGGCGCGGTGGACCTCGCGGAGGCGGTGGTGGCCGACATCCGGCGGGGCAGGCTGGCTCCGGGTGAGTGCCTCCCGGGTACCCGCCAGCTCGGTGGCTGGGTGGGGCTCCATCGGAACACCGTGGTGCGCGCCTACGCCGATCTGCGCGCCCAGGGCTGGGTGGAGACACGTCCGGGTGGTGGGACGTTCGTGCTGGCGGCCCCCGTGGGCCCCTCTCGGGCCGAATCGACGGTGGGCACGGCCGGGTTCACCCTCCCCACCGCGCGGGTGGCGGGCCGGGAGCCCCGGGAGGCGAGGTTCCGATTGGTGGCCGGCCAGCCCGACCTCCGTCTCCTTCCGCTCGATGCGCTGGGGCGCGCGCTGCGCCGGGTCCTCCGTGGGCGGGGCCGGCGGCTCGTGGACTACGGCGACCCCGCGGGCCTGCCGCGCTTCCGGAGGTCCCTGGCGGCCTGGTTGGAAGCGACCCGGGGCCTGCCGGGAGGGCCGGAGGACGTGGTGGTGACCCGCGGCGCGCAACAGGCCCTGTTCCTCGCGGCGCAGGTGTTGTTCCGGCCTGGAGACCGCGTGGGGGTCGAGGCGCTCGGGTACGGTCCGGCCTGGGACGCGCTGCGGCTCGCCGGGGCGGTGCCCGTGCCCCTTCCGATCGACGAGGACGGGCTCGTGGTGGACGAGGTGGCCGCCCGGCCCGACCTGAAGGGCGTCTACGTGACCCCGCACCACCAGTACCCGACGGGCGCCCTGCTCTCGGCGACCCGGCGGGAGCAGCTCCTGGCGCTCGCGCGCGACAGGCGCTTCCCGATCCTCGAGGACGACTACGACCACGAGCTGCACTGGGAGGGCCGGCCGCTGGTGCCCCTCGCCGGACGCGACCGGCACGGCGTGGTCGTGTACATCGGCACCCTCTCGAAGGCCTTCGCTCCCGGGCTCCGCATCGGGTGGCTGCGCGGACCCCGTCCCTTCCTCGCCCGCGTGGCCGATGTGCGGCGTGCCGTGGACCGGCAGGGGGACGCGCCGCTGGAGGCCGCCCTGGCGGAGCTCCTGGACGATGGCGAGATCGGTCGGCACGTGCGCCGCATGCGCCGGGTGTACGAGGAGCGCAGAACGGTCGTGCTGGACGGGCTCGCGGCCCACCTCGGGGATCTCGCGGTGGGTCGGTGTCCCGGAGGCCTCGGGGTGTGGCTGCACGTCCCGGACGAGGATCTGGCCGGCTGGACGGCCCGGGCCCTCGAGCGCGAGGTGTACGTGGCGAGCTCGCTGGAGCTCGGTGGGGCCCAGCCGGCCGGGCTGCGCGTGGGGTTCTCGGCCCACGACCCCCCCGAGCTGCTCGAGGCCATCGCGCGCCTCGCTGCCGCGCGCTGACCGGTACACCGAATCGTTCGAGAACCGGTCCTATCCGAAGTGCCGGACCGGGTGACGGGAGGCCGGGAGGTGAGTGATGGAGCTCTTCGAGAAGCTCGGGCTGGCGCAGCTCTGCGTCATGCGGGAGGACGGTCCCGTGGTGCGGCCGGTGCACCCGATCGTGCACGGGGGCGGGGTGTACCTGCACGGACGTCGTGGGCATGCGGACTGGGCAGGCAGGCCGGCAGTCCTCGTGGCTCAGGAGGTCCTCGCGGTGGTGCCGAGCTGGCTGCGGCACCCCGAGCGAGCCTGTCCGGCCACGACGTGGTTCCGATCGACCGAGGTGCGCGGGACGCTCGTGGAGGTCGTGGAGCCCGCGGAGAAGGCGGCCGTGCTCCAGTCCATGATGGAGCGCTGGCAGCCCGAGGGCGGCTACCGCCCGCTGAGCGCGGAAGATCCGATGTACGCGGGTCCGTTGCAGGGTGTGCTCGTGCTCCGACTCGACGGTGAGCCGACCACGCGCGTGAAGGTGGGCGGCAACCTCGCCGCTCCTGACTGGGAGCGGGTGACCCGGGGGCTCTGGGAGCGCGGTGGGAACGGCGTGGACGGGCGTCTCCAGCTCGCCATCGATCTGGCGGGGAGGACCCCCGGGTGGCTGACCTTCCCGGGAGGGCGCGCGCTGCTCCGGGTCCCTGACGCCAGGGTGGGGGAGGCCGTGGCCCTCGTCCGCGACCGGTACTGGAACACGATGTGGTCCGACGCCACCGTTGCGGCGGCCCACCTGGGCTCGACCGCGTGGGTGGGGCTCGAGCGGGACGGGGAGCTCGTGGCGACCGCGCGGGCCGTCGCGGACGGAGGGAAGCTCGCCTACGTCATGGACGTGGCCGTCCGCGACGACCTCCATGGCGAGGGGCTCGGGCGGCGCCTGATCGGCCTCCTGGAGAGCCACCCGGCTGTGCGTGGCTGCGCGTGGATCGGCCTGCACACACGGGGCGCGCAGGGCTTCTACAGGCGCCTCGGGTACGCGGACTTCACGCCGCCGCCCGATCGTGTCGAGCTCCGTCGCTACCGCACGCTTGCGGGCCCCGGGACGCTCGGCTAACATACAACCATATGGTTGTACGAATGGCCGACGACGAGCTCGATCGCCTCTTCAGGGCGCTGGCGGACGCCACCCGGAGGGACATCGTGCGCCGTACGCTCGTGGGCTCCGTGTCCGTGAGCGGGCTCGCGGCCGACTACGCCATGTCCTTCGCCGCCGTGCAGAAGCACGTCGCGGTGCTCGAGTCCGCAGGGTTGGTCAGCAAGATCCCCAGCGGGCGCGAGCGCCTCGTGCGCGCCGAACCCGAGCAGCTCGCCCGTGCCCGCAGAGCGCTCGCCGAGCTCGAGGCGATCTGGCGCCAGCGCGACATCCAGCTCGACGCCATCCTGGCCGAACCCGAGGAGTGACCCCGATGCCCATCACGTCCGTGATCCCCGATGCCGAGACCCTCACGCTCACCGTGGTCGGTGACTACGCCGTCCCCGTCGAGCGTCTCTGGGCGGCGTGGACCGACCCGCGCCAGCTCGAGCGCTTCTGGGGCCCGCCCACGTGGCCGGCCACGTTCACGGCGTTCGACCTGAAGGTGGGCGGGAAGGCCGAGTACCACATGACCGGCCCGGAAGGGCAGAAGAGCGGGGGCTACTGGCGGTTCACGGAGGTGCACCCGGGCCGTGGGTTCACGTTCGTGGACGGCTTCTGCCAGCCGGACGGCACGCCGAACGACGATCTACCGGGCACCATCATGGAGATGGAGTTCGAGTCCACGCCGGGCGGCTCGCGCTACGTCGCGGTGTCCCGCTTCCCGTCCATCGAGGCCATGGAGCAGCTCGTCGCCATGGGGATGATCGAGGGTCTGAAGGCCGCACAGGCCCAGCTGGACGGCGTGCTCGGGCTCGAGGCCGCCTGATCAGAGGGCGATCCGGAGCACCTCGCGGGGGCAGCGCCAGCGCACGGGCAGGGTGTCCGACGCGCCACGGCTGACCAGGAGCGGAGTGCCGTCCACCACGAACCGGCGCCCGGTGCGCCCGTCCAGGATGGCGCCGGGCCACATCCTGGTGCGCTCGACGAGCACGACCTGGCCGCCGTGCAGGTGTCCCGCCACCGCCAGGTCCCAGCCCCCGACGGCCTGACGGGGCTCGTGCACGAGGAGGAGGGCGGGCCGCGCGGACGGCGTGCCCCCGGTGCCCACGACGAGCCCGCCGACCAGGGCCTCTCCGGTGAGCCAGGTGCCACCCCCGCGCTCGACCGCCCGCCGTACGCGGCCGACGCCGACCCAGCGGTCGTGGTTGCCGGGGATGGCGAGCACGCGGGGGCACCGGCGCACGAGGTCGGTGAGCAGGGGCTCCCCGGAGGGTCCATCCAGCAGATCGCCGCCCAGCAGCACCGCGTCGACCCCCCGGGCCGCGTGGACGACGCCCTCCACGACCCGCGCGCTGCGCCCGTTCGCGCGGAGGTGGAGGTCGGAGGCGTGCAGGAGGGTGAGACCGAGCCCCAGGTCGACGGCCTCCTCGCGGACGTGCAGGGGGGCGTGGCCCCCCACGTCGAGGTGCGCGTGGGACGCCGTGGTGGCGGGCGGCCGGGCGAGGAGGTCTTCGTACCAGAGGACCACCGCGATGGCCCCGAGGCTCCAGGCGCGCACGGGGTCACCGCTCGGCAGGCCGCCGAGCAGCATGCGGACGGCGATGGGGAGGACGGTTCGCATCGTGGCCACGGTGCCGCCGGTGCGTCCCGTGAGGTCGCGGCAGTGCGCGAGGAGCTCGCGTCGCGTCAGCCCCGGGTGATCGAGCAGGGCCGGGGCCAGGAACACCATCTGCGCCTCGATGGCGTAGAAGACGAGCGCGAAGGGCAGGAAGCCCCCGAACGGCGCGGCACACAGGCCTCCCGCGAGGGCGAGGGCGTACTTGGCGGCCAGGAGCCGGGCGAGCTCCGGCGCCGGTCGTGCGCTCACGACCTCCCCGCGGACGAGCCCGAGGGTGGCGGCCACGAAGGACGCCATGGCCGCGGGGTCTCCGTGCGCCGCACCGCGGGCGAGCGCCGGCAGCGGGCTGTCGGGGGCGTCGTAGAGCGCGGCCGACGCGGCGTACCAGCGGGCTCCCGTCATCGGTACACGAAGTCCATCCACGCCAGGAACGCGACCGCGTGACCCACGGTGAGCGTGCGGTGGAGCGCGTTCTCCAGGGGTCCGCAGCGGCGGCGGTGGAACAGCAGCTCGTCCCAGGCCACCGCGAACACCGTGAAGATGAGGGTCGCCAGGATCGGGAGCAGGAACGGACCCGGGCGGTCGGCGACGGTCGCCGCGGCGAGCAGCAGGAAGGTCGGCACGCCCCCGAACAGCAGGGCCAGGAGCTCGGCGCGCCGCTCGTTGGGCCCGATGCGGACATCCGCCGTGCGGTGGTACACCCAGTCCGCCACGCCCGCCGCGGTCGCGATCGAGCCCGCCACCGCGACGACCGCGAGCTGCCAGGGCCAGTCGAGCGGTCGGACCACGAAGGCGAACCGGGGATCGGAGGCCACGGCAGGGAGCGCGAGCACGAACCCCACCCCGGGAACCAGGGAGAGCGCGAGGCTGGGCGCGTGTCGCCATCCGGCCTGGATCCTCATGGTCCCTCCGCCCACGGGATATCCTGACGGTCGCGGGAGGCGAGATGGACGGACCAGCGGAGCTCAGCCAGCGGTTCCCGCTCGCGATCGAGCCCGGGCTCGACGGTGCCGAGGTGAGGGTGCTCGTCGAGCGACCGGCCGAGAGCCAGCGCCCGATGCTCGCGCTCATGGCGGTGTTCGGGGTGGTGCTGCTCCTCGCCTTCCCCCTCTGGCTGGCCGTCGCGCTGAGCCCGGTGCTCCTCGCCGGCATGGTCTACCTCCCCAAGGAGGCCGGCCAGGAGGAGATCACGTTCACCGTCGACACCTCGGGCGTCACGTTCGGCGGGCAGCGCGTGGAGGCCTCCGTGGACTACCAGACCCTGCGGCTCGGTTCCTCGAGCTTCCAGATGGTCGGCGGGCTCACGCGCGGCGAGCACCGTCGCCTCGCCACGCTGCTCGCGGGCCGGCCGGCCGGAACGGCGGCCGACGTGCCCGAGGCGCTCACCGAGCTCTTGTGATCAGGTGGGCGTGTCCATCGTGCCGTCCGCGTGCTGGGCGAAGCGGTCGATGTCCCGGTCGTGCACCGGATCGTCCTTCGGCCAGGGCCACCGGCCGAACCGGCCCGCCCGGTAGTCCGCGAAGGCCTGGTGGATCTCCGGCTCGCTGTTCATCACGAAGGGCCCGTACTTCACCACGGGCTCACCGATGGGGCGGCCCTGGAGCAGGAGGAGCTCGGTGAATCGCGGCCCGTTCACGATGGTGGCGGGGGCGTCGCTGCGCAGGCGCGCACCGACCCCTTCGACGAGCCTGGTGCCGTCGACCGTCACCTCGCCGTCCACGAACGCGTAGAGGGCGCGGTTGAGGCCCGGAGACGCCGCGGGCAGCGTGTACGTCGCGTTCTCCCCGAGCCGGATGGTGGCGATGACGACCTCGTTGGCGGGGTCCGCCGCCCAGCTCGCCGGTGGCGGCGCCGGGATGGGGCCTCCCGCGAGCCCGCCGGCGACGCAGGCCACCTCGACGGGGCGGTCGGCGTCGTCGTGCACGGTGACCGTGGGCAGGGTGTGGCCCCAGAGCATCTTGAAGTGCGGCGCGACCCGCTTGCTCCGGGCCGGGAGGTTCAGCCAGATCTGGAAGAGCTCGACGTGGTTCCCCTTGTCCGTGTGGAGCATCGGGAACATCTCGCAGTGCTCGATGCCGTTCCCGGCCGTCATCCACTGCACGTCGCCGCCGCCGAAGCGAGCCCGGGCTCCGAGGCTGTCGGAGTGGTCGATCCGGCCCTTCCGCACGAGGGTGACGGTCTCGAAGCCGCGGTGCGGATGGCGCGGGAAGCCCGGCACCACGCGTCCGTGGTACATCCGGAAGCCGTCCTTGATCGTGAAGTCCTGGCCCAGGTTCCGGCCCGCGAGCGACACGTCGGGGCCGAGCTGCGCGTTGCCCTTCGGGTACCTGTCGTCGTGGTGCACGCAGAACAGGAAGGGGTCGAAGGTGTGGAACGGGAAGCCGAGCGGGAAGGTCTCGAGAACGACGGACATGGTGTCCTCCTCGGGTGCAACGTCGTCCCCGTTCGCGCCCACGGCCACTGGAACAGTCCGTTGTGCGCGGCGCTCAGCAGCGCTGGCACCCCGCGACGCCGGTGTCCACGACCTCCCCGTCCTCGAACCGCACCGGACAGCACGTGACCAGGCGCTCGTGGAGCATGCGACGTCCGCGCTGCACCCGCGTGCGCGCCCCGCTCGCGGAGAGCCCGGCCTCCGCGGCGAACGTGGCCTGGGGCACCTCCTCGAGGTCCACCCGCCGGACGGCCGTGCGGTAGGGCTCCGGCAGGGTCTCCACGATCCACGGCAGCCACGCGGCCACGGCGTCGGTGCCTGCCGTGTCGTGCCCCGCCTCGTCGCCCACCAGCCCCTCGACGGCGTCGGTGGGCTTGCGGGCACGCACCCGGTCGAGGGCCCGGTTGCGCGTGACCGCGCGCAGCCAGACGTCCGGCCGCTCCACCGCGTCCGCCTCGTGGAGCGCGAGGAGCGCGTCCTGCACGACATCCTCGGCCTCCGCGACATCCCCGGTGATGCGCCGGGCGATGCCGAGGAGATCCTCGCGGACGGCCCGGGTCACGCGCAGCATGCCGAGCGCTCGGGGTTCGCCGCTGGTGCGTCGTCCGTGACGGTGTAGAGCTCCCAGCTCCGCCCGTCGGGGTCCGTGGCCCACGCCTTCTGCTGGACGGCCCAGCAGCAGGTGACCTCGCCCTCGGTACGCACGTCGAGGCCCGCGCCCTTCGCGCGCTCCCACGCGGCCTTGGTGGACGCGACGTCGCTGAATCGCAGACCCCAATGCTCCGGCATGCCGACGTCGCGCGGGGAGCCCGGCATCAGCGAGAGCACGATGGGGTGATCGGCAGGCGCGAAGCGCCGGTAGCCGTCGGGGCGCACCTTGTCGGGCCCCTCGCCGAACAGGGCCGTGTAGAAGGCCGTGGTGGCGTCGACGTCGTGGGTGGGCAGGGACAGGTGGATGCGGGTCATGGGACCTCCTCGTGTGGGTTCACACGGAAGACGTCCGAGGTGCCGAGGTGACGCAGGTCAGGTGGCATGCCGCGCCACATAGGCGCTGAAGGCGTCCACGATGGCGTGCCCGCCGGCGAGGACCGAGGGATCGGCGTCGAACGGGATGCTGTTGTTCGTGGTGAACGCCGGTGTGGCCTCGGGGTGGGCCTGGAGGCCCCAGAGGGGCAGCTCCGCGTGCTTGAAGGCCTCGACGGGCACGTGCACGGTGCTGCCGAGCGCCACGCAGCCCGGGGGCGTGCGGAGCACGTGCTCCCGGTGGCTCACGACCATCGGAGTGGTCTGGTCCTGCCAGAGGTCCGTGGCGAGCAGCGGGACCTCGCGGAGCCCCTTGAGCTTCTCGTGATCGTCGAACAGGAAGCCGACCTCACCGCCGAGCAGGTGCGCGAGGAGCTGGTGGCCGTAGCAGAGCCCGAGCATCGGCACGCTACCGAGGTGCTCCCGCAGCCAGGCGTTCATCTCGATCTGCCAGGGCTCGCCGTCGTTCACGCTGGCCCCGCTCCCCAGGATGACCACCCCGGCGACGTCCGGCTGTGCTCTCAGGCTCGCCATGCCCTGCTGGGCGGGGAGGTGGTAGGTCGCGGTGATCGGGCTGTTGCGTGCGATCCGGTTGAACGAGTCCAGCTCGGGGATCCGCGTGCCGGGGTCGAGGACGGCGAGGTGGGGCATCGGGCCTCCTGGTCCCCGTCACGGTAACTTGCGGGCGGAGGGTCGATGCGGATCGGGGTGCTCACGAGCGGTGGCGACGCGCCGGGGATGAACGCGGCGGTGGTGGCGGTGGTGCGCCGGGCGCTGGTCCGGGGGTGGAGTGTGTCGGCGATCCACGAGGGCTATGCGGGCCTGATGGAAGGGCGCATCGCCGACATCGGCTGGAACGGGGTCTCCCACGTCCAGCAGCTCGGCGGCACGGTGCTCGGGACGGCGCGCTCGCCGGAGTTCCGGACCTCTGCCGGGCGCAAGGAGGCCGTGTTCCACCTCGTGCAGGCGCGGATCTCCAGGCTCGTCGTGGTGGGTGGCGACGGCTCGCTCACGGGCGCGAACGCGCTGCGGGCGGAGTGGGGCGCCCACATCGAGGCGTTGCTGAAGGAGCGCAGGATCACCCGGGACGCCGCGAACACGCACCCCCGGCTCGGGCTCACGGGGTTGGTGGGCTCCATCGACAACGACCTCTGGGGCACGGACCGCACCATCGGCTGCGACACCGCCCTGCATCGCATCGTGGACGCCGTGGACACGCTGACGAGCACGGCCCGTTCGCACCAGCGCTCGTTCGTGGTGGAGGTGATGGGCCGTCGCGCGGGCTTCCTGGCCCTCGCCGCGTCCGTGTGCACGGGGGCCGATCACGTGCTCATCCCGGAACGACCGGCGGACGACTGGGAGGGCGAGGTGTGCGCTGCGCTGTGGCGCGGACGCCACCTGGGCCGGCGGAAGTCCATCGTGCTCCTCGCCGAGGGAGCCTGCGACCGGCAGGGCAAGCGCATCGAGGCGGAGGCCCTGCGGGCGATGATCGAGCGGGAGCTGCAGATCGAGACCCGCACGACGGTGCTCGGCCATGTGCAGCGGGGCGGGACCCCCTCCGCCTACGACCGTGTGCAGTCGACAGCGCTCGGCGTGGCGGCCGTCGACCGGCTGGTGGGCGAGGCGCGCGGGGCAGAGCCGACGGTGATGACGACGGCGGGCCCGTCCGTGGTTCCGCGCCTGCTGGCGGAGTGCGTGCGGAAGACCGCGGAGATCGCGACGGCACTGGACGAAGGTCGCTTCCAGGCCGCCGTGAACGCGCGTGGCCCGGAGTTCATGGAGCTCCTCGCGGCCCACGACACGCACGGGCGCCCAGCAGGCTCGCAGGCCGTGCAACGCCGGCTCCTCCTTGCCCACGTGGGCGCTCCTGCGCCCGGCATGAACGCCGCCATCCACGCGTTCGTCCGGACCGTGTCGGTGGCCGGCCACGTGCCCGTGCTGGCCCACGAGGGCCTGCGGGGCCTGTTGGAGGGCCGGCTCGCCGAGGTGGACGTGGACGGCATCCAGTCCGTCGGCGCGACGCTGCTCGGCACGAACCGCTGGCGTCCGCGCACGACCGGGGAGGTCGCCCAGCTCCGCAAGGCCCTGCAGACCCACGACATCGACGGAGTCGTGCTGGTGGGCGGGTTCGGCGCGCTGGAGGCGGCGGCCGCGATGCGGGTGCCGTGCGCGGTCGTGCCGGCCACCATCTCGAACAACGTTCCGGGCACCGAGATCTCGGTGGGCGCGGACACCGCGGTGAACGCGATCTGCGAGGCCATCGACCGGCTGAAGCAGTCGGCGGTGGGCTCGCGGCATCGGGTGTTCTTCGTGGAGGTCATGGGCCGTCGGTGCGGCTGGCTGGCCCGGGCCGCCGGGATCGGCGGGGGCGCGGAGCTCGTGTACACCGACGAGGAGCCGCCGACCCTCGACCGCCTCCGCCAGGACGTGGCCGGGTTGAACGCCGCCATGGACGCGGGCCGTACGGTGGGCATCGTGCTCGTCGCGGACGGCGTGCCGGACCCCTACCGCGCCGAGCGCCTCGCGGACCTCTTCCGGCAGGAGTCGGGGGGGCGGTTCGACACGCGGGTGTGCGTGCTCGGCCACCTGCAGCAGGGCGGGCGGCCGTCCCCCGCAGACCGGATGCTCGCCGTGCGCCTGGTGCAGAAGGCCGTCGCGGACGTGCTCTCGGGCTGTCGTCCCTGCGTCGTGGGCCTGGCGAGTGGGGCCGTGAAGACCGAGCGGGTGGAGCACGCTCTGGCGGCCTCCGACCGGGACGCGCGTCGACCGACGTTCCCGCGGCTCCTGGCCTCCGTCACGGACCCTCCGGGGCCTCCCTCGGCCTGAGGTCGTAGCGCAGCCAGCGGCAGTCGATCGGGCCGTTGTGGATGGGGACCCTGCCCGAGGTGCGGAGCCGCAGGTGCTTCGAGAGCCCGGGGTCTCCCGAGAGCACCCAGGCGGTCGCGCCGGGCGCCCGGTCCTTGAGCCAGCGCCCGAGCTCCACCCAGCTGCGCACGAGGTCGTCGCCCTCGCCGATCCGCGCGCCGTAGGGCGGGTTGGTGACGACGAACGGGACCGGCTGGGGGGGCGCGAACGCGGTGATGTCGCCCTCGGTGAGCGCGAGCAGGTGGCTGACCTCGGCGCGACCGGCGGCCTTCCGCGCGAGCCCGAGGGAGCCGGGGTGCAGGTCGTTGCCGTGGAGCATGGGGACCCGGGTCTTCCCGACCGCCCAGCGGGCGCGCGCGTCGGCCTTGGCGGCCTCCCAGTCTGCCCGGTCGAGGTCGGTCCAGCGCTCGAAGGCGAAGGTGCGCCCGAGCCCGGGAGCCCGGTCGCCGATGATGAAGGCCGCCTCGATCAGGAAGGTCGCGGAGCCGCACATCGGGTCGCACACCGGTGACGTCCGATCCCAGTCCGACAGCAGCAACAGGCCCGCCGCCAGGGCCTCGTTGAGCGGGCTGGCGTGCTGGGCCGGCCGGTAGCCCCGCTTGTGGAGGCTCGAGCCCGCGAGGTCGCGGGAGATCGTGGCCACCTTGCCCTTCACCGTGACGCGGAGGGGCAGCACGGGGTCCTCGGTGTCGACGTCCGGCCGGGAGCCCGTGGCCTCGCGGAGCTGGTCCACCACGGCGTCCTTCACCTTCAGGGACGCGTAGCGCGCGTCCTTCACGGTGGTCCCGGTGGTCCGGGCCGCCACCGCGAGGGTCTGGTCGGGCCGGATGTACCGGTCCCACGGCACGCGTGACGCGACCGTGTACAGGTCGTCGGCGGAGTGGATCCGGCCCCGCTGGAGCTCCTCGAACACGCGGGTGGCCACGCGGGACCACAGGCACACGCGCGGTCCGAGGGTGGGCGGCCCCTGGAACGACACGCCACCGGGGTCGACGCGCAGGCTGGAGGCGCCGAGGCCCTCGAGCTCGTCGCGGAGGACGGGCTCGAGACCGCGGGCGCAGGATGCGAAATACCAACGTAGGACGGTCAGATCTTCAACCAGATGAGGATGGTCGTGCCGAGCCCGAAGCCCAGGAAGGCCGCGATGGCCATGACCAGGAGGAGGACGAGGGCGATGAACACATAGGTCATCGAGGAGTCGGAAGAAGGCGGCGGCCCCCGGCGGCGCGGGGCTTTCTTGGGTGGTGGGGGCGGAGCGGCCGGACGGGGCGGGGCCGGCGCTGGCGTGGGCTTGCGGATGACCGTGGCCAGGTGGCTGATGTTCCGGTCCTCGTCCTTCGGAGCCGAGAGGCTGTCGAGGAGCGCCCGGCCGAACGGGCCCTCCGTGGTCTCCGCATCGCGCGTGGGGATGTCCTCCTCCTCCCCGATCCACATCCGGCGCAGCTCGGCGCACGAGCCCACGCGGTCCTCGGCCTCGACCTTCAGGGCTGCGTCGATCGCCTTCACGCGATGGGCCGGTAGGGTGGGGGCGAACTTCGTGACCGGCGGGTAGTCGCCGTCGAGCACGGCGGTGAGGACGTTCGCGATGTTGGGGTCGTCGAAGGGACGCCGGCCCGCGACCATGTGGTAGAGGATGGCGCCCACGCTGAACACGTCCGCCCGCTGGTCCACGCGCTTGGCGTCGTGGATCTGCTCGGGCGCCATGTAGGCGGGGGTGCCCATCATCACGCCGCTCTTCGTGAGCGTCTGGGAGGCGTCCAGGGCCTTGGCGAGCCCGAAGTCCGTGATCTTGGGGATGAGGTTCTTGCCCTCGCGGGCGAGGAGGATGTTGGCGGGCTTGAGGTCGCGGTGGATGAGCCCGGCCTTGTGGGCCGCCTCCACACCGTCGAGGAGCCCGAGCGCCAGCGCGTCCACCTGCTGCTCGTTGAGCCTGTGGGCCGCGAGCAGGTCGCCGAGGGAGCCACCGTCGACGAGCTCCATGACGAGCCCGGCGGCATCCCCCATGGGCACGACGTCGGTGACCGGGACGATGTTCGGGTGACGCAGCTTGGCCTGGAACTGACCCTCGCGCATCATCCGCTCACGGATGGACTCGTGCTCCAGCTTGAGCACCTTGAGCGCGTGCTCGGTGCCGAGCTGGCGGTGGCGGACCTTGTAGACCTCCGCCATCGACCCCTCTCCGAGCTCCGCGAGGACCTCGTAGCGGCCGTCGATCATCTCGCCCTTCTTCAGGCTCACGCGGCCACCCGGTGCACGACGCCCGTGCCGCAGCCCGGGTACACGCGGTGGTTCACGCCGGGGAGCGTGTAGCCCTGGAGGAACAGGCGCCGCGGGACCGACGAGCGGTTCGGACCGCTGCCGTGGATCACGAAGGGGCCGAACACCGCGAGGTCGCCGGGCTCGAGGAGCACGTCGTCGATCGGGAGGTCCGGCAGCCCGGGGATCTCGCCGGTCTCGGGATCCGCCACGAACCCGAGGCGATGGGAGCCCCGCACCATCCGGAGGGGGCCGTTCTCGAGGGTCATGGGGTCGACCGCGAGCCCGATCTGGACGTACGTGCCCTGCCCGTCGCGGTCGTCCCAGAGGGGCGTGCCGTACCGCCGGTTGCTGGCGTCCTGGTGCCATCCGAAGGCCACCTCGTCGCCCGGGAGCTTGAAGTGTGCCTGCTGGATGATCTGGACGACCTCGGGGCTGCCCAGCGACGCGGCGGCGAGCCGCAGGAAGGCCGGGTGGGCCCCCAGCGCCGCGAGATCCGCGTCTGCGCCGCCCGCCCAGACCACCCGGTGCAGACGAAACGGATCGGGGTCGAGGACGAAGCTCGCCCCCTCCGGCTCGGGCTCTCCGGCCGCGATGCGGCGGGCCTGGGCCTCCAGCCGATCGAAGGCCGCCGCGACGCGCGCCATCTCACCGGCGGTCAGCGCGCCACGGACCACCGCGAAACCGTCGGTGTCGAGCGCCCGGAGGACGGGAGCGAGGGTCATTCGTCCTCGTCGCCCCGCAGGCCGTCGAGCTGGCGCTTCAGCCGGCGCAGCTCGGCCTCGGCGAGGGCGCGCGCCATGCCCTTCTGGGGATCCGACGGGCGGGTCCGGGCCTCCTTCGCACGGTCGAGGGCCGCGCGGGCCCCGGCCAGCGGGTCTCGAGAGGGCACGACCTCCGGCTCGGGCTCGACGCCACGGGCCTCGGAGGCCTTCACCAGCGCTGCGCGTGCGGAGTCGAGCGGGTCGTCGGAGCGGGAAGGAGCCGGCCTGGGCGGCTCGGGAGGTGCGCCGCGGACCTCGCGGGCACGCTCGAGGGCCTCCCGCGCTGCGGCGAAGAGGTCGGCAGGCTCGCGTTCCGCGACGGGCTCGGGTTCCGCGACGGGCTCTTGCCGTGCGACGGGCTGGGGGTCGCCGACCGTCTCCGGAGCGGCCTGCGCGGAGTCCGCCTCGGGCTCCTCGTCGAGGAGCCGCTCGTGCCCGTCCATGGGGTGGGGCACCAGGGTGACGCGGGTGGGCCGCTCCCCGTTGCCTTCGCCTTCGCCGCTCATCCGACCTCCGGGCGGGAGGATAGCCCACCCCGGCCCCGAGGGGCAGGTCAGCGTCGCGGGATGTTGGGGAGGAAGTAGAGGGACCGGCTCATCGTGCGCTGGTCGCGGCGACTGATGGCGCGGTCGAGCACCCAGGACACGTGGGTGAGCTGCAGCGGAACGAGCTCGGCACGCAGGATCGCGCCGCTGGAGTAGAGCGTGTGGAGGCCGAGACCCGCGCCGCCGTGGGACGTGTCGAGCTCCGTGCTCACCCCCATCATGTTGCGGTGACCGCGGAGCACGCCCTCGAAGAAGCGCTTGCGGGGCAGGCGCCCGTGGGGATCCGTGACGTCGAGCGCCAGGTACTCGCCCGCGAGCGTGAACCGGAGCGTGGGGACCTCGTGATCGAGGAGCTCCAGCTGGGCTCGCCGGTCGAGGGCGTACTTGGGCTGGCCCCTCTCGTCGACCGGCGCGTCGTACATGGCGTTCATCGTGAGCTCGTGGGCCGCCGTGGACACGGCCATCGCGTTGCGACGGTCCACTCCCATGCGGACGCACATCGCCTCGATGCGCTCGACGATCTGGCGTTGCTGCTTGGTGGTCTTGGGCTGCCACGCCACCGTGGCCGCCCCCCAGGACAACAGCTCGCCCATGTGCGGGCTCGGCTCGTTGGGTGCGGACATCCGTCGCGCCAGGAAGGTGATCTCCCAGGAGCGCGCCTCGCCGCGGGTCACGGCGATCAGACCACCCACCCGGGCGTCCTCCAGGCAGGTGACCAGCGCGGCCTCCTGGACCTCCGGGCTCAGGCCGAACACCCGTGCCCGCCGGGGCCCGAGGGCCAGCAGCACGGCGTCCATCTGGTCGGCGTCGCAGAAGACGCCGCGGAGGTCGTCCTCCTCGGGGATCGCCTGGATGACGGCCTCGGGCTCCGAGCCCGCCTCCACCTTCACGCCGAGGGCTCCGGCCTTGACGGCCCGGACCAGCGCAGGGACGTCCACGACGGACGACACGATGGCGATGGTGCTGCTCACTGCCCATTCCCCCCGGAAGGCGCGTTCATAACGAGGTCCACCCGATCAGTCCGCACGCGCGACCCAGAACCGCGAGGTCTCCTGGAGGCCCGCTCTCGCGAAGATCGTCCGAATGGCCGAGTGGCTCGTGCGGATCTCCTCGCGAGCCCGGGTGCAGCCCGTGGATGCGAGGGTGGACCAGCCCGCGGCGACCGCAGTGCTCCCCCGGCCCTGCCGGCGGGCCCCGGGGACCACACCGACGACCAGGAGCCCGCCGACGCCGGGCTCGAGGACCCGCGGGGCCACCACACCCCACGGCCCACCTTCGTCCACGAGGGTGGCGAACGCGTCCAGCTCGGCGGGCTCGGGCTCCCAGAGGTCGAGGAGCGCTCTGGCGGAGGTGAGCCGGGGGTCCGGGCTGCCGACCAGGCAGGCGTCCAGCGTGTGGGAGAAGAGGCCGGGGTCCTGGCGTGCTGTGATGCCCGGGGTGCCCGTGCACGCGGGCAGGTCGCCCTCCCAGGTCGCGAAGGGACCGAGCAGCCCGTGGTCCGCGAAGGCTGCCGTCCAGTCCGGCAGGTCGGGGATGCGCAGCTCGGCCGCGCCGATGCGGAGCCAGCGTTCGCGCGCGGCGTCAGGGTCGTCGTGGGGCGCGACGGTGAGGATCAGCGAGGTGCCGGCGCGAAGCTGTAGTCCACCAGGACGCCACTCACGTCCAGGACGATGTCCGCCGTGTCGACGTCGAACTCGTCCTCGTAGCGCTCCCGGATCGGGCGCACGGAGAGCAGCTCGTCGACGAGGACCTCTTCGTTGCACGCGAGCAGCTCGTCGGGGTCGTACCAGATGCCCAGCGTGACGGTGTCGCGGGTGATCCAGGGGTTGCCGATCCCGCAGAGCCCGAAGTCGTACTCGGGGCATCCGGTGTACGACAGGCTGGCGATCATGAAGTCGTCGTTGCCCATGTTCAGGTACGTCGGGGCGAGCACCAGCCCTGTGGGGTCGCACGGACCGATCTCGGGCAGGTTCGCGCATCCGACGAGGAGGAGGAGGAGAGCGTGCTTCATCGAGTTCCCGGTTCGTCCCGCACGAGGACTATAGCCCGGTCACGGTGACGTCCTGCTGGCCGTCCTTCGTGCCCGGGTACAGGCAGATGGCGTCGACGTCACCCTTCGGACGTCCCTGGAGAGCGGAGTACGGGTAGAAGTCGCCGTCGTCGAGGGCCTGGGCATGGCGGGCCTCGGACCGGTCACCGCGCACCCACACGATCACGAGGGTGTCGTCGTATTCGCCCGTGACGACGGGGTTCGCGGGGCGCGGTGGGTCCACGGGCAGGCACGCGCCCACCGGTGTGACGTGCACGCGGCCGGGGAGGGCCGGGAGGGCGTCGGCGAAGCGGAGGGGCGGGAGCGCCGGCGGAGCGATCTGGAGCCAGACGCCGTCCCACCACCGCGTGGGGTCGAGCAGATCGCCACGGGTGAGGCGGACGACCCTCGCGTACAGGGCGGCCAGGCGCGGGTCCTCGGGAGGTGTGCCCGCGACGGGGTCGTACCCGCGCACCTTCGGACGCCGGTGGTGCCCGATGCGCCAGTGCGGGTCGTAGCGGGCGGGGAGGCGGGCGAGCAGGGGCTCGGTGAGGCCGAGCGGATCCACGATGTGCACGTCGGGTCCGGCGTAGTACCCGAACAACCCGACGGTCGCCCGCGTGACCGACCGCTTGCCGGCCTCCCGGGCCCGCGCGCCGGCCCGCGCGAAGGCATGACCCTCTCCCGGGACCCCGCCGCCCAGCCAGCCCGACCCGCGGTGGTAGAAGCCGCGCTCGTCCACGATGCCCTCGTGGGCCTCGAAGCCGCGGTAGGCGGGCCCTGCGCGCAGGGGTGCGGTGGGCAGGGCGAGCGAGAGCGAGACGCCGAGCGCCGCCAGCGCGCCCGGGAGGCCGCGGGGCAGCGGTGTGGACCGGAGCACCACCAGGGCGGTGAAGGCGGCGGGCGTCAGGAAGCGGCCGGCCATGAAGTCGCCGCCGATCCACCCGACCCACGCGAGGTGCAGGAGGGCTCCGAGCGCGACGGCGCGCAGGGCGGGCCGCGGGGTGGCCAGGGCGAGCGCGGGCAGCCCGCAGAGCAGCAGGGCCGTGGCGGGGTCGTGGTGGAAGGGGTGGGCGAGGTAGGTCGCACCCTGCGCGAGGAGCTCGAGGCGGGGGATCCCCGTGCCGAGCTTCGCGAACGCCGTGTTGGGCACCAGGGCGCCGTAGTAGACGAGGGAGAACGCCTCCCAGGCCACCAGCGGCACCGCGCCCAGAAGCACGCCGGGAAGCCCGCTCCGTCCGGCGCGCCACGCGTGGAGCCCCCAGAGCGGCAGGAGCAGCAGGCCCATGTCGGGGCGGGTGAGCACGGCGAGGGCCACCAGGGCGGTCGTCCGGGCGAGGTGGCGCGCGGAGCCCTGCCCGCGGTCGACCGAGACGGCGGTGGCCAGGATCAGCAGGTGGGTGAGGGGGTTCTCGAGGCCGCTGGTCGCGTAGTCCACGAGGGCCTTGGAGCCCACGAACAGCGCCAGGGCGGCGGCCGCTCCCTCCGTGCGCTCGCCGTCCGGGGTCGGCGGGAAGGCGAGCGCCGCGAGGCCCACGAGGGTCACCAGCCCGCCGAGGCCTGCCGCGGCGTACCACGGAGACCCCACGGCCGCGTGGGCCACGAGCAGCAGCGCCATCCACAGGGGGTGCGTGTAGGCCTGCACCCGCTCGGCCGGGTTGAACCGGAGGCCGTAGCCGGAGAGGGCGTTGTGCACGGTGCGGAGCGTGATGAACGCGTCGTCGCTGACCCAGGCGCACCGCAGGACGACGACGGCCACGACGGCCAGCGCGGACAGGACCACGGCCGTGTGCACGCGCGTCGTTCGCATGGGAGCGCGTTAACGTCCGCCGATGCGCGTCGCCCGTGAGCCCGTCGCCGGCCTGCTGGTCGGCATCCTGGCCGTGATCGCCGTCCAGGTGGCGCTGCAGCCCTGGACGCTCGACGACGCGTACATCAGCTTCCGCTACGCCGAGAACCTCGCTCGCGGCGAGGGTCTCGTGTACAACCCGGGCGAGTGGGTGGAGGGGTACACCACGTTCCTCTGGGTGTTCCTGCTCGGCGTCGGCAACGCGCTGGGTGCGGACACGCGGACCCTCGCGAAGGTGCTCGGCGTGGGGTTCGCGCTCGCGACGCTCGGGCTCGTGGCGTTCGCGAGCCGCCTCGTGCGGGCGGTGGACGCGCGCGAGGGCGCGGTGGGGGCGGGGCTGCTCGGGACGTGCGGTGCGTTCGCGGCGTGGGTGATGCCGGGGATGGAGGTGCCGCTCGTGGCCCTCCTGCTGACGGGGACCGCGCTCGCGTGCGTGCGGGCCCTCGAGGGCGGTCCCGTCGTACCCGTGGGCCTGCTGGGGGCCACCGCGCTGCTCGCGCGGCCCGACAGCGTCGTGGTCGTGGCGGTGTGCGTGGCGGCCGTGACGCTCGTGCGTCGGACACCCTGGGCGGTCGTGGCGGCGGGCGGGCTCTACGGGCCGTACTTCGCGTGGCGCTGGTGGGCGTACGGGTGGCTCCTGCCGAACACGTTCTACGCCAAGGTGGGCGGCACGGAGGCCCAGGTCGTGCGGGGGCTGGGGTATCTGGGCGACGCTCTGCAGGTGCTCGGTCCGCTCGTGCTGCTCGGGGTCCTCGGGCTGCCGGCCCTCCGGGAGCGCCGGGCGCTCGGGGTGCTCTGGGTCGCGGTGGTGGCCCACGCCGCGTACGTGGTGCTCGTGGGCGGCGACGTGATGCCGGCGTTCCGGTTCTTCGCGGGCCTGGTGCCCGTGCTGGCGGTGCTCGCGGCGGTCGGGGCCGTGCACCACGGGCGGGTGGGCCTCGGGCTGGCGGCGGTGGCGATGGTGGGGGGGATGGTCCTGTTCGAGCGGCACCCGGACCTGCGGCCGCGGATCGAGCGCGGGGTCGTGGGGCGGAACGGCGAGGAGGTGGGCGTGTGGATGCGCGAGAACCTCCCGGCGGACACGCTGCTCGCGACCAACACCGCGGGGAGCGTGCCGTACTTCAGCGGGTTCCGGACCATCGACATGCTCGGGCTGAACGACGCCCACATCGCCCACCGGGAGATGCCCGGGATGGGGAGGGGGAACGCGGGGCACGAGAAGGCGGATGGGGCCTACGTCTTCGCGCGCGACCCGGACGTCGTGCAGCTCGGGAGCGCGCGTGGACGGGAGACCCCGGTGTTCCGCAGCGACCGGGAGCTCGTGCGCCAGCCGGGGTTCGCGACGCGCTACGTCCCGCGCACCTACGTCCTGCCGTCGGGCGCGCGCCTGCAGCTCTTCGTGCGGCGCACGTGGGTCGAGGACGGCCGGGCGCCCTGACGTTTACCCGGCGCTTACGGACGCCGCGTGCCAGCGGGGCAGATTGGAGCCATGCACACCCTGCTCCTCTCCGTTCCCGTCGCCCTGCTCGCCCTCCATCACCTCGTGGACGACAGCACGGCCGTCTCGGCCGCCCTGCACGCTCTCTCGGGCTGGCTCTTCGTCCCTGCGTCCGTCCTTGCGGTCGTGGTCGCCCTCCGGGCTCCCCAGCGGGGCTGGCCGTCCGCCCTGCTCGCGGTGGCCGTCCTGCTCCCGGCGCTCCGGGGCCACGGGCCGCACATCGCTCCGGAGGGCGAGCCGCTCCGGGTGGTCACCGCGAACGTCCTCATGGTGAACGACGCGTACGACGACGTCCTCGCGGAGCTGGTCGCCGCGGACCCCGACGTCATCGTGCTCCAGGAGGTGTCGCACGGCTGGGGAGCAGCCCTGGCAGGGCCCGTGCTGGACGATTGGCCCTACCGTCGCGTGATTCCCCAGGAAGGCTCGTTCGGCATCGCGGTGCTCTCGCGGGTGCCGGCGCGCTTCGAGACGGTCGACCTGCTCGGTGTGCCCGCCGTTCGTGCCGTGCTGGACGACGGGACCACGGTGTTGGGCGTGCACACGCTCCCACCCCGCAACGCCGAATATGCTCCGCTCTGGCACGCCCAGATGGGGCTGCTCGCGGAGCTGGACGCCGACGTGGTCGCGGGCGACCTGAACGCGACACGGCACCATCCGTCGTACCGCAGGCTCCTGGCCACCGGCATGCGGGACGCGCACGCGGAGGTGGGTCGGGCCTCGGCGTCCACGTGGCCGAACGGGGTCTTCCCGGTGCCGCCGATGCGTCTGGACCACGTGCTGGTCGGGCCGGGGCTCGGCGTGGTCGGTGTGCGGGAGCTGCCGGCCCACGGGTCGGACCATGCCCCGGTGGTGGCGGACCTGGTCGTGCGGCGTCACTCGACATGACCTATCATGCCTGATGAACGAACGCGAGGCGGACCCAGCGCACCTCGAGTCGAGATTCACCCGTCTGGGCGGGGGATTCGGGCCCTGGCGCCGGTCCTGCATCCGCTCCCTGGTGTGCGCCATCGACGGCGCGATCAGGAGCCACCATGCCGACCCGCCTCGTCCTCCTCGCCCTCACCGTCTTCGCGAGTGCCTGCAGCCCCGACCTCGGTGGGGCTCCAGACGGGGATTCGGCCTGGGTGGTCACCCCGCCCGTCGACACCTCGGACGTCCTCGCTGTCGTGGACGCGATGGTCTGCATCGGGATCGGCGACTGCTCCAGCCGGCTCCACCCGATGATCGGGATGCGCATCGACACGACGGGGGTGTGGTGAGCGCTGGAGATCGGGAGGGTATGCGTGGGGCCCGTCGGAGGTGTTGGTGTCCGCGTCCTGGAGTCTCTTCGCTGTCCCCCTGGCCCACGTTCGGCGTCTCCCCCCCTTGCTGAACCGCCTCCCCGCCGGTGCTGACGTCTTCGTCGGGCCGGTGATCGCAGGCACCGAGGGGGCCTGGGTGGCGTTCGGGGTCGAGCTGCCCGGTGCGTCCAGGGTGGTCGCGAGCGATGACGCCCTGCCGGCAGGGCTCCTGGACCCGATGGAGCTCCTCGTGCGCGCCTATGGGAGCACGAACACGGACACGGTGGTGGTGGAGGTGCTCGCGCACGGGAAGGTCGTCCTCGAGCGGCTGGCGGCAGGACGGGCGGACCTCCGCCGGAGCGTGTGGTGCATCGGATCTGGCCGACGGGCTCCACGAGCCTCCCCGCCTTCCCGCGCCCGCCGAGCAGGACCGTGTCATGACGCGCCCGTGGACGTTGGACGACTACGTGCACACGGCCGAAGGTCGGTACCTGAAGGGGCGAGCGCGCACGTGGGCCGCCCTCGCCGCCTACGCGAGGCAACGCGCGAACCTGCATGCCGGGTCGGAGTACGGTGAGGCGCAGGCGCGCTTCGCCGCCCTCGCTTCGGAGATGGGGGAGCCGCGGCCGCCGTCCGCCCGCGTTCGCGACGACCTCGCCGCCGCGTTCCGACGGGTGCAGGCCGTCGTGGAGCCCAGTGAGCCGACAGGAATCGGGGGCCCTCCGTGCTTGGACGACCCCGACACCCTCGCGAATCTCCTGGACGAGGGGAGCCCCATGGGCTTCGAGCTGGCCGCGCGGTTCCGTGGGGCAGCGGTCGCGGGTCACGACTGGACAGAGCTGGCACTCGCGCTGGGCGCGTGGCACGCGGACCACGGGTTCCTCGTGTCCCTCGCTCCGGCGAGCTCTGAAGAGCGGCTCCTGGAGCGCTTCCGGGTCCGACCGGACCGCCACCTCGCCCGACGGCTCCGGTCGCGCCCGGAGATGGTCGAGGTGGTGGTCGAGGACCTGACGAAGCCGGGGCACGTCCTCGACACCATCCACTGGGCAGCGGGCCTTCCCGATGCCGTCGTGGAGGGGCTGGTGGCGCTCCTGGACGGATCGATGGACCCTCGCGTGGGCCGCGAGAAGCCCAAGGGCATGCCGCGCTCGTTCACCGATGAGAAGTGGGCCAGCGAGATCCGACGCCTCGCGCTGGTGGCGCTGGGTCGCATCGGGTCGCCCGCGGCCGAGGCCGCCCTTCGTGAGCACTGGGCGCGCGACCGTCGGCCAGCGTGGCGCGCCGAGACGCTGGTCGCCCTCGCGGAGCACCTCCCCCACGGTGGAATGGAGGCGGCTGCGGCGTTCGTCGATGGCCTTCCGCCGCTCCCGCTGCCGACGTTCCTCCGCGGAGAGCCCCTGCCGGTCGGGAACACCGTGGGTGGCGTCACCGTGCCGGAGCCTGTGATCCGCTGGCTGGTCGCCGTGCTCACCGCGAAGGTCGTCGACTGGAAGGAGCCTCCCAGGCTCGAGCACCTCCGTCGCGAGCTGAGCGCGGCCACCCGGGACGCGCTGGCGGACCACATCCTCGCTGCGACGTACCCCAGGACGATGAACCACCAGATGGCCGTCGTCGCGGCCTGGCTCCGTCGGACGGACTGAGGGGCGACTTCCTCATCCGACATGACCCGTCATGCTGGGTGACCGTGTCGCGAGGCGGGGCCAACGCCCCTCGAGTCGAGATTCCGCCCGTGTGGACGGGGGTCTCGGGTGCCTGGACCGGCCTGGTCCGGGTCCTGCATCGGCTCCTGGTGTGCGCCATCGACGGCGCGACCAGGAGCCACCATGCTGACCTCGATCCTCTTCGCCCTCTCCACCGCCAGCGCCGGGTTCGGCATGGACCTCGGCACCCCGACCCCACCTGCGTCCAGCCCGGCCCCCTCCGGCGAGACCTCCTGGGGCGGCATCTCGGTGGACTTCGACGCCGTCGACGGTCCAGCGGACGATCTCGACGACGAGGAAGTGGAGGACCGCACCATCTACGAGCAGCTCTGGGACGCCGTGGTCGACGCTGCGTGGGTGTACGTGCCCCCCAACGACGGCGATGTGGTGAGCGCCACCGGGGTGGGCCTCACGTTCGACGAGGCCGAGGCCGTCGCGATGCACCAGTCGCTCACCTACTGCCAGGCGACCTTCGGCCCGGACTCGTACCCGCGTGACCTGATGTCCTCCGGCTCCATGAGCACGGCCCAGTTCGTCGAGGTCTACCGGACGTACAGGTGTGCCCATCCGGGGGCCGTTCAGGCCAGGCCGCTCCCACCCCGCCAGGGCTCGGTGGGCACCTGGCGGGACGCCACGCATGCGTGCTTCCCGAACCAGCCGGTGCTCGAGCGGGTGTACGTGAACGAGCCGCTCACGCACTGGAGCGGAACCCGTGAGTACACCTGCCGCACACGGCAGCCCGGCGCGCAGCCCGTGATGCGGTACGAGGACGGGACCCGCGTCCGCGCCTCGGACGTCGTGACGCTCGTGGACACCGTCGTCTGCCTGGGTGCGAACGCCTGCTCCGTCCTGAGCGACGACTGGGCTCACATCGTCGACACCTCCGGCAACTACCTCTGATCGGCGGCTCCCGAACGGCTGGCGACCCAGGCGTTGGACGGCAGGGTGACACCACCGACCGCCAGGATCCAGGCGGACAGCACGCCCAGCACCGGCCCGAGGGCCGGGAGGGTGAACGCGGCGATCAGCGCGTAGGCCGCCACGGACGCGCTCCCGAGCATCATGGGCCCCACCGCCCCGGCGGACACGGCCCGGCCCTGGGACCACCACACGGACACCATGCTCGTGAGGAAGATCGCGGGGAACACCGACGCGACCCCTGCCAGCAGCCCGTGGCCGGACCTCGCGATGGCGACGGCGAGACCGATGGCGCCGCCGGCCAGGACCCCGCGGGCGACCAGCGCGACGGGCCCGACACGCCGGGCCCCGCGAGGGGCCGGGACCCCGGCGCGGCACGCCAGCGCGCCGATCCCGACGATGGCGAGCGTAGCGAACACCCCGATGGCCTCGGGCGCCGCGCCGGACCGCGTGAGGGCGCCCGTGACCCCGAGCACCGCGGACGCGCCGACGGCCCAGAGCCCGAGCGTGAGCACGACCATGGCCCCGAGCCGCGCGCGGAGGTCGAGGGTGGCCGGCAGGCGGTCGGGGAGGACGCGCCAGGACCACAGGAACAGGGCGTTCACGAGCATGCCGGCGGGTGCGATGGACAGCGCGTCGCGGAAGACGGCGGGGTCGTCGGCGAACATCCCGAGAGAGGCGGGGACGATGGTGGTGGGCAGCGTGCCCAGGAAGCCCCCGACACGACCCCCGAACCGCTCGATGGCCACGGTGACGGCGACGGCCACGAGGCCGGCGAAGAACGCCGGGAGCACGATGTCCACGGGCCCTCCAGGACCTGCAACTACCCCGTCGGCACCGGCTGTCGAGGCGTCCCGGGGGAGCTCCTGTAGAGCCCGGAGAGCCCACGCGGGCGCCGCGATTCCCTTTGGCAGCGCGGCGTGCGGTGTGCCGAGGTGTGCGGGCGCGCCTGCGCGGAGACGATCCGGACGACGGGCTCCTGGCGGGCTCTCCCCCACGCGCCCACGGGATATGCGCGCTGCCGGAGGTGCCGGTGGAGGTCGATTCCTGGGCCGTCGAGGAGCGTGCCCGGCTCCGTCGCGAGCAGGCGGTGGTGGGGACGACGGCCCTGTTCTTCGTCTCGGGGGCGACCGCGCTCGTCTACCAGACCCTCTGGAACCGCGACCTGCACCTGGTGTTCGGGACGAGCTCGTTCGCGATCGCCACGGTGCTGTCGGCCTTCATGCTGGGTCTGGCCCTCGGCGGGGCGGTCATGGCGCGCCGGGCGGACCACATCGCGCGTCCGCTCCGCGTCTACGGGCTCCTGGAGGTGGGGATCGGCCTGTACGCGCTGGTGTTCCCGTACCTCGTGGACGCGGTGACCCCGATCTACCTGGCCACCTTCCAGGCCCTGCAGCCGGGGCCGGTGCTCTTCGGCGTCATCCAGTTCGTGGTGGTCGGGAGCCTGCTCGTGCTCCCGACGGCGGCCATGGGCGCCACGCTGCCCCTGCTCGCACGGTTCGCGACGACGGCGCTCGGCGGGGCCGGCGATCGGATCGGGACGCTCTACGCGGTGAACACGGCGGGTGCGGTGGCCGGGACATGGCTCGCGGGCTTCTACCTGTTGCCGGAGATGGGGCTCTGGACGACGACGGTGCTCGCGGCGACGGCGAACGTGGCGCTGGGCACGGCTGCGGTCGGCCTGGACGCCTGGTACGACGCCCCCTCCGCGACGGTGGAGGTGAAGGACGACCTGGAGCAGGGCCTCCCGCCCCTCCTGCTGCCCGTGGGCCTCGCGCTGGGCCTCGCGGGCTTCAGCTCCCTCGTGTACGAGGTGGCCTGGACGCGCGTGCTCGGCCTGATGGTGGGGGCGAGCGTGTACGGGTTCAGCGTGATGCTGCTCGCGTTCCTGGTGGGCATCGCGGTGGGCGGGAAGCTCGGGGGCCTGCTCGCGGACCGGGTGCTGAAGCGGGCCGGTGCGCGCGGGGTGCTCCTGGCCCTGGCGGCCACAGAGGTCGGTGTGGCGGGGCTCTCCTACACGCTGATGTACGTGTTCCCCGAGCTGCCCTTCTGGTACGTCTGGATCTTCGACTGGACCGGGGCGGCGAGCGACCCCTCGATGATGTGGGTGACCTCGCTGTTCCTGGCGGGTGCGGTCATGACGCCCCCGGCGGTCCTGATGGGCGTGGCGTTCCCGATGGCCGTGCGGGCCGTGGTGGGCGACCAGGAGAACCTCGGCGGGCCCGTGGGCCGGGTGTATGCGGCCAACACGGTGGGCGGCGTGCTGGGGTCCTTCGCGGCGGGCTTCCTGCTGCTGCCGAACGTGGGCATCCAGGCCACGATCTTCACGGCGGCGCTGGTGAACCTCCTGGCGGCGACCGTGGTGCTGGTGCCGGCGGGCGGGCGCGTCTGGGCCGGTGGGGTCGGGCTCTCCGCGGCCTTGGTGAGCCTGTTCGCCCTCGCGCGTCCGCCCTGGGACCCGCTGCTCATGACGAGCGGGATGTACCACTACGTGACGTCGTTCGAGGACCACACGCGCGAGGGCATCGAGCGGTACGCGGTCTCGCTGTACGAGCTCGTGTTCTACGAGGAGGGCCTGTCCACCGTGGTGACGGTGGCGCGGAACAAGTCGTCCGACAACATGTGGCTCGCGAACAACGGCAAGGTGGACGCGTCCACGACCTCGGACATGCCGACCCAGGTGCTCTGCGCGCTGCTGGCGATGCAGTACGCCGAGGACCCCAGCGACGTGCTGCTCATCGGGCTGGCGTCGGGCATCACGGCCGGCGCCATCGCGACGGTGGACGACGTGGACCGCTTCGAGATCGTGGAGCTGGAGCCCGCCATCGAGCGGGCTGCGCGGCTGTTCGGCGACTTCAACGGGCACGTCCTGGACGACCCGCGCGTGCACCTGGTGGGCAACGACGGGCGCAACCACCTGCTGATGGCCCCCGAGCGGTCCTTCGACGTCATCGTGAGCGAGCCCAGCAACCCGTGGATCACGGGGGTCTCGAACCTGTTCACCCGCGAGTTCTGGGAGATGGGCAAGACCCGGTTGAAGCCGGGGGGCGTGTGGTCGCAGTGGGTGCAGATGTACGGGATGGACGACGGGGACCTGCGGTCGCTGCTCACGACCTTCGCGAGCGTGTACCCGTACGTGGTCCTCTACGCGACGATCGAGGACGCGGACCTCGTGCTGGTGGGCTCGGAGAGCCCGCTCGTCCCCGATGCGGCCCACGCGGCCCGGCTCTTCCGGAAGCCCCGTGTGCACGAGCTCCTGACGAAGGTGGGGGTGAACGACCCCAACGACATGGTGGCGATGTTCCAGATGGACCACGACGACATCGTGGCGGCCACCGCGGGCGACCCCTTCAACACCGACGACAACATGCGCATCGAGTACAACGCGCCGCTCAACCTGCACAAGGACACCAACGAGCAGAACGGGCGCTTCCTCCGGAAGAACGTGGCGGTGCCGGACGGCTCGGTGGTCGGGCATGCCGCGTGGGCGGACCTCGCCCGGGCCTTCGAGCGGAAGGGCGACAGCTCGCGGGCCCTGCTCGCGTACGCGAAGGCCGTGGAGTCCTCCCCGGACGCCGACAGCCGCGTGCTCTACGAGGTGGAGGCCACGGCCATCGTGGAGCGGATCAAGGCGTCGGTCGCGGAGACAACCCCGTAGGTCACTTGGCGGCCACGGCCTGCTGCGGATGGTCGGCGGCGATGGCGCGGGCGGTCATCTTCGCGGACATCATGACGCTCGGCGTGCCCGCACCGGGCTGGGCGGACGCCCCCACGAGGTAGAGGTCGGTGATGTCCTCGGACCGGTTGTGGGGACGGAAGAAGGCCGAGTGCTCGAGGCGCGGCTCGACCCCGAAGGCGTTGCCGAGCCAGCTCCGCATCCTGCCCTCGAAGTGGTCGGGCGTGATGACCTCCTTCACCGTGATCCGCTCGCGCAGGCCGGGGATGTAGCCCTCCTCGTCGAGCATCTCGAGCACCCGGTCGGCGAAGCGGGGGCCCGTCTCGGTCCAGTCGATCCCGGAGCCGTTGTGGGGCACGGGGATGAGCGTGTAGCAGGCGTGACAGCCCTCGGGCGCGAGGCTCGGGTCGGTCAGGGTGGGGACGTGCAGGTACTGGCTGAAGTCGTCCGCGAGCACCTTGCGGTCGAAGATATCGGTGAGCAGGGCCTCGTAGCGGGGCCCGAGGATGATGTTGTGGTGCTGCAGGTCGAGCACCTCGCCCTCGCGCTTGCGGAAGCCGAAGTAGATCACCACGAGGCTCATGGAGTACCGCATGGCCCGGACCTTCCAGTCGGGGTTCCAGCGCCGGTGACGGGGCTCGAGGAGCTTCATGTAGGTGTGCGCGTAGTCCGCGTTGCTCACGACGATGTCGGAGGCGATCGACTCGCCGCCCTCGAGCTGCACGCCTGTGGCCTTGCGGCGGTCGTCGACCAGGATGCGCTCGACGGGCGCGCTGGTGCGCAGGGTGCCGCCGAGCTCCTCGAGCTTGCGGACCATCGCGGACACGAGCGCCCCTGTGCCGCCCATCGCGAAGTGGATGCCCCAGGTCTTCTCGACGAAGTGGATCATGGCGTAGATGGCCGGGACGCGCAGGGGGTTCCCGCCCACCAGGAGGGTCTCGAAGCTGAACACCTGGCGGAGCTTGTCGCTCTTGAAGTACCGGCTCGTGAAGCCGAACAGCGACCGCACGGCGTCGAGCTTCAGCAGGTCGGGCACCACCTTGAACATGGTCCACGGGTCGCCGAAGTAGGTGTAGCCGAGCTCCAGGAAGCCGCGCTCGAAGATGGCCCGGGCGTCGCGGTGGAAGCGCTCGTAGCCCTCCAGATCCGCGGGCTCGATGGCCTCGATCTGGCGGCGCGTGCTCTCGGGGTCGCCGTCGTAGTCGAAGTACGTGCCGTCGTCGAAGTAGATCCGGTAGAACGGCAGGATCGGGCGGATCTGGACGTAGCGGGAGGTGTGCGGGCCCCCGGAGATGCCCTCGCGGATCCGCACGTCGTCCTCCCCGGTGGGCAGGACGTGAGCAGGGAAGTCGGGCGCGTCCAGGCCGTCGTCGCCGGGCTGGAGGGCGAACAGCTCCTCGATGAAGTGGGGGACGGTGAGCACCGTGGGCCCCATGTCGAAGGTGTATCCGTCCTTATCGAGGACGTAGGCGCGCCCCCCGGGCTTGTCGAGCGCCTCGACCACGGTGACCTGCCAGCCGGCCGCGGCCAGGCGGATCCCCAGGCTCAGACCTCCGATCCCCGCGCCGATGATCACTGCGTGCACCCAAGCCTCCTCAATCTCTGTCCACTACCTATTCATTGCGCGGCCCGATGTCCTCCTGCTCCTGCCAGACGGGATCGAAGACGCGTTCCGGGGTAGGTCACGACCCGATAATCCGGGGTGCGTCCATGCGGTGGTACGACCTGTTCGCCTACACCTACGACCTCCAGCTCGAGGCGCTCTACCGCCCGTGGCGGACGGAGCTCGTCGAGGCCGCCGCGCTCGCGCCCGGCATGCGGGTCGTGGATCTCGGGTGCGGGACCGGCCAGGACTTCGATCTGCTCGTGCAGGCCGTGGGTCCGGAGGGCTCGGTCGTGGGGCTGGACGCTTCGTCGGGCATGCTGGGCCGGGCCCGACGCCGGATCGCGCGCGCGGGCTGGGGCAACGTGGAGGTCCGCCAGGTCGACCTCACGGGGCCCTGGCCGGAGGATCTGGCCGACGTGGACGCCGTGGTCGCGGCCATGGTGCTCTCCGCGCTGCCGGCGGACGGCTGGGAGGCCGCCATGCGGCGCGCCTGGGGTGCGCTGCGCCCTGGAGGGCGCTTCGCGTTGCTCGACGCCCACGCGGAGACCCGGACGCTCCAGACCCGGATGGTGGAGTGGATCGCGCAGGCGGATCTGGATCGTGCCGTCTGGGAGCCGCTGGAGGGGCTGGCTCCGGACTTCCGCCTGACGGTCACGGGCGCTTCGCCCTCGGCGTTCGGCGGGCGGCTGGTCGTGGCGACCGGGACGCGTCCGGTACCCGGCGGTGGGTCGTAGAATCGCCTCAAAGCGGCGCACGGCCGTCCGATGGTGCCGCCTGAACGAGGAGTCCCGATGTCTTCCACCGTCCTGTTCCAGAGCGACGACCACGCCAACATCCTCCTGCCCGACCAGGATGCCGGCGAGGGCGTGCAGTCCAACCAGCACCTCATCGTCCACGGCGGGGAGGCCCTCCTCCTCGACCCGGGCGGCACCAAGCTCTACCCGAAGGTCCTCAAGGCGGTCGCGCAGAACAAGGGCAAGGCGAAGCTCACGAAGATCTTCCTCTCCCACCAGGACCCCGACATCGTCGCCGCCATCAACGGCTGGCTGATGACCACCGACGCGGACGCCTGGCTCTCGGCGCTCTGGCGGCGCTTCGTGCCGCACTTCGGCAGCGACCGGCTCGTGTACGAGCGCATCCGGCCCATCCCGGACGAGGGCATGAAGCTCGACCTGGGCGGGAGCGAGCTCGTCATCGTGCCCGCACACTTCCTCCACTCGGTGGGGAACTTCCACCTCTACGACCCCACGAGCCGCATCCTGTACACGGGCGACATGGGGGTGAGCCTCGGTCTCGACCATCGCGAGGTCACGGACTTCGAGGCCCACATCCCGAACATGGAGGTCTTCCACACGCGCTACATGTCGTCCAACGCGGCGGTGCGGGCCTGGGTGGCCATGGTGCGGAAGATGGACGTGCAGACGATCGCGCCCCAGCACGGCGCCATGCTGGTCGGTCCCGAGATGGTCGCGAAGTTCCTCGACTGGATCGAGGGTCTGGACGTGGGCATCGACGCCATGCCGGACGTGTTCAAGCTCCCGAGCTGAACCAGCTCACGGTGTCCCGGAGGGTCTCGGCGAGGGGACGGAACCGCACGCCGAGGGCCTCCTGGGCATGGGCGCTCGAGATCTCCACTCCGGTGTTGAGGGTGCGGAGGGCCCGCACCGTGACGAACGGCTCGGCGCCGACCCAGGGTGATGCGCGCTCCACCGTCCACGCGAAGGCGAGGGCCATCGGCCAGGGCAGGGTGAGCGCGGGCGCCCGGCGTCCCGATGCCGCCGCGAGCCCGCTCAGCACCTCCTCGAGCGTGGCCTCCCGACCCGCGACGATGAACCGGTCGCCGGGATCGGCGTGCTCCGCGATCCGGATCATGGCGCGGGCGACGTCCCGGGCGTCCACGATGGCGGTGCGTCCCGGCAGGGCCACGGGTGGCAGACGACCGGCGAGGTGGTCGCGCACGATGCCCCCTGCGTTGGTGGGGGCCGCGTCGCGCGGGCCGAACATCCAGCCCGGCAGCACCGTGACCACCTCGATGCCCGAGACCTCCGCCAGCGCGAGGTCGCAGAGCACCTTGCTCCGGAAGTAGAGGTTCTCGACGGCGTCGGGGGCGAGGACGTCGGCCTCGGTGGAAGGGCGCCCGTCCGTGCGTGCCGCGACGGTGCCGGAGGACGAGGTGTGCACGAAGCGCCGGACGCCGCGCTCGGCCGCGTTGCGGGCGAGCCTGACCGTGGCGTCGACGTTCAGGCGCTGCAGCAGCGCCTCGTGCTCTCCGGACGCGTAGTACTCGCGGAAGTAGGCGGCCGTGTGGAAGACGACGTCGACCCCGGTGAGGGCGTCCGCGAAGGCGTCCACGTCCTCGAGGTCGCCCGCCACGACGCGCACGGGCAGGTCGCCGAGCTGCGCGCGTGCCTTCTCGGGTGTGCGCGCGAGGGCGGTGACCTCCCAGCCGGCCTGGACGAGCTCGTGGACCAGGTTGCTCCCCAGCAGCCCCGTGCTGCCCGTGACGAACGCATGCATGTCGACCTCCTGCGTGCTCACTGAGCACTGCTCAAATCGTCTGAGCACTGCTTAGCGGATAGGAGGCGGAGGTGCCAACCGAGGTTGGAGATGACCCACGAGGATCTGCGTGACCGCCTGGTGCGCGCCACGGCGGACATGCTGCTGACGATCGAGCCCTCCGAGCTGTCGCTGCGGGCGGTGGCCCGGGAGCTGGGGATCTCCTCGGGTGCGCCCTACCACCACTTCCGCGACAAGCAGGAGCTGCTGGCGGCGGTGGCGCTGGACGGCTGGGAGCGAATGAACGCGGCCCTCCAGGCGTCCGTGGCGGCCGAGCCGGAGGTCGCCCTGCGCGCCATGGCGCGGGCCTACATCGGGTTCGCGCTGGAGCGGCCCTCGTGGTTCCGCGTGATGTTCCTGCCGGAGCTCAAGGAGCCTGTGCGCTTCGCTTCGCTGCACGAGGCCTCGAGCCGCGCGCTCTTCGGGCTGGTGGCGCTGGTGGCCGTGGCTTCGGGTCGGTCACCGGACGATCCCGAGCTGCTGGGGCGGGTGGTGGCGGCCTGGTCGACGGTGCACGGGTTCGCCGTGCTCCACAACGCGGGCGTGCTGGCCGGGAAGATCGAGCTGCCGGAGTCCACGCTGGTGGATGCGGTTGCGGAGGGAGCCGCCCGCGCGGCCCTCGGGTGACGCCAGGCGGCGTTGCGTGGTTCCGGGTGTGTTCCCGGATGCAGGGTGGATAGCTCGCGCGGGGAGGTTGGGTGTTCCTCGTCCTCACAGCGGCCATCGCCGCGACCTTCGAGGTCGACCTCTGGGTACCCTCGCGTCACGAGCCCGGTGTACCTGACGAGGTGGCCACGGGCATGAGGCGGCCCGTGCTCGCGGTGCCTGGCCAGCCGGAGGGCCCGGTTGCTTCCACCCATCCGTCGATCGTCTGCGACGTTCGCGGAGGCACGGCATGGGCGGTCATGGAGGCCGATGCGGCGAGCTATCCCACTACATTCCCCTTCTCGGGGACCTGTGAGCTGGGCGGTGACTTCGTCCAGGTCACGGTGGCCGCGATGGCACCGGAGGCGGACCCCGCGCTCCAGCCCGTCCGCTTCGACGAGCGACTCCAGCTCGCCTACACCCGTCCTCAGGGATGGATGGTCAGCCGTGCGTTCGCGCTCCCGGAAGGTCCCTTGCTCGTTCCTGGGTCCAAGGTCCTGGCGACGGGCGTGCAGGGGGTGACGTGCGAGTCCACCCACGATGGCCGGGGCTTGCGGCTCGCCGTCGATGCTGGCGCCACGAATGGAGACGCGGTGTGCGTGCTCGCGTGGCAGGACGGTACCGCGGCGACCCTCGCAGTCCACCTCACCGAGGCGCCACTCGTGCAGACCCCGGTGCGTCGGAGGGGTCAACGGCGCGGTGGACGGTAGCCCGAGAAGCCCTCGAGGTAGTCGAGGTCGCGCTCGGGAGCCACGAGCATCCAGGGCATGACCCGCATG
>JACKEQ010000129.1 GCA_020632885.1 Alphaproteobacteria bacterium | reverse complement strand
GCCTTCGTGGTGGCGGATCCGGCCTGGGTACTGCTCGCCGAGCACCTCGTCGCCAGCACCGGCACGGCGGCCGTGTTCACGGTGATGATGGACCGCTGCCGTCGACCAGGCCACCAGGCCACCGACTACGCGGTCCAGGCAGCCGCCTACGCGCTCGCGGGCGGCGCGGTGGGTGCGCTCTCGGGCGTGCTGGCCGATCACGTGGGATACCAGGCGCACTTCGCGATCTGCGCGGCGGTGACCCTGGCGGGTGCGGCGCTCGCCGCCGCGGTGGTGGACGAGCCGGGAGGTGACCATGGAGCTGGTGTCGTTGGGGGTGGGTGACGCGTTCACCGCCCGGTACTGGTCGACGTGCGCGGCGGTCGAGGCCGAGGGATCCCGGCTGCTGATCGACTGCCCCCACCCGATCCGGAGGGTGCTCGCGGGGGCCTCGCTCGACGTGGGTGATCTCGACGCCGTCGTCATCACCCACAACCACGCGGACCACGTGTCGGGGCTCGAGGGCCTGCTGTTCTTCTCGTGGTTCGTGCTCCGGCGGAAGCTCACGTTGATCGCCCATCCGGAGGTCCTCGACGACCTGTGGCACGGGCACCTGCGAGCGGGGATGTGCCGGCTGATCGACCCCGTCACGCACGCAGGCCACGATCACGTCCTGTCGGACTACGCCGAGATCGTGCCGCTCGACGAGTCCCGCCCGGTCCAGGTCGGCCCGTTCGCGCTGTCCTGCCGCCGCACGATCCACCACGTGCCCACGTTCGCGCTGCGCATCGAGGCCGGTGGGGCATCCCTCGGGTGGTCCGCCGACACCGCGTACGACGAGGGCCTGATCGCGTGGCTCGCGGAGGCCGACCGGCTGGTGCACGAGACCAACCTCGGCGCGCACACGCCCTACGAGAAGCTGGCCGCTCTCCCGGAGGATCTCCGTCAGCGCATGTGGCTCGTGCACTACCTGGATCACTTCGACACCGAGTCCTCCGTCATCGAGCCGCTCCGAGAGGGCGAGCGGTACGTGATCGAGCCGCGGGTCGGGTAGGATGTGCCCTTGCGACGCACCACCCCCATCCTGGTCCTCCTCGCGGCCTGCGGGCCGCACCGCCAACCCCAGTCCGTGGCGGACTTCGCCGACGGTATCGTGCTCGACATCCCGGTCCCGGCCGAGGAAGGGTCGATGGGTGGGGCGTTCTTCGACGCGCTGCTCGAGAAGGGCGCGCCGAGCGGACGGGTGACGCTCGAGCCCGACAACGGGCTGCAGCTGACCTGCTCGATCCGCCACCGGCACCTCGAGGTGAGCGTGCTGGCGTTCAAGGATCAGCTCGACGACTCGCGGTACGCGCGCACGGACTGCGTGATCGGCGACGTGACGCTGCCGATCATCCTCACCTGGTGAGCGGCGCCCCTCGGAAGCTCAGCCGTTCCGGGCGGCGATCAGGGCCAGGCCGTGCAGCGTCAGCCACGGGTCCACCTCCTGGATCCGCGTCGACACCGGACCGAGCAGCGTCGCGAAGCTGCCCGTCGCGACCACGCGAGCCTCGGGTGCCAGCTCCACGCGGCACCGATCGACCAGCGCGTCCACCATCCCCGCGTGCCCGTAGATCAGGCCGGACTGCATGCTGTGGACGGTGCTGCGCCCGATGACCGTCGTGGGGCACGTGAGCTCGACCCGCGGGAGCTGCGCCGCCGTCGCCACGAGCGCCTCCTCGGAGGCCCGCAGACCCTGCGCGATCACGCCGCCGACATAGTCCCCGCGGCCGTCCAC
>JACKEQ010000128.1 GCA_020632885.1 Alphaproteobacteria bacterium | reverse complement strand
GACGCGGACACCGACGCGGACAGCGACACCGACATGGACGTCGACACCGACACGGACACGGACAGCGACACCGATATGGACGTCGACACCGACACCGACACCGACACGGACAGCGACACCGATGCCGACACCGACACCGATGCCGACACGGACCCACCCTGCCCGGATGTCGACGGTGATGGCGTGTGCCCACCGGAGGACTGCAACGACCTCGACCCCAGCGTTCATCCTGGAGCCGACGACCCCGTGAACGGCGTCGACAACGACTGTGACGGCGTGGCGCCCGGCTACCTCAGGATGTCCCCGGTGTGCGGGACCCTGGAGCCCCACAGCACGCTCTGGTGGCTCGGCCGCCGCTGACGGTCAGTGCATGCAGCCGATGTAGACCCTGGCGCTCTTCACATAGGCGTCGGGGACGGCCTTCTTCACGACGGCCAGGGGCTCCGTCACCTCCTCCCGGGTGCCGGAGGCCGCGATGACGACGTAGAGGCCCTGTGTGAACCCCTCGATGGACGAGGTGTGCTCGACGGAGAGGTAGGTCCCGCCGTCCCAGCGGCCCCGCGGGACGTAGCAGGGGTACTCGAACCCATTGTCCCGGCAGCCCTCCGGCGCGAGGGTCAGACCCCCGAAGGACGCCTTGGTGGCGGGGTCGTAGCCCACTCCGCGCAGATCGAGGCGGATGCCCGTGGAGTCCGCGAGGCTGGCGGCCTTCGCGAGGGCGGTGGCGTAGTCCTTCTCGCTGGCGGCGATGACGAACGCGCGCTCCATCCAGGGCTGGTCGTCGGCGGCGAGGGCGAGGCTGGCGAGCAGGAACATGGGGTCTCCAGGATCAGGGCGTGCGCCAGAAGTCGCGCGGGAACAGACGGACGGACGGTTGTTGACCCGCGGCCTCCAGGTGGGCGTCCCAGCTCGCGAGCTGGCGCGCGTTGCCGGTGACCATCGACCACCCGCCGGCCGGCCGGCCACCGATGGAGGCCCAGGCGGCGGGGAACACACGCGCATAGGCGGCTTCACGGCGGGCCTCGAGGTCGGACCTCAGGTCGGCGCTCGCACGGGCCTCCAGCAGGCGCTGGCGGAACGTGCGGACCACGTGGTCGCCGCGGCCGTCGACCTCCCGGCTCGCGCGCTCGGCTCCGCGCTGCTGTGGGGCGAGGTGGCTGCGGGTCGTGAAGGCGCTCGCGACGGCGTACTCGACGTCCTGAGCCACGAGCCCCGTCTGCCGGACGCGGTCGCGGGCGAAGGCGATGGTCTGCGCGACGTCCGGGCAGCGCGAGGCCGACCAGACCACCTCGCCCGTCGACGGGCTCGCCACCGAGCCGTTGCCGTACGCGAGCCCCTCGCCCCAGGTCTGCATGAACAGCGACCTGGCACCTCCCCCGGCCAGCGTCTGGACGGCGAGGAAGTCGCGCAGCCCGTCCTCGTCGAGGTCTTCGTAGGTGGGCGTGTCGGCGCGGACACGGATGTGGCCCTGGGCCACCTCGGGGTCGAGCCAGGCCACGTGCCCCCCGGAGAGGTCGAGGTCCCGCGCGGGCAGGAACACCCCACCCGGCGCGGAGGTCCCGGCCTCCGGGGGGGCTTCGGGCAGACCCTGCAGGAGCGCGCGGAGATCGGGCTCCAGCGCCTCCACCACCGCACCCCCCGTGATGACGACCCGCATGCCTCCACGGGTCACGAGCGCGGCCCGCACCTCCCGCAGCGCGTCCAGCAGGGCGGACGGCGGCGTGCGCAGCTCGCGCTCCAGGAGCTCGGCCAGCGCGCGTCGGTCGGCAGC
>JACKEQ010000127.1 GCA_020632885.1 Alphaproteobacteria bacterium | reverse complement strand
GTCTGACGGGTGCACGGGTGCGCGCGGCCTCCCGCGCCGCCCTGCTAGGATCCCCCCATGGACACCGTCCCTGCCGGCATGCGGGCCCGCGAGCACGTGGAGGGCCTCACGCTCGTGTTCCGCGAGGCCCACAGCTTCGGTCGACGCGGTGTGCGGTGGGCCTCGGCGGCCACGGTGGCGTCACTGGTGTTCGCCGTGGGCATGCTCGTCACCCTGATGGCCCTGCCCATCGTGCTCGGGATGAGCAGCCCGCTGTTCGCCTGGTGGCTGGCGGCCTTCTTCGGGGTCGTCACGCTCGGTCCCGGTGCGGTGGCCCTCTCGGGGGGGCTGCTCGCGGCGCTCGTCGTGCGTGACGCTGGACGCACGTTCGTGCACCTCACCGTCGGCGCGCGCGGGATCACGGTCGAGCGTCCGACCGAGCACGAGGCCCACGTGTTCCCGCCCAGCGAGGACCTCGTCGCGAGGGTCGACGCTTCGGCGCGGATCCCGGTGCTCACGCTCCAGGACGGCCACAAGCGCGTGCGGATCCCGGTGCTCCACCGCGAGGACGCCGTGCAGTGGCTCGCCGACCGGATCAACGACCGCTGCTCGGGGGCCGGCACGATGGCCGCGGTGCCGACGGAGCTCCAGGCCGCGCGCCGGGGGCTCGCATGAGGCCGCTGGAGGACCCGCCCACCGACCTGGAGGTCACCTACGACCTGCACGGGCTCCGCTGCGCCGTGCGCCCTCGTGCACCGCGGCGCCTTCGCACCCGGCTGGCGCTCGGGGTCGCTTCGCTCGGCGTGACCGCACTGGCTCTCGCGGTCTTCGTGGTCGGCATCGCGGGCTTCATCACCGCGGGCGTAGCGTCCTGGCTGGCCCTCTCGGCGGCCGGGCTGCTCGTGATCCTCGTGCTGCTCGCGGTCTCCGTGATCGACTCCGCGGAGGAGCTCGACCACTACCAGGTCCGGCTGGGCGAGGGCTGGCTCGTGCTGCGCTTCGCCGACCAGGGATCGGAGATCCGGCTCGACCTCTCGCGCGTGGTCACCTGTGAGGTGGACGGACCGGACGTGCGGCTACGCGACCTCACAGGGGCCGAGGCCCTCGTTCCCATGGGAGGTCACCCGACCGACGAGGTGCTCTGGCTCGCGGCGGCCATCGATCTGGCGGTCCGGGACGCGAGGCGATCCGACCTCCCCGCGCCCGATGCTCTCCAGCGGCTCCTGGACCGCGGGGATCACTGACCCGCGGGGAACTCCGCGACAGCGGAGGCCGTGGCCCCGCCGCGCCAGGTGGCATCGACGGTGACGCGCTGCATCTCGACACCGTCGAGCTCGAAGGTCTCGATCTGGACGTCCGCCTGCTCCGCCGGCTCGTCGAAGTTCGCCTCGTACTCCCCGGGCCCCGTGCAGCCGATGACGTTGCCGTCCTCCATGACGACCTCGCCGTTGTCGTCGATCATCGCGTAGACGCCGACCATGGCCCAGCCGTAGTCGCCCTTCACGTGCAGGTCCATCTGGAAGTAGTAGGCGTCCTGGTAGGCGTAGCCATAGCCGCCGTCGTCCGAGAACGCCCCGACCTCCGGCATGTCGCCCACGATGCGTCCGGAGAGGTTGCTCTGCTGCATGTAGGGCTCGTCCCACCCCATGTCGGGATCGACCCGCACGTCGCGCTCGAACGTCTCGGCGGTCGTGCACCCCACGAGGGCGACGACGGCGGTGGCGGCAGCGAAGAGACGGGTGACGTGCATGGGACCTCCAGACGGGACCCCGTGATCGTACAGGATTTCTCACCCGCTGTTCGATCTTCTCTCAACTCTCCCGGCGACCGACCGATGGCGGC
>JACKEQ010000126.1 GCA_020632885.1 Alphaproteobacteria bacterium | reverse complement strand
ACCAGTCCTCGTCCACGAGCCCGTAGTTGACCTTGGGGAAGTGCTTGCGGACATAGGGCGTGACGTGCTCCCGGTCGAACCGGAGGGTCGCGGTCCGCGCCGCCTCCAGGAGGGCCTCTGCGTCCATGACCTCACAGTCCAGCCCGTCCGGGAAGGTCGGCGGCGAGCAGTTCGTCGCGTAGCGCACACCGGGAGAGTGTTGCCGGTAGCGCTCGATCACGAGATCCAAGACGTTGGGATCGAGCAGCGGGCAGTCCCCCGTGATCCGGACGACGGTGGTGGGCCGGAGGACCTCCACTGCAGAGCGGTACCGGTCGAGCACGTCATCGAGGCTCCCCCGATGGCAGCGCACGCCCCGGTCGGCACAGAAGGCCGCCAGAGCGTCGTCGCTCGGGTCGTCCGAGGTGAGGACCACGACCTCGTCGACGTGCCGGGCCCGTCGAACGCGCTCGATCACGAGAAGGAGTGCCGGGACGCCGGCGATCTCGAGCAGCACCTTCCCGGGAAGCCGGGTGGAGGACATGCGCGCCTGGACCAGCGCAACGGTGTGCGACATGGGAGCCTTCAACGGAGCAGGGTGTCCAGCAGGTCGACGACACGATCCACGTCGGCGTCGGCCATGCGGGGGAACATCGGGAGCGAGATGCAGCTCGCGTAGAGCGCCTCGCTTCCGGGGAAGTCCTCACGACGGAATCCGAACTTCTGGTAGTCCGGGTGCCGGTAGAGCGGGATGTAGTGGACCTGAGGACGGATCCCGTGCTCCATGAGCCCACGGAACAAGGCCAGACGGCGCCGCGCCACCGACGCCAGCGACTCACCATCGCGCGCATCCACCCGCATCACGTAGAGGTGGTAGGCCGACTCCACGCCCTCCGGCACCCGCAGCGGACGGGCCCGACCCGCGAGCACCTCGGCGAATCCGGCGTCGTAGCGTGCTGCGATCTCACGACGCCGGGCGACGAAGTCCGGCAGCTTCCGCGCCTGCGACTCCCCCAGCGCACACTGGATGTCGCAGATCCGGTAGTTGAACCCCAGGGACTGCTGCTCGTACCACCATGGCCCCTCCTCTGTCTGGAGGCGAGCCGCGTCCTTGGTGATCCCGTGGGAGCGCAGGTCGGCCACTGCCTCGGCCAGACCGCCGTCACCAGTCGTCACCGCCCCACCCTCCCCAGAGGTGATGTGCTTGACCGGATGGAAGGAGAGGATCGCCATGTCGGTGTGATCGCAGGATGCGCTGCGATGCACGGTTCCGTCCACGGTGTAGGTGGTGCCCAGCGAGTGGGCGGCGTCCTCGATGACCCTCGCGTCCACCGTGCGCGCGAGCGCCTGGACCTTGTCGAGGCGTGGGACCGCACCCGTGAACGAGACGGGTACCACCGCCCTGACGCGGTCACCGGCGGCGACATGACGCTCCATCCGAACAGCGAGGTCCTCGAGATCGAGCAATCCGGTGTCGGGGTCGACGTCCACGAGCGATGGCGTGCCGCCCGCGTATCGGATGCAATTCGCAGATGCCGCGAAGGTCACCGCGCTCACGAGGCCCACGTCACCGGGTCCCACACCGGCAGCGAGGGCGGCCAGGTGGAGGGCCGCGGTCCCGTTGGACACGGCGCGTACGTGAGGAGCACCCGTGATGCTGTGGAGCGCCTCCTCGAACCGCGTGACCGCAGGCCCCTGGGTGAGCCAATCCCCACGGAGCACGTCGACGACAGCGCGGATGTCGTCGTCGTCGACCCACTGGCGGCCGTAGGGGAGGATGGGGAATTCGGACATCATGACCTCGCAGAGCACCCGATTAACCATCCCCCGGAGCGCCAGCCCCACGACCCCGAGCAATTCCGGGGCGCGTGGTCGCTCCCAGCTCAGTCT
>JACKEQ010000125.1 GCA_020632885.1 Alphaproteobacteria bacterium | reverse complement strand
ATGCGTGACCTACTGCTGGCTGTACGAGTGATGAGAAGCGAGCTCCCCCCTGGACCTGGCCTGACCAGCGCACGAGCAGCGGCGTCACTCGCCCAGGTGATCCTCCTCCAAGGCAGCTTTCACCGCAGCCACCGCCTCCTGGAAATCCACGGATCCGCAGGGTACACGGGTGGCCTTGGTCTCGTTGCCTGTTGGAGGCATACGCCCACCGCCTCCGTCGAGGAGCCGAAACTCTCCCACGACCTCGGTGGCGGATCCAGCCCCCTGCCCCTCGTGAACGCTCCAGTGCTCGGGTGATCGGTCAGGTTCGTGATCACCCCGGCCTCCCAGCGACACCCTACCCACCAAGTGCCATCGGATGATCACCGACCGAGGCGTTCCTCTGACGAGCCACAGGTGCTAAACACTCGTGCCGGAGGGAGCGAGATGGACGACCATGAAATCCGCAGACGGCTAGAACCGTTGGCCTCATTCCGAACCCTGGACAACCGCGTCCTCAACGAAGTTCGCCATGTAGGAGTGACCTCCATCACGGTCTTCTCCGAGCAGTCCCGCACCGGCGAGGAGCGGGTGATCACCTACGATCACATCCGGCGTGCCGTTGCGGGTGGCACCGAACACGGGTCGGCTTGTCGGGCACTCGCTCGAATCCTCGGGCTTTTCTGACCGGGAGGGCGGACATGGCCATCAGGTCGAAGTCTCGGGACGGCCGCTGGATGAGTCCCACGGGCATTGTGCTTCTGGTTGCTGTCGTCTCTTTGGCTTGCGCCGGCCTTGGGTCGGGTCTTCCCGAGCAGGAGATGTGCGGATTGGCCCGGCAGGAGACAGGCTTCCCAGACGGGAACGCCTTGAATCGTGGCCTCGGCTATGCCTTGGACTTCCAAGAGTGCCGGAACTTCCGTGGCTCGTCGGTCGAGGTAGCCTACAACCTTCTTGGCGAGAAAGGCTCGCTGCCCGGCTTTCGGGCGTGTCGGGTCAACGGGTCTCGTAAGGTGGAATGCTCGCCGTTCGAGCTTGACGGCGGCGGCAGCACGGCGAGCAACGCCCCTGCATGGGATCGTGCTCGCCCGTATCCTCGAACACCTGTTCCACCGCCTCCCTCTACGGCGGACTTGGTACTCACGTCGAGCGGGCTCACGGCCGGAAGGGCGACGATAGACCTGCGGGCACCAGCAGCATCGGTGGCCAACGCGCTGAGGGCATCAGCAGGAACACCACGGGAGGAGCACAACGACGTGTTGGGGAGCCTCTGGCTGTTCGACGCCGTGGGGCTCAGATTGAGACAGGAGAAGGGCGGCTCGGCCATCGACATCATCTGCAAGCCCTCCATGGAGGCGACTCCCCGCTCCGGCTTCATCGGGGAGTTGTACGTGCAGGGGTCCACCGTCGAGTGCGACTCAACGTGGGAGGCTCTTCACACGGAGCAAGACGCGCTGATCCGGGCGGGCCAGTTGGGAGCAATGGGTGAGAAGGGCGTGTCGGCAGGCCCGGCCAACGTCCGGTTCTACACCACGAGTGATGGCGGGCTGTCCACGATCACCGTGAGCCCGAGGGACTGAGACAGGCCACGGCGGTCGATGTACCAAAATCACCGCCTATGAGCGACTTGTGGCACAAAGCCCCGCGTCACGAGCACCGTGGGCAGGAGCCACCACACGAAGCCCGGGATGGCGTCGGGGAGCCAGCGCCCCACGGTGACGAGCATGGCGGTCGTCGTCGCGATGAGCGCAGCACCGCTGCTCACCAGGTGCTGCGCGATGCGATCCCGACCCTTCAGCGGTCCCCGCGCGAACCGGCGCAGGTCCTGGAACGCCACCAGCAGCCCGATGCACCCGAACACCACGGCCACGACCGCCAACCCGCCGGGCCACGACGCGATCCCACCGAGCACGCCGAACGCCGAGACGACCCCAAGCCCCATCGCGACGGCCCGCGCGCGCAGGGTCACGTCGCCGTTCCGTTTGACGGTCAACACGTCCTGGCCAGCGAATGGCGGGGAGACAAGTAGGCTTCGAGCCAGGGCGTG
>JACKEQ010000124.1 GCA_020632885.1 Alphaproteobacteria bacterium | reverse complement strand
GTTCCTGGCGATGCTGCGGTGGGACGCCGCCGAGCACGACCTGCTGCTCGCGGACCCGACCGTGGTCTGGGAGGGTCGGTTCGAGCGACACACCTTCGGTGACCGCACCTGGGCGGGCTCGGTCGTGGCGCCCGCCGTGCTCGTCGCCAACGCGGGCGAGGCCGAGCTGTCCTTCTCGGGTCCCCCGGGTGGACCTCTGGGTGCCGTGATCCGGCCGTACCGGGACGTGTCCGCGGACACCGGGCTGCCTGGCTACGTCGCATCCCTCCACGGGGACGATCCCGGGTTCGCCTTCGGATCGCGGGCGGTGGTCGAGGTGGGGTTGTCGAAGCTGAACGGCCACACGTTCATCACCGGTGAGGGCTTCGCGCGCACCGACCACGTCGTCCTGCTGCTGCCGGCCCTCGATCTGCGCTCCGCCAGCAAGGAACCCGTGGAGAACGGCGTCTCGCTGGAGGTGTACAGGGGCGGCAAGGGCGACTCGGTCGATCTGCGTGGGCTCGTGGAGGACCCCGCCCTCGCGCCGTTGCTCGCGTCCTTCGTGGTGGACCCCGACCCCGGGTAGGCCCGGGGCCCCTGGAGGTCACCAGGGGTTGCTGAACTTCGGGTCCGCGAGCATCGCCTCGTCGGTGAGGGTCTCGAGGAAGGCCACCAGGCGCTGCTTCTGGATGTCGCTCAGGCCGAGGGGCCGCGCGTTCCCGTCGATGTCCAGGAGGAACGGGAACAGCGTGGGGTGGTACTGCACGCCCTCGCTGTAGTGGTCGATGACCTCCTCGAGCGTGCTGAAGCGGCCGTCGTGCATGTAGGGGCCGCCCACCGCGACGTTCCGGAGGGACGGGACCTTGAAGGTGCCCTGGTCGAGGGTGTTCCCGGTGACCTCGCCGTAGCCGGGGTCGGTGATCTGCGCGTCGAGCCCGTTGCTGATGGCGCGGAAGGCGATCTGGGCGTCCGTGCCGTGGCAGTGGGCGCAGCCGGCACCACCGAGCGGCGGAGGCGCGTAGAACAGCTCCTTCCCGAGGTTCTCCATCTGCGTGAAGTTGGGGAAGGGGTCGTAGAGGCTGTCGACGGCCGCGCGTCCCTCGTCGTAGCGGCTGGTGGTGCTCACCATGCTCCGCACGAACTGCGCCAGGGCCTTCGAGATCCGATCGGCGTCCACGTTCGCGTCACCGAACGCGGCCACGAAGTAGTCCTCGTAGCGGCGCTCCTCCTCGACGCGCTCCACGACCTCGTCCAGCGTCATGCCCATCTCGACGGGGTCCTGGAACGGCATCAGCACCTGATCCTCCAGGGTCTCGGCGCGCTGGTCCCAGAAGAAGCGGCCGTTCTCGTAGTACCGCGCGTTCGCGAGCCGCATGGAGTGGCGCTTGGTGTCGCCCCCATCGAACCCGACGGAGAGGACCCGGTCGTCGGCGAATCCGTGCTCGGCCTTGTGGCACGAGGCGCACGCGATCGTGCGGTTCTGGCTGAGGTTCTCGTCGTAGAAGAGCATCCGGCCGAGCGCCGCGCCCTCGTTCGTGACGCGGTTGTCGCTCGGGGCGTTGTTGAAGAGGGACGCCGCCTGGAAGCCCGGGGGGATGGCGCCGTTGATCGTGGAGTCCGTGCGGTAGTACTCCGGCGGCGTGTCCGCGTACGAGTACACGGTGTCGTCGAAGGAGGAACAGGCGGCCGTCGAAGCGAGGGCAGCGAGCATGGAGAGCCGGACCATGGGGTGCTCCTGGGCAGAGAGTGCCGCGCGTCTATCGCATCTCCGGCCGCGCGCCTCTGGTGGAATCCGCACAGTCGACGGGCGGTTCAGCTTCGGCGGCCGGGTGCCGAAGGGGTCCACGGAGGAGGTCGTGCCCGAGCCCTCGTATGCCCCCCGCGCCGACCCCCGCGAGCTGACCCGGTGGACGGGGCTCCTCGGGACCGCCGCTGTGGCCTTCCCGGCCTTCGGCGTCGTCAGCGCGCTCACCAACCCCGGCGGTGATGCGGGTTGGGCCGGTCGTCTGGCGCTCAGCGTGGTCTGCGTCGGTCTCGTGGCCCTGGCCCCGCCCCGCCGCGGTTCTCGCGGTGGC
>JACKEQ010000123.1 GCA_020632885.1 Alphaproteobacteria bacterium | reverse complement strand
GGCCGCCCTGGTGTGACGTGGGCTCAGTCGCCCTCGGCGTCTCCGGCACCGATCCCGCGGGCGACGGACCGCGCCGCCTGGAAGATCTCGGTCGAGACCGAGAGACCGAAGTAGCCCGCCGCGACGCGCTTCGACCGCGTCGCGGGTGCTTCGTCGCTCCCGAGCAGGGCCCCATCGCGCCAGGGCTCGGCCAGCTGGGTGGTCTTGAACCAGCCCACTCCACCCGCGACGGCGAACCCTGAGACCGGCTCGATGAGCAGGCCCAGGAGGATGCTCTCGCGGTCGAGCTGGGTGAGGTTCGGGTCGGTGGCGACCTGGATGCCCACCATCTCCCCCACGCACGCCAAGGAGCTACAGTCGTGGAGGGAGGAGATGTGGTTCCGCCGTCGTCCGAAGGGATAGACGTTGAGCCCGAGCCCGACCTTCTGGCGCCAGCCGTCCTCGACTCGAACCGCCTCCGTGTTGGTTCCGGGGAGGGTGCGCTGACCGACCTCGGTGACGCCCTGGCCCGGTGGCACGAACGCGACGGTCACCGCCACGTCGAAGTAGTACCTGCCCGCGTCGACGAACAGCTTGTGCGTCGTCGAGGTCGCGCGCGGCACGACGCCCTTCTCGTCCGCCTTCTTGTTGGCGGTCCGCAGGAAGCTCACGAGCACGAAGCGCGGGTCACCGTCCGTGCTCACGACGAGGCTGGCCTCAGCGGCCACCTTGAGGCGGAGGTCGCGGTCGATCTTGGCGAGGATCTCCTCGAAGGCGCCGACATCGGTTGGAGTCGGTGAGCTCTTCCCAACGAAGCTCTCGAGGACGGCCATGTCACCGCCTGGTGCGCGGGCTGCGGTATCGAGAGTCTTCAGGACGCCCTTCGCGAGCCCGGCGGAAGACGGAGCGTCGGGCGCGGCCCTCGAGTCGGCATCGGCTGCTGGCTTTGGACTCGTGCGCAGGGAGACATCGCCAGAGCCGACCTGGCGCATGCTCAAGTCGTACGCGCCGTCGTCGTCCTGGGGGACCACGACCATCGCGTGGACCAGATCGCCCGGGTAGAGAAGGCCCTTGTAGCCTGTGTGCACCCACTCGCCTCCTTCTTGGTCGAGGCACACGTACGGCGTCTCGTTCGACTTCGGGATGCAGCCCAGTCCGCGAAGCTGCCCGGCGCGGACGACGTCTTCGTCGAGCGCGCGCAGCCTTGCGGCTGCACCCTTGAGCCAGCCGTGGACCTGCACAGTGTCTTCCGCGCCCGCCGCGTCGTTGGTCGCCGGTGGGAATCCCGCTGAGATGTCGAACAGGTCCGCGTCCATGCGCGCCTCGAGGTCACAGAGGACCTCGGCGACGACGCAGCGGGCCTTCTGTAGGTCGCCTGTGCACAGGTTGGCGTCATTGGTCTTTGCGCAGACCTTCTCGGTCTCCGCATGGGCCGCCCACGACGGGACCAGGGTCAGCAAGACCACCACGAGACTGATCGCGGCTCTCATGAACCACCTCCCTCGCCGGCGTCGACGTTCGCGTCGGTCAGCCCCGCGTCGGGCGCCTCCAGGCTGTTCGTGGCTGGGCGCCGGAGCACGACCGGCACAGCGCTCGTGAGCGGGCTTCCGCTGCATGCGTCCTCAGAGCTCCCGGGCGCAGTGTGAAGCTCGGCCAGGACCACGCACTCGACGTCCTCACATCGGGCAAGGAAGCTGAGCGGCCAGCGCGGGGCGTCCAGGCAACAGCTGCTCCCCGAGCAGCCGCGGTCCTCGAGGCCGTCGATTCGTCCCCCTTGAACCCGAAGGCGAAGGTTGGCGCCAGTGGCGTCGCTGCCCTGAGCCAACACGACGCGGCCGAGGGCCTCGGAGACCGGCTGAGAGGAGGAAGACTCTACGAGGGTCAGCCAATATTCGGCGGTTGGCTCATCGGCATCGTCGCATCCGACGCCATGGACGGTCGAGGCCATGGCGAGACCGACGGCTGCCGCTCTCGCCAGGCGGGTAAGACGCCTTGCGCCCGATGTGGGTCCCATCGCCGGAACTATCCGAGCGCGGCGGCCTCAAGATAATCACCCGAACGGACTAGGACCGCTGGTGCCGTACCGGCAGGCGTCTCAAGGGCTCGGGGCGGCGCTCAGGTGGCCCCGAGTGCGCAGGTCGGCTTGCACTTCCTCCGCGAGGCGCGCATAGCCGCGCGCGTTGAAGTGGGCGAACAGCCCGTAGGGATAAA
>JACKEQ010000122.1 GCA_020632885.1 Alphaproteobacteria bacterium | reverse complement strand
GACAGCCAGCTCACCGGCCAGGCGCGCCTGACGCTGCTCTTCAACCCGGACGGCCAGCAGTACGTCGACCCCTCGGGTGAGGTGAAGAGCCCCAAGGTGTCGTCCAACGACGTCCCGGCCTCCCCGGCCTTCGACACGTGCCTCGTGGACGCGCTGAAGCCCGTCGTGGCGGAGCCCCTCGGCGAGGGGAACACGGCCGCGGTCACCTACACCGTGCTGTTCAGCCCGGGATGAGCGTGCTCGAGACGTGGACGTCGGCGCGGCTCGCGCTGCTCGACGGCTACATGCACCCGCTGTTCACGGACGCGTGGCCGCCGTCCTTCGCCGACCCCTGCCGCTACCCGCTGTTCGGCGGGGGCAAGCGCATCCGGCCGCTGCTGGTGCTCGCCGCCTTCGAGGCCGTTCGCGACGGGTCTCCCGACGCCGTGCTGCCGGCGGCGGCCGCCGTGGAGCTCGTGCACACGTACTCCCTGGTGCACGACGACCTCCCCTGCATGGACGACGACGACGAGCGCCGCGGGCGTCCCACCGTGCACCGCGCCTTCGACGAGGCCACCGCGGTCCTCGCGGGCGACGCGCTGCTCACGGAGGCCTTCCGGGTGCTCGCCACCGCACCTCTCCCCGCCGACGTGCGCATCCATCTCGTCGAGGAGCTCGCGACCGCAGCGGGGTACCTCGGCATGGTCGGTGGTCAGGCCGCGGACGTCACCCTCGGTGCGTCGATCCACGACCCCGCCGTGCTCGAGCGTCTCCATCGCCTGAAGACCGGTGCGCTGCTGCGGGCCTCCGTCCGCATGGGCGGGCGTGCGGCAGGGGCCACCGTCCAGCAGCTCGACGCCCTCACGGCGTACGGTGACCACGTCGGGCTGGCCTTCCAGCTCGCAGACGACGTGCTGGATGCCGACGAGGCCGAGGACGACGACGGTCCCCCCAGCTTCGTGCGCCTGCTCGGGGTCGACGCCACCCGGGCCCGGGCCATCGAGCTCGCCGAGCGTGCGGTCGACGCGGCGCGAACCCTCGAGAGCCCCGTGCTGGAGGCGCTCGCGCGTCGAATCGCCGACCGGGACGTCTGACCTGGCGCGCCCGAAGCCCGTGCCCCTCGATCGACTCCTGGTCCGTCGGGGCCTCGCGGCCGATCGCGACGCCGCCCGGGTGCTGATCGCAGAGGGCAGCGTTCGCGTCGACGGGCTCCCTGCCTCCAACCCCGACGCGCGCGTGCGGCCCGACGTGCCCGTGGAGCGCGCGCCCACGGGTCCATCCTGGGTGAGCCGGGGCGCGCTGAAGCTGCTCGGGGCGCTGGACGACCTGCCCATGGACGTGGAGGGCCACGTCTGCGCGGATCTCGGCGCCTCCACCGGCGGGTTCACCCAGGTGCTGCTCGAGCGCGGGGCGACGCGGGTGCTCGCGGTGGACGTCGGGCGCGGCCTGATCCACCGATCGCTGGAGGTGGACCCGCGGGTCGTGGTGCTGGAGGGGACCAACGCCCGCACCCTGCCGGGCCTGCCGGAGCCCGTGACCCGGATCGTGGGGGATCTGTCGTTCATCTCGCTGAAGGCGATGCTCCCGTCCGTGTGCCGGTTCCTGCCGCCCGGCGGCGAGGCTGTGCTCCTCGTGAAGCCGCAGTTCGAGGCACCGGCGGACGCGGTGGGGCAGGGGGGACGCGTGGACGGGGAGGTCCGGGAGGCCGCCATCGCCGAGGTGGTCCGGGCGGTGCTCGATGCGGACCTGTCGCTCGTGGGGCACGCGGACAGCCAGGTCGCCGGTGCGAAGTCGGGGAACGTGGAGCACTTCCTCTGGCTACGCCGCTCGGGATGACGGTCGCCAGGAAGGCCCCCCGTGTGCTAGGAATGGCGGTTGGAGGTCCCATCATGCGATCTGCGTCCCCGCTCGTCCTCCTGGCCCTCTCGGTCGGCGGTTGTGCGTTCGTCACCGAAGGCGAGGTCGACTCGGTCACCTCCAGCATCGACTCCGACGGGGACGGCGTGGTCGACGTGGAGGACTGCGTGTCGGACGACGCGTCCATCTTCCCGCGCGGTCAGGACTTCATCGACGGCTCGCCCAACTGTCGCGTGGAGACGGAGACGGGTGCCGAGGTCGCGGACGGGATCGACAACGACTGCAGCTGCAGCGACGACGTCGATGGCGACGACGACGACTACCCCGCGGTGGCCGAGCCGGTCTACCGGGAGCTCGCCTCGGCCGTCCAGGGACGCACGCCGGAGACGGTGCCCTGGCCTGCC
>JACKEQ010000121.1 GCA_020632885.1 Alphaproteobacteria bacterium | reverse complement strand
GGAAAGCCGTACGTGATGGAGCGCGGCATCGTCGCGGACTTCAGCCTCGTGAAGGCCTGGCGGGGCGACCGCCATGGGAACCTGGTGTTCCGGAAGACCGCCCAGAACTTCAACAGCATCATGGCGACCGCGGGGCGGGTGACCATCGCCGAGGTGGAGGAGCTCGTGGAGCCGGGGGAGCTCGACCCCGACCAGATCCACACGCCCGGCATCTTCGTCCAGCGCGTCGTGAAGGGCGCGTCGTACTCCAAGCGCATCGAGCACCGCACCACGAGGAAGGGCTGAAATGGCACTCAGCGAAGGTCGTCAGCGTATCGTCAACCGTGCGGCCCGCGAGCTGCGCGACGGGTTCTACGTGAACCTGGGCATCGGCATCCCCACCCTGGTCGCGAACCACGTCCCCGACGGCATGGACATCGTGCTGCACAGCGAGAACGGGCTGCTCGGCATCGGGCCCTTCCCGACGGACGACGAGGTGGACCCGGACCTCATCAACGCCGGCAAGCAGACCGTCACCGCCATCACGGGCGGGTCGTTCTTCAACTCGGCGGACTCGTTCGCCATGATCCGCGGGGGGCACATCGATCTCGCCATCCTCGGCGCGATGCAGGTCAGCGAGACCGGCGATCTGGCGAACTGGATGATCCCCGGGAAGATGGTGAAGGGCATGGGCGGCGCCATGGACCTCGTCGCGGGCGCCCGGCGCGTGGTGGTCACGATGGACCACTGTGCGAAGGACGGCTCGCCCAAGCTCCTGCGTCGCTGCGATCTGCCGCTCACGGGCACGGGTTGTGTGGACATGCTGATCACGGAGCTCGGGGTCTTCACGTTCGCGGGGGGCCTGACCCTCCGGGAGATCGCGCCCGGTGTGTCGGTGGACGAGGTCCGCGCGGTGACGGAGCCCACGTTCGCGGTGGATCCCGAGCTCGGCACCATGTGAGCAGGCCGCCGGAGGCGGCTTGTGGGGTCAGGGGCAGGGCTCGGCGGCCCACGCGTCGAGGAGCGCGACGAGCTCCCCTGCGAGGTCGGCGTCCTGGAACTCGAGGAGCGCCCGGCCCTGTTCGACGAGCATGGCGGCTTCGGCCGCCGTCTCCGACTCCATGCATGCCGTGGCGGCCTCGAGGGCGTCCAGGCGGGTCGGGAGCTGGGCCAGGAGCTCCCTGCTCCGGCGCTCCCGTGCCTGCTCGGCCTTGCGCGCTTCGCGTTCGACCTGCCGGCGATGCGCGTCGGCTTCGATGGCCCGTGTGGTCTTGCTGTGGAGCGCCCAGAGCCGCCGATAGCGGTGGCGTCGGCGGGATCCTCGGTGAGGGCGCGCTCCCAGAGATCGCGGGCTTCGCGGTGGCGTCCGGTGGCCGTGAGAGCGAGCGCGCGACCGGTGCGGGCGTCCGGGACGTCCCCGGCGGCATCGAAGCGGGCGAGGGCCTGCGTGTGGTCGCCTGCGAGGAGCGCGAGGACCCCGAGGTTGAGGTTGGCGGCCTGGTGCATGGGATCGAGCTCCAGGGCCTCCTGGAATGCGCGGATGGCGGCCTGTCGGTCGCCTTCGCGGAGGCGGGTGACGCCGGTGAGGTTGAGGGCCTCCGCGCGGTCGGCTCCGTGGTCGACGGCCTGGCGGAGGAGGAGGTGGGTCAGGGCGGGGTCAGACCCCTCGGCCATGGCGAGCAGCACACGCGGGTCGCCCGGCTGGGTGAGGAGGAGCTCGGTGGCGAGGGTCGACGCGTCGCCCTCGCGGAGGTCGCGGAGGCCGAGGAGGCCGGCGTCGCGGTCGTCGGGATGGGTCTGTCGCCACGCGTGGAGGAGGTCGGTGGCGTCGGTGAGGTCGGCGAGGGAGAGGAGGGCGGCGCGGTAGCCGGGATCGGCGGCGAGGGCCTGGCGGTAGTGCGGGATGGCGAGGTCGGGGCGGCCGGCCTTCTCGGCCGACCAGGCTGCGTTGAAGTGGGCGTGGGGGGTGTGGCGGAGGGTGGCGGCGCGCTGGAAGTGGTCGTGGGCGTCGAGCCATGCCTGGCGCTCGATGGCGTCGAGGCCGGCGCGGAAGGCGGCCTGGGCGGGGTCGGTGGGCGGGCGGTGGTCGACGTGGGGATGGAGGCAGGCGGCGAGGAGGAGGAACATGGCGGGCTCCGGGGTGTGGGACGGTTGGACCGCGTGGCCGGGAGGCGGTTCCTGGTCGATCGAGGTGGAGTGGGTTCGGGCGGGGTCAGACCTCGGGGTGGGGGTCAGACGTAAGCCCTCCGCCAAGCCCTGGAGCCCCGTGATGTCGGCCGTGTGATCTCGATGCCGAACT
>JACKEQ010000120.1 GCA_020632885.1 Alphaproteobacteria bacterium | reverse complement strand
CCGTGGGTTTCGCGGCGCTCCCCGGGCTGGCTTGGCGGGTCGTAACGCACACGCCACGGCCCGGGTGCCAACTGGAACTGGGCAGACTCGCCACCGGGCCACGCGTGCAGGAACCAGTAGTTGTCGAGGTCCGCGTCCACGGGGCTCTCGACGTCGCGACGCAGGACGATCTGGCCGCCCGAGCAAGCCCCTCCGACAGGGTCCGTGACCCGCAGACGAAGCACGCCGGGCTGTTCCACGACCAAGTCGCGTCGCATGGAGGTCCCCGCGACCTCGATCACGTCGAAGCTCGATGGACGTCCTGGGGCGTCGATTCGCACCCACACCGGACCTTGGGGAAGTCCCACAAAGCGATAGCTGCCGTCCGCGGCGGTGTTCCGCTTCATGTCAAGCCATCGCTCGGTCAGGTGCACTCGAGCGTCGGCGACGGGCTCCCCTCCCGCATCGCGAACGACGCCTGACAGCTCACAGCTCGGCTGCAAGTGCAGCGTTCCGATGTCGACGTCACTTGCCGGATCCATCGCGGGCAGCTCGTGCAGGGCCAGACGGCCGTCACGAGCCTCCACGCGCAGCAGGACCGGCATGGCGGGTTCAGGCATGGACATCACGAAGCTGCCGTCCTTGCTGGTCGTCCACTTCCCCTTGCCGTTTGTCGTTCGCGAGTACATGCCGAGGCGCAGCTCGCCGCCCGCGATGCCCGCGATGCGACCGCTGAGATGACCGCGGGGTCCCAACACGACGCGTACGGGCTCCGTTCCCGGCCGTACGTTCTCGATGTCCACGGCGGAACGGAACCCGGCGCGGGCCTCGTACGGGCCGTGCTCGACACGAATCCACAGCGTGCCGACTTCATCGCGCAGCCCCTCCAGCGCGAAGTGGCCTTGCTCGTCTGCCGCACCCATGACGGTCTCGCGGGGGCTCACGAACCAAACGGACGCGCCAGGGACGGGGAGGCCATCCGGGTAGGTCAAGGATCCGTGGATCGAGCCGCCGGCTGGCACCGCCAAGGTGACCGAGAGATCGCCTCCTGGCGGCAGATGGACCTCGGTCTCGATGTTGGGGGAACCGGGCGGCCAGGCTCGCACGCGCCACGTGCCTGGAGGGAGGTCGTGGAACAGCGTGGCGCCTTGCTCGTAGGGCAGCCCGTCCCGGTACTCGATGTCGAGGCGGCCACGTGTCGAGAAGAGATCGATCTGGACCCCCTCAAGCGGCTGACCTCGCGCGTCTTCGACGCGGACGCGCAGCGTGCCCGGCGCGCCCAGCTGCAGGTCCTCGCGGTGGGTCGCATCGTCGGGACGCAGGGTGAAGGCATCGCTCGAGATCAGCAGGAGCTGCCCCCGCGATACGAGCACGACCCACGGTTCTTCAAATCCCACCCCCTCGAAGGCGTAGCTGCCGTCCGATGCACTCGGTACGGGGTCGCGCCCCATGGCCCAGACGTCGTTCGACGTGAGTTGCTGCATCGTGGGCAGGCGGTCCTTGACGTGGGGCACGATCCGCTCGGGAAAGATCCAGACCAGGTGCCCGGGGGCCGGCTCGCCATGCGCGTCCGTGATCCGGCCCTCCACGCGCCCTGGACCACCCATGTGGAGGGTCACCACGTCGGGCCACGGCGTCTCGAAGTAGGCGCGCCCCGGCCTCAGCCCGCCCAGGGACGCCACGAGCAGCAGACTGGGCGCGGGTGGCAAGCCTCCGATGCGGAAGCGACCCTCGGCGTCGGTCGTCGCCGGCCTGCCCACCTCGATGTCGTGCGCGGGGCGAGTGCCCGGGTCGTAGGCCCGGACGATCGCTCCCGCCAAGGGGCGGCCGTCCGGTCTCTCCAGCACCAGACCTCGCAAGGAGCGCCCAGGACCGAGACGCACGGAGGACGTCTCGCCTCGGCGGAGCTGCGCGCGTCCGCTCTCGTATCCCTCCGCGTGCACACGGACCTGAACCGCCTCCACGAGCGCCGGGTCCGCGACCTCGAGCGATCCCGTGGCGTCCGTGGTTCCCCAGCCGAGCCAGACATCGGGGCCCGAGTCGTCCCATGGGCGGTGCTGGAGGCGCTCGACGTGCGCTCCACCGACGGGCGCGCCCTCCAGGTCCTGGACCTCGAGCTTGAACGGTACGCTTGCATGGTCTGCGGCGCCCGAGCTGGCGTCCCGCATCAAGTGCGCTGGTGCATCGTGACCGGGGTGGGTGGTGCCCCGTTCGCTGCCGACGAGCGAAGGGCCGGTGCCCACATCTGCAGCATCCTTCGTTCGAGGGAGCGTGGTCGGTGGCCCGTTGTGCCTTGTGCACCACGCCAACACGCTGCCGATCAGGCAGGCCACCGCCAGCAGGCCGAACCAACCCCTCATGCCT
>JACKEQ010000012.1 GCA_020632885.1 Alphaproteobacteria bacterium | reverse complement strand
TCCAGAGCCGTCCGCTGTCCGTCCACGCGCGTACCTACGTCAGCGGCTCCACGACCGCCGTGTCCCACGGCCAGATCGCGTCGGGGTCCACCGCGACGTGCAGCGCGATGCGGTGCCGCACCAGGGAGTCCGCCTGCTCGCGGGTCAGCCCGTCCTCCACGAGGCGCACGTCGCCGTGTCCGCCGTCCACGTTGAAGTACACCACCCCGTCCAGCACCAGGTCCCGGCGGAGCTCCGTGCGCCACTGGCTGTTCGACCCCCACCCGAACGACAGATCCACCGTCGACCGCTCCGGACGCTGCCAGGCCCAGAACAACGGGCTGTCGTTCGCCACGGCAGGGTCGGCGTGCTCGGGGCCCGCCGTCACGCGGACCCCCTCGCGCCGGAACACCAGCGGGCCCAGCGTGAAGCCCGGGGTGAGCCGGTCGACGACCGCGAACGGACCGTCACCCGGCAGGACCTCCACGATCTCGTGGTGCACCGGGTGGAACGGCCGCTCCGGCAGCCGCTCCATGCCGAGCCCCTCCAGGAGCGCGACCATCGCGTCGACCTCCAGGCAGGAGTGCAGCGCGTCGGCCACGCGGGAGACGGCGTAGAGGCGCCAGAGATCCTCCGTGGAGGCCGCCGGCACGGGCTCGCCGCGACGATCCGCGAGCTCCCGGGCCCACGCGCGCTCCTCTGGGTGAGCCAGGAGGAACGTCCGCACCACCTCCACCCGTGGGTCGAGGTGCGCCTGGATGCTCTCCAGCAGGCTGCGCCAGGGTGCCTGACTCTCGTGCATCGCTGCTCCTCTAGATGGTGGCGGGGCCGTACACGTGGCACATGTCGACACGCTCGATCTGCGCGGCCTCCGCGGCGTCCGACAGGTCCTCGAAGGACGCGAACGGAGGCTCGAGCCAGTCGGTCAGCGCGAACAGACGCCAGCGGTAGAGGTTCGTGCCCGAAGGGCAGGACCCGAGGTAACCCCGGAAGTCCGCTCCGTTGCGGAGCTCGATGGCGCTCCCGGGCAGCTCGCCCTCGACCTCGGAGCCCGACACACCCGCCGGGAGCCCGGTGAGCGTGGCGTCGAGGTTGAAGATCGCCCAATGCGGGAAGCCGCCGGCGTCCGGGTCGTCGAAGATCAGCGCCAGGCTCACGGTGCCCTCCGGCACCCCCTCCCACGCGATCTCCGGGTTGCTGCCGAAGCACTCGTGCTCCTGGGGCAGCCAGCTCTCGCAGGCGTCCTCGCGCGGATGCCCCGCCGACGGCTCGAAGTCGGGCGACCACACGCGGAACGGCACGGGCGTGGGAGCCGGCTTGCAGCCTCCGAGCACCACCAGCGCCACGAGCAACACACGCTCAACCATCGGACCTCCAGGTGCGCGTCTGGTTCAGCGCGTTCTTCTCGCGGAAGGCGGCCTCGACGTCGATGTCCAGGCGGTTCGCGATCGCGAGCAGGTAGTTCAGCACGTCCACGATCTCGTGGGCGACCTCGGTGCGCCGGTCGTCCGGGACGTCCCCCTCGACGAACAGGCCCTCCACGCGACGCACGGCCTTGAAGAGCTCGCCCACCTCCTCGCCCATCAGGAAGCAGTTGTGGACGAGGTCCACCTGGGTCCACCCCATCTTCTCCTCGAGGGCCTCGATGTACCGCTGCGCGTCCGCCAGGGACGCGGGGGAGGGGAGCTCGACGGTCGGGGTGGGCGCGTGGGGCATCGTGCGCGGTGTACCCCCGCGGGCCTGCGTGTGCCAGAGTGCGCCGATCCACCGGGGAGGGGAGATGACCACGTACGCCACAGAGCCGCTCGCACCACGCGAGACGCGTATCTCGAAGCCGAAGAGCCGCCCCGCCGAGATCGAGACGACCCTCGACACGCGCTTCTCGCTCCCCGATCGGCGCACCCCATCCGACCTCCAGGAGCTCGTGGCCCTCGTGCAGGAGGCCATCGACACGAAGCGCGAGCTGCGCGTGGTCGGTGCGGCGAGGGGGCTGTCCACGGCGACCGATCCCGTCGGGGCCATCGCGGTGTCCACGGAGAACCTGTCGCGGGTCTACACCGCCGCCGGTCGGGACATCCTGGGTCTGCGGCGCGTGAAGGGCGTCGACCCGAAGACGATCGCGCGCGTGCAGGCGGGCACGCCCGCACGCTCCGTGCTCCGCACGCTCACGTCGATGTCCCCCCCGCGCACGCTGATCAACCACGGGTCCGGCGACTTCCAGTCCATCATGGGCGCCATCTCGACGGGTACCCACGGCACCGGGCCGTTCCCGTCGCTGGCCGGTCTCGTCCGTGCCATCGTGGTCGTCCGCGTGGACGCGAGCGGACCCACACCCGTGCCGCGGGTGGAGCTCGTACAGCGCAGCGGGAAGGCGAAGGGCGACCAGCTGCCCTGCTACGCCAACCCGAAGGGCGGCACGTGGACCGGGGCAGGCGGGATCCCCATCCACGCGGTGTACGACGACGACACGTTCTTCGCCCACATCGTCGGGCTCGGCTGCCTGGGGCTCGTGTACAGCGTGACCCTCGACATCATCGACCGCGTGCCCCTCATGGAGGAGAGCCGAATCCCCGACCGTCTCGACCGCATGCTGGCCCGCGCGACGGCCGAGTACGCGACGCCCGGGCTGCGCCTCGAGATGATCGTGGACCCGTTCCCCCGGGACACGCGCTCGAGTCCGGAGCCCAAGCGCTGGGACGCCATCGTGCCGCTTCCCGCTTCCCGTGACTTCACCGTGTTCCGCGGGCAGTACATCCGTCGCACACCCAGCGACGCGGCCGGCCCGCGCGGCGACCTCCCGCTCTCGATCGAGATCGGCTCCAAGCCCGAGGCGGCCGGCCTGATCGGCGACAAGATCGGCGACCTGATCGACGACCCCGTGCACTGCATGCCGAAGGGCGCGGACTCGATGATCCAGTGCTCGAGCCTCGACAGCTACATCGACTGGTTGCCCGGCGTGCTGCTCCTGAACCTGAAGTACGTCGGCACCGGCAGCGAGTGGGCGGTGCCCTGGCCGCACCTCCAGGATGCCCTCTGGGCGATCTTCGAGGACACCTGGAAGACCTACAGCCTCTACGGCCAGCGCTCCGACGCGCGGGGCCGCTGGCAGGGCACGGACGCCGAGCTGATCGCCCTGCTCGAGGAGCGAACCCCGATGTTCAACGGTCCAGCCGTGCGCTTCGTGACCGGGGAGGGCGCGCTCCTGGCGGGCACCCACCGCACGGGGTCCACGGGGGACGTACCCGTGTGGACGACCATCGAGATCGGCTTCCTGGGACGTCCGGGCGTGGAGGCGCTCTGGGCGCCCCGCAAGCGGCACGCGGGCCTTCGGCCGGAGGAGCCGGTGCCGGCGGCCCTGGTGGACGCGCTCCTGGGCGAGCTGAAGGCGGTCGACGCGAAGAGCCCGGGCGGCGCGGCTTCCTGGCTCCCCGCGCGAGATCTGCCCGCCGTCCGCGGCGACCGCAATCGCCGCAAGCTGTCGCTCTACGCGGCCTACGAACGGGGCCGCCTCGCGACGCTGTCCCGGCTCACGGCGGTGCTCTGCGACACGCCGATCGGCGCGCGTCCCCACCAGGGTCTCTACAACACGATGACCTGGACCGAGGTCGAGGAGCGCTGGGGAGACGCCGCCCGCCGCTGGAAGGCCGTGTTCGACGACGCGAACCCGGTCGGCACCTTCGACGGTGCCCTCACGAGGCAATGGGGCATCCGGACGACGGGTGGCCCCGGGTCAGCGTAACGCACGGTAACAAGCGGCGGCCGGCCCTCCCGCGACACGCGACAGGGTGTGCGGAGGTCGCGTCATGGTCGGTCGGGACGTGTTCGAAGAGCTGGTGTCCAGGTTCCCGCCCCTCCGGGGGCTGGCGCCGCGGCAGGCCGACATCGCGCGCGACGAGCTCCGACCGACCGAGGTGGTCCAGCGCGTCGACGGCGTGGACGTGTGGGGCCGCCCAGGTGTCGTGGCCGTCAGCGACCAGCGGGTGCTCGTCGTAGGCAGCATGAAGATGCTCTGGGTCTTCTCCTTCCCCGCCATCGCGACCCTCGACCGCCAGCAGCTCCACACCGTCGAATCCCGCGGTGAGCTGGACCTGTTCCTGGCCGGGGGCCCCGAGCACGACGACGATGGCGAGGCCGTCCAGCTCTCGTTCAGCGACCCCGGAGCGCGAGAGGCCTTCGCCGCCTCCCTCCACCTCTGACGTCCTGGCAGGGCCCGCCCGACACCTGATTCGAATGTGTTGGGGCATTCTCCGCGGTGGGGGCGGGCCCTGCTCTCGGCGATGCTAAGGGGTCTCCGGAGGGTCGATGACGGAGATCCGCGTCTACGGGAGCTACACGGCGGTGCCGGCGGAGGCCTGGGACGCGGTCGTGGGCGAGGGGAGCCCGTTCCTCGAGCACACGTTCCTGGCCGGGCTCGAGACGTTCGGGTGCGCCGTTGAGCGCACGGGCTGGGTCGCGCGGCCGGTCACGGTCTGGGAGGACGGCGAGCTCGTCGCGCTCGCGCCCGCCTGGGTGAAGCTCCACTCCATGGGCGAGTTCGTCTACGACCACGCGTGGGCCGACGCCGCCCACCGCGCCGGCTACGACTACTACCCGAAGCTCGTGGTCACAGCGCCCTTCTCGCCCGTCACCAGCGAGAAGCTCGTCGTGCGCGCGGGCCTGGACGTCCCCCGCTACCGGGCCGCGCTCGTCCAGGGCCTGCACGCGGCGGCCAGGGAGGACTGCCACGGCATCCACGTGCTGTTCGACTCCGAGGCGGAGGCTGGTGCCCTCGAGGGCATGGGCGGCTTCCCTCGCACCCAGTTCCAGTTCTGGTGGCACAACGAGGGCTACCGCACGTTCGACGACTTCCTCGAGCGCTTCAAGAGCAAGACGCGCAACAAGATCCGCCGTGAGCGACGCGAGGCCAACGCTCTTCGCATCGAGGCGGGCACCCGCCCGTCCGAGGCCGTGCTGCGCGCGCTCCACGCGTTCTATCGGAGCACCTGCAGCCAGTTCGGCCCCTGGGGCCGCGTCTACATGAGCGAGGACTTCTTCGTGCACCTCGGCCGCGTGTGGGGCGACCGGCTGCACGCCGTCGTGGCCTACGACGGCGACGTGCCCGTGGCCGGCGCCTTCAACGTGATCAAGGGCGACCGCCTGTACGGGCGCCACTGGGGCTGCACCGAGGAGCACAGGTTCCTGCACTTCGAGGTCTGCTACTACCAGGCCATCGAGTACTGCATCGAGCACGGGCTGAAGGTCTTCGAGCCCGGGCATGGCGGAGGCCACAAGTACAAGCGCGGCTTCCGGCCGACCACCACGTTCTCCAGCCACTGGCTGCTCGCCCCGGAGCTGCACCGCGGGCTCGCCCACTACACCGCCGCCGAGCGGGACCACGTCGCCGAGCGCGTGGCGGAGCTCGACGCGCTCTGCCCGCTCCGGGATCCTTGACGCGCGCGGAGAACGTGCGAAGAGGGGGACCCACCCGAGCACACACGGAGGTCCCACGATGCGAAACGCCCTCGTTCGCCGCGCGTCCACCGCGCTCCAGGCAGATCCCGACACCCGACGCTGGCTGTCGTTCGTCCGTGACATCCCGAGGATCACCGACCACCGGGCCGCCGAGCTGGCCCGCGCCTTCCGCGCCGGTGACGCCCACGCGGGCGAGCAGCTCGTCGCCGCACACCTCTACGTCGTGCTGCAGGTGGCGATGCGCCTCCGGGTGCGGGCGGACTCCGCCTTCGACCTGATCCAGGAGGGCAACGCCGGCCTGCTGGACGCCCTGCACCGCTTCGAGCCCGACCGCGGCGTGCCGTTCTCGGCCTACAGCCGCTACTGGGCCCGCGCGCGCATGCTGGCGTTCCTCTCCACCCACAGCCGGCTCGTGCAGCCCGGTCGCCCCACGCGACGCCGGGTGGCCGCGCTGCTCTCCGAGGTCGAGCGGCGCGAGGCCCGCGGCGAGGTGGTGGACGACGAGGCGCTGGCGGGTGCCCTGGAGATCCAGCCCGACCAGGTCCGCCGGATCCGCGACGCCATGGCCTACGGCGAGTCCGTCCTCGACGCCCCGGAGGAGGAGGGCGGCCGTGCGCTGTCCGACCGCCTGGCGGCCCCGCTGGCGGACCCCGAGGAGCAGGCCGTCAGCCGCCAGCTCGCGAGCCGCGTCGCCGACGCGGTGGTGTCCTTCGCGGACACGCTCGACAAGGAGCGCGACCAGGTGCTGTTCTTCGAGCGCATCGCGTCCGACGAGCCCACGTCGCTGGCCGACCTCGGTCGCCGCTTCGGCGTGAGCCGCGAGCGTGCCCGGCAGATCGAGGCCCGGATCCTCCCGCGCTTCCGTGAGCACCTCCGGCAGGCCGTCGGCTTCGACGCGGTCGCCTGACCACCATAGAGCCGATTCCGACCGATGGTCGGGAGGTCGCAGATGGAAGCGGACGAGCTGTACGAGCTGGTGAGCGACGCGGTGCGTCAGGCCCTCGCGGACGAGGCGGGTGGGGGTGACGTCCGCCTCACGCGCCGGATGACCGAGGGGCGCGTGCTCTTCGAGGACAGCGAGGGCAAGGTCTTCAAGGAGATCCCGGGCTTCCAGTTCTTCCGCAAGACCACGGCGGTGCGGGAGAAGCTGCGGGTGCTCGAGCAGAAGATCAACAACCACGGCGGCCTCACCTCCGCCGAGAAGGCCGAGCTGCAGGCGCTGATCTCGCGGGCGTACGGGTCGCTGACGACCTTCAACTTCCTCTTCCGCGACGACCAGGACCGCTTCTCGGGCACCGGGGGCTGACGTGAAGGGCGTGATCGTCGCGGCGGGCTACGGCTCGCGGTTCCTCCCCGTGACCCGCGTGGTGCCCAAGGAGCTCCTGCCCATCGTCGACCGTCCGGCCCTCGACTGGATCGTGCAGGAGATGGTGGACGCCGGCGTGCGGGACATCCTGGTGATCTCCTCGCGCCGCAAGCGCGCCATCGAGGACTGGTTCGACCGCGACCCCGAGCTGGAGGCGGCCCTCGCGCACAAGCCCGCGATGCTCGAGCGCATCGCACCCCCGGACGTCCGGGTGCAGGTCGTCCGTCAGCAGGAGATGCGCGGCACCGGCCACGCCCTGCTGCTCGCACGCACCTTCGCTGGAGAAGACCCCGTCGTGGTCGCCTTCCCGGACGACCTGTTCACCGGCGGCAACTGCACGGCCGAGCTCGTCGCCCTGCACGAGCGCACGGGCTGCTCGGTGCTCGCGGCCGCCGAGATCGACGGGGACGTCTCCCGCTACGGCGTCCTGGAGACGGTCGAGCGGGCGGACGGGGCCCTCGGCGTGCGGCGCATCGTCGAGAAGCCCGCCCCCGGCGAAGAGCCGAGCCGGCTGGTGTCCTACGGGCGCTACCTCTACACGCCGGCGATCTTCGCGGAGCTCGCGCGCGGGCTCGAGGCGCACGGGGAGGGTGAGTTCTTCCCGGCGGACGCGATCGGAGCCCTCGGCGAGCGGGGCGAGGTGGTGGCGGCGGTCGTACGGAGCGTCCGTCGCGACACCGGTCAGCCCCTCGACTACCTGCAGACCGTGGTGGATCTCGCCCTCGAGCACCCGGAGGTGGGCGCGCCCTTCGCCGCCTGGCTCCGCGAGCGCGCGCGCGATCTCTGAGCATCGGGGTTTGCAATAGCCCCGCGGGGCGCACGTAGAGGGGAGGTCACATGTTGCTCTCGCTCCTCCAGGCCGCCCTCGCCAACACCCCGCTCGTCTCGGGTGCCTACGACGTCACGACCGTGGACGGTCGTACGCACGTGGACACGGGCGTGCACGTGGGTCTGGACCTGATGGGCTACAAGCCCGGCTTCGGTGCGCGGTTCGACATCGCCCACCGCGTGGCCGTGGAGGGCCGGGTGGTGGCGGGAGTCCCGGTGGCCGAGGGGCTGAAGTGGACCGGCGGGGGCACGCTCGGGGTGCACCTGGCGCCACTGCGGCTCGAGCTGGGCGCCGGCGGGGGGCTCGACCTCCGGGTGGGCGTCGGCGCCCGGCTCACCACCACCGGAGGCGGCGAGCTCACGGGGACGCCGTGGAGCCTCGGGTCCTGGCTGTCCTCGACGGTGGAGGTGTCGCCGGACGGACGGTGGACCCTCTTCGGGGGTGCCGTGGCCCAGGACGCCCTCGAGGGACGTCCGCACATCGAGCCCACGGCGGGCGTGCGGGTCCGGCTGGACTGATCAGCCGGGGATGGCGAGCGGGCCCTCCTCGGGCTCCTCGTCGCCGCCGTCCGCGGGCGGCAGGTCACCCGGGCGCAGCGGACCGGACGGCTGGGGCGCGGGTGCGGGCTTCGGGGCCGTGCGTGGACCCTCGCGGGGCGGAGGCGGGCGCCCACCGGGGATCGCGAGCGGGGCGTCCTCGTCGACCGGCATGGGGTTCTCCTGTACGGGCCGCTTCCGCGTGAAGTCACCGAACAGGAGGGTCGCCTGCACGCCGACGTGCGGGAAGAACACCTTGGCGTCCATGTCGCGGCCCACCACGCCGACGATGTTCACGGGCAGCGTGAGGAACGCGCTGCCCTCGAGCGCCGCCCAGGGCGACACCGCGAGACCGCCGCCCACGGACGGCCGGGTGTACGCGAACACACCATCGAACCGCCCGGAGCTGGGGCCCTGGACACCGACCCAGCCCGCCCCGACCGTGTTGTAGGCCATCAGCCACGAGCCGGCGCGCTTGCCCTGCAGGCCGAAGTGCACGCCGCCCATCGCCATCATCGCGTAGGGGCCGCTGCAGTAGTGGCCTTCGCCGCCCTTCCGCTTGCCGTCGGTGACGCCGTAGCCCATGCCGCCGATGCATCCGATCGCGTTGACCGTGCGCTGATCGGGCACCTGCCAGTCGAGCGCGCTCTGCTGCACGACGATGCCGCCACCCCCGTAGGACTGGGCCATCGCCGGTGTCGCGCCGAGCGCCATCATGCCGAGTACGAGGCTACGCATCGGGTCCCTCCGCCTCCTGGACACCATCGGACGCCCGAGGTGTCACTCCATTCGATCATGGCAGGGGGTTGATCCCACCGAGCCGGAGCAGGTACCCGACGAGGTAGAGCGGCACGAGCCAGAACGCGACCCAGCCGAACAGCATCCAGTCGGGGGGCGACAGGCGCTCGGGGTCACGCGTGACGAGACGGACGGCACCGACCACCCCGCCGCCGATGATCCACCCGAGCAGCGCCAGGCCGGAAGGGCTGAACCAGAACGCCTGCAGCAGGTCGCCCCGGATCCCGTGCACCCACGAGCGCGTCATCCCGCACTGCGGGCAGGGCATGCCGGTGACCACGATCATCCCGCACGTGTCGCCGAGCTGGCCGCCCCCGGGCCACGCGACCCACTCGGCCCCCATGGGCCGGAAGAACAGCGACGCCCCCACGCTGAACACCGCCATCACCACGAGGAAGCCGGGCCAGAGCCACCACGGGAAGCGGATCCGGTCGAGGGTGTCGAAGAAGAGGGCGAGGGTCTTCACGAGCCCCTCCTAACCGGGAAGGAGGTCGGGAGCGGCGGTGCGGGCGGCCTCCCAGAGGGGCAGGGTGACCAGGAAGGCCAGCACGTCGGGCGGCGGCGGCACCTGCACCGCGATGGGCCCGTCCACGTGGGGGAGCTCGAGGCGCGCACAGTGCAGGATCAGCCGGGGCAGCCCGAGGTCGCGCCAGGCGCGGTTCACCCGGGTGTCGCCGTGGGAGCTGTCGCCGAGCACGGGGAACGAGCGGAAGGCGAGGTGCCGTCGGATCTGGTGGTAGCGGCCGTGCTCGGGGCGCGCGAGGAGCAGGGAGCACCGCGGGTCCGGACAGGTCGCCAGCACCTCGATCGACGTGCGCGCCTCCTTGCGCTCGCCGCCTCCCTCGCCGTTCAGGGGCCGGTCGATCACCTGGCCGTCCAGGGCCTCCGCCTGCCCCCGGACGAGCGTGAGGTACGTCTTCTGTCCGGCCTGGAGGGCCTCCTGGAGCTTCCTGGCCCCCTCGGAGTCCAGCCCGAACGCCAGGCAGCCCGTGGTCGGGCGGTCGAGGCGGTGCACGGGGAACACGTGCTGCCCGAGCTGATCGCGGAGCCGGGTGAGCACGACGTCACGATCGCGCGCGAGGGCGCTCTTGTGGACGAGGAGCCCGGCGGGCTTGTCGATCACGATCCAGTCGTCACCACGGGCGAGGACAGTCAGGCTCACCGGTCTCCTTGCGCCCGGGGGGGCCCGTGGCGTAGCAAGGGGTATGCATACCTGGCTCCCCCTGCTGTCGCTCGTGTTGCTCGCCTCCTGCGGAGGTGGGAAGGACTGGCGGAAGGCCAAGCGCGAAGGCACCGCCGACGCGTACCGGGCCGTCGCCAACCAGTTCGATCACCCCAAGCGCGAGGTGGCCGCGAAGCGCGCCGAGAGCCTGGACTGGAAGGAGGCCGAGAAGGAGGGCTCCTCGAAGGCCTGGAAGGCCTACATCTCCCACCACCCGAGCTCACCGCGCGTGGACGAGGCGAGGAAGCGCCGGGACGACGCGCGCTGGGAGGAGGTGAAGAAGGCGGACTCCCGCACCACCTACGAGTCGTGGCTCGCGATGAACGGCGCGTCGCCCCACGCCGCCGAAGCGCGCCAGCGCGTCGAGGCCCTCGCGTGGCAGGAGGCCGAGACCGCCGGCGACGACGAGGCGTACGCGCGCTACCTCGTGCGCTACCCGAACGGATCGCACGCCCGCGACGCCGATCAGCGCAGGCAGGACCTGTGGTGGGGGAAGATCACGTACGAGGACAAGCCCTCGGGCTACCGGGAGTACCTCGACAAGCACCCGAACGGCGTGCACTCCGAGGAGGCCCGCAAGGTGCTCGACGGCTTCCGGTTCTCCGGGATCGCGGTCCGCGTGGTGGGCCGTCGGCTGCGTCGCAAGGACTCCCTGAAGACCTACGAGGAGCAGCTGAAGGGCTCGCTGCTCGAGGTCCTGAAGGCCAGCGGGTTCGCGGTCGAGTGGATGCCGGCGGTCGACGGCTCCGGCGCCACCGCCCAGAACCCGCTCGCCGAGCTGCTCACGACGGTCCCCGAGGACCACGCGGCCCTGGTCATCGAGGTGCGCGAGAACCGTGGCCAGTCCGTGGGCTCGGCGGGCTACGCCACGGACATCGAGGCCACCGTGCACCTCGTCCCGCCCGCGCGTTCCGAGGCGATGGACGTCCGGCAGGTGCGCGCCAGCACCACGCCCGCCTCGAAGCCCGGGGAGGCCGCCATGCACCTCGATGCGCAGAAGGAGCTCGGCGAGGCCATCCTGGCCGCGGGCTTCGGGTTCGAGTCGTGGCAGCGCTGAGCGAGCTCGTCGAGGTCGGCTTCACGTGGGACGGCCAGCTCGCCCCGCGCGAGGAGCGGGCCTTCGTCACGCTCGAGCGCCAGCGCGGCGGCCTGCACCTCACGGTGGAGGCGCCCTACCACGGCGATCCGGCGCCCGACGCGCCGGTGGGGTCGACCGACGGGCTGTGGAACCACGAGGTGGTCGAGGTGTTCGTGACCGGGCTCGCCCCCGCCGGCCAGCCCGTGCCGTACCTCGAGGTGGAGCTCTCGCCCCACGGCCACCACCTCGTCCTGGACCTGCTCGGGGTGCGCCAGCGGATCCGCACCCGCGAGGAGCTCGACTACCGCGCGACGCTCCTCGGGACGCGCTGGTGCGGCGAGGCCTTCGTGCCCTGGCAGTGGCTCCCGTCCCGCCCGAACCGCTTCAACGTCTACGCCATCCACGGCGAGGGCGAGCGCCGGCGCTACCTCGCCATGACCCCCGTCCCCGGACCCCAGCCGGACTTCCACCGGCTGGAGCGCTTCACCGCCTGGCCGTTCTGAGCCTCAGCGGTCGCAGACGAACACGAACGCCGGCGGCAGGTTCTTCCAGGCCACCGGGCTGCGCTCCACGGTGCGGAAGTGGTCCTCCAGGAACCGCTTGAAGCGCTTGGCGGCCGGAAGCGGTTGGGCGTGCCAGTAGGTGAAGGTCACCATCCGGCCGTCCGGCGCCATGGCGGCGAGGATGCCCTGCAGGATCTCCTCCTGCAGCTCCTGCTTCCAGATCGCCCAGGGCAGGCTCGAGACCACCCGGTCCACCGGCGTGTGGCCCCACTCCGCCGTGATGCGCGGCAGCTCCTGGGCGAAGCCCTCCACCACGTGGGCCGCGGGGAAGCGATCGCGCAGGGTGGCCGCGAGCTCGGGCTTCGGCTCCAGCACGACGAGCGGGTTGTCGGGGTGGCGCGCCAGCAGCTCCGCGGTCATCGGGCCCGTGCCGGCGCCCAGCTCGGCCACGACGTGCCCGGGCTGGATGTCGGCGCTGGTGACCATCTGCGCGGCGAGCTGCACGCCCGAGGGCGCGACGGCACCGATGGTCACGGGGTCTGCGAGGAACTCCTTCAGGAACAGGCGGGTGCCCATCAGAGCGTGTGCTCCCGGCTCCAGCCGCTGTCGAGGTCGGTGATCCGCACGCTCACGATGCCCGTGTCGTCGACCCGGTAGCGCTCTTCGACGAGCGGCATGTCGGCGGCCCGCTCGACCCGGACGTCCTTGAGATCCTGGTCGCGCAGGGAGGGATCGAACGGGAAGAGGAGCTCGGCGAACGGCTTGAGGTCGCCGGTGGGGGTCTGGCCGTCGATCCGGTCGCACTCGGCGAAGCGGAAGTGCCCGATGTTGTGGGCGGGACGGTAGCGACGGGTCCACTCGCCGCCGTCCGGGCGGAGCGGGGTGTCGCGGGTGAGGATGGCGTCGAAGGCGACGTCCGCCCCGGAGTCGAGCTCCCGGAACACGCCGAAGGTGCGCGAGAAGCGCTCCATGATGCGCGGGCCCTCCTGGCTCGCGGCGATGGCGAGGCCCACGGCCGTCGCGCCGGAGGCGTAGGCGCTGCGGCGCACCCGGCGGCCGAAGACGTCCTTGAGCTGACGCGACACGGCAGGGAGGTCGCTGCCCCCGCCGACCACGTACACGCCGGCCAGGCGGGAGGTGTCGAAGCGCTCCCCGTCGCCCGCAGGGAGCACGTCGGCGATGGTCTCGATGGAGCGCTCGATGAGCGGAGCGGCGGCCTCGTAGAAGTCGTTGGTGACGATGGACACGCTCTCGGTGTCGAGGTCCACCGTGATGCGCCGGCTGTTGGGGTTGAGCCCCTCCTTGGCGAGCCGGCAGCGGTCGAGCAGGACGGTGGGGTCGGTCTGCTGGGGGCCCGCGGCGGCCACCGCGAGGTCGAGGAGGAGGTGGTCGAAGTCGTCACCCCCCAGGTCGTTCACGCCGCTGTTGTCGAGCACCGTGTGCTCGCCCTCGGCCATGTCCACGAGGCTGATGTCGAACGTGCCGCCGCCCATGTCGTAGACGAGGACCTGCTGGCGCGCTGCCGTGAGGGTCTTCCCGAAGCGGTGGGCGTACTCGATGCTCGCGGCGCTCGGCTCGTTCATGAGCCCGACGACCTCGAAGCCCGCATTGCGGAACGCCTCGATGGTCAGGAAGCGCTGGGCGGACGACGCGCGGGCCGGGACCGCGATGAACGCCTCGATGGGCTCGCCCGCAGCGAGCTGCACGGGGTTGGTGGAGCGGTGCAGGAGCGCGTCCTTGAGGGCCACCAGGAAGGCCGCGAGCAGCTGGTCGAGCGGAAGGGTGACCCCGCCGACGTCGACGTTCGGGCGGGCCGCGGCGTCCGCGCGCGAGAGGAGACGCTTGAAGCTCCGGATGCCGGACCAGCCCTCGCGATCGAGGCGGACGAGGGCCTCGTGGCCGAACACGAGACGCTCGCCGTCGCTGGCGGCGACACTCGGGAAGAAGTCGTGGACGTCGCCGTCCTCGGTCTCGAACGAGACGACGGGGAAGTTTCCGCGGTCCGCGACCGCGACGACAGTTCGGGTGGTACCGAAATCGATGCCCACGCGCATGGGTTCCTCCAGGGACGGGCAGGCTCTATGCCGGTAACGGGGTGCGGCAAGCCCCGACGCGAACCCGTCACGCGCGGGGGCGCGCGCACGGGGCGATCAGCAAACAGGACCTTGACACGACCGAAGTGACGGGTCAACGGTGTCTTCCGTCGGGGTGGCCCAGGCTTCCGGTCGTGCGCCGGTCCCACGGGTTATCCCCGACCGGTCACAGGAGTGGTGTATGTCGGAAGTCCTTGAAGCCGCGGGCTCCATGGGGATGATGGTCGTGGCCCTCGGAGGCCTCGGGGTGCTCGTCGCCATCGGCCTGGCCGCTCTCTCCATCACCAAGCGGCGCGTGCCGCTCGCTGCCTGGGTCCTCATCCCCTTCCTGATCACCGTCATCGGTGCATTCGGGGCCTGGAGCAACGCGGGCTCGGTCCTCGGCCAGATCCCCGGCCTCGACGCCGGTGTGCTCAACGAGACCGCGCTGGCCGGCCTCTGGCAGTCGGTCACCATCGACTGGCTGTCGCGCTGGGTCGCGGCTGGTGTGCTCATCGTCTGCACCTGGGCTGCCGGTGCTGGCGCCACGGTGGCCGCGGGCACCGCGGACGAGACCGCCCTCACGCCCGTAAGCGCGGGCACGGCGGCGGTCGGCGCCATCCTCGGGGCCATCGCCCTCGGCGTGTACGGCGTGAGCAACTCGCTGGCCACCGAGGCCTACCTCCTCGCGGGCGTCGTGCTGGTCGGGGGCCTCGGTGTGGCCTTCGCCTCGGTGCGTCGCGCGCTCTACGAGAGCTGCTACCGCGTCGCGGGCATGCGCTTCACGGCGGCCGCCTGCTTCGTGATCGCCACGTTCTTCGCGTCCCGCGCGGTGTCGATGGGCACGCAGATCGCGATGTTCGGGCCCAACGGCCAGGCCAACCACCAGACGCTCGACAACGCGGTCCGCATGTGGAACGAGGTGGCGGATCCGGTGTGGACGATGGCCCTCGCGGCCTTCCTCATCGCGCTCGTCATCGCCTTCCTCGGCATGTACTCCGAGCTCGGCGAGATCGTGCAGCGCTTCACGCTGGTCGACATCTGGGCCACCTGTGCCCTCATCCTCGTGCTCACGGGTGTCCGCGGCCTCGAGAATATGCGCACGGACGCGCTCGCTGGCGTCGGCACGCACATGCCCGCCACCGACATCTTCGCGCGCTGGGGCAACGACCTCCCGACCTCGGTCGTGCAGGTCGAGAAGAACCCCCTGATCACGCGCCCGTCGCCTGGTGGCTACGGCGACGTGCTCGCGTTCCAGAGCTTCCCGATCGGCTACCGCGACGACGGCACCCCGATCACCAAGGCCGAGTGGCGCCGCATCTACGCCTGGGACGGCTCGAGCTGGTACGCCGACGACACCCCGCTCGACTGCGAGGGCCACACCGGCTCCTGCACCCCGGTCACCGTGAACAGCGTGCGCACGCCGCTCCTCGCCATCGGCAAGGGCGAGCCGGCCACCGACCTCCTCGCGGCAGCCGAGAAGATGCCGGGCGGCGAGTTCATGCTCCTGCTCCGCGCCCTCGACGTCGGCAGCGACGTGGCGGTGCCCCACCAGCTCGCCCACGGCCAGGTCACCTTCCTGAAGATGAAGGTCGACGCGCCTGTCGACCTCACCAAGGAGCTCTGGGTCGACGCCGGCTACAAGGAGATGTTCTGGGGCCCCACGCACTGGTTCGGTGAGGGCGACGACAAGGACGCCATCGTCTACGCGAAGGCCATCCTCGAGGAGACCAAGGCGCCCGGCCTGCACGTGCTCGTGAGCGAGAAGGCCCGCGTCGAGGGCGTCGCGAACAGCTGTGTGAGCGTCGCGAGCCGCTACGACGACGGCAAGGTCACCCCGGCCGACACGTGGTGCTCGATCACCAAGGGCGACGTTCAGGAGTGGCGTGCGAAGGCCCGTGAGGTCACGCCGGTCCCCGAGCCCGAGTTCGTCCGCGTCAGCTTCCCGAAGATCGAGGGTCCCATCGACAACGACCTCGTGAAGGACGTCTTCTCCCGCGAGACGGGCGCCGTGGCGTACTGCCAGGAGCTCGCCCACGCGAAGGCCCTCGAGGACTACGACCCGGACGACGAGGAGTCCGAGCTCGCGCCCACCGATGGCCGCATGGAGCTGTCGGTCGTGATCAACGACCGTGGCAAGATGAACGGCACGTACATCGAGGACCGCAGCCGTCTCCAGAACCGCGAGCTCTCCGGGTGCATCGCGAAGCGCTACCGCAAGCTTCAGTTCGACGAGCTCCCCAAGCCCCCGCCGCCCGCCGAGGGCGAGGAGAAGCCGGAGCCGCCGTCGGCGACCATCTGGATCACCTACGACTTCAAGAAGCTCCCGACCGAGTAGCGGAAGGGTCGCCATCGAGAGAAGAGAGCCGGGCCTTCCCGGCTCTCTCTGCTCAGGGGGTCGCGGACCCGAAGAAGTCGAGGATGACGACGCGATCGCCGTCGCTGGCCGTGCCGTTCGCCGTCACCGTGTAGGGGTTCAGTCCGTTGATGCTCGCGAAGCCCTGCATGTCGGCCCCGTCGAGGGAGAACGGGATGGCCGCCCCGTAGAGGTCGAGCAGGAAGTCCTGTCCGGTGAGCGGGAGGGTGCCCACCGTGGTGCCCTCGACGCGGAACACGCCGTAGTCGGACCCGTTGACGGAGAACAGCCACGCGGCGCCGCCCCCATCGGACCGAACGCAGGTCGTGATCGCGTTGAAGTCGATGAGGACGCCCTGTCCGTCCACGATGAACTGGTTGGGCGTGAAGGTGCCGGACGTGGCCTGCACGTACTCGGTACCCGCCTGCTCGCAGCCCGCTGCAGGGTTGGGAGGACCGTCCGACGGGAACGAGGTGCCTGCCGGGCAGCCGGCGAGGAGGGGGAGGAAGGGCACGAGGGTTCGCATGAGCATCTCCGACCCTCACTCTAGCCCGGCACGATGGCCCGCGCGTACGTTTGCCCGGTCTCCCGCGAGGGTGTATCGTCTGCCCCATCTCCCGAGGCATCCATGCGCACCCTGTTGTTCTCCACCCTCCTCCTCGCCACCGGCTGCGCGGAGAAGACCGCTTCCGGCACGCTCACCGACGGCCTCACCGGGAAGCCCATCGCCGAGATGCGGCTCATCGCCACGGCCCAGGATGGCACGGCCACGAGCTGCTCCGTCCTCGAGGCGCGGACCGACGCCGCGGGAGCCTTCACCTTCAAGGGGCTCTGCGCCGACGTGAGCTACCAGGTGAAGCCCGAGAACGAGAACGTCTGGCTGGCGGACGGAGACACGCTGAAGGCGGACGCCACGGCCTCCTTCAAGGGCTACCGGGCGCCCGATGGTCGCGGCATGTACCGGCTGATCGGCGACGAGCTCGCCATCGTGAAGACCAACGCGGACATCCAGACCGAGTCCATCCTCAACAACGACACCGAGACCGTGACCTACCCGAGCGTCATCCCCACCAAGCCGGTGGCGATCCCGGCGGACGGCTACCTCGTGCTCGTGGGCCAGGAGACCGCGGACTCCATGCAGTTCGTCCCGCTGATCGCGAGCACCGATCGCCAGTTCGGGAGCACGAAGTCCACCCTCGTGAAGATGAAGCCGTGGAGCTACATCGGCGTGGAGTTCAAGAGCGACACCGAGTTCGAGCGCAAGAGCGCGTCCCTCGACGAGGGCAAGGTGGTCGCGCGCACCGTCGGAGACCGTCACGCTTCCTGGATCCGGGGTGACGCCCTGCCCGCCGGGCGCTACGTCGTGCACAAGGAGGGCTCCACCCGCACCACCATCCTGGAGTTCGGGAAGCCCGCGGAGTAGCGGAGGAACGGCCGTGTTCAGCGCCGAGAGGATCCAGCAGATCCTGGAAGAGAAGCTCCCCGAGTGCACTGCGCTCGTGTCGGACGACGCCAACGACGGAGAGCACTTCTCCGCGCGGGTCGTGTCCGCGGCGTTCGTGGGCAAGCCCCTCGTCCGTCAGCACCAGCTCGTGTACGAGGCCCTCGGCGACCACATGCGCCGCGACATCCACGCGCTCGCGCTCAAGACGTTCACCCCGGACCGTTGGCCGGGCAGGTAGGAGTCGTGATGAACGCCGAGGATCGCATCAAGAAGATGATCGGGGACCACCCCGTGTTCCTGTTCATGAAGGGCACGCCGGACTTCCCGCAGTGCGGGTTCTCCATGCGGGCCGCGGCCATCGTGAAGTCCCTCGAGGTGCCGTACGGCAGCTTCGACGTGCTCTCGGATCCCGAGATCCGCCAGGGCATCAAGGACTTCGCGAGCTGGCCCACCATCCCGCAGCTCTACGTCAACGGCGAGTTCGTGGGCGGCAGCGACATCACGATGGAGCTGTGGGAGAGCGGGGAGCTCGAGAAGATGGTCGCGGGCTTCAAGGCCTGACGAGCACGAAGGGCGCGGTCGGGAGGCGGCTCCCGATCGCAGCCAACCACGTGCTGGCGGGTCCCTTGTCCTTGTAGGCGTTCCCGATCAGCACGTGCGGGCTCGCCTCGCGGAGGACGTCCACCATGTTGCCGAACACCAGGGCGCGCACGCCGTGGTCGTTGTCGATCAACGGCGGGAAGTCGGGATGCCGCTGGCCCGGGATCCGGCGGTAGTCGATCCAGACGCCGTCGCCGTCGGGGCCGTCGTAGGCGACGAAGTGACCCGGGCCGATCAGGCGGCGCACGATGAAGTTGAGCGGCCCGCCCAGCGTGTCGTTGTGGTTGTACCCCACCACCTCGCCGCCGAGCCGCGCGAAGCGCTTCTGGAAGCGGTTGAACGCGGGGAGCCCGTTGCGTCCGGGGAACACGAGCACGTCGCCCGCCTGGCCGACCAGCGCGTCGACGTGGAGCTCGCGGCCCTCGGCGAGGGCATAGAGGGCGAGCTGCTCGCGCTCGTCCAGCCCGTGGGCCCACGCGAGACGCTCGCCGTGCGTGAGGTTCTCGAGGACCGGGGCGAGGGCCTCGAGGGACGGGACCTGGGACGGGCGGGGTGCAGTCGGCATGCACACGCTTAACGTGCGCCGGGGAGCGCGTTACGGGTTCGGGATGAGCGAAGGGTACGAGGGTCTCCTCGATGCGGTGCGCGAGGCCGCGGGTCCGCGGGCGTGGGCGGCGGGCGTACAGCTCGCTCGCTCCGGTGCTGTCGAGGGTGTGAGCGACGACGGGGAAGAGGTGCACCTCCGCGTGAAGGTCGGCGGACGCGCGCTGCCCCACGAGGTGTACCTCTGGCCCGAGGACGAGGACTGGGGCTGCGACTGCGAGCTCCCGGGGGCCGCCTGCGTGCACGTCGCGGCGGCCGTGATCGCGGGGCGCCAGGCCGTGAAGGGCGGCGCCGCCCTGCCCGAGCCCAAGGCCACCTACGCCGTCACCCTGCGGTACGTGTTCGCCAGCCAGAAGAACACGCTCACCGTCGTGCGACAGCTCGTCTACAAAGACGGTCGGCACCGCGCGCTGACGTCCACCCTCGCCGACGAGGACGTGCTGGTCGGGCGTGCGGACGCCCAGGCCGAGAGCCTGCTCGCGATGCACCCCGGGGGGCCGCTGCCCGGGGAGACCCTCCGCCGGCTCCTGCTCATCCTGGAGGACGACGCGGACGCGATGCTGGACGGCCAGCCGATCCGGCTGTCGCGCGAGCCGCTGGCCTTCGAGGTCCGCGTGACGGACGCCGGGGAGGGCTTCAAGGTCGGGCTCTACCGGCCCTCCGGCATCGATCGGCTGTTCCGCGGTGCCGCCCTCCACGAGGGGTCCTTGCGGCCCACGTCCCACGGCGAGCTCACCCGCGACCAGCGCAAGATGCTGATGCGCGGGGTCACCTTCTCGGCGGACGAGGTCGCGCGCCTCGTCAGCGACTACCTGCCCCGCCTCCGTGACCGGATCCCCGTGGTCGTGTCCACCGACCGGCTCCCGGACGACGACCACCTCACGCCCCGCGTGCAGCTCGTGCTCCAGGAGCTCGCCGACGGCCTCTCCGTGGAGCCCCGCCTCGTCTACGGCGACCCCCCCGTGGCCCGCATCACGCCTGGAGGGGCCCTGGAGCGCATCGACGGCGCCATCGTGGCCGGGCGTGACCTCGCGGCCGAGCGGGCCGCCGTGCGCCGCTTCGAGGCCCGGGTGGGCATCACGGTCGGCTACCGCAAGACCTTCCGTCCCGAGGAGGCTGCTGCCTTCCTGCTCCACAAGCTCGACCAGCACGACGGGCCCGTGCTGGGCTCGGTGGACCCCGGGCGCTTCTCGATCGGAACGCGCACGGTGGAGCCCCGCATCGATGTGCGGCAGAGCGACGACGGCTGGTTCCTGGACGTCGCGTTCACCGCCCACGGCGAGGGTGGGGGAGACCCCATGGCCGCGGACCCCTACACGGTCCTCTCCGCCTGGCGCTCCAACCGGTCCGTGGTGCCGCTCATGGACGGTGGCTACGCGCCGCTGCCCCTCGACTGGCTCAAGGAGCACGGGGCCCTCCTGCGCGAGCTGCTCGACGGCCGTGACGCGAACGGCAAGGTGCGGCGCTCCGCCACCGCGGCCCTCGTCGAGCTGCTCGAGGAGACCGAGGGCGACGTCCCGCCCGATCTCCGTCGGCTCCGCGAGTGGCTCGAGGGCGGCGATGGTCTCCCGGACGTGCCCATCCCGGCCGGCCTCCAGGCGGACCTCCGGCCGTACCAGCGGGCCGGGCTCCAGTGGATGCGCTTCCTGCGCGACATGGACCTCTCCGGGGTGCTCGCCGACGACATGGGTCTCGGGAAGACCGTCCAGGCCCTCGCCGCCCTGCTCGACTCCGGCGGGCAGTCGCTGGTCGTCGCGCCCACCTCCGTCGTGCGGAACTGGGTCGCGGAGGCCCGGCGGTTCGCGCCCGGCATGCGGGTCAACCTCTACCACGGCCCCCAGCGCCAGCTGGACGACGCGGACCTCACGATCACGACGTACGCGCTCATGCGGCTCGACCTCCAGCAGCTCTCCGAGCGCGACTGGACCTACGTGATCCTCGACGAGGCCCAGGCCATCAAGAACCCCACGTCCCAGACGGCCCGCGCGGCGTGCAAGATCCCGTCGCAGCACCGGCTGGCCCTCACGGGTACGCCCGTCGAGAACCGGCTCGAGGAGCTCTGGAGCCTGTTCCGGTTCCTGATGCCGGGTCTCCTCGGCAGCCTGGAGTCCTTCAAGGAGCGCTTCGTGCGCCCGATCGAGACCGGGAGCACCTCCGCCCGTCGGGCGCTCCGGGCGCGCGTGCGTCCCTACGTCATGCGCCGTCTGAAGAAGCAGGTGGCCACCGAGCTCCCGCCGCTCACCGAGCAGGTGCTCCTCTGCGAGATGGCGGACGACCAGCGCCGGGTGTACGACACCGTGCGCCTGGCGGCCCGCGAGGACGTCCAGCAGGCGATGGCCGAGAAGGGGGAGGGGGCCGCGACCTTCCAGGTGCTCGAAGCCCTCCTGCGCATGCGTCAGGCCTGCTGCGACCCCACCCTCCTGCCGGGCGACATCGGCGCGGAGATCGGCTCGGCGAAGCTCGACGTGCTCGAGGACCTCCTCGTCGAGGTCGTCATGGAGGAGCACAAGGCCCTGGTGTTCAGCCAGTGGACCGGCCTGCTGGACCGCGTGGAGCCACGTCTCCGCAAGCTCGGCATCGACTGGGTGCGCCTGGATGGGAGCACCCGCGACCGTCAGGCGCTCATCGACCGCTTCCAGGCGGACGACGGGCCCCCCGTGTTCCTGCTCTCGCTCAAGGCGGGCGGCACGGGTCTCAACCTCACGGCGGCCGACTACGTCATCCACCTCGACCCCTGGTGGAACCCCGCCGTCGAGCAGCAGGCCACCGACCGTGCCCACCGCATCGGCCAGGACAAGCCCGTGGTGTCCTACAAGCTCATCGCCGAGGGCACCGTGGAGGAGCGCATCCTGGAGCTCCAGGCCTCCAAGCGCGACCTCGCAGAGGCCGCCATCGGCACCGACGGTGGGTTCCTCAAGGCCCTCACGGCCGCCGAGCTACGCGGCCTGTTCGAGGACGCTGTCTGATCCCCTGAGCAGGAGAGCCCGCCAGGATGCGTCCTGACGGGCTCTCGCTACGGGCTCGGGAGGTGGGCTACTTGGGGTCCGGGAGGACCTTCTCCTCGCGAACGTCCTTGCCCGAGATGATGAGCACGCCGGGAGCGACGGGCTCCGGCGCGGCCTCCGGCTCGGGGGCGGGCTTCGGCTTGGTGGCGCGCGTCCGCGTGCGCGGCGCCTCGGCCTTCTTGATGATGTTGAGCACCTCGTCCATGTTCGCGCCGGACGAGGCGACGATCGCGGAGTCGGTCTCGTTCCGCAGCGCGAGGCGGAGCTCGCCGGTGCGCTCGGCGTGGGCGATCTGCTCGGCCTGGGGTGCCGTGACGAGCAGGGTGACCGTGTTGCGGCCCTGCGAGGACGCGCGGTCCGCTGCCGTGCCCTGCGCGCGATCGTTCACCGCGAGCACGAAGATCGACTGGAGCAGGGTGTGGGTCTCGGGCTCCTGGATGGTGCGGCCGCTGTCGTCCGACAGGCCCGCGATGGTGACCAGGATGTCGACGTAGTTGCCGGGGTCCAGGAAGCCGGAGAGCGCCGCGCCATCCGCGATCTCCACGGAGATGGCGCGCATGTCGCGCGGGATGATGGCGTTCAGGCCTTCACCCGACTCGGGGTTCGCGAGGCGCGAGGCCCGGATGAACTCGTTGGCGAGGACGCGCTCGCGGGGGCGCTGGCCCACGACGTGCTCGGGCGAGAGGAACACACCGCCGGGCAGGAAGCGGGGCGGGATCTCGACGGCGACGAGGTCTTCCTCCTCGATCGTGACACCTGGGTAGAGGTCGCGCGCGGCCACGATCACCATCACGGTGTCCTCGGGCTTCTTCGCCTCGTCGATCCGCGCCTGGTAGTTCGTGATGAGCTGGAAGAGCGCGACGACCGCGATTCCGCCCATGAACACGGCGATGAAGAGCGCGATCAGGGCGCGCAGGGTTCCTCTCGAGTCCATGGGACTTCCTCCGGGACGCTTCGGTCTGCGAGCGTATCACAGGTGGGTCAGGGCGTGGGCGTGCACTCGACGCGGCGCCGCTCGCCCTCGACGATCACGATGCAGTCCTGCTTCAGGTCCGGCACCACGGGGATGACGGGTGCGGGCGCGGTCCGCCTGGGACCGCGTGTGCGCTTCTCCTCCTTCTTCCGGCCCAGCACGTCGTCCGCGTTCACACCGTGGCTCTCGAAGATGGAGCGATCCAGGTCGCTGCGCAGGGACAGGCGGAGCTCGCCGGTGCGCTCGGCGTGGGCGATCTGCTCGGCCTGCTCGGGCTCGACGAGGAACGTGACGGTGGGGCGACCCTGGCCGGAGCCGGAGTCCGCCCTGGCGCGGTGGGCGTCCTCGTTCACGGCGAGCACGAACACCGTCTGGATCAGCGTGGCCGTGCGGGACTCCGCGTGCACGCCCGCCGCGTCCGCCAGACCCTCCACGGTGACGAGCACGTCGACGTAGTTGCCCGGCTGGAGGTGCCCCGAGAGGGCCGCACCGTCCGCGATCTCCACCGAGATCGCGCGCATGTCGCGCGGGATGATCGCGTTGAGGCCCTCACCCGACTCGGGGTTCGCGAGGCGCTCGGCGCGCAGGAGGTCGTTGGCGAGCACGCGCTCCCGGGGACGCTGGCCGATCACGTGCTCGGGGGTGAGGAACGCGCCAGCGGGGACGAAGCGCGGCGGCATGCGCACGGCCACGAGGTCCTCTTCGGCGATCGCCACTCCAGGGTACAGGTCCCGAGAGGCGACCATGACCATGACGGTGTCCTCGGGCTTCGCGGCGTCGTCGATCCGCTCCTGGTAGGACGTGATGAGCTGGAACAGCGCGACGACGGCGACGCTCCCCGTGGACACGGCGACAGCGAGCGCACCGAGCGCACGCAACGTGGAACTGGACTCCATGGCTTCCCCTCCCTGCAGTCTCCCCGACAGCAAGACTACCATGAGGTTCCATCGGCCCGGTGGGTCACGGACCCCTGCGACGACCCTCGGATCGCCAAGGCCCAGAATGGGCCGCGGAGGCCGCTTTGCGGCCGGAGTTCAATAGAGTGGATCAGTTCGAGCGTCGTCGGTGGCCTCGGGCCAGAGCCACACGACCGTGCAGAGATCGCTACCCCACGCGCAGGTGCCCACGGCACCTTCCGTGTCGCACGGACCCTCGCCCCACGCGCCGGGGCAGGTGGCCTCCAGGTCCGGCCGGGTGGCCTCGCTGTAGTCCGCGCACCAGCCGTCGCCCTCGCAGTGCGCCACCACCCGGCAGTCGCCCTCGTTGTCGACGCCGGGATCGGGGGCCGGAGGTGGGGGGGCGTCCGGGACCTCGTCCGGGGGCTGAGCGACGGGCTCGCCCTCCTGTCCGCCGAGGTGGGGACCGGTGGACGCGTCGCACGCGAGCAGACCGAGCAGCAGGAAGCGCATGCCCCATGGTAGCAAGGCGGTCGGGGATCCGCTTGGACAGGCTGTACGGCGACACCGAGGGGCTGAAGGCCCACCACGACAAGGCGCTCCGGGGGCTCTACAACCGGCGCACGGACCGCTCGCGGTTCGTGTCGGTGCCGCTGGCGCGCGCGCTCACCGAGCTCTCCCAGCAGACCAACCGGCGCATCGGCCTGCTGATCGACCGCGGTGGGGAGATCGCCAACGTGGTGGTGGGGGACGCCCATCGCGTGTTCCTGCCCGATCTGGGCCGCTGGCGCGCGGGTGCCGACCGGTTCCGGGGCCTGCGGCTCGTGCTCACCGACCTCCGTCGGGTCGGGCTCACCGACGACGACCTCACGGACCTCACGCTCCTCCGGCTCGACGCCGTGGCCACCGTGTTCGTGGAGCCCACGACGGGTCTGCCGGGCGAGGTCCAGTGGGCCCACCTGCTCCCTCCGACGGACGAGGAGGAGGCCGCGACCACGGAAGGAGACCCTCGAGGGCGTCCACCACTGGGACCTCGACTGGCACGCGTTCATCACGGACCTCGAGGCCCAGTTCGCCCAGCGGCGGACCCTCGAGAAGGTCGGTGATCAGGAGTCCGTCATCCTGGTGGGCGTGAGCACGGGCGACGCGCGGAAGGCCCGGCGGTCCATGGCCGAGCTCGAGCGGCTCGCGCAGACGGCCGGCCTGCACGTGGTGGACGCCGTGCTCCAGAACCGGAAGGCCCTCGACGGGCGCACGGTGATCGGCCAGGGCAAGCTCCAGGAGCTCGTGGTGCGCTCCATGCAGCTCGGTGCGGAGGGGCTGATCTTCGACCGTGAGCTCGCCCCGTCCCAGCTCCGGAACATCGCGGAGAGCACGGACCTGAAGGTGCTCGACCGCACCCAGCTCATCCTCGACATCTTCGCGCAGCACGCGGCCACGCGGGAGGGCCGGCTGCAGGTCGAGCTCGCCCAGCTGCGCTACCGGGCGCCGCGGCTGGCGGCGATGCCCACGGCGATGTCGCGGCCTCACGGGCGGCATCGGGGGTCGCGGGCCGGGTGAGACCAAGCTGGAGCTCAACCGGCGCCGTGCCTCGGAGCGGCTGGCGCGGCTCGAGGCGCAGCTCGAGAAGATCTCGAAGCGCCGGGGTCTCCAGCGGCAGCGGCGGAAGAAGAACCGCGTCCCGGTGGTGAGCCTGGTGGGCTACACGAACGCCGGCAAGTCCACGCTCCTCAACCGGGTGACGCGCTCGGAGGTGCTCGCGGAGGACCAGCTCTTCGCGACGCTCGACACCACCACGCGCCGCTTCCGGCTGCCGGAGGAGCGCGAGATCATCCTGGCGGACACCGTCGGGTTCATCGAGGACCTCCCCGACACGCTGATCCAGGCCTTCCGGCCACGCTGGAGGAGCTCGACGAGGCGGACCTCCTGGTGCACGTGCTGGATGCCGCCGATCCGGAGGTCGACGCGCACAAGATCAGCGTGGACGGGGTGCTCGCGGATCTCGGGCTCGCCGACCGTCCCACCCTGCTCGTGTGGAACAAGGCGGACCTCGCGGAGCCCGAGGCGCTGGAGGCGCTGGTCCACGAGCACGGCGGGCTGGCGGTCTCGGCGGAGGAGGGCACCGGGCTGCACGGGCTGCTGGAGGCCGTCGACCACGCCTTGTTCCGGGCGCAGATGGCGACGTAGATGCCTGTCCCCACGAGTACCAGCGCTGTGACGACCACCTGTGGGACTACTTCCACGATCTCGCGGAGACCGCAGGCATCGAGACGTCTCACCGGGCGTACACCACGACCCAGGGCGTCTTCCAGGCATTCCGGCGGCGTCTGACGCTGCAGGACTCCATCCGCTTCGCGCGGACGCTCCCCGTGGGGCTACGCGCCCTGTACGTGGAGGCGTGGGATCCGGAGGAGCCGGTCTCGCCGCCGGGCGACCGGGCGACCTGGACCCGGGAGGCCCAGGCGCTCCGGCCCGACCACAACTTCGCGCCGGACACCTGCATCGAGGACGTCGCGACCTGCGTGCGCCGGCACCTCGTGGACCCTGCGGCTCTCGAGCGCGTCCTCGCGACGCTGCCGCCGTGGGCGTCGGAGTTCTGGCGTTCCTGACGGGATCTACGCGCTGTCCCGGACATCCATCACCTGGAGCTGGAGCTCGCGGTTGCCGTTCCAGGTGTTCACGCCCAGCTGGCCGAGCACGTCCACCGGACCCTGCCCGATCTGCTCCAGCCGCTCGCCCTCGCCCCACCACACGCACGACAGGAAGCCCGCCGAGGTGCCGGGGATGCCGAACTTCAGGAGCCTCCCGTCCGCCAGGACGCGGGGGCGCTCCGGCCGGACACCGCGGATCATCAGGCGCGGGCGCGGGTTCTTCATCCCGAACGGACCGAGCGACTCCAGCTCGCCGAACAGGGGCCACGAGAGCTGGTCGGGCGTGAGCTCGACGTCCACCCGTCGGTGCCGGACCAGGTCCTCCGGGGTGGTGTGCTCCAGCACCCACGCGCCCAGCCGCTCCCGGAGGGCATCGATCCGGTCCGTCGGCACCGTGAAGCCCGCGGCCGCCGGATGCCCGCCGTAGCGCACCAGCAGGTCCTGCGCGGCGTCCAGCGCCCGGACGGCGTGCACGGCGTCGATGCTCCGCACGCTCCCCACCGCGACGTCACCCTGCACGGAGACCACCGCCACGGGCCGGTGCACGGCGTCCTTCACCTTGCTCGCCACGATGCCCACCACCCCGCGGTGCCAGCCCTCCTCCTCCGGACCCGCGACCACGACGAACGGGTCCGGCTCGCCCGTGCCGATGCGCTCCATGGCCGCGTCGAACACCGTGCGCTGGATGCCCTGCCGCTCCTTGTTCAGGCGGTCGAGGTGACCGGCGAGCTCGCGCGCACGGGCCGGATCGCGGCAGTTCAGGAGCTCGACCACGAGCTTCGCGTCCACCAGGCGCCCTGCTGCGTTGATGCGCGGGCCCACCCGGAACCCCAGGTCCGTCTCCGTGATGTCGCCCTTGATGTCGCACACCCGGAGCAGCTCGCCGAGCCCGGGGTGGTGGCGGCCCACGTTGAGCTCCCGCAGCCCGAGCGACACGATGGCCCGGTTCTCCGCGGACGTCAGGGGCACGAGGTCCGCGACGGTGCCGATGGCGGCGAGCTTCAGGAGGGACCGGAGCACGAGGTCGAAGCGCGGGTGGTCGTGCAGGAGGGCCGTGGCGAGCTTCAGGCTCACGCCACACGCGGCCAGGTAGGGGTTCGGGTAGGTGCATTCCGCCTTGGGCGGGCAGAGCACGATGGCCTCTTCGGGCACGCTCTCGCCGGGCGGGAGGTGATGGTCGCAGATCAGCACGTCCACCCCGCCCTCGTGGGCCTTCGCGACCGAGGCGTGGTCGCGTACCCCGATGTCCGCGGTGACGATGAGCTTCACCCCGTCCTCGACGGCCTTCTCGGCGGCCTTCACGCTGAAGCCGTAGCCCTCGTCGAAGCGATTGGGGATGTGGTAGTCGATGTCCAGCCCGGGCCCGACCATCTTCAGCGCGGCCTGCAGGATGAGCGACGACGTCGTGCCGTCCACGTCGTAGTCCGTGATGATGCGGATCTTCTCGCGGTCGCGCACGGCACGGCGCAGGCGCTCGAGGGCGCGCGGCATGTCGTGGAGCAGGCCGGGGTCGTGGAGGTGGTCGAGGCTCGGGACCAGCCAGGTCCGATCGGGCACGGTGTCGAACCGGAGGGCCAGCACGCGGGCCGCGACGTCCGAGAGCCCCGTGGACTCGCGGATGGCGGCGACGCGCTCCCCGTCGGGCGAGGGGAGGGTCCAGAGGGCGTCGGTCCAGGAGCGGTCGGGCATCCGCGCCCCCTAACGCCCCCGTCAGACGAACAGCAGGAAGCCCAGCAGCACCCCGGCCACGGCACCGCCCACCACGCCCACGAGGCCGTAGACGACGGGGGGGAGGTCGGCGGGCGGAGGCGGCGTGTGGAAGTCCACCTTGTCCGGGAGGTGGTCGGTGACGCCCATCACGCTCGGGGGGTCCTCCGTGACCACGGAGAACGCTGGGGCGCGCGGTGCCGCGGGGGCGTCGGTGGGGCGGTTGGCGAGCTTGACGCGGAGCTGGCGCACCTCGCCGCCCCCCATGCGCTCGAGCTCCACGTCCACGAAGACCTGCCCGTCGTCGATGGCCGCGTTCACCACGCGCACCGGGTAGCTCCCGGCGAACTCGCGCGGCTGGAAGGGCACCTCCACGGCGTCCGCGGGGGCTGGTGTGGACGGGCCCTTGTTGGACGTCTGGGTCTGCGGGTCGGGCGTGGGCGCGTCGACCAGGCGGCTCGCGTGGCTGCGGACGAGCTCGTCGTCCGAGGGGTCTGCGTCGTCGTGGAGCGCCATGAGCTGCACGGCACCGTCCCGGCCGGCGATGTTGTCGGCGAGACGTGCGCGGGCGAGCTCCGCGATGGTGTCGAAGGTCTCGCGCACGCCTTCCCCCTCGCGGGCGACGGCCTGGATCACGGGGAAGCCGAAGGGGTTGAGGGCGAAGGTGACGTCGTCGGCCCCGCGGGCGTTCGCGTGGTCCAGGTGGTTGACCTGCAGCACCACGGGGAGCTTGGCGAGGTCGAGACCCTGGGCGCCCACGAGCTCCTCGAGCTCCAGCATCGCGTCCTCGTTGGGCGCGTTGGCGTCGGGGCGGCTGTCGGCCACGAGCACGATCGCGTCCACGTGGCGCATCACCTCCTGGCGGTGCGTGGGGTCGTCGACACCGCCAGGCATGCTGTAGATGCGGTAGCGCACCGAGAAGCCCGACACCTCGTCGCCCACCTCGCCGTCGGGCTTGAGGTCGAAGAACCAGGTGTGCTCGGGGGCCTCGGCGGCGCCGAAGCGGTGGAGGCGGCCGCGGGACAGGCCGGGAGTGCCCTCGAGCGTCTCCCACAGGCGGCGGACGTTCGTGTTGCAGCCCGCCCCTTTCGGACCGAAGTACACGATCTTCGCTGTGATCTGACGATGTGCGAAGTTCAGGACGGCCATCGGTTCCCGCGGGGTGGTCCCGGACGATTCGAGCCTGGCGCAGTATACCGTGGGCCGCGCGGTCGGAGTTCCCGGACCGCGACAGACGAGGACCCCGTGAAGCCACTCATCCCCTGGTTCGAAGTCCCCATCCTCCACATCCCGCTCGGGAACGGGGAGACGTTCGATCTCCACGGCTTCGGGGTGCTCGTGGCGGTCGGCTTCATGGTGGGCGGCTGGGTCGCGCAGAAGCGGGCCACGCGGATGGGTGACGACGCCGAGGCCATCAACCGCCTGATCGGCTGGCTGGTCGCGGGCACGTTCATCGGCGGGCACGTGGGCTACGGGCTCATGTACAAGCCCGACGAGTACCTCTCGAACCCCATCGAGTTCCTGAAGTTCTGGCAGGGGCTCTCGAGCATGGGCGGCTTCATCGTCTGCGTGCCGCTCGCGATCTACTTCTTCCACCGCGAGAAGCTCTCGGTGTGGCGCTACATGGACCACCTGGCCCACGGGATGGCCATCGGCTGGTTCTTCGGACGGATGGGCTGCTTCGTGGCCCACGACCATCCGGGCACGCCCACGGACTTCTACCTGGGCGTGTACGGCATCTGCCACGGGCAGCCGAGCAAGCTCGTGGCCTGCCACGACCTCGGTCTCTACGAGGCGCTCTGGTCGCTCGGCATGTTCCTGTTGCTCACCGTGCTCGATCGGGCGCGGGAGTGGAAGGACGGCGTGCAGGTGCTGCTGTTCGGGCTCGCCTACGGTCCGGTGCGCTTCGCCATGGACTCGCTGCGCCCGGAGGCCACCGACCCCACGTACGGCCCGTTCACGCCGGGCCAGTACGGGGCGATGCTCGTCACCGTCGTCTGCCTCGGGCTGCTCGTCCAGCGCCAGCGCTCGGCGAGCTGACGCCGGCCTCGTCGTCGGCCCCGATGGGGATCGACAGGCAGGCCTCCATGCCGAACACGACGTTCTGGTCGGGGATGGTGGGGCCGCTGGCGCCGCCGAAGAACTGCCCGCCGCCGAACACGCCGAGGCGGACGAAGGGCAGCGAGAGATCGACCGTCAGACCGGCGTCGAAGCCGGGTGCGGGGCTCGCGAACGGTCCGCCCAGGGCGAGGTTTCCGTGGGCGTACACGCCGGGGGTCACGAGCCACCCGAGGATCGCGCGCACGCCGGCGCGGGGGATCACCACGCCGCTCTCGTACGCGATGCTCGTGCCCACCTCGGGGATGAGCTTGCCGATGCCGATGCCGAACCCGTACCCGAGATCGGCGCGGATCGACGGGCCCATCTGGCCGGCGTCGCGGGTGTAGCGCTCGCTCCACTCGTGGGCGAGGGCGATGTGCACGACGTCGCGGGCGGACGCGGAGGGGAGGAGGGCGAGCAGCAGCATGCCCACGTTCTACCCGATGGCGGCGGGGGTGTGTGCCGTGATCGCGTGGGCGCGTGTTGACGCCCTGCGGGGGTGGGGATAATCGATGTCACCGTTGCGGTAGTGGCGGAATTGGTAGACGCGCAGGGTTCAGGTTCCTGTGGCCGAAAGGCTGTGGGGGTTCGATTCCCCCCTTCCGCATCTAAGAACCCCCGTGAGAACGGGGGGCTTTTTCGTTTCTGGGGTCTGCGGGCGCGGGTCGTGTGCCCGGCGGCTAACCTCCGCGCGGAGGCCCGATGCCCGCGCGTACCCTCGTGTTCCTGCTCCTCGTCGCGTGCGCGGACGCCCCGCGGCCCGTCGACACGTGCTCGTTCACCCTCGAGGCCCCCGACCGGGCCCTGGCTGGCGAGCCCGTCGTGATCCGGGCCGTCGGGGTGACCTCCGTGCGGTTCGAGGTGGACCCCGGCGTCGTGGTGGCCTCCGAGACCCCCGACACCCTCGGGGTCTGGCCGCCGGTCGACGCACCCTTCACCGTGCGCGCGACCCGCGACGGGTGCCCCGACACCGTCGAGGTGACCGTGGAACCGGGCGGCACCCCCGCCATGTGGGGCGAGCCCCTGCCCGAGCTCGACACCAGGCCCGAGGCCGTCGCGTGGGCCGCCGACGGCAGCCTGTTCCTCGGTGGCCCCTTCCAGCTCGCGGTCACCGAAGCGACGGGCGACGGCCACACCTGGGGCATGCCGGTCCTCGAGACCCCTTCGCTCGCGACCTCGCCGGACGCCACCCGCGTCGCCTTCGGCGGCGTGGTCTTCGACATCGACCCCATCCGCCCGGTCGCCGCGGTGGACCTCGGGCTCGACCCCCTCGCGGCCGCGTTCTCCACCGACGGTGCCACGCTGTTCCTCGCGACCACCCGGAGCGTCTGGAGCCTGGACCTGTCCACCGGCGAGCGCGCCTGGTCGGGGTCGGTGGACGCCTGGCCCGCCGGTCGGCCCGATCTGCACGCCCTCGATGACGGTCGACTGGCCGTCGACGGCCAGCTCCTCGATCCCGAGACGGGCACTCGCGGGCCCGCGGCTCGAGTGCGCCGGTGAGGGCGGCTGGACCCCCCACCACACCCGTGTCCGGCCCGCCTCCGACGGACGTCTCTGGGTCGTCGGTCGCCAGGTGCTCTGCAGGATCGACCCCTCCACGGGCGAGGAGGACGTCTGGATGCGCCACGAGCTCGCCGAACCCACGGCCTTCGCCATCGACCCCACCGGCACGATCGCCGTCCTCACCGGAACCGACGCGGGGTACGGCCACGCCGGCGTCGTGGTGGACCTCACGGCCGCCGCGCTCACCCCGATCCCCCTGCCGACGGAGGGGGTGCCGTTCCTCTCGGATGCCGCGTGGAGCCCGGACGGATCGACCCTCGCGGTCGTCGGAGGCTTCGCGGACGGGGCTCCGCGGACCTTCTCGCGCCACGGGCTGCTCGGCTCGCCCTGAGGTTCCTCCCACTCGGTGGGACCCCTCGTCTGCCACAGCGACGCAACCGAAGTCCCACGACCCGGTGGGCTCGCCCGTGGCACGATGTCGCCGGAGTGCCCCATGACCGCCGACGCGATCCTCGCCGAGCGCGACCTGTACCGCGACCTGCTCGACCTCGCCGAGGTCGATGACCACGCGGCCTTCGTGGAGGAGGCCGCCAGCCTCGTCATGGCGAGCGCGCGCGCCTCCGTCGTGCTCGTCGGGATCTTCGAGGACGACCAGCTCGTGTGGTGCACGTCCCAGGGCCTCACCCCGGCCGAGCGCGACAACGTGCTCTCCCACGTGTCCACCGGCGTCCTGCAGGCCGTGCTCGCCCACCGCGAGACCCTCCAGGTGCCGTCCGCCCTGCTCGATCGCGACTTCGGCACCCGCGAGAGCGTGCGTCGCAACCAGATCGAGGCCGTGCTCTGCACCCCGGTGGACTGGGGTGACGGCCGCATGGGTGTGATCTACCTGCAGGGCCACGAGGGCGGCGGGCCGTTCCTCCGGGAGACGCAGCGACTCGTGGAGCGCATCGCGCAGCGCCTGGCAGGCCTGGGACGCCGCCTGGGACCCGAGGTGGCGGACCCCACGCTGGAGGCCCGCCGTCGCCTCGCGTCCTGCGATCTCGTGGGCCGGAGCCCCGCCCTGGCGGCCCTCCTGGAGCAGGTGGCCGTGGTGGCGCCGCTGGAGATGGACGTCCTGCTCACCGGGCCCTCGGGCACCGGCAAGAGCCACCTCGCACGCATCCTGCACGCGAACAGCGCGCGCGCCCACGGGCCGTTCGTGTCCCTCAACTGCGCCGCCGTGCCCGCCGACCTGTTCGAGGCCGAGCTCTTCGGGGCTGAGGCAGGCGCGTTCACGGGCGCCCGGCAGTCCCGCGACGGGCTCGTCGCCGGCGCGAGCGGGGGGCACCCTGTTCCTCGACGAGGTCACCGAGCTCGACCCCGCGGCCCAGGCGAAGCTCCTGGAGTTCCTGCACGACCGGACCTACCTCCGGCTCGGCGACACCCGTCGCCAGCGGGCGGACGTCCGGGTGGTGGCGGCCTCGAACTCGAACATCGACAAGGCCGTGCAGAACCGCACCTTCCGCGAGGACCTCCGCTACCGCCTGGAGGTCGTGCCCCTCCGCGTACCGCCCCTCGCCGAGCGTCGGGAGGACATCCGGCCCCTCGTGCGCCACCTGCTGGCCCGGGCAGGCGAGAAGCACCCGAGCCTCCGGCACCTCACGCTGTCCCCGGCCGCCGCGGACGCCGTCGTCCAGGCCCCCTGGCCCGGCAACGTCCGGCAGCTCCAACACGCTCTCGAGGCCGCGCTGGTGCGCGCCCAGGCGCGCGGAGTGTCGGCCGTGGGCGTGGAGGACGTCTTCCCGGACCGGAACCCGGCTCCCTCCTCACCTGGCAGGAGGCCACGCGCCGCTTCCAGCGCGACCTGCTGCGCACGACGCTGGTGGAGACGGGGTGGAACGTGGCCGAGACGGCCCGGCGCCTGGACCTCGGCAGGAGCCGGACCTACGAGCTGATCCGCGGCTACGGCCTGGAGCGGCCCGAGGCCTGAGGCGGGAGGGAGCTCCCACCCCACTCGACCACCGTGAATCCCGACGGATCCGCGGACGGCAGCGGCGGCGAGCCCACCCGCACGGGCTCCTCCAGGCCCTGGAGCACGAAGTAGAGGCGGACGACGGCGTCGGGGCGGGGCTCGACCGTGAGCGGCGCCCAGCGGGTGTACGCCTCGCCCGGGAAGGCCACGAGGGTGTACGGGTGCGCCTGGAGCTCCGGCAGCCAGTACGTGACGAGGTCACCGCACACGGTGTCCTCCAGGCCGTTGCGGTCGCAGAGGGTCTCCAGGAAGCCCACGGCGTGCTCGCGGGCCACGAGGTGGGCGTCCGCGGGGTCGAGGTCGAACGCCGGTGCCTCGGACTCCCAGAACAGGTACCGGTGCGTGCGGTCGCCCTGCACGAGACGCCCGTCGGGATGGGCCCGGACGGACCACGCGCCGTCCTGCAGCGCCGGGTAGACGGCCGTGAGCGGGCCGTCGGGCTCCACGCGGACGACGACGTCGGTGGGGACCTCGGGGTAGAGGTACACGACCGGCTTGCGGACCGCCATCTGGGGCTTCCCGCCCACGAAGGGCACGAGGGTGACGTCCGAGCAGACACCGAGCAGACCGAGCCTGCCGGCGTCCCCACCGAAGGCGAAGCGCGTGGTGCCGCCGTCTTCCGTGACGAGCTCGAGCACGTCGGTGGGCGCGTCCATCGTGAACCCGGCCGCGCGGGCCGCCCGCCGTTCCGCCTCGTCGGACACGAGGTCCAGCAGGCTCGACCGCGTCCAGCGGGCCGCCGTGATGGGCCCGCCGTCGAGGGTGACGCGCTTGCCGCCCCGGGCGGTCGTCTCGGTGCTGAACCCGGCCGAGCGGGTGGCCTTGCGGGTCTCGCGCTGGGCGGCGGGGTCTGCGGTGAAGCCCGAGCGGTCGGGGGACAGCGTGATCCGGTACAGCCTGGAGACCTCGGCGGGAACGTCGCGGAAGGCGTCCTCGACGTCTCCGACGACCGGCTGGACGGGCGTGACCTCGGGGATGCCGGGGGCCGGGGCGACCTCGGGGATGCCGGGGGCCGGGGCGACCTCGGGGATGACGGCCGGGACGGGCGCGACCTCGGGGATCGTGGAGGCCTCCGGCGGGGTGGCCGGATCGTGGGCACACGCGGCGATCAGCAGGATCAAGGGGACCTCCAGGCCCGAGACTACCCGAGGAGGGCGGTGATCTCACGAGGGTCGACCGGATGTCCGTGGGTCGCGCGCCAGTGCACGTCGAGCAGGTCGTGCACGGCCTCCATCTCGGGGCCATCGCGACCGGGGCCCCCGGCATCCCGGTAGGCCCGCAGGGCGTCCCCTCCGCCGGCACGCACGGCGCACACGAGGTCGAACGCGGGATCGGCCAGCGCAGCGTACTCCCAGTCCACGAACACCGCGCGCTCTCCGTCCCAGACGACGTTGGCCTCGCGGACGTCGTGGTGGCAGAGCACCGGAGGTGCCCACGGCAGCGAGCGCGCCACATGGTCCGCGACGACCCCGAGCGCCTCGAGGGGACCCGTCCACGGCAGCGTCACGAGCAGCTCGGAGAGGTCCAGGGCCCGGAGGACCGGCGGCTCGACGCGGTGCAGGCGGGCGAGGGCGGCCCCGAGGACCGCGGGGGGCACGGATCCGGCGGGCCTGACGTACCGGGTGACCAGCGCACCGTCGGCCCACGCGAGCACGTCCGGCGCGAGGTCTCCGGCCGCCCGCATCGCCCGGACCTCGTCCGCGACGGCGATCCGGGTACCCCGGGCGCCCCGGGTGATGCGCAGCACGCCCTCCTCACCGTCGCAGAGCACGCGGTACGCGACGTTGGAGAGCCCGCCCGGCTGGGGCCCGAGGACCTCCAACCGGTGGGGGGCCAGCCGCGCGACGGCCTCTTCGGGGGTCATGCCTGCTTGCGGTAGCTGCGGGTCCACTGCACGAGCCCCACCACCGCCATCACCTCGTACACGGCGTACAGCGCGCAGGTCAGCACGAGCCCGCGCGTCGCGTAGAGGTAGATGCCCACGATGTTGATGACGATCCAGTAGACCCAGTTGCCGAGCACCTTCTGGGCCACCATCACGGTGGTGACCACACTCGCCCAGGTCGTGAAGGAGTCTGCGTAGGGCAGGGCGGCGCTCGTGGTCCGGGAGAGCACGAAGCCCGAGAGCACGGTCGCCACGGCGATGGCTCCCAGCGCGAGCCCGTGCTGACGGGGGCTCCAGCGCACGATGGGCGCGTGGCCGTCCTCTCCGCCGGCCCGCCAGCGCCAGAACCCCACCACGCTCATCACCAGGTAGAACACCTGCAGCGCGGACTCCATGAGCAGGCTCGCGTCCCAGAACAACCGCACGTAGATCGCCGTGGACGCGAAGCCCGCCACCCAGCACCACGCGCTCTCGCGCGTGGCCAGCGCGATGTAGGCCACCCCCAGGCCCATCGCGACGACCTCCCAGGACGAGGTCGCCGCCCAGGCGGCGGCCAGGGCGTCCATCAGAGTCGCCCGGTGAGCCGCACGCCGAACACCCGGGGATCGCCGAGCTGCAGGTAGTCCTGGACCTCCCACCCGTTGGCGGGGTCGTTCCCGAAGCTCCCGAACCCGCGGGTGTACACCTTCGCGTCGTTGAGGTTGCGGGCCCAGAGCATCACCTCGAGGCTCGGGTCCACCCGCACGCCGAGGTGGGCGTTGAGGAGCGCGTAGGCCGTCGACTGCGTGTCGTGCCGGGTGCTGAAGTAGAAGCGGTCCTTCGCCTCCACCTCGACCCCGCCGTACACGACGTCGATGTCCGCCCGGACCCCGGCCACGCCCATGTAGCGGGGGGCCATCGCCTGCTCGCGCCCGTCGTAGGGGGCGTCCGGGATCGTGGACCGCAGGCGGGTGTTCAGGAGACCCAGGCTGCCGTAGGCCTTCAGCGGGCGGAGGATCTGCACGTCGCCCTCGAGCTCGACGCCCGCGTTGTGACCGTGGTCGGCGTTCTCGGTGTAGTCGACGAACTGGGTGCTGCCGTCCTCGCGCCGGATGAGGAGCGACCCGTTGGCCTGCACGTTCTCGCGGGCCTGGTAGAACACGGCGACCTTGGCGGTGCTCCGACCGTTCAGCCAAGCGCCCTTGGTGCCCACCTCGAAGTTCCAGAGCGACTCGGTGGTGTACTGGCGGTTCGCGTCGGGCAGGTCGGGGCTCGCGTTGAACCCGCCGGAGCGGTAGCCCCGCGAGACGAGCCCGTAGGCCGACGCCCCTCCGAAGCCGTACGAGGCCGCGAGACGCCCGCCCCAGAGCCACTCGCCGGGGTTGCCGCTCACGCCGTCGTTGTCGCTGTAGGTGATGCGGTGGTGCTCCCCGCGCAGACCGAGCGTGAAGGACAGCGGGCTGTCGAGCTTCGTGGTGGTCTCGCCGTACAGCGCGCGCCGCTGGATGCGGTTCGTGCTCTCGAAGTCGCGCTCGGCGTAGGTCTGCGTGCGCACGAGGTCCACCGTGCGGTCCCAGGTGTAGGCCCCCACGACCCAGTCCGTGTGGCCGCCGAACAGCGACCCATCCTCGCCGGACACCAGCCGCACCTCGGAGGACGCGGTGGACACGCCGCGCTGGTAGTCGTCGAAGGAGCTGTAGCCGTCGGGGTGGTAGCCCTCGTACGTCCAGTCCTCGTCGTAGCCGTAGCCCACGTCGGAGATCGCCAGGCTGGTGCGGGCCTCCAGGGTGGCCGCGGGCGTGGTCCAGGCGGCCTCGGCACCCATCCCGGTGGTGATCTGGTCGTCGTGGCCGGGCTGGTCGGCGATCGTGGTGCGGTCGTTGTCGAAGCTGAACGCGTCGTAGCCGTTCTGCGCGCGCGCATGGAAGGCCGTGAGGCGGGCCGCGAGTCGCGGGGAGGCCTCCCACACGAGCTTCCCGCGCACGGTGAGCTCGTCGCGGCCCATCGTGTTGTCGCGCTTCAGGTAGTCGTTCGTGTAGAAGCCGTCGGACTGCAGGTGGCTGGCGGCGACCCTCACGCCGACGGTGGGCGAGAGAGGCACGCTCGCCACGGCGCGCACGTCCAGCGTGTCGTAGTTGGCCGCACCTACGGTGCCCTCGGCCTCGAAGGTGTCCGAGGGGTCGTTGGTGGTGATGCGGATGAGACCGGCCAGGGCGTTGGCGCCGTACAGGGTGCCCTGGGGACCCCGGAGGATCTCGACCTGCCGGGCGTCCGCGAGCCCGGCGACCGTGCCGAGCCCGGTCATGTCGATGCCGTCGATCACGAGCCCGACGGACGGGTTGAGGGGCTCCGCGAACTGGCTCCGCTCGCCGATCCCGCGGATCTGGAAGAAGCGCGCCCGCGAGCTGCCCATCGAGAAGTTGAGGTTGGGCGCGGTGTTCAGGACTTCTTCGAGGTGGGTCGCGTTGCGCCGTGCGATGGTCTCCTGCGTCACCACCGTGGTGCTGACGGGCGTCTCCCTGTCCGTGCGGCGACGGAGGTCGGAGTAGACGATGACCTCCTCGGCAGCATCGTTCTCGGGGGTCTCGGCGGCCAGTGCGGCCAGGGTCCAGAGCAAGGGGCGCCTCCTCGGGCAGGGTCCGCACCTAGCCGGGCGTGGGCGAGACCGCCCATGACGGGATCGCTGGACGAGCTCTGGGAGCACGTGTGGAGCGCTCCGGACGACGATCGGCCCGCCCAGATCCTGGCCGATGCGCTGATGGAGCGCGGAGATCCGTACGGAGAGTGGCTGGCGGTGGGGTTGGCGGGAGCCCGTGGGTCCCGGGCGCTCCGGGAGCGTGCGGAGGCGTGCTTCCTCGGCGCTCTCGCGGAGGTGGTGCGACGGCCGGGCTGGCGCCGCGGGTTCCTCGACCGGGTGACCGTGCAGCCGGCGTCCCTCGAGGCCCTGGACGCCACCCGCCTCCATGCGGGCTGGCGGACGGTGCGACGCCTGGAGATCTCCGCGCGGCAGGACCGCCGCCTGGTCCCGGTGATCCGCTGGCTCGGAGGCTTCGACGGGTGGCGCTGGCTGGAGACCGTGGCCCTCGGTCCCCCGACGCACCTCCAGGCCCTCCTGCGGTCGCCGGACCTGGAGATCCGCCACCTGGAGGTGGGCTTCCTGAACCCCATGGATGGCGGGCGGATCGCGGATCCGGCCGTGTTCCCGGCCCTGCGGACCTTCCGACTCGCGGAGGTGCCGATCCACGCGCCCTCTGCGCGCACCGAGCTGGGCGCCCTGGTCCGCCGTCCCCTCGACAGGGTCACCGGACCCCTGCATCCCGCCAGCATCGCGGTGTGGGCGGAGATCGCGGAGGGTGCGGCCTGCACGGTGGTGCTCGAGGACGATCGGTGGTCGCTTGCCCTCGAGCGCTTCGGCGACCTGGTGGCCACACCACTGCACCCGGAAGCCACGCGCTCCACCGTGCACGGGCTGGTGCGTCGGATGCCCGAGGGCCTCCGGCGCACCGTGTCCTTCACTTCGTGAAGTCGTACTGCCAGTTCACGCGCACGCCGTCGCCCTCGGGCTTGTCGTAGAGGATGTCCTCCAGCGCGCGGGTCATGCACTTCTCGAACTCGCCGTAGTCGCCCTCGCGGTCCATGACCTTGGCGCCGCGCACGATGCCGTACCGGGCCTTGGGGTCCGGCGGGCCGTACGCCTCGGGGGCGATCTCGGCGTTGATGTGGAAGTCGATGCTCATCGGGCGCCGGTCGGCGTCGGCGAGGTGCTTCTCGACACACTCGTCGATGTCGCCCTGCATCTCGTCCATGGACTGGACCATCGCCTCCTGCGTGATCGGGAGCACACCGAGGGGATCCTTGATGGAGTCCTTGATGTCGGGGACCTCGTACGCGGGGATCTTCAGGAAGGGATGATCGGCGGCGACGAGCACGGGCGCCGGCTCGCGCTGCGCGGGCTTCGTGGGCGTCGGCATGGCCACGGGCGCGGGGGCGTCGCGGAGCTTCTCCACCGGCGGCTTCACGCGCTCCGGCTCCGGAACGGGGGCGGACGTGCTGGGTCGCAGAAGGAAGAACGCGAGGCCGAGCAGGGCGACGATCGCCACGGCGCCTCCGGCGATCTGGGCTTGCTTGTTCATCGAACCTCCAGGGGCCGTGCACTTACCCATTGTCGGCTGTGGCGTCGAGGGGCACCCGCTGGACAGACCGGTTCGCACGGGCCTGTTAGAAGGGGAGTCGATGTCCACGCTCACCGCCGAGGAGCTCCGCGAGCTCCGCCGCCTCCATCTCGCCGCGGGCCGAAAGGTCGACTCCCTGTTCGCGGGCGACTACCGCTCGGCGGTGCGCGGCCAGGGCATGGAGTTCGAGGAGGTCCGCGAGTACTCACCCGGCGACGACGTGCGTCACATCGACTGGAACGTGACCGCGCGCACGGGCGAGCCGTTCGTGAAGGTGTTCCGCGAGGAGCGCCAGCTCACGGTGTTGCTCGTGGTGGACGTCAGCGGGTCGACGCGCGTCGGGAGCGGTGGGCGCGATGGCCGGACGGACCGACGGCTGCAGATCGCCCGTGTGGCCGGGGGTCTCGCGTACGCCAGCATCCGCAACCAGGACCGCATCGGGCTCGTCACCTTCTCCGACCGCGTGGAGGCCTTCCTCACGCCCCGTCGCTCGCGAGGGCACGCGTGGGCCGTGATCCAGAAGGTCTTCGAGGGCACCGGCAACCACCGGGGCACGTCGCTGCCCGAGGCCTTCCGGTTCGTCCGTCAGGTCCAGCGCCGCCGGGCGGTGGTCATCCTGATCTCGGACTTCCTGGACGCGTCCGACTGGGACACGCAGCTCGGGTCGCTCGCCCGGCGCCACAAGGTCCACGCCCTGCTCGTGAGCGACCCGCTGGACGAGGGGCTTCGCAAGCTCGGGCTGGTGGAGGCGGTCGACGCCGAGACCGGCCGACGCCGCGTGATCGACGGGCTCACCGCGCGTGGCGTGCAGACCGTGGACGCTCGGCTCAAGCGCCTCCGGCGCACGGGGGCCGGAGCGGTCGCGATCTCCACGGAGGACGACCCCTACCAGATCCTCCACGGCTACTTCCAGCGCGAGGTCGCCCGGCGTTGATCGTGCTCCTGCTGGCATGCGGCGCACCCGTGGTCGAGGTGCCCGACCTCGACGTGTCCGCCACCGTGTCCGACGTGAACGCGTCGGGCGGGGTTCTCACGGTCACCACGGTCTACCGCGGTGAAGGGGTCACGCTGCCGGACGCTCCGGAGGTCGAGGGGCTCACCTTCTCGCTGGTGGGCGACCCCGGCAGGAGGCGCTCGGCGGCCGCACCGTGGTCACGCAGACCTGGCGCTTCTCGGGCAAGAAGGGGAGCTACGAGATCACTCCGCTGGTCGTGGCCACGCCCGGGGGGGAGGAGGCGAAGAGCTCGCCGCTGTGGGTGGACATGGGTGTCGAGGCCCCGAAGATGGGCGAGCTCGGCGACATCGTGGAGCCCGGTCCCGTGTGGAGCTTCCCGTGGGGCTGGCTGGCCTGCGGGCTCGGGGGGCTGTTCGGGCTGCTCGTGGCGGCGGTCGTCGCCGGGCGTCGGGCCACCCGGCCCAGGGCGCGCGCGGCCGTGAAGCTCCCTCCGGACGTCCGCTGGCTCCGGGCCTGGGAGCTCGTCCGTCTGAACCCCACGCTCACCGACGAGGACCGGGCGCGCGAGCTGTCCCGCATCTTCCGCGAGTACACCGAAGAGGTGCTCGGCTTCCCCGCGGTGTCGTGGACCACGACGGAGATCCTCGACCAGCTCGCCGGCATGATCCACCTCCAGCAGGGCAACGTGCCGCGGGCCAAGCGTCTGCTGCGCGCCACCGACCTCGTGAAGTACGCGGAGGTCCGGCCCGGCGAGGACTTCTTCGACGGCCTGGACGGCGACCTGCGCGCCTTCGTGGCCAGCACCCGGCCCACCACCCTGCAGCCTCCGCCCGGCGAGGTGCCCGTTGGTTGAGTTCGCCACCCCGGCCGCGTGGCTGTTGTTCGTACCCCTGGTGGGCTGGCTGCTCTTCCAGCGCCGGCTGACGGGGCGAAACGTGCTCGCGGTGCCCGGCCTGGCGCACATCCAGGGCGGCTTCAGCCCGCGGGTGCTGGTGCACTGGCTGCCGGCGCGCTCTTCGCGGTCGGGCTGGCGCTCTGCATCGTGGCCCTCGCGCGCCCGCGGGTGCCGCACCGCTCGGTGTCCGTGGAGTCCGAGGGGCTCGACATCGTGCTCGCCCTCGACACCTCCGGGTCCATGCGGCAGGACGACTTCCGGAGCGGCGGCATGCCGGTCAACCGCCTCCAGGTCGCCAAGGGGGTGATGGCGGAGTTCATCGACCACCGGCCCCACGACCGCATCGGCGTGGTGGTGTTCGGCGAGGAGGCGTTCACCCAGATCCCGCTGACCCTGGACCACACCACGCTCGTCGAGGCCCTGAACGCCGTCGAGATCGGGGTGGCGGGAGACCGGGGCACCGCGATCGGAAGCGCCATCGCGGTGGCCGCGAAGCGCCTGAAGGACCTCGACGCCCCCGACCGCGTGATCATCCTGCTCACCGACGGCGAGAACAACGCGGGTCGCATCTCTCCGATGGAGGCCGCGGAGGCGTCGGCGGCGCTCGGCATCACGATCTACTCGGTGGGCGTGGCGTCCAACCGGCGGCGCGGCATCGATCTCCTGCGGCCCGGCGGCGGCCCGGACGACCGGGGGCTCACCCAGGTGGCGGAGGCCACCGGCGGCAAGTACTTCCGCGCCACGGACACGTCCTCGCTGCAGCGGATCTACGCCACGATCGACGAGCTCGAGCCCAGCCCGGCCGAGGTGCGCGAGCTGGTCGACTACGAGGAGCGCTACCGGTACTGGCTCGTCCCCGGCGTGTTGATGCTGGGCGCGGGGCTGTTCCTGGGCCGCACGATCCTCCGGAAGGGCCCGTGACCTGGCTCCACCCCGAGTGGCTCGCGGCGACGTGGGGCGTGGCGGCGCTCGCGCTCGTGGTGCTGGCGGCCAACGCGCTGCACAACCGGCGCGTGGATGCGGCCTTCGGGCGCGAGCTGGCGCTGCGGGTGCTCCCGGCCGGCACGCGTCGGCGGCGGTCCCTTCGCGACCTGCTGCTGCTCCTGGGGCTCGTGGGCGCCTGCCTGGCTCTCGCGGAGCCCGCGTTCGACAAGCAGATCGTGAACGTGCAGACCGAGGGCGTGGACATGGTCTTCGCCCTGGACCTCAGCCGCTCGATGGACGCGGACGACGTCGATCCGTCCCGTCTGGAGCGGGCACGTCGCGAGATCCAGGACCTCCTCGACATCGTGGTGGGCGACCGGGTGGCTGTCGTGTTCTTCGCCGGCGAGGCCATCGGCCGTCTGCCGCTCACGGAGGACTACAAGGCGGTGGCCTGGGTGCTCGGGGAGGCCGACACGTCCATGTTCAAGGCGCAGGGGAGCTCGGTGGCCAAGGCCCTCGACGTGGCCCGCGAGATGCTCTCGCGCGACGAGGGGAAGGCAGGGAAGGCCGTGGTGATCTTCAGCGACGGCGAGACCCACGCCCCCGAGGAGGCCCTCGAGGCGGCGCGCAAGGCGGAGGAGGCGGGCATCACGGTCTACACGGTGGCCATCGGAGACGCGACGAGCACGATCCCCACCCGTGACGGCGGGGTCCTCACCCACGAGGGCCAGGTGGTGAAAACGGTGCCGGACTTCGCTACACTCGAGGAAGTGGCCCGCATCACCGGGGGAGCGATCGTGAAGTCCGTACCCGCCGCATCCGACATGGAGCGCCTGTACCGCAGCGAGATCCGCTCCAAGGTGCGTGCGGCCAGGCGCGAGACCCAGCAGACCGAGAACTGGCGGTCGGCCTACCAGGTGCCCCTCGGCGTCGGGCTGGGCGCCTGGCTGCTCGGGCTCTGGCTGGGCGACGGTCGGCGAGCGTTCGGAGCGGCCACGGTGGCCCTCCTCGCCCTGCAGCTCGCCAGCTCGCCGGCCATGGCGGCACCCCCGGGCACCCTCGAGGAGGCGGACGAGGCGTTCCGCGCGGGAGACTTCCGGCGTGCCGAGCGGGCCTTCGAGGAGATCGCGCTCGATCGTCCGAACGACGCCGACGTGCTCGATCGGCTGGCGGCCTCCCGCTACCGGCTGGGCGACTGGACGGGGGCGGCCAGCGCGTGGGAGCGGGCGTCCGCGCTGCGCGGTGGTGACGCCGATGCGCTCTACAACGCCGGCAACGCCCGCTACAAGGGCGGGCAGCTCGAGGCGGCCATGGAGCGGTACACCGAGGCCGAGCAGGCCGCACCGGGGCACGAGCAGGCCGCGCAGAACCACTCGGTGGTCGCGCAGGAGCTCGAGGAGCGCCGCCGCCAGAAGCCGCCACCGCCCCCGTCGCCGTCACAGGGTGGGGACGATGAGAACGAGGGCGGCTCGGGCGAAGACGAGCCCGAGAACCCCACGCCTGGCGACCAGGGCAGCGACGATCCCCAGGACGGTGACGGGCAGGGTGAGGGCGAGCAGGACCAGCAGTCGAACGACGGGTCGGCCGACGCCGGCGACCAGCAGCAGCAGCAGCCCAACCCCGGAGACGGATCCCAGGGCGGGCAGCAGCCCGATCAGCCCGCCCAGGACGCGCCCAACGAGGGTGTGAGCCCCGACCAGATGGACGCCGAGGGCGACCAGGGCGAGCAGGAGCAGGAGGCGGAGGGCAGCAGCCAGGCCTCCGAGAGCGGCATGGGCGAGGCCCAGGGCGACATCACGCCCACCCAGGCGGGCCGGATGCTCGACGCCGTCGAGGAGGGCAGGCAGCGCGTCCAGTTCGTGGGGCGCGAGGGGGCGAAGCCCTGGTAGCGCTCCTCGCTGCACTCCTGGCCGTGTCGCCGGCCTGGGCGGCCACCGTCTCCATCCAGGCCCAGGTGCCCGAGCTGGAGGTCTCCCAGACCACCCGGGTCACGGTGGTGGTCGTGGGCGAGCGGTCTGTGCCGGTGCCGCGCATCGAGCCGGTGGACGGGCTGGAGATCCGGTTCGCCGAGCGGTCGTCCCGCTTCGAGAGCACGCCGCAGACGGGCCTCCTGCGCACCCTGGCCTTCACGTACTACGTCACGCCCACGCGGGAGGGCGACTTCCGCATCGGGCCGGTGACCGTGGAGATCCCCAACGCGGAGCCCCTCCGGACGGAGTCCGTCCTGATCCGCGCGCGTCCCCGTGGCGAGCGCACGGCGAACGGGGAGGACATCGTCGTGCAGGCCGGCTTCCCGCGTGAGGTGGTCTGGGAGGGCGAGGTGGTGCTCTACCAGGCCGAGCTGACCGCGCGGGTGCCCGTCGGCAACGTCGCCTGGAGCCTTCCGGATCTCCAGGGGCTCGCGCGGCCCGCGCACGGTGACATGGTCAGCCAGACCACCGAGATCGGCGACCCGCGCGGTGACATCACGCAGGTGAGGAGCACGATCCCGCTCGTGGCCACGGGCACGGGCGACCGCACCCAGCCCCCTGCCGTCGCCAAGGTGGACGTCCTGCAGACGGGCCCTGCGGGCTTCCCCAGTCGACGGCGCACCAAGCACGTGCCCGCCACGAAGCCCGCGAAGCTGCGCATCAAGCCGCTCCCGGAGGCCCCGGACGGCTACACCGGGCTCGTGGGCGAGTTCCGCGTCCAGAGCCGGCTCGGGGTCGAGAAGGCGGTCGTGGGGCAGACCGTCCCCTGGACCGTGACGGTCGCGGGCGACGGCGTGGTCGACGGCTTCGACCTGCCCGCGCCCACCCTCGAGGGGGCGCGCGTCTACCGCGACACCGCCGAGGACGGCGGGCGTCTCGTGGACGGCGCGTACGTGGGCGCGAAGACCTTCCGCCTGCACCTCGTGCCCACGGCCCCCGGCGAGCTCGACCTCCCGCCCCTCGACCTCGTCGTCTTCTCACCGAAGCAGGGCCGCTACACGACCCTGTCGGTGGACCCCGGGTCCCTCGTGGTCACCGGTGAGGCGGCCGAGGGCGACGTGAAGTCGTTCGCGAGCGGCGACGTGCCCCTGGAGTCGGCCGCCCCCGTCGAGCTCGTGGACGTCTACACCTGGGGTGTGGCCACGGTTCCGCCCACCGCACCCGTGCTCCCGTTCCTCTGGCTCGCGGTGTCCCTGCCCGGCGGCCTGCTCCTCGTGGGCGAGGGTGCGTCCGCCACGCGGGCCTGGTGGCGTCGCCGCCGCGCGGCCAACGTGAAGGAGGTCCGCGGTGCGGATCGGCTGAAGTCCCTGCCCGCGGACGGAGCCGAGCGCCTCGCGGTCCTCGACCTCGCCCTGCGCGAGGCCCTCGCGGCCCACGTGAAGGTGCCCGTGGGAACACTTCGTCGGCCCGAGGCCCTGGCCGCCCTGCACGACGACCTGCAGCACCGCGTCGAGAACGCGTTCGCCTCGCTGGATCGCTGCCGGTTCGCGGGTGAGGCGCCCGGCCCCGACCTCGAGGTGATGGTGCGGGACGCCATCGGGAGGCTCGCGTGATCGCGCTCGTGCTCACGGCCTTCGCGGGGCCCATCCAGGACGGTGCGACCCTCTGGGCCCAGGGCGACCTCGGTGGGGCGATCGAGGCCTGGGAGCCCACCGCGATGGACGGATGGGGGAGCGGCAAGCTCAAGTTCGACCTCGGGAACGCGTACTACCGCCGCGGCGACCTCCCGCGCGCCATCGCCTGGTGGCGGGCTGCCGGCCTGTTGAGGCCCCGCACGTCCGGCGTGAACCACAACCTCGCCATCGCGCGCTCGGAGCTCTCGGGCGTGCCGACCCCCGCGGCCACCCCGTCCCTGTGGATGCAGATCGTCACCCCTGGAGAGCTCGGACTGGTGGGGCTCCTGCTGTCTGCCGTGAGCAGCGGCATGCTCTTCCTGCGCCGCGCGCGCAAGGAGGCGAGCAGGGCGCCTTCGGTGGTGGTGTGGCTGCTGGGGACGGCGCTCGTCTTCCTGGCCGCCTGGGGCTGGTGGGTGCAGGCGAGCGGGCCGCTCGCGGTGGTGGTCGACCGTCCGGCCGTGCTCCGCGCCATCCCGGATCTGGCGGCGGTTCCGGAGGCCGAGGTGAAGCCCGGTGCGGAGCTCGCCGTGCTCCGGCAGGCCGGCGACTTCCTGCTCGTGGAGACGGGCGATGGCCGGCGGGGATGGGTCACCGACGGAGCGGTGTTCCGTCCACCCCGATAGGATCGGGTCAGAGGAGGTGTCGACTTGAGGAACGTACGCAGGAGCTTCGCCGTCGGGGTCGCCCTGGCCACCGTGCTGCTCGGCACCGCGGGGAAGATGGACAAGCTCGCGGACTACGAGCGTGACCACTACAGCGCGCTCGTCGTGTGGTTCGAGGACGAGAAGAAGGAGACCAAGGCCTGGTTGAAGCTCAAGACCCCCGAGGAGCGCGACCAGTGGCTCAAGGACAACGGCTACTGGAACCACTTCTACAAGCACTCGGAGGAAGAGCGGGCGGAGATCCTCGGCCGTGAGCCGAAGATCGGCTGGACGCAGGACATGGTGTACATGGCGTGGGGCGCGCCCTACCGGAAGACCAAGTCCACGAAGCGCACGGCGCAGAACACCACGATCCTCACGTACCGGATGCAGGTCACGCCCGACGGCAGGCACCTCATCTACATCCCGAACTCCAAGGCCACCTACAAGGCCGTGGATCGCTACAGCCAGGAGCTGGTGCTCGACGACGAGAAGGTCACCGAGATCCGGAGGAAGGAAGGCTGGGAGTAGCTCCGCGCATCCGCGAGGCGGCGGGGCGGGACGCGCTGGAGCTCGTGGAGCTCCGGCGTCGCGTGATCGCCGAGGAGCGCTGGTTCATCGCCAGCGCGGGCGAGCTCGACATGGAGCTCCCGGACATGGTGCGCGACATCGCCACCCTGCGGGGCTCGAACCGCGGTCACCTCCTGGTGGCCCGTGTGGACGGGCGTGTCGCGGGGTATCTCGTGCTGCGGGCCCCGCCCTGGCGGCGCACGAGCCACGTCGTGAAGCTCGAGATCCTGGTGGATGCGCGGTACCGCGGTGAGGGCGTGGGGCGCGCGCTGCTCCAGGCCGGCATCGCGTGGGCCGAGAGCGCCCCGGGCATCGAGAAGATCGGGCTCTCGGTGTTCGCGGACAACGAGCGGGCCCTGGCGCTGTACCGGTCGCTCGGGTTCCAGGAGGAGGGCCGCCGTCTCCGCGAGTACAGGATGGACGACGGCACCTACCGCGACGACGTGCTGCTCTACCGGCTCGTCTGAAGGAGGCCGTCCAGACACGCCATGGCTCCCCCGATGGCGTAGGGAACCCCCGCCCGGTCGAGGGCCTCGGCGAGCTCCTGTGCGGCCGAGAAGGCGTCGAAGTCACGCGGGTCCAGGTCGGCTCCTCAGCCTCGCGAGGGCCGCGCGGGTGGACTCCGGGAGCGGGTCGCGCTCGCGCAGGATGCGGTCGCGGTTCGGGTTGAGCTCGAGCACGTGCCAGGCGGCCCGGCAGACCCGGGCCACGACCGCGAGCCGCTCCTCGGGCGTCAGGCTCCTCGCGAAGGCGACCTCGTCGTCGATGGTGTGCCTGGAGCGGTCCAGGGACGGTGGGAGGCGGAAGGTCATCGTACCCTCCACTATCCCGGGCCGATCAGGGTGTGGGACGCTCGGCCCGGAGACCCGGGCTCGCCTCGTCCTCCAGCCACTCGGCGAGGAACGCGTGCCGCTCGCGGATCGCGCGCACCAGCGCGTCGACGTGCTCGTCGTGCTCCTCCATCGGGTACGGCCTGTGGGGGTCCTCCTCGAGGTGCTCACGGATCTGGTCGTCCCAGTCGCGTGCGAGCGCCACGAGCTCCCCGGGATCGACGCGAGCATGGCGGCGCGCGACGGTGTCGATGTAGACCTGCCGGAGCCCGGGGTCCGCGAGGACGAGGTCCATGCCACGCGTCGGACCGAAGGTGCCCGAGCGGGACGTCGGGGCCACGTTGGGGGGCCAGCGGTCGAAGGTGTTGTCGAGGTCCCAGGGCAGCAGCTGGAACCCGAGCCGCGGATGGTCGTACATCATCCAGTTCACGCCACCCACCCAGTAGCCGTCGGACTGGTTCACGAGGACCTCGGCGGCCCAGCCCTCCATGCTGGTCTCCAGGTCCATGTAGGCGTCGAGGGTGTCGAGGTCGTCGGCCTGCGTGAAGGCGAGCCACCGTGCGCGGTCGGCGTGGTCTTCGTTCGTGCGCGGCTCCATGCGTCCCGCGAGGTAGTCGAGCTTCCAGAGCGTGCCCTCGGCGTCCTCGCGGGGCAGGCGGTCCTGCAGCCACTCCTTGTCGAGCACCTCGATGTTCGCGAACAGGCCGTAGTACTCGCCGTTGATGTCGAGCCGCACGTGGTTCACGTGGCTGGCGGGTTGGCCCATCTGCTCGAAGGCCGCGTAGGCCACCCGCTCCCGGAGCAGGGAAGGGTCGTAGTAGGGCGCGTCCAGCGCGATCTTCCGCAGCCCCTGGAACCGCCCGCTGCTCCGGGTCTGGTTGAACGCGAAGGTGAGCTGCATCTTCTCGCCGTCCCACGAGCAGCAGGGGTTCCCCTTCAGGCGGACCTGGGCGTCGAACACGGTCTGGCAGCGGTAGTCGAGCCGCTCCACGGGGTGGTAGGGCTTGGCCTCCAGGCCCGCGTCCCGTCGGGCCTCCCAGCCCACGAACTCGTCCTGCAGGGCCGCGAGGGTCTCCTCGGAGAGCTCCACCGCGAGCGTCTCCACCGAGTCGCCGTCGAACACGTCTCCGCAGGGGTCACCCGTGGTGGCCGGCTTGCAGGCGGAGAGGGCGATCAGGACGAGCATGTCGCATCCTAGCTCTGCGTGCCGGGATCCGCCCTCACTCCCCGCGCCACTCGGCTTCGCGACGATAGAGCGTGCGCGCCGTGATGCCGAGCAGGTTGGCCGTGAGGTTCTTGTCGCCCTGGCAGTACCGGAGCGTCTCCTCGATCATGCGCCGCTCCACCACCTTCAGGGGCGTGCCCACCTCGAAGGCCACGGCCTTCCGGCCTCCGCCGCCCTTGCGGATCTGCGGAGGCAGGTCGCCCACGTCGATGCGGTCGCCGCGGCAGAGCACCACGGCCCGCTCGATGGCGTTCTCGAGCTCGCGCACGTTGCCCGGCCACGGCCATCCGCACAGGGCCTCGATGGCCTCGGGCGTGATCCCCGCGAGCTCCTTGCGGTTCTTGCGCACGAAGCGCACGAGGAAGTGCTGGGCGAGCAGGGGCACGTCGTCCGCGCGCTCGCGCAGCGGTGGGACGCGGATGGGCACGACGTTGAGGCGGTAGTAGAGATCCGCGCGGAAGCTCCCGGCGTCCACCTCGCGCTCGATGTCGCGGTTGGTCGCGGCCACCACCCGCACGTCCGTCTGGAGGGTCTGGGTGCCGCCCACGCGCTCGTACTCGCCGTCCTGGAGCACCCGGAGCAGGCGGACCTGCACGGCCGGCTTCATCTCGGTGATCTCGTCCAGGAACAGCGTGCCGCCGCGGGCGAGGTCGAAGCGACCCTCCTTCCGGCCCGTGGCTCCGGTGAACGCGCCCTTCTCGTAGCCGAAGAGCTCCGACTCCAGGAGCGTCTCCGGGATGGCGGCGCAGTTCACCGTCACGAACGCGCGGTTGCTCCTGTCGCTCATGCGGTGGATGGTGCGGGCGAGCCGGCCCTTCCCGGTGCCCGACTCCCCCGAGAGCAGCACCGTGGCGTCCGAGTGGGCCACCTGCTCCACCTCGTCGAGCAGGCTGCGCATCACCTGGCTCGTGCCGATGATGTCGCCCTCGCCGACCTCGGCGAGCTGCTGGCGGAGGCGCTTGTTCTCGAGCATCAGCCCGCGCTTCTCCAGGGCCTTCTCGAGCACGGTGAGGAGCTCGATCCGCTTCAGCGGCTTGGCCACGAAGTCGTAGGCTCCCTCCTTCATCGCCTCCACGGCGGTCTCGACCGTGCCGTAGGCCGTCATCACGACGACCTCGATGTCGGGGTCCACCATCTTGGCGGCCTTCAGGAGGTCGATGCCCGACATGCCCGGCATCTTGAGGTCCGTGAGCACGAGGTCGTTGAGCGGGCCGTCCCGCAGGACCTCCATGGCCTCACGCCCGCTGGAGGCGTGGTGCACCTCGTAGCCGGCGCGCTGGAGGATCCTCTCCAGCGTCACCCGGTTGGCGTCGTCGTCGTCCACGACGAGGATCTGGTGCTTCATCGGCGGTCACGGCCCTCCGCCCCCTACATACCCCGTCCGGCCGGGCCGGTGACAGGTCGGGACCCTTCGTTGCGGTGTGCGAAATCCCTCGTCGGGCCTGCTCCCACCCTGGTACGCTATCGGTGGAGGGCCCCCCGTGCTCATCGCGCTCCAGGCCGCGCTCGCCACCGATGTGGGCGTTCGCGCGCGCTACCCGTTCGACAACTCGCGCAACGACGCTGTCAACTCCTTCAACGCGTCGGAGACGGGGGTGTCGTACTCCACCACGCGCAAGTGCGGCACGCACTCTGCCGATCTGGACGGATCCAGCGACTACTTCACCCTGCCAGACAGCCTGAAGTCGACGATGAACAGCTGGACCGTCTCGATCTGGTTCCGGCCGGACTCCGGGACCCAGAGCTGGGAGCGCGTCTGGGACTTCGGTGACACCGACGGGTCGGCCGGGGGCTTCATGGTGGAGGCCCGCAACGGGCGCACGGGCGGCACGGCGGCTACGATTCACAGGAACTCTAGCTCGAACGCCGATATCAGCTGTGGATCGAGCCCCGCTTCATCCGGCAACTGGCACCACGCGGCGTTCGTCTTCCAGGACAATGTGGGCAGCCGCTTCTACCTCGACGGCCAGCTGTGCGGCACGGACGCCTGGTGGGGCAAGACCCTCGCCGACTTCGCCAACAACGACCTCCAGATGTACGTCGGCAGGAGCAACTGGTCTGGCGATCCCGACTTCGACGGCCGGGTGGACGAGCTGCGCATCTACGACCGTGCGCTGTCCGATGGAGAGGTGAAGAGCCTGAACGCCGTCGCCTGCGGTCCCTGGCCGGATGCCGACGGAGACGGCACCACGGACAGCATCGACGACTGTGTCGGCGACGACGCCACCGGTGATGTGGACAACGACGGCTACTGCGCCGACGTCGACTGCGACGACACCCGCAACACCGTGTACCCCGGGGCGCACGCCGGTCATCGTCGGGAACGGCCGTGACGACGACTGTTCCGGAGACGCCGACGAGTGCTACGTCGACGCCGACGGGGACGGGCACGGGACGAACGTCGTGGTCTCGGCACCCGCTGGATGCGGGGGCCCGCACCTGTCCACGGACTCCACGGACTGCGACGACACGCGGACGGACGTGTACGGTGGCGCCCCCGTCATCCCCGGTGATGGCTTCGACAACGACTGCTCCGCGGGCGGTACGGGCGACGAGTGCTATCGAGACGACGACGGGGACGGTCACGGCACGGGCAACCTCCAGAACCGGGCCGGGGGCTGCGTCTCGGGTTGGGTAGCGACCAACGACGACTGTGACGACACCAACAGCCTCCGCCACCCCGGTCAGGACGAGACTTGCGACGCGCTGGACCGCGACTGTGACGGCGACCCCATCGCGGACGCCGTGGACATGCAGACGTGGTACTACGACAGCGATGGCGACGGTGCGACGGGCCTCGTGCAGCAGTCGGCATGCGCTGCACCCTCGGCGTCCTGGGAGACCACGGCCGACGGCGACTGTGACGACGCTGACGCGAGTGTGTATCCCAACGCCATCGAGGCCTGCAACACGGTCGACGACGACTGTGACGGTCTCTTCGACGAGGGGCTCCAGGTGTCGACCTGGTACGTCGACTCGGACAACGACGGCTACGGGAACCCTGCGGTGTCGGTGGATTCCTGTGCCGCCCCCGCCGGGTACGTCGGCAACGGAGACGACTGCGACGACAACAAGCGCCTCATCCATCCCGGGCGAAATGAAGTATGCAACGGGAAGGACGACGACTGCAACAACCTGATCGACGACAACGCCACCAACGACTCCATCTTCTACCTGGACGGAGACGACGATGGCTTCGCGCCGGATGGGGCGGCGGGCCTGGAGACGTGCACGCCACCCCCCGGCTACGTCGAGGCCCTGGGCGACTGCGACGACGGTGATTCCGCGCTGAACCCCGATGCGCCCGAGATCTGCGACGGCATCGACAACAACTGCGACGGCGCCATCGACGACGAGGACGTCGACGACCTCGAGCTGCCGAGCCCTGCCCCCGTGCAGGTCTATCTCGACAGCGATGGTGACGGCGCCGGGACCGGCGCGCTGTTCGGTGCTTGCACTCTCGGGGCCGGGCGCGTCCTGGTGGCCGGGGACTGCGACGACCAGGACGCATCGCGGCACCCTGGCGCCTTCGAGCTCTGCAACGGCGAGGACGAGGACTGCGACAGCATGGTGGACGAGTCGGACAGCCTCGATCCCAACAGCGTCGATCCGCTGGGTGGCTCCCTGTTCTGGCCCGACGTGGATGGCGATCTCTACGGTAGTGGTGGGCCGGGCGAGCTGCACTGCACCGCGCCGTCGGGGTACGTGGCCCAGTCGGGGGATTGCGACGACGCGCTCGCCTACCGGAACCCGTCGGCTCCCGAGGTGTGCGACGGCGAGGACAACGACTGCGACGGCCTCGTGGACGACGCCGACGGCGACCTGACCGGCACCGTCTACTTCATCGACGTGGACGGCGACGGCTACGGTTCCACTGCGGTGTCCGCCTGTGATCAGGGCGACTACGCCCTGATCGGGGAAGACTGTGACGATCTCCGGGCCGACCGCTACCCGGGGGCTCTCGAGGTGTGCGACGGCGAGGACCGCGACTGCGACGGGGTGATCACCGGCGCGACCCGCTATGCCGACCTCGACGGCGACAACTTCGGCGACCCCGATGCCCCCGTGGTGGACTGCGAGGCGCCTGGTGTCGCGAACGCGTTGGACTGCGACGACACGTCGGATCGGGTGTTCCCGCATGCACCCGAGGTGCCGGACGACGGCATCGACCAGGACTGCGACGGTGTCGACGAGGTCACGCCCGTGCACACGGGGGACACCGGTGTCGAAGACACGGCGGTCCCGCCCACTCCGCCCGTCGTGGTGGTCCCGCCGCCCCCGGACGCCGGGTGCGGCTGCGACACGCCGTCCGCTCCTTCGGCGCCCTGGTGGCTGCTCCGACGGCGCTGAACGCTACGGCGCCACATCCCAGAGGTGCGGGGCCGCGTCCGCGGTCTGGCTGCCCACCTCGACATGCAGGGGTCGCGTCTGCATCCGGCCCGCGTACATGGGGGTGACCGTGAGGTCGATCTCCAGGATCGTGCCGGCCGCGAACGGTCGGGTGACGAGCTCCACGTGGTCCTGGAACACCTCGGACCCCACGATCTCCGGCCGGAGGGGCACCTCCACGACCGTCCCCGCAGGGATGCCCTGGTGCAGCGTCACCCGTGCGCCCGACGGTGCGGCCACCGTCAGCTTCAGGCGTCCCGCCCGCCCCGCGTGCAGCGGCCCCTGCGAGACCTCGACGTCCACGCCCGCGACGCCCTCGTCGCCGGTGAACGGCATCCAGGCCGTGTGGGTCGAGGTGAACACCAGGCCGGGCACCTCGGGCTGCGCGCGGAGGGTGTAGCTCCCGCCGCCGTCCGCGAGGAGCACCAACGGCTGGTTGGGCTGCGCGGGGTCCAGCGCCCCACGACCGACCTCCATTCCGTCGCGCTCCAGGACGACGGTGACGGCCTGATCGAGGGACGGCAGCCCCTCCTGGAGGGCCTGCAGGGCGAGGGCGTCCGCCCAGCCGCCCGCGAACCCCGAGGTCGCCGACCAGCTCTCCAGCAGCTCGGCGAGCAGGTCGCCCTTCAGGGGCAGGTCGTCCCGGTCCGCGAGGGCGAGCCAGGCCACCGCCAGACGCTCCGTGTGCGTGGGTCCTCCGGACACGCCGCGAACATCGGACGGCAGGGCACGCAGGCGCCAGCGCCCGTCCAGCTCCTCGAGGCCTTCCACCACGCGCTCCTGCAGCTGTGGGCGGAGGGAGGGGCCCACCAGTCCGGACGCGAGCACCCAGGCGGCCGTGTAGGGATCGTCCACGTTGGGCAACAGCCGCTCCAGGGCGCCGCTCGCCCGGATGCGCGCACCGCGGCTCGACTCCGGGAGCGCGCGGCCGGACGCCGCCGTCTGCACGATGACGTGCTGTGCGCTGGTGCGGTCGCGGTCGGTCCACGTGCCGTCGCCGCGCTGGGTGTGCTCCAGGGCGCGGATCAGGCGGTCGCGGGCGGTGCGCGCCAGCGGGTCGTCCTCACCGGGCTCCGGGAGGCCCGTGAGGAGCCGTGCCGCCTCGAGCCCCGAGGGGCTCCGGGTGGCTCGCACGAGATCCTGGAGCGCGCGGATCCGCAGCGTGCGGAGTGCATCGTGGTCGACCTCCACACCGGCCTTCGCCGAGAGCGCCTGCACACCTGCGATCAGTGCGTAGCCGTAGGGACCCGGGCGCTGACCCACGCGGTCCACCTCGGCCCGGAACACCGCGAGCGGGCCGGGGAACACCCGCACCGACAGGGTCTCGGTGGTGGCGCCGGCCGCGCGCACGTCGAGCTTCCGGAGGCCCGTGAGGTTCCCGCCGAGCTGACGCTCCACGGGACGGCCGGTGGGGCGCACGTCGACGGTGCGCTCGGCTCCGTCCACACGGGCTCCGTCGAGGACCTCGGCCCGGATCCGGCCCGTGCCCACGCGCTCTGCACGGAGGGCGCCCGCTACCAGCGCGCTGCCGCCGGGCTGGAGCTCCACCGGTCCGCCCGCGGAGCCGGACACGGCGCCATCCATCTCCACGCGGACCTCACCCCGGAACGGCGCTCCCATGGCGCTCGCCCGGGTGTCGAGGCGGAGGGTGTCACCCGCGTAGAGCCAGCCGGGCGTGAGAGGGTCGACGCTCACGGGGAGCACGCTAGCGAAGGTGTGCAGGCCGCCGGTGGGGTGGCCGGCCCGGTCGTGGGCGAGGGCCAGGACCCGCCAGTCCGTGAGGGCGTCGGGCACGCGCACGTCGACGCTGGCCAGCCCGTCGGCGTCGGTGACCAGGGAGGGTCGCCAGAGGAAGGCCTCTGGGAACCACTGGCGCACGCGCGCAGGGGCCCGGGCCGCCGGGGTCTTCGCGACGGCTTCGGGCTCCGGCTCGGCGTCGGGCTCCATGCGGTTCGCGAACGTGCCACCCGCGTCGACTCGCAGCTCCTGGACCGTGGTCCCTCGGATGATCTTGATGCCCGCAGCCGTCCCTCCACCGCCGCGGCCCGTCCCGCGTGAGCCGAGCCCGATGCTGCCGATGTCCTGACCTTCGCTCTTCGTCTGATCGTAGATCTCGACGGGGTCCGCTGGAGGCGCGCTGGCCATCGCGAGCTCCTGCTGGTAGCTCCGGGTCACCGAGAACGTGAGGGTCGCGAGGAGGGCGAGAGGTACGACGGCGCCGACCACCACCCAGCCCACCACCAGGGTGCCGACGAGGCCGTTCACCGCGCGTGGCTGCTGGGTCAACGCACGTCCCAGACGAGGGGTGCGAGGTCGGCGGACTCGCGCCCGACCGCGACGTGGAGGGGCCGTGTGGCCATACGTCCGGCGAACATGGGGGTGACGCGGACGCGGATCTCGAGGACGTCTCCGGCGCCGAACGCGCGCGTTGTGAGCTCGAGGTGGTCCTGGAAGACCTCGTGGTCGGTGAGGAGCGGGAGGGACGCGGGGTCGATCTCGGCGACGGTGCCGGCGGGGAGGCCCTGGTGGACGGAGACGCTGGCGCCGCTGGGCGCGCTGACGGTGAGGGTGAGCCAGCCGTCCTGGCCAGCGAGGAGGCCGGAGGCGTCGGCGTGGACCTCGACGCCGGGGAGGCTTTCGGAGCCGTCGAAGGGGACCCATGCGGTGTGGGTGGCGCTGAAGACGAGGCCGGGCACGGGAGGCTCTGTGCGGACGGTGAAGGGCCCGGCCCCCTGTGCGAGGAGGGTGACGGGGAGCTTGGGCTGTGCGGGGTCGAGTACGCCGGTGGCGAGTGTGAGGCCGTCGCGCTCGAGGGAGACGGTGACGGGGGCGTCGATGGCGGGGAGGCCCTGCTGGATGGCCTGGAGGGCGATGGCGTCGGCCCATCCGGCCCCGAGCCCGCTGGAGGCGCTCCAGCCCTGGAGGAGCTCGGCGAGGAGGTCACCCTTCCAGGGGAGGTCGTCGCGGTGGGCGAGGGCGAGCCAGGTGACGGCGAGGTGCTCGGCGCGGGAGACGTGCCCCATGGGCCCCTTCAGGCGGGGGTCTGCGGGGAGGAGGGTGTGCACACCGTCGCGGTCCTCGATGCCCTCGAGGACCCTGGCCTCCAGCGCGGGACGGAGGGAGGTGTCGAGCACACCGGAGGCGAGGAGCCAGGCGGCGGTGTAGGGGTCGTCGACGTTGGGGAGGAGGCGCTCGAGGGCGCCAGCGGCGCGGAGGCGGGCTCCCTTCCGGTCTTCGGGGAGGGCGCGCGCGGCGGCAGCGGTCTGGACGAGGACGTGCTGGACGTTCGAGCGGGCCTGTGCGGACCAGGTGCCGTCGCCGCGCTGGGCGGCCTCGAGGGTGCGGACGAGGCGGGCGTGGGTGGTGGCGGCGAGGGGGTCGTCCCCGGGGACGACGAGGCCGGTGAGGAGGGCGGTGGCCTGGGGCCCGTCGGGGCTCCTGGAGGCGCGGACGAGACGCTGCCAGGCGCGGATGCGGAGGGTGCGGAGTGCGTCCTCGTCGACGTCGACGTGGGCCGAGGAGGAGAGGGCACGGATGCCGGCGACGAGGGCGTAGCCATAGGCTCCCGGGGGCCTGTCGGCGACGCGGGCGAGCTCGGCCTGGAAGACGGCGAGGGGCCCGGGGAAGACGCGTACGGCGAGGTCCTGCTGTGCAGCGCGGGGGTCGTCGAGGTCGAGGGTGCGCGCCGCGGAGAGCACCCCGCCGCGGAGGGTCTCGACGGGCCTTCCGGTGGGTCGGACGTCGACGGAGCGCTCGGCGGCATCGACGGAGCGGCCTTCGGCGTCGAAGAGCACGGTGCGGACGGTGCCGGAGCCGCTGCGCTCGGCGGTGAGGGCTGCCGGGACGAGGGCACTTCCGCCGGGCAGGAGGGCGACGGGCCCAGCGCCGCTCCCGGAGAGGGCGCCGTCGGCGTCGAGCTCGAGGCGTCCGGCGAAGGGCCTGGCGAGGGCGGAGGCCTGGGCGGGCACACGGAGGGTGTCGCCGACGTAGAGCCAGCCGGGTGTGACGGGGTCGACGGAGACGGGGAGGACGCTGGCGAAGGTGCGCTCGGTGCCGGCCTGGTGGCCCCCACGGTCGTGGGCGAGGGCGAGCACACGCCAGTCGGTGAGCTGGTCGGGGACGCGGACGTCCACGGAGGCCACGCCGTCGCCGTCGGTGACGACGGAGGGCCGCCAGAGGAAGGCCTCCGGGAACCACTGACGCACGCGGGCCGGCGTGGCGTCCCCGGGCGGTGGCGGGGGCTCGGGTGCGGCCTGCTGCGCGAAGGAGAGGTCGTGCTCCTTGTCGGCCAGCGCGATGGTGGACCCGAGCAGCCCGAGCCCACCGACCTTCTCCTCGGCGGCGTCGCCCTTCGGGCGCCCCCGACGGCCAGCGGACTGCTTGCGGTCCATCACGTCGCCGTCGAAGAACGCCTCCTCCGCCGAGGGGGCCCGGGCGCGTCGACGGACACCGGCGCCAGCATCGGCGCGTCGAGGCTCCGGCAGCCCACGAGGGCCACCAGGACGAGGCGGTTCAGAGCACACCCCCGGACCGCACGTCCCAGACGAGGGGTGCGAGGTCGGCGGACTCGCGCCCGACCGCGACGTGGAGGGGCCGGGTGGCCATGCGCCCGGCGAACATGGGCGTGACGCGGACGCGGATCTCGAGGACGTCTCCGGCGCCGAACGCGCGCGTGGTGAGCTCGAGGTGGTCCTGGAAGACCTCGTGGTCGGTGAGGAGCGGGAGGGACGCGGGGTCGATCTCGGCGACGGTGCCGGCGGGGAGGCCCTGGTGGACGGAGACGCTGGCGCCGCTGGGCGCGCTGACGGTGAGGGTGAGCCAGCCGTCCTGGCCAGCGAGGAGGCCGGAGGCGTCGGCGTGGACCTCGACGCCGGGGAGGCTTTCGGAGCCGTCGAAGGGGACCCATGCGGTGTGGGTGGCGCTGAAGACGAGGCCGGGCACGGGAGGCTCTGTGCGGACGGTGAAGGGCCCGGCCCCCTGTGCGAGGAGGGTGACGGGGAGCTTGGGCTGTGCGGGGTCGAGTGCGCCGGTGGCGAGTGTGAGGCCGTCGCGCTCGAGGGAGACGGTGACGGGGGCGTCGATGGCGGGGAGGCCCTTCTGGATGGCCTGGAGGGCGATGGCGTCGGCCCATCCGGCCCCGAGTCCGCTGGAGGCGCTCCAGCCCTGGAGGAGCTCGGCGAGGAGGTCTCCCTTCCAGGGGAGGTCGTCGCGGTGGGCGAGGGCGAGCCAGGTGACGGCGAGGTGCTCGGCGCGGGAGACGTGCCCCATGGGCCCCTTCAGGCGGGGGTCTGCGGGGCGGAGGGTGTGCACACCGTCTCGGTCCTCGATGCCCTCGAGGACCCTGGCCTCGAGCGCGGGCCGGAGGGAGGTGTCGAGCACACCGGAGGCGAGGAGCCAGGCGGCGGTGTAGGGGTCGTCGACGTTGGGGAGGAGGCGCTCGAGGGCGCCAGCGGCGCGGAGACGGGCTCCCTTCCGGTCGTCGGGGAGGGCGCGCGCTGCGGCGGCGGTCTGGACGAGGACGTGCTGGACGTTGGAGCGGGCCTGCGCGGACCAGGTGCCGTCCCCGCGCTGGGCGGCCTCGAGGGTGCGGACGAGTCGGGCGTGGGTGGTGGCGGCGAGGGGGTCGTCTTCGGGGACGACGAGGCCGGTGAGGAGGGCGGTGGCCTGGGGCCCGTCGGGGCTCCTGGAGGCGCGGACGAGGCGCTGCCAGGCGCGGATGCGGAGGGTGCGGAGTGCGTCCTCGTCGACGTCGACGTGGGCCGAGGCGGAGAGCGCGCGGATGCCGGCGACGAGGGCGTAGCCATAGGCTCCCGGGGGCCTGTCGGCGACGCGGGCGAGCTCGGCCTGGAAGACGGCGAGGGGCCCGGGGAAGACGCGTACGGCGAGGTCCTGCTGTGCAGCGCGGGGGTCGTCGAGGTCGAGGGTGCGCGCCGCGGAGAGCACACCGCCGCGGAGGGTCTCGACGGGCCTTCCGGTGGGTCGGACGTCGACGGAGCGCTCGGCGGCGTCGACGGAGCGGCCTTCGGCGTCGAAGAGCACGGTGCGGACGGTGCCGGAGCCGCTGCGCTCGGCGGTGAGGGCTGCCGGGACGAGGGCACTTCCGCCGGGCAGGAGGGCGACGGGCCCAGCGGCGCTACCGGAGAGGGCGCCGTCGGCGTCGAGCTCGAGGCGTCCGGCGAAGGGCCTGGCGAGGGCGGAGGCCTGGGCGGGCACACGGAGGGTGTCGCCGACGTAGAGCCAGCCGGGTGTGACGGGGTCGACGGAGACGGGGAGGACGCTGGCGAAGGTGCGCTCGGTGCCGGCCTGGTGGCCCCCACGGTCGTGGGCGAGGGCGAGCACACGCCAGTCGGTGAGCTGATCGGGGACGCGGACGTCCACGGAGGCCACGCCGTCGCCGTCGGTGACGACGGAGGGCCGCCAGAGGAAGGCCTCCGGGAACCACTGACGCACGCGGGCCGCCGACGCCGCCCCATCCGCTGGGGGCTCGGGCTTCCGCTCGTCTTCGTCGAGCTCGTCGCCGAGGGCGTCCTTCGAGCGCTTGGCGGGCTTGGCGGGCCGGGCGAGGACGTCCCGGACCAAGACTCCGTCGTTGTCGAAGGCGCGGCGGGACTCCTCCTGCTCCTCGAGCTTCAGCCCGCCCCCTCCGAAGGCCGGGGCGGCCTCCGTGGTGGCCGGGGCCTCCCATCCGTCCATCTCACCGGGCAGGGGGGCCGAGCCCGACCCACAGCCGAGCGCCAGGCCCAGCACCCCGAGCGGCAGGAGGATGCGGGTCACGGGTTCTCCCGGACCCAGCCGGTCCAGCCGATCACGTCCTCCGGGAGGCGGGTCGAGTCCGCCACCACCTGGCGCGGGTCGGTCTGTGCGAGCAGATCGTCGGGCAGGATGGCGAGGGCGAGGGGCCGGCCGTAGCCGTCCACCACGGGCTCCCCGGCCGCCTGGGCCTCCTTCAGCATCTCGCGCCAGAGACGGGCCATGGTCGGTGGATCCATCTGGGTCTCGGGGGGGGATTCCTTCTCCCACGCCCGCACCTTGACCACCAGCCGCTCCAGACCGCGGTAGAAGCCCGTGATCAGGGCCTCCTCGACGGGCGGGACCACCGCGCCCGACCCGTACACGGCCTGGTCGCCAGCGGGGTCCATCGGCAGGTCGCTCACGAGGAGCACGGCCGCCATCGCGGCGTTCTGGCCGCGCACCTGGCCCAGCTGGAGCGCGCGGGGACCGAAGGCGCCGAAGGCGTCGGCTCCGGTCGCGCGCACCATCACGTCCCCCCAGTCGTCCGGGCTCGTGAGGGGGGCGAGCTCGCCCAGCGCCTTGTCGACACCCGCGAGGGTCACGGACGCCTCCACGCCCTTCTCGCCAGCACGCGTGGTGACTGTGAGCTTCGCGGTGTCGCCGGGAGCGTAGGACGTGGCGTCGGTGGCCAGCTCGACGGACAGGGCGTCGTCGGGCTGCACGAACACCACGGTGCGCGCGCCCAGGGCCTCGATGTGCAGGAAGCCGTCCACGTCGGCCGGGATGGGCAGCTCGGCCCGCCGCGCCTTCTTGTCGACCTTCGCCTTCGCGATCTCCCGCGAGCCCTCGCGGAGCACGAGCTCCTCGGGGAGGTCGCCCCGGAAGTCCGGACCGCGGAGGAGCTCGATCGCCAGGGTGTCGCCGGGGTGCGCCAGGGACGGCGTGGCCCGCATCCGGAGCGCCGGGAGCCAGCCGACCGGGAAGGTGACCTTGGTGCGGCCGATGGCCGCCGTGCTGTCGTGGGCCACCACCTGGAGCTGGAAGCCGGTGTCCGTCTGCGCGACCTGCCGGACGCTCCCCGGAGGTTGCGGGACGACGAGGGTGAACGTGGCTTCGCCCATGCCGGCGCTGCTGGCGGGACGGGCGAGCCGGGCCCCACCGAGGGCGCGCTGCACACACGCCAGCACCGGAGCCGTCAGGCCCGTGCCGGAGGGCGCCATGGCCACGGTCGTCACGAGGTTCGTGGTGTCCTCTTCGTGGCGCCAGTGCACGTGGGCGACCGGTGCGCCCTCCACGCCCACGCCGCGCGTGAAGCAGGTGCGGGCGTCCAGGGCGGCCTCCTCGAGAGCCGACTTCGCGGCGCTCTCGAGGCCCCGCACGCCGGCCCAGTCCATGTCGAGGCTCGGCACCAGCGAGTCGGGCACGACCCAGGCGAGGTCGTAGGTGCGGGGCTCGCCCACGGGCATGCGGGCGCCGCGCATCACGCTCGCCACGCAGGACGCGAGGCGCCCCTCGTTGGCGAGCACGCCCGTCACGGCGCCGCTGGAGGCCACCTGCACGCCGATCTGCACGGTCTGGTCGCCGACGGTGTTCACGCCGCAGGCGCTGATCCCGGGGTGCAGGCGGTCCATGGCGCGGCGCTCGTCCAGGGTCAGGCCCCGGCCTCCCGGATGGGCGTTGGCCCGCTGGAAGCGCGGAGCGGCCGGGGAGAACGGACGCGGGCGGAGGGGCGGGGGCTCGGTGACGAGCGTGACGGGCTCGCCCGGATCGAGCTGGATCGAGGCCACCCCGTCCTCGTCGGTGCGCGCCTTCATCTCGGGCTCGTCGGGCTGGTAGGCGTTGCGCACGGTGATGTCGGTGTTCGGCAGGGCGCGCCCATCGGGCGTCATCACGCGCAGGTAGGCGCGGTTGTTGAAATCACCCACGAGCCCGCCGCCGAACTCGGTGACCGTCTGCACCAGCAGGTCGTCGGCCGAGAGCTTCAGGGTGGCGCCGCCTCCGCGCCGCTCACCGGCATCGTCCACCACGCTCGCGGTGACCGCGACCTTCGACGTCTCCATCAGGTCGGCGGGCACCTCGCCGAGGTCGAGCCGGAAGCGGCCCTGGGCGTCCGTGCGGGTGGTGCGGGGCTCTTCCCAGGCGAGCGGGAGGGGCCAGCGACCCTCGGTGGCTGCGAGGCGGATCTCCACCTCGGCCGATCCCACGGGAGCCCCGGAGGTGTAGCGCGCACGGCCCTCGAGCCGCACGGTGTCGTTCGCGCCGTACCAGCTCTTCTCGGGCTCGAGCTCCACGGTGAAACGAGGGAGCTTGAAGGGCCGCACGTCGAAGCTGACGGTGCGCGAGTCGTTCCCGGTGTCGAAGGTGGCCGTCCACGTGCCCTCCTCCGCGTCCACGGCGAGGGGGAAGGTGGTGCTGGCGACACCCCAGGCGTCCGTCTTCGTGGCCTCCTGGAGCATCTCGGTGCCCTCGGGGTCGCGGATCCGCCAGGTGCCCGGACGTGCGGCGATGGGGGCGGCGTCGGTGCGCGCGAGCACGGCGGCGCGCAGGAGGACCTCCTGGCCGGGCTTGTAGAGGGGGCGGTCGCCCACCACGTGCACCAGGGCGGGCGTGAACAGCGGCAGCTCCGCGTCCACGACGACGGTCTCGAAGCCCGGCTCCACGGTGGCGCGCAGCTTGTAGAGCCCGTCCGGGGTCTTCGGGAGCTTCACTCCGACCGTGAGCCGGTCGCCGGACCACGCGGGGTCGCGGAGCTCCACGCCCGGCACAGGGTTCCCGTCGGGGTCGATCAGGCCGATGTCCACGTGCGTGTGGCTGATCGGCGCGCTCGTCTCGTAGCCCCCGGGACCCTGGGCGGTCATCCAGTGCGCCTGGATCGACAGGTGGGCCAGCCCCCAGTCTCCCCGGACCATGCCGGAGGCCTGGAGGTCCGCCGAGGCGCGGAGGTCCGTGGCCGGGCACTTCTCGAGCCACAGGCCGTACCGGAGTCCGGTGGAGACGCACGGGTAGCCCGAGCAGAGCCCGATGAGCCCGAGCATCACGACGCCCGTGGCCGCTGCGGGTGCGAGGGCGTCGCGCAAGGGGTCCCTGTGCGGGGCTGGTTGGTCCAAGGTCACTCTCCAGGGGTGCCGAACGCCGGATCGGGCCCCATCTTACAGCGACCCGCTACGGGCATCTCCCCGTATGGTGCCGACCCAGCGTGAAGTCCGCGCACCAGGCCTCTGGCTGGCCGGGGCCGGCGTACAGGTCGAACACGTAGGGTGCGTGGCCCTTGAGGTGGACCTCGACCCGGTGGCGCCCGAAGCTCATCTCGACCTTGTTGGGCGTGCGGAGGTTCCGGGCCTCGCCGTCCACGAGGATCGCGGCGCTGGGCGGCTTGCTGTAGAGCTTCACCGAGGCCACGTCGGCCGACTCGACCTGCGCGGGGGCCGGCTGCACGGCCGGCGTGGGCAGCGTGGGGAGGCGGGGGACGTGGGGCGTCTCGAACTCCATGGCGGGCTGCGGTGCGGGCTTGGGAGCGGGCTCGGGAGCGGCAGGTGCGGGCGCGGGGCGGGGGCGCTTCACGACCCGGCGGGTGGGTGTCTCGAACTCCATGGCGGCCACCGGGGCCGGCGGGGGCGGCGCGATGTCCACGAGGGTGGGCGAGGGCTCCACCGCGATCGGGAGCGGTGCGGGGACCGGCAGCGAAGGCGTCCCGGCGACCTCGGGCCCCGCGGGTGCGGTGATGCGCAGGAGGAGCGGCACGCCGATCGACAGCACGGCGAAGAGGAGCACCAGGGCGAGCAGGGCCAGGGAGCCACCGACCAGCAGGACGGGCAGCACGCGATCGCCGGCCTTCGGCGGGGGCTCGACGGCGAGGACCGGTGCGGCCTCCATGGAGGGCCGGTCGTCCATCGGGGGCGGCGGAGCGGGGGCGGGAGCGGGCGGGGGTGTGGCGACCCGGACGGGCCCCTGGTTCCAGCCGAGCTCACCGCGGACGACCGCGCGCAGGGTCGCGCAGTCCGGGATCCGGTGCCCGAGGTCCTTCTGCAGACAGCCGCGGATCGCCATCTCGTAGCGGTCCGGCAGGTCGGGCACGTGCGTGCGGATCGGGAGGTAGTCGACCCGGGTGACGGCGATGTAGATCTGGAGGACCTCGTCGCCCGGGAAGGTACGCTTCTTCGAGATCATCTCGTAGAGCACGCAGCCCAGCGAGAACAGGTCGGCACGCTGGTCGACGGTGCCGGCGTCGCGGACCTGCTCGGGAGCCATGAAGCCGGGGGTGCCCATGGCCACGCCGGTCTGGGTGGCCGAGGTGCCGGGCTTGTTGTGCAGCACCTTCGCGAGCCCGAAGTCGGTGACCTTGGGCACGAAGCCCTGCGGGGACGGCGCGAGCAGGATGTTGGCGAGCTTCAGGTCGCGGTGCACGAGCCCCAGCGAGTGGGCGACCTCCACGCCGTCCAGCACGCCCAGGAAGAGGGCCTCGAGGTCGTCGAGGGTGAACGGGTACTCGGCGAGGGCGTCCTCGAGGGACGGCCCCTCGATGTACTCCATGAGCAGACCGGGCTGCCCGTCGAGGTCGAGGATGTCGGTGACGGCGACGATGTTCGGGTGGTTGAGGGTGGCCTGCGCCTGGCCCTCCACGAGCAGGCGCTCGCGGATCTTCTCGCTCTGCAGGGCCAGGATCTTCAGGGCGTGGCGCGTGCCGAGCCGCTCGTGGCGCACGCGGTAGACGGTCGCGGTGCCTCCCGCGCCGATGACGCCCTCCACGATGAAGCGATCGACACGGTCGCCGGGCTTGAGCTTCATGGGAGGTGGACGACGCGGACGGTCACTCGTAGCACTCCACGGTGAACCGGAAGTTCCCGCCGTCGTTCGCCTTGCCCTCCACCACGAAGTGCAGCACGCCGCTCGGGCCCACCAGGATGGCGTCGGACTGCGAGAGCGCCGTGCCCTCCGTGAGGTAGCCGCAGCCGTCGATGAGGCCGGTGGGGCAGGTGGTGGAGCTGCGGTGCCACATCAGCTCGCTCTCCACGCAGGAGTCGAACGTGACGAACACGCTGTTGGTGTTCGGCGGTGGCGCGAGGCGGTACACGCGCTCCGGTCCCGCGAAGTCCTGCCCGAAGTTGGCCCCGGAGCACTGCTCGAACTGCTCGCCGGACGCGGTGCCGTAGAACGTCGAGCCGCCCTCGTTCGTGCCGTACACCGTGTCGCCGCACTGGATGTCGGCGGTGAGACAGACCTCCCCGCCCGTGCCGGGGGCCGGCGTGGGGTAGGCGCCGGGCGCGCAGTCCACGACGTCGGAATCGGCGTCCGAGTCGGTGTCCGCGTCCGCATCGGCGTCCGCGTCTGCATCGGCATCCGCGTCGGTGTCGGCCTCGGTGGGGTTGAAGGTGGGTGGGTCGCCATTGCACGCGACCAGCCCGAGGAGGCCGATCAGCCTCACTGAGCGACCCCGCAGTCGAAGGTGATCAGGAAGTTGCCCGTGGACGTGGGGTGCGTGTCGACGATGATCTGCACGTCCCACACGCCCGTGGCGCTGTTCTCGATCGTGCGCTCCTGGAGCTTCCGGCCGAACGTGACGGGGTAGAAGTGGCCCCGCGGCGCGTTGGTGGGACCGTTGTCGCAGACGTCCGTGAGGTCGCCGGTGACGATGTAGGAGCCCCAGACGTCGTCGCACGACTCGATCGTGACCGTGAGGTACGTGCCCGGGAACACGTCCTCCACGACGTAGATCCGCTCCCGCCCGTTCACCGCGGTGTTGTCGTTCACCAGCGGACCGAGCTCCTGGAGCGACGCCCAGAAGTTGTAGTCGTAGAGCTGCGTGCCGCCGTCGAGCGTCGCGTAGATCTGATCGCCGCACGCCACGTACTCGGTGACGCAGAGCCCTGCGGGATCCGCGTTGGGCAGGGGCGTGGGGTAGGGGTTCGTGCAGTTCAGCGCGTCGGGATCGGTGTCGGCGTCCGTGTCGGAGTCGGTGTCCGCATCGGCGTCGGCATCCGCGTCGGCGTCGGCGTCCGTGTCGGCGTCCGAGTCGGCGTCCCGCGGCGCGAAGTTCCCGTCGAACGGGTCGATCTTGTTGTTGCACGCCAGGATCGAGAAGCAGATCAGGGCAGTTCGCATGGAGGTCTCCTCTCCGGACTCTACCGGATTCGAGCCTGGATGGCAGCGTTCCGTGTGTACGTGACGCGCGCGGCGCCTATGTGAACAGGGCCGCCATCTCCGCGACCACCGCGCCGTCGGCCTCGAGGACGGCGTCCATCTCGGCGCCGATGGCCATGGCGTCGCGGTAGGCGCGGTTCGCAGAGGGGACGGGACCCCGCGGCTTGCTGCCGAGCGCCTTGCGGCCGGCCCTGGCCCGATCGGCGCTCATGAGGCCCCGGATCCCCATCTGGGGAGCATCCTCGACGACCAGCTGCTGCTCGCCCTCCGGGGTCTGGAAGGCACCAGCGTGAGTGCGGTGACGACGGGCGGCTCCGCGTCCCCGACCTCCGCCTGGGCCCACACCATCGCGGTGGGCCCGACGTCCACAACCTCCGCGTAGACGTCCCGCACGTCCACCACGCGCCCGAGCGCTCCCAGCGCGCCCACGTTCACCCAGTCTCCGACGGCGTACATCGTGCCCCTCCGGCGATCGGGCGCGAGCATACACGCAGGGCAGGGGCGCGGGGAGAGGACGTGATACCCGGTGGCCCATGACACCACCCACGCACACCCTGGCCCTCTACGACACCGAAGGCGAGCTGTTCGGCCATGTCCGCATCGCGCCCGACCCCGACCGGGAAGGCCGGTTGGACTGCATCTTCGACGTCGCGGCCACCCATCCCGCCCAGAACCTCCGCTCGGAGGTCCGCTGGCTGCTGAAGCGCCACTACGAGCAGATGTCCGAGCACCGCTTCGAGCTCGGCGACGACGGCTCGGTCCGGATCTCGAAGGCGGACTTCGTGCTCTGGCTGGATCCCGGGGAGGAGGAGGACGACCCGTTGAAGGCGCGCGCTCCGTCTCCCGGGGTCACCGCCGACTGGATCGAGGAGTAGGACCCGATTCGTCGATTGTCGACTTGTCGATTCTCGACCTGTCGATTTCTCGATTCTCGACCTGTCGATTCTCGACCTGTCGATTTGTCGATTTCGACCTATCGAGAATCGAGAATCGAGAATCGACGAGTCGACAGAATCGAGAATCGAGAATCGAGATCGAGTGTCGACAGGGTCGATGTCGTCCGACGGAGCTCCATGGGGACTACGGCCGGTGGAGATCGGCCCCCGCGTTCCGCGGTGACGGGGCCGATCTCCACAGGCCTCCGTCCCCATGGAGCCCTTCATGTCCTTCCTCTTCGAGAACCTCGACGTCTACAAGCTCGCCGTCCACGTCTCCCGCTGGATGCGCACCACCACCTGGCCGCCCAACGCCTCCCACCTGCGCGATCAGGCGATCCGCGCGGCGGACTCGGTGGTGCTGAACATCGCCGAGGGCCTGTCCCGAGGCGGGCGTCCCGGAACCAACCACCTCCGGATCGCCCTCGGATCGGCGGGTGAGGCGTTCGCGGCACTCGACGTCGCGGACTTCCCCGGTTGTGCCGAGAAGCGCGCCGAGCTGCGGCGCATCGGCGCGATGGTCTCGCGGCTGCGGGCGCCCTGAGGGCCTGGCAGGCCGGGTCAGCCGCGGATCTCGACGGTGCCGCCGGCGTCCGCCACCCAGGCCTGCACGACCTCCGCCTCCGTGCGGGTCAGCCCCTCGAGCACGGCCGCCGGCACGCGCGCCAGGAGCCGATCGACGTCCTGCTCGGACCCCGTGATCTGGACCAGCGCCGCGCGGACCGCCGCCCGGTCCGGCCCGACAGAGACGAGCGTGGCGCTCCAGGGACCATGATCGAGCCAGCCGTCGTGGGGCTCCGGCGCGGGTCCCTCGAGCTCGTGCACCAGCGGGTCCTCGCCGTGGGCGTCCGCCAGCGGCAGCCAGGCGTGGGCGCGGGAGTCGAACGCCGTCACGTGGCCCGTGCCGATGTCGTAGACCCAGGCGTGCAGCTCCAGGCGACCCTCGGCCTCGGCCTTCGCGACGCTCGGGTGGGTCCGCAGCGCGTCGAGCTGGGCGTGGGCATTGAGGTGCACGGCCGCGTGCAGGCGCTCCGGGCCGCGCAGCTCGGGCCAGTGCGCGCGGATGGTGCCGTCGAGGTCGCCCGCGTGGGCGAGCCAGGACTGCAGGACCTCCGACGCGTCGTCGGCGCCCTCGAGCACGGCGGTCACAGCACCGCAGCCGGAGTGGCCGCAGACCACGACGTGGTGCACCTCGAGCTGCTCGATGGCGTACGCGATGGTGGCCGCCTCGCCGCCGCCGTTCGAGTAGTCCGGCACGAGGTTGCCCGCGTTGCGGAGCACGAAGAGCTTCCCGGGCGGGGACTGCGTGAGGAGCGAGGGGTCCACCCGCGAGTCGGAGCAGCACACGAAGAGCACCTCGGGCGTCTGCCCGTGGGCGAGGTGCTCGAAGAGCTCGCGGTGCGATGGCTGGATCTGCGCCTGGAAACGGCGCACCCCGGCGATCAGACCGCGGAGCCCGTCAGGCACCGGGGATCACCAGGTTCACCAGGCGGCCGGGCACCACGATCTCGCGCTTGAGCTCGCCCTTCGCGAGCCAGCTCTGGACCTTCTCGTCGGCCCGGGCGATGGCGAGCACCTCGTCCTTGCTGGCCTCGGCGGGCACCTCGATGGTGGCGCGCACCTTGCCGTTCACCTGAACGGCCAGCGTGATGGTGTCGACAGCGAGCTTCGACTCGTCGTGGGCCGGCCAGGGCGCGTTCGCGATGCTCTCGGTGTGCCCGAGCCGCTCCCAGAGCTCCTCGGCCACGTGAGGGGCGAACGGCGCCAGGATGCGCAGGAAGGCCTCGACCTGCTCGACCGTCACGGTGTTCGCGGAGGTGGCCTCGTTCACGAACACCATCATGGCCGACACGGACGTGTTGAACCGGAGGTCGTCCACGCTCTCCGTGACCTTCTTGATGGCCGCGTGCAGCGCGCGGTCGAGGTCGCGGTCGGGCGTTCCGGCGGACACGAGCTTCTCGGGCCGCTCGCCGGTGAGGGGGTCCACCACCAGGCGCCAGACGCGGTCCACGAAGCGGCGGGTGCCCGCCACGCCGGCGTCCTCCCACTGCCCGCCCTCCTCGAGGGGTCCCATGAAGAGCTCGTAGAGCCGCAGGGCGTCCGCGCCGTGCTCCTCGCAGAGGTCGTCAGGGTTGCTGACGTTGTACCTCGACTTGCTCATCTTCATGTTCTTCGTGTAGAGCTTGCGGCCGTCGCTCTTCGCCACGAACCCGTCGTCGGTCTGCTCGACCTCGTGCGGGTAGAAGAACTTCCCCTGCATGTCGGGGTCGTCGTTGTAGGCCATGGCGTGGATCATGCCCTGGTGGAACAGGCGCTCGAAGGGCTCGGGCGTGGTGACCAGGCCGAGATCGAAGAGCACCTCGTGCCAGAACCGCGCGTAGAGCAGGTGCAGGACGGCGTGCTCGTTGCCGCCGACGTAGAGGTCGACGGGCATCCAGTACTTCTCCTCCTCGGTGTCCCACGGCACGTCGTCGCGGTCCGGCGAGAGGAAGCGCAGGTAGTACCAGCACGACCCTGCCCACTGCGGCATGGTGTTCGTCTCGCGACGGCCGTGCGGGCTGTTCATCCACGCCTCCGCGCGCGCGAGGGGCGGCAGGGGCTCGCCGTCGGAGCCGGTGGTGGGGGTGAAGTCCGTGAGGTCCGGGAGGAGCACGGGCAGCTCGGACTCGGGCACCAGGTGGGGGTTGCCGTCGTCGTCGAAGACGATGGGGAAGGGCTCGCCCCAGTACCGCTGGCGGCTGAAGAGCCAGTCGCGCAGCTTGTAGTTCACGGTGCCCTTCCCGATCCCGCGCTCCTCGAGCCACGCGATGATGCGGCTCTTGGCGGTGTCGATGTCGAGCCCGTCGAGGAACCCGCTGTTCACGTGCGGGCCGTCGCCCGTGTAGGCGGCCTCCTGCACGTCACCGCCCGCCACGACCTCCCGGATGGGCAGGCCGAACGTGCGGGCGAACGCGTGGTCACGCTCGTCGTGGGCGGGGCAGGCGAACACGGCACCCGTGCCGTAGGACGCGAGCACGTAGTCGCTGATCCACACCGGCACGGCCTCGCCGTTCACGGGGCAGACGGCGTACGCCCCCGTGAACGCGCCGGTCTTCGGGGCGTCGGCCGCCTGGGACGTGCGGTCGCGGTCGGACTTCTTGCCGGTCTCGTCGAGGTAGGCCGCGATGGCGCCACGCTGGGCGTCGCTGGTGATGGCGTCGACCAGCGGGTGCTCCGGGGCGAGCACCACGTACGTGCAGCCGAAGAGCGTGTCGGGGCGCGTGGTGAACACCTCGAAGGACGCGTCGGAGCCCTGGATGTCGAACCGGAGCTGGGCGCCCTCGGAGCGGCCGATCCACTCGCGCTGCTTCTTCTCGGTGCTCGCGGGCCAGTCGACGTTGTCGAGCCCCGACAGGAGGCGCTCGGCGTACTCGGTGATCCGGAACATCCACTGCTTCATGGTGCGCGGCTCGACGGGGTCGCCGGTCTCGACGTACACGCCGTCGTTGACCTCCTCGTTCGACAGCACCGTGCCGAGGGCGGGGCACCAGTTCACCGCGACGTCCGCCTGGTAGGCGAGCCCCTGCTCGTAGAGCTTGCGGAAGATCCACTGGGTCCACTTGTAGTGGCGGGGGTCGCTGGTCGCGAACTCGCGGTCCCAGTCGTACGCCAGCCCGAGCTTCTGGAGCTGGCCGCGGAAGGTGGCGATGTTCCGGTCGGTGACCTCGCGGGGGTGGATCCCCTCGCGCACGGCCTGGCGCTCGGACGGGAGGCCGAAGCTGTCCCAGCCCATCACGCGGAGCACGTTGAAGCCCATCATGCGCTTGGCGCGGCCGACGACGTCGGTGGCGACGTAGCCCTTGGGGTGGCCGACGTGGAGCCCGGCACCCGAGGGGTACGGGAACATGTCGAGCACGTAGTACTTGGGCCGGGTCCGGTCGGTGGGGGTGGCGAAGGTCTTCTCGGTCTCCCAGCGGGTCTGCCACTTCCTCTCGACGGCCTGGGCGTCGTAGCGCATGTCTTCCTCCGTCCGGATGCCCTATCCGGACGGTCCGGGGGCGCCAGCGTCGGGCGGCCGCGACGATCTGCCGCACTCTCGCGGCCCCTCACGGGCATCCGCATTGCAGCGGTGGAGGTCGGAGGAACCCGATGTCGACCATCCTGCTCACCCTGGCCTGCTCCGCGGACCCCGTGACCCCCACCGCGGTCGGCACCACCGATCCGCCCGCGTCCACCGATACGCCCGGGCCCACCGACACGAGCGCGCCGCCGACGGTCGAGTCCTTCGGCTGGGAGGAGCCGCGGGACGTCGCTGTGGCGGGCATGGCCACCGCCGACGTGTGCGCGACCTGTCACGACAGCGCTCAGAATGCGTCAGCCCTGCGAGACGAGATCGGCCAATCCGTTGCGCCCTACGACCTCTGGCAGTCCAGCATGATGGCCAACGCCACGCGCGACCCGCTCTGGCGAGCCGTCGTCTCCGCCGAGCTCGACGCGACTCCCGCGGCGTCCGAGGTCATCCAGCAGACCTGCCTGCGCTGCCATGCCCCGCTGGCATCGGCTGCGCACGGCCTCACGGGGCTCGACCGTCCCACCTTCGCGGACCTGGCGCCCGGCTCCGACATGCTCCAGCTCGCCCTCGACGGCGTGAGCTGCACGCTCTGCCACCAGATCGAGCCCGACGGGCTGGGCACGGAGGCCAGCTACGACGGCGGGTGGACGGTGGCCGGACAGGGCGTGATCTACGGGCCGCACGCCGACCCCTTCGCCCATCCCATGGAGATGCACTCGGGCTACACGCCGGTGCAGGCCGACCACGTCGGTCGCAGCGACCTCTGCGCGACGTGCCATGTCGTACACGTCGACGCCGTCGAGGCGGACGGGACCCCGATGGGCGTGCACGCCATCGAGCAGGGCACGGGGCTCGAGTGGGAGGTCTCCGGCTACGCCGCGACGGACACGACGTGCCAGACCTGCCACCTGCCCACGGAGTCCGCCCAGGGCGTGCCGATCGTCACCCGGATCGCCCACAACCCGAGCGGCCAGGACTTCCCGCCGACGTCCCCGCGGAGCCCCGTGGGGCGCCACATCCTCGTGGGCGGGAACACCCTCGTGCCCCAGATGCTCCGCGACGCGCCCGACCTCCTGCACCCGCGCGCGTCGGCTGCCGCGTTCGACGCCACGCTGGCCGCCGCCCGTGACCAGCTCGCGCACCGCACGGCCACGCTGGAGGTCGCGAACGTGGGCTGGGACGGCGGGGAGCTCGCGTTCGACGCGGTCGTGACGAGCCTCGTGGGTCACAAGCTCCCGTCGGGCATCCCGCTCCGCCGGACGTGGTTGCGCACGACGGTCACGGATGCGTCCGGCGGGGTCCTGTACGCGGCGGGGGCGTGGAACGACGCAGGGGCCCTCGTGGACGCCGTGGGTTCGCCCCTCGCCAGCGAGGTTGCGGGAGGACCCGTGCGCCCGCACGTCGACCTGGTCACCTCCGCGGACGACCTGCCGGTGTGGGAGGCGGTGCTCGCGGACGGGCAGGGCGACCCGACCTTCCAGCTCCTGCGGGGCGCGGGCTTCGTGAAGGACGACCGACTGCTCCCGGCGGGCTGGGACGCTGCACGGGCGGAGTCGATGGGCATCGCGCCCGTGGGGACCGATGGGGACGCGGACTTCGGGGCGGGCGGCGACACGGTGCACTTCCGTCTCCCGTTGGGCGCGGCTCCCGCCACGGTGCGCGTGGAGCTCGTGTACCAGACGCTCTCGGCCCGGTGGGCGAACGAGCTGTTCACCCACACGACCCCGGAGGTCGACCTGTTCCGCACGCTCTGGGGCGGTGCCGAGCGTGGGCCGGAGACGGTGGCCGTCGCGGAGGTGCTCGTGCCGTGAGCTTCGGCGCCTCCGGCGTCCCGGCCGGGAGCAGGACGGCGACGGGCTCTCACCGAAATCCGTTCGAGGATGGCCGAGCAGGGGTCAGCTTCGGGTGGCGAGCTGCTCCACGAGAAGGTGCATCTGCGTCTGTCCCTGGCCTGGCACGAAGGAGTCCACGTCGTCCTGCCGCCTGGCGCGTTCGAGGGCCGCCTGCACGGCCTCCGGGGTCCACGCGTCCTCTGACCCACGGGTGAGCTCGTGCAGGCGTCGCTTCAGGGGACCGCACTCCCTCGTGGCGTCCGTGACGCGCTCGAAGTGCAGGATCGACCAGACCTCCACACACGGGTTGCTCACGGCTGTGCGGACGCCCCGACGCCGGGCGTCCCGAACGGTGGTCTCGAGGTCCTTCCAGCGATCGACATCGAGGACGAGCCAGAGTTGGTCGAAGTCCCTCAGCTCGTACTCGTTCCAGGACAGCAGCCGATCCAGGACGGCACCGGGGCTCGAACGGTCGTCGGTGCTGGGGACCAGGACGATTTTGACACGCGTCCGTTGGATGGCCCCGTTCCGGTGAAGAGCGTCGAGGTAGGCGGGTGTTCGTGTGTGATCCTCGGTCGCCACCACGAAGATGGTGGCGTCACGCTCCTGTACCTTGCGGTCCAGGAGCTTGCCCCGCCGGCTCGGGAGGCTCACGAGGCCGACCAGGCCAGCCGCTTCCGGTCTGCCAGGAACGGGATCGCTCCGAACCGGCCCTGCAGGTAGCCCTCGTCGAGCCGTCCGGTGAGCGCTTCAAGGTGCTCACCCTTGAACTCTGCCAGGGAGTAGAGGCTCGATGCGCCATCGGTCGACTTCTCGACGAACCAGACGGCGTCGGCAGGCAGGACGTCCCGCGCCAGCAGATGGGTGTCGTGGGTGGTGAAGATCAGCTGGCGTCTCCCCGGACTTTCGAGGAACCGCGCCAGGAGCTCCAGACTCAGGTGGGTGTGCAGGCTGAGGTCGAGCTCGTCGACGACCGTGAGCCCGTCGCTCTCCAGGGCGGTCCAGGCGAGGGCCAGGTAGACCAGCCGTCGGGTGCCGTCCGACTCGGCTCCCCACCCCAGCTCCTGCCCACTGTCGCCATGACGGAACCGGAGCTCGAGGTGACGCGCTGCCTCGGCCTCCCGCACCGCCTGTAGGTAGGAGAGCGGAGCTTCTCCGGAGAGATGGCGGTTCAAGGCAGCTGACGATGTCTCGACCCGAACCCCGGTGACCCCGGTGTCGAGCTCGCGCAGCAGATCTGCGATCGCCGCGAGGTTCCCGGTCGCGGCGATGTTCCAGACCGCCCGGGGCTTCGGCAGGCTGCTGCCTCTGAACGGGATGGTGTGCTCGATCGCCTGGTAGACGTCCTTGACATCGGACAGGCGTTGATCGACGGCGTTGGTCAGGAAGAGCTGTTCAGGCCGGGTGTTCTCCGCGACCAGGCGGGCCCTGTCCTGCTCCATGAGCGCACCGCTGAACGCCGCGCCGTCGCGCTCGAACACCGGTCGATCCGCCTGGAGCAACCACTCGGACTCGACGACCTCGTCGCTGACGACGAAACCGTACGTCCAGACGACTCCCTCCAGCAGGAAGAGCAGCTCGGCCCTGGACGGCGCGCGCCGCGACTTGTCGTCGAGGGCGAACGGGTGACGCCGAATCGGGGCGTCGACCTCCGTTCCGTGCGTCACCAGACGCGAGATCCAGGCGAAAGCGCGGACCAGATTCGACTTCCCCGACGCGTTGGGTCCATAGATCCCGGCGATGCGCAGCACATCGCCGACGGGTGTACGGACGACGGATCGGGGGTCTCGCTGCAGCCGGGGGGCCGCCAACAGGCTGAACACCGTCTCGTCCCGAAACGAGTAGACGTTCTCGAGGGTGAGCTGGAGGAGCATGATCTGTTGTAGCTCGCCGCCTGCAAGCTGGCCCGGGCGTCCGTCAGGCGCGCCGCCGAGCATCGCGTCCGCTCACGGTTCCTCCCACAGCGATCCAACCCGTAGCAGAAGGTGGGCGCCGTCGTGGACGCCGCACGCCAGGTCCTCCCAGGTCTCCGGCGCGAAGAAGGCCGAGTAGTAGCCGCGTTCCGAGGTGGCGCCGCAGCCGGCCAGGAGGAGCGAGGACGCCACGATGCGTCCGATCCAGGGGGGCCTCATCCGTGCCTCAGTCGTCGATCAGGCATCGTGTCAGCAGGCACTCGTCTTCATGGCACAGATCTCCCGAGCCGTTGCACCAGCCGCCGGACCCACAGGGTGTGATCCAGTCGCCGATTGGACGCGTCGCATCGTAGAGCATCTGCGACCCTTCCCCGGGGGGAGTACCGTCTCCGCACTCATCGGTCGTCCTGCAGAGACGACGCGGTCCCGAGACGCAGCGGTCGTCGCCGTAGCAGTACGTGGGTTCGCCATCGATCTCGCCGCATCGGAGGTTCTCCACCGTGTCGGGTTGGAAGAAGGCCGAGTAATAGCCGCGTTCCGAGGTGACGCTGCAGCCGGCGAGGAGGAGCCACCACACCCTCACGGCCACTCGGAATCGCGGCTTCGGCACCTCGGGCGTCAATCGATGACCGGACACTGTGTGGGCAGGCACTCGTCCTCATGGCAGAGATACCCCAGGCCCAGGCACCAGGAGCCGTCACCGCATGGAGTGATCCAGTCCTCTGCCGGCCGGGTGTCGCTGTGGAGCATCGGTTCGCCTTCCCCTACTGGAGTGCCGCGGCCGCCGCACAGGTACTCGGTCCGGCACAGGCCTCGTGCCGGAGAGGCGCAGCGATCCTCCACGAAGCAGAAGGTGGGCTCTCCGTCGTGGACGCCGCACGACTCCGGGTACTCCCCGGGGTCTTCGAGCAGGAACGCCGAGTAGTAGCCGCGTTCCGAGGTGACGCCGCAGCCGATGCCGAGGGTGAGGAACAACACGCTCACTGGTCCACCCCGTTGTAGGGGGCCCAGCTCGTCCACGCCTGTTGGAACCCTGCGTCGGTGAAGGCCTGCTGGATCTCGAGGCGAGGCAGCGGCGCTGTCCCCGAGTCCGTGGGGCGCCAGGCATACGGGTCCGCGAGATCCCAGATGTCCGCGATGTCCGTCGTGCTCAGCCCACCGTCGGTGTCGATGTCCCACCAGAACCGGAGCCAGTCGTACTCCGTGCCTCGGTTCCCGTAGGGCGTCGCGCACTGGTCGGCGAGGTAGTCACCAGCGGCGACCGGAGCTGGCGGTGAGCCGCCCGGGGGGGTGGTGAGCGCAGGGCCCCCCTCGCAGTTGAGGTTGGAGCCGGGATCCGAGGTACCGTCGTGGTTGAAGTCGACCGGCTTGTAGTAGCCGAAGCGGCAGTCGGTCTGGTTGGTGAGGTTCCAGGAGACGGCCGCGTAGTAGTGGGCGAAGCCCTCGTTGGCTGCCGCGGACTGGTACTCCTTGGTGTCCATGACATGGCCGGCCACCGGGCCACACACCGCCGTCGGTGCCTCGTAGTTGCTGGCAGTGCTCTGTGGACTGCCGTTGGCCGCGTTCCGCATCGCACCGATCTGGTGCCCCAGCTCGTGGGCGAAGACGAACTTGCTCGTGGAGTCGGTGAACAGCGCGTCGAAATTGGCCTTGTAGCAGCTACCCCCGACCAGGGGACACGCGGTGGTGAACGCCCTGAACGTCGACGAGCCGATGCCCGCGTTGCGACGGAGGATCGCCCAGGTCATCGCGCCCTGGAGCAGGTTCGGGAGAGTGGACGGGATGAGCACGGTGGTGGTGGTCCCATGGGCCCGCGTGCCGGCGTAGGTCCAGAAGGGCGAGCCCGAGCTCTCGTAGTGTCCGTTCGACACGCTCGCGGGGTCGAGCACGCGCACCTTGTTCCCGTAGGCCAGCTGGGACTCGGAGAGCACGTAGATCTGGTAGCTGTGCCCCGGCAGCGTGGTGAGGTCCGCGCATCCCGTGTCGGATCCGGTGTGTTCGGCGTACGCCCCCACGCTCCACTGGGCCCACGTGAGGTCGTAGAGCCAGACCCGCGCCCCCGGCATGGGCCGCACGGCGTTGGAGGTCCAGTAGTCGCCGGAACCCTGCGTGCCCGAGCCGTTGTCGCCATACGCCGCGTTGAAGGTCACACACACCCGGGTCTGGGCGCTCGCGCCGGCGGTGAGCAGGAGGAGGGTGAGCATCACTGCACCCCCAGCGCGACGCCGTGGACCCGGAAGGAGGCGAAGCCCGGCGGCGCGGGCACGTCCGCGAGCGAGGGCAGGATGGACGCCATGTCCATGCCGTTGACGACCTCGACTCCCTGGGGTCCGGGGAAGAGCGCGAGCGTGGGGAGGGCGAAGGGCAGATCCTGCCAGGTGTAGGCCACGCGTAGCTCGGAGGTGCTCTGGACGTCCAACGTGTTGAGGTCGACCTCGAAGGACTCCTCGCAGGACAGCGCGACGGCGCGCTGGAGCCGCGTGCGGTCCGCCCGCGTGAGCTCCAGTGTGATCTGCAGGTCTCCCTCCTGCGCAACTGCACACTGCAGGCCCAGCCACCCCTGGACCACCTCCAGCTCGAGCGCCACGGGTGCCTCGATGGAGCAGATCGGCCCTTCCCCCTGCGCGCTGGGGACACCGTGCTCGGGGGACTCGACGGCGACACGGTTGGCGTCCTCGTCGTCCGAGAGCTCGCTCAGGAGCGGCAGGAGAGGAGCGTCGTTCCATTCAGGGGGGGGGGCGCCGAGCGCAGCGCCGAGCGTGAGCCACATGGGACTCTCCTTCGACTTGGTACCGTGCGAAGCATCGCTCAGGCTCGGCCCACCTGCAAGCGCAGCGGTCGATTGCATGGACCACGAGGTGGTGCCATCGTACCTGCCACCCGACCAAGTGGTGGCTACGCAGGAACGTCCCGCCCGCGCGCATGTCCATCGCGCTCCATGCGCTCCCCCCCGCTCGGTGAGGATGGATCGAAGGGCCGCTCAGAGCACGGGGACGTGCCGGCGGCCCCGCCTGCGCAGCAACGCCCAGGCGAGCACCCCGTTCACCACGAGGACCACCGTGGCGCTCGTCATGATCGGCTGCGCCCAGGCCGGCAGGGTCGCCGCCAGGAGCGTGGCCACGCTGTAGTAGGCGGCCGTGGGCAGCAGCCTGCGGTCCAGCAGGGTGGCGGCCGTCCAGAGCAGGGTCGTGGCGAGCACACCGCGCATGACGCGCTCCTGGGACGGCGTGAGCCCCAGCAGCCAGCAGACCGCCAGCTCCAGCATCCCGAGCGCGCCCAGCATCAGGGTGAGCACGAGGAACCCCCGGTTCACCCGCGACCTGCGCATCGCCCCGAAGAACAGCAACCCCGCCGTGCACGCGACGCCGAACGTGACCAGGTTGAGACCCAGCGCCCGCCCGTACCCGTGCGGCACACCGAGCACCGACAGACCCACGGGCAGCCCGATCCACACGAGCCCCAGCGCGATCAGGATGGCGATGCGCGCCCGGAACCCCGTCGCCACGCTGAGCTGCTCGTCGAGCCGCGCCAGACGGGCCCGCGCGCGCTCCGCCCTGCGCGCGAGCTCCTCGACCTCGGCGGCCAGGTCGGGGTCCGGCGACGGGAGCTGGGAGAGCAGGAGGCTCGCGGCCCGCGCGTCCTGCTGGGCGATCTCGTGGCGGAGCATGCGCTCGAACACCCGGTCGCGCAACGCCAGGGCCCGCCGATCCTCCGGCCAGCGCTCCAGCACGTCCTGGATGCCGAACCTGCAGGCTCCGAACAGGTCGTGGGCCCGGTGGTGGAGCTCGGGGTCCTCGCTCTCCCCGGCCGCGTCGAGGAGCTCGAAGAGCTCGGCGGTGCGGGCCTCCACGCGCTCCAGCAGCCGGACCCCGTCGCGTCGGGCCAGGTGGTGCTTGAGGGCGCTCCGGAACCCGGCGGCGTCCGGGCGCTGGGCGGGGTCGCGGTCGAAGGAGCGGCCGAGGAGCTCGAGCAGCTCCTCGGGCCAGGAGGGATCCAGGGAAGGCCCGGCGAGGGCGGCTTCGTGGATCGCCTTCAGCGGGCCCGGCTCGCGCGGCGGGCGCCCGGCGAGCACGCGGTAGAGCATGCCGGCGAGCAGGTAGATGTCGGTGTGGGTGCCGATCCGGGAGGCGTCCCGCTGGAACATCTCGGGGGCCATGTACAAGGGCGTGCCCACCATGCCGCGCTGGCCCTCGAGGGTGGGCAGGAGCCCGTCGGGGTCGGGCTTCAGGCTCACCGCGATGCCCCAGTCCATCAGGTAGACCTCGCCGAAGGCCCCGATCATGACGTTGTCGGGCTTGAGGTCGCGGTGCACGATGCCGCGCTGGTGGGCCAGCTCGAGCGCGTTGCAGACGGCGACGAGCACGCCGATGTGCCAGGCGTGCGGGTCGTCCCGCGCGTCGTCGGGCAGGGTGGTCGGGTCATCCAGGATGTCCTGCCACGAGCGCCCCTCGATGCGCTTGAGCACGATCTGCGGGCGGCCTGCGGCATCGGGGACGACGTCGTGCACGGGCACCACGTTCGGGTGCTCGATGAAGCCCGTCACCCGGGCCTCCCGGAGGAGCTGGCGCGCGGCCCCCGCGTCGACGTCGTCGCGGATGCGCTTCACGGCCACCTCGCGGCCGATGCGCCCCTGGCGCGCCAGGAGCACGACACCCATGCCGCCGCGCCCGATCTCGCGGCCGGGTTGGAGCCCGGGGCCCAGCACGACGGGCTCGGCCTCGAGGCTGCCGGAGAGGGTCTCCGGCCGGAGGGTCTTCTCGCAGTCGGGGTCGGCGTCGCCCACGGTCCAGGTCTCGGCGGTGTCCCTGCTCGCCACGCGCGCCTCCGGCCTCCTGCCTATCCCGCGGGTCAGGGCGCCGAGAGCCACGCGCGCCAGTCGGCGTCCAGCTCGGCGGTCGTGCGGCCCAGCTCGTCCACGAAGGCCTGGTGGAGGTCCGAGGTGGTGTAGACGGCCTTCAGGGCGTCGATCCCCCAGGTCTCCCGCACGAACGCGTTGAACGACCCGCTCGCGCCGTACCCGAGGTCGCTCCCGCCGCCGGCACCCCAGAAGTCGTCGACGAGGTCCGCCAGCGCCGGGAGGTCACCCGCGGCGATGTGCTCGGCTCCCCAGTCGCGCAGCGGGGTGCCCTGCCAACGCCCGTCGGTCATCACGGCCATCCCCTCGCCGAGGACGGCCCAGGACGTCCGGCCGAGCTGCTCGTACTGGAGGACGTGCACGTCCTCGTGGGCGCCCATCGCCGAGAGCGCGGGACCGTGCACCGCATGGACCTCGAAGGCGGAGACGTTCGCGTGCCCGTTGCCTCCGTCGCCCGTGACGTCCGCCTTCTCCGCGTTGTCCTCGTAGAGGTACCAGTGGATGCGATGCTCGGGCGGCTCGAGCTCGAGCAGCGCGATGGCCTCGGCGAGCCGGTCCTCCTGCCAGTCCGCCACGGACGGGTCGTTCGAGAACCGCGAGCCCGCGCGGTAGTGGAACACGTGCATCGCGGTGGACTGGCTCAGCAGCCCGTCCGCGAAGGCGTCCCAGTCGGCGCGGAGGTCGGTGGCGCGGGGCTCCCGGTAGCCCCAGAGCGCATCGTCCTCCCGGCAGAGCCGGCCCTCGAGCTGCAGCATCGACCCCCGCGTCACGTAGTGGTCGAGTGAGCCCGTGGGGATGCTGAACAGCGAGGCCGCGCCGTGCACGGTGTTCCCGCCGAACACCAGGAGGTGCTGGCCCGGAGCCCACGGGCTCGGGTGTACGAGGCCCACGCCGTGGCCGACGGCATCCCACCGGTACCCGCCGAAGGTGAACCGACCGGGCTCGAACCAGACCGGCAGGTGCCCCTGGAGCTCGATCAGGAGCGGGTTCGCGTCGGACCCACCGACGATGAACAGGTCGCTGGAGGCCTTCTGCGCCTCGGTGAGGTCGCTCGCCGCCACGAGCTCGAGGTCGCCGTCGTCGCCGTACCAGCCCAGCACGGACTCCGCGAGCCGGCGCTCGGCTTCCCCCTCACCGTAGACGACCAGCTTGGGGTCGGCGTCCCAGAAGGTCGCCATGCTGGCGTCGCCCGCCGCGGTCGCGCATCCTTCGCCCGTGCCCCAGTCGAGCGGGACCTCGGAGGGCGGCGGCACGGGGGGGTCGGACGTGCAGGCGACGAGCGCGAAGGCGAGCATGGGGGCTCCTGGTCTGGTGGAGGCCTTATCGGGCACGGGCCTGGTCGGAGACCCGGCGTGAGGGACAGGTGAGCGTCATCCTCCTCACGGGTCGTAGGGCCAGCTCCAGACGAGCGCGGGAGCCGCGTGCTCCAGGCACACCTCCACACCCTTCACCCGCCCGCAACGGTCGCCGTCGAGCTCGAGACGGCCACCGAGCACGGTGGGCGGGTCGGACAGCACGGCTCGCGTCACGGTCCCCTCCAGGCGGCTCGTGTGGTGCGCGCCGATCAGATCGATCCCGTACCGCCGCCGACGCCAGTCGATCGTGCCGCTCACCTCCACCCCGAAGACGTCGAGGGTGAGCCGGGAGCCCCCGGGGCGCACGGCCAGCGTCAGGTCGTGCACCGCCTCCTGCCCGGCGTGCCGGGCCCGCACGCGGATCGTCACGCTGGAGACCGTGGCCGGCGGGCGTCCTGGACGGTCGAGCAGCGTGGAGAGCCTGGGGCCACGCTCGCCCAGCGCTGCCTCCAGGAGGTCCTCGCGCGCCTCTCCACACGGGCCGTCGGGGTCGAGGGCGGCGCAGTGGAGCACGGAGGACCCCTCGAGCCGCGCGGGAGGTCGCCAGTCCGCCACCCCGCCCGCCTCGCAGGAACCTTCGCAGCCCTGGGCGCGCACGAAGTCCACCCTCCGTCCGCCGTACCAGTGCCAGGCGCCGGTCTCCGCGTCATGGGCGGCCATGGCCAGGTACGATGCCACCCAGCGGCGTCCGTCCCGCTCGGGGAGACCGACGAGGTCGCGCACGCTGACGGTGCGGTCGGCCGTGTAGAGCGGGGCGACCTCCACGGAGCCGCCGAGGGCCCGCGCGATCACCCGCCTGGCCTCCGGGGTCGCGGTGCCCTCCAGGACGCCGTCGGGGGCAGGACCGCAAGCGAAGACATCCACGTATGGCTCGGCCTGTCCGGGGGACTCGCGCACGTGGACCGTGCACTGCTCGCGGGAACGCCCGCGGCCCCGCCGGACGGTGTAGGCCTCGTGCCCGGCGCCGGGGCGGGCGAGCGACGCGAAGGTCCGGAACGTCGGCATGTCGTCCCGGACGGGCTCCCTGGGAGCCGGGGGCGGGGAGGCGAGGTGGGTGGGCTCCGGCCACTCCACGCCCGCCAGGTACAGGGGGAGGAGGAAGTAGGCATCGAGGACCAGGTGCGCGTCGAGGGCGTCCACGACGGCCTGCCACGGGACGTCCGGCGGCACCCGCAGGGCGAGGGCACGCGCGTCGGAGGGCGGGTCGCTCCCGAGGTCCACCTCCACGGCGGTGGGTGGCGGCGGACCGAGCTGGATGATGTGGGCCTGCCAGGCCGGGCCGGTGGGAGCGCCCGGGGGGCCCACGGGCGGCAGGGCGACGCGGGGATCCTGCACGAGCAGGGCGGCCTCGGATGCGGCGGCCGCGTAGGCGAGCCGGAGCCCTGCCACCACGTCCCCGAACGGGGCGTCCGGTGCGGCGAGCACACCCAGGCGGTACACCGGGGAGGTGGGATCCGCGAGGTTCGCGGACCTCACGTCCTCCACCTGGCGTCTCCAGGCCCGTCCGCCGTGGGCGACCGTGTCGACCTCGATCACGTGCACGTCTCCCGGGTCCTGGAACACGCGGGAGTGCGCGGCGGGTGTCGCGAAGGGCCCGAGTGCGGCGTGCTGGATGGACCAGAGGGTCCGCCAGGCCGGGCGCCTGGGATCGGGACTCCCGACGTCCACCTGCTCGCCGTCCACATCCCAGGTGCCGCGGAGCTTCTCCGGGCCCACCTGGTCGAGCCAGACCGTCCCCCGGACCTTCGCGGTCCCGTCGGCGTCGTACCAGCTGGCCTCTCCGCGGGTGCAGCCCACGGTGTCGGCGCGCCAGACGAGCTCTCCGCCCGGGCCGTACCGCTCCTCGACCGCACAGCCGTAGGGGCCGTGCTCCCGGCGCATCGTCACCCTGCCGTCGGACGCCAGCCAGACCTCGGGACCGCGGCGATGGTGGTGGCGGTAGCCGTCGATCGACTCCAGGCACCACGCGTGGCGCTCGCGCTGTCGGAGGGTGGTGCCCTCCGGGCACCTGAGGTCGAGGGGACCGGCGAGGGCGTGCAGCGCAACGATCGTCAGCATGGGGAGGGTCACCCCCTGCGGAGGCGAAGGGTGAAGGCGGAACCTTCTCCGACCTTGCTGGCAGCGGTGAGATCGCCCCCCATCGCCCGAGCCAGATCACGGGACAGCGCGAGACCCAGGCCAGTGCCCCCGAGGGCTTCGTGGTCGGTGCGGTGAACCTGCTGGAACGGCTGGAACAGCTTGGCGAGCTGGTCGGCGTCCATGCCGCGGCCGGTGTCACGCACAGTGACGAGGGCGGCGCCCGCTTCCCCCCGAACCGTGATCGTGACGGTGCCGGACACCGTGAACTTGGCGGCGTTGGAGATCAGGTTCAACAGGATCTGGCGAGTGCGGAGGGGATCAGCCCAGGCCAGGACCTCTACGTCCACCCCCTCCACGGCGAGCGTGTTCCGCTTCCGCGCGCAGAGGGCCTCGGCCATCTCCCTCAGATCCCCGACGAGCCCGGAGAGGTCGGAGGTGGTCGGCCGCACCTCGAGCTTGCCGGACGCGATCTTCGAGAGGTCGAGCACATCGTCGATCAGGCGGAGCAGGTACTTCGCAGCACCGCCGATCCGCTCGAGATCCTCGACGGCTTCAGGCATGGCGTCCTCAGCCTCCTCCTGCACCATCTCCGCGTATCCGATCACCGCGTTGAGCGGCGTCCGGAGCTCGTGGCTCATGTTGGCCAGGAAGGCCGACTTGGCCTTCTCCGATGCGAGCGCGGCATCTCGTGCCGCAGCCAGCTCCGTGTTGGTGGCCTCCAGCTCCACCTGGGCCCGAAGCTCCGACCGGATCTGCCGATCGAGCAGGGTCAGGCCCACCCATACGAAAGCCGACATCCAGAGGAGGACGAACACCTGCTGAACCAGGGGCGCCACCGGGTCGTTGGGATGGCGGAGTGCGACCCCGAGCGCGAGGACGAGCACGGCGAGGCCGTGCCCGACGACGTGGATCCGCGGAAGCACGGGCACGACGAGCGATGGGGCCACGAAGACGAAGAAGACCCCGGAGATGTAGGGGTCGAGCGCTCCATCCCCCGCGACGACGATCAGGGCTCCTCCCACCTGGAGCGCCCAGGTGGTGAGAACCCAGGCTTCCCGCGAGCGTCCCGCCCACAACAGGCAGAGTGAGACGACGGCCGCCAGCTCCACGACACCGAGACGCGCGAGCGTGACGTTGCGCAGCTGGTCGCCCGCGTACAGCCAGGCGTCCAGGCCCCACCAGACGAGGTTGCCGACGACCGTGGCTACGACGATGATCGGCGCATTCCGGGCCTCCGTGGCGCGGAGACGTCGTTCATGAGCGGATTCGACGAGCTCCCTCACGTCGGCCGCCGCTTCTGATCCACGGCAGCTCTGGATTGGCCGTAGAGCACGTGCAGTCCGTCGAGGCCCGCGACCCAGGCCGCCACGTCGACGGTCCGGGCTTTCAGGGCGACATCCAGCATCGCTCCGCGGTGATGGGCGCGCCGCTCCATCACGCGCTCCTCGATGCCTCCGTCTTCGATCCTCCGGATCAGCTCGGAGGTGTGGACGCCCTCAGGTCCCAGATCGCGAGGATGGACGACTCCCTCCGCGACGGCGTGGGCGAACAGAGAGTTCGCGAAGTCACGGTCCTTCGCTTCGCCGCGCCATGTGCAGAGGTCGTTGCTCAGCCTGCCCATGGCCTGGGCGTGGTGGGCTGCCGTCCGCACCCACGGGAGCTCCGCGATGTCGAAGCCAGGGCTCGCCATGAGATCCATCGTGGCGAAGACCACGATGTTCATGTTGTGACCGGCGCACGTCTCGTGCTCGAGCGGGCACAGGGCCTCGGGTCGCTCCGCGATCATGAGCGAATACCGCAGGGACATGAGGAACTGGCGGACGTCGAAGGCCAGCGATGAAGCGAGCTCGCGGTAGCGCGGGAGGGCGCGGACCCGTCGGTCCACCAGTGCCCACCCGTCCGAGCAGGCGTCGAGCCACGCCTTCCGTGCGGGGTCCAATCCGCTCGGGTCCGGGCGCCGATACGGCACCTCGAGCAGCCGTTCTGCGAGATCGGCATCGCGTCGCGTGTCCACCACGTCGTCCAGCCATGCGTTCCAAAGGATGAACAGGTGCTTGGTGGCCGTGACCGCCGCGCGGTGCTCGATACCTACGCTCCCGAGCTCCACGAGCCGGAGGCCGTGCGTCAGGAACGCACCCAGCGCGAAGGCATCGCGCTCGCCTCCCAGGTCCAGGTAGCGGTGCAGCGCAAGGCTGACGGCCTCGGCGTGATGCGCGTCGCCCGCTGTCGTGGACCCCACGTCCTGCAGCCAGGCCTGTGTCCAGGCGTCCGTACGATCTCGGATGTCAGCGGGGAGAGACGACATGTGGACGCGGTTATCACCCGGCACCCGGGGCCGGGGTGTCCGGGTGAGTCGGGTGAGTGCGGCGGTGGTGGGCTCGAGGGTGGCGGTGGCCCCGGCCGTCGGGGCGAGGTAGGCAGCTGGGATGGGTGCGACGTTCTTCCTGGACCATGGGCTGCTCGCGGTGTTCGACCCCGCCCGCCGTGTCGCGCCTGCGGCTGCCTCTCCCGAGGATCTCCAGCCCTGGTTCGACGCGCGCGCGCTCGTGTGCTGCGTGGAGGACGCCCGGCCCGTGCGGGCGCGGGTGGTGTTCGGGTCGATCCCGGAAGGCCTGCACACGGGCGAGCTCCTCGTCGCCTCGGGCCGCGTCGCGGTGGGATCGGTGGGCGCGCTGGCCACGGGCGAGGCGCCCGTGGAGGTGGACGCCGACCGGGGCGCCTGGGAGGTGGGCGTGGAGGTGGATGGCGACGTCTACACCGTGTTCATGGCGCCCCTCGTGGGGTTCGCCCGGCCAGCGGGCTCGGGGGAGATCTTCGCGCGCTCGGAGGTGTCGCTCGTGCCGCCCGTGCGGGTGGGGCCCGTGCCCGTCGTGGAGCAGCTCGGGGTGGGCGCTGGCCTGCTCGTCCACTGGCTGAAGGAGGCCGGCGCCGCCGTGAGGAAGACCCTCGGCCTGCCGCGGGGCCGCCTCGTGGTGGGGGCCTTCGACGTCCAGCCCTGGGACGGAAGCGACGTGGACCTGCCGCGGCTGCTCGTCACCGGGGAGCGCGTCGACGGCTGGGTGTCCCGGATGTTCCCGAGCGACGCCCGCGGGGACGTCGTGGTCTACGTCCAGGACGTTCGGGAGGGCCGGCCACGCCGGTGCCTGCGGGTGTCCCTGCGCGACGGCGGGGTCGTGGACGCCGGGTTGCTGCTGCCCCATGCCCAGTCGGCGAACGACGTCACCGAGGTGGAGCGGTGCGTGCGCGAGGGCTTCACGGCGGCCCGGCCGCTCCCTCTCGGCGTGCCCCGCGGCCCGGTGGCGTGCGATGTGGAGTGGGACGAGGGCAAGCTGGTCGTCCGCGTGGGACCCATGCCCCACGGGCGTCGGTTCCCCGTACGCGTCACGCTGATCGACCGGTCCGGACGCGTCCTCGGCGAGGTGGAGGCGCTGCCGCTCTGGCACCGGGACGGCCGGTGGGAGTACGAGGTCTGGCTGCTCGAGCCGCTCGACCGCGCCACTGCGGTGGACGTCGAGCTGCCGGAGGACGCGGTTGGGACGTAGGGAGCGGTTGAAGGCCCTGACGCGCTCGTGGGGCGGGCGAACCCTGGCCTCCGGGAAGGTGGCCGCGACCCTCGGGAAGTCGGCGGTGAAGCAGGCGCTCGGGCACGCCGACGACGGTGCGCTCGGCCTGGAGCTCCTCGACCAGCTCGATCGGATGAAGGGTCTGGCGCTGAAGGTGGGCCAGATGGCCTCCTACCTCGAGGGCGCGCTACCCCCCGAGAGTGCCAGGGCCCTCGAGAAGCTCCAGCACCGCGGGGATCCCATGGCCTGGGAGTCCGTGCAGGCCGTCCTGGAGGGGTCCCTCGGCGCCCCGGTCGGCGAGCTGTTCGACGCCTTCGACCCCGAGCCGGTGGCCGCCGCTTCGATCGGCCAGGTGCACCGCGCGACCCTCGAGGGCCGGGACGTGGCGGTGAAGGTCCAGTTCCCCGGCGTGCGCGACACGCTCGCGGTGGACCTGGGGAACCTCTCGCGCGTGGGCGCCCTGGCGCGCTTCGGCTTCCCGGACGCGGCCGAGGTGGTCGCCGAGCTCCGGGAGCGCTTCGAGGCCGAGTGCGACTACGTCGGAGAGGCCCGCCACACAGCGCTCGCCGGGCGTCTCCTGGCGGATCGGCCCGCCGTCGTGGTGCCGGACGTCGTCCCGTCGCGCTCCACCGATGTCGTGCTCACGACGTCCTGGGTCGAGGGCCGGAGCTTCCGCGACTTCCTGGAGTCCAGCACGCAGGAGGAGCGCGATCGGGTCGGCGAGGAGCTCTTCCGCACGGCGTTCGACATGCTGTTCGGCCATGGGGTGTTCAATGCCGATCCCCACCCGGGCAACCTGCTCTTCCCTGCAGACGGGCGTGTCGCGCTGCTCGACTGGGGCTGCGTGTGCACCTACGACGCGGAGTTCGTGGAGGCCTGGAAGGCCCTGGCGCGCGTGACGCTCGACGGACGTCGCGAGGAGCTCGCCGAGGTGACCGCCCGCGCGGGGTTCTTCGTGCCCGGGACCCCGTTCGACCTCGACGCGCACTGGGAGATCATGCAGTACCTCTACCGTCCCTTCCTCACGCCGGGCTTCCGCTACACCCCGGAGTACGTCGCGGAGTCCTGGCGTCTGTTCCTGGTCGACAACCCCAACATCCGGCACACGCGGCTCCCGCGCACCTGGGTCTTCGCGAACCGGCTGCAGTGGGGGCTGAACTCGGTGCTCGCGTCGCTCGGCGCCACGGCGGACTGGGGCGGGATGTTCCGGGCCGCGGTGGAGACGCCGCTCGTCCCGGCCGGTGGTCCGGCGGCCGACGGTTGAATAGGCTTCCAGCATGGCGGTCTACACCCCGACGCTGAAGATCCCCGTGCGCGGCATGACGTGCGCGAGCTGCTCCACGCGGCTGGAGCGCGTGCTCGCGCGTGTGGACGGCGTGGAGCAGGCGACCGTCGACCTCACGCTGGAGCGCGCGACCGTCACGGCCCTGCCGAACGCCTTCCTGGAGGGCCGGGTGGTGGAGGCCATCCGCGGCGCGGGCTTCGAGGTGCCCCCCGCGTCCGTGCGCCTCCGGCTGGGCGGGATGACGTGCGCCTCGTGCGCCACGCGCATCGAGAAGGTCCTGCGGCGGGCTGCCGGGGTGGTGAGCGCCAACGTGAACCTCGCCTCCGAGATCGCCGCCGTGGCCTACACGCCCGGTCTCACCGAGCCGTCCAGGCTCATCCGGGTGGTGGAGGACGCCGGGTACACGGCGGTCGTGGCGCCCACCGACGAGGAGGACCGCGCTGCCCAGGAGGCCATCGAGGCAGCCCGCCAGCGGCGTGAGCTGGCGGTTCTGCTGGGGGCGGTCGCCCTCACGCTGCCCCTCGTCGCCCCGATGCTCGCGGCGCCGTTCCTGGGTCGCATGCCCATGCTGCCGGGCTGGCTGCAGCTCCTGCTCGCCGCGCCCGTGCAGGTCGTGGCGGGCGCGCGGTTCTATCGGGGGGCGCTCGGCGCGCTCCGGGCGTTCTCGGCGAACATGGACGTGCTCGTGGCCCTCGGCACCAGCGCGGCCTTCGGGCTCTCGGCCGTGCTCCTGGCCCTCGGGCACCACCACCTCTACTTCGAGAGCTCGGCGTCGGTGATCACGCTGGTGTTGCTCGGGAAGACGCTCGAGGCCCGGGCCCGCCGGAGCACCACGGCCGCCATCCGCGCCCTGGTGCGGCTCCAGCCCCGCACCGCGCGGGTGGTTCGTGGGGAGGGGGAGCTCGAGGTGCCGGTGGAGACGGTCGGGGTGGGGGAGACGGTCGTGATCCGCCCGGGCGAGCGCGTCCCCGTGGACGGCACGGTCACGCAGGGGGAGAGCGAGCTCGACACGTCCATGCTCACCGGGGAGAGCGCGCCGGTGCCCTGCAAGCCCGGCGACGCCGTGGTGGGCGGGGTCGTGAACGGCAGCGGGCTGCTGCGTGTGGAGGTCGGTGCGGTGGGCGAGGACGCCCGGCTGGCGCAGATCATCGCGCTCGTGGAGACGGCAGCGGCCACCAAGGCCCCGGTGCAGCGGCTCGTCGATCGGGTGAGCGCCGTGTTCGTGCCGGTGGTCATGGGCCTCGCGGCGGTCACCTTCGTGGGCTGGCTGCTGGCGGGCGCCGGGCTGGTCACCGCGACCATCACGGCCGTGTCGGTGCTCGTCATCGCGTGTCCGTGCGCCCTGGGGCTCGCGACACCCGCCGCGCTCATGGTGGGCACCGGGGCGGCCGCGAAGGCAGGCATCCTCATCCGCGACGCCGAGGCCCTCGAGGTCGCCCACGCGGTGCAGGTCGTGGTGTTCGACAAGACGGGCACGCTCACCGAGGGCCGTCCGGAGGTCGCAGAGGTGCTCGGCGAGCCCGGCCTGCTCGCCCGGGTCGCGTCCGCCCAGCAGGGCAGCGAGCATCCCCTCGGCCGCGCCATCGTCCGGGCGGTGGGGAAGGAGGTCCCGGGTCCGGAGAGCTTCCGGGCCCTGCCGGGCCGCGGGCTGGAGGCGGTCGTGGGCGGCCAGCAGCTCGCGGTGGGCAGCGCGCGCCTGATGGACGAGCGGGGGGTCGACCGCTCCGAGTACGCCGCCCGTGCCGCCGAGCTCGAGGCCTCCGGGGCCACGGTGGTCTGGGCCTCCTCGGAGGGCCGCTGCCTGGGCGCCATCGCGCTCCAGGATCGCGTGCGGGACGGTGCGCGCGGGGCGATCGAGCGGCTGAAGGCCCTCGGGGTCGAGCCCGTGCTGCTCACCGGCGACAACCGGGCAGCGGCGGAGCGCGTGGGCGGAGCCCTCGGCATCGGTCGGGTGGTCGCGGAGGTGCTGCCCGAGGACAAGGTGGCCGAGGTGGAGCACCAGCGGGCCGGAGGGCGCACGGTCGCCATGGTCGGTGACGGGGTCAACGACGGTCCCGCCCTGGCCGCCGCGGACGTGGGGTTCGCGATGGGCTCGGGCTCGGACGTCGCCATGGAGGCGGCCGGGGTGACCCTCGTCCGGCCGGCTCCCGAGCTGGTCGCGGACGCCATCGACGTCGCCCGCCGCACCCATGCGAAGATCCGGCAGAACCTGTTCTGGGCGTTCGCCTACAACGTCGTGGGCATCCCGCTGGCCATGGCCGGCGTGCTCACCCCGGCCCTCGCCGGGGGGGCGATGGCGATGTCGAGCGTCAGTGTCGTGAGCAACGCGCTCCTCCTGGGGCGCTGGAAGGCGTCCACGTGACGCGGGAGGGACCATGAAGACGATCTACCGGGTGGAGGGCATGACCTGCGGCGGGTGCGTGCGCTCCGTGACCAACGCGCTGGAGCGGGCGGGCCTGCAGGCCACCGTGGACCTCGACAGCCACACGGCCACCGTCGAGGGCACCCACGACCCCGAGAAGGTCCGGAAGGCCGTGGAGGGCGCGGGCTTCGACTACGACGGGGTTGTCAACGACGGTCACGCCTGAACGCGGATCGCCGCGGACCCACGTTATGCTCGGCCGTCGGGCGGATGACGCCCCGGTCAGGAGGTCCCATGTTCAAGTCCCTCGTCGTCGCGGGTCTGCTCGTCACCACCAACGTCGCGTTCGCCTGCGGCGGCAAGGCCTGCTCGCACTGCGACGATGCCGGGCACACGGCGGCCGTGGAGGACATCTCCAAGGCTCCGGGCACCCACGTCGCGCTCGACGTCACGGGCATGAAGTGCGGCGCCTGCAGCAAGAAGGTCACGGCGGCCCTCACGGCCATCGAGGGCGTGAACGCGGTCAGCGTGAACCATGAGACCGGCAAGGCCGAGGTCGCGTTCGACGAGGGCAAGACGAACACCGACGCCATGATCACCGCGATCAAGGCGCTGTCGTTCGAGGCGTCCGTCGCCCCCAAGCAGGGCTGAGCACGCCTCGCCGTGACGCGTTAGGCCTCGTCCCCGCCTCGAGGTCCACGATGACGTTCCACGGTCTGCTCACCGCGCTCGCCACCCCGTTTCGCAACGGCGCCCTCGACGAGAGCGCCTTCCGTTCCCTGGTGCGCGCGCAGGTCGCCGGCGGTGTCGACGGCCTCGTGCCCTGCGGCACCACCGGAGAGTCCCCCACGCTGTCCCCCGAGGAGTCGGAGCGCGTGGTGCGCTGGACGCTCGAGGAGGCCGGCGAGGTCCCCGTGATGGCCGGGGTGGGCGGCAACGACACCGCCTCGGTGGTGGCCACTGCGAAGCGCATGGAGGCCCTCGGCGTGAAGGGCGTGCTCGCCACGGCGCCCTACTACAACAAGCCCACCCAGGAGGGGCTCTACCGCCACTTCCGCGCGGTCGCGGAGGCCGTGTCGGTGGAGGTCTGCGTGTACGACGTGCCCGGTCGCAGCATCGTGCGCGTGCAGCCCGCCACCCTGGAGCGGCTCGCCGAGGTCCCGAACATCACGACCGTGAAGGACGCCACGGCGGACATGGCGCACGCCACGGAGGTCCTGCGGCGCACGGGCGATCGGTTCACCCTCCTCTCGGGCGACGACTTCACGGTCCTGCCGTTCCTCGCGCTCGGTGGGCACGGCACGATCTCGGTGGCGTCGAACGTGGTGCCCGCGAAGATGAAGGCCCTGGTGGTCGCAGGACGCGAGGGCCGGCTCTCCGACGCACGCGTGCTGAACGCGGAGCTGTTCCCCCTGTTCCACGCGCTGTTCCAGGAGTCGAACCCCATCCCGCTCAAGGCGGCCCTGGCGGCCACGGGGGCGATGGAGGACGAGCTGCGCCTGCCGCTCTCGCCGCTGGCCGAGCGCTGCCGCGAGCCGCTCCTGGCGGCCCTGCGGGCGCTCGACCTGCTGGGCTGACTACCAGCGGCCCTTGAGCATGCCGTGCCAGTACATGGCCGGCAGCATGTGGGCCTTGGCGAAGTACATGGAGTAGCGCTCCTGGCTCTGGTCGAAGGGCATGGTCTCCATGATCTCGCCGCCGTAGCCGAACTCGGCGAGGATCAGGCGGCCGTAGCCGGTCACCAGGGGGCAGCTCGCGTAGCCGTTGTACTTCGCGGGCAGCTCCTGGCCCTTGCGGAACGCCACGATGTTGGTGGCGCAGACGGGGGCCTGCTTGCGGATGGCGGCGGCGGTCTTGCTGTTCGGGAGGCTCGAGGCGTCGCCGATGCTGAAGACGTTCGGGTGCTTCTTGTGCTGCGTGGTGTACATGTCGACGTCGACCCACCCGGCGGCGTCCGCCAGCGGGCTCTTCTTGATGAAGTCCGGCGCGGACTGCGGCGGGGTGACGTGGATCATGTCGTAGTCGAGCACCACCTCGCTGCCGTCGCCGAGGTGCTTGAACACGGCCTTCTTCTCGGCCGCGCGGATGCCCACGAGGTCGTGCATGTACCGAAGGTGGATGTTCCGCTCGTCGGCGAGGCGCGCGAGGGTCTTCGCGTAGCGCGGGATGCCGAAGATGGCGCCGCCCGTGGTGGCGTAGGTGATCTCGACCTTGTCGCGGATGCCGGCCCGCTCGAAGTGGTGCTCGGCCAGCCACATGATCTTCTGCGGCGCCCCGGCGCACTTGATGGGGTTCTGGGGGTACGTGAAGATGGCCTTGCCGCCCTTCAGGTGGCGGATGGCCTCCCAGGTGCTCTCGACGGTGTCGGGGCTGTAGTTGCTCACGACGCCGTTCTTGCCCACGGCGTCCTTCAGGCCCTCCACGCGGTCCCAGTCGAGCTGGAGGCCGGGGCAGACAGCGAGCACGTCGTACGTGACGGTGTCACCCCCCGCCAGGGTCACGCTGTTGTTGGCGGGGTCGAAGGTGGCAGCGCGGTCCTTGATCCACGTGACGCCGGGCGGGATGCACTTCGCTTCGGCACGGGACGTGTCGCCCTTCTTGAACACGCCGCCGCCCACCAGCGTGAAGAGCGGCTGGTAGTAGTGGACCTCGCTGGGCTCGATGATGGCGACGTCCGACACGTCGCCTTCCTTGGTGAGGAGGGAGGCCAGCGTGATGCCGGCGGCACCCCCGCCGACGATCAGGACTTCGTGGTGGCTCATGGTTCCTCCGGGATCTTTCAGGACTTGAGCGGCAGGAGCTTCTCGCTCCGACCGAGGTAGCGGGTGATGTGGATGGCGCGGCCGACGCCCTGCTTGACGTCCGGCTCGCGGAGGGCCGAGAACACCGCGAACGGCCCGAGGGGCTCGGCGGGCTCGTGCATCGCGGCGGCCACCCCGGACACGAAGTCGTCGAGGTCGGCGGCCACACGGGCGGTCTTCATGAGGCGCGGGGCGAGCACCGAGAGCTCGAGCATGGCCTTCTCGACCTCGGGGTTCGAGAGCACGGCGGCCGCCTCGAGGGTCTGCTCCATCTTCGGGAACAGCTCGAACAGGCGCTGGAGGGCCACCAGGGTGTCGGGCTGCGTGGTGTGCAACGCCAGGCGCTTCAGGCCCTGGAGGCGCTCCTCGATCGAGGCCCCCCCGAGCTCGGTCGCCGCCCACTCGTCGGCGATGTCGGCGGCCATGGCCACGTTGTCGTCGAAGGACGCGGCCAGGTCGGCGAGCTTCTCGAGCTTGGGCGCCCGCTCGGCGAGACGGGTGAGGGCGCCGAGGACCTCGGGCTCGGAGAGGCGCACGAGGGCGTCCAGGCCGCCCTGGAGGCGCGCGTCCACCGCGGCCCCACCGACGTTGTCGGCGACCCACTCGTCGGCGATGTCGGCGGCCATGGCGACGCTGTCGTCGAAGGTGGTGGCGAGGTCGGCGAGCTTCTCGAGCTTGGGCGCCCGCTCGGCGAGGCGGGTGAGGGCACCGAGGACCTCGGGCTCCGTGAGGCGCAGGAGCGCGTCGAGCCCACCCTGGAGGCGCGCATCCACCCCGGCGCCACCGACGTTCTCCGCGACCCACTCGTCGGCGATGTCGGTCGCCATGGCGACGCTGTCGTCGAAGGTGGTGGCGAGGTCGGCCACCTTCTCGAGCCTGGGTGCCCGCTCCGCCATCCGTGTCAGCGCCCCGACGACCTCGGGGTCCGAGACGCGCAGCACGGCGTCCTCGAGGGCCGCCAGACGGGCCTCCACGCGATCGCCGCCCACCCGCGTCTGCACCCACTCGTCGGCGATGTCGGCCACCATCGCGAAGTGGGGCTGGATCTGGTCGAGCACCGCGGTCATGCGGGCGAGCGCCGCCTCCATGCGCTCGAGCCTTGCGTTCACGTCGGCTTCCATCGGACCTCCTGGGGCTCCACGTCAGCAAGGGCCGTGCCGACGTCGGAATCCCCACATCGTCCGGGCCTCCTGGCCCTGGAGTGTCAGTTCTGGCAGAATCGGCCTGCCATGACTGACACATCCGGCATCGACCGTGACGTCCTCGCCTGGGCGCGTGCGCGCGTCGCGAACCTCCCCGAGCCCGCCATCCTGCTCTCGCGGGACTACCGCGTGATGGCGACCAACCGCGCCTACCGCGAGCGCTACCGGAGCGACGTGCGCCTGGGGATGGACCGCTGCCACGAGGTCTCCCATCGCTACCCGGGCCCGTGCGACCAGCACGGTGAGCTCTGTCCACTCAAGCAGTGCATCGCCACGGACGCGCCGGCCCGCGCGCTCCACGTGCACCACGGCCGGCAGGGTCCCGAGCACGTCGACGTGGTGCTCGACCCCGTGCGGAACCCGGATGGGACGATCGTGGCGTTCGTGGAGCGCATCCGTCTGGTGCGCACGGCGTCCACCACACCCGGAGCCACGGGCCTGGTGGGGCGGTCGGCCGTCTTCAACGACGCGGTGGCGGCCGTGTCGCGCGTGGCGTCCAGCGACGTCCCGGTGCTCCTCCTCGGCGAGAGCGGCACGGGCAAGGAGCTCTTCGCGCGGGCCGTGCACGAGGAGAGCGCGTGCAGCCACGGTCCGTTCATCCCCGTGGAGTGCAGCGGGCTCACCGAGAGCCTGTTCGAGTCCGAGCTGTTCGGCCACGAGGCGGGGGCCTTCACAGGGGCTCGGAGCCGGAAGGTCGGGCTGGTGGAAGCGGCACGCGGGGGCACGCTGTTCCTCGACGAGATCGGCGACGTGCCCATGGCGCTCCAGGTGAAGCTCCTGCGCCTGCTCGAGTCGCGCACGTTCCGGCGGGTGGGCGCGGTGGAGCGCCTCCATGCGGAGTTCCGGCTCGTGTGCGCCACCCACACCGACCTCCAGGAGGCCGTCGCGGAGGGGAGATTCCGGCTGGACCTCTTCTACCGGATCAACGCCTTCCCCATCCGCGTCCCCTCGCTCCGCGAGCGGGTCGAGGGCCTCCCTCTGCTCGCCGAGCAGTTCCTGGCGGGCACCGGCAAGCGGCTCGGGAGGTCGGCGGTGGAGCGTCTGGAGCACCACGACTTCCCGGGCAACGTGCGCGAGCTGAAGAACCTGATGCGCCGGGCGGCCCTGCTCTGCGACGGGCCCATCGTGGAGTCCGAGCACCTCGCGATCCGGGCGCGTCCCGTGGCCGTGCCGGTTCCGGAAGCCCTCCTGCCGCTCGAGGAGGTGGAGCGCCGCTACCTCCGGTGGGCGCGCGACCACCACGGCGGTGACCGCGCGAGCCTCGCCACGGCGCTCGGTGTGTCCGAGCGCACGCTGTACCGGAAGTTGGCTTCACTCGACGGCCCCTGACGGATGTGGCAGGCTCTGTCCATGCACAAGCTCGCCCTCCTCCTCCTGGCCGGATGCCCGGCGCCTCAACCCACCGCCCCCTCCGAGGGCGACGCGGACACGGACGCGGACGCCGACAGCGACGCGGACGCCGATACGGACGCGGACAGCGACGCGGATGCGGATGCGGACTCCGATGCCGACACCGACACCGCGTGCGCCTACCCGTCGGGCTCCGTGGAGCCCATGACGGAGGGTGAGGTCGTCACGCCGTACTCCTGGCCCGAGGCCCGGAACATGGACGGCATCCGCACGGCTCCGCTCGATCTCGACGACGTGCCGTGCGAGACGGACCCCAACATCGACTGGAGCCCCCACGACGTGCTCCTGTTCGTGAGCATCCCCGCCTGGTGACCCGCTTGCAGGACCCACGCCGGGAGCGTGGTCGAATCCGAAGACGACATCATCGCAGCGGGCGCCGAGATCATCTGGGTGATGGAGCAGACCGCCGCCAACGAGCCGGGCACGGCCGACAACTGCTACTCGTTCCTCTCGCAGCTCGGGAGCACGAAGGGCTGGTGCGTGGGTGACAGCCAGACGCAGCCGGTGCCCTACACGTTCGACAACTCGCCGTTCTCGACGGGGCGCGGGATCGACATGGTCGTGCGCAGGTCCACCATGACCATCGAGTTCGTCGCTGACCACGGCACCCCCGCGGGCAACGACAACCTCACGGGTGCCGAGATCCTGGCCGCCGTCCAGGCCGTGGTGGCGAACACTCAGCCCTGAAGTCCGCGGTCGCTGGGCCGATGCGAACGGCATGGGTTCGGCTGCCGAGGACAGGCTCGACGACGTCGCGCGGGCGACCGCCCGCCTGCGCGCCCAGGTCACCCTGTTCCCCCAGATCCTGGTCGGGCTGCTGAACCTCGCGGGTGCGGCGTTCATCCCGGTGCTGACGACCCTCGGGCTGGCGGAGCTCTCGCCCTGGATGTCGGGCGTCCTGCTGTTCTCCGGCCTCTGGATCGCGCTGTCCACCCGCGCGACCGCCCGTGGGTCCCTCGTCGCGCCCGAGGTCGGGGTGCTGGGGCTCCTGCTCACCAATCTCGCGATGACGGCCCTCTCACCGCCGCACGTGGGCCTGCCCGTCGGCGGGATCATCGTCGTGGTCTGCGTGGTGGTCGGCACCCTGGCTGCACCTCCGGGCTCGTTGCGCTGGATGGTGCTCGGCTGGCTCGGCTGGGCGGGGGCCCTCCTGGTCGCCTCCGAGATGCCCCGGGACGGCATCGGTGCGTTCGTCATGTTCCCGCCCATGATGATCGCCCTGGTCGCCTACGTCCTCTCCCGCGTCACCGCCCAGCTCGCGGAGAACGAGCGGGGCGCCGTGACCGCGCTGCATGCCCTGGTGGAGACCAACCGGTCCCTGGTCGCACAGCGCGAGGCCGCCGAGCAGTCGAGCCGCGCCAAGTCCACGTTCCTGGCGAACATGAGCCACGAGCTGCGCACGCCCCTCAACGCGATCATCGGCTACGGGGAGCTCGTGCTCGACGAGCCGGAGGACTTCGAGCCCGAGGACGTCGACCGCATCGTGAAGGCCGGGCGTCACCTCCTGGCCCTGGTGGACGACGTGCTCGACATGTCGCGCATCGAGGCGGGCCGGATGCGCCTCGACGTCGCGGACGTCCCCCTGGACGACCTGTTCGCGGACATCCACGGCATGGTCGAGAACACGCCTGCCACGGGTGTCCAGCTGCGCTGGGAGGTCCCGTCGCTCCCCGTCGTCCGCGGAGACGCGCTGCGGATCCGGCAGGTCGTGCTCAACGTGCTGGGCAACGCGCTGAAGTTCACCCGGGAGGGCGAGGTGGCGCTGGAGGTGACGCGCCTCGACGGGCGTCTCCTGGTGCGCGTGGACGACACCGGGCCCGGGATCCCCGACGACGTCGAGCTGTTCAGGCCGTTCTCCCAGGGCACGACGCAGGGGATCAAGCACGCGGGGACCGGGTTGGGGCTCGCCATCTCGGCCCAGCTCGTCCGCGCGATGGGCGGTGAGCTGGCCGTCGGTGGACGGCCCGGCGGAGGGACGCGCGTGGACCTCCAGCTCCCGCTGCGTCCGGCCTGAGGTCGACGGATTGCCGTTGGTACACTAGTACGTCGTCAGACTTTCAACGACGTACAGGAGGTGTGCCTTGAATGCCGTCGTACCGCCACCCGTGACCCTGCGACCCACCGAAGAGCGCGATCTGGACGCTGTGGTGGAGATTCTGCGCAGCACCGTGGAGTGGTACCGTCCCTTCACCGACCCCGAGGACCTCGCGGCCTCCCACGAGGTGGACGCCACCTGGGCCCGGGCCAATCTACGCAAGCGGGAGTTCTGGTCGGCCGTGCTCCACGGTGAGGTCGTCGGTGTGCTGACGCTCCAGGACGCCGGGGATTTCCTCTATCTGGGCTATGTCTACGTCCACCGTGACCACGTCGGCAAGCGGATCGGGCGCCGGCTGCTCGACCATGCCTCGGCGGAGGTGGTCCGGCGCGACAAGGAGGGCATGGTGCTCATCGCCCACCCCGACGCCGAGTGGGCCGTGCGGGCCTACACGCGCTACGGCTTCGAGTGCGTGGCCGAGTCCGACGACGAGGTCTGCGCATGGAACGACGGCTGGCTCGAGCCGTACCACGAGAGCGGCTTCCAGCTCTGGAAGTGGATGCCGGAGGCCTGATGATCGACGCGGTCACCCCCGCCTGGTTCCACCCCGCCCAGCTCGCCTTCAAGCCCCGCTACGAGTGGGCGTTCGGCGAGCGGATCGACCATCCGGAGACCACGGCCCGGGCCGAGAGCATCCTCGCGGCCCTCCGGGATTCCGATCGCTTCGCGGTGGAGGAGCCTCCACCCGTCCCGCCCGGCACCCTGTCCGCCCAGCACAACGGCAACCTGCTCGCGCTGTACCGCACGGCGAGCGCGCTGCCGGAGGGCGAGACGTTCTATCCCACCGTCTTCCCGAAGCGGGATCAGGTCCAGGCGGACCCCACGCGCATCAGCCACGCGGGTGCCTTCTGCTTCGACGCGGGCACGCCGCTGTCCAGCCAGACCTGGGAGGCCGCCCGCTGGAGCGCGAGCTGCGCCTGGGCCGCCGCGCGTGCGCTGAAGAAGCGGAGGCTCCCGCTGACCTACGCGCTCTCCCGCCCGCCGGGCCACCACGCGACCGGGAAGGCCTTCGGTGGCTACTGCTACCTGAACAACGCGGCCATCGCCGTGAGCGCGCTCCTGCGCGGCGCCAGGGTGACGGTGCTCGACATCGACGTGCACCACGGGAACGGCACCCAGTCGCTGTTCTACCGGAACCCCCGGGTGCAGGTGGTCTCCATCCACGAGCATCCGGACGCCTGCTTCCCCTACTTCGCGGGCTTCCCGAACGAGACCGGGGCCGGGGCGGGCTCGGGCACCACCCTCAACGTCACGGAGGCGGCCGGCTGCGACGGTCCCCGGTACATGGAGCTCCTCGAGCGCCAAGCGCTCCCCGCCATCCGCGCCTTCGCACCGGACTATCTCGTGCTCTCCGCGGGCCTGGACACGTACGCCCTCGATCCCGTCGGGCACTTCCAGCTCACGACCGACGACCTCCGCGAGGTGGGCGAGCGGATCGGGCGGCTCGGGCTCCCCACGGTCGCGGTGCAGGAGGGCGGCTACCACACCGAGCACCTCGGCAGGAACGCGGTCGCCCTGCTGGACGGGCTCCGCACGACCCTCGGGTGAGCCCGCGGTCACGTTTTGTCGAAGGCCCGCGGCGGGCCAGCGAGGAGCAATAGGTCCACCGGCCATGCTCGTCGCCCTGCTCGCCTGCTCGTCCCCCACAGCACCCGCCCCAGCGGCCCCCAGTGGCCCTCCGCCCGCCCTCGTGCAGGTCGCCGAGGCCACGAGCGGGGAGATCGCCGACCGGTGGTCGGTGCTCGGGGAGGTCCGGGCCCTCGAGCGTGCCGAGCTCGCCTCGGGAGCCGCCGGCGCCGTCGCGCGGGTGGTGGCGCGGGAGGGCGACAGCGTGTCGGCCGGCCAGCTGCTCGTGGAGGTGGACCCCGGTCTCGCGAGCGCCGAGCTGGATGCCGGTCGCGCGGAGGTGGCCCGGCTCCAGGTGGAGCTCGACCAGGCGAAGCGCACGCTCGAGCGCGTCGGTCGCGTGGCGTCCGGTGTGCTCGCGGCCAACGAGGTCGACGAGGCCCGCACGCGCGTGGCGTCCCTCGAAGCGTCCCTCCAGGGGGCCCGGGCGGCCGAGCGTCTCGCGTCCGAGCGCCTCGGGCGGCACCGCGTGCGCGCACCGTTCCCCGGGGTCGTCGCACGGCGGCACGTCGACCCGGGTGACTGGGTGCAGGTCGGCACCCCCGTGCTCGACGTGGTGCGCGCCGATGCCGTGGAGGTGCGGGTGGACGCGCCTCTCGAGCTCGCGATGCACGTTGTCCCGGGTGACCGGGTGGAGCTCGGGAGCGGCGAGGGCACCGTGGTCGGGGTCGTGCCCGCCCTGGACCCCGTGAGCCGCACGTCCGTGGTGCGGATCGAGCCCGGCTCCATGGACGGGTTGGTGGCCGGGAGCTCGGTGGACGTCGGGTTCGACGTGCGGATGTCGGACGGGGTCATCGTGCCGCGCGACGCCGTCGTCGCCGGGCCCACCTCGAGCCGCGTGTTCGTCGTGCAGGAGGGGGTCGCGCGCGCTGTCCCCGTCGAGACGATGGCGCGTACGGCCGACCAGGTCCTCGTGCGCGCAGAGGGCCTGAAGGCCGGTGACGTGCTGGTGGTGCGGGGCAACGAGCGCCTCCGGCCCGACCAGGCGGTCACGGTCGCCCCATGATCCAGCTCGCCATCCAGCGCCCCGTCGGCGTGCTCGTCGGCGTGGTCCTCACCGTGATGTTCGGGCTGCTCTCGCTCCGCGGCGTGCCCATCCAGCTCACGCCGGACATCGAGGTGCCCACCCTCACGGTGCAGACCAACTGGCCCGGGGCCGCGCCCGCCGAGGTGGAGCGCGAGCTGCTCGTGCCCCAGGAGGAGGTGCTCAAGAGCGTGCAGGGCCTGCGGAAGATGACCGCGGAGGCCCGGCGCGACCAGGGGACCATCACGCTCGAGCTCGAGGTCGGCAGCGACCTCGACGAGGCCCTCGTGCGGGTGACGAACCGACTGGCGCAGGTGCCCCGCTACCCCGACGCCGCCGACCAACCCGTGGTCTCCACCGCCGACGCCGCGGGCCCGCCGCTGGCCGTGGTGCTGCTGCGCGCGAAGGACGGCAGTGCGGTGGCGGCGTACCGCACGTGGTTCGAGGACGAGGGGCTCCCGAGGCTCGAGCGCATCAAGGGGGTCGCCAAGATCGACTTCTTCGGAGGTCGCGACACCGAGGTCCACGTGGACTTCGATCCCGAGGCCCTGGCGGCGCGCGGCATCCCGGTGTCCCGCCTCGCGGCCGCGGTTCGCGCGGAGCTCACGGACATCTCCGGTGGGGACGTCACGCTCGGCAAGCGGAGCTTCGTGGTTCGCACCATGGCGGCTCCCGTGGCCTACGACGATCTGGAGAAGGTCGTCGTGGCCACCGGACCCGACGGTGAGCCCGTGCGCATCGGGGATGTCGCGCGCGTCCGGCAGGGGCTCCGCGAGCGGACCGCCTACGTGTTCAACAACGAGCGCGAGGCCATGGCGCTCCTGTTCCGGCGCGAGGCCGGATCCAACGTGCTCGAGGTCACCGAGGAGATCCTGGCCGAGGTGGACGCCGTGCAGGTCGAGCTCCTCGACCCCCTCGGGCTCGAGCTGGCCGTCGTCAACGACCAGTCCGGCTACATCTACGCGGCCCTCGACCTCGTGCGCAGCAACCTCGTCGTGGGCGGCCTGCTCGCGGTGGTGGTGCTGCTCGCGTTCCTCCGCAGCGTGCGCGCCAGCGCCGTGGTCGCCGTGGCCATCCCGGTGAGCGTCGTGGGCACCGCGCTCGGCATGAGCCTGCTCGGGCGCACCGTGAACATCGTGTCTCTCGCCGGCATGGCGTTCGCTGTGGGCATGGTGGTCGACAACGCCATCGTGGTCATGGAGGCCATCGACACCTGGCGGGGGCGCACGGCGAGCATCGAGGAGGCCGCCCTCGAGGGCACCCGCGAGGTCTGGGGGGCGCTCGTCGCCAGCACCCTCACCACGGTGGCCGTGTTCTTCCCGATCGCCCTCTGGCAGGACACCGTGGGCGAGCTCCTGCGCGACGTCGCGGTGGCGGTGTCGTGTGCGGTGTCCATCTCGCTCGTGGTGAGCGTGCTCGTCATCCCGAGCTTCGCGGCGGTGGTCGTGAAGCACGGGAGCGCCGGAGACGGCGGCCCGGGGCGCTTCGCTCGCGCCGTGGGTGCCGTGGGCGGGTGGTTCGCCCGCGGTCTCGTGCGCGCGGGGTGCCTGTCCGTGGCCGTCGTCGCGGTCACCAGTCTCCTCGCGTTCCTGCTCACGCCGCCCATGGAGTACCTCCCGACCGGCAACCGCAACCTGCTCTTCGGCATCCTGGTGCCGCCGCCGGGCTACTCGGTGGACGAGGTCATCGACGTCGGTCAGCGCTTCCAGGACGGCCTCGTGCCCCACATCGGCCGCGACGCGGACGGTGTGCCCTCCATCGAGCGCACGTTCTTCGTGGCCCGCTCGGGGCAGGTGTTCATGGGTGCGTCGGCCACCGACCCCGGCCGCATCGGCGACCTCGTGGGCTTCTACCGGGCCCGCCAGCGCGGCATCCCCGGCATGTTCGGCGTGGCGTCCCAGGCCAGCCTCTTCGGACGCGGGGTGGGTGCGAGCCGCGCCGTGGACGTGCAGATCGGCGGCGCGGACCTCCAGGAGCTCGTCGGCGTCGGGGGCAAGCTGATGGGCATGCTCAATCAGGCCCTGCCGGGCGCGCAGATCCGGCCGATCCCGTCGCTGGACCTCGGAGCACCGGAGCTCCAGGTGCTGCCGCGGCGGGTGGACGGTGCGAGGCTCGGCATGTCCGGCGCGGAGCTCGGCGAGACCGTGGACGCGCTGGTGGACGGGCGGATCATCGGGGAGCTCGGGCGGGAAGGGCAGCCCAACCTGCGCGTCGTGGTGGGCGCGAAGGACGGCGGGGTGCTCGATCCGTCCGCCCTGCTCGGGACCAGCGTGGCCACCCCGCGCGGCGAGGTCGTCCCCATCGCCGCCCTGGCCACGGTGCGCGAGACCACCGGTCCCACGACCATCCAGCGCATCGAGCGGCGGAGGGCCATCACGCTGCAGGTCTCGCCGCCCGAGGACCTCGCCCTCGAGGAGGCCATGCGGCGCATCCGCGAGGAGGTGCTGCCCCAGGCCGGCCTGCCGTCGACCGTGCGCGTGACCCTGGCGGGCACCGCCGACGACCTGACGGTGGCGAAGGAGAAGCTCGGCCAGGTCCTCCTGCTGGCCGTGGTCATCTCCTTCCTGCTCATGGCGGCGCTGTTCGAGGACTTCCTGGCTCCGCTCGTGATCCTCGTCACGGTGCCGATGGCCGCGGCGGGCGGGGTCATCGGGCTGCGGCTCGTCGACACGTTCCTCGGCGGGCAGCCCCTCGACATGATGACGGCGGTGGGCTTCGTGCTGCTCATCGGGGTGGTGGTGAACAACGCCATCCTCGTGGTGGACGGTGCGCTCGCGCGTCTTCGCGAGGGCATGGGGCTCGAGGACGCGGTGGAGGAGGCCGTCGTGCGGCGCGTCCGGCCGATCCTGATGAGCTCCCTGACGTCTCTCGCGGGCCTGTTGCCCCTCGTGCTCGTGCCGGGCTCGGGGTCGGAGCTCTACCGGGGCGTGGGTGCCGTGGTGCTCGGAGGTCTCTCGCTGGCCACCGGGCTCACGATGTTCGTGGTGCCGGCCGTGTTCGTGGTGGTCTGGCGCCTCGCGAGGCGCGCGTGATCTGGGTCGCTGCCGCCTTCGCCCTCGACCTGCCCACCGCGCGCACCCGCGCGACCGAGGCGGCCATCGACGTCGCCCGGGCCGATGCGGACGCGATGGCGGCGCGCGGGGCGAGCTGGGTGGCGGTGTCCGGCACGCTGCCGAACGTGCAGCTCTTCGCTTCAGGGAGCGTGGGGAAGGGGCTGACGTCCTTCGGCTTCGAGCGACCGGTGACCTCCCAGCTGGGGCTCGGGGTCACGGGGTCCTGGACGCTCGTGGCCCCCAACGCCTGGACGGCCGCCGACGCCGCCCGGCACAGCGCCCGCGGCGCGCGCGCGCTCGTGGACTGGGCCCGCGTGACCGCCCGGCGGGACGCGACGGTCGCGGTGGCCACGCTCTGGGCGGCGGAAGCGGAGCGCGACGCCTGGACGGAGGCCGCGGAGGACGCCCGGAAGGCCGCCGACGCCGTGGAGAGCCTGGCCAGCGCGGGTCTGCGGCCCCCGGCGGACGCAGCCCGGACCCGTGCGGTGGCGCTGGCCCTGGAGGCCCGTGCGGTCGGGGCGGAGGGCGCGGTGGCCGGCCGCTGTGCGGAGCTGCAGGCGCTGCTCCGCGACCCCGTCGACGGTCGCTGCGCCCTGGAGGCTCCGTCGCCCGAGGTGCCCCTCGAGGGTGAGGGGCCCCACCCGGCCCTCGTGGCGGCCCAGGAGGCCCTGCAGGCCGCTCGGGCCCGCCGCACCGGGGCCGTGCTCGCGCGGGGTCCCACGGTCACCGCGAACGGCACGGTGGGCCAGTACCTGGCGGGCGACAACTCGGGCATCGGGTGGTCGGCCGGGCTGGACGCGCGGCTGCCGGTCGTCTCGGTGGGTGCGGGGCGGGGGGCAGACAGGATGGCGGTGGCCGCACGGGACGACGCGGAGCTCGCCCTGGAGGCCCAGGAGCGGGGTCTGGCGGCGGCTTCGGTGGCGGCCGATGCCCGCTGGGAGGCCGCCGTGGCCGGCCTCGCCGCCCTGGAGGCGTCGGCACAGGCCGCCGAGCAGGCGCTGGCCCTCGTGGGCGGTCGCTACGACGAGGGGTTGGAGGGCCTGGAGGCCTGGATCTCCGCCCGTCGGGCGCGGGACGAGGCTCGGGTGGCGCTCGCCCAGGGGCGCGCCGAGCGGCTGGCGGCGCTCGCGGAGGTCGAGGCGGTGCGCGGGGTGTTCTGAACCCTCACATCCAGTGGCGGAAGCGCGAGAGGGGGAGCGCGCTCGCGACGGCAGCGAGGTCGAGCAGCGAGGCCTCCCCGTCCAGGAACCGCAGCAGGCGGGGAGCGGGTACGTCGCGCGCCAACGACTCGAACCAGGCGGGTGCCTCCTCGGGGACCTCCCGCAGCGCTCGCAGGAACACGGCATCCATCCAGTGCTCGCGCGGGCGCTCCTGCGGGAGGTCGAACGGGTGGCCATGGCGGGCCACGGAGTCGCCGATGGCCCGGGCGTCCGCGACCATCCGGTTCAGCCCGTAGCCGGTGGACGCCTTGAGGCGCCCGCCTGCCAGACCGATGCGGAGCTGCCGGTCGCCCGTGCGGCGCTCCCAGGGACCCGGCAGCATCGGGAGCCTGCCGCGCTCCTCCCGCAGGATCTGGATGTCCCGCAGACCGTAGGCGGCCAGGAACGGGTCGAGCTGGGCCTCGATGGGCGCCTCCGCCACCGTCACGGCCATCACGAGCGCCCGCGTCAGCGACATGGGCAGGCGGTACCAGAAGCGCAGCGCACCGTCGATCGGGTGCTGCAGGTCCATGAACGTGGGGGCCATCGTGTCGAAGGCGAGGTGTGGCGTGGTCACCCACCAGCCGTGGAAGAACTGCCAGAGGGTGCCCTCGGGGATGGGCGGTGGACGGCTGTCGAGCACCAGCCGGGCCTGCAGCTCGCCGTCGTCGAGGTGGAGGTGGGCCACCGAGCCGTCCTCCTCGATGCGCTCGACCCGGTCGCGCACGAAGCGCACCCCGAGGGCCTCCAGCTCGGCCTGGCGGGCCTCGCGCCACCGACCCATGCTGAACATCCCGTACCGCATGTCACCCAGGTCCATCACCGTGCGGCCGGAGGGTCCGAACACGAACAGGCGGTCCCAGACGACCTCGAACACGTCGTCGAAGGGCGAGGGACCGCGCGTCCAGGTGGCGAACGTGCGCTGGTCGCGATCGGGCCGCCCGGGCTCCACCACCACGATGGACGCGTCGGGACGGGCCTCCCGCACGGCTCGTGCTGCGAGGAGGGCCGCGGGCCCGCCGCCCACGAAGGCGAAGTCCGCTGGACGGTCTGTCGGGGTCACTGGACCTGGCTGTCGAACCCGTACCGGTTCACGCGGCACGAGGACCCACTCCCGTTGTAGTGGTAGACCTCGAGGATGGCGTGCTCGGTGGTGACACCGAGGTTGGTGAGGGTCATGACCTCGGCGTCGCTCGTGCCACCAGAGGCGTCCACGTCGAGGCCCAGGGTGAGGGTCGCGTCGATGTCGCCGGCGCGGTGGATGAAGCTCACCACGACGTCCACGGTCTCGCCCGGTGCGACCTCCCCGAGGTCCCAGAAGTCCCGATCCGTGCCGGTCGCGAGCAGGCCGATGCCGGAGGTCAGGGGCTTCGCGGTGAGGGCGGTGTCGTTCTGGTCGAGCCCGAAGTCCCAGGCGTCGTCCTCGGTGCAGCCGAAGGTGTCCACGCCGATGTCGTAGGCGGTGCAGATGGAGCTCGTGGCGACGAGCGAGAAGTCGGCGGCCGGGAGGCCGCTGGTCGTGGTGCTCACCGCGATGGGCGCCACGCCGCTGTCGGACGAGATGTACCCGCCGGCCGCGTCGTAGAGGTCCAGGTAGAAGCCCGAGGTGTCGTCGGGGACCACCCAGGCGACCCCGCGGCTGTCGGCAGGGACGCTCATCGTGAACCAGTCCTCGTCCGCGGGACCGGCGTAGAGGCCGGTGTCGCTGAACAGGAAGGGCGCGTTCAGGCTGTCGTCGTTGGGCTCCCAGAAGTCGATGGGGCAGGAGCCCGCCGTGATGCTCACGGCCAGGTCGTAGGACGTGCAGAGCCCCTCGAGCTCCCAGACCAGCACGTAGACGTACCGGGGACCGGAGGCGTTGGTCCAGAGGAGCGACGCACCGAAGCCCTGGTCGGAGTCCAGGAGGGTGCCGAGCTCGTCGTAGATGGCGAGCCCGATCTGGCCCGCCGTGGTCGGGATCCAGAGATCCACGAGGTCGCCGGTCTCCACCCAGAGGGTGTAGGAGTCGATCTCGTGGGGGGCCGCGATGGCCTGGAGGTTGCCCGCATAGATCTCGGGGGCGGCACCGTCGTCGCCGTTGGGCTCCCACAGGTCCACGCATGCGAGGTCGTAGACGTCGACGACGAGGTCGTAGTCGATGCACGACACGGAGCTCACGGACAGCACGACGTCCACGTACGTGGTGCCCGTGTTGCTGTAGAACAGCGCGTAGGACCGGCCCGTGGACTCGCTGTCGACGAGCACGCCGGCGGCGCGGAGCTCGACGTCGAGGTCGTCGGCAGCGTCCTCGCGGAGCCGGAAGGCGACCTCCTCGCCGGGTGCGACGGACACCGTGAAGTGGTCGTCGTCACCGGGAGAGGCCACGGCGCTGAAGGCGTCCGCTGACGAGAGCAGCGTGGCCGTGCCGGGGGTGTCGTTGTCCTCCAGGAGGTCGTCGGTGCAGGCGAGCGGGGTCTCGGTGACCTCCACCGTGTAGGGCGTGCAGCCGCCCGCGCCGTAGGGGAAGACGTCCAGCACCACGGGCACAGCCGCGTTGGTGGGGTTCTCCCAGGTGAGCGTCTCCACGGCGTTCCCCGTACCCACTCCGTCGATGTAGCCACCCACGGCGTCGTAGAGGGCGAAGTCGATGTCGGTGGACGCGGGGTCGTGGGCGAGGTCGATGGTCACCGAGGTCAGGGCCGGCACCACGAACGAGAACGCGTCGGTGTCGCTGTAGGCGAGCACCAGTCCCGTGCCGTTGGCGGGCAGCACCGCGGCCGTGGCGAGGCTGTCGTTGGGCTCGTAGGGGTCGTCGGTGCAGGTGGAGGGCGCGATCTGCACGTCGATGTCGTAGTCGACGCAGCCCCCGTCGTTCCACGGGAACACCCGGAGCCGCGTGGACACGGCCGTGGAGCTGGTGTTCACCCAGGTGAGCACCTCGTCGGCGTTCGCGGTGCCGGCGCTCCCGAGCGGCGCGCCCGTGTTGTCGAACAGGTCGAGGTCGATGTCGGTGACCGTGGGGTCGTGGCTGACGGTGAACGTCACCTGGTTGCCTGCGGGGACCGTGATGGCCCACCAGTCCTCGTTCGGAGGCGCGAGCACGAGGCCGGTGGGGTTCGCCGGCAGCGGGCGGTAGGTCGCGAGCGTGTCGTTGGGCTCGTAGGGGTCGTCGGCGCACGCACAGGTCTGGCCGGCGAGGGGCGGCGTGGTGAGCGTGAACGTCTGGAGGTTGCTCGGGAGGCCGGCAGCGTCGTAGATGCCGACGGCGAAGTCGTACTCCGTACACGGGGCGAGAGGCGTGGCGAGGCCGAGCGGCTCGAACAGGAGGTCGGTGGACCGCACGAACACACCGCACTCGGGGGTCGTGGTCTCCGCGTAGGACACCGAAGCGGCGTTGCTCGCGATCTGGCCGTTCGGGACGTTGTCGTACCAGACGACGTAGAGCGCGTCGTGGAGGTCGCCGTCGCTGTCGGTGGCCGTGTAGTGGACGTTCCACTGGCCGTTGGGATTGGGCGTGATGGAGGCGGAGAGCGTGGGTGCGGTGCCGCCGCAGCCGGGGTCGGTGTCCGCGTCGCTGTCGGCATCCGCATCGGCATCGCTGTCCGCATCGGAGTCGGAGTCCGCGTCGGAGTCGGAGTCCGCGTCGGAGTCGGAGTCCGCGTCGGCGTCGGAGTCCGCGTCGGTGTCGGAGTCCGCGTCGGTGTCCGAATCCGCGTCGGTGTCCGAATCCGCGTCGGTGTCCGAGTCCGCGTCGGAGTCCGCATCCGAATCCGCGTCCGTGTCGCTGTCGGAGTCCGCATCGGTGTCGGTGTCGCTCTCGGCGATCGGCCGTGCGTCGTACTCGAGGCAGCCCGTGAGGAGCATGAGCAGTGCGGTCATCCTGGACCTCCGCGGGCCCTCTATTCCGTTTGACGGTCAACACGTCCTGGCCCGCGGATGGCGGGGAAACGAGTACGCTTCGAGCCAGGGCGTGGTGAGCGTCAAGAGGAGGCAAGGCCCGCGCAAAGCGGGCCGCGCAGGCCGCCTTCGGCGGCCGGAGTGATCAGTTTCCGGATCGGGGATCCCGTTGTCCTAAAGTGTGCCCGCTCACGGCCGAACCCGTGGTCATGAGCACCGCCGTCGCCGATCTTCCTGTCCCGAGCCGTTCGACCCAGCACGTCCTCGCGTCCCACCTGGGCCGCCTGGAGCGTGACCCCACCGACCTCGCCTCCTGGAAGGGAGCCGTGGAGTCCATGCTCGAGCTCGGCGCCTTCCAGGACGCCGTGCGCGCGCAGGAGCAGATCGTCGCTCTCTGCCCGACGGATCCAGATGCCTGGAGCGAGCTCGGCCGCATCCACATCGTGAAGGGCTCGCGCGAGCGGCCCATCGAGTGCTTCCAGGAGGCGCTGAAGCTCGACCCGATGCACCACCGCTCCCGCGTGCGGCTCGGGATGCTCCTGCTCCATCACGCTGACCTCGAGACCGCGGGAGACTGCTTCGCCCAGGTGCTCCGCATGGACCCCGAGAACATGGAGGCGCGGGCCGGCGCGGCCCAGGTGCTGGACCGGAAGGGGGATGCGGCGACCGCTTGGAAGCTGATCGAGAGCACCAGGGGGCGGCCCTCGACGTTGTTCGCCATCGCTGCGGCGACGGTAGGGCTGCACGCCAGGCAACCCAAAGCGGCACTGCGCATCGTGAAGAAGGCTCTTTCGAGAGCCCAGGGGCACGATCGTTCCATGCTGTACTACGCCGAGGGCGACCTCCACGACGCGTTGAACCACCCATCCCAGGCCTGGCGGGCATGGGAGTCGGCGAACAAGGCGCGGCGTCTGACGTTCGATGGGCGCGCCCACGATCGGGTCATCCAGGCCCTCATCCACGTGACCCGCCATGTCCCCGCACCCACCGGACCCACGGACGAGCGGCCGGTCTTCGTGGTGGGCATGCCCCGATCCGGCACCACGCTGCTCGAGACGATGATCGACGCGCACCCGCTCGCGCAGGGCGTCGGCGAGCTCCACGCGCTCCGGGACATCGTGGCCGAGGTGCCGCGGATCTTCGGGTCGGGCAACAGCTGGCTCGAGCACGTCGAGCGCATCCCGGAGGTCGCATTCGAGCTCGGGCAGGCGTACCTGGACGAGATCGGGCGTCTGGCGCCGGGGGCGCAGCGCGTCGTGGACAAGATGCCGAACAACGCGCTCCATCTCGCGGTGGCCTCGATGTGCCTCCCGGGCGCGCGCTTCATCTGGAGCGAGCGCGACGAGGACGACGTGGCGGTGTCCTGCTTCCAGAAGAGCCTGGGTGCGGGGCTGGCGTGGACGAACGATCTCGCCGACATCCGCTGCTGGCAGCGGAACCTGCGGCTGCTGAAGGCCCACTGGGAGGCCGTGCTGCCCAACCCGATGCTCACGGTGCACTACGAGGACGTCGTCGCGGACCCCGAGGGCCAGGCCCGGCGCATCGCGGAGTTCCTGGGCATCCCGTACGACCCCGCCATGCTGCGCTTCCACGAGAACCGCCGCCAGGTGGCCACGGCGTCGTTCGACCAGGTCACCGAGAAGATCCACTCCCGACGGGTCGGTCGCGCCGAGAAATACCGGGCCTTCCTGCACCCGGGCGCCTAGGTCTCCCGGACGATGTGACCGTCCTCCAGGTGCACGCGCCGGTCGGCGAACGACGCGACGTGGGGGTCGTGGGTGACCATCACGATGGTGCGACCCTCCGCGTGCAGCGTGGTGAACAGCTCCAGGATCTCCCGTCCGGACGTGCTGTCGAGGTTGCCCGTGGGCTCGTCGGCCAGCAGGAGCGGGGGATCCGCCACGAGCGCGCGCGCGATGGCCACCCGCTGGCACTGGCCGCCCGAGAGCTCACCGGGGAGGTGGTGGGTGCGGTGACCCAGCCCGACGCGCTCGAGGAGCTCGCGCGCCCGCTCCAGGCGTGTGGCCTCGGGCACGTGGGCGTAGCGCAGGGGGAGCGCGACGTTCTCGTCGGCCCGGAGGCGGGGGAGCAGGTGGAAGCTCTGGAACACGAAGCCGATCCGCCGGTTCCGCACGCGGGCGAGGGCGTCGTCGGACAGGCGGCTCACGTCCTCCCCGTCGATGTGGAGCGTGCCGGCGTCCGGCCGATCGAGGCACCCGAGGAGCTGGAGCAGGGTGGACTTCCCCGATCCGCTGGTGCCCACCAGAGCCACGAACTGGCCGCGCTCCACGACGAGGTCTGCACCCGCCAGGGCAAGTGTGGCGCCCCCGTAGCGACGCTGGAGCCCGCGCGCCTCGAGGACGGCGCTCACAGGCGCACGGCCATGGCGGGCTGGAGCTGGGCGGCCTGGCGGGCGGGGAGGTAGCCGAACACCAGGCCCTCGAGGGTGCTCACGACGGTGGCGAGCAACACGGCCTGGAGCGAGACGCTCGTGGCCCAGCCGGTGAACCACGCCACCACCCAGCTCACCGCGAAGCCCGCGAAGATGCCGAGCACGCCGCCGAGGAGGCTGATGAGGCAGGCCTCCATCACGAACAGCCGGTGGATGTCGCGCGGTGAGGCGCCCACGGCGAGTCGGATGGCGATCTCCTTCGTGCGCTCCATCACGCTCGCCAGCATGATGTTCATGATCCCGATGCCGCCCACGAGCAGCGAGATGCCTGCGATCAGGCCCATCACCATGTTGAAGATGCGCTGCTGCGCCTCGCTCTGCGCGATGAGCGTGAGGGGCACGGTGAGCTCGTACACGGGCTGCTCACGGTGGCGGCGCTTCAGGTGACGGTCCAGCACGTCCACCCCGGGCACGACGTCCTCCACGGAGGCGAAGGCCACCTGGATCTCGTCCAGCTCGGCCTTCCCGCGCTTTGCGGGCGCGACCACCCGGCTCGTGGACAGCGGCATCATCACGTCGCCCGACCGGTCCTGGATGGTGACCCCCTCCATGGACGTCTGCCCACCGGTGCCGGTGCGCACGACACCCACCACGCGCAGCCACGTCTGGTCGACCCGGATCCACTCGTGCAGCGCTCGCTTCCTCCCGAACAACCTGCGCGCGGCGGCCTCCCCGAGCAGCGCGACGCGCGCGGTGGTCTTCTCGTCCTCCTGCCGGAGCGGGCGCCCGGAGACCAGCGTGAACGGGCTCCCCGCGAGGTGACCGGGATCCACGCCCACGAAGCGCAGGCCCTTCCGGTCGGCCGGGCGCGGGAAGAGGGTGTCGGGCTCGAGCACCCGGCTGCCGCCCACGTGCTCCACCCCCGGCAGCATCGCGACGATCGCGCGCACGTCGCGGGTGGAGAGGCCCTCGGTGCGACGCAGGATCTCGAGCTTGGCCTCCTTCTCCTCGGGCAGCTCGGTGGAGGTGATCTGGACGTTGAGGACGCCGAGCTGGGCGATCAGGGCCTCCTGCTCCCGACGGGCTCCCTCGCCGATGGAGAGGATGCCGATCACCGCAGCGACCCCGAAGAGGATGCCGAGCCCCGACAGCACGGTGCGCGCACGATGGGCGGCCAGGCTGCGCGCGGCCTCCTTGATCAGGTCCCTCACTCGGGACCCTCCTCTGGACGCTCACCCCGCGCCCAGGCCTCCGGGTGGATCGTCAGGACGTCGGTGCCCGCCTCGATGCCCTGGACGGCCACCTTCTCGCCGTCGTCGGCGACCACCCGCACGTGCACCGGCTCGCCGTCGGGCAGGTAGACCACAGGCCCGTCGGACCCGGAGAAGACGGAGCCCGAAGGCAGGAGGACACCGTCGTCCACGGAGCGGACGAGGAGCTCGGCGGTGACCGTCATGCCGGGCTTCATGCCGGCCTCCACGCCGTCCAGGGCGATGACGACCTTGAGGTGCTTCTCGTCGTGGTCGCCGTGGGCGACGGCCAGGGGGGCCACCTCCTCCACGGAGCCCGTCAGCGGCTTGTCGGGATGGGCGTCCACGAGGATGCGGGCGGGCTGCTCGGTCGTGACGCGCGGTGCGTCCACCTCGTGCACCCAGGCCACCACCTGGAGCCGCTGGATGTCGGTGAGGCGCAGGACCGTGTAGTCGAGCGGGGCCTCCTCGCCGACCTTGAAGAGCTCGCCGTCCCACTTCTTCGCGAGGATGGCGAGGCCATCGGCCGGGGCCACCACGCTCGCGAGGCCGATGCGGTGCTCGAGGTCCTCCAGCCGCGCGGACTTCGCGGTGGCCTCGAGCTCGAGGAGCTGGACCTCGGCCTTCGACTCCAGCAACAGCCGGTCGCGGTCGGTCGTCGCGGAGTCGATGGTCATCTGCGCCTGCTCGGCCGCGATGCGGGCGGACTCCCGCTCCACGCGCGGCACCGTGAGGCTGCCCGTGCGTCTGAGCGCCGCGATCTCGGCGTCCAGCTCGGCCTCGACGACCTTCGCGCGTGCGGCGCCCAGCTTGATGGCCAGGCGGGCACTGGCCTGCTCGACCCGGGTGCGAGCGGCCTCGAGCTCCCCCTCGAGCTCCACCTTCTCCTTCTCGAGCTCGTCGACGGCGATGCGCAGGAGCTCGTCGCCCTCCTCGACGCGCGTGCCGTCCTCGACGAGGAACTCGATCTCGTGCCAGCCCTTGATCCTGCTGCCCAGCGGGGTGGAGGTGACGGCCTCCAGCTCCCCCTTCACCTCCACGCGCACCTGCAGGTCGCCGCGTGCGGCGGTGACGGTGGGGGGCGTCTCGGGCGGGGCACACCCGAGGGTGAGCAGATACAACATCGGTCCTCACTAACCGCCCGGGGGGTTCGACGATGTTGCTGGCGCTCTCCGCTGCGTGGGCAGGCACTTACACCGTGGACGACGCGCTCCAGCACGCGCTGCGCGACAACCTCGAGCTCGCGGGTCAGCGGCGGGGCAACGCCGCCGTGCGGTACCGGTTGCAGCTCGCACGCTCGGGCTTCGACCCCCGGCTGGTGGCGTCCACCAACGCGGACCGCACCTCGACGCCGTCCAACCAGGCGACGGACGTGGCGGGTGGGAACAGCGTGATCACCACGAGCGGCCTGTCGTTCAGCATGGGGCTCTCGGCGTCGCTGCCCACGGGCGGCTCGGTGTCCGCGAGCGTCTCGGAGTGGCGGAGCTCGACCGACAGCGCGAACGCCGTGTCGGACTCGTTCGTGAGCACACGGGCGGGCGTGGCGGTGAGCCAGCCGCTCCTGCGGGGTGCGGGCTTCGGGGCGGTGGCCGACCTGCGGGACGCCCAGCTCGACTCCCTCGCGCAGGAGCTGCGCTGGCGGGCCCAGGTGGAGACGCTGGTGCTCGACGTGACCGGCGCCTACTGGGGGCTGCTGTCGGCCCGCGGGGCCCTGGGGATCGCGTCCAGGGGCGTGGAGCTCGCCGAGCGTCAGCTCCAGGAGACGCTGGAGCGCGAGGAGGCCGGTTTCGCGGGGTCGGGCGACGTGCTGCAGGTCCGGGTGGCCCTCGGCCAGGCCCGTCGGGGCGAGGTGAACGCCCGCGCCGACGTCGGTGCGGCGGAGCAGCGGCTCGCGCGGGTGATGGGGGTGTCCCTCGACACCGCGCCCGCCATCGAGCTCGCGGACGCCCCGGTGGTGCCGGACGTCCTGCCCGACCGCGAGGTCCTGCTCGCGCGGGCCCGTGAGGCCAACGCGGACGTGCTGCTCGCGCGCATCGAGCAGGAACGGGCTCGCCGGGAGGCACGCCGGACGCGGAACGGTGCGCTGCCGGACCTCGACCTGAACGCGAACGCCGGCTGGTCGGCGGGCGGGACCGATCCGACCACCGTGCACGGCGACCTGCTCGGCAACCCGGCACCCTCCGCCGGGGTCGGGCTCACACTCGGGCTGCCGGTGCTCCCACGGTCCACCCGGGCCACGCTGGGGCTCGCGAAGCTCCAGCTGGAGCGGGCCGATCTCGCCCTGGAGGCCGCGGAGGTGGACCTGGTGCTCGCGGTGGATGCTGCGGTGCGAGCGGTCGTGCGCGACGCGGGAGGCCTGGAGGCGGCCCGCCAGACGCGCGAGCACGCGGTGCTGTCGCTCGCGGCCCAGCAGGAGCTCCTCTCGGAGGGCCGCGGGTCCACGCGGGACGTCGTGTCGGCCCTCGAGTCCCTCCGCTCGGCGGAGATGGCCGAGCTCGACGCGCAGATCGCGCTGCAGTCGTCGGTGCTCCGCGCGCGGCGTGTGGCCGGCGACCTCGTGACCCCGGACCAGCTCGAGTAGCCAGTCCGCCGGTCTCGGCTAGCTGAGCCCGAAGTAGTTGCTGACCACGCGGTCCCACTCGGGCGGGCCGCAGCGCTTGGGCGTGCCGGTGTACTCGGCGTAGTGCACCACCTGGAGCAACAGGTCGCGCGGGTGGCAGAAGCGGAACTCGCGGTTCGCCATCTTGTAATGACGGTCGATCAGGTACTTCACGCTGTGGGGCGGCAGCACGATGCCGTACTTCTGCGCGGTGATCTCGATGAGGGACTTGAACTCCTCCTCATCGGGGTTGTTCGCGAAGATCTTGTAGGGGATCCGGCGCATGAACGCCTCGTCCGCGAGGTCGCGCGGCTCGAGGTTCGTGGAGAACACGAGCAGGCAGTCGAAGGGGCACTCGACCTTCCGTCCGTCCGGCAGCTTCAGGAAGTCGTACCGCTTCTCGAGCGGGAAGATCCACCGGTTCAGGAGGTCCTGTGGGGACGTGTGGCCACGGCCGAAGTCGTCGATGACCAGCGTGCCGCACTGGGACTTCATCTGCAGCGGGGCTTCGGAGACCTTGGACGTGGAGTCGAACGCGAGGTCGAGCATGTCGAGGGTGAGCTCGCCACCCGCGATGACCGTGGGACGCTCGATGAGCACCCAGCGGCGGTCCACCCGGTGCTTCTTCATCAGGCGCGGGTCGGGCTCGATCTCCTTGTGCACGGCGGGGTCGAACAGCTTGACCAGCTCGGTGCCCCCGATCTGCAGCGTGCGGGGGATCCACACGGCGTCGCCGAACACCCGTGTGATCCGCTCGGCGATGGTGGTCTTGCCGTTGCCCGGCGGGCCGTAGAGGAAGAGCGCCTTGCAGCTCGTGACGGCGGGCCCGAGACGGTCGAGCATGTCGTCGGAGACGCTGATGTCGTTGAACGCGCGCTTCAGGTCCTCCGGGGCCGTGTTCGCGTGCGTGGGCGACTGGGCCTCGACGCTGGCGACGTACTTCTCGAACGGCACCGGTGCCGCGCCCACGAAGCTGGTGAGCTCACGGGACTCCACGGCGGCCTTCTTGCCCATCTCCGTGAGCCGGATGAGGTGGTCGCCGATGGCGTTGGTGCCGACGAACTCGAGGTACTTCCGCGCCTTCATGGCGTTCAGCACGTCGCCCGTGAGCGGGAGGGGTAGCGCCAGCCAGGTGGAGACCTGCTTGCCGCTGATGTTCGATTGCCCCACGAGCATGCGCAGCGCCACGCCGAGCACGAACTCGGGGTCGATGCCGGCTTCCTCCCAGCTCTTCGGCTCGGCGGGGATGAACCGCGGGGCCTTCTTGGGACCAGGCGTGGGCTGCCGGTGCCCGGGTGCGGACTCCGGTTGTGGCGGCGGAGCCACGGCGGCGACGGACGCGGGGCGGACCGTGACGCCGCTGGACGTGGGGATTCGGACGGAGGGGGGCGACTCGGGATCGTTGCTCATGGCGGCAGCATAGCAGGACACATCGCGCGCGTGCGACGTCCGTCGACCGGGCGTCAGAGTGCGCCGGTCGGACCCGGTCTGCCAGCGAGCAGGGCATCCGCGAGCTCGACGAACCCGGCCCCCCCGGCCCCTTCCGTGATCCAGCGGGGGTGGGCGGACATGCGCCCCAGGAACTCCCGCACGTTCGCCACCCCCACGGTGTGGGGGAAGTGGGCGAACATCGGGGCGTCGTTGGCGGAGTCGCCCACGTACACCCAGCGGTCGCGGGTGGCGTCGAGGTCCTCGCCCCAGCGGTCGCGGACCAGCCGGCGGCAGCCCGTGAGCTTGTCGAAGGTGCCGAACCACCCGTTCACGTGGATGTCCGAGACCTTGGCGGTGGCGCCCGCCTCCTCGAAGGCCGCCTGGACGGCGTCGGCCGTGGAGGGCCCGAGATCCGGGACATCCTCCCGGTAGTCGACCGCCAGATCGAGCTCGCGGTAGGGCTGGTCGCTCGCGAGGGCCGTGCCGGGGAAGCGCGCCAGGAGCTCGGGCGCGAGGGCCTCCAGGTGGGCCCGGTTGGCCGCGCGCTCGCTGTCGGGCTGCAGGAACCGCCGCTGGAGACGGTCGGCATCGCGCCAGAACCAGAGGCCGCCGTTCTCGCCCACCACGCCGTCCACCGGCCACATGCGCGCGATGAGATCCACCCAGCCACCCGGCCTGCCCGTCACGGGCACCACGCGCAACCCGGCCTGCCGGAGGCGCCAGAGGGCCGTGTAGGCCGCCGCCCCGAGACGCCCATCTTCGGTCAGGGTGCCGTCGATGTCGGTGAGCACCCCCACGATGGATGGCGCGAGCCGTGTGACCTCGGACAGCAATGCGGCCTCCGCGTGTTCCTGCGACGCGCTCCCCTGATAGTGTGGCGCGCGGAGGTCGTCCCATGGTTCTCTGGCTCGCGTCCGCTCTCGCCGGCGCTCCGTCCGTCCGGCTCGTCGTCTCGGGAGAGGAGCTCGCCGTGCATCACGGCGAATACTGCAGCTTCCCCCGGCTCGCCGGGGTCACCACCGAGGCGGCGGGTGCCGTCACCGCACCGTCCTGGGACGCGATGTTCGACGCCGACGAGCTGAAGCGCTCGTTCACCGGGCTCGTGCGCTACGACGGCGACATTGCCGTGGGCGCGCATCCCCTCGCCATCGAGCCCGACCTCCGCAAGCCGGGTCCGGACCCCGAGGTCTGGAGCCGGGCCATCGGTCCGTGCAGGCTCTTCACGCTCGAGGGCGCGGCCCTCCCGGAGCTGCTGCGCAAGCTCGCGCCCGCCGGTCGGTCGGTGGCCGTCCGGGCCCTCGCCAACGAGGCGATCACGTCGACGTCCTGCGGAGCCAGCCAGCGTCCGTCCGTGCTCGAGGACGCGTTCGCCTGCGGTGCGGGCCGGTGCGACGCCTTCGTCGCCCGCCTCGAGGCCCTCCACGGCGCCCGCTGCGACTGACTACAGGAACGCGACGGCGAGGGCGACGACGGCGATCAGGGCGAACACGGCCCCGAGGGCCAGGAACCCCGCCACACCGGCCATCCCGGCGACGCCCGCCGCTGCCGCGGCTGCCGGGACCACGGTGGGCGGAGCGTAGCGCCGCGCGGGCTCCACGGTGCGCGCGGGCATCGGCGTGGCCGGCACGTAGTCGAGGTCCGCGGCCTCCAGCGCGGCGACGAGGGCCTTGGCGTCCTTGAAGCGCTCTGCGGGCTCACGATGCGTGAGCTTCTTCACGATCTCCCGCACGTCCGGCGGGAACTGGGGCCCGGGGTCGAGGGCGGCGATGCGCTTCTTGTCCGAGAGCACCTGGAGCATCTGGCGCTGCGGGTCGGCGTCGCGCACCATCGGGAACGCCACGGTTCCCGTGAGCATCTCGTAGAACACCACGCCGAGCGCGTAGAGGTCCCAGGTGACCGGATCGAGCTGCTGGCGGCCCCACTCGGGCGGGCAGTACGACACGGTGCCGAAGTTGGTGATGGCCGCGGCGTGCGTGATGCGCCGCCCGGACTTCTGCACCGCGAGGCCGAAGTCCACGAGCTTCACGATGCCGTCGGCGTCGGTGAGGAGGTTCTGCGGCTTGATGTCGCGGTGGTAGATGCGCCTGCGGTGCAGGTAGTGCAGGGCGTCCGCGAGCTGGCGCACGCGGTCCATGGCGGCGTCGAGCGGGAGCGCGCCGAAGCCCGCGAGGTCGTCCTCCAGGGACTGCCCGTCCACGAACTCCATCTCGAGGAACGGCGGCTTGGCGTCGAGGTGCACGTTGGAGACGCGCACGACGTTCGGGTGCTCCACCTTGTAGAGGATCTCGGCCTCGCGGAGGAACCGCTCCTTGGCCTCCGGATTGAACTGGAACGCGGGGTCGAGCAGCTTGATGGCGGCCACGATGGACGGGGCATCGCGGTTGTGGCACCGGTAGACGCTGCCCATGCCGCCCTTCCCGAGGGTCTGCTCGATCACCACACCTCTCCGAGCACGTCACCGGGGCCGAGGACGCTCGGGCTGTTGGGCTCGTCTCGAGGGGCAGACTGGATCGGGACCTCGGCGACGGGTCGGACGCGGGGCCGGTGGGGGCCGGCGACATTACATGTAGCATGCGCACGTCGCGCGCGGCTGTCGTACTCACTTGCGCGTTGCGGGGGTAGTGCTGGAACGACGCCGACACCAGGACATCGCGCTTCCCGTGGACGCGCGCGAGTCAGCGGCGACCACGGCGGCCTCGAGGGCGTCGATCACGCGCGGCGAGGAAGAACTTCGAGAACGTCGCCATGTCGGACTGCCCGACCTCCGCGAAGTCCTTCGGCGCCTGGGGGGCGCTGGAGGGCCCCCGGGTCCTCACGGCTCCGCCGGGGTCCGGCAAGTCCACCCGCGTGCCGCTGTGGTGCCGGGACGACGGGCCCGTGCTCGTGGTGCAGCCGCGGCGCGTGGCCGCGCGGAGCCTGGCGTCCCACCTGGCCTCCACGAGCGGAGGGCCGCTCGGGCGTGAGGTGGGCTACGCGGTGCGCGGGGCCGCGGCGGACGACGGCGCCCGGGTGCTCTTCGTCACGCCGGGTGTGGCGCTGCGGATGCTCGCCGGCTCGCGGCGCTTCCGGACCGTGATCCTGGACGAGTTCCACGAGCGGACCCTCGACCTCGACCTCCTGCTCGCCCTGGTGCACGCGCGGGACGACCTGGCCCTCGTCGTCCTCTCGGCGACCCTCGATGGCGACCGCGTGGCCGAGCACCTCGGGGGCACCCACGTCCGTGCGGAGGGTCGGCTGTACCCGGTGGACGTGCGCTACGCGGGTCCGGGTCGTGATCTGCCCGACGCACACGGCCTGGGCGTGCGGGTGCGCGCCGCCCTGGCCGAGCTGGACGGTGCGCCCGGCGACCGGCTCGTGTTCGTGCCGGGACGCGCGGAGATCGGGGAGGTGGTCGGGGCGCTCCAGGGCTCGGGCGACGAGGTGATCGAGCTCCACGGGGGGCTCGCCCTGCGCGACCAGGACCGCGTGTTCCGGCCGGGCGACCGCCGCCGGGTCATCGTGGCCACCAACGTCGCCGAGACCAGCCTGACGCTGCCGGGCATCGGGGTCGTGGTGGACACCGGGCTCGTGCGGCGGACGCACTACCACGACGGGCGCGGGTGGCTCCTGCTGGGACCCATCGCCCAGGACGCGGCGGACCAGCGCGCGGGACGGGCGGGGAGGCTGGGTCCCGGCATCGCGGTCCGTCTCTGGGGCGAGCGGGCACCTCTGCGGGAGCGCACGCCGCCGGAGGTCCATCGCGAGTCGCTGGTGCCCCTGGTGCTCGCGGCCGCGGCCGCCGGTCACCCCGCCCTTGCGCTCCCGTTCGTGGATCCCCCGCCCGACCACGCCGTGCAGACGGCCCGCGAGCAGCTCCAGGCCCTCGGGGCCCTCGGTCCGGACGGGTCCATCACCGACCGGGGCCGCCGGCTCTTCCAGCTGCCCCTCGACGCCCACCTGGCCCACCTGCTCGTGGTGGCGGAGGCGGAGGGGGGACTCGCGGAGGCCATCGACCTCGTGGCCGCGCTGGCCACCCCCCGGCCCCTGTTCCGTCCGGACCGGCCCGAGGACGACGAGCTCCGGGAGGGCGGCTGCGATGCCACGGCCCTCCTGCGCGCCGTGCGGATCGGGGAGGCCGGACGGCACCGCCTCCACGGGGAGGCCCTCGCCGACGTGCGCCGGGAGGCCTCCCGGCTTCGCGAGGCCTTCGGGGAGCCCGACCGTCGCACGGTCGACCGGATGGACCTCGCGAGGCTCCTGGTGGCCGCCTGGCCCCGCTGTGCCCATGTCGTGCGGCGCCGGAAGCGCGAGGTCCGGTGGAGCAACGGGGGCACGGAGGTGGCCCTGGACCGCAGCAGCGCCGTCTCGGAGGAGGTGGACGGGCTGCTGGCCCTGGACTTCCGCGCGTCCGGACGCGACCGCCTGCACCGGGAGCTTCGGGTCACGGCGGCCCTGCCGCTCTCCCGCGAGGAGCTCGCGTCGCTCGGGGTGGGGGAGGAGCGGCTCGGGGAGGTCACCGTGGAGCGCGGGGCGCTCCTGACGGTCGTGGAGCGCGTGTACGCGGGCACCGTGCTCGCCCGGACCACGCGGGAGCCGACGGGGCCCATGGCCCGCGAGGCCCTCGCGGACCGGCTGCTCGCCGGTCAGATCTGGCGCGGCTTCCACATGGCGTACGCCGAGCGCCACCGGCTCGCCTCCCTCGACGCCGCCCTGGAGGGTCGCGAGACCCCGGGCGAGCCGCGGGCCACACTGCTGGCCCGCCTGGAGTCCGTGGGGCTCGAGGCCCCCGGCGACCTCGCGCTGCTGGAGCGGGAGGACCTCCTGCCGCCCGAGGTCCCGGACGACCGGCGCACCCGGCTGGAGCGCGAGTTCCCCCGGGAGGTGGTGGTGGGCACCGACCGCTTTCGGGTCGAGGTGCTCGCGGGGGCCCGCATCGTCGAGCTCCACGTGCTGGGCGCGCGGCTCAAGAAGCCCCCGCCCGCCTCGTGGCTTCCGGGGTTCCGGGGGTTCTCGGTGCGCCTCGTGGACCGGGGCGTGCGGCGCTGGCTGCGCCAGGGCTGACCCCTTGCGGGCCGGGGTGAACGGATTTACGCAGCCCCGTTGATGTTCCCAGGAGAGCGAAGTGTCCAGAACGGCACGTGGTGTGATGATCCGATCCATGCAGGCCAACCAGCGTGGCCGTGGCGGCAAGGCGGGCGGCAAGGCCGGCAAGCGTACGCTGGGCGACGGGGCGCGCGACGCGCTCCACGCGGCGGGCGCGAAGGCCGCAGCGGGCGAGCACGGTGCGGCAGCGACGGCCTACGCCGAGCTCGCGCGCATCGCGGAGTCCCGCGGGCGTCCGGGGGCCGCGGCCCACATCGCTGTCCAGGGGGCCCTCGCGGCCCTCGCGGGTGGCGACCGTGACCAGGCGCTCGCCATCGCGCGCGAGGGGGTCACCCTGGCCTCGGGCGTGGCCGACCAGCGCCGGGTGGCGCGGAAGTTCGTCCCGTTCATCGACGCCCTGTCGCGCGATGACGCCGACGCGGCCGCCGCCTTCCGCGAGGAGGCGAAGAAGGGCTTCGGCCTCAAGCTGATCCCGGCGCCAGGCGAGACCGTCACGCCGAACCGCGCCCAGCGGCGCTCCCTGCCGAAGGCCTGCGGGACCTGCGGTGAGCCCGTCGACAGCGCGACGGTCGTGTTCCAGGACGACGGGACCTGCGACTGCGCGCTCTGCGGCGATCCCATCGCGGGATGATCTCCGGGTCGGCCGGGTGAACACCTCGCCCGGTCGACGCACTTCCCGTCCCTCGGGATCGCACCCCGCACGACCAGGAATTCCCCTTGCTGGATTCCGTGGGAGTGCTACATGGGGCTGCAGTTGAAGAATGCTTTTTTGCTCGGGGGTTTGCGCATGCGCACGTTCGTCCTCTCGTCCCGGAACCTCGCACTCGTGTCTTGTGGTGCGGCGGTCCTCGTCGCGCTCACGGCCTGCTCGCAGGACTACTCGGTCGGCGACATCGAGACGCCGGTGGAGCCCACGCCGGTCCCGGACCCCGAGCCGCAGCCCACGCCGCCCCCGGTGCCGAACCCCGACCCGGATCCGGTGACCCCGCCACCGGCCGCCCAGGCGCCCGTGGCCGTGTGCTCCGTCACCGAGCAGACCATGCTCCCGATCCACGACGCGGCCAACTTCGATGGCTCGCAGTCGTACGATCCGGGTGGTCTCGAGATCGTCAGCTACGACTGGACCCTCTCCGAGAAGCCCGCCGGCTCCTCCGCCGAGATGCCCGGCGGCGGCGCCATCCGCAGTGGCTTCATCGCCGACCAGGCCGGCCTCTACGTCGGCCGTCTCACGGTCACCAACTCCGCGGGCGTCACCAGCGACGCCTGTGAGGCCGAGGTCGAGGCCATCCCCGCCGAGAGCCTCTGGGTCGAGATGTTCTGGGATCAGCCCGGCGACGACATGGACCTCCATCTGCTCGCGCCCAACGGCACGATCGGCACGACCCTCGACTGCTACTACGGCAACTGCAAGCCCACGGCCACGCCGCTCGACTGGGGCGTCGCGAACTTCGCGGACGACAACCCCACGCTCGATCGCGACGACGTGTCGGGCACGGGCCCCGAGAACATCAACATCCTGGCGCCCTCCAACGGCATCTTCACGGTCGCCGTGAAGGACTTCGGATCGGACCCCACCATCGCGTCCACCACGGTCACCGTGAACATCTACATCGACGCGGCGCTCGTCTGGACCGACACCCGCACGATCGTCGGCGACCCCACCGCCGCCGTCGAGTTCGCCGAGATCGACTGGCCGTCGGGCATCGTCACCTCCCTCTGAGGATCACCGCCCCGCCAGCGCGTTCTGTGTGGGGAGGAGCTCCCAGTAGTCCATGTCGACGGCGATGTGGTCGTAGTACCGCTTGCCGTTCGTGATCAGCGGCGGGTCGTCGGCCATCGGCACCCGCCCGCGGAACAGGAACGTGCGCAGGCGCACCGCGCCGATCGTCGGGTTGAGCGCCTCCGCACCCACGACCTGGCTCATGGCGCGCAGCGTGTCGCCGGGCTTGACCGGGTTGGGCGTGCGCCACGCGTTCACTCCGCCCAGCCCGATGCGGTTCTGGATCCCGTCGTGGGCCAGGGCGTACGCGAGGCCCACGGCCTGACCGCCGGGCGCCCGGAAGCCCTGGACCTCCGGGAGGTGGTGCACGGCGCGATCGAGCCGGAACCACCGCGCGAACATGCGGATCTCCGTGCCCTCGATGTGCGTCGCGGGCTCGTGGAAGATCGTCTCGCCCGCGACGTAGTCCTCGAACGCGTACTTCCCGCCGGTCTCGTGCGGCTTGGGGAGCTCGCCCAGCCCGCCGGTGTGGATGTCTCGCACCGCCAGCTTGTCCTGGAGGGTGGGGAGCGTGTCGCGCGGACCCTGGCCCTGCTTGTGGCGCTTGGCGACCCTGAACCACGCCACGTAGGAGAGCACGACGCCGCGGGGGTCGCGGGCGGCCACGCGCACCCAGATCACGCCGGTGTCCTTGGTGGGGTCCTCGCGGGCACCGATCACCCGGCACGTGGCGTGGATGGTGGACCCGACGTCCACCGGCCGGTGCGTGATGAGCCCGCTGACGCCGAGCTCCTCCTTCACGGCCGAGAGCACGCCCTGCATCACCATGGCGTGGGCGAGGTTGTAGACGAGCAGCGGATGCACGCGCTTGGAGCCGTCGGCGAAGCGCGTGATGGGGTCGCCCACCAGGCCCACCCACGTGGCACGGTCGCTCTCGGTGAGCTGCCGGGCCCCCGGGCACTCCACGCGGCTGCCCACCTGGAAGTCCTCGTACACGCGCAGGTTGCGTTCCTTGCCCATCGGCTCCCCGTCTGGTGGCCCAGCATGCCACGAGGTGCGGGAGGGGGGGAGGGTCGATAGGTGGGTCGTGGAGGTCGTATGCGCGCCTGGATCCTCGTCCCGTTCGTTCTCGGTGCCTGCTCCGACACGCCGGACCCCGTGGTCCCCAGCACGGGATGCGAAGGCGCGTACGACGTGTTCTCGCCCGGGATCACCGCGGAGACCGACCGGGGCAGCTTCACGCTGGAGCTGGTGAGCGCCACGCCCGATCCGCCGGATGTCGGCGACAACGACTGGGTGATCGCGATCTCGGACGGGTCCCAGATGCTCCAGGGCGCCTCGGTGATCCTCGAGCCCTGGATGCCGGCCCACGGCCACGGGCTCAACCCGCCCACCTACATCGCCACGCCCGGCAGCTCGCCCGGCGAGTACGTCATCCCCACGTTCGACCTCATCATGCCGGGCGTCTGGGAGTTCCGGATCAACGTGAACCGCGTGATGGTCAGCGACAACGCGGTGTTCACGTTCTGCGCGGAGGGCTGACCCCGTGATCGCCGCGCTCCTCGCGCTCGGGTGCAGCGGGAGGCCGAATCTCGAGACCCTCCGCGATCCCGAGGCGTGCGCCGCCTGCCATCCCGTGCACGTGGAGCAGTGGCGGGGCTCGATGCACGCCTACGCCTCCACGGACCCCCTGTTCCGGGCGCTCAACGCGCGCGGACAGCGCGAGACGAACGGCGAGCTCGGCGACTTCTGCGTGCGCTGCCACGCCCCGCTGGCCGTGGAGCTCGGTCTGACCACCGACGGGCTCGACCTCGACGACGTGCCCGAGGAGCTCCAGGGGGTCAACTGCTACTTCTGCCACTCGGTGAGCGCGGTGGACGGCACCCACAACAACCCGCTGCAGCTCACCCACGACGGCGTGATGCGCGGGGGCATCGCCGACCCTGTGCGCAACAGCTTCCACGCCTCGCGGTACAGCCCGCTGCTCGACCGGGACGATGCCGCCAGCGCCCAGGCGTGCGGGGCCTGTCACGACATCGTCGCCCCGAGCGGCGCCCACATCGAGCGGACCTACCTGGAGTGGCGGGAGAGCGTGTACGACCGGGACGACGTGGCGTTCCAGCGGCTGACGTGCGGGAACTGCCACATGGAGGGCGACGACCGGCCGGTGGCCGAGCTGGCGGGGTCGACGTTCCCCGTGCGCCGCCTCCACGGGCACGCCTGGCCCGCGGTGGACATCGCGCTCACCGACTTCCCGGGCCGCGACGTCCAGCGTGCCCTCGTCCAGGACGCCCTGGACGACGTGATCAACCCGCAGCTCTGCGTGACGGTCGACCCCGTGGGCCTCGAGACGTCCATCGTCGCCGACCTCGAGAACCTCGCGGCGGGTCACGCCTTCCCGAGCGGCGCGGCCGCCGATCGGCGCGTGTGGGTCGAGCTCGTCGCGTACCAGGGTGGCGAGGAGGTCTGGCGGACGGGCCATGTGGAGCCCGGGGTCGCGATGGACGACACCCCGGATCCCGACCGCTGGAGCTTCGGCGACCGCCACTTCGACGCGACGGGTGGGCTCACGCACTTCTTCTGGGAGGTCGAGACGGTCGCGTCGTCGCTGTTGCCGGCTCCCACGGCGTTCTCGCCCACGGACCCCGACTGGACGGACACCCATCGCGCCCGGACCTGGGTCGTTGAGGGCGTGCAGGCGGACCGGGTCACGCTCGCCATGCACCTGCGGCCCTACCCGCTGGACGTCGCACGTCGGCTCGTGGAGGAGGAGGGCCTGGATCCCGGCGTCGTTGACGCGATCCCCACCTTCACCCTCGGCTCTGCGGCCCTGGAGTGGTCCGTGGACCTCGGGCGCGCCTGCGTGCGCTGAGCGTGTGGTAGGGTCGGCGGCCCAACCCGAGGTGCACCCGATGAGCGAAGACGCCTTCCAGGCCGCAGCCGACCGCGTGAAGTCCCTGAAGTCCTCCCCGAGCAACGCGGAGCTCCTGAAGCTCTACGCGCTGTTCAAGCAGGGCAGCGTGGGCGACGTCCAGGGTTCCCGTCCAGGTGCCTTCAAGCTCCGCGACCGCGCGAAGTACGACGCGTGGGCCGAGGTGAAGGGCACGAGCACCACCGACGCGAAGTCCCAGTACATCGCGCTGGTCGACGATCTGGTGAAGCGCCTCGGTTGAGGCTCACTTCGCGCGGGCGTTCGCCTCGAGCGCCAGGCGCGTCTCCACATCGAGCACCTCGAACCGGTGCGTGAGGCGATCGGGGTGCTGGGGTGGGCCCAGCAGCCCGACGGCCACGTACCGCCCGTCGTAGCCAGCGGCCCGCATGGACCTGCTCAGCGTCCTCGGACGCGCTTCGGGCCAGTCCTGCTCCACCGTCCGGACCACATGGGCGGTGAGGTCCGCCATCCACCCCTTGGCGTCGCCGCCGGCCTGGCCGTCGTACCGGAGCACCGCGATGCAGGGGTACTCGCTGCAGTCCAGGGCGTCGACGCGCGTGTCCGTGCGGCCGGCGAGCCAGCCCTGCGCGGTCGCGGGCAGCCCGTCTGCGCTGTAGCGGGCGGGGATCGCGCCCAGAGGCCACGCGCTCGGCGGCTGGAGCGCCTCGGGGAGCTGGAGTCTCAGCAGGGCGTTGGTGGCGGTCAGCGCCTCGATCTCCTTCCGGAGGTCGTCCGGATCCGGGCACACCGGAGCGGGCTCGGGGCGCGGAGCGGGGCTGGGCGCCGCCACGGGCGTGGGGGCGGCGGGGGCGGCCTCGCGCACCTCCCCGATGCCCAGGGAGGCGACCAGGGCGACGACGGCGAGCGTGCCCGTCGCGCCCAACGCGACACCCGCCCCACCTGCCAGGACCGCGACGAGGTCAGTGCGCATAGGTGTTGAGGATCTGGTTCAGCAGGGTTCGGCGGACCTCGATCTCTTCCTTGTCCTCGGTCTCGAGGGCCGCACGGAAGAGCGCGAGCGTGGTGCCGAGGTGGTCGCGGGCGTCGCCCGTCAGCTCCACGTACAACGCCTCGGCCCGCTGGATGGCCGTGGTGTTCGGAAGGGCGTCGCGCGGGTGGAACTTGAGCTTCTCCATCGCCGCCCGCGCCTCGGCGATCTGGTCGGCGGAGAGGCGCCCGGGCGCCTGCTCGATGACGAGGTGCTCGCGCCGGTCGGTGCCCATCACGGCCATCTCCACCTCCAGGAGCCCGTTGAGGTCGTAGGTGAACCGCACGTCCACGCCCTGCTCGCCGGCCTGCTTCGCCGGCATGTCGCGCATCGTGTACTCGCCGAGCTTGGTGTTGTCGCGGCACATGGGGTGCTCGCCCTGGTAGACCTGGATGGTGAGGGCCGTCTGCAGGTCCTCCACCGTGTAGAAGGCCTTGGTGCGGCTCGTGGGGATCACGGACCCGCGGTCGATGATGGGCGCGAAGATCCCGGCGATGCGCTGGCGGCCCATGCTGGTGGTGGTGGAGATGCCGAGCGTGAAGGGGGCGACGTCGGTGACGACGATGTCCTCGACGCTGGTGTCGCCCGACTTCAGGGCAGCCTGGACGGCTGCGCCCATCGCGACGGCCTCGTCGGGCGGTAGCGTGCGGCGTGGCATCTTGCCGAACAGGGACGCCGCGAGTCGCACGAAGCAGGGCATGCGCGTGGCGCCTCCCACGAGGATGATCTCGTCGATCTTCTCGGGCTCCAGGGACGCGTCGCGCAGGGCGCGATGGATCGGGGCGCGGATGCGGTCGAGGAGCGGGGCCCAGACGGCCTCCGCGTCGTCGCGGGTGATCTCCAGGTCGACGTCGACGCTCCGGCCGCCGAGGGTGAGCGCCGGGGCCACGATGCGGGTGTTGGGCGAGAGGGTCAGGCGCTTCTTGGCCGCCTCGCAGGCCTCGCGGATGCGGGCGAACGCGCGGGGGTCGTCGCGGGGGTCCACGCGGTGCTCTTCCTGGATCCGCCCGGCCACGTGGGTCGCCAGCAGGTCCACGAAGTCCTCGCCGCCCAGCCGGGCGTCGCCCGCGGAGCTCTGGATCTCGATGACCCCCTCGATGATCTCGAGGACCGTCACGTCGAACGTACCCCCGCCCAGGTCGAGCACCACGGCCTGCACCTCGCGGTCCTTCTCGTGCAGCCCGTACGCCATCGCGGCCGCCGTGGGCTCGTTGATGATGCGCTCCACCTTCAGGCCCGCGATCTCGCCCGCCTGCTTGGTGGCCTGGCGCTGCACCTCGCCGAAGTAGGCGGGCACGGTGATGACGGCCTCGTGCACGGGCCGGCCGAGGGCGGCCTCCGCGTCGCGCTTGAGGACCTTGAGCACCATCGCGGAGAGCTCGACGGGCGTGAAGCTGCGCAGCCCGAGGTCCACGCGCTTGTCGGAGCCCATGTCGCGCTTGAACGCGATGGCCGTGCGACCGGGGTGCGTGGTGAGACGCGCGCGGGCGGGCGGACCCACGAGCACCTCGCCGTTGTCGAGCAGGCTCACCGCCGAGGCCGTGAGGTGCTCGCCGGCCGCGTTGGGCAACACCGTGGGCACGCCGTCCTGCAGGATGCTCACGAGGGAGAAGGTGGTGCCGAGGTCGATGCCCACGATGGCGGGCTCGGGTTCGTTCACGGTGCCTCCGGTTGCACGAGGGGGACGGGGAGGATCTCGGTCTGGATGCCGCCGGTGGGTACGCAGGCGCGCAGGACCGCGGCGAGCACGGCCAGCAGGAACACCGTGGCGAGGAGGCCTACGACGATCTCCGAGGCGGTGGTGTCCTCGTCGGGCTCCGGGGACTCCTCGGTGACGGGCTCGGGCGGCGGACGGCGATCCTCCTCCGGCAGCAGCAGGCGACCGTACAGCGTGTCGAGGTTGGCCGTGTGCTCGCGCAGGAGGTCCGCGGCATCGCGGGCCCGGATGGGCGTGGACCGTCGGAAGCCCACCATGTCCGGGCCGGCTCCCGCGAGGTCGTTGTCGAGGATGGCCGTCGCGATGCGGCGGCGCACGTCGGTGGGGAAGTACGGCGGCAGCTCGGAGAGCTCGCGACAGAGCAGGAGTCGGGCCGCCACGGACTGGGGGATGCGGATGCCGAGCCCGGCGGCGTCCAGCCAGCCCTGGACCTCCTTCCACGCGTCGCGCGCCTCCCGCCCGTGACCGGCGCGATGGAGCAGCAGCACGGGGGTGATGGCGTCCAGGGGGGCGGGTGCGAGGTGCGGATGGGTGCGGGAGGTCTGCATGGCCTCCACGACCAGCTGCAGGGCGAGGTCGGCGTCGATGTCCGCGCTGTCGGACGCGATGTTCAGCTGCTTGGTGGGTGCGACCACGGGCGGGGGCTCCGGCAGGGGCTCGACGGTCCAGCTGGGCCCGGCCTCGGGCGGGATGGGCTCACGGGTCCACGGCCTGGGGTCGGGCACGCCATCGGGCGGGAGCCGGAACCCATCGTCCGCGGGGACCTCGGGGTCGGCGTCGGCGATGTCGGGGAGCGCGTCGGCCGGCGGGGCCGCTGGTGGCGGGTGCGCCGACGACGGGGATGGCGAGGGGCGGGGGGGCTTCGGGGGGACCGGCGCGCGGAGGACCGGTGAGCGGTCCAGGTCCGCCTGGATGCGCTCCCAGGCGGCCCGCACGCGCTGGAAGCCGTCGGGGTCCTGCTCGGGCTTGTGGCGCTTCACGGCGCGCAGGTAGGCCCGGCGTGCGGTCTTCGCGTCGACGGGTCCCTCGAGGCCGAGGACCGCGCGTGCCTCGGCGCTGGTCATCGACTCTCCCTAACCTGCCTGCGGGGTAGGATTCCGCGGATGCCTCCCGAGCGCCTGCCTCCCACCACGATCGACGCGCTGCGCGGCCGGTTCGACGATCCGAGCGTGGAGCGTGCCTACCGGGACGGGCGATTCCAGCACGACGTGCGCGATGCCCGCGTCGTGATCGGGTCGATCTCGGCCGTCTGGACCGCCCTCATGGTGTTCAATGCGGCGTCGGGAGACGTCCTCGGGGCCTCGGTACGGCTCGCGATGCTCGCGTTCGCGGTGGTGGTGCTGTGGCGCGTGCGCGACCCCTACGACCTCCAGCGGCGGCTGGTGGTCCTCCAGGTCGTGTTCCCGGTCGTCGTGGTCGGGCTGCTCGCGCACCACGGGACGTCGTCGGCCTTCGTGCTCGGCTGGATGTTGTCGCTGCTCTTCGGCCAGTCCGCATGGGCCGTGGTCCCCATCGGACCACAGGTGCTCCTGCACGCCGTCACGTGCGGGGCCTTCAGCATGCTCCTCCTGCAGCGGGGGGAGGATCCGGTCCGGGTGCTGGCGTTCGTTGCGGTCTGCGTGGGCCCGACCCTGGCACTCTCGGTGCTCTCCCAGACCCGGGCTCGCAGGCTGCAGGCCGCGGTCTGGCGGGCGGAGGCGCTGGCCCTCGAGGGCGACAGGCTGCTGGCCTCCGTGGTTCACGAGCTCAAGACGCCCCTGGCGGCGGCCCGGATGGCCATCGGGGTCGCGCGGGCCAACCCTGCGCGGACCTCCGCGATGCTCGACCGCATGGACGCGCGGATCTCGGGGCTCGTGGACCTCGTGGAGGCCCTCCTGCGCTTCGGGAGCCTCGGCAGGGGCGGGCTCCAGGAGGTCGAGCCCGTGGACCTCGGTGCCCTGGCGTCGCAGGTCGCGGCCGACGTGGGCGGGCTCCAGCCCGAGGTCTCCGTGGAGGCCGTGGGTGCGGGAGCCTCAGCGGGGGAGCCCCAGCTGCTGAAGACCGCGCTCACCGGGCTCGCCGCGAACGCCGTGCGCTTCGCCGCCTCGCGCGTCGTGCTCACGGTGGACGGCGACACCGTCCACGTGGACGACGACGGACCGGGCGTACCCGAGGAGCGCAGGGAGGCCGTGTTCGAGCCGCTCGTGGGCTTCCGGGGCGGTCGGGAGCACCAGGGGCTCGGGATGGGGTTGGCCATCGCGCGTCGCATCGTGGACGCCCACGGTGGTGAGCTGTCCGTGGGGGACGCCCCGCTCGGGGGCGCCAGGTTCACCCTGCGTCTCAGGACTCCGGACGGAGCAGGTAGCCCTCACCCCACACGGTGACGATGCAGTCGCCCGGGAGCCCCGCCTCGGCGAGACGGGACCGCAGGTCGCTGATGCGGTTGTCGTACGAGCGGTCCACCCCGTCGTAGGCGATGCCGCGGACCTCCTCGTAGTACTGCTCGCGGCCCACCACCCGTCCCAGGTTGCGCGCGAGGAGCCAGAGCAGCTCGAGCTGCCCGGAGGTGAGCACGACCTCCTCGCCGTCGACGTACACGGTGCGGCGCGGGTGGTCGATCGAGAGCCGGCCGTTCCGCCAGGTACCCGGCTCGTCGCGGCGGCGGCGCAGGAGCGCGGCGATGCGCAGGAGCAGCACGTCGGGGTCCACGGGCTTGCGCACGAAGTCGTCGGCGCCGAGCTCGAAGGCCACGCGCTCGTCCATGGGGGACACCCGCGCCGTCAGGAACAGGATGAACCCGGAGTACCCGGCTTCCCGGGCCTCCTTGCAGATCGCGTAGCCCGTGCCCTCCTCGAGCTGAACGTCGAGGATCACGACGTCCGGGCTCAGCTTGCGGATGGTGTCCGCACCGACCCCTCCGTCGTCGACGGTGACGACGTGGCCGTGGGCCTCGAGGAGCTCCCGGGTGAGGTCGGCGAGGTCGCCGTCGTCCTCGACCAGGAGGATCGTCGCCACGGGTCGCTCAGAGGCCCAGGCTGGCCTTCTTGGCGGCCGCCGTGGGCAGGGGCTCTTCGGACGCCGTGATGTTCGACACGTCCGAGGCGTCGACGCGCTCGGCGTTGATGTCGATCCAGCTGCGGAGCTCGGCGGGGAGGTCGTCCTCGTTGAAGATCGCCTTCACGGGGCAGGCGAACTCGCACGCGCCGCAGTCGATGCACTCGTCCGGGTGGATGTAGAGCTGCTTGGCGTCTGCGTAGAAGCAGTCCACCGGGCAGACCTCCACGCAGTCGGTGAAGCGGCAATCCACGCAGTTCTCGGTCACGACGTACGGCATCGGGGTGTCTCCCTCCTGACGGCGACCCGTAGCACAACCTTCCCTCACGAGCACGCGGGCGGGAGCGCTCGATTGGGATAGGGGCGGCCGGACGGAGGTTCCTTGAGCGCATCCCCCGCAGACGTGCGGCCCTGGCCGGAGCTGTCGATCCCCGCGATGCTGTTCGGCACGCTCCAGGGCGTCGTGATGACGGCCTCGTTCGTGTACATCGCGCTGAAGCTCGGCTTCGGGCTCGGCGGCAGCACGGTCGCTGCGATCCTCGGCTTCGTGGCGCTGCGCGGCGTGATGGGCCGGAAGTCGATCGTCGAGAACAACATCAACCAGACCGTGGCCTCCGGCATCAACACGGCCAGCTCGGGCGTGGTGTTCACGCTCCCGGCCCTCTTCCTGTTGTCCGTGGCGGATCCCACGCTGCGCGATCCACCGGTCGTGCCCCTGTTGCTCTCGGCCATCGCGGGCAGCCTGATGGGCATCGTGCTGATCATCCCGCTGCGCAAGCAGATGGTGGAGTTCGAGCGTCTGAAGTTCCCCAGCGGGGTCGCCGTGGCCACCCTGCTCAAGTCGCCCGGCGAGGGGCTCTCGCAGGGCCTGGTCCTCGTGGCGGGTGCGGCCATCGCGGTGCTCCTCACGGTCGTCGTGAACCTCGGTGTGGTCGCGGAGGACGTGGACATCGGGAAGATCACGGGGCTCGCCCCCGAGTGGCTGCCCATCGCGCTGTACGTGTCCGCGGCCAACTTCGGGGCCGGCCTCCTCTCGGGCAAGGGCGGGCTCCCGTTCGCGCTCGGCGGTGTGCTCGCGTGGTGGGTCATCTCGCCGGTAGCCGTGACGTCGGGCTGGGTCCCCGTGCCGGATGCCGTTCCGGCCGCCGAGACCGGCGGCTACCTCGCCGGTGAGGTCTACGGGCAGATGTTGCGGCCCGTGGGCATCGGCATGCTCATCGGTGGCGCCCTGGCGGGCGTCGTGAGCGCGTTCCCGGCGGTGTCCGGTGCGCTCCGGAGCCTCCAGGCGGCCGCGAAGCTCGCCCGCGAGCAGGGCGCGTCCCCGGAGGAGCTCTCGCCCACCGTGCTCGGCGCGTCGGCCGTCGGGGCGCTCGTGATGCTGTTCGGGTCGGCCATCTTCACCAACCCCGACATCCGCGTCGGCGGGCTCGACGGTGCCGCCTTCGTCGCCGCGCTGCCGGTCGCCCTCGCCGTCACGGTCGTCGGCGGCCTCTGGCTCGCGCTGGCCGGCATCATCGTGGCCCAGGCCACTGGCGCCACGGACATCTCGCCGCTCTCGGGCCTCGCGCTCATCGCGGTGACGCTGATGTTCTTCATCACGGGCGGCGACGTGACGGCGGCCGTGTTCCTCGGGGTGGCCGTGTGCATCGCCACGAGCCAGTGTGCGGACATGATGCAGGACCTCAAGACAGGCCACCTCGTGGGCTCCCGTCCCCGCGACCAGCAGCTCGCGCAGCTCCTGCTCTGCTGGCTCGGCCCGCTCATCGCGATCGGCGTCATCTACCTGCTCTGGCAGACCCCGGACGGCTCGCCGGGCTTCGGTCCCGACTCGTACGCCTGCATGAACAAGGAGCCGGGCTGCCTCTCGGCGCCGCAGGCGGGCGCGCTCCAGGGCATGATCGAGGCGCTCCGGAGCTCGGACGCGGCGGTCGACAAGTACCTCTCGGGGGCCGTCATCGGCGGCGCGCTCTCGATCTTCCCCATCGGCGGCATCGCGGTGCTCTTCGGGCTCGCGATGTACCTGCCGTTCTCGATCACCCTGGCCTACGGGGTCGGCAACGTGGTGGCGATGGTGCTGGAGGCGCGCCTGGGCCGCGTGTTCATCGGGCGCAAGCTCGTGCCGTTCGCGGCCGGTCTCATCGTGGGCGAGGCGCTCACGCAGCTGTTCTGGAACCTCGCGAAGACCGCGATGGGAGCATCCTGATGAAGGGCAACATCGGACTCGCGCTCCTCGCGCTCGGTATCGTGGTGTCTGCGAGCTTCGCTGCGCGGAACGGCGCCCGGCACACGGCCTACCGCACGGCGGTCGGCGAGGTCGCCCACACCGAGGGCGCCGCGAAGGCGGAGGCCCAGGCCGTCCAGGCGGACATCGGGCTCCCGCCGCCCTCCCAGCGGCTCCAGGAGTGGTTCGCGGTGGGCGGGCTGGGCTGGCTCGGTGGGCTCGTGCTCATCGTGGGGGGCGCCGCTCTCGCGCGCATGCAGCAGGCCGAGGACAACGCTGGCGGGGAGGAGGGCGCGGCTGGTCGCGTGGACTTCCCGGGCACCATCACGGCCGTACGCGAGCGGCTCGCCGAGGTCACCACGCTCATCGCGGACCTGAAGATGGACGCGGACAGCACGCGGCCCCGCGAGATCCTGGACGACGTGCGCGCCGACCTGATCGAGCCGCTCGTGGACGGCCGTGGGCAGCTCATCGCGCGCCATGGCCTGGCCGGGTTCGCGGAGTACTTCGGCACCTTCTCCGCGGCCGAGCGCAACATGTACCGCTGCTGGTCGGCGCTCACCGACGGTCACTCGGTGGCCGCGCGGGAGGCCCTGGCCACGTCGCTGGTGGCGTTCGACGCCTGCCTGGCGCAGTACCAGGACGTGGACCGCCGTGGTTGAGGCCGGTCGGCGCTTCGACTTCAAGCGCTGTCTCGGGGCGGGCGGCTTCGGCGAGGTGTACCTCGCGAGCATGACGAGCGCGTCGGGCGTGGAGACCGAGGTGGCCGTCAAGATGCTCCACGAGGGGCTCGACCCGCGCAGCCAGGCCGTGCAGCGGCTCCGGGACGAGGGGCGGCTCCTCGGGACCCTGAACCACCCGTCCGTCCTGAAGGTCCACGACCTCGTGCTGCTCGACGGTCGGGTGGCCCTCGTCATGGAGTACGTGCCCGGGCTGGACCTCGAGCAGTGTGTCGAGCTGGCCCAGCCCATCGGGCTCCGCGCGGGCCTCGAGGTCATCGGGCGCGTCGCGGACGCCCTGCACATCGCGTACACCAGCGACGGGCCCGACGGGCAGCCCCTGCGGCTCGTGCACCGCGACATCAAGCCCCCCAACGTGCGCATCGGCCAGCACGGGGAGGTGAAGGTCCTCGACTTCGGCATCGCGAAGGCCGCGGATGCCCGGCGGGAGGCCAAGACCCAGACGAGCGTGATGATCGGCAGCCCCTGGTACATGGCTCCCGAGCGCTTCGACGGGAAGAACGATGGCGCCCCGGCGGACGTGTACGCCCTGGGCTGCTCGCTGTACGAGGTGGCCGCCCGGGGTGGCCGGCTGTTCTCGGAGCTCTCGTCGCGCGAGCACTTCCTGCTGGCGCTCGACCCCGCCGCCCACGATGCCCACGTGCGCGAGCACCTGCGCCCGCTCGACATCCCGGGCGACGTGCGCTGGCTGCTCGACCGGATGCTGGCCTACGACGCGCTGGAGCGCCCCACGACCCACGAGGTGGCCGAGCAGGTCGAGGATCTCGCGGAGGCCGTCGGAGGCGAGACCCTGCGCCGTTGGTGCAAGGCCCTCGACTGGCCGCCGCTCCCGGAGCTCGACGGCATGCTGGTGGGCCGGGTGGTCACCGAGGCGCGCCTGTCCGCCCTGACCTCCTCGGGTCTCGCCGGTGAGACCAGCCCGCCCACGGAGGGCGGGACCTTCGCGATGTCGCTGCCGCCCGCTGGAGAGGTCGCGGATCCGGGATCCACGGGTGCGAGCCTTCCGCCTCCGCCGTCTCTCCCGGCCGCGAGCCTGCCCACCTTCGATGCGTCCGAGCTGGACGTGGCCGAGCGGCGGAAGGAGACCGAGGCCCGGAAGTCCGCCGAGGTTCGCCGGGCCTCCGAGGTCCTCGAGCGCGGCACGCCCCAGGCGCCGCGGAAGGGCCGGGAGGTGGTGCCCGCGTCTTCCCGGCGTCGCTCGACGCCTCCGCCAGCCCCGGTGGCCAACCGGCGATCCGCGCGTCCGGTGCCCGTGCTCAACCACCTGATCGTGCCGGGCGTCGTGGCGACCGTAGGGCTCTCGGTGCTCGGCCTGTTCGGCTTCTTCTTCCTGGTGTGCCTGGCCGCAGGGGCCTGACGCGTCAGGGAGCCATGGGGATCGGGTTCGGTGTGCGGAGAGCGTCCACGAGGTCCGGACAGACCTCGTAGAGGCAGTCCAGCCACTCCGGCGGGAACATCTCGTCGGCGATCGTGCCGTCGCCGGTGACGTCCTCGAAGCCGAACATCGCGGGATCGCGCAGCATCTCGTCGATGAACAGGCAGTCGCTCTCGAGGTACTCGGGCGGACCGCACTCGCCGACCCACAGGTCCGGTGCCTGGGGCGGGATGTCCTCCCCACCGCCGGACTCGTTCCGGTCGTCGAGGCCGATGTAGTCGCCGATGCCGTCGCAGTCCCAGTCGTAGTAGGCGTTGCGCAGGGCGCCCACGTGCAGGGCCGCGCGGTTGTCGCTGCGCTCGAAGAGGATGTCGTCGAGGGGAAGGCCGCAGGCCGGCGGGATCGGGACGTCCACGAGCTGGAACCCGGGCCGCGGGCTCCATGTGGCCCCCGCCCAGACGGGCTCGGGGTAGCCGGGGTCGACGGGCTGGTCGGGGTCGTAGGGGGGAGCCGAGGTGGCGCCGTCGGCGAGCACGACCCGCACGGCGTCGGGGTCCTCCACCCAGACGATGGCGCTGTCGAAGGCGCCGCCGACCACGGGCTCCCGCCCGGGCTCCCAGCGGCCGTCGCCGTCCATGTCCTCGAAGAGCACGATCTGGCCGATGCTCGCGCGGAGGTCCTGGTTGCCGAGCAGGGAGAGGATCGAGGCGTCCTCGGGTGGCTTGTAGAGCCGGATGCGGTAGCGGGCCGGGAAGGACGTGTCGACCAGCACGGACTGGGCGCCGAGGTTGGGCCGACCGTCGTTGGTCCAGAGCACCGCCACACCGACGTCGGCATCGAGGGAGACGTCGCTCTCGACGTACACGGTGCCCTCGATCTCCATCAGCACGTCGCCCCGGTAGTCGCCGCCCACGAGGGAGCCGCAGCCGGCCAGGAGGATCAGAGGGCACCAGCGGGTCATGGCGCGGGGTCCGTCACGGGCACGGGCCCCTGGACCGTGGCCTCCTGGACGAGCTCCGGGCACACCATCATCAGGCACTCGAGCGTGATGTCGTCGAAGTAGAGGGCGTCGTCGACGATCATGCCGTCGCCATCGGCGTCGTCCACCTGGAACGACGCGGGGTCGTGCAGGACCTGATCGAGCACGCCACACAGGTCGACGAGGGCCTCCTCCGGCGGGCACTCGCCCGTCCAGATGTCCGGACCGTCGGGCATCGCCTCGTTCCCGGACCCGGTGCGACTGTCGATCCCCACGTAGTCGCCGAGCCCGTCGCAGTCCCAGTCGTAATAGGCGTTGCGGAGCGCGCCCACGTGGAGCGCGGCCCGGTTGTCGCTGCGCTCGAACAGGATGTCGTCGAGCGGCAGGCCGCACATCGGCGGGATGGGGACGTCCACGAGCTGGAAGCCGGGCCGGGGGCTCCACGTGGCGCCCGCCCACACGGGCTCCTCGGAGGGGTACCCGCTGTCCGTGCCGACGAAGCCGGTGTCGAAGGGGGGCGGCGCTGCGGCGTCCTCGAGGGCGAACCGGACGGCCTCGGGGTCCTCGACCCACACGATGGCGCTGTCGAAGGCACCGCCGACCACGGGCTCACCCAGCTCGGGCTCCCAGCGCCCGTCGTCGTCGAGGTCCTCGAAGAGCACGATCTGACCGATGCTCGCGCGGAGGTCCTGGTTGCCCAGGAGCGCGAGACGGGTGGTGTCCTCGGGCGGCTTGTAGAGGCGGATGCGGTAGCGGGCCGGGAAGGACGTGTCGACGAGCACGGACTGGGCGCCGAGGTTGGGCCGGCCATCGTTGGTCCAGAGCACCGCCACACCGATGTCGGCGTCGAGGGAGACGTCGTCTTCGACATAGACGGTGCCCTCGATCTCCATCAGCACGTCGCCCCGGTAGTCGCCGCCCGCGAGGGAGCCGCAGCCGCCGAGGAGGAACAGGGGGAGCATGCGTTCAACGACGGACATAGCGCGCGAGCTCCAGGTTGAGGGTGGGCACGACCGTGGTGCCGAGCCGGTCGGTGTCCGTGGACACATCGTACAGCGGGGCGACCTGGACGTCCGTGCCGCCCGAGACGATCAGGAGGTTGCGGGCGAACGGGACGTCCACCGAGAGCAGCGGTCCGAGCCGACCGGTGAGCGCCTGCTTGGGGCGGGCCTCGCCGGTGGTGGCGAACCACTGGAAGTTCAGGTCGCCACCGCCGCGGACCCCGAGCCCCAGGGCGACCTTGCGGAAGTCGACCTTCTTCAGGCCCGCGATGTCGGCACCCGCGCGCACCTGGCGGATGCCGATCTGGTCGTTGCGGGTGTTCGTGCCGCTGCCGATCCCGCGGACGGCGAGGGTCATGGGCTCGAAGTCCACCATGAGGCCGAGGGTGCCCACCGCGGACGGCTGGATCTCGGGAGCCGTGGGCCCGAGGATGCCGGTACCGACCGTCCAGGCCATGGCGGCCCGGGTGTCCTCCTGCATGCCCTTGCGCACCGTGCGACCCGGGGAGACCGCGGCCATCGCGCGCGCCGCGACGGGGTGCGTGGAGCCCTTGGGCACGTCGACGCTCGCCTCGCGGATGCCCTTCTCGTCGCGGAAGCGCACGAGGTAGGGGCCGGGGTTCACGGCGAGCATGGCGTCCTGCTCGACGAACACCTCGCTCACGAGGCGCCCGGAGCCGTCGCCCTCCATCACGAGCCACTGGCCGGCCCCGTCGAGCGCGAGCATCGCGTTGCGGCCGGGGTCGTCCACCCGCGTGAGCACGAGGTCGTTGCGGCCCGACAGGGCGAAGCCGAAGCCCGGGCGCTGCACGAAGCGCGCGCGGCTCGTGCTCTTCACGGTCTCCGCGTAGCCGTAGGCGTACGCCTCGGTGAGGGTGACGCGGTGGTCGCCCGACGCGTCGGCGGCGCCCTTGAGGCCCGAGAGGAAGTGGTGGGTGAACACGCCGCCCTGGAGGCGGTCGGACTCCTGGGCGTCCTCGCCTACGCTGCTGGACGTGATGATCGCCATGCCCTCGGTGTCCAGGCGGTCGTCCGCCTGGATCTCGAAGGGCTCGGCCGGGCTGGCGCCCTTGAGGCGCGTGAGCTCACCGGACTGGCAGGCGTCCACCACGAGGATCCGGACGTCCACCGGGATGGCTCCGAGGTCGTCGAGGAGCTCGCGGAACGGCAGCTGCGTGCCGGTCAGGTGGAGCCCGTCGCTGTCACCATGGCCCGAGTAGTAGAAGAACAGCAGCGTCTCGGCGGTGCCCTTGCGGCGCTCCACCCGGCGGGCGAGGTCCTCCAGGCTGTCGGCCAGGCGGGCGGCGTCGACGTCCTTGAGGCGCACGATGTTCTCGGAGGGGATGTCGCCGAGGTCCTCCAGCACGTCCGCCACCCGGTCGGCGTCCGAGGACGCGAACAGCAGGGGCTCGTCGCCCGACACGCCCTCGTTCACGCCCACCACGACGGCGTAGCGCTGGACTTCGGCGGCGAACGCAGTGGCGAGCAGGGCGGGGATCATGGCTTGATCAGCTCCAGACGATCCGTAGCACAGTCCGAGGGGACCCGATCCTCGAGGAGGGCGGTGGACATCTCCTCGAACGTGAAGGGCTCTTCGCACACGATGGCCACGAGGAGCTCGGAGCCACCCTTGTCGTCCATCCGGATGGCCTCGGGCAGCGGCTGGGGCTCGAGGGTCGCGCCGTGCGGCGCGCTCTCGCCGTCCCGGGACTGCGGGTAGCAGAGGTAGGGCTCGTCCCGGTCGTCGATCCCGATGACCATGAGGTGGCCGCTGCGGCGCTGGCGCACGCGGAACCCGAGGCGGTCGCCCGGCGCGATGGTGTCGCCGTCGCGCAGGCGCTGGCTGCTCTCGCCCTCGTCGCGGAAGACCTGGAGGGCCACCGAGGCGCCCTTGATGCGGAAGGTGTCCTCGTCCTCGCCCGGTGCGCGCAGGGCGGCGGTGGCCACGAACAGGGCCACGGCGGCGGCGAGGAGCATGGGGGCCCACGTCCAGGGCCGGTTGGCGCCCGGTGTGGACGCTGTGATCGTGGGCTCCGGCGCCACGGACGCCATGGGCGGCAGCGCGGGGAGCGGCATCGCATCGGTGGCCCGGGCTGCGGCGAGGCGGGCGCGGCACACGTCGCAGGTCGCGAGGTGGTCCTCGGTCCCCGGCAGGGCGTCGTCGTCGAGCAGGTGCTCGAGGGCGAGGTCGCTGATGTGCCCGTCGCGGCGGAGACCGGTCATGGCGGTGTTCATGGGGTCCCTCCGACAGGGCTGGCGGCCGTTCGCGCCAGGTCCTGGAGGCTCTGGATGCGGTTGCTGATGGTTCGGCCGGAGACGCCCATCAGGGCGCCGATGTCGGCCTGGCTCATGCCGTCGACGTAGTAGTGGACGCCGATCTGGGCGAGCTCGGGGTCGATCTCCCGCCAGAGCTGGCGAAGGAAGACCGAGGCTTCGGGGTCGGTCGTGGTGATGGGACAGCTCCAGGGGATCTCCCCCACCTCGTCGAGGAGCTCGCGGCGACGCTTGGCGTCGCGGAGCCGGGCGAGGCAGTGGCGGGTGGTCAGCCCGTAGAGCCAGTGCAGGGGAGGGGCGTCACCGCGGTAGGTGTCGGCCTTCTCGACTGCTCTGGCGAAGACCTCCTGGAGCACGTCCATGGCTTGCTCGTCGCTGTAGAAGCGGCGGATCCGCCGCAGCACCGCTCGACCGTGGCGCTGGTAGAGCTCCGTGATGTCGAGGGGTGCTGCGGACATGGACCGTCAGGGGGTGGGCTGGCCGGCGGGGAAGGGCATCGGCTCGGGATCCTCGGGGTAACCCGGCTCGTCGTCGCAGGGATGGTCCTGGTTGTCGATGCACTGCACGTACACCTCGTCGCAGAGCCAGGGGTCGACGCCGTTCATCAGGCACATCCCGTAGAGCTCGTCACACTGGCCCATGGGCGGGGGCGGGGGCGGCGGGTAGCCGATGCAGACGTCGTAGGCCTGGAAGCACGCCTCGGGGTTGAAGCTCGTCATCAGGCACTCTTCGAGCTCCCACTCGCAGGTGTCGATGGGCGGCGGCGGCGGGGGCTCGACCTGGCCGATGCACGCGTCGTACTGGGTCCAGCACTCCTCCTCACCGGGGTACCAGGGCATCGCCATGTCGGCGCCGGGCTGGGGCTCGGACTGGCCATCGTCGTCGGTGTAGACGGCGTTCAGGCAGTCCTGGAGCTCGATGTCGCACTGCTCGTAGGGGTACGGCGGGGGCGGGGGCGGCTCGTAGCCGATGCACTCGTCGTACTGGGTCCAGCAGTCGTCGTCACCGGGGTACGGCATCGCGATGTCGCGGGTGGAGGTGCCGTTGGCGGGCTGGGGCTCGTCCCAGCCGGCGTTCAGGCAGATGTCGAGCTGCTCCTCGCAGGTGGTCCACGGGTCGGGGTCGCAGATCCCGTCGCCGTCCACGTCGTAGCAGGGCTCCACCGGGTCGGTCGGGTCGGTCGGGTCGCCCGGGTCGACGATCACGGGGTCGTCGCCGTTGCCGCCGATGATCCCGTTGACGAGGTCGGCGAGGTCACAGCCCGTCCCGAAGGTGGCGAGGCTGAATGCGAGTACGAGGGTCTTCGTGGTGGCCTTGAGCATGGCGGCTCCTCCGTCTTTCGTTTCATCCCCTCTGATGCGTGGGGTCGGAGGGCTGGAAGCCGGGGCGCAGAAAATCCGAAGAAAAAATGAAGGCCGCTGAGAGACGGTGTTTCAGGCCCTCATCAGCGGATCGTGTCGTCGACGTTCTTCCAGGCGCGCACGCGCTGGACCCGTCGATCGATGATCGCCGCGACGCCGGGGTCGTCGAAGACGTAGTGCCGGACCTCCACCAGGACGGCCTCGTCGGTGCCGAACGCCCGCTGGAGGGCCTCGCGACGCCCGTTGCCCTCGAAGGTCACGAACCCGCCGTCCATGAGCTCCACCACCTGGAAGCCCGTGACGGACCGGAAGGCCGCGAGCTCCTCGTGGGCCGCGATGAGCTCCTCGGAGAGACGCATGCCGTTCGCCCGGAGCAGCGGGAGGGCCGCGCGGGCGGCCTCGGCGCGCTCGTCGCACTTGGACTCCGCGGTGGCGCGGTCGATCGGATGGATCGCGCGCAGGTCGCGGTGGTCCACGAACCTCTGCACCACGCGGTCCTTCTTCGCGCGGATGTCCGCGATCGCCTTGCCCATGAGGAGGTCGGAGACGTCGAGCTCCGCGAGCTCCGGGAGCTTCTGGGCGCCCCACTCCAGGAGGTTCGCGGCCTGGGAGAGTACGTCGCCGTCCTCCCGGGCCTCCGCGCGGGCCTCGGCGAGCACGCGGCGGGCCTCCTGCTGCAGGGCGCGGCGGGCGTCCCCGATCCGGGCGTCCGGCTCGGCGCCGTCCGCGAGGATCTCCGCGATCCGCCGCAGCCGCGCGAGCTCCTTGCGGCGCTGAGGGTCTTCGGTGAGCTGCCGGTCCGCCCGCTCCCAGTCTACGGGCTCCAGCTCCACGGTGGCTGGAGGGGCGGGTTCCCGGTGGGCCGTGGGCTCGGGGGCGGGCGCCTCCTCCTCGATGCCCTTCGCGCGCGTCCACGACACGAAGGCCGCGAGGATGCCGAGGGCGCCGACCAGGAAGTGCCCCCAGTTCTGGGCGAGGGCGGGGAGGACCCCGAGGGCCGTGAGGCGGTCGGCCATCATGATGAGGGCCGTGAGGGCGAGGTGGACGATGGCCCCGAGGCCGATGCTCGCGGTGAGGAGGTTGGGCGTGATGCGGTGGCGGTAGTGGAGGAACACGCCGCCCATGGCGGCCAGGTAGACCGACGTGAGCACCGCGAGGCTCGTGCGCAGGGCCGGGCCGGCCGAGAGGAGCATCCAGGCCTCGCCGACCACGAACACGGCGGCGATGCCCACGAGGAGGCGGGTGCGCCAGGTCATGGTGTCTCCCAGACGTCGGTGGCGGTGGCGGTGTCGCCGTCCAGCACCAGGCGGACGTGGTGGTGCCGGCCGTCGCGGTCGATGCGCGGGACCTCGGCGGCGTTCACGTAGAGGGTGCCGTCGCGCTCGACCTTCCAGGCGCGCCGGCCTCCGCCGCGGATCCGGCGGTGCATGTGCCCCGCGACGACGGCCAGCACGCGCTTCCCACGCTCCCGGGCATACGCGACGCCGCGCTCGAGATCGGGGTCGCCCCAGTCGCCGCCGTCCTTCTTGAAGTCGCAGCCCCAGATGTCGGAGGGGGTGGGCCCGAGGCCGGTGGGGCCGTTGTGGGCGACGAACACGACGCGCTCGGTGACACAGGCGTCCACGAGCGCGCAGAGGCGCTCCGCGGAGGCCGCGAGGTCCGACACGCCCCAGATGGCCGTGAGGTGCGGGGCGAACGCGAGGGACGGGCCGCCCATGCTGTGGGGCCGGCCCGCGATGACCGTCACGTCTCCGAAGGGGTGCAGGGAGTACGCGCCGAGCTCCTGGGGTGCAGTGGCCTCGCGGAGGGCGGCCAGGTTGCGGGCCTGGGTGCCCACGAAGGGCCGACCGAGGCCGGGGCGTGCGATGGCCTCGCCGAGGAGCTGGACGGCGTGGCTGGCGTCGTGGTTGCCCGGCACGAGCACCACCCGCTTGCTCAGGCGGGCGATGCGGGCGGCCACGTCGCGGGCGGGCCCGAACCGGAGGCCGGCCAGGTCGCCCACGACGAGCACGCCGTCGACGTCGCTGGCGTCGAAGAGGGCGTTGTCGTGGTCGTCCCAGCGGGCATGGATGTCGCCGACGACGGCGAGGACGGTGGGCATCCGGGCCTCATAGCGCGCCGGGCCGGGGGAGGGCGGTGACCTCGATGTCCGGCCGCTGGAGGAGGAGGCGGTCGAGGGTGACGGCGGCGACCTCGAGGGGGAGGTCGACCTCCACGACCACGTCGGTGGCGCGAACGAACCATGACGTGTGGTCGATCCGGGCGCCCGAGGTGGGTGTGGTGAGCACGAGGAGCTGGTGGTGGATGCTGTCGCGGCCCTCGACGGTGTGTCCGATGGTGACCTCGAGGGTCGTGCCGTCGCGGGTGGCCGCGTGGTGTCCGAGGGGCATCCCGCCCGAACGGAAGCCGTCGAGAGGCACGGGTGGGCGTACGCCGCCGAGGAGGGGGGCGAGGTCGGCGAGGAGGTGCTGGAGGTCGACGGGGCTCCAGTCGCCGCGGAGGGTCAGTCGGGTCATCGTTCCGGGTTATCCTGGAGGTGATGAGCCAGACCCTGCCAGCGCCCGTCGACTACCTCGCGTTCGCGCGCTTCGAGCGTGAGACGGAGAGTCGGCACGAGCTGGAGGACGGCCGGGTGGTGGCGATGTCGGGGGGGACGCCGGCCCATGCGAGGCTGCCGATGAACCTGGCGGCCGCCCTGCATCCCCAGCTGGGTTCTGGACCCTGTGCGGTGTTCAGCGGGGATCTCCGGGTCTACGTCGAGGCCACCGCGAACAGCTACTACCCCGACCTCACCGTCGTGTGCGGGGAGGTCGCCCTGCACCCGCACGACGATCATGCGCTCGTGAACCCGGCGGTGTTGGTGGAGGTGCTGTCTCCGAGCTCGGCGATGCGCGACCGGGGAAGGAAGGGTCCTGAGTACCGCACGCTCCCATCGCTTCAGGACCTGCTGTTCGTCGCGCAGGACCGGCGTCACGTGGAGCACTGGCAGCGTGTGGAGGTGGGCTGGCGCGTCGTGGAGCTGACGGCTGGCACGCTCGTGTTGGCGTGCGGGGCGGAGGTGGCGCTCGACGCCCTGTACGCGGGCGTCGCCTGAGCTCACTCCTCGGGCTCGGGCGCGGGTGCTGGCAGGGTCTTCGGGTCGCCGTAGATGCTCTTCTTGGGTTGGGGGACGGGCTCGGGGGGCGGGCTCCCGGCCAGTGAGACGTCGACGACGGGCGGCATGGGCTGCGCGTCGAACACCACGGCGATCTGGGTCTGGACGGTGGCCTTGTCCTTGCCGATCTTCTCGGGCTTCCAGCTCCAGCTCGCGACGCTCGCCTGGGCGGCCGCCTGGAAGGGTGCGGAGCACCCATCACCCGGGAAGTCCGGCAGGACACGGGCGTCTTCGGGTGTGCCCTCGGGACCCACGCGCACCCACACCACACAGCGGTGGCGGACGCGGCGGTCGGCCTCGTCGACCTCGGGGTACACGGGCTCGACGCGCTTGCGGAGCGTGAGGCCGGAGTGGTGCAGGAAGGGGACGTCCACGTACGGGCTCCCTTCGGGCGCGGGGGCGGCGGACGCGACGAGGGCGAGCGTGGCGAGCATGGCGGACCTCCGCTCCCGACGGTACCACGGGCGATCGGGCGACGAGCAGCGAGCGCGCCTGCCCTCGGAAGGCCGCGTGAACGCACGGGCTGACCTGCTGACCGGTGCGCGTGAGGTGCTGCTGGACGAGCAGCTTCCCCATCTCCTGCGAGCCGTAGGGGGTCCAGTGGCAATCCTTTCCCCCCTCACGATCCGGCGCGCACTGGGCGGAGCCGAGGCCGTTCGCGAAGGCATCCAGCACGTTCTCGAAGCGGACCTCTCCGGCGGGTCCGGTCCACGTCGACCTCAGGTCGATGGCGTTGCCCTCCCCTGGAACCGGCAGTCGATGGGACGGTGGGGAGGGGGGCCGTCGCCGACCGGACCCTGGAGCCGATGACGAACCGGTCGGGTCCGGTGGGCACGACGACCATCCTGTCCGCTCCGATCTTCGCCTGGGTCCTCGCATACGGCCTTCTCGGGGGTCGTCTGGGCGTCGTCGTGCACGGGCCAGGAGATGGAGGACTCTGTCTTCGAATCGTCCCGCACGGGGTAGAGCGCGTCGCCAGCGATCAGGTTCACCTGCACGTCGTGGCAGTAGGCGAGTGTGTCATCTCCACGTTGATCGTCGGGCGAGGAGCCACGAGGCCGAGGTCGGCTGCGTTGGCTGGCAGGAAGAGCAGGATGTTCAGCAGCATCATGGTCTCTGGCCGACGGAGGTCCACCCTGTCGTGCAGCATCTCGCGGTGCTGTTCACCCGGTGAGGTCCCAGACCCGGTGGGTGGCGAGCTGGCCCGGGATGATGGCTCGTCCCGTCTTCAACGCGAAGCATCGGAGCACATCGGAGCACCGCGGAGGAGGATGAGAGGGGTGGAACAATCGGGTCTCTCAGCTTTGCGCACCTGAGCGGGTCCCGCGAGGGCGAGGCTCCACGTCGCGTCGGTGGTTGCGGTGACGGCCCTTCCTACTCTCGTTCCTCTCCGCGGTGCGTCACTTCGGGATCCGTGGGCAGACTTCAGTTCGTTCGTGCGCCGTCAATCGAGCACTCGGTCGCGCGCGCACGGGTTCACCGACGTCCCGCGCCGCACCATGTCCTCCCTCACCAGCGCTTCGCCCAGGTCGCTCGGATGTGGGGTGTAGAGGGTGAAGGGGCACGTCGGCGCCGGTTCGGTCGGTGGATCGAAGAGGTCGAGCACGGCCTCCCGCGACACACGGTAGCCGTGCTGGCGACGGGACGATCGGTAGGCCCGGCGCCGCTCGCTCCTCGGGTCGCGCTCGGGAGCCGGAAAGCAGTTCGCGTAGTACCCGGCCCCCTGGCTGTTCGCGAAGTGGTCCAGCACCTTCTCGAACCTCACGGCACCCTCGGGCCCCGTCCACGTGGAGCTCAGGTGCCCGGCATCTCCCCCGCCGTTGTACTGGAGTGGCGCGCATGCCTCCGGGTCGACGGGCTCCAGGGCGAAGATGCTGTAATCCCCGCGCTTCATGAGGAAGCGGCAGTCGAGGGACAGGGACGGGAGAGGTGCCGTCGCGGGCGTCGTCTCCGATCCGATCACGAAGGCATCAGGGGCGATGGGCACCACCACCCAACGGGTGGGGGCGAGGTGTGCCTGGTTCCAGGCGCCGATCGCGTTCTTCAGCGTGGTGAGGGGGTCGTCGTCGATTGCGAAGGTGACACTCTGCTCCGTGGCCACGTACTCCCGCAGCGCAAACGGGCTGTCTCCGGCGATGAAGCTCACCGTGGTGTCAGGGAGGCAGTAGGTGAGGACATCGTGGAGGGCGATGTCCATGAGCGAACGGGGTGCTGTGACCGTGACCTCACCGGCGTGCGCCTCGAGGACCAGGAGCTGGAGTGAGGTGAGCAACGAGACCTCCCACACTCTCGTGGTCGGCCGGGCACCGTTGTTCACCCCGGGACGGCTGCCGTGCTCTGCAGGTTGCATCGTACCGGAAGCCGTCGACGATGACGGCGGTCTGCCTCCTCCCCTTGGACGGGCTCGCACGCCTCGCGTTCTGGCGCGGGATGACGGCTCGTCCCGTCTTCGACGCGAGGCATCGGAGCACATCGGAGCACCGCGGAGGAGGATGAGAGGGGTGGAACAATCGAGGCTCTCGGACTGGCGTACCTGAGCGGGTCCGGCGAGAGCGAGGCTCCACGTCGCGTCGGTGGTGCAGTGACGGCCCTTCCTCCTGTCGTTCCTCTCCGCGGTGCTCCGCGGTGCTGCGATGCTTCGCGTTGAGAATGGGGACGCGTCCTCGCGCGGAAGCTGGCGCCGGCCGACGGTCGGCGTCACTGCGCGGAGGGGCACGGGTCCACGGTGAGGCCCCGACGCTCCACACCTTCCTCACGAGGGTCTCGCCGCCCGACCTGTGGCTGCGCTCCAAGGTGACGCCGAGCACGCAGACGTTCCCGGCCTCGGGGTCGTCGCGCCAGCGGCTTGCAGATCGCCTGCGTGGTGTAGGACAGCGCATCGCCCATGGCGACGAGGAACGTCTCGAGGCGGACATCACCACTCGGCCCCGTCCAAACGAAGTCCGTGGGCCTTGGCATGCGCCAGAGAGGCGCCCGCTGGGCTGATCACCCGTGGTGTCAGAATCCGTCGGTGATCACGATCGACTGGAACGCCAGCGTACCGGTCAGCACGTGGCTGAAGCGCGGGTTCAGGTTCACCCGCGTGTCCACCTGGCTCTCGAGGGCCGCGAAGCCCACCGCGTACGCGCCCGCCTCCGGGAAGGCCACCGCCGGCACGCGCACCCGGGTCATCTCCGCCTCGTTGCGCATCAGGAGGCTCCACTCGGCGGCCTCCTGCGGGACGTTCGTCCAGGTGACCCCGTTCGGACCCACCACCGTGACGAGCACCGCCTGCCAGGGACCGTCCGGCACCGGCACGTACAGGTCGTACCCGGCCGGGAAGGTGGCCGGCAGGTCGGCCGTGGGCGCGGGCGGGATGAGGAGATCGTAGCCCCCGATGTCCTCGATGCCGGGCGCGTTCACCCGGACCGTGGCCTCCCCGCGCAGGTCGGCCTCCGCACCGTCCACCCGGTAGCGACCCTCACCGACCTCGGTGACCGTCTGGCCGTTCATCGTCACCGCGGCATGCACGATGGGCGCGCCCGCCAGCAGGAGGTCGGAGGCCTGCAGCTCCACCGCGACGCCCGGCGAGATGCCCAGTGCGGCGAGCTGCGTCGCGAAGGCCGGTGGCGGATCGGCGGTCTCGACGACGAGCCCGTTGAGCACCATGGGGCTGCCACTCACGATGGGGAAGAGCTCCAGGCGACCGGCCAGCACGGCCGTCAGCGCGTCGTTGAGGCCCTCGACGTTCTCGGAGGGCGCCCGCTTCAGGCCCGCGAGCCCCACGATGTAGATGTCGTCCTCCTGGAACGTCTCGCCCGGCACCGTGACGCTCTCGATGGGGTCGTTGGCGGGGTTCACCAGGTCCACGATGTCCTGATTGGTGGACGGCGCGGTGGTGAACACCTCGTTGCCGTCGAGGTCGTAGACGGCCGCGAACGCGTAGTCGAAGCCCTGCCCGACGAGGTCGACCACGAGGGGCTCCCCGGGCTCGTGCACCGGCTCGACGTCGACCTCCGCGACGTCCGGCAGCGGGACATCCACGATGCCGGCGTTCACCCGGTCCGGCAGCTCCGCGCTGACGCGCAGCACCTTGCCCGGCGTGTAGGGCAGGAAGCCCGGACCGGCCGGCGCGAACCAGCCGTTCTCGTCGGGCGTGAAGGCCATCGTCGGGGAGCCCGTGGGCGTGGCGTCGACGATGGCGTCCTCGATGAGGGCGTTGTCGATGTCCTGGAACTCGAGGGCGTCCGCCACCACGAGGCGCGCCTCGGTGAACCCGGTGAACCCGGCGAGCTCCAGCGCGGACTGGAGCCGCGGATCGGCCGGCGGAGCCGAGCCCAACACGACGCCACCCACGAGCACGGGGTCGGTGAGCGAGATGATCTTGTCGCCGATCCGCGTCACCGGACGGCAGCCGGCCGCGAGCACGAGCAGGGACAGTGCCAGGAGGGAGCGGCGCATCAGAAGAACGCCACGCCGCCGGACACGCCGAACACCGGCACCACGAGCGGGATGGGCCGGATGATCTCCTGCACCCGCGGCGCGTCCACGCTCGCCAGCCCGATCTCGACGCCACCGAAGGTCGTGCCCTGCTGCACCCGCACCCCCACCCGCCCGTTGAACCCGGCGTTGGTGGTGGTCTCGCCCTTCGCGTTGATGCGGAACTGGTGCCAGCCCGCCGCACCGTAGAGCCCGCGGGCCGCGTGGGACGGGTAGACCCGCACGGTGGGGCCCACGTAGGTCATGGAGAGCTGGTCGGTGCCGGGCAGGTAGCTGAAGTCGCCACCCACCGAGATGGCGGGCCCGACCGGGATGGGGAGCACGACCTCGGTGTCGACCCCGAGGATGTTCAGGAACCCGATGCGCCCGCCCAGCCGGACGTGCTTCACGGGCTGGAGCTCGCCGGCCTTCACCAGGAGCTCGCGGCCGAGCTTGCGGTCGCGCTCGACGCCCTTGCCGGCCTTGTAGAGATGCCCGAGCTCGCTGCAGGCATCCGTGCGGCCCGCGTCGCAGGCGGTGTCGAAGTAGCCCGCGGCGATTCCCGCCTCGTAGTGGGTCCCGCGCGCCAGGTGGCTGCGCCCGACCTCCTCGCAGGCGGCCGTGTAGCCGCCCTCGCAAGCGGTCTCGTAGGCCGCGAGGGCCGGGGTCTCCTTCTGCGCGATCTCGCCCTTCGTGAGGGCGGCGCCGAGCCGGTAGCACGCCTCGGGCTCCCCCTCGTCGCAGCCCTTCTGGAAGATGGCCTGGGGGTCGAGGTCGGACTTGTGGCGACCCTGCTGCGCGAGCCGGCCGAGCTGGGTGCACGCGCTGGCGCTGCCGAGCTCGCAGCCCTTGTCGAGCACCTGCACGGCCTCCGCGGTGCGCCCCTTGTCGGCGGCGAGCTCGCGACCGAGCCCGGCACACCCGGACGGGCTGTCGGCGTCGCAGGCCTTGCGGTAGAGGTCCTCGCTACCGGGCAGCTCGAGGCGCTTCGCCGTGCCCGTCCAGCTCTGGGCGGCCCCGGACAGGCAGCCCTGGATCTCGCCCGCCTCGCACGACCGGACGTAGAGCTCGCGCGCCTTGGCGTACCCGGGGTCGCGGGTGTCGAGCCGAACGAGGAGATGCGCGGCCCCCACGCACGCCTGGCCCCTCCCGCTCTCGCAGGCCCCGAGCAGGTCGTCCGTGGCGGACTTCACGCGCGTGTCGTCCATGCCCCAGCGGTCGACGTAGGGCGCCATGGCGCGGCACGCGGGGTCCTCGCCGCCCGAGCACGCGCGGCTCCAGGCCCCGAAGGCGTCGATCCCGACACCGTCCACGGGCTTCTCCTCGAGGAACTGCGCGAGCGTGATGCAGCCGATGGGGTCGGGCTCGTCCTTGAGGCACGCCTTGGCGATCCCCAGCGCGAAGGCCTTGTCGCGGCGCTCCTCCACCTCGTCGCAGGCAGCCCGGTCGCCGCTCACGCACGCCCGGTCGAGCATCAGGAGCGCGTTGTGCGGCAGGTCGCGCTCGTCGAACATCTGGGCGGCCTCCGAGCAGGCCGCCGCCACGCCCTCGTTGCACGCATGCTCGAGCATGCGCTCGCCGGCCACGGACGACTCGCCCTTCATCCTGGACTCGGCGTAGACGGCCCCACCGACGGTGGCGCACGCCTCCGCGTCGCCGTCCAGACACGAGCGGGCCGCGGGTGCATTCCGCCCGTCGTCGAGGGCCTCGCCCATGAAGCACGCCCGCACGACCCCGTCGCTGCAGGCCCGCGCGATCTGGGCACGCGCGATCTTCGCCGCGTCCGCGTCGCCCGCGTACTCCTTCAGCAGCGTGACGCCCGTGGCCAGGCAGGACTCCGGGACGCTCGCGTAGCAGCTCGGGAAGTCGCGCACGCCGGCCGGCGGGCTCACGGTCCACACCTCGATGCCGGAACGCTCGAGGCGCAGGAGGGCGTCGCGCTCGTCGTCGCCCCACCGCGTGAGCAGCGCGGCCCCCGTGAAGTCCGGGCCCTGCGCGAGGGGACGGGTGGACCCGTCCCGCACGACGACCCAGTCCTTCGACCAGCGCTCGAGGTACTTCAGGGGGAAGCGGTAGGCGGTGGACGTGTCGCCCGAGGCGAGGGGACGCACGGCCCGGCCGGCCTGATCGACCGCCCAGGTGGCCTCCTTGCGGTCGACCAGCAGCACCTGGCCGTACCGGTTGGTCTGCCAGTGTGGCCGCTCGCCGTCGAAGCCGGCGGGCCAGGGGAGGGTCTCGCGGTAGACGAGCTCGACCGTCCGGGGCTCTTCGGTGGGCTCCTGGGCGAGGCCGACGGCCGCCAGCGCGAGCAACATGGGTTCTCCTCCGGGGCCCGGACGATACCCCATGCCGCGGGGGACAGGCAGGGCCGAGCGAAATAGAGGCCGCCGTGGAGGACTCGCCATGGCGTTCTGGGACTTCTTCCTCAGCGAGGAGAAGAAGATCGCGAAGAACCGGCGCCGGCTGACCAGCAAGGACAGCCAGCCCGAGGACCGGGAGGCGGCGGCCCGCTGGCTCGCCGACAACGGCTCCCCGAAGGCGCTGCTCGCGCTGCTCTCCCGCTTCGACATGAAGCTCGAGCACCAGCTCAACGACAAGGCCGAGAAGGACGTGGTGTACGGCATCTGCGTCCGGCTCGGCGACGCCATCGTGAAGCCGCTGAAGAGCTACCTGAAGCAGTGCCGGAGCGTGAGCGTGCCCCTGCGGCTGCTCGAGGAGCTCACGGACGAGGCGACCACCGTCGAGGTCGTCTACAAGCTGCTCGCCGCCGAGCTGGCCCGCGACGACTTCAAGCCCGAGAAGAAGCACGCCCTGCTCACGTGGCTCGGCGAGCGCAAGCACCCGGGCGCGCTGGAGGCGGCGGCCCCGTTCGTCGAGGACTTCGACGAGAACGTGCGCTGCGTGGCGGCGGAGGTCCTCATCGGGCAGAACGATCCGGCGGCCGCTGCAATACTCGAGGCCCGCGTCGCGAAGGCCGATGAGGACAGCAACCGCCTCCGCCACCGTGTGGCGGAGGTCTTCGCGCAACGTCGCTGGCCCGTCACCGACCTCGAGGGCCTCGGGTCCAACCTCCCCGAGGGCTACGCGGTCGACGGCGGGCGGGTCGTCGCGCGCTGACCGCGCGGTTATCCGGGGAACGAGCTGCCGGGAGGCACCATGTCCGAGTCCATGCACGACCGCAACGACGGTCCGCGGTCGTCCGCCCCCGCGTCCGGCGACCCCGGCTACACGAACAACGCGCCGCCCGTGGTGCCCCAGCTCGACGCCACGCGTCCGGCCCGCCGTCCCACCGGATGGTCGCCCACCTCGTGGCGCTCGGGGGAGGAGCGATGAAGCGCGCCTGGATGCTGGTGCTCGGCGCCGCCGGGCTGTCCCTCGGCGTGGCCTGTGGGCCCAACTGCCAGAACACCTGCGAGCAGGTGTACACGCAGTGCAACATCCAGAAGGCCGGGCGCTCCCAGGACGAGCTCCTGCGCACCTGCCTCGACCAGTGCGAGGGCGCGCTGAAGAAGTCCGGCGACCTCGGCGACTACCAGCCCGAGCAGCGCCGCACGTCGAACGCCCCCATCACCCTCGAGAACGACGCGCAGGCAGCGGCCTGGATGGACTGCGTGTGGAACCACGCGCCCGACGCCAGCGCCGAGCAGTGCGACGAGATCGATCCGTCCAATGGGTACTGTGCTCCGATCTAGCGCGATCCTCGTCGTCCTCGCGGCCCTCGGCGCCCAGGCGTGCACACCGCGATGCCAGGAGGTCTGCACCAAGGTGCTGGACTGCGGGATCGAGAGCACCCGGGTGTCCCACGACGAGTGCATCCTGTCGTGTCAGCTCGAGGAGAACCTCTTCGACGTCTGGGAGGACAAGGAGAAGGCCGCTGCCTTCAAGGCCCACAAGCGGTGCATCCGGTCGTCCACGTGCGAGGAGATCGCCGAGGGCACCTGCTACGACGAGCTCCTCTTCGTGCTCGAGCCGCAGTCGCAGCCCTGACGGCCCCCCTGAGCGACGACGCCGCCCCCGGAGGAGCGGCGCGTTCGTGAGCGGCGAGGGGCGCACGCCCCTGTCGGCTCACTCCACCCGGCGGGTGCTCACGTGGGGCATGCCGTTCTTGTAGTTGATCGTGGACACGATCGGACGGGACGCGGCCCAGCTCGGGGCCTCCGGCGTGAGGGTGACCTTGGCGCCGGCGTCGCCGAACGAGGACTCCGCGGTGCCCACGACGTGGTTGGCGTCGCCACCGACGTCGATCACGAACTTCGAGGTGACCTTGCCGTTGAAGGGACGGCGGAGGTCCGGCAGGGCCGGCGAGAACGTGATGGCCGCGGCGGGGACGGCCGCGCCGTAGGGCACGACCTGGATGCTGCGGAGCTCGAGCACGCTGTCGTCGCCGTGGACGAGGTACTCGTACGCGAGCGTGCGGGAGTCCGACACCTGGCGGACCCACACGCGCTCACCCTCGCGCTGCACGCTCCACCGCTGGGCGATCTTCTTGCCGTTCGCCATGGTGTGCACGGAGTCGAACGAGGCCAGGGGGGCCGCCGTGGTGGCGGGACCGGTGGTGTCCTCCTCGGGATCGCCGAGCAGATCCTCGCCTTCCGGGAGGTCGTCCATGCCGTCCGTGCCGGCGGGCTTCTTCTCGTCCTTCTTGGGGTCGGCGGGCGCCTTCTCGTCCATCTTCTCGGCGGCGGCCGCGATCTGGGCGTCCTGCCAGGTCTTCTCGAGGTCGTTGCGCGCCTCGTGGCCCTCGGGCAGGTGGCCGAACACGACGCGGACCGAGCCGTCGAGGGCCTTGTCCTCGAAGGTGTACGCGGCCGCGATGGTCTGCGCGCAGCTGAACACGAGGTCGGAGCCCGTGCTCATGGGGTCGATCGTGACCTCCCAGGTGCGGCCGTCCTTCACGTAGAAGTCGACGCCCACGACACCCGCGAAGTCCGGGTTGGTGGCCTTGCCGGCCTCGACGCAGGACGGCAGCTTGGCCTCCTGGGCCTCGAGCGCCTTCATCTTGGCGGGGTCCGGGATCGCGACCCACTCGCTCATGGCGAGCAGCACGACGTCCTCACCGGCCGGGTTCATCGGCTCGGGGATGACGGGGGCGGGGGGCGGCGGGGCAGCCGGGACCCACTCACCGGTGGGGTGGACCTTGGCGCCCTTGTCGAAGTCGATCTCGGCGACCGGCTGCTGGAAGTACTCACCGGTGGCCACGCCGCCCATCGACTGGGTGATCGTGTACTGGAAGGGCACGAGGCCGCCGAGCTTCCGGGCCCGCACGCGCTGATCGTCGATGCGGACGTCCGCGAGGAACAGGCTCTCGGAGCTGGAGACGTCCAGGCCGGCGAGCAGGGCGTTGGGGCTGTGGCCCATGAGGTTGCCGTTGCGCTTCTTGGCGACCTTCTCGGCGGGCTGGCCCTGCAGGGTCATCTCGACCGGGCGGTTGTCGGTGTTGTCGTACTTCACCGAGAGGTCGATGCCGTCGGTCGTGGTCTTGTCCTGCACCACGAGCTGCGTGGTCTTGCGCTCGAGGGGGAGCTCGGGCATCCAGGAGTCGATGTCCTCCACGGAGGCCAGGATCGTCTGCTCCTTGCTCTCGGCGTCGGTCTCGAGGACCAGCCACATCGGGCCGTCCTTGGTCTGGATGCGGGCGACCTCGACCATGTCGAAGTCGTCGCTCTTCAGGCCCAGGGCCACGTCCAGATCGAAGCTCGCGCCGAAGCCCATGAAGGGGAGCACCGGGGTCTTCGAGAGGGGCGGGATCCCGGCGGAGTAGCGCGCGGGAGCGAGGGACGCCTTGGCGAAGTCGCGGCTGCGCTCGAAGGGCGTGATCACGGGCCCGGTGGGCTTCACGTCCTTGGCACATCCGGCCAGCGTGGCGGCGCAGAGGGCGCCGAATCCGAACAGCGTCGAGGCTCTGGGCATGGATTCCCCATTGGAGGTTGTCGCGGCGCCCTGTATACCAGCCGCGCGCCTTCCGCCAAGGCCCGCGTTCGGACGACCCAGCAACGAGCGGGCAGACGGGCGATCGGGTGGAACCCACCCCGTCGGCGTCGCGGGGCGCGACCGTGGCGCACGCGCTGCGCGCCAGGTACGCTCGGGCCGGAGGTGTGTGTTGGCGTTCGTGCGTTCCCTTGCCGTGGCGTTGGTCATCACGGGGCTCTCGGCCTGCTTCGTGTTCAAGAAGAAGGCCCGCGAGGGCGACGATCCCGGCGAGTGCAGCGACGACGCCGACAACGACCGCGACGGGCTGTTCGACTGCGACGACGACGACTGTGCGGGCGCGGCGGCCTGCGAGCCCGTGCCCGAGCCCACCGATCCGCCGGTGGACGCGGACGCGGACGTGGATGTGGACGTCGATGCCGACACGGACGCGGACACCGACACGGACTGCCAGGACGACAGCGACGAGCCCGTGCTGGGTGCGGGCAACCCGGACGAGGGCTTCGACGACGCGCTGCAGGTCACCTCGGCCACCAACCGCTGGCTGACGCCCGAGAGCCCGCAGGACTACTGGCGCTTCGCGATGTCCGAGGGCAACACGGCCACCGTGGAGGTGACGTTCTCGAGCGCCGAGGGGAACATCGACGTCGCGATCTATGCGCCGGACCAGACGCTCCTCGTGGAGGGCACGTCCACCGACGACGACGAGGTGGTCACGGTCACCGCGGACGTGTTCGGAGGCCACTACCTCGAGGTCTACCGGACGGTGCCGGGCTGCCAGTCCTACGACTTCGTGGTCACCTACTGATCAACAGCCGAAGGCGCTCGCGCACTCGAAGATGTCGCCGATCCGGCCGTCCTGGCCGGGGTTCCCGCCGTTCGTGGACGAGGTGCCGCCGTTGCCGCCGTTGCCGCGCGCGCCGCCCGACACCCCCATCGTCCCGACCTGGGTGACCGTGGACTGGTAGTCGAACACCGCGAAGCTCGCGCCTCCGGCACCCCCGCCACCGCCGCCGCCGTTCCCGCCGTCTCCGCCGTCTCCGCCGTCTCCGCCGTCGCCCGCAGCGTCTCCTCCGAGACCGCCGTCTCCGCCGTCTCCGCCGGGCTGTCCGTTGCCGCCGCTCCCGCCGGGCCTGCCGTTGGCGCCGGCTCCGCGCTCGAAGGAGCAGTCCTCGAGCACCAGGGTGGACTGCCAGGCGAAGGCACCGAAGCTGCCGCCGCCCGCGCCCCCGCCCGTGCCCGCCGTGCCGAATGCGCCGCCGGCACCGCCGCCACCCCCGGAGCCGCCGCCTCCGTTCCCGCTGTCGTTGCAGCCGCCGCCGCCGCCGCCGCCGCCGCCGCCGCCGCCAGCCGCACCGTTGCTGCCGTTCCCACCGTTGCCGGCGTACCAGAACCAGCTGTTCGTGCCGCCGAGGTAGCCGTCCGCGTCGCCCGCGCTGCCCGCGAGGCCGTGGGCGGTGCCACCCGGGCTGCCGGGGTTGCCGTTGGTGCAGGTGCCCCCACCGGTACCGCGCGTGCCGCCGGTGCCCGTGCCGGTGATGCCGTTCGTGCCGGCCGTCGGGCTGAGATCGATGTTCCAGGGTGCGCACACGCAGCAGCTGTCCGATGAGCCGCCCGCTCCGCCTGCTCCGCCGGGGTTCGCGCCTGCCGTGCCTGCGGGCCCGCCGGCCTTCTCGTCGGTGGAGCAGCCCACACCGCCGGGCGGGTCGAAGCCATCCTGCCCGGGGTCTCCGCTCTCGGCGGGTGTGGTGGACGCGCTGGACCCGTTCGTGGACGGTGACCCCTGGGCGCCGTCGCCCTGGTCGAAGTGCACCCGCGCCAGGTCGATCGTGCTGTTCGTGGCGTGGAGCCCGTAGCTCGAGCGGCCTGCCCGGTTCGTGGCGAACGCGGCGTCCGGGGACTCGATTACCAGGTCGTACAGGCCGGCGTTCACCGACCGGGCCCGGACGGTCATCCGCTCGGCGTCGGCCGTGACGTAGCCACCCTGGAGCACGACCTCGTGCCCGGCGAGCGCGTGGCTGTCGCGCACCCAGCTGCTGTCGTAGCCCCCGTAGAGATCCATGCCGTTCACGAGGTCCACGCCGCCGGTGTAGATGCCGGCCATCACGTAGATCTGCGTGCGCCCGAGGGACTGCGCCACCGACATCCCGTGGGCGATCGTCGCGCACGGCGACGCCATGGAGCACGTGGACGACGTGTCGCTCCCGGCGCTCTCGCTCACGAAGATCGCGATGGACGCGATGCCGTCGATGCCGTCGCAGTCGTCGTCGGTGAACTCGCCGTCCGGGAGGTCCGGAGCGCCGGGATGGGTACCGGGCGCGCCGTCGTCGCAGTCCCCGTCGTTGTCGGCGTACCCGCCGGGAGCCGTGCCGCAGAACTGCTCCATGGGGGCGAAGGCGTCACCGTAGCCGTCCCCGTCGAGGTCCGGCCAGGCGTCGTCGAGCGGCAGGCCGTTGTCCGCCACCCCGTCACAGTCGTTGTCCGCACCGTCGCAGAGCTCCGGCAGGGCGGGGGAGTTCGCGGGGTCCGCGTCGTCGCAGTCGCCGCCGATCACCTGGAGGCACGAGCCGTTCGAGCTGCCCGTGCAGGGTGCGGTGACGCAGACGCAGTCGCCGTCGTCGTCCCAGGCCACCGTGCCCTCGTCCACGTCGCCGTCGCAGTCGTTGTCGATGCCGTCGAGGCCCTCCGGTGCGCCCGGATAGGCGGCAGCGCTGCCGTCGTTGCAGTCGTCGGTGGGCAGCGTGCCCGTGTACGTGGCGTCGCACGCGGCGTCGACGTGACCGTCGAGGTCCTCGTCACGGTCGTCGATCACCCCGTTGCAGTCGTCGTCGATCCCGTTCCCGCAGAGCTCCGGTGCCTCGGGGTTGACGGCGGGGTTGGCGTCGTTGCAGTCGCCCTGGTTGGGCGAGAAGTGGTCGCCGTCCACGTCCACGTCGAGGTTGTCGCGCACCAGCACGATCACCTCGTCCGTGTCGGAGTTCCCGTCCTCGTCGACCGCGGTGACCCGCACGGTGTACTCGCCCACGGGCGGGAGGTTGGTCCACACCGTGTTCGAGATGCCCTGGGCGTTGGCGAAGCCGTCGCTCACGAGGATCCCGGCCCCTCCGGCGCTGGGGAGGACCTCCCAGACGACCTGGATCTCGTTGGACGGCTGGTTGGGGTCCTCGACCGTGGCCGAGAACCCGACGGCGTCGGTGCGGAGGACCTGCTGGAGGTTGGTGGGGCTGACGATCCGCGCCTCGGGCACCTGGTCGGCGGGCTCCACGACGATCGTCACGGAGTCGACGTCCTCGAGGCCCCCGGCGTCCACCACCGACAGGCTGATGATGTGCTGGCCCACCGAGAGGTTCACGGGGACCATGGTGATGCCGTCCCCGTCGAACTCCAGCCCCTCGGCGAGGGTGCCGTCGAGGTTGGACGACCAGCTCACGTCCACGATGTCCGACAGGCCGTTGCTGTCGTCGACCCGCCCCGTGAGCTCGATGGTCTCGAGGTCCGTGAACGTCGACTGGTCCACGGGGCTCGCGATGCTGGCCCCGGGAGCGACGTTGTTCTGCTGGTTGAGCCCGATGTCGTTCTTGCAGGCGACGAGGGCGATCAGGGCGAGGAGGCTGGCACGCATTCGTACTCCGGTCCCCCGATGATACGCGACTCCGGGCCCGCCGTCCCGGTACGTTAGGGGGGTGTGATGCTCGCTCTCCTGCTCGCCTGCCAGCGCGCCGCCGACGTCGCCACGCCGCCTGCGCCCGCCCCCGCTCCCGTCCCGGTCCCCACGCCGGTACCGGTCCCCGTGACGCCGCCTCCGCCGGACCCCGTCCCGCAGGACCGCCGGTGGGACTGTGCGGGTCTGGACCCCGCGGACCCGGCTCCGCTGGGCGGGAGGGTCGCGCTCACCTTCGACGACGGGCCCCACGGCGTGGTCACCCCGCAGGTGCTCCAGGTGCTCCGCGACGAGAACGTGCCCGCCACGTTCTTCATGCTCGGCGTGCAGCTCGAGGACCCCACGATCTGGCCGCTCGTGGAGGAGATGGTGGCGGACCCGCTGTTCACCATCGCCAACCACTCCTGGTCGCACCCGTCGATGACCAACCTCTCGGCGGCGGCCCAGGCGGACGAGATCGACGACACCCTGGACCTCCTCGAGACCTTCGCGCCCGTCGACCTCTTCCGCTTCCCCTACGGGCTCTCGGACTGCGGGCTGGTGGACGGCATCCGCGCCCGGGGCATGCACGTCACGGGCTGGCACGTGGACACGGTGGACTGGTGCTACGGCGCGGACGGCGTGTGCACGCCCGACGACTACTTCCGCATCCCGCCGGAGTACGCCTCCGACATGATCGGGTTCACGGTCGAGCAGCTCGAGCGGTTCGACGGGGGCATCGTGCTCATGCACGACATCCACCAGAGCACGGCGGACGCGCTCCCGGGGCTCATCACCGAGCTGAAGGCGCGCGGGTTCACCTTCACCACGGTCCACGACGCCACGACCTTTCCGAACCTGCTCGCGGACACGCCGGCAGACCTCCCGTTCCTCGGTGAGGCGTGCGATCCGGTGGACGACCGCTGCTGGCAGATCGAGTACAGCAGCTTCTGCGTGCCGGTCGGCGACGGCACGAACGGCGTGTGCACGCTCCCGTGCGAGGGCACCTGCCCGGACCGCGCGGGTGCGGCCACCACCTTCTGCATGACGACCGAGACCGACGCCGGCGAGTGCGTGGGGCGCGCGCACGCCATCAACGCCTGGTGCGACCGCCTGCCCGGCACGGAGCGCGTTCCGGCGGACCGCTACGTGGGCACCAGCTCGGCGTCTCCGCTCACGCTGGACGTCTGCCGCTGATCGTCTGGTAGCGTCCGTGCATGGGACGCTGGTGGACCGGGGTGCTGGGCGCGTTGATCGTGGGGGCTGTGACCCACGCAGCGGGCCTCGCCCTGCCCGCGGCCGCCGTGGCGGGCCTCACGGTGCTCTGCGCGCTGTGGTGGACCCTCGAGCCCGTGCCGATCCCCGTGACGTCGCTCGTCCCGTTCGTGGTGCTGCCGTGCTTCGGGCTGCTCGACCGCCACCAGGCGGCCGCCGCGTTCGGGCACCCGTTGATCCTGCTGCTGCTCGGAGGCTTCCTGCTCTCCGGGGTCATGGAGCGCACCGGGGCCCACGAGAAGCTCGCCCACTCCGTGATCCGGGCCCTGGGCACGGCGACGGGCTCCCGGACGGTGCTCGCGTTCATGGTGGCCTGCGCCGTGCTGTCGATGTGGATCAGCAACACGGCCACCACGCTCATGCTGCTCCCCGTGGCGACGGCGGTGGTGAAGCGCAGCTCGGACCCCTCGCGGCTCGCGGCTCCCCTGGCCATGGGGCTCGCGTGGAGCGCGTCGATCGGGGGTCTCGGCACACCGGTGGGGAGCCCGCCGAACCTCCTGGTGCTCGCGGAGCTGGGCAAGCGCGGGCAGCCGTGGACCTTCGTGGACTGGATGGCCGTGGGGCTGCCCCTCGTGGCCGTGATGGTCCCGCTCGCCGCACTCTGGCTCTCTCGCGGCGGACGGCTGGCGGGGGTGGTGGTGCCGCCGGTACCGCCCGCGCGCTGGCGGTCGCCCGAGGCCGGTGCGGTCGCGCTGTTCGCGTGCACCGCGGTCCTCTGGGTCACCCGGAAGGCCCCGTACGGCGGGTGGACCGCGCTCACGGGCTGGGAGCAGGCGGGTGACCACACCGTCGCGCTGGCGGCCGTGGTGGCAGCGTTCCTCCTGCCGGACGGGGAGGGCGGTCGTCTCCTGGACTGGCCGACGGCGCAGCGGATCCCGTGGGGCCTGCTGCTCCTCTTCGCGGGGGGCCTCGCCCTCGGCGGGGCCTTCCAGACCTCGGGGCTCGACGCCGTGCTGGCCTCGGGGCTCGCGCGGCTCGGCGACCTCCCGCTGCCCCTGACGGTCCTGGCGCTCGCGCTGTTCGTGACGTTCCTCACCGAGGTGACGTCCAACACCGCGACGGCCGCGCTGCTGATGCCCATCCTGGGCACGGCGGCGACCACCGCGGGCGACGACGTGGCGCTCTGGCTCGTGCCTGCCGGGCTGTCGGCGAGCTGTGCGTTCATGCTGCCGGTGGCGACGGCCCCGAACGCCATCGTGGTGGGCGGAGGACACGTGCGCTCGGGGGATCTCGCGCGCGAGGGGCTCGTCCTGAACCTCCTCGGCGCGGTGGTGATCACCGTGCTCGCGGTGCTCCT
>JACKEQ010000119.1 GCA_020632885.1 Alphaproteobacteria bacterium | reverse complement strand
GAGGCCCCGGATGGCCCGTGGCGACAGGGGCACCCGGTGGATGCGGTCCGTCTCGAACACCTGCTGGACCTGCTCGATGGGCAGGCACATGTGGAGCTCGCCGACCCTGAAGATGCACATGTGTTCCATGGGGCCTCCCGCTATGCGACCGAAAGGCGTTGGAGATCGAGGATCGCCGTGGAGCGACCCTCCACGAGGGCCATGCCGGCGGCCCATCCGCCGCCGAGACCCGGAGCGAGCTCGAGGGGCACGTCGACCACGTCGAGCACCTCGGAGACCGCGACGGCCACGGGCCCGCGAGCGGTCCTGCACACCACGAGCGCCACCGCCGCGCGGCCGAGGGACGTGATGCCCACCAGGTCCACGACCGGGACCACCTTGCCGTTGAAGTCCAGGTAGTAGTGGTCGCCGTGGCGATGGAGATCGTCGGCGGTGACGTCCTCGATGCGGATGACGTGGTCGACCTCGACGGCCCCCACGCCCGTCCCGACGAGGTCGAAGCGCAGCAGGGTCGTGCGCTCGCCCGCCTCGTCGGACTCCTCGGCCACCACCGCCGCTGTGCGCCCGGCATGGGAGGACTTCGCGAGCTGGACGATGTCCAGGATGAGGGCGATGCTCCCGTCCCCACGGACGGTCGCCCCGGAGAACGCCTTCACCGACTCGAGCTCGGGCCCGAGGGGCTTCACCACGATCTCCTCGGTCTCCTCCACGGCGTCCACGCAGAGGCCGTACGTCACGTCGTCCGCGCGCACGACCACCACGAACTCGTGTGCGGGCGGGCCGTTCACGAGGCCCAGCTCGTGGTCGAGGTACGCGAGCGGCAGCAGCTCGCCACGACGGCGGAGGACCGGCGCACCGCCGAGCTCCTCGACCGCGTGGCCCGTGCCGCACTTCAGGTCGATGAGCTCGACCAGGTGGGCCTGCGGGACGGCGAAGTCGAGCCCGCGGCACCGCACCACGAGGGCCGGCAGGATGGCGAGGGTGAGCGGGATCTTCAGGCGCACGGTCGTGCCGACCGCCGGCTGGCTCTGCACCTCCACGGCACCGCCGATGGCCTGGAGGTTGCTCCGCACCACGTCCATGCCGACGCCGCGCCCGGAGAGGCGGGAGACCTCGGCCGCGGTGGAGAAGCCGGGCTCGAAGATGAGCTGGTGGATGTCGTGGGGCTTGAGGTCGGCGGCCGCGTCCGCGGTCAGGAGCTTCTTGTCCACGGCCTTCTGGCGGATGCGCTCGGTGTCGAGGCCCCCGCCGTCGTCCGCGAGCTCGATGTGGACCTGTCCGCCCACGTGGGACGCGGACAGACGGACGGTCCCGCGGGCGGGCTTGCCGTTGGCCACGCGCGTCGCGGTGGGCTCGAGGCCGTGGTCGACCGCGTTGCGCAGCATGTGGGCGAGCGGGTCCTTGATCTGCGCCAGGATGCTCCGGTCGAGCTCGACCTCCTCGCCCTGCATGATCAGCTCGCAGTCCTTGCCGCACGACGACGCGAGGTCGCGCACCATCCGCGGCAGGCGCCGCCAGGCCCCTCCGACCGGGCGCATCCGGGTCTTCATGACCTTCTCCTGGATCACGCTCGTGAGGTGGTCCAGGTGGTGGATGGACGTGTTGAGCTCGGCCTGGGCGGGGTCCACGGGGAACCGGAGGATCTGGTTGCGGCACACGACCAGCTCGCCCACGAGGTTCATGATGTCGTCGAGCAGGGCCACGTCGACGCGGACCACGCTCTCGGTCTCGTTGCGGCCCTTGCTGTCCGCGGCCTTCGCGGCGGCGGGCTTCTTCTCGGGCGCCGCTGCGGCCTTCGGAGCGGGCTCGGGGGGCTTCGGTGCTGGCGGGGCGGCGTTCGGGGTCGCCTGCACGGGCTCCGTCACCTCGGGCACGTCGGCCACGGGCTCGGCGACCTTTGCGATGACGGGCTCGGGCACGTCCTCGGCCGTGTCGTCGGGCGTGTCGTCCTCTTCCGGCTCGGTGGTCCCGGCGTCGTCGGACCCCTCGTCCGCCGCCATGGCCTCGAGGCGCGCGTTGAGAGGTGCCCAGCGCGCGGGGTCGTCCTGACGGTCGGGGTCGCCGAGGCTGTCGATCAGGATGCCGATGGCGTCCGTGGCCTCGAAGAGCACCGAGAAGTGCTCGGTGCGGGGCGCGAGGCGCCCGTCCCGGATGCCCTGGAGGAGGTTCTCCGCCGTGTGGGAGACCCGTTCGAGGTCGCGTGCCTCCATGAAGCCCGCTGCACCCTTGATGCTGTGGACGGCACGGAAGGCCGAAGCGACGGCCTCGCGGTCGGTCGGGTCCTCCTCGAGCGCGAGCAGTGAGGCGTCCAGCTCCTCACGGCTCTCCGCGCACTCGACGAGGAACTCCTCCAGGAGCTCGGGGTCCATCAGTC
>JACKEQ010000118.1 GCA_020632885.1 Alphaproteobacteria bacterium | reverse complement strand
GCCTCGGCACTCGGTTCTCGGCGACCGGACGCCCATGCCGTGACGCGCCAGCGGCCCGGTGCGAGCAGGAAGTCGCGTGCGTCGCCACCCGGCCAGCGAACCAGGAAGCGGTGATCGTCGAGGTCCGCATCCAGCGGATGGTGCGCGTTCCAGCGGACCATCAGCTCCCCGGCCGACAATGGCGTGCCGTCCGCGGCGAGAACCCCGCAACGAAGCGTGCCGGCCCTCTGGATCTGGAGATCGCGCTGCGTCACCGGGCCGGCAAGCTCGACCACGTCGAAGCTGGTCGGCTGTCCGGGTACCTCGAGGCGGACCCACACGGGCCGGGGCGGCAGGTCGGAGAAGCGAAAGACCCCGCGTTCATCCGAGTGCGTGGATGCGCCCTCGAACCAGCGCTCGGTGAGCGCGATGCGTGCGCCTCGGATCGGTACACCCTCGGGATCGCGGACGACGCCACGCCACTCGCCCACGACGCCGAAGTGGACCGTGCCCACGTCGAAGTCCGCGCCCGAGGCGAGCTCGGGAACCTGGAAGTACGCCCGGCGACCATCGGGATGCTCCAGCACGAAGAGCGCGCCTTCGGGGGGATCGGGGGCCCCAAGGTGGAACGATCCGTCAGGTTCCACATCTAGCGGACCGCCGCCCGACACGGTCCGGGAGTAGGTGTGGAGCCGGGCGCGTCCCCTCCATCCGCCCGCCAAGCGGCCTCGCACCGTGCCCCGTCGACCCACGACGATTCGCAGGGGCGTCGCGCCCGGTGTGACGTCCTCCAGGCGCATGGAGCTGCGGTAGCCACGCTCCTCGGCGCCGTCCCAACCGTTCTCGAAGGCCCGCTCCACGAATCGCATGCTGTTGAAGCCGACGCGAACCTCCACGGTGCCGGCCACGGCAGGCAGGCCTGTCAGGGCGAAGCGGCCCTCGTCATCCGTCTCGCCGCTCGCATGCACGGAACCTCGGTACCACGCGACGGCCGCGGCGATCGCGGGCCTTCCGTTGGCGTAGACGACGGTTCCCTCCAGTCGTTCGCCGGAGGCCAGCACCAAGCGAACCCTCACGTCGTCGCCCGGCCCGACGTCGACGTCTTCGTGGAGCGAGCGGCTGCCCTCGGGGAAGGCCTGCACCTCCCAGCGACCGGGCGCCACGTCGTGGAACACCGTGGCTCCGTCCTCGAACGGCAGCGCTTCGCGATCGGGAATCGGGTGGCGGCCCCGCGGGGACATCAGGTTGATCGGCACGCCTCGAATCGGCGTTCCTTCGTCATCTTCGATACGGACCCGAACCGTCGCGGGGGCAGGGAGGACCAAGTCCACGCGCTTCGCTGTTGCATCCGGATCAAGCGTGAACGTCTTGGACCTCACCAAGACCGTGTGCTCCCGGGCCACGAGCACGATCCATGGTTCCTCCGGGTCCACCCCCTCGAAGGCGTAGGCACCCTCGGGTCCCAGAACGGTCGGCTCCCGGCCGATGGCCCACACCTCCGAGGCACGAGGCACGCTGAACCAGGGGAGGCGGTTCGCCACGGCGCCCACGATGCGGGCGGGGAGCAGCCAGACCGCGACGTCCACCGCGGGGTCGCCCCGCGGTGTCGTGACGTGGCCTTCGATGCGAAAGGCGCCGCCCATGCGCAGGTGCAGGGCCTCGGGCCAGGAGTCCTGGAAGTACGCACGCCCAGGGCGCCAGGGTTCCTTGGTGGCGACCAAGAGCAGGCCCGGTACGTCCGGCAAGCCCTCGATGCGAAACTGCCCGCCAGGCCCCGTTGTGGCCGGCGTACCGACCTCGATCGCATACGGACCCTCGGCAATCGGGTCGAAGGCCCGCACCACGGCACCTACGACCGGCGCCTCCGAGCCGTGCTCGCTCACATCGCCATCCAGCGCACGACCTGGCGGCAGCTGCACGACGCGCGGCTCCCCGCGCGTCAGCTGGACAACGGTCGTCACGTACCCCGGGTGATGGATGCGGACCGGCAGGGGATTGCGGATCGTCTTCCTGTCGATGGCGAGCACGCCCGCGTCGTCCGTCGTGCCGAGCTCGACCCAGTGCATGCGGGCCGGCAAGGTAGGCATGCGCGACACGTCGGCCTCGCACTCGATGCGGGACCCAGGCAGCGGGGTTCCCTGCTCGTTCTGCACCTCGAGGTGAAGCGCAACCTGCGGGCGCTGCGATGCGATGGCCGGACGATTCGTCGTTGGCTCGCCAGCCTCCTGCGGCCGGGGTGGATCCTCCTCGCGCGACGTGGCGCCCGGCGCCAGACCGGGTTGCGAGGTTGGCCGCTGCTGCACGGGACGCGGCGCGTCAACCTGTGGAGCGCGTTCGTCGTCGGCCAGCAACAACACGAGCACCGCAAGCACGGCGAATGCTGCCAGCCATCCAAGCCAACCCCTCATGCCC
>JACKEQ010000117.1 GCA_020632885.1 Alphaproteobacteria bacterium | reverse complement strand
TTGGTCTTGGACGTGTCGTCCTTGGGGGCCCAGGCGTCGATGACGTAGGGCACGTACATGCTGCGCCGGAGGGAGCGGGCGCCCGTGTGCGGCGAGCCCTTCACGCGATGCCAGAGCCGTCCGTCGTGCACGGTGAGATCACCGGGCCAGGTCTCCACCATGACCTCGCGGGGGTCGTCGTCGTTCGTGACGAAGTGCACCTTGTGGAACAGGGTGGAGCGCACGGACTGCTCGTGGGTGCCGGGAAGCACGCGAAGCCCCCCGTCTCCGGGCCGGATGCGGTCGAAGTGGAACCCCACGTTCAGCATGGGGCCCGGGCGACGCCGGTTGTAGAAGACGTCGCGCAGGGCGTCCGTGTGCCACGCCAGGTCGGGACGCAGGCTGCCTGGACGGTTGATGTACCGGTTGTAGACCACGCCGTCCTTCTCGCGCGTCCCGATCCGTGCCTCCTCGCCGATGAGGCGGCGGATAGGCTCGAAGCGCGGGTCGTGCACGAACGTCTCCAGCCACTCGCTGTGCACGCTCGCGAACCCCGTGCGCTGGAGCCACGGCCTCCCGTCGTCGTCTGTGCCCCACCACACGGGCACGCCGAAGATGCGCTCGATGCCCTCGTCGCGCAGGTGCGCCTCCACGGCGTCCATCTCGGCCAGGATGCGCTCGACCTCGTCGGGCCGGATGGGCCTGTCGAACACGAGGTATCCGTGGCGCTGCAGGAAGGCGTACTGCACCGGCGTGATGAAGGGCCGGAGCGTGAAGCGGGTCCCCAACGACAGCTCCCCCGCGACGCGGCGGGCGTCGAGCGGGGGAGCGGTGAGGAGCTGGCTCTCGTCGAACGGCGCGCCGTCCGTCATGGTCACCTCGGGAACGGCACCATCTTCTTCTGCGTGGGATCCCAGAGCTTGAGCCGCAGGGCAGCCCAGACGTCCGCGGGGGCCCAGCTGGTCTCGCCGGGGCTCTGGAGCTCCGGGATGGCCGCCATGCACTCGGGGAGCCGGTAGAACGGGATCTTGTGGTTGAGATGGTGGATGTGGTGGTAGCCGATGTTGCCCGTGAAGAAGTGCATGACGGGCGACATCCGGAAGTAGCTCGAGCTCACCAGGGCGGCGTCGTGGTAGGTCCACGCGGCCCGGGGCGCGTACTGGACGTCCGGGTAGTTGTGCTGCGCGTAGAACAGGTAGCCGCCGAGCGCGCTGGCGATGAACTGGGGCAGGATGACGCCCGTGAAGGCCGCGGTCCACCCGAACGTCCAGCCGACGAGAGCTGCGAGGGCGAAGTGGAGGACGGGAGCGACAGCACCGGTCCAGTGCTCCTTCGGGTTCCGGACGAAAGCCGCCATGCACATCCCGAGCAGGAACAGGAAGATGTACCCGAACAGGATGGTGACCGGGTGGCGGGCGACGGTGTACTTCCGCTTCTCCGCTGGCGTCATCCGGCGCCACATGCGCGTGGTGACCACGGGGTAGCTCCCGATGGCCGTGCCGGGCAGCTTGCAGTTGTTGCGGTGATGATAGTCGTGGGTCTCCCGCCAGATCGAGCGCGGGTTGAGCGTGAACATGCCCACCGCGCTCATGATCCAGTAGCCCACGCGGGACTTCCGGAAGACCGCCCCGTGGAGGGCGTCGTGGTAGATGATGAACAGCCGCACGATGGTGAGGGCGGCGATGACCGTTCCCACCGGACGCAGCAGCATGGGCCCGGCGACCGCGAGGGCCTGGGCCGAGAACAGGATGACGAGCGTGATGGCGAGCTCGCGCCACGTACGGCCGACGTCCTCTTCGGAGTAGGGGAACGTGGCGCGGACGAGCGCGGAGCCGGTGCGCGGGGTGCCGTCGGGTACAGCAGCAGGCTTGACCATGGGTCCCTCCGTGCCTCCCGTCTATCTAAGCAGCGGGCGTCTGTCGCGTGTGGGTCGGGGTTCCTGCGACATCGCGCCGCAGGTCAGGACGCGACGGGCAGCGGCTGCTGCCACGGCATCCAGGTCCCGTTCCTCCGCACCCACGTCCGGTCTTCGGACTTCACGAAGCAGAGCTGGCCGTCGGGAGCCTCGGGCATGAGCTCGTCGGGGGTCTCGACAGGCACCTCCCACACGCTGATGTCGAGGAGCTGGGTGTCGGCTTCGGCTGGACAGGTCATCGCGGCCTCCTGTTGTCCTGTAGACGTCCGGGACCCGCCGTCTGTTCTTCACGGACTGTCACCGTCCGTCGCGAGGGTCCCTCGGAGCCCTCCCAGGTCCTCTCGAGACCCCTCCAGGGCCGTCCAGCAGGCCCGATCGCGATCGTGATCGTCGCGAATCCTCGGCCTGCGAGGCCTCTTCCCAGAACGTGATCCTCGCCGCTGGACACGAAGTCGTGGATCACGTCCTTGCCAGGGGAGGGGTCCATGTTACCTATGGAGGGTCAGCGACGGAGACGCCGCCGACGCTCCAGCGAAGAGCTCACCGCTCTACCGGCTTCACAAGCATCCCTCCTCGGAGGGTGGCGACGACGAGTCGCCCGGAAATCGAGCAAGACACTCTT
>JACKEQ010000116.1 GCA_020632885.1 Alphaproteobacteria bacterium | reverse complement strand
GACGATCACCACGCCCTGGCTCGAAGTATGCTGGTTTCCCGGCCATTCGCGGGCCAGGACGTGTTGACCGTCAAACGGAATGGCGCGCACGTAGCTCGCAGAAGCCCGGATGTCCCGCCGGTGTCATTCGGCCCAATCGCGGGCGACCCGGGGTACGATCGAAGTGTCCGGGGGCATCAAGGCTCGGCGCGCGAGACCGATCGGTGTGCGGGCAGGAGGCGGGGATGCAGGTGGTGCAGCGGACGTGGCGGGCAGGCTCGGGGTGGGACGGTCCCCTGGAGGCGCCCGGCAGCGGTGCGACGGTGGTGGTCGCCTTCGGCGGGCGCGTGCCCGTGGACGTCCTCGAGGACCTCGGCCGCGCCCTGCCCGGCGCCGCCTGCATCGGGTGCAGCACGGCGGGCGAGATCGCGGGCGACGAGATCCTGGACGACGGGGTGTCCCTCGCGATCGTGAGCTTCGAGTCGACCACCGCCCGGGTGAGCACCGTGCCTGTGGCGCCGGACGCGGGACGGGCGCTCGGCGAGGCCCTCCAGGGCGAGGGGCTGGCCCACGTGTTCGTGCTCTCCGACGGCCTGCAGGTGAACGGATCGGCCCTGGTGGCCGGTCTCCGGGAGCAGCTCGGTGACGGGGTGGTGGTGACGGGCGGGCTCGCCGGAGACGGATCCCGCTTCGGGTCCACCTGGGTGTGGTCCGGGGGCCGGCCGCTGGAGGGCCACATCGTCGCGCTCGGCCTGTATGGCGACGTCGAGGTCCAGCACGCCTGCGGCGGGGGCTGGGAGCCCTTCGGGATCGAGCGGACGGTGACCTCCTCCCGCGACAACGTCCTGATGGCGCTCGATGGGCGGCCGGCCCTGGCGCTCTACAAGGAGTACCTGGGCGACCTCGCCGACGAGCTGCCGGCGACCGGGCTCCTGTTCCCGCTGGCGCTCCTGGATCGCCACGGCGACGACATGGTCCGGACGATCCTCGCGGTGGACGAGGAGGCCCAGTCCCTCACCTTCGCGGGCGATGTCCCCGAGGGCTCGCGCGTGCGGCTCATGCGCACGACCCTCGACAGCCTGGTGGACGCCGCGGCGGAGGCGACGGCCACGGTCTCCGGAGGCGGGCCGGTGCTCGCGCTCGTCGTGAGCTGCGTCGGGAGGCGGCTCGTGCTCGCGGATCGCGCGGAGGACGAGCCCGAGGCCGTCTCCGACCAGCTCCCCGCGGGCTCGGGCCTGCTCGGGTTCTTCAGCTACGGCGAGCTCTCGCCGACGGCGGACGGCACCTGCGACCTCCACAACCAGACCATGACCCTGACCGTGTGGCGGGAGAGCACGTCCACTTGAGCGGCACCCTCCATCGCAGCCTGGAGCGCCACCTCCGGCGCCTCGGCATCGATCCCGAGCGCGGACCCAGCACCCCCGAGCAGTGGGCGGCGTTCCTGGACCGCGTGAACGGGTCCTTCGAGGCCTTCGACCGCGAGCGCTACGTCGTGCAGCGGAGCATGGAGGTGTCCAGCCGCGAGATGGAGTCGCTCCACGAGGCCGTGCGGCGCGACAAGGAGCGCCTGTCCGCCGTGGTGGAGGCGCTGCCGGAGGCCGTGGTCTGGCTGGACGACCAGCTGGCCGTGGAGGACGGGAACATCCAGAGCGTCGGGCTGCTGGGTCGACGCAACGCCGGACGGCGGATCGCGGACCTCCTGGAGCTCCTGACCGCCCAGAAGGTCCCCATGGCCCTGCCGACGTCCGTAGAGGGCCTCGGGGGCGGCCTGGAGGAGCCCGACGGCTGGGTGAGCCTCCCGGACGGGCGGCGGATCCCGGCGGCGTGGACCCTCGTGCCCGTCGAGGGCGACCACGGCGAGGGGGCCCTGCTCGTCGTCAGCGACCTCACCGAGCGCAAGCAGCGCGAGCAGGCCCTCCGGGCCGCCGAGCTCGACGCGGAGGTCAGCCGGCGCAGCCGCGCGTCCAGGGGCCGCTTCCTGGCCGACATGTCCCACGAGCTGCGGACTCCGCTCAACGCGATCCTCGGGTACACGGAGCTCCTCATGGAGGAGCACGAGGCCGCCGACGATCTCCAGCGCATCCATCGGGCGAGCCGCCACCTCCTGGCGCTGATCAACGACCTCCTGGACCTCTCCAAGATCGATGCGGGCAAGATGCAGTACGACCTGCGCGACGTGGCGGTGGGGCCCATCGTGGAGGACGTGCTCGACACGCTCCGGCCCGTGGCGGCCGAGCAGGGGAACGCGCTGCGTGCGCGCCTCGCGGAGGCCACGGTGGTGGCGGATGCCCGGCGGCTCTCCCAGTGCCTGCTGAACCTCGTGGGCAACGCCTGCAAGTTCACGACGGACGGGCGCGTGGACGTGGAGGTGGAGGTCACGGCCCAACGGGTGCGACTCCACGTCCGCGACACGGGGGTGGGCATCGCCCCCGACGATCTGGAGCGGGTCTTCCAGGCGTTCGCCCAGGCCGACGAGGTCTCCGGGCGCGGGACCGGCCTGGGCCTGCCGCTCACCCGGGCCCTCGCGGTGGGCATGGGTGGCGACCTCACGGCCACCAGCGTGCCGGGCGAGGGGAGCACGTTCACCCTGGTGCTCCCGCG
>JACKEQ010000115.1 GCA_020632885.1 Alphaproteobacteria bacterium | reverse complement strand
TGATGAGCTTCGGTTGGTGGCCGTCTCCCAGGCGCGGAACACGAAGTACGCCGAGAACAGCGCCACCCCGAGCAGGAAGGGGTTCGGCCGGTAGAGCGCGATGGGCACGGCCGTGAGCGTCACCCCGACCATCCCGCCCACGTAGACCTTCCCGAGGAGCCGGTGGCGCGGCGAGCCCGCCTTCACGGCCATCGCGGCGTAGCCCGTGAGCAGGGCGACCGTGCCGCACCCGATGTGCACCCAGCGAAGGCCGTCGATCATGGTCGTCATCCTCTCGGGCCGTCGTAGCCCGATCCCTGGGTCCGTCGCGGTCGGCGTCCCCGTCAGCGGCCGTAAGCGCCGAGCGAACCCCGACCGGTGATGAGGGGGCACGACAAGGAAGGAGTCGCCATGATCACCCTGCTCACCGCCGCCCTCGCCGCCCCCTCGCTCACCGCGGAGCTCGGGCCGTCCGTGAAGGCCCTGTCCGTCGAGACCCCGGTCTCCGAGACGGTCCGTCTCGGCGGCCGCGCCACCGCCTGGAACAGCGTGTTCACCCCGCAGCTGGACGGGGTCCACCTCCGCCGCGCCAGCGTGCTCGGGACCACGTCGGTGCGAACGCCCGGCCGCTTCCACCTCGAGCTCGACGCCGGCCTGGGCCTGTCGTCGGTCCAGCAGTACGGCGCGGACTGCCCGAACGCCGAGGAGGTCCTCGGCTTGATGCTCTTCATCGGCCCCTATGGCCTCTTCCCGGCCCTCGACTGCGACCGGGCCCACCTCCAGGGGCGGGCGGTCCGCGCCACCACCACCGCCTCCGTGGGCCTCGGGTACGACCTGGACGATCGCTGGTCCCTGGGCGTGGGTGGCCGCACGGAGGGGAAGGCCGCCGACCTGATGTTCGGGCTCACCTGGACGCCCTCGGGAGCCCGATCGGCCGGTTAGGATGCCCCCGGAGGCGCGGATGCGAGGCACCCTGGTCCTGCTCGCGGCCTGCGGGTCGCCCGCGCCCACCGAGGCGCCGCCCACGCCGATCGTGCTGGAGGGACCCTCGGTCGCGACGGAGGGTCTCGCGGGGCCCGTGGAGACGGGCGCCTCCATGCTCGTGTCCGCCACCGCGACCGATCCCGACGGCGTGGATGCCCTGGAGCTCCACGTCCGGCGCGAGGGGGAGCTCGCCTTCACCCTGGTCCCCATGGAGCCCGTGGACGACCGCTGGGAGGCCGCCATCCCCACGGACGTCGTGGGTGCACCCGGCGTGGAGTACTGGATCCGGGCCTACGACGCCTCGGACTGGCGGGTCCCCTCCGCCTGGCCCGACGCCGGGGCCGCCGATCCGGCGCGGGTGTCCGTGCTGCCGGTGGCGCGGACGGCCCCGTACGAGGAGGGCTTCGCGGGCACCACGAGCTACGCCTGGGGCCTCTACGAGCTCGGCTGGAGCAGCGCCACGCTCGGGTTCCGCGGGGAGCGCTGGCGCATCGGGGGCGACGGCTTCGCCGTGCATCCCGCGGGCTACGCGGGCGTGCCGGCCTTCGACGGGTGGCTCGTGTCGCCCACGATCGACCTCGTGGGCATCGAGGCCCCCGAGGTGCGCTGGCGCGAGCGCGGAGGTGCGGGGACGCCGGCCCGTCACAGCCTCTGGGCCAGCACCGGGAGCCCCGATCCGGCCGACGGCGACTTCGTGGAGGTCGCCGAGCTCGCGCCGCCCGAGGACCGCTGGACCTGGGCCCCCGTCGCGGACCTCGCGGCCTTCGGCGGCAAGCGGGTGACCCTGGCCTGGCGCTACGAGGGCACGGTCACGGCCGCCTGGTCCATCGACGACGTCCGGGTGGGCGGGTACGGCCCGGACGTCCGCGTGGTGGGCGTGGAGCAGCCGCAGGTCGACCCCGGCGCCACGGACGTGCTGCGGGTGACCCTCGAGAACCCCGGCGCTCCCTCGGGCCCCGTCACCCTCGACGGAGCGGCCCTGGACGGCTGGGTGGGCTTCAACACGCCCGTCCCGCTGGGCTCCCTCGGCAACGGCGCCCGGGTGGTCGTCGACCTGCCCTTCGCCGTGGCCGCCCAGCAGCCCGACAACCACGTCGTGCAGACCGACCTGCTCCTCGACGATGGAGACCAGGTGACCCGGTGGCCCTATGGTCTACTGGTCGGACATCCCACCACCGGTCGGGTGCGGCTCAGCACGGACGCCCGCGGCACCGTCGACATCCGCGTGGGCTCGGGGGATCCGCGCATGCCGCACGCCGAGGAGCCCGTCCTGCAGGGGATCCTGGAGGCGGGAGAGCATGCGCTCACCGTGGACCTCGGCGAGCACGTCGACCTCCTGCCGAGCACGCCGGGCCGCCTGCGCTGGTTCGTCCGTGTGCGGTCCCAGGCCGCAGGCCGCTTCCTCCGCTTCGGGATCGACTTCGACGGCAGCCTCGTGGAGTCCGCGGCCGGGGGTCGCATCGAGGCCGGCCAGGAGGCGATCTTCTGGCTCCCGGACCGCCCGGACCCCGCGCTGACGGGCCTCGAGCTCGACCCCGACCCGCTGATCCCGGGACAGCCCGGCCACGTGCGCCTGGGGCTGCAGAACCTCGGTGGCGCCACGTCCGGTGCCCTGGTGGCCTGGCCGCGC
>JACKEQ010000114.1 GCA_020632885.1 Alphaproteobacteria bacterium | reverse complement strand
GAGGACCGCTCGGACATCGACACGGTGCTCGACTTCGCGATCTGGAGCCCGGTGCGGCAGGCCTTCGTGCCCATCCGCGTGCTGGCGGACCTCGACTTCGGCAAGGGGCCCGTGAGCATCGACCGCACGAACCGCCGCACGTCGGTGGTGGTGAACGTGGACCTGAAGGACGGCCTGGCGGCCCGGGAGATCTACCCGCGCGTCGGGGCGGCCCTGGAGGACATGGCGTTCCCGCGGGGGACCGGATGGTCCAAGGGCCAGGACTTCGACCGCCAGCAGGAGGACGACGCGGCCCTCCTGCTCGCGATGGTGCTGTCGATCGCGTTCGTGTTCCTGCTCATCGGCATGCTCTTCGAGAGCTTCCTGCTGCCCGTGGGCATCATCTCCACGGTGCCGATGGCCATGTTCGGGTCCATGTGGGGCCTGTGGATCACCGGCACCCCGATGGACATGATGTCGGGCATTGGGCTCGTGATCCTCGTCGGCGTCGTGGTGAACAACGGCATCGTGCTCGTCGACCTCGTCACCCAGCTCCGCTCGGAGGGCTGGGAGCGCGCCGACGCCCTCGTGGAGGCCGGCGGCAGGCGCCTCCGGCCCATCCTGATGACTGCGCTCACCACCGTGTGCGGGCTCGTCCCGATGGCCATCGGCGGCAGCAGCTTCATCGGCATCCCCTACGCCCCGCTGGGCCGCACCGTGATCGGTGGCCTGCTCGTGGGCACCCTGCTCACCCTCGTCCTCGTGCCCTTCCTGTACGCCTGGATCGACGACTTCGCCGCGGGCGCCCGCACCTGGGCGGGCTATGTCTTCGGTCCCCGCGCGTCCGTGGAACCGGAGGAGACCTGATGCTCGCCGCGCTCGTCCTCGCCTCGTCGCCCGCCCACGCCGAGGAGGCCCTGACCCTCACGCGCGTGCTCGAGCTCGCGGTGGAGGCCAACCCCGCCCTCGTCCGCGCCCGTCTCGACCAGGACGCCTCCCAGGCGAGCGTCGTGTCGAGCCGTGGCATCTTCGACCCCAGCCTCTCGGTGGACGGGAGCTGGCGCACCAGCCAGTCCAAGGGGTTCTTCCAGGGCTTCCCGTTCACGAGCAGCAGCCGATCGTGGCGGCTCGCCTCGGACGTCTCCCACACGCTCGGCACGGGGACCACGTACGCCCTGAACGCGTCGATGGACCGCAACTACTCGTCGTTCGTCACCAACCTCGGCGTCGGTGACACCGAGCGCATCCAGGACGCGTACACGTCCAACCTCTCCGTGAGCGTCACCCAGCAGCTGCTCGAGGGGATGCGCCTCGCCTACAACATGCGCAACGTGACCCGCGCGCTGCAGGACGTGGACCGCAAGGACCTCGCCGCCGAGAAGGCCGTGCAGGACGCCCTCTCCCAGGCCACCTCCGCATTCTGGACGTGGACGTACCAGGTGAGCCTGCACGCCATCGCCGAGCAGAGCGAGTCCGTGGCGGCGGAGGCCCTGCGGGTGGGCCAGGCCCAGCTCCAGACCGGCCGCATCGCGCCCGTGGAGGCCACGCGTCTCGAGGCCGCCCTCGTCCAGGCCCAGAAGAACACCCTGGACGCCGAGATCGCGGCGCGCAGGGCGGGCGACGACCTGGCGCTGCTCGTGGGGCTCCAGCCGGGCGTGGACCGCGTGCCCTCCTCGGGTGACGCCGTGGCGAACGTCGCCGTGCCGAGCGTTGACGAGGCCATCGAGGTGGCCCTGGCCCAGAACCTCGACCTCGCGCTGGCCCGCGCGGAGGTGGATTTCGCGGAGGTCGACGTCGAGAACGCCCGCCATGCGCGGCTCCCGAGCCTCTCGGCCACCGCGTCCGCGGGCGTGGGCGCCCAGCAGGACTCCGTGGGCGCGGCGATCGAGGGCCTCACCCAGCCCGACGCCTTCCCGTTCTTCGCCGTCTCCGGCCGCCTCGACGTCCCCCTGGGCAACCGGGCCGCGCGCGGGGAGGCCGAGCGCGCCGCGGTCACCCGCTCCCAGCGCCAGGCCGGGGTGGTCGAGCTCGAGCGGTCCGTGTCCGCGCAGGTCGCCCAGCAGGTCCGTCAGCTCCAGGCGAGCGCCAAGCGTATCGAGCTCGCCGAGGCGAACGCGCGCCTGGCCGAGCAGACCCTCTCCGCCGAGGAGGCTCTCGCGGACGCCGGCAGGAGCATCCAGAAGACGGTGCTCGAGGCCCGGGCGGAGGTCGCGCGCACGGCGGCCGAGGTCGAGAAGGCCCGCACCGACCACCTCCTCGCGCGCACCGAGCTGCTCCGCCTGCAGGGCCTCCTGGGCCGCTGACGGCGTGCTGGATCGGGTGGGGCGGCATAGGACCGCCCATGCTCAAGATCGTTCGAGAGATCCCCCGGCTGATCGCGCCGGACGACCGTAGACGGATCGCCTGGCTCCTGCCGTTGATGATCGGGGCGTCGTCGTCCGACGTGATCATGGTGCTCGGCGCCTCGGCCTTCCTGAAAGCCATCGCCCACCCCGAGCGCTACTTCGCGACCTTCGGCATCGGATACCTCTCACCCTCGGGTGCCGGCATCACCATGGCGCTGGGGATGCTCGTCATGGTGCTGCTGTCCAACGCCGTGTCGGTCTTCGCCACCCACCGCCTGAGCCAGTTCGGGTTCCGCCAGCAGACCTTTCTCTCGGAGGGCGTGCTCGGCTCCATCCTCCGTCGTCCGTACCCCTGGTTCCTCCACCAGAACACCGCGGTCCTCAAGCAGCACGCCCTGGTCGAGACGGGCAGGGTGGTCCAGGCCCAGGTGGTGCTCTCGCTGCAGATCGCCGCGCGCGCCCTCGGTGCGCTCACCATCGTCGCCTACCTCCTCTGGGAGGAGCCGGTGGTGACGACGGCGCTCGGGATCAGCCTCTCCACCTTCTACTACCTCCTGTTCACCTCCCTGCGTCGCACGATGCGCACGTACGGAGAGCGGCGCGCCGCTGCGGACCGGCAGCGCAGC
>JACKEQ010000113.1 GCA_020632885.1 Alphaproteobacteria bacterium | reverse complement strand
GGGAAGGCCATGTCGTCGGCGCCGACCATGAGCGGGATCAGGAAGTTCCCGAAGGCGGCGATGAGCACGGGCATGGCGACCCAGAAGATCATGATGCTGCCGTGCATCGTGATCGCCGCGTTGTACTCGGCGGGCGACATGTGACCGAAGATCGGGATGTCGGTGCCGGGGAACGCGAGCTGCATCCGGAAGGCGTACGCGAAGAAGCCCCCCAGGATCCCCATGAACATCCCCGTGAGGAGGTACTGCTTCCCGATGTACTTGTGGTCCAACGGGATGATGTACTTCTCGAGGAAGGTGGGCTCATGGTGCCCGTGGTCGTGGTCGTGGTCGTGGTCGTTGCTCATCGAGTCCTCGGGATCCGACTACGGAAGGGGTTCAGCGGCCGGCGACGCGGGCGGCGGCAGCCTTCTGCCAGCGCGCGTACTCTTCGGGCGTGTGGATGTAGAGCCGGGCACCCATCGGCCCGTGGCCGATGCCGCACATCTCGGCGCACTGGATGTCGTACTCACCGGTCTTGATCGGCTTGAACCAGCCGTTGATCACGCGACCGGGGATGGCGTCCTGCTTGAAGCGCATCGTGGGGATGCTGAAGCTGTGGAGGACGTCGCGGGACTCGAGGTGCCAGAGGTACGTCTCGTCCACCTGGATGTGGAGCTCGTCCACGAGGATGATGTCGTCCGCGGTGTTGAGCTTGCCGTCCGGACCCTCGTGGGTGAACGTCCACGCCCACTGCTGGGACATGACACCGATCTCGTGCTGGTACTCGGGGATGTCCTGCTTGACGATGTACCAGACGCGCACGGCGCCCACGACGAGCACGACGTCGCAGAGGATGATCAGCGCGTGGGGGATGGTGATCCAGCGCTTGAGGTCCTTCTCCTTGCCCGTGACGTAGGACGCACGGACACCGTCACGCGCGCGGAACTTCACGAGCATCCAGAGGAACATCCCCACGGTGCAGAAGTACCAGAAGCCCACCACGACCGTGATGAGCATGAAGACGTTGTCGATCTCGCTCGCGAAGGAGGAGGTCTGCGGGATGAGCCAGTCAATCACGGCCTTCTCCGGAGGTCAGGAAGGGAGGATGAAGATCGAGACGGCGAGGCCGAACAGCACCATGCCGACCGTCGTGATCCAGAAGACGCGCCACATCACGGTGTCGGCGTCGTAGTCCTTGGCCATAGGAGGCTCTCCAGAAGTGCGTGGATCAGAGGGAGGAGACGTAGGCCGAGAGGTCGGTGACCGCCTCGTCGCTCGGGATGGTCTTGGCCATGGGGGCCATCTGCTGACCGGTCTTGTCGTCCGGATGGGCGCCGCGGACGCCGCCCCGGAACTTCTTGAGCTGGGTCTCGACGTACCAGGACTGCAGCATGCCGATGGGCGGGGCGTTCATGGCCTTGTTGCCCTTGCCCTCCGGCCCGTGACAGGCCGCGCAGGCCGCGTAGTAGCTCTTGCCAGCGTCCGCCTTGCCCATGCGCTCGGACTCTTCGGGTGCCGGGGGCAGCGAGGCGACGTACTGGGCGAGCGCCGGGAACTCGGAGCGGCTGACGGTGCGGGACATCGGCCGCATCCGGAGACCCTCGATGTCGGAGCCATGGGCGCCACGGATGCCGTCCCGGAACTTCACCAGCTGGGCCTCGACGTACCAATCGGGGAGCCCCGCGATCCCGGGAGCCGCGATCTCCTTCTTCCCGTGCCCATCGACGCCGTGGCACTTGCCACAGTTGTCGGCGAACACGACGGAGGCGCGTTCGGGCCCATCGCCCGCGGCAGCGCCACACCCGGTGGTCACGACCAGAACGCTCACGAGGGCGGGCAGGATGGCTCTCATTGGTTCACTACTCCCTGTGTCGGCGCCTCATTACGCGTCGTGCGACGACATGCCACTGCAGCCCACCGTGGCACCTGGCTCCGGGAGGCCCGTCCCCATGGGTCGAACGGCGTTCCCGTGTAGCGCGGTGGACGATCCCCGCGCACCTCCGATCCCCCGGGGTGCGCCATCCTGTTGCACAGTCTCGCGCCGGCGCGCAGCGGTTCGATAGGCGCGCAATCCCCGGGACTGGACTGGAGGTCGTACCCCATGGCCCGCGTGACGCTCACCGCAATGCTCTGCCTCATGACCCTCACCGGCTGCGCGCGGCCGCGGCAGGGCGACGTCGCCGCCATCGCGGAGCAGTACTCCCACCGCCACCAGGGCGAGTGCAGCTCCTGGCTCTACAGCTACGCCACGCAGTTCCCGTACTGCGCGTCTCCGAAGATCGACGTCGAGCTCGAGCTCATCCCCGTGGTCAAGGAGGCGGAGCCCGAGGGCGCCGAGACCCTCGCGGACCTCCGCACGCGCGGCGAGAAGGTGTACGGCACGGTCTGTGCGGCCTGCCATCAGGCCGACGGCAAGGGCGTCGAGGGCACCTACCCGCCCCTCGCCGGATCCGGCGCGTTCTACGGCGACGCGCAGAACATGTCGCGCATCATCGTCCACGGGCTCAACGGCGAGATCGTGGTGCAGGGCAAGACCTTCAACGGCGCCATGCCGCCCCAGGGTCACCTCTCCGACTACGAGATCGCGGCCGTGGCCACGTTCGTCCGCACGTCGTTCGGCAACGACGACGGCATCGTGAAGAAGGCGGACGTCGCCGCCGTCCGGTAGAGCGGGCACGCCTCCTGCAAATCACAGGTTTGCAGGAGGTACATCATGGTCAGCACCCAAGAGAAGATCGCGTCCGCCAGCGTCCAGACCCCCGAGGTCCACGCCCATCCCGCTGGCGGTGAGGACGGGCTCGCCACGGTCTTCGGGCTCGTCGGAGCCCTCGGCATGGCGGCGTTCTCCATCGCCGTGTGCGTGCTCACCACCGCCAGCCCCGAGATCGTCGTGGCTCTCGTCGGTGGCGGCTACGGCGTCTTCATCGTGGCGCTCGTGGCCATGCTCGCGGCAGGCGCCCAGCAGCGCTGAGTGTGCGCA
>JACKEQ010000112.1 GCA_020632885.1 Alphaproteobacteria bacterium | reverse complement strand
GTCACCCGGAAGTCCGGCGGCGAGGAGACCCTGGTGATCGGGGCCTCCACGTACGGGACCCGGGATCGCTACGCGAAGGCGGGCGACAAGCTGTTCCTGCTCGCGGACACCAAGGTGCGCCCGCTCCAGTTCGCGGCCACCCGGCTGCGCGAGCGCCGGCTGCACCCGTGGCTCGAGGCGGACGTGGACGGCGTGGACGTCACGCGCGACGGGCAGCTCCTCGCGATCGAGCAGCGCAACAAGGACGACCGTGCGAAGGCCTTCTGGGCGCGCTCGGGCGAGGAGAACGAGGACGCGACCGCCGCTACCTGGGTCGAGAAGGTCCTGCGCCTCAAGGCCTCCGCGAAGGACGAGACGCCCGCCGGCGATCTCACGCCCCTCGCGGAGATCCGGCTGCGCAGCGACGGCCAGACCTGGGCGCTCACGCTGGCGAGCGACGGCACCGAGGACGGGCGTTTCGTGACGTCGGGCTTCCTGCGCTCCACGGTCGGTGTGAGCAAGGCTCTGGCGGACGAGATCGTGGCCGACCTCGACGAGCTTGTCGCCAACTGATGCTTTCGGGGTATTTTGGGGAAGACGAACGCTCCGCCAATCGGAGCCGGCTGGGTTGGATTGTCGGATAGCGAGGAACAGCGCGCGCTGGCGAAGGCGATCGAGCGTGCACGGAAGCAGCAGGCTGCCATGGCGGACGTGTTCGCGCGGCTGGCCACCGGTGGCGCGCCCGATCGCAACCTCGAGCGGCTGCTCAAGGAGCAGCAGACCGAGCGTGACGAGGCGCTGAAGGGGGTCGGCGAGGCCCTCCTGGTCTGGCTGGCCACGGGCGGGCAGCTCGTGGACGGCGACGGGGAGGCCGCGGAGCTCGAGTCGCAGCCTCTGCCGTCGCGCGGGCCGGTCTCCCGTGGGCCCTCGACGCGCGGGCTGGCCCTGCCGCCGGCGGACGACGACACCGGCGAGACCGTCTTCGCGGGCGTGCAGAGCGATCCGCCCACCATCACGCGCCGCAGGCGCCGGGCCAGCCTGCCGCCGGATCCGGACAGCCTGAAGACCCTGGCGGAGAACTTCGGGGCTTCGGGCGAGCAGACCCAGTTCACGGACGCCATCTCGTCGATCAAGGCGTTCATGGACGCCGTCGGCACCCCCGAGCCGCCGTCCACGCCCCTCGAGTTCCTCGACGGCATCCAGCGCCTCGCGCGGGTCAGCGACCGCACCGACCGCTGGAAGCGTCTGCCGCGGCGGGTCCAGCAGATCTTCCTCGCGTACTGCACATGCAAGGCGCGGGTCTGGCAGGAGAACCTCGATCTGGGGTCCTCGCGCCACGAGGTCGTGCTCGAGCAGGTCTTCCGGGCCCTCACGCGCTACTCGGCCCGCGAGCGGCCGGGCTTCGTGCACGGGCTGTCCCGCACCCACCGGGCCGAGCGGGAGACCTGGGCGGACGACGCCGAGTACTGGTGGACCGAGCTGGCCCTCGCGGCCGACATGGACCCCGAGCCGTCCAACGCCGAGAAGCAGCTCGAGGAGCTCTCGCGCACCCTCTCACGGCCCGTGAGCGATGGGGTGGTCCAGGCGGCCGTGGTGCACGCCATCGAGAACGGCGTGCAGCCCGGCGACCTCCGGCTCCTCAAGCTCCTGAACACCCACACGGACGCCCTCGAGGACGAGCCGCGCCTGCGCGCCGTGCGTCGTGCGCTTCGCGATCAGGACACCGACAACGAGGACCTCACCGAAGAGGCGCCCCTCATCGACCCCGACTGGCCCTGGATGCACGTCACCGAGGGGAAGACCGCGGTCATCGCGGGTGGCGACGCCCGGCCCGAGGCCACCGAGCGCGCCCGGGCGGCCTTCCACTTCGAGGAGGTCACCTGGCACGCGGACCCCAACGACCGTCGTCTCGACAGCCTCGTGCAGCGGATCCGGTCGGGCAAGGTGGGCATGCTGTTCTTCCTCGCGCGGTTCAGCAGCCACGGGGCCCAGAGTGCCCTGCGTGACGCGTGCAAGGAGTCCGGCGTGCCGTTCGTGCGCATCGAGCACGGCTACGGGGTGCAGCAGATGAAGCTCGCCATCGAGAGCTGGATGCACGGCAAGCAATGAGCTCGCTCACGGGCTGGGGTCGGTACCCGGTCATCGAGGGCGAGGCGGTGGCCGGCGAGCGCCTCCTGCCCCTGACGGAGGGTGCGGTGCTCTCCCGCGGGCTCGGGCGGGCCTACGGCGACGCGGCTCTGCCGCCGGCCCACGTGGGACGGCGGGTCGTGCGCACGCCGCTGGCGGACCGCGTGCTGGCCTTCGACGAGGGCACCGGGCTGCTGCGGGCGGAGGCGGGCCTGTCGCTGGGCGAGATCCTGCACGTGTTCGGGCCTCGCCGGTGGTTCTCCCCGGTGTCGACGGGCACCCAGTACGTCACGCTCGGCGGGATGGTCGCGAGCGACGTGCACGGCAAGAACCACCACGTGGCCGGGACGTTCGGCGCCCACGTGCGCTCGCTGCGCCTGCGCATCGGCACGGGCGACGTGGTGGACTGCTCGCCCACCGTGCTCCCGGACCTGTTCTGGGCGACCGTGGGCGGCATGGGGCTCACCGGGCACATCCTCGAGGTCGAGGTGCAGCTCGCCCGTCTGCCCACCCCGTGGATCTACGAGGAGACCGAGCGCTTCGGGAGCCTTCGTGAGGTCTTCGATCACCTCGTGGCCTCCAGTCACGCCTGGCCCATGACGGTGTCGTGGGTCGACACGAGCGTGCGCGGCGGCGCCCTCGGTCGCGGGATCCTCAACCGGGGCCGCTGGGCCGAGCCCGGCGAGGCGCCCCGTGTGCCCCCGCAGTGGCGTCGGGCCCCTGCGGTGCCGGACGTGTTCCCGGGGTTCGTGATGAACCCGTTCACCGTCCGCTGGATGAACGCGGGCTACTACGCGATCCACGGCGCTGCGGGGAAGCGGCACGTCATCAACCCCGAGGGGTTCTTCTACCAGCTCGACCTTCTGCGCGAGTGGAACCGCGGCTACGGGAAGAAGGGGTTCACGCAGTACCAGTGCGTGCTGCCCAAGGACCCCGCGCTCTACGAGGACTTCCTCCGCCTGTTCCAGAACCTCGGCGGGTGCTCGTTCGTGACGGTGTTCAAGGACTGCGGGAACGAGGGCGAGGGGCTGCTGTCGTTCCCGAAGTACGGCACGACGCTGGCCGTGGACATCCCGATGTCGTCCCGCGTCCCGGGCATGGTGCGGGAGCTCAACGCCTTCGTGATCGACCACGGTGGGCGCGTGTACCTCGCCAAGGACGCGTTCACGACGGGGCCCGAGCTGCGGGCGATGTACCCGAAGCTCGACACGTTCCTCGAGGTGCGCGAGCGCTACGATCCCGATCGGCGGATCAGCAGCGCTCTCGGGGTCCGCCTGTTCGGCTGGTGACAGCGGGTCCATCGGAAATACACTTCCCGATCGGATCTGGA
>JACKEQ010000111.1 GCA_020632885.1 Alphaproteobacteria bacterium | reverse complement strand
TTCGCCTTCAAGGGCGACAGCCCGGTGCTCGTGGGCCTCGACAAGGCCGACGACGAGCGGCGCACCTTCGTGCTCGAGAAGATCGAGCGCATGCGGATCGTGGGGGACGAAGTCGATGAGTGACCGTCCCGAGCGCTTCGAGGAGGCCCTGGCTCAGCTCGAGGACCGCGTACGGCGGCTCGAGGCGGGCGAGCTCCCGCTGGAGGAGGCCCTCCTGCTCTACGAGCAGGGGGTCGAGCTGGCCCGCACGTGCCACGAGCAGCTCGAGGACGCCGAGGAGCGCGTGAAGGCGCTCCAGCGCACGGGCACGGGGATCGCCGAGCGGCCGATGGCGGACGTCGATCGTTAACGGACGGAACCTCCCCGGCACGTGGGTGTCGGAGGTCCCATGTTCGACACCGTCGGCCGCAGCACGGACACCGAGGCGACCCGGAGGAGCTTCGCGTCCCTCCTGCTCACCTCGCTGATCCTCGGCGGTACCGGGGCCTTCGTGCTGGGTGTGGGAGCGCTCCAGGTGACGAAGGTCACCCGCGAGCCCGTCCCGGACCCCGAGCCGATGGTGGAGGTCGACCTCCGGGACGACTTCGCGGTGGAGGCGCCTCCACCGCCTCCGCCGCCTCCACCGGCGGCCGCGGCGCCCGAGCCGGACGCAGCGTCCACCGTGGAGCCCGACGAGCTGGACGATCGCGTGAAGGAGCTCGTCCCCGACGTGCGTCCGGAGGTCGCCACCCAGGATCGGCCCGCGGGCCGGGAGGGCGGTGAGGACGGCGGCGTGGAGGACGGTGAGGTCGGCGGCATGCGAGACGGCACTCCCGGCGGCGAGCTGGGCGGCGACCCCGACGGCGGCCCGCCCATCCGGGTCTTCCACCACTCGGAGGTCGAGAAGCGCCGCTCCCCCCCGCCCGAGTACCCGAACGAGGCGGTCGCCCTCGGGCTCGGCGCCGAGCGCTGCGACGTGCTCGTGAGGATGGACGATCGCGGGGTGCCCACCCACGTCGAGGTGTCGCGCTGCCACCCGGTGTTCGCCGAGGCCGCGCGCCAGGCGATCCTGCGGTGGCGCTGGTATCCGCCGAAGGTCGGTGGGCAACGCGTGGCTGGGCAGACCCGGATCGCCGTCCGCTTCCAGGCCGACCCCTGATCGCGCCCCTCGACGCTCGTTGCGCGGAGGCGGTCCACCTGGCATGATGCCGTGCCGCGTGCGCCGCCCGCTGCCCCGGAGACCGCATGTTCGACAACGTCGGCAAGAACCTGGACGAGGAAGCGACCAAGCGGTCCTTCACCTCCGTCCTCCTCACCTCGCTGCTCCTCGGCGCCGGCTTCGCCTTCTTCGTCGGCTACGGCGCGATGAAGGTGCAGGAGGTCGTCATGGAGGCGCAGCAGGACGACGAGATGGTCGAGGTCTTCATCGAGGACGAGGGCTTCGACGAAGAGGCGCCTCCGCCGCCTCCGCCCCCACCTCCTCCGCCCGCCGCCGCGGACACGCCGGAGGACGAGACCGACGAGGAGCCCACCAACGAGACCGAGGAGATGGTCGAGGAGATCAAGGAGCTCAAGACCGAGGTCAAGGAGGAGGTCAAGAGCGTCGAGCGTCCCGCGGGTGTGAAGGACGGCGTGAAGGACGGCCAGGAAGGCGGCGTCATCGGTGGTGTGAAGGACGGCGTGAAGGACGGGGTGGTCGGAGGCCAGCTCGACGGCGGGCTCCGCGTGTTCCACCACAGCGAGCTCGAGGTCAAGAAGCGGAAGCTCCCCGAGTACCCGGACGAGGCCACCTCGATGAACCTGGGCGACCAGCGGTGCAAGGTGAAGGTGAAGATCGACGAGAAGGGCGTGCCCTACGAGGCCGAGGTCACCGACTGCCCGAAGGTCTTCCACCAGGTCGCCCGCGAGGCGATCCTCGAGTGGCGGTGGTACCCGCCCAAGGCCGACAAGGCCAAGGTGAAGGCCCAGACCCTCATCGCCGTGATGTTCAAGGCGCGCTAAGGAGCGGCCTCTGCAGAGCCGGTCGGTCCGGCGCCACCCAGGATTTGCTCGAATGGAGAGAGAATGAAGGGTTTGATCGTGGCTCTTGCACTGGGCGTCTGCTCGACAGCCGCCGCTCAGGAGGGTGGGCACGCCAGCTTCGGACCCGCCGAGTTCTGGGCCGCCGCGGGCACCGAGGCGCGGGCCGTCGTCATCATCCTGGTGAGCCTGTCCCTGGGCAGCACGTTCGTGTGGATCGAGCGCATGCTCGCATTCTCCCGGGCACGCCGGCAGTCGATGCGCGTGGCCGCCGAGATCGTCGGGCCACTCCAGCACGGTGACGTCGAGGGCGCCCTCCGCATCGCCGGCGACGAGCGCTACAAGTCGAGCTACCTCGCGGCGGTGCTGCGTGCCGGCCTCGCCGAGATGAGCCTGCACGCGGACGAGTTCGGCGTGTCCAACGCCAAGCGCGCCGTCGAGAAGGCCATCGCCGAGGAGACCGCCAAGCTCAAGCGCGGCTTCGCCTGGCTCGCCACCACGGGCTCCACGGCACCGTTCGTCGGGCTGTTCGGCACCACCTTCGGCGTCATCAACGCCTTCAGCGGCATGGCCGCCACGGGCGGTGGCGGTCTGTCGGGCATCTCCGCCGGTATCGCCGAGGCGCTCTACACCACCGCCATCGGGATCGGCGTCGCCATCTACGGCGTGTGGCTCTTCAACTTCTTCAACGGCAAGGTGGAGAAGGTCCAGAACGAGCTCTCCAGCTCCGAGGCCGACTTCGTCGACTGGGCGTCCAAGCACGCCCACGGCCGTCGGCACGCCGCGAAGTAGGGTAGCCACCGATGGGAGCCAAGCTCGGATCCAGCGACGGCCCGATGGCCGAGATGAACGTCACGCCGTTGATCGACGTCGTGCTCGTGCTCCTCGTGGTGTTCATGGTGATCACGCCCATGCTCCAGACCGGTCTCGAGGTGGAGCTGCCGCGGGTCAGCAAGCACGAGGAGGAGGACGGGGTCGTCAACAAGGTGAACGCCGAGTCGTTCATCACGGTGTCCGTCACCAAGGACGGCCGGTGGGGCGTCCAGCAGGAGCTCGCCGACAAGGACTCCCTGATCAGCCTCATCAACGCCGAGCTCGCCAAGGACGGCAAGCGCTACACCGACCACATCAAGTCCGGCCTGCCGCCCGAGGACGCCCCGCAACCCCGGAAGATCCTCATCAAGGCCGACGGCGTGATGGAGTACGGAAAGGTCCGTGAGGTCATGGACCTCATCTCCGACGGCGGCTGGGGTGATGTCCGCCTCGCCGTGAACGAGGAGAGCTAGCATGGGTGCCAAGGTAGGGACCGCAGGCTCCTTCAACGACCTGAACCTCACGCCCCTCATCGACGTCGTGCTCGTCGTGCTCATCATCATGATGGTCTCGATGCCGATCCAGGTGCAGGAGATGGGCGTGAAGGTCCCGGACCCCACGCCGGACGAGCCTCCACCGCCGCCGCCCGACGAGATCCCCGATCAGCTCGTCATCGCGCTCTACGCGGACGGCAAGCTCGCGCTCAACCGCAAGCTCATGACGAAGGAGCGGCTCACCTTCGAGCTCAACCG
>JACKEQ010000110.1 GCA_020632885.1 Alphaproteobacteria bacterium | reverse complement strand
GGCGCCGAGCCAGCCCGGATCGACCACGAGCGGACCTGGCACCACGCGAGCCCCGCGACGCCGGAGCGCGGCGCCCGCCAGCGCGAGGACCCTCCCCCGATGGGCGAGCCACCGCGGCGCCACCCGGACGGCCAGCACGGGCACGGGCATCCCCCCGAGCGCGAGCCCGGCGATCAGCCCCGCGGAGGTGCCACCGCTCCCCAGGGCCACCACGATCCGCTCCGGGCGCGGCAGCTCCCCGCGCGCGATCTGACCGCAGAGCTCGAGCGCCCCGTCGATCCACCCCTCGACCCCCACCGGCGAAGAGCCGCCGACCGGGATCGCGTACGGGATCCTCCCGCTCGCCGCGAGCCGTGCACGAACCGTCCGCAGCGCCACCGCGGCGCCCAACGAGCCCCCCACGCGCGTCACCGAGGCGCACGCCGCCAGGATCCGCGCGAGCTGGTGTCGCACGTGCTCCGTGTCCGGCTGCGGCACGAGCACGGCGTGGGTTCGCAGGCCGTGTTCGGCGCCCAGCAGCGCCGTCGCCAGGACGTGGTGCGACCCCAGCGCGCCCGCGGTCACGAGATCGGTGGCGCCCCGGGCCTCGGCGTCGGCGAGCAGGTGCGCGAGCTTCCGCACCTTGTTCCCACCGTACCGGTCGTGCACCCTCCCCTCGTCCTTGACCCACAGCCCCGGCCGGAGCTCACGGACCGGGGTGGGCAGGTTCACCGCGTCTCCCAGGCTCGCTGGAACGGATCGAGGTGTCCGCGGAGCACGTCCTTGAGCGCGGGGACCGACGTGTTGGTGCGCGGATCGTGCGCCGCACCGCCGTGCAGGCCGTACGTGCGCGCGATCGCTCCGCCCACGTCGGACGGCGCCGCCATGGCCGCGACCAGATCCCGCGCCAGCCAGGCCAGCGTGGGGCGGCTCGTGCCGAACAGCCTCAGCTTCAGCCCGCGACCGCGCAGATCGAGCTCCACCCGAGCCACCCGACGCTCGATGAGGGTGCCGGCGGCGCGGCGGCAGTCCTCCACCCGGGGCCCGGGGGCCTCGGAGGCCTCGCTGCGGGGGACCACCTCGACCAACGCCCGCTCGACGGGACCGTTCACCGGCTTGCGGCGGTGCTCGCCGCGTTCCATCTCCAGCAGACGTCCGACCGCCGGCCCCTCCACCTCGAACACCAGCCGCACGGGCCGACCACGCTCCACCTCCTCGGCCACCAGCTCGGACTGCAGGCCGCGCCGACGGAACCAGCCGCGGTACATCGTCACCAGGTCCTGGAGCCAGCCCGCGTGGTCGGCCGAGGCGTCCGCGGGGCCGAGCACCAGCCACACGCCGGAGGGGCCCGTGTCCGACCCGATGTCGAGCCAGCGCCGGTAGGCGGTCGCCACGTTCTGCAGCAGCGCCGCCAGCTCCTCGGGCTCGACGCCGTGCTCGCCGTCCAGGATCCGCTCCAGGCGCTGCACCGGTCGCACGAGGCGCCGGTCGGTCTGCACCCTGGCGTCGAGGTCCTTGTACCGACGGAGCAGCTCCTGGGCCTGGTCGTGGTCGTCCCAGAACCCGTCGCTGTTGGACTGGGCGATGAGGGCGCTCGCCTCCGCCTCCCGCTTGCGGGACTCCTCGATCAGCGGCGCGAAGCGCTCGACCCAGTCCCGGGCCTGGACGAGCAGCTGGTCCGCGTCGACCTGCGCGTCCGGGCGCCCCTGGGTCCCCGGGACCAGGAGCCTCGGGGCCGGCGGCAGCGCCACCGTGCGCGCCTCGATGCGCCCGTGGCGTACGCCCAGGGCGACCCGAGTGCTCCGCGGAGGGTGCTCGCGGACGACGAACTCGGCGAGGGTCCCCGCCACGCTGCGCTCGATCTCCCGGCGGAGGAACCGGGCGCCGTAGTGCGGGTGCCACCCGTGGGCGACCAGCCAGTCGAGGACCTCCGCGTCGATCTCCAGCTGCAGCTGGCGCATCTGGAGTCCCTCGCGGTGCCCGAGGTCGGTCAGCTCCCGCTTCGCGATGGCCCGGATGTGGTGGCGGTCGAGCGGGTGGAAGTGGACGACGCGGTCGAACCGGTTGAGCAGCTCGAACCGGAACTGCCGGTGCAGCCGCCGATCGAGCTCCCGATCGAGGTCCGTGACCGAGGTGCGGCGCTCGAAGCCGAGGCCCGTCTCGCGGTACACCTCGGCGCCGGCGTTGCTCGTCGCGATGACGATGAGGGAGGCGACGCTGACGACCTCGCTGCGGCCGTTGATGAAGCGGCCCTCGTCGACGAGCTGCAGGAAGGCGTCGTGCACCTTGGGGTGGGCCTTCTCGAACTCGTCCAGCAGGAGCACCCCGAACGGGTTGCCCGCCAACCTGCGGGTCAGCAGGCCCCGCTGGTCGTTCGGCGAGTGGCCGTGCGGATCGCCGAAGAGCACGGCCACGTGGTAGGCCTCGCCGTAGTCCGCGAGGTTGAGGCGGAGCAGCCGGTGGGCGTCGCCGAACAGGTACTCGGCGAGCAGCTGCGCGCAGAAGGTCTTGCCGACGCCCGTGGGGCCGACGAACAGGAAGGTCCCGAACGGCCTGCGGAGGTCGGCGAGCCCCGCCTTCATCAGCGCGATCATCCGGACGACCGCGTCCACCGCCTCGTCCTGCCCGAGCAGGCGCTGCGCGACGAAGTCGTGGACCTCGGCGAGGTCCAGCTGGTGGTCCGGATCCACCAGGCGCTCCGGGACCCGCGTGAGCTGCCCGAAGCGACGCACCACGTCACGGAGCGTGACCGGGCGCGGCTCTCCATCCTCGGCCGGGGTGAAGTCCGCGGTCTGGCGCAGCAGCTCCAGCACCTTGCGCGGGAACGGACGGTCGCCCATGAACCGCGCCGTGAGCTCGATCGCCCCCCGCTGGGCCTCGGGTCGGAACGTCCGTCCGCGACCCTGCTGGTGCTCGCACCACCGCGCCACGATCGCCCGCACCTTGTCCGTCGGCGGCTCCTCGATCGGGATGGGCACCAGGTGCTCGGACAGGTCCGACCAGTAGTCGACGAGCTGATCGAGCTCGCGCGGCAGGCCCTCGCCGAGCGCGCCGTGCGGGAGCGAGGACAGGAGCCGGTGCAGCGAGGGCTCCCAGTCCAGGACGTAGGCCAGGTGGATGTCCTTGAAGAACGGGACGATCGGGTCGGGCGACGCGAGGATGGCGGACACCAGCTCGCCGAAGAAGTTGGCGCCGTCCGACTTCTCCTTGAACCGCGCCGAGATCGCGCGCATCGAGAACTGCAGGACCCGCGCCTGCCGCAGCAGCGGGACGCCCGTGCCGACGTGGGCTCGTCGCACCAGCTCGTGGATGATCGCGGTCTTGCCGACGCCGTTCGCGCCCACCAGCACGGGCGTACGGCTCCCCGACGCGCGCAGCACCTCCTCGGCCTGCGCGACGAGATCGTCGACCTCGAAGGCCGGTAGCAGGTCGCGCGCGGCGGCCCCGAGGTCGCGGTCCACCCAGCGGTCGATGTCGACGGTCACGGCTCCTCCGGGTCCAGCTCGCGGCGGTTCCAGGTCGCCACCCGATGCGGGAGCACGAGCGCACGAGCGCCGGCCACGAGCGCCCCGATCAGACACAGGGCCGAGACCGGCAGCAAGACCCAGATCACCACACCCAGCAACCCCACCAGCGTGCCGGTCGCCCCGAGCC
>JACKEQ010000011.1 GCA_020632885.1 Alphaproteobacteria bacterium | reverse complement strand
GGCGTCCGTGTCGGCGTCCGTGTCGGCGTCCGTGTCCGAATCGGTGTCGGCGTCCGTGTCCGCGTCCGTGTCCGCGTCGGTGTCGGTGTCGGTGTCGGCGTCCGTCTCGGTGGGCTCGATGGGCGCACGGCCCTTGCAGGCCATCAACAGGACGAGCGAGACGAGGGGTAGAGCGCGCAAGAGACCTCCACCGGAGGTCGGCTGCAATCCACGAGCCAGCGCGCGAGCCCACGTGCGCGGCTCCCGTCCCCCTCGATGTCCGAATTCACACGCTGATCTGGGTGCAATCACCCAGCCGGCGTTCAGGGCACCGTGAAGGTCGTACGGAACAGTCCACGCCGATGTTCGGCCACGTCACAGGGGGCGTGAACCCCGGTCGCAGGCCACGGGCGCGGCGTGGTCCATGACGGCCCCGCGGCCTGGCTGTTCACGGCGGCGGTGATCGCGTTCACGGCAACCCCGCAGAAAGCCTGGATCCCAGACTTTCGCCCACCGCTCTACTCCAGCGAGGCCTCCGGGTGGTCGGGATGGAAGCGCACCACGATCCTGTACAGCACCGGGCCGGTGTCCTCGGACCAACGCCACTCCGAGAACGCCGCCGCGACCGCGTCGGCCAGCTCCGGCTCGCATCGAGAGACCGCGAGGTCGAACGGCACGCCTTCGTTCACCGTGACGTGGGCCACGCAGGTCGTGCTGAAGCGGGCCAACCCGTCGGGCCAGGACGGCAGCTTCCGTCGCAAGGCGGTGACCGCCGGGCCCGGCGGGGTGGAACCGCGTCGGCGCAAGGGCTCCGGTACCGGTGCGGGTTCGGGTACGGGTGCCGGCGCTGCAGGCTGCACGGGGCCCGTGGGGCGAGGCGCCCGCGGGGCAGGAAGGCCGACCAGGACGACGTCCTCCTCGACGACCTGGCCCTCGCGAGGTGCCCAGCGCCAGCGCATCAGGAGCCGGCGCTCGTACACGGTACCCTCCGGACAATCCACGGGTTCCACGTCGACCGGCATGCCCTCGGGGGCCACCGACACCCGCGCGGCGCAGCGCCCATGCCATTCCCCCACCATCATCTCCCAGCGGACCGCACCTGCGACCTCCGCGCCATCTGGCACCTGGCGCGCCGGAGACGGGTCGATGGGCGCCGCGAGGACAGACGTCAGGACGAACGAGAGCATCGGACTCCCCTATCCCGCCACACTCGCCACTCCCACGTGCGCGCCGGCGCTGGCGGTCGTAGGATGCGTGCTCCGGAGGCCCCGTGCTCGACCCCGAACTCTTCCGTACCCTCGCCCAGGCCGGTCACAAGGCCGCCTCGCCCGACAACCTCCAGGCGTGGCGGTTCGAGGCCGTCGACGGCGCCCTGCACGTCCACCTGCCCCGCGAAGGCCGCCTGCCCACCGACGTGGACGACATGTTCTCGCTCATCGGAATCGGGTGCGCCGTCGAGAACATCGTCGTGGCCGCGAGCGCACAGGGGCACACCGCGAGCGTCACCGTCGACCGGCAGCCGTCCGCCCACGGCGAGCGCATCGCCATCGTCACGTTCGCGGAGGGCGGCGAGAAGGACCCCCTCGCGGACGTCATCGACCGTCGGTGTACCAACCGCAAGCCCTACGCCACCGAGCGTATGGCGGACGACGTCGCGGGTCGGCTGGAGTCCGCCGCGGCCGCCGTGGGCGCGCGGGTCGACCTCCTGCACGAGGACGGCGAGCGCGACCGGGTGGGGTCCCTCATCGCGGACAACGACTGGATCCGGATGTCCCACCAGCCCCTGCACGCCGAGCTGTTCGACATCTTCCGGCTCAGCGCCGCCGAGGCGGACCGCGGCGACGGGCTGGACCTCGCGAGCCTCGAGCTGCCCGGTGCGGCCGGCCTGTTCCTCCGGCTCGTCGGCAAGTGGCCCGTCGCCCGCGTGCTCAACGCCATCGGGCTCGCGAAGGGGTTCGCGAAGGGCAGCGGCGACGCCGCCCGGGCCTCGGCCGCCGTGGGCCTGATCACGGCCGACACCCCCGACACGGCTGGGTACGTCGCGAGTGGACGCGCGCTCCAGCGCATCTGGCTGCAGGCCGCCGCAGACGGCATGGCCATGCAGCCCATCGGCGGTCTGGCCCAGTACCTCACCAAGGTCGAGCGCGAGCCGGAGGGCTTCCTGCCCGAGCAGGCCGCCCACCTCCGCACGCTGAAGGACCCCTTCTACGCCCTGTTCCCCGCGGCGAAGGACCGCACGCTCGGCATCCTCTTCCGGGTGGGCGTCGAGAGCGGACCGCCCCTCGGCAGGTCGCGGCGACGCCCGCTGGACACCGTGCTCGTCAGCTGAGCTCGACCGTCAGCTTCTTGTGCAGGCGCTTGAGGCTGGTGATCGTCTTCTTCTGCCAGGCCACGGCCTCCGTGCCGAGGATGGTCAGCGGCTTGTCCTGCTGACGCGCAGCGAGCACGAGCCGCGAGAGGGCCGTGATGCCCGAGCTGTTCATGAACTTCACCTCCACGATGTCCACCGTGAAGGCGTCGTTCGCCGTGAGGGCGTCGGTGAGGGGGTCGAAGATCTTCTTGTACGCGGCGGGCGTAGCGAGGCGCAGGACGCCCACGAGCCGCGAACGGTCGCCTTCGATGCTCACCGCGAAGTCGTCGGTCTCGATGTTCATGCCCTGTCGAGCTCCTCTGCGTTGAGCACGACGCGAACGACGACGTCGTGCCCCTCCCCGCCCTCCGCGGGTGTGATGCGGACCGCCAGCGAGGCGCCGTAGTCCTTCACCATCGTGATGATGCCGAGACCCGACTCGCCCTGCGCGGACTCGGCGTTGTGCTCGATCTGGGAGACGAAGAGGTCGTCGATGTCCTCGGTGCGCAGGCGCTCCAGGAACCCGGCGAACCGCTCGGCGTGGGCGTCACGGCAGGTGTTCGTGGCCGTGATGCCGATGACCTCGCCGAAGTGCGAGAGCGAGAGCACCACCGGCACCCGCTTGTCTGCGCTGAACTTCACCGCGTTCTCGAGCAGCTCGTTGATCACCGTGGAGAGGGTGCCGAGCGCGGAGTCCGGGTTGCGGAAGGCGTGCGACAGGAAGTACGCGAGGAAGTCCGCAGTCATCCCACAGCGACGCCAGTGCGCCACGAGATCGAGGGGCATGAACCGCACCTCGAACTCGGAGATGGAAGGCAGGTCCGAGTCTTCGTCGTAGGTGCCGAAGGTGTACTCGACGCTCAAGCGTCCTCCGTTGCAGCCGGGTCCCCTTCCGTCCGCGTCCCGAGGCCGACGGTCCGGGGAAGAGGGTTTTCCCACCATTCGCGGGGAATGTCCAGCTCGGGGATGATCAGGCGGCTGGACATGGGGTTGTCGGGGGACCGGTATTGATCGTGTACCGCGTAGTCCGGGAACTCCCGCAGGAAGCGGGTGGTGATCCCGGCCGGCGTGTGGAGGTGATCGAACACCCGCTGGTTCGCGCAGACGAGCAGCACGGGGCGCCGGTCCTCGCGGGTCAGGAAGGACGCGGAGTGGGCGGCCTGGAAGATGTGCATGCCGATCCGCTCGCCGGTGTACTCCGGCCGTACGGTGAGCTTGGTGATCTCCACCGCGACGTCGGGGTCGTAGGCGCCGAGCTGGCCGGCCTTCTCGAGCTCGCGTTCGATGTCCTCGCGCGTGACCCCACCGAACTGCTGCACGTAGGTGTGGTGGACGTAGAGACCGGCCACCGCGACGAGCTGACCGGACCGGTAGGCCAGGAGGTAGTCGTCCGGGTAGGGCTCGATGCGGGCGTCCAGGTCCACGAGATCGCGGCTGAACACGATGTCGTAGTGCTGGTTGTAGACGTCCGAGATCAGGTACTCCGCGCGCATCCGGTCGCCGGTCGACGTAGCCAGGCGGAGGGTGAGCGTGGACGGCGTGGCCAGGGTGGTGCGCGTGGGTGCGGGTACGGTGGTCACAGCACACTCCTGCCGTCGGCGACGAGCTCGTCGAGATCGATACGGTAGCGACCCGAGCGTGCCAGCTCGCCGAGCAGGACGCGCCGGGCGGCGTTGGCCACGAGGGCTGCCCCGAGGTGGACGTCGCTCGAGAGCTGCGGGTAGCTGACCAGGTCGCGGCCGATGCGCTCCAGCGACTCCCGCAGGGCGGGCGAGAGCTTCTCGGCGCCACCGAAGAACGCGAGGAACAGCGCCATGCGCTGCTCGGGAGGCAGAGTGGCGGCCGCGGCGGCGTCCACGTCGCCGAACAGCCCGTGCAGGACGGGCCGGGCAGGCTCGCGGTCGAACAGCTCGACGTCGAGCAGCCCACGGTCGTTGGTGTCCATCACCACGGGGATGCGGTGGGCCCGGCAGCGCTCGCGGATGGCGAGCTTCATGGGCAGGGTGTCGCACTCCTCCACCAGGAGGTCGAGCTTCCCGGTGCCGCCGACCAGGAAGTCCTCCACGTTGTGGTCGCGGATGCCGTCGGCGAAAGGGACCACCTTGATCCAGGGGTCGATCTCGGCGACCTCCCGCCGGGTGACCTCGAGCTTGGAGCACCCGAGGTGGGCCAGCGACGTCCGCAGGCGGTTGAGGTTCGAGAGCTCGATGACATCGAAGTCCGCGATGCGGAGCTCCGCGCAGAGCCCCTCCTGCGCGAGCACGAGGGCGGAGGCGTGGCCCACGGACAGCCCCACGACCCCGATGCGACGCTCGAGCAGCATGCGCTGCTGGGCGTCCGTGATCTTGGTGCGGTTCCGGTTGGTGCGGACCTCGCGGAAGCGCTCCCGCGGCAGGAGCCGCGTGATGAGCCCGCGCCACGGGAAGTACACCCAGGCGCCGTACGTGTCGGGGTCTGCGCCCTTCTCGCGCGCGATGGCCTCCTGGTGCGCCGTGCCGCCACGGGGCTCACCCGGCAGCGCGGTGCGCACCCACTCCTCGAGCTGCTGGTCGATGGAGTCCACGACGTCGAGCCCGTCGGTCCAGGCGAGGGACGCGAGCCGCGGGCGCTCGCCGGGTCCGAGCTCGAACACGAGCAGCTCGCGCTCGCCCGTGTCGAGCATCTGCTCCAGGGCTGCGAGGGTGCTCACGCCGTGGCCCGAACGACGAGGAACGTGACGTCGTCGTGGAAGACCCCACCGGTGAACCGGTCGAGCTCGGCCACGAGGCGCTCCCGGATCTCGTCGACGGGCTTCCGGGCGTTCTCCTTGAGGAAGGCGATCACGCGGTCCTCCGTGAACATGCCCCGGTCGTACTCCCCGCCCGCGGCGGCCTCGGTGATGCCGTCCGTGCCGAGGAGCAGCACGTCGTCCTTCTCGAGGGCCAGGGTGTTCTCGGTCCACTCCTCGCGCTCGAAGTCGTCGAGGAAGCCGAGCCCGTGGGGCGCTTCCTCCACGCTCACCACCTCCACCTCGCCCGTGGCGGCACGGAAGACGTACAGGTCGTCGTGGGAGCCCGAGTAGACGAAGCGGTTCTCCTGCCCGTGCCTGCAGAGGGCCACGAGCGTCATGTGGCGGTCCTCCGAGAGGCGGCGCAGGTTCTTGTGGAGGATGGTGTTCGCGAGGTACGCGAGCTCGCTGGGCGTGATGTCGGTGCGGGTGTGCAGGATGGAGCTGATGATGCTCTGGGCCATCAGCATCACGAGCCCGCTCGAGAGCCCGTGGCCCGTGACGTCGCCCAGCAGGATCCAGCTGAAGTCGCCCGCGCGGAAGATGTCGTAGTAGTCGCCACCCACCTCGTCCGCGGGCTTCATGAAGCACGCGAGCTCCAGGTCGTCGAGCTCCGGCTGCTTGGGCAGGATCTCCATCTGGATGCGGTGGGCCACCTCGAGCTCCGCCTGGCTGCGGGCCTCCCGGCGCGCCAGGATCTCGAGCACCACGGCCGGCGCGAACACCGACAGCCCGAAGACGCAGAGGATGGCCAGGGTGAACCCGAGCGGCGCGAGGGCCTCGATGGGCCGGAACCACGGGTAGTCCATCGTGTGGAGCACGAAGAACAGGCTGCTCACCAGGAGCCCACGCTGGCTGAAGGTGAGGTTGTTCCATCCGATCTCGGAGAGAACCTGGTAGCCCACGTGGTAGAGCGGGAAGCACACGCCCACCACGAGCGGGATGGTGATGGCGGTGAAGCCCCCACCGGCCAGCGCCACGATGAGCCCCGCGAGCATGCTCGCGAAGAACACGCCGCCGTTCACCCTCCAGGGGAACTGCAGGCCGAGCACCTGCGTGATCAGGTAGGCGAGCGCACCGTTGATGAAGATGACGAAGTTGAAGCCGAACGCGATGGCGTGCTCGCCGGTGGAGAACGCGCCCTGCGCGAAGAACGCGAAGGCGGTGCCCACCCAGAGGAGGAACACGGCACGGTAGAGGCGGCTGCGGTTCCGCCAGTACTGGAGGCCCGCGAGCACGACGTTCACCACGACGATGCCCGCGTACAGGGCGAGGATGTTGAGAAGGGTAGCGTCCACGGGGGGTCCTATCGGCCGACGACCCTACCAGATTTCGCGCGACCGCGTCAGATCTGCGATGCCCGCGGGAGCGCGTCGAAGCGAACGGCGTCTCCGGGGGAGATCGCGGTGAAGCGGATCGTGGCGAGGTCTCCTTCACTCTGGACGACCTTCGCGTACGTCTCCCCGCTGTCCATCGTGCCCAGCCACCACAGCTTCACATTGGAGCGCACGGCGGGCGCGGCGAACATCGTGCGGATGGCCGCCATGCCGTCGCACAGCGCGACGAGCTCCACGAACACGCCGGTGCCGGTGGCGTCCTTCCCGTCCACCACGCTCATGCCGAGCTGCACGGGCTGCTCGAGGGGCACGAGGTCGTTCACGGCCGTGCTCAGCCGGAGGGGCCCGTAGCCCACGACATCGTGGATGAGGACGGTGCCGCGCACGCCCTTGGGCTGGACCTCGAACGAGCCCGCGATGACGGGCTCCGCGTCGAGGTCGGACCGCGTGGCTCCGCTCACGAGCACCTGCCCGCCCACGGTGTACGACTCGATGCGGCTCGTGAGGTTCACCGCACTCCCCACCAGCCCGAACTTCGCGCGCTGGGAGGACCCCACGCTGCCCACGACGCACTCGCCGGTGTGGATCCCCACCCCCATCTCCACCGCGGGCAGCCCGGCCTCCCGGCAGAGCCGGTGCACGTCCTCCATGGCGATCTGCATGGAGAGCCCGCACGCGACGGCGCGGTCGGCCATCCGGTCCTCGTCCAGAGGAGCGCCGAAGACCGCCAGGATCCCGTCACCGATGAACTCGTTCACCCACCCGCCGTGGTCGCTGATCACCTCGGCCATCCGTCCGAGGTGGATGTTCAGCAGGCTCACGACCTGCTCGGGCTCCAGGCGCTCGCACATGGGCGTGAACCCGCGCAGGTCGCTCATCAGGATCGTCACGCGGCGACGTTCGCCTCCGAGGGCGACGTTGTCGGGCTGGTCGAGAAGCGTGTCGAGCACCTCGCTCGTCATGTACCGGCCGAACACCTCGTGGAGCAGCGCGTTGCGCTTGTCGAGCTCCATCTCGATGTCGTTGCTGTGCTCGAGGGTGATCTCGTGGATCGTCGCCAGGTCGTCGTACTCCTGCTGGAGCGCTTCCAGGCGGTCGCGGAGCTGCTGGATCTCGGTCGCGGCGGGGGACGTGTCCATGGCCACGTGTAACCCCGGGAACCACCGTGCGGGAGCGATGTGAGCGCTCGCTCAGCCCCGGAAGCGCGCGCCCATCCCGCGCAGATCGAGCTCGATCTGCGCCACGTGCTTCCGGAGGTAGCCCGAGGCGTCGATCTGCTCGCGGAAGCCTGGTGGGAAGTGGATCGCCCAGCCCTGCTGGTCGCGGACCAGGCGGTAGACGTCCTCGACGTGGATCGTGGTCACCGTCGGGGCCTCCTGCAGGCGCGCGAGGTCGTACGCGTGGGGGCGCAGGACCACCTCCCGGACGCCCAGCGTCGCCGCGAGGGCCACCGGAAGGGCCTGCCCGATGGCCGCCAGCGTGTGGAGGCGTGGGCACCGGAGCTCGCGTGCGACCGCGACCACGTCGTCGGCGGTGGAGGCATTGGACCTGACCTGGAGCACCTCGAAGGGCCAGGGCCCTCCGCGGGAGAGACCCCGGACCTGCGGGAGCTCGAGCGGCTGCCCGCCCCGGTGGCTCCACCACCAGCCTCCGTCGTCCGGCAGCATCGCGCATCCGGCGCTGTAGAGGCCCGACACGCCCGCGCCCTCGTAGAAGGCCACGTGCTTCGCCCAGAGTGCGCGGGCCGTGCCCCAGGACGGCTCGTCGCCGAGCTCCCGGGCCGCGGCATCCGAGGCGGTGATGACGTTGGCGGCATCGAGGAAGCCCCCCCGCACCCCGAGCCCGCTCTTGCTGACCGCCTTCGAGAGGGGCCCGAGCAGGTCGAGCTGCCGCTTCGTCAGGGCCGCGAGGGCCTTTCGCTGGCGCGCCGGGAGATCGCCCTCGGACGCCGCGAGCTGGAGCTGGATGAAGGTCGCCCGGTCGGGGTCGTGCTCCGCGATGCGATCGGCGAACACGAGCCGCGCGTCGGGCTCCCCCGCCACCACGGCCCGCATCAGGTCCGCCATCACGGCGTCGTCGAGGGGCGCCCGCGTCTCCAGCCAACGTTCGCGGGGACCGGCCAGGGCCGCGTCCACGAGGGCCCGGAGGTCCGCGGCACCGGGGATGGGTCCCGCAGGCAGGCGCGCTGCGAGCTTCGCCGCGCGATCGAGACGCTTCTGCCAGCCATCCCGGCCCCACTGCCGCTCGGTGGGCGGGAGCGTGAAGGAGGCCCGCGGGTCGACGTGGCGCTCCAGGATCTTCTGGAACATCGCCCCATGCCCCTCGTACGGCAGGCGGTGGACCCTCTCGAGCATCACCGCGAACGTCCGCGGATCCGGGGTGCGCTGCGCGAGGAGCTGCCCTCGTTCCTTCAGCCGGTCGGCCCCGGGCTCGCCGAGGTGCAGGTCACGCGCGAGCTGGGCCGTGTCCGCGGGGTTCCCTTCCGCCTCCCGCTCGAGCCAGCCCTGCTGGGAGGGCGCGATGGGCTCCCGGATCGCGGCGAGCCCGTCGCCGAGCCGCTCCAGGGCGGACGCGACGTCGGGGTCGCGGACCTCCGCCCAGACGGCGGACAGATGCTCCATGGCCACGGTGAGGCGCCCGGCAGCGAGGGCCTTGCGGACAGCGTCGAGGGGATCGGACGGCATGTCCCAGCCTACCTCACGCCCCCCCCTCCCCTGGACACGGCGGGCACCCACCCGCACCGGCCGCGGGGTGATCCCAGTGCACCGTGACTCCCAGTCCGATGGAGCCCACCGGGCGCGCGCCGCGCTCGTCGATCAGGCTGGACAGACCGATCCGCGCGGCGAAGTCGACCCGCCCGGCGTGCACGTTCAGGTCCACCCCGCCACGCGCTGGGACACGCATCCCCACGTGGAGGCCCAGGGCGGACTCCAGGGTCTGCTGGACGTCCACGGGCACGCCGTCCTCGACCTGGATGTCCACCTCCTCGATGCGTGAGATCACCTCGAGGGTGGGCGCCACCTCGGCCCACGGTGTGAGGGTGAGCTCGTGGAACGGGCTGATCGGGACGCCGAGCCCCAACGGGACGGGCACCATGGCGAGGTTGTCGCGACCGTTCATCACGAGGGCCGCCGCCGGACCTCCGTACACGGCGAGCGCCAGGTCGGCGGGCCCGTCCCGCAGATCCCCGATCAACGGCCACTGGTGGAGGGTGATGGCGCTCCCGCCCGCGCCGTGGGCCACGGACGGCCAGTCGTCGAGACCGTACGCCAGGTAGTGCAGCGCGAACTGCGAGGAGAGCCGCCCGCTGGACGACGTGAAGTTCGAGCTGTACGTCGCGGAACGCAGGGTTCCACCGAGCCCGAACGACTCCTGGTAGCCGAGGACGACGCTCGACGACCGGGTGTCCCAGGTCGAGATGGCTGGAGGGTGGGCCCCGGACACCGCGTGGGCATCCGGAACCCCGAGACAGGCTGCGAAGAGCGGGATCGCGACGAGACGCACGAGACCTCCTGTGCGCGAGCTTGCAGGCGCCGTGCCAGGCCCCACCGCGCATGGAGGCGTGGAGTCGGCGTTGGCTGGGCATTCCCACACCCACAGGGGTGGCGGGAACGCACAGTCCGATCGGTCTCCGCCCGCACAGACCGGTCGGTCGGGGCCGGCACGGGCCTTGCTGTGTCGGCGGGCGGAGGAAGGAATGCCCCACCCGCCCATCCGGCTCGTCGCCTTCGCGGCGCTCGTCGCGCTCGGGGGTTGCCGTGCCTGCCGCGACGAGGTCGGCGAGGCCGGCGTGGAGGTCACCCTCGGCTCCCACCCCGTGATCGAGACCGTCCTGCCGGACCCCTCGCGCATCGACGCCGGCGAGAGCACCGGCCTGTACGTGGACGCCTGGGACCCCGACGGCGACCCGCTCGCCTACGCATGGACCGCGGGCTGCGACGGCTCCTTCGACGACCCGGAGCTCCCGGACCCCGTGTTCACCCTCGACTCCCGACCTGCCGACGACCTCTGCGTGCTCACCGTCCGCGTCTCCGACGACCGCGGCGGCGAGGCCACGGGTGCCGTGCAGATCACCACCGGTCCCCCGCTCACCCCCTCGACAGGAGGCCCCTGATGCGCCCCTCGATCCTCGCGCTCGCCCTGCTGGCGGGCTGCACCTCCGACTCCACGGCCCCCATGGGCAGCGCCCTGGTGCTCGCCCGCTCGCCCGCCGATGTGACACGCATCGAGCTCACCATCTCCGCGACCGACATCACTCCGTCGATCGTCCAGGACATCCCGGGCGACGCGACGTCCGGGTGGTCCACCACCATCGCGGATCTCCCGGCGGGGACGGGCCGAACGTTCGCTGCAGACGCGTGGGACGCCACCAGCGTCATCTACTCGGGGGAGGCCTTCCCGGTGACCATCGTGGCCGACCAGACGGCGCTGGTCACCCTCTTCCTGGAGGAGACCACCCCGCCCGCACCCTGGTTCAACAGCGCGCCCCGGATGACGGGCATCACCGCGTCCGCCTACACCGTCGAGCCCGGCCAGACGGTGTCGTTCACGGTCACGGCCGAGGACCCCGACAGCGAGCCGCTCGACTGGGCCTGGAGCGCCCCCTCGGGGTCCTTCGACGACCCCACCTCCCCCAGCGTGGTCTGGACGGCACCCAACTCCACGGGGAGCGTGCCCCTGCGCGTGGCGGCCTCCGACCCGAGCGGAGCGACGGCCACCCTCGACATCGTCGTCCAGGTGGGCACCGGCATGGGTGCTGCCTTCGTGAACGTCGACCTCAACGGGTCGCCGGAGCTCATCTCCATCCTCCCGGAGCCCACGCAGATCGACATCGACGACACCACCTACCTGGACGCCACGGTCGTCGATCCCGATGGGGACGGCCTCCTCTACGACTGGGAGGTGCTCTGGCCCTGCGAGGGCTTCTTCGACAATCCCACCCTCGAGGACCCCTCCTTCACCCTCGTCGACGTACCGCCCGGCGACGACTGCGAGATCCGGGTCACCGCGACGGACGGGCGCGGCGGCCAGAACACCGGCACCATCGCCGTGGCGACCGGTCCGGGCCCGTGCGACCCGGAGCCCTGCGGAGACCTCGTGCCCGCCCCGGGCGAGATGGTGTGGTTCACCAACCGGTTCGTGGGGGGTGAGGTCGCGGACACCCACCTCGCGCTCGACCCGTCCGGGTACGCGTTCCTGGCGTCCAGCGTGGACGAGAGTGGCTCCGGGGACGCGAATGTCGCCTACCTCGGCGCGTTCGTCCTGGGGGGAGGGTTCGTGGACAGCACGGACACGGACTGGCCGTCCGGTCCGCTGTCCTGGTACCACGCGGTCGGAGCGACGAGCACGTTCGGTGCCTACGCAGCCGGCGAGCAGGAGGGCGGGCTCGCGCTGGTCGAGCGCTACGGATCCTCGTTCACCCCGGACTGGACCGTGACCTTCGCGAGCCAGGGCGCGTACGGGCTCGCGGTGGACCCTTCGGACGAGGGGTGGGTGCTCGCCGTGCAGACGGACAGCGTGCGGATCGATCGCTACGGCACGACCGGCCTGATCTCCACGCCCCACACGGAGCCCATGGCAGGCGTGCTCCCGGGTGGCTCGCTCGCGCGGGAGCTCTCGGGGCACTTCGTCGCCTGCGGTACCGTGCAGCGCGCCACGCGCGACATCTGGCTCATGGAGCTCGACGCCACGGGCGCGAAGCTCTGGGCGCACACCTGGGACTCCGGCGTGGACGAGACGTGCGAAGCGGTGGCCGTGAGCGGGCTCGGCGAGATCTACGTCACCGGGGCGCGCGGTCCGTCCGCGACCTCCGACGCCTGGGTCGGGCGGTTCGACACCGTGGGTGGGTACCTCGGATCCACCGTGGTCGACCTGGGTGGAGCCGACAGCGGGGCGGGGATCGCCGTCGCGCCGACCGGACAGGTGTACGTCTCCGCGAACGGCTCGTCCGGCCCGCCGCGCCTCACAGCGTACTTCCCCACCCTGGCCCAGCGTTGGACCACGTCGCTGCTCGGCAGCAACGCGGGAGACGTGCGGATCGACGATCAGGGCTACGTCGTGGTGCCCGGCGCGGGGATCAGCAGGGTACAGATCGGTCGCTTCGCCCCGTGAGGTGACCCTGGCCCCCGTCGACGACACGCAGGTCCTGCAGACCCCGGACGACCCCGCAGCGTGGGCCGTGCTCGCCGACGCCCTGCTCCAGCGCGGCGACCCGCGCGGGGACCTCTACGCCCTCGACGCGGCCCTCAGGCGCTCGCCGTGGGGCCCGACCGGGCGGGACCTGCGCGCACGTCGACGGGCGCTGATCGACCAGCACGGGCTGGTGCCGGACGTGCCCGAGCTCGTGCTGGACGCCCGCTGGGCCCACGGCTGGTGGGCGGGGCTCACGCTCACCTGGCGCGAGCCCTTGAGGGCGATGGGCGAGGTGCTGGCGCGGGTCTTCGGGCACCCGTCGGCCCGCTACGTCCGGCGGCTGACCCTGAACCTCGGCGGTCACGTACGGGACCTGGCACCCATCGTCGCCGCCCTGGAGGCGAGGGACTGGCCGCTGCTCGAGGTCCTCGTGATCCGCTCGCCACCCCCGCACCCACGACCGTCTCCGATCTCCACTGACCGCATGCCGCGCCTCGCGACCCTGGCGCTGCCGTCGGGTGACCTCGGTGCCGAGGCCCTCCAGGCCGCCTGGACTGCGGGGCTGACGGCAGCGCGGGCCGCCTGGAGGGCAGGACGCCTGGAGGACGCCCACACGGGCTTCGAGGGGCTGCTGCACCTCGTGGATGCCCACGGGGACGAGCGCCGCGCACTGCTGGCGGCCGAGTCCCTCGGGGCCCTCGCCAACGACCTCGGGCGCATGGATCAGGCCGCAGAGCTTCGCGACCGGGTGCTGCGCGGCAGGCCGGGCTCCGCGGACGCCCTGCTCGCGCTCGGGCAGACCCGGCGCGCACAGGGTCGTACCCATGCCGCTCTGGAGCACTTCGAGGACGCCGTGGCCGCGGCTCCCGAGCGGCCCGAGCTCCGCGTGGAGCTGGCGACCGTCCAGCTCACCCTGGGCGATCGACAGGCCCTGCCGACCGTGCGGACCGCCCTCGATGACGAGGTGGGTCGGGGCGAGGAGCGGTCCCGGACGCATGCCGTGCTCGGCATCGTGCTGCAGACGACCGGCGACTTCCCCGGTGCCGTGCAGGCCTACGAGCGCGCCCTCGCCCTGGAGACCTACGCGCTGGCGGCCCTCCCCATCCGGCTGGACCTCGGGCAGGCCCACTGGCTCGCGGGGAACGTCGAGGTGGCGCGCGAGGCGTACACGGCGGTCGCGCGGGAGGCCCGGGAGCTCGGGGTCACGCGGTTCCTGGCCGCGGCCCTCTCGGACCTCGGACACCTCCACCTCAACGGGGGTCGCAACCGGGAGGCCCGGGAAGCCCTCGAGGAGGCCCGGCCGCTCCTGGAGGCCATCGGCGACCGACGCAAGCTCGGCAACGTCCTCGTGAACCTGGGGGCCGCGGCCCTCGGCGAGCGCGACCTCGACGCCGCCGGGGTCTGCTACGAGGCCGCGTCGGCCGAGCTGCTCGCCGTGGGCGACCGCCGCTGGTCCGCCATCGCGCTGGCGGGTCTCGGCAACGTCCGGATGGCGCGGGGCGACCGGAGAGGCGCCACAGCCGCGTGGCGGGAGGCGCTCGCCGAGCAGGAGGCGCTGGGCGACCGCTGGTGTGCGGCGAGCACGCGGACCTGCCTGGCGGACCTGGATCTCGCGGAGGGTCGCCTGGCCGCCGCACGAGCGGGCTTCCAGAGGGCCCAGCAGGATGCCGTGGTGGCCGGGAACACCCGCTGGGCGGCGTGGGTGCGCGCCGAGCTCGCGCGTGTGGAGCATCTCGCAGGGAGGCCGGCGTACGGGGTCGCTGTCCGGGAGCTCCGTTCGGTCGGTGACGACGGGATGCTGGGGCGTGTGATGGTGTTCCAGGGCACCGTCGATCCCTCCGTGCTCGAGGAGGCGGAGGCCCGGCTCACCGCAGCCGGAGACGTCGAAGGGCTGCACCAGCTCGGGCTGGTGCGCGCCTGGCACGACGGCATGTGCGAAGGCGACGGGACGTTCGCGGACTGGCTCCTGGCCCTGCCGCGTCCCTGACCGTGGTATGCAAGCACAGGGGGTCGGCATGCAGGGGGAGATGTTCGTCTTCGTGCATCCCGGCCAGGGTGACCCCACAGGCACGGAGAAGGCTGTTCGGGCCGCCGTGGCCGTCTGCGTCGTCATGGTGCTCCTGGCCCTCATGGTGCTCCCGGTCGCCAGCACCGAGCCCCTGAGCGCCGCGTGTGCGCAGGGCAAGCCCGTCTGCTCGGAGCCCGCCTGGGCGCCGATCCGACAGGGGGACCTCGGGCGCTGGTTGCCCCCCACGACCCTCGACACCCCGGAGGCGTGGCTGGAGAGCCGCCCGTCGCTCGTGCTCCCCATCTCGGGACGGCTGGTGCGGCCCGGCGAGTGGGAGGCGTTCGTGGAGGCCCGCGAGCGCCTGGCGGCGGCCGATCGGGACGCCATCCGCCTCCACCGGCTCCTGCGTGCCCTCCACGACGGCGCGCTGGGGACCGGTGTGCTGGGAGCCCTCGCCGGAATCGTGCTGGCCGAGGTCGCGTTCCTCCTGGCCCTGCGTCGCAGGCGGCGCACGGGCATGCGGAGGGTGACGATCGGTGCCGAGGCGGTGGAGTTCCCGGGCGCGCGCGTCCCCCTGGTCGATCGGCAGGCGCTGGATGCCCAGCTGCGCATCCTGGTTGCCGACGGGCACGAGGGCGACCTCGAAGGCCTGCGGCATGCAGTGGGCTCGGTGGACGTGCGTCAGGGCACGATCGACGAGGACGTCTACCGGTTCGTGCACCCGGCACGGGGCCGGGCCTCCCTTCGGGATGTCGCCCTGGTCTCGGTCCTCCTCGCCACGGTCGCCGGCTCCATCGGGTCCGCCGGGCTCACGCTGCTCGACCCCGGCCGGCCGCCGGTGCCATTCTCTTGTGTCGCGCTCTGTGGGGCCCCGACCTGGGCGGAGATCACCACCCCTCTCGAGCTCGGCACGCGGCGCCTCCACGACTCCAGGCCCGCGGACGCCGACGCCTACCTCGACCGTCTCCTGGACCTCCCTGCGCCCCGTGCAGCCCTGATCCCCCAGCGTATCGAAGCAGCGACGAAGCTCAGGGAAGCGGAGTGGGCTGCCTTCCAGCTCGCCAGCGGTCGGCTCGCGGCCAGAGAGGCGGCAGAGCGCGCGACCTGGACCCGCACCAAGAACGCGTCGGGCTACGCGCTGCGTGCCCTTCCCTACCTCGTCGGCGCCCTCCCGCTCCTGGTGCTGGCGCTCGCCGGGTCCATCCGACGAACCCACCGGGCTCGGGCGGATCGGGTGCTCCGGCTCACGCGGCACCACCTGGAGGTCGACGGTCGGCGCGAGCTGCTCGAGGAGCTCGCGGAGGCCGATGTGGACGCGCGTCTGGAGGACCTGCGGGCGAGCGGGCACCTCGGGCCCGGGCCCCGGGTCGCCGAGCGCCTGCGGGAGGCCGTGCGCACCGCACACCAGCGCACCGACGACCCCGCGGCCCGCGCACGGCTGGCGGCCCTCCGCACCTGAGGTACCCGGTCGGCAGGGCGTCGACGCCGTGGCCCCCCGATTGGAGTGGTATCCTCCGGACATGACCCCCATCGTCCTCTCTGCGGCCCTCGCCGCCACGATCAGCGTGCCAGGCGGCCAGCCCAACGTGCAGGCCGCGGTCGACGCTGCGTCCAACGGCGACACCATCGTCGTGGGCCCCGGAGTCCACGTGGGCTCGTTCGTGATCGACAAGCCCCTCACGCTCCGTGGGGCCGGCGCGGGCACCACCGTCCTCGAGAGCGACTCCGACAGCGTCCTCGCGCGCGTGAGCTTCGCGGGGCCCGTGGTCATCGAAGATCTCACGCTCGACGGCGCGGGCACGGGCCGGGTCCTCCGCACGCAGAACCCGGGTGCCGAGGTCCGCGTCACGCGGGTCGACCTGCGTGGAGGCGCCCCGGGCAACGACGTCGAGGGCGACTACGGTGTCACCTGCCTGTTCCAGGACGGGTCCGTCGTGCTCACCGACGTCAGCATGACCGACCCGTCCGTCACCCTGCCCAGCGCCCCCTGGTCCGGAGGCTCCAAGATCATCGGCTGGAGCGCCGAGATCACCCTGATCCGGGCGGAGCTCGCGAACGGCACCTCCGCGAACAGCGGGATGATCGGGACCGACAACGGCTCCCTCACGATCATCGACAGTCACCTCCACGACGGCACCCTCCGCAGCGGTGGTGGCGGCGCGGCCTCGGTCTGGCGCACCCCGACCTACGTCGAGGGCTCCGTGTTCGAGGGCTTCGAGTGCCTGAGCAACGACTGCTGGGGCGGCGTGCTGGACATCGGCGAGGCCGACCTCGTCGTGGTCGGGAGCCACTTCGGGTCCGTCACGGGCATGGAGGGTGCCGGCCACATCTATGCCCCCCAGAGCCTGGACGTGTCGGGGTCGTACTTCCACGACGCCACCACACGATGGTCGGGCGGCTGCATCCACCACGACTACGGCGACCTCACCGTGACCGGCTCGCTCTTCCAGCGCTGCGGGGTCGACGACGACGGCGGGGCCATCGTGCAGCACGAGGGCGACGACGTCCTCGTGGCCGGCAACCAGTTCTGCGAGAACACCTCACCGTGGGACGGCGCGGCCTACTCGTCGTGGATCGCGGCCGGAGACCCCGGCACCCGGGTGTTCCGTCACAACCTCTTCGTGGGGAACACGGCCCAGTGGGGCTCCGGCATCTCGTTCGAGGAAGGCGCTGCCGAGCACACCACCGTCGTGAACAACCACTTCGTGGGCAACACCGACACCGACGTCTCCAATGGCGCCACCCTGGAGACCTGGAACACCGTCTCGCCCAGCCTGGACGTGCGGAACAACCTCTTCGCGGACAACGACGCCCACGTCTTCTACTTCGAAGGGCCGGTGACGGTCGCGTACAACGCCTACCACGGCAACTCGCGCTCCGAGATGGCGGTCGACAGCGACGGGACCACCGGCTCCAACGCGGTGTTCGACGACCCCCTGCTCCCTGGCGGCGACCCCTGCAGCCCGTGGCCATGGATTCCGGCCGCCGGCTCCCCGGTCATCGACAGCGGCGACCCCGCCATCCAGGACGCCGGCGGGGGGCGGTCGGACATCGGGGCCTTCGGGGGCGATGCGGCGGGGGCGTTCCTCACCGTGGACGTCGACCTCGACGGGTCGCCCCGGGGTCAGGACTGCGACGACGACGACCCCACGCGGTCTCCGCTGGTGGCCGAGGTCTGCAACGGGATCGACGACGACTGCTCGGGCACCGCGGACGACGGGCTCACGTTCACCAACTGGTACAACGACTCCGACGGTGACGGCTACGGCTCGGGCCCCGCCGTGAGCGCCTGCTCCCAGCCGAACGGCCGGGTGGCGCTCAACGGCGACTGCGCACCCGGGAACCCCGACGTGAACCCCGGGGAGACCGAGATCCCCTACAACGGCGTGAACGACGACTGTTCCGCGGCCACGCCCGACGACGACCTCGACGACGACGGGTCGGGCATCGCCACGGACTGCGACGACACCGACGACACCCGCCACCCCGGCGCCGCGGACCCCGTCGACGGCATCGACCAGGACTGCAACGGGGTGGACGCCTGCGAGACGGTCGCTGTCGGGCTCGGCTCGGTCGATCTCGGCAGCACGTGCTCCGCTCCGGACACGTTCTTCCCGACCTGCTCCGGCGACAACTCCGAAGGCGACATCGCGCGGAGCTTCGTGGCCCCTGTGGCCGGGACCTACACGTTCGACACCCTCGGATCCGACTACGACACGGTGCTCGCGCTCCACGAGGGCTGCGACACGTACGCCGCCGTGGCGTGCAACGACGACATCCCGGGCTCCGGCACGGGCTTCTCGGAGCTCTCCGCGACCCTCGCCGCGGGCGAGGAGGTGCTCCTCGTGGTGGACGGCTGGAACGGGAGCTGCGGCCAGGCCACGCTCACCGTGCGCGGTGAGCCCTCCGCCTGCATCGGACCAGGCTCGGACCTCGGACAGGCCGTCGGGAACGCGGTGTTCACGGGCGACACGTGCGGGCAGCTCGACCACGTGGACCAGTCCTGCGGGCCCTCCGGTCAACACAGCGACCTCCTGCTCGCCTGGCAGGCCCCCACCACCGGCATCTACACGCTCTCGACGGCCGGCTCCGGGTTCCCCGCCACGCTCGCGGTGACCCAGCCCTGCCCCACCGGCGGGCAGCTGGCGTGCGACGAGCCGGGCGGGGGCTCGAGCTCCGTCGTGATCTCGGCGACTGCGGGCGACGACTTCGTCATCGTGCTGAGCGGCGGGGACTCCGCGTGCGGCTCGGCGACCCTCTCCATCGATCCGCCGGCCGGTGGAGACGCCGACACGGACGCCGATGCAGACGCGGACGCCGACAGCGACGCAGATGCGGACAGCGACGCGGACGCAGACGCAGACGCCGACAGCGACACGGATGCGGACGCCGATGCAGACGCGGACACCGACGCAGACGCAGACGCAGATGCCGACGCGGACACCGATGCCGACGCAGACGCAGACGCAGACGCAGATGCCGATGCCGATGCCGATGCCGACGCGGACACCGATGCCGACGCAGACACCGACACCGACACCGACGCCGATGCGGACACCGACACTGACGCAGACGCAGACGCAGACGCGGACACCGATGCCGACACGGACACCGGTTCCGCCGACACCGGCGGGGACGCGGACACCGATGCCGACACCGACGCGGACACCGATGCCGATGCAGACGCGGACACCGATGCCGACGCAGACGCGGACACCGACGCAGACGCCGATACCGACGCAGACGCGGACACCGATGCAGACCCGGTGACGGGCCCGGCGATCTGGTTCTGCGCCTCCACGGGGGGCTCCAGCGGGTTCGCGTGGCTCGGCCTCGCCGGCATCCTGGCGCTCCGCCGCCGTCGCTGAGCGGTCCGCCGTGCCCACGTCGCGCCTCGCGGTTCCGCGGATGGACTGCCCCTCCGAAGAGCGCCTGATCCGCATGGCCCTGGCGCCGGTGGAGGGTATCGGGGGCATGCGCTTCGACCTCGGTGCGCGGACCGTGACCATCGAGCACCAGGGACCTGTCGCCGAGGTGCTCGCGCACCTCGAGCCGCTCGGTCTGGGGGCGCGGCTGGAGGAGGGAGACGTCGGGGAGCCCGTGCCGGACGACTCCGGGGACGAGACCGTCGTGCTGCAGCAGGTCCTGGTGATCAACGCAGCGATGTTCGTCGTCGAGCTCGGCGCGGGCATCCGGGCCCAGTCCACCGGGCTCATCGCAGACTCGCTGGACATGCTGGCCGACGCGATGGTCTACGGGCTCGCGCTCCGTGCGGTCGGGCGGGGAGCCCTGGATCAGCGACGCGCCGCACGCACGAGCGGGTGGATCCAGCTCCTGCTCGCGGTGGGCGTGGTCGCCGAGGTCGGCCGGCGCGCCGTGGTCGGGAGCGAGCCCGTCGAAGGGCTCATGATGGCGGTGGCGGCGGTCGCCCTGGCCGCGAACCTCGCGTGCGTCGCGCTGTTGTCGCGTCACCGCGAGGGTGGGGTGCACCTGCGGGCCAGCTGGATCTTCACCACCACCGACGCGCTGGCGAACCTCGGCGTCATCCTCGCGGGCCTCGGTGTGCTCGTGACGGGCTCGCCCGTACCCGACCTCGTCGTCGGGACCGCCGTCGGTCTGCTGGTCCTCTGGGGTGCGGTCAGGATCCTCCGGCTCTGAGGGCCGCGACCAGCGCCACGACGTCACCCGGGGCGTGCTCCCGGCCGTCCACCCAGCCCAGGGCCCGGCGCGTCCCCACGACCGGGACGCCCGACACGCCGGCCTGACGGACCTCTGGAGGGTACGCCTCCACCCAGGAGGGCGCCAGGACGACGTCGTGGGGGCGGTCGTCCGTGAAGACGCGCGGGTGCGCCAGGACGGAGGCCGGGGTCTCGGGCAGCGGCCGGATGCCGAGGGTCATCTCCGGCAGCGCCTCGAGCGCCGCCAGCGCCTCGTAGAGACCCGTGCGACCCATCGCGGGTCCCGCGAGGCGCGCATGGAAGCGAGACGGCAGCGCCCGCACGGGCCCTCGGGGATCGGGCGGGAACAGGGGTTCGCCTCCCCTCCGGTCCTGCGCGAAGCGGCCCTGGACCCGGAGGGACGTCGCCAGCCCACGCTCGTCCTGCTGCCGGGCCACCCACCGCTCCGGCGACCTGTAGTTCCGCAGGAAGGGCTCGGGGTGCCGGTCGGCCGCGGCGTCGAGGTCGGCGTGGAGGCCCGCCAGATCGACCAGATCCTCCACGAGCACCCGCGGGAGCCCGCGTCGCCGGGCCTCGTCGAAAAGGTGATGGGCCGCCAGCGACGGGGCCACCAAGCCGGTCGTATCGCCCGGTAGCCAGCGGGCCGCCAGCCGGTCCACCGCACGCCGCTGGGCCAGCCGCGCCGGGATGCGCCGCTCGGCCGGCAGCCGGGACGTGAGCCGGGTGAGGTCGGGGAACCGGAAGACCCGGTGGGGTCCGAGGCCCTCGCGCACGGTGGTCTCCCAGGGAACCCGCTCGGGCAGGACGAGCGCGATCACGCCGTCTCCACCGACAGGAACCGCTCACGGGACGGACAGGCCGTCTCCCCGCACGTCCGGCAGGTCCGCCGTTGCTGCTCGGCGTGCAGGATCTGCCGCCGCGACCGCGCCACCGTCTCCACACCGAGGAGCACGTCGCCCGCGTACCGCCGACGCAGGACACGGTTCGTGCGGATGTCGCCGTGCCGTCGATCGTACGCGGCCTCCAGCTCGACCCGGACGGGCGGGGCCGACCCGAACAGCTCGACGACGAGGTGCTCGTCCTCCACCCGCGCCGTGATGCGTCCCGCGCCCTGGCGGGGCGCGAAGCGCAGGTCGACGTGCGGGTAGAGCACGGTCGCATCGAGCCCCCAGACCTCCCCGCGATGCGGGACGGCCTCCTTCGAGTGCCCGTGCCGCTCGAGGACCACCCAGTCCGCGCGCACGGCCGCCTCGAACAGCGCGTTCGAGAGCAGGCAGACCCCGCCGCCCAGCGAGGGGACCAGGCAGCCCCCGTGGATCTCCAGGCCCGCCCGGTAGCCGTCCTCCTCGCGGATGCGACCCACCGTGCGCCAGAAGCTGAACGGCCTGTCCTCCGAGATCCACGAATCGTGTACACGGTCTGCTGCGAGTCGCACGTTGACCGGCCTTGCCGCGCTCGAGCACGGGGTCGGCGGCGAGGTCCTCGCGGTGCACGGGCACCCTCACCGCGGCGAGCAGGTGCATCTCCGATCCGGCAGCCCCGCGCACGGGCATGGGGAAACCCGCAGGCTGGACGCGCCAGCGGGCCCGTCGTGCCAGGCCGTGCGCCTTCAGCTTCAGCTCGTGGATCCAGGGCTTCCCGTCCAGGTGTACGCGCGCCATCCCGACCTCCCGCGATCCCGATTTCATGGATCGTGCCAGGGCCCCGCCGCGCCGGCCTGCTTCGTTCCTCCGCCCGCCACCGCCCGCCATCAGTACCATGGGACGATTGGAGGTCGCGTGAGCACAGGTGGTTCGGCGGGCTGGGTGTGGGTGGCGAAGCGGGGTGTCCTGGCGGCGCTGGCGCTGGCTGGGTGCAAGGGGGAGCCGACGGTCCCCACCGAGACGGACGCGGACACGGATGCCGATTCGGACAGCGACACGGACACGGACACGGACAGCGATTCCGATACCGACGCCGACAGCGATTCCGACGCCGACAGCGATTCCGACAGCGATTCCGACACCGACACCGACACCGACACCGATTCCGACACCGACACGGACACCGACAGCGATTCCGACACCGACGCCGACACCGACACCGACACGGACACGGACACCGACACCGATGCCGACGCAGACACCGATGCGGACACGGACACGGACACGGACGCAGACACCGACACGGGCCCGGAGACGCTGGCGACGGCCTTCGGGTCGGTGGTCACGGGCACGCACGCCACGGTCGTGGTCGCCGTACCGCCGGACATCACCGTCGTGACGCGTCTCCACGGTCGCGGCCCCCGTCGGCTGGACGGTCCGGCTGACGGCCTCGGGGGAGACCCTCGAGCTCCTCGCGGAGGTCCCGACCACAGCGGGGCTGGCGTTCCTCATCGACCTTCCGTTCACCGGCTGCCGGAATGGGCCCTGCGACCCGGGCGCGCTCTCGGACTTCGTCCTGCCGCTCGAGCTGGCGGCGTCCGCCGGGATCGGCGCGTCGGATGCGGCCGGATTCGCGTTCCCGCTCGAGTCGCGCGTGGTCCGCGATGCAGCGGGACGCGGCACGGTGCCCGACGAGCTGTCCGTGCTGGTCTCTGGAGAGCCTCACTCCCGCCGACGCCGAGGACCTCGCGTTCGACGTGGGTGGGGTGATCGTCGGCGGGAGCCCGATCCTGGACCACTACCAGCTCCGCTTCCCGACACCGGCGGACGCGCTGGCCGCGCAGACCACCCTCGAGACCCACGTCCTCGTGGAGTCCGTGCGCCCCTTCACCATCGACGAGGACGCGCCCTTCCTCGCGCCGAGCGAGTGGACGAACCCCGTCACCCCCGTGTCGCTGCCGTTCGGTACCGCCCCATCCTCTTCGACGCCTCAGCGCTCGCGGATCAACGCGCGACCCACGAGGCCATCGGCCTCCCCGCCGTCTGGGACCAGATCACCGGTGAGCACCCGACCACGAAGGTCCTCGTGGTGGACGAGGGCATCTACACCCTGCACAGCCAGCTCACCAACGCCGACCAGTTCACCCCCTCCACCACAGGAACCCCGGCCTCTCCTCGCGCGACGCCTGGACCGTGCTGGACGCCGGGGGCTCGCCCGTCACCCACGGTACCCACGTGGCCGGGCTCGCCTGCGGTCGCGGCAACGACACGAAGGGCACGCTCGGGGCCGCATGGGGCTGCGGGCTCGCGGTCTACGACGCCATCACACCGAACGGCATGACCATCGACAAGGCGCGCGTCGCCACGATCCTCCAGTCCATGGGCACCAGCCAGCCGATCGTCGTGAACATCTCGGCGGGCACGAACATCTCCTGTGCAGACGCGGCGAGCACGGGGTTCAGCGACATCGACCCCGCCACGCTGGAGTGGAAGCGGCTCATCCGGCGCTTCCCGAACGTCCTGTTCGTCACGGCGGCCGGGAACTGTGGGCTGCCGATGCTCAACGGCGTGGGCGCGTTCACCACGATGCCCGCGTCGCTGGCGACCGAGATGGCGAACGTCGTGGCCGTGGGCAGCGTCGACACCACGCTCCCGGTGTCCGCGGAGGGCACCCGGCAGCTCGACGTCACCAGCAACCTCGGCGACGACGTGACCATCGCGGCGCCCGGTCGTCTGCTGTGGTCCTCGGCGCACTCCTGCTTCACGCCCACCTGCGACGAGGGCTACGCGCAGTTCAGCGGCACGTCCATGGCGGCCCCGCTGGTCGCAGGGCTCGTGTCCCTCATGCAGGCCACCAACCCCACGGCGTCGCCCGCGCGCATCAAGGCCTGCCTCGCCGGCTCCGGGACCGAAGACCCCGTCGAGGGCCTCGCGGCCGGCATGGTGGACGCGGAGGCCGCCCTGGCGTGCGTCGAGTCCTGCTCCGCGGGCGATTCGATGGACGTGCCCGGCGTGGGCACCGCGTGGTGCGTGCCTGCCGGGACCTTCGTCATGGGCTGTGTCCCGGGCCGTGACGACGTGGACGAGCCCTGTCCGGACTCCGAGCTGCCCCAGCGGCTCGTCTCCATCACGAGAGGCTTCTGGATGCTGGAGGCCGAGCTCTCGGGGACCGCCTACGGCACGCTCCACACGGATCAGACCTACACCATCGCCTGCTTCGACCAGGACGTCTGTCCGGTCGAGACCACCTGGCCCGACGCGACGGCCGTGGCGGATGCCCTGTCCACGCTCCAGGGGCTCCCGGTGTGTGGCCCGACCCCTCGCCGGGCTGCACGGGATGGCGGCTGCCCACCGAGGCGGAGTGGGAGTACGCAGCGCGCGGCGGCGGCGAGGCGTTCGCCTACGCCGGGAGCCCGACCGTGTCGGACGTGGTGCACGATCCGGGCACCCTGGAGGACGCCTCGTGCCAGGCGCTGCCGAATGCCTACGGTCTGTGCGACATGTCGGGGAACTACAGGAGTGGACCCTCGACGGTGCCAACGTCGTGATCGTGAACAACGTGGCGGCCGCGGCGCCCTACCCTCCAGACCTGCGGGAACGGGGTGCGCGACAACGGCGAGGTGTGCGACGGCACCGACGTGCCGGCGTGCGCGGAGCCGGCACCATCGCGTGCAACCCCGACTGCTCCCTCGACCTGTCCACCTGCCCGGCGTCGTTCTGCGGGGCGGGCGGACCGACGACCGAGGCCGGGTGCACGGGCCCTGCGCTCACGTCGGGCGCCCTGGCCGGATCCGGTCGCGCCGAGCGCGCTCTTCCAGGGCTTCCCCATCCGCATCACCCGGAGCGCCTACAACGACGCGACGAGCGACACCGCCTTCAGGAACGCGTCGCGGACGGCGGCGTTCGAGTTCGGATCCGCGGACCCCAGCAGCACCTTCGGTGGCGGCGCCATCCGCTCCTCGTCCTGCGGACAGAGGGACGGCCCACAGGCTCACGACCACGTGAGCGTGACGCGGAGGCCGCGGTCACCCACCTCGGCGATGGCGCGCCCCCGTGCAGGACGGCGACCTGACGCACGATGCCGAGCCCCACGCCATGCCCGGCCCCCTGGGCCCCGGAGCCCGCCAGAACGGCTCGAACAGGTGCTCGACGACCTCCTCGGGCATCGGACCGCCCCCGTCCTCCACCGTGAACGAGGACGGGGTGACCGTCACCACGACCTCGGTGTCCGGCGCGTGCCGCTCGCAGTTCGAGAGGAGGTTCTCCAGCGCACGACCGATCAGGCGACGGTCCACGCAGGCGCGGCCCTCCCCCGCACGTCCACGGCGGGCCAGCGCGCCGCCACGGTGCGCGCGAGCGCGGCCAGATCGGTGTCCTCGCGCTCCAGGGCCACGTCGCCCACCTCGAGCCGCGAGAGCTCCAGCAGCTCGGCGACGAGCTCGTCCACCCGCTCCACCTCGAGGTCCACGCGCTCCAGACGCGTGGTGTCGCCGCCCGCGAGCCGCGCCAGCTCGACCTCCATGCGGATCCGGGTGAGCGGGTGCGGAGCTCGTGCGACAGGCCGGCCATCAGCTGACGCTCCAGGCGAAGCCGGGCCTCCACCACGTCCGCCATCGCGTTGAAGTGGCGGGCCACCGCGCGGAGCTCGGCGGGGCCGTGCGCTTCGTCCAGCCGGTGCCCGAGATCGCCCTGCGCGATGCGACCCATGGCGTCCTGGGCCGCGGCCACCGGGCGCAACGAGCGGTCCACGAACCAGGAGGCCCCGCCCACCAGCGGCCCGAGCACGAGCAGGAGCACGCCGAGCACGCGCAGCACGGCGGGCCCCACGAGGTCCTCGTGCAGCAGGATCCAGCGACCGTCCACGTAGGCCGCGACCTCACCCGGGGGGTCGTGGATCCACAGCGGACGCCCGCGTCCCTCCACCTTCTTCCACCCGTGGTCGCCAGGCGGGGGCCCCCGCATGCCGGGCGGGTGCGGCGGCCCCTCCGGTGGGCCCTCCTCGAAGCGGAGATCGATGGCGAGCTGGGCCTCGCAGTCCTCCATCGACGCGCCGGCCTCCATCCGCCGCGCGGCCTCCAGGACCTGCTCCACGCGCGCACCCACGAGCTCCCGCGACGCCTGCCTCCACGCCCAACGGCTCGAGAGCCCGGCGGCAGCGAGCACCAGCAGCAGTCCCAGGAGCAGCGAGCCGAGCAGCCATCGGCGCAGGCTCATCGCGGGGTCGCCACGAACAGGTAGCCCACCCCGCGCACCGTCTGGATGAACCGCGGGTGCTTGGGGTCGTCGCCGAGCTTCCGGCGGATGCTGCTCATGTGGACGTCGATGGACCGGTCGAACGCGCCGTAGGCCTCGCCACGCGCGAGCTCCATGAGGCGCGTGCGGTCGACCACCTGACCGGCCCGCGACGCCAGGATGCGGAGCAGGTCGAACTCCGTGCTCGTGAGGTCGACGGCCTCTCCGTCCAGCCAGACGCGACGGGCCCCTGGCTCGAGGCGCAGGTGACCCTCGGCGAACGCCAGGTCGGAGCCCGCGGGCGCCCGCCGGAGCACGGCACGCACGCGGGCGACCAGCTCCCGCGGGTCGAACGGCTTCGACACGTAGTCGTCCGCGCCCGTCTCGAGCCCATCGACCCGGTCGGTCGGGCCTCCCCGCGCGGTCAGCATGATCACGGGCACGTCGCTGACGGCCCGGAGCGCACGGCATGTCGCGAAGCCGTCCATCCCGGGGAGGTTCACGTCGAGGAGCACGAGGTTGTACGCACCCTCCTGGACCCGATCCACGGCGTCCTCGCCGAAGGACACGGGCTCCGCCACGAAGCCCGCCATCCCGAGCAGCTCCACGAGCAGCTCGGCGGTGCGCCGATCGTCTTCCACCACCAGGATGCGGCTCACGGGGCCTCCGAGACCACCGTACCCCGGGCCCTCCGGACGCTGCCCGAAGGTTTGTAAAGCGCGCCGGTGAGCCGACGGGGGGGCGGTATCCCACAGTCACAGGAGGTGGTGATGACCCGAGCATGGATGGTGGCAGCGGTGGCGTGGGGCTGTGGTGGCTCGTCGGGAACGACGACGACGACGCCCGTGACCGTCGAGGAGTGCGAGGACAGCGCGTCTGGCGCGGAGGCCGCGGCCTGCGTGACCCAGGCCTTCCTCGACAGCCTCTCCGACAGCGAGCGCTCGACGGCGGCGTTGGAGCTGACGGACAGCGCCGAGCGCACGCAGTGGAGCAACCTGCCGGGCCAGACCCGGCCCGGGCTCGCGTTCGGTGACCTCTCCGATGCACAGCGTTCCCTCGCGTACGCCGTGGCTGGCGCGCTGCTGTCGGACGAGGGCTACGAGGACTTCGTGGGCGTGCTGGCGGCCGACGACTACCTCGACGAGCAGGGCGGCGGTGGCGGGGGTCCCGGCGGCTACGGCAGCGACTACGCCCACATCGCGGTGTTCGGCACGCCGTCCGCGGGCGGGGACTGGGCCGTGATGCTCGGGAACCACCACATGGCGTACAACGTGACGTTCGACGCGGGGGTCGGCTACCCCGTGCCCAACCACATCGGCGTCGAGCCGAAGGGCACCTTCACGGTGGGCGGGGAGTCCTACGCGCCCCTGGACGACGACGGGGCCGACATGATCGCGGTCTTCGAGAGCCTCGACGCATCCCAGCTCGCCCAGGCGTACCTCACGGGCCAGACGTTCGGCGACGTGGTGCTCGGACCGGTCGAGTACGACAGCGGCTCGCTGTCGGCGGTCGACTACCCGACCCAGGAAGGCCTCGCGGTCTCCAGCCTCTCCTCGGCCCAGCAGGACCTCGTCACCACGGCCATGGCCGCCTGGGTCCGGAGCTTCGCGGACGGGACCGCGGACGCGCTCATGGCGGACTACACCGCCGCCTACGACCAGACGACCATCGCGTTCGGTGGCCAGAGCAGCGGGCCCGACCTCGACACTGCCGGCACCTACATGCGCATCGACGGACCGCGCGTGTGGATCGAGGTGGCCATGCAGAGCGGCGTCATCCTGCAGGGCACCCACTACCACACCATCTACCGCGACAAGGACTTCGACTACGGCGCGTCGCTGTGAGCCCGCTGTGGGTCGGGCTCGCGTTCGCCCACCCGGCCACGCCCTCCACGCTCACGCTCGACGTGGGCCGCCAGCAGGTCGCGATGGATCTCCGCATCCCGCGCGACCAGCTGGAGATGGCGCTGTCCGGTGAAGCGACCTGGCACCCCGAGCTGCCCGCGCCGTCGGACGCGCTGGTGGTCCCGTACGTGCTGGCGAACCTCGGGCTCACGTCCGGGGGCGAGCCCCTCCCGCTCCAGCTCGACGGGCTCACGTGGACCGAGGTGGACGGTGAGCCCTTCGTGGAGCTGTCGCTGACCGCGCGATCCGGGGATCCCCTCGGCAGCCTCGTCCTCCACGACAGCGCGGTCGCCGAGCGCGTGCGGTCCCACCGGACCTGGGTCGTGCTGCGCGGGGACGTCGGGGCCGGCGTGGACGTCGAGCCGCGCATGGTCGGGATGGTGAACGGCGTGCGCCGCGAGCTCGCCATCCCGGCCGGGGGGGCCTCCCGGGGCATGGTGGCCCTCGCGGCCTTCCGCGACGGGATCACCCACATCGCCGGGGGCTTCGACCACATGGTGTTCCTCTGGGAGCTCCTGGTGGCCGTGCCGCTGGTGGCCCGCGGCGGTCGCTGGTCGGTGTCCACCGAGGGCGTCGCACGCCGTCTGTTCGGGCTGCTCACGGCCTTCACGCTGGCCCACTCCGCGACCCTCGTCCTGGTGGCGCTCGGCCTGGTGCACGTCCCCGGGACCCTCGTGGAGTCCTGGGTCGCGCTGTCCGTCCTGGTCGCGGGTCTGCACCTCTGGCGTCCGCTCTGGCCGGGCAGGGAGGGCCTGTTCGCGGCAGCAGCAGGGCTCGTGCACGGTGCCGCGTTCGCCGAGGGGTTGCTCGGGAGCGGGCTGTCCGCGGGGGAGCTCGCCCTCCCGCTGGTCGCCTTCAACGGCGGCATCGAGGTCGCCCAGGAAGCGCTGGCGCTCGGTACGCTGCCGTTGTGGATGACGGTGGCCTCCCGTCCTGCGCTGCGGCGTGCGGTCGCGGGGGCCGGCGTGCTCGCCGGGCTCGGGTGGCTCGTGTCGCTCTGGAGCTGACGCTCTACAGCCCGTCGAAGTCGCCGATGTAGGTCGCGAAGGACGACGCATCGGGGGCGATCAGGCCGGTCGACCAGCTCACCGGCGGGTCGAACGAGGTCCCGTTCGAGCGGTAGACGGTGAGCGAGCCGTAGCTCACCGTGTTCGACGCCACGTGCACGAGGAAGTCGTCCCGACCGTCACCGTCGAAGTCGCCGACGTGGTAGCCGAAGGCGCCGTCGTCCGGGGCGTAGGAGGTGGCCGTCCAGTTCGTGCCCGCAGCGAAGGACGTCCCCGTCGACAGGCTCACCGACATCGCCCCGTAGCTCACCGTGTTCGACGCCTCGTGTACCAGGAAGTCGTCCCGGCCGTCCCCGTCGAAGTCGCCCACGTGGTACCCGAACGCCCCGTCGTCCGGCGCCACCAGGCCCACCGACCAGTTGGTCCCGGCCGCGAAGGACGCCCCCGTCGACAGGCTCACCGACATCGCCCCGTAGCTCACCGTGTTCGACGCCTCGTGCACGAGGAAGTCGTCCCGGCCGTCCCCGTCGAAGTCGCCCACGTGGTGGCCGAAGTCCGACCCATCCGGCGCGATCAGGCCCGCCGCCCAGTTGGTCCCGGCAGTGAAGGATGCTCCGGTGGAGAGGCTCACCGACATCGCCCCGTAGCTCACGGTGTTCGACACCTCGCGCACCAGGAAGTCGTCCCGGCCGTCCCCGTCGAAGTCACCCACGTGGTACCCGAAGTCCGCCCCGTCCGGCGCGATGAGGCCCGCGGCCCAGTTCGTGCCTGCCGCGAACGCCGTGCCCGTGGACAGGCTCACCGACATCGCCCCGTAGCTCACGGTGTTCGAGGCGATGTGGACGAGGAAGTCGTCGCGACCGTCTCCGTCGAAGTCCCCGACGTGGTAGCCCGCGTCCGAGCCGTCCGGCGCGACCAGACCCGCGGTGAAGTTGGTGCCTGCGGTGAAGGCCGTGCCGTTCGACGGCATGACGAACAACCCGCCATAGCTCACGGTGTTCGACACGACCTGGACGAGCATGTCGGCGGTTCCGGGGTCGGTGTCCGCGTCGGTGTCGGAGTCCGCGTCCGCGTCGGTGTCCGAGTCCGCGTCGGTGTCCGCGTCCGCGTCGGTGTCCGCGTCCGCGTCCGCGTCCGCGTCGGTGTCGGTGTCCGAGTCCGTGTCGGTGTCGGTGTCGGTGTCGGTGTCGGAGTCCGCGTCGGTGTCCGTGTCCGAGTCCGCGTCGGTGTCCGCGTCGCCCTCGGTGTCATCGGGCTCGTCGCCTGGACATCCGAGGAGGCCGAGCATCACCATCGTCCACACACCCCGCATTCTCCGCCTCCTCGACGTCACTGGAGCCACTCGGGCCGGGGGACACGCTCGGCCTGGTACACCACGGCGACCCGCCCGTGCTCGTCGCGGTAGGGGGTCGTCATCTCCCATACCACCCGCTGGCCGCGGGTGATCTCGAGCACCCGTCCGCGGTTCGACTCGGCGACCAGGAGGTTGCCGTTCTCGAGCTCCTCCACCGCACCCGAGCTCTCCGAGAAGAGCGGGATCCGTCGCGAGCTCCACCAGGTGGGCTGACCCGTCTTCGGGTCCACTTCCATCACGCGCGAGCGCCGGCGGGACACATGGTTGTCGAACACCAGGATGCCGCCCTTCGACGAAGGCCGCGCGCTGTGCTGCAGGGCGAACGGGCCGGTCTGCCTCCAGACCGTCTTCCGTGCCTGGAGATCGATCGCCACGACCGTGTCGAGCATGCAGAGCGAGAGCAGCACGTGACCGGTCTGGAAGGGAGGCCCGAGCGCCGCGGCCTCCCCCGCGGTGAGCAGGTGCACGGAGTTGGCGTGGAAGGGGTCCTTGCGGGCTCCGGCCTCGTTGAGGTGCGAGTCGCGGCGGTCCTCCAGCTCCCAGAATGCCGTGCGGAGGGCCTGCCAGCCCTCCACCACCTCGGCCAGCGCGACGCGATCGAGCTCCTCGCCGGTGGCGAGGTCGAGGGTCACCACGTACTGCGCGACCATCGGGATGCCGTCCACCCCGAGGTCCACACCGCGCTCCTCGGTGAGCGTGAGCAGCCGTCCGTCCGGGAGGACCTGCAGATCGTGGTGCGCGCCGTCCTGCACGGCCCAGACCACGTTGCTGTCGCGGTCGATCCGGAACACACCCACAGGCTCCCACACGCCGACCAGACCGCCGTCCGTCAGGAGCTCCACCTGCCGCCACCACTGCCGTCGGCGCTCGAAGGCGTGCCGCCAGCCGAAGGTCGACGCGAAGCTGGAGCGCCAGGTGTGCAGCTCGTTCCCGTCGATGTCCACGAGACGCGCGGCGGGCTCGTGGCCGGTGATCACGAGGGTGACACCGGGCTGCACGGCTTCCCGCTGGTGCACGACGACCCCGCCCTCGGCGGTGGGCTCCTCGTAGCCGCTCGTGTAGCCGATGGCGTCGAGGGCCTCGGCGAGCTCGTCTTCCGCGGACCCCGACGGGGTGCCGCACGCCAGCAGGGCCAGGATCACGGGCTCGTGCCTAACCGGCCCTTCACGCGGAGGCCTTTCGGCGCACAGAGGTGTGGAGACACGCGAGATGCTCCTGTTCGCTGCCGCGTGGGCCTCGTGGCCCGAACGCATCACCCTCGACGACACGCTCCCCTGGCCCGTCGGCGTCTTCCGCGGGTGCCTGCGCCTGACTGCGACAGGCCCAGGCGGGGTGCACGGTCTGCAGACGCCCCAGGACTCCCTGTGGACGGGGTTCTGTGGCGGTGTGTGCGGAGGCGCGCCCGGAGACATCTTCCTCCCCCATCACCTCTACCTGCCGGTGGGTGGGACGTGGACGATCCGGGTTTCCGACGCGTGCCACGCGGACCGCGAGCCGGAGGTCCACGTGCTGGACGTGGCTCGCCCGGACTCCGCTCCGTGGCCCGCCCCGCTCGAGGAGGAGGACGCGCTGGCCACCCGCATCCTCTGGGGAGACCTCCGGGCGTTCGCCCGCCTCCGCCACATCCCCACCCATCGGGCCACCGAGCACCTGCTGGACCTGCTCGATCATCCCGATCCGGACGTGGTCGAAGCGGCAGCAGCCGCGCTCTCGCAGCGCACACCCAGCCTGTACTCCGAGGTCCAGCACCGGTGGTTCGAGGCGAGCACGACGCCACGGCACATCGAACGGATGGCCCGCTGGCTCGAGCACACGGACGTACCCGAGGAGACCCGGGCTCCGCTGGCTTGGGCGTTCTCGCCCTCCGGCTGGGACGCCGCCTTCCGGAGGCACCACCTGGGGGTCGAGGTGCTCTACGGCGAGATGCTGGAGGTCGTGCTGGTGCTGACGGACCTCCAGCGGGGCATCCAGGACGACGCGCGGGTGGTGCGGCTGCTGCGCCAGCCGACCTGGCTCCACGCGGTCGCCGACCGGCTCGTCCACTGCACACCCCCCGTGATGGAGGCGCTGGAGGAGGCCGTGTGGACGAAACCTGACGTCGTCCGGTTCTGTCCGCTGCCCACCTTCCGGGGCTTCGTGGACGAGCGGGCCGCAGCGGGTGTGGAGGTCACGATGGACCAGGCACCGTTCCTGCTCGCGGCCCGTGCACGGACGACGGAGGGCCGCGCCTTCCTCTACCGGCACCTGGTGCGCCAGAGCGTGGACTGCGATCGGGAGCCGACGGCAGCGGAGGCCCGCCGATGGACCCGCTGGATCCTGGCTGACGTGAAGGAACCGAAGCGCGAGAGACACTACCGGCGCCTCCTGCCCCGGGGCTGCACGCTCCAGTGACCGATGCGCGTGGAGGCCGACGGCCCGGGCAGCGCACGGGCGTGGAGTCACCGTCGAGCGGCTCTGATGGCGGTCACAGGGTCTCGCAGGTGTGCGTGGCGCTGTCGCAGTACAGGTCCGTGCCCGTGAAGGTGCTCGATCCCGCGTTCAGGTCGGCGTACACGGTCTGATCGGCACCCAGGGTCAGCCCGGAGGTCGTCAGGGTCCCACCGGCGACCCAGACGTGCCAGTCCCCGGTGTTGCCCGTCACCGTGACGTCCGTGAAGGAGCCCGTGGCACCCGCGAAGAGCGTGCCTCCCGCACCCTGGTCGCCCGTGTTGCCCGTGAAGCTCGAGTCGTCGAAGCTGCACGTGGAGCCCGAGCACACGAAAGCGGCCCCCTCGCTCGCGGAGTTGCTCGAGGCCGTCACGCGGGTGAGCTCGAGGTCCGCAGCCTGCAGGAAGCTCAGGCCGCCGCCGGAGACCAGCGACAGGTTCCCGGTGGCCACGACATCCTCCACGGTGCCCGTCGCGGCACGGATGGCCCAGCCGCCGCCGTCGCCCGCGGTGACCCAGTTGCCCAGGAGCTGGACCCGCGCGGCCGTGAGCTCGGACGCCGTCGTGTAGATGCCGCCACCCGCGTTCACCGCCCCGCACCCCTCGACCCGGACGTCCGACAGCACGATCGAGTCCGCCGAGAGGTACGCCCCGCCGCCCGTGGATGAGGAGATGGCACCCGAGATCGACACGTCGGAGACCTCGAGACTGCGCACGACCGCCCGCAGGCCGGCACCGGAGCGGGAAGTCGCCGCATTCCGCAGGGTGAGCCCGCGGACGGCGACGTCGGTCGTCCCGAAGGCGTGGATCAGCCCGGCTGCGGAGCCCCCGTCGAGCACCGCATCCCCGTGGCCCACGATCTCCACGTTCGCGGTGACGTCCACCCCCGCGAACCAGGTGCCCTCGCAGATCGCGAGCGTACCGTCCTCGCCGATGCTCACGGACGCCGGGCCGTTCGCGTTGCCCGCGGCGAACGTGGCGGTGAGGTCGCTCGAGCCGCCCGCTGCGGGGAAGAAGGTCACGAGTCCCGCGTCGTCCGTCCAGGCCGCGTCACAGTCGTTCTGGCGGTCGTCGCAGAGCTCCAGAGCTCCCGGGTGGACGCGCGCATCCGCGTCGTCGCAGTCCCCGTCCGACAAGACGGCGTCGCAGGAGACCCCGAGCGGGCCCGCGCCATGTCCGTCACCGTCCGCGTCCACGTAGCCCAGGCCCAGCGGGCAGACGTCGTCCAGGTCGGCGTCGACCCAGGGGTTCGCGGCCGACCGCGCCGTCGCCGCGTCACAGGTGGCGCGCAGCATCGCGAACACGCCGTGCCGACCGCGCGTCCGGGCCCACACGCCCGCGAGGTACCCGTCGTGGACGTCGCCCGCGACGGGCCCCGCACGGTCGAACGCCGACCACGTCCAGCCCACGCGCTCCTCGCCGAGGTCGGTGTCGCTCGCCTCGACGGACCCGAAGAAGCGCCCGTCCCCGATGAGCATCCGGCCCGACGCCGCATCACCGGAGTCGTCCACCCCCTCCCAACTCGACCCGTGGACGAGCCCTGCGAGCCACGCGCCCTCCACGGTGCATCCTCCCGCCTCTGCCTCCGCACGCACGTCGACGAGAGCGTCGTAGAGGCTGGCGGGCTGGAGCCGGGCGGACGCACCATCGTGGAGGACGGTGGCCTCCGCGAGGGCGTTCACCTGGGGCACGAGGGACTGGACGGCTGCACAGACCTCGGGGTCTCCGCTGGAACAGTCGAACGCGAAGCCGGTCTGGATGACGAGAGCGAGCATGGGTACCTCCTGGGGAGTCCAGGGTCCTCGGTGCGTCCGCTCCGGTCTGTGCCGCGAAGGTATCCAGCCGTCAGCGACGCGCCTGGGCCGCCCTCAACGAGCCGATGACCTGGCGACGCAGCGAGTCGCCCTCCCCTTCCGGCCACGCCTCGAAGAGGGGCAGGAGGTCTACGAGCCGCGCAGCCTCGGCGACGAGCAGCAGCGACTCCGGCAGACACCCGCCCTCCACGACCCGGCGGATGGCGTCCGCCCGCACGTCGCCCATGGCGGCCAGGGACTCGATGGCCCGCACCCGGACGTCCACATCCCCGTCGTCGAGCAGCGACTCCAGGCTGGCGACGGCCCGCGGATCCTCCACGCCGTTCAGCGCGATGGCGGCCTGCTCGCGGACCCGCGGCATCGGGTCGTCCGCGAGCGCCAGCAACGAGGCGAGGTCTCCGTCCTCCACACCCCCCGACCCCAGCGCCCAGGCTGCCGCCGCGCGGAGCTCCGGCAGCGGCGATCTGCACCAGGCCCGTCCACACCGATGTCCAGCATGGGTGTCGAGCAGCGCGACCGTCCGCAGGGCCTCCCCGCGGACCCAGGGCTCCCCCGGGCCCTCCAGCACGGCCTGCGCGTGGTCCAGGCAGGTGGCCACGGTGGGCTCGCCCGCCCGGTGCGCGTAGTGGGACATCACCACCAACAGCGTCGCCGTCCCGAGGCTGTCGGCCGGGAAGAGCGCGCGGGCCCGGGCCACCACCGACCCCGCCGGGAAGCGACCGAGCGACAGCAGGGGCGTGGTCATGTCGTCCGCCTCGAGCCCATGGGTGAAGACGGCGTCGAGGAGGGCTGCGAGGTGCCCGTCGAGGTCCGAGGCGTGCAAGCTGCGCTCCAGACCCGACGGTATCACCGAGGTCAGAGGGTGACGCAGGCCAGGACCGAGGAGTCGCAGAACAGGTCGGTGCCCACGAACGTCGAGGAGCCGCTGGTCGGGGCCGAGTAGACCGTCTGGCCGGTGCCGAGGTCGAGGCCCGAGGTGGTGAGCGTGCCGCTCGCCACCCACACCTGCCACTGGCCAGCGTTCCCGTCCACGAGCACGTCCGTGAAGGTGCCTGTCGAGCTCACGCTGAACATCCCGCCCGCGCCCTTGTTGCCCGTGTTCCCGAGGAAGCTCGAGTCCGAGAAGTCGCAGGTGGAGGCGAAGCAACCGAAGGCCGAGCCCTGGTTGGCGGTGTTCCCGGTGGAGGTGATCCGGGTCAGCGCCAGGTTGGACCCCTGGGCGATGCTCAGGCCCCCGCCGGGGTTCCTGGCGGTGTTCCCCTGGGCGAGCACGTCTTCCACGGTGCCCGTCGACCCGCGGATGGCCCACCCGCCCCCGTCGCCCCCGCTCACGCTGTTGCCGATGAAGTCCAGCCTCGCGGCCGTGAGCGACGCCGAGGACGAGTACATCCCACCCGCCAGGGTCACAGCGGAGCACCCCTCCACATGGACGTCGGACAGGTCGATGGCGTTGCCCTTCAGGTAGGCTCCCCCACCCGTGGCCGACGAGGTCGAGGCCAGGATGTCGACGTCCGCGAGCTCGATCGTCCCGATGATCGCGTGCATCGCACCGCCGGAGGAGGAGGAGCTCCCGTTCTGCAACGTGAGGCCCCTGAGGGCGAGGTCCGTGTTGCTCCCGGATGCAGCGACCACCCGGGCGACCCCGCCTCCATCGAGCACCGCGTCGCCGTGGCCCTGGATCTCCACATCGGCGGTGACGCTGAGCGAGGTGAACCACGTGCCCTCGCACACCGCGAGCGTGCCGGCCTGGTCGAGGGTCACGGAGGTCCGCGCTCCACTCGAGGTCGAGAAGGAGCTCGTGAGATCCGTGGTCCTACCTGCGTCCGGGAAGAACGAGACCCGGCCGGCATCGGACGTCCAGGCGACGTCACAGTCGTTCTGCTTGTCGTCGCAGACCTCGATGGCCCCGGGGAAGACGTCCGGATCGGTGTCGTCGCAGTCTCCCCCGGCCGGGACCGCATTGCAGCGCACGGCGAAGGCCCCCAGGCCGTAGCCATCGCCGTCCGCGTCCGCGTAGCCCTCGCCGAGAGCGCACACGGTGGCGAGGTCGGCGGTCACCCAGGGGTCGGCCGCGTTCCGTGCCGTGGTGGCGTCACACCTGGCGCGCAGCGTCGCGAAGACCCCGTTCCGGCCGCGCGTCCGCACCCAGACCCCTGCGATGTACCCATCTGCCGTGTCGCCTGCGAGGGGCCGGCGCGGTCGAAGGCGGACCAGGTCCAGCCCACCGGCTCCTGCCCTGTCGTCATCTCGATGGCGCCGTAGAACCGACCGTCCGCGATCTGGAGCTTCCCGGAGGCGTGCCGGTCCTCGCTGTCCACACCGGTCCAGGTGTTCCCACCGACGACGCCCGCCAACCAACCGCCGTCCACCGCGCAGCCACCGGCCTCGGCAGCCACGCGAACGGCGAGGAGCTCGTCGTACACGCGCTCGGGCGTGAGGCGCGTGTCGGCGGCGTCGTGGAGCACGGTGTCACCGGCGAGGGCGTTCACCTGGGGGACGAGCGCCTCGACGGCGGCGCAGACCTCGGGGTCACCTCCGGAACAGTCGAAGGCGAGGGCGGTGTGGACGAGAACGAGCATGGGACCTCCTGGCCTCAGGGTCGCCGGGCGGGCGGTCCCGGTCTGTCGCGTTCTCGTCGAGCACCGGGAAGGAAACGACACGAATGTGAACCGGTGAGCCCCTGGGCGAATCTGATCACTCCGGCCGCCGAAGGCGGCCTGCGCGGCCCGCTTGGCGCGGGCCTCGCCTCCTCTCGACGCTCACCACGCCCTGGCTCGAAGTGTGCTGGTCTCCCGCCATTGGCGGGCCAGGACGTGTTGACCGTCAAACGGATTAGCCGTGGGTCATGCAGATCCTCCGCGCACACCAGCAGCCCGTGATCCTCTGGAAGAACGGAGGCGGACGCACCCGGTCCGTCGCCATCGCACCTGAAGGAGCCGGTCTGGACGCCTTCGACTGGAGGATCAGCGTCGCGGAGGTCGCTGCGGACGGCCCGTTCAGCGCGTTCCCGGACGTGGACCGCACCCTCGTGCTCCTCTCCGGCGACGGCATGGAGCTCGTGTCGTCCGACGGGTCCGTCGTGCTCGCACGGCCGGGCGACCGGTGGGACTTCCCTGGCGAGCTGCCGGTGCAGGCCGCCCTGCTGGGGGGTCCCACGATCGATCTGAACCTCATGGTCCGGCGCGGCCGCAGCGATGCGCGGCTCGACGTCGTACGTGCCGATCAGGCCGTGCTGGATGGGGTCATCGTGGTGATCGACGGTGACGTCCGCGCGGGCGACGAGCGCCTCCGGGTCGGGGATGCGGTGTCGGGCCGGGCCTTCCGTCTGCAGGGTGACGGACGGATCGGGTGGGTGCACGGCTCCAGCGTCATCTAGCGATTCTGCGCACAGACGGTCACCCGCGCCCCATGGTTTGCACCGAGTCGCCCTGACAGTCGCGATGGGCCGAGCCAATCTGGAGACCACCAGGAGGTCTCCACCCATGCGCACCCTCACCCTCGTGCTCGCCCTCTCCGCCTGCAAGTCCGCCCCGGACGCACCCCTGGCGGAGGCCGATACCGACGTCGACGCGGACACCGACAGCGACACCGATGCGGACTCGGACGCCGATGCCGACACGGATGCGGACGCCGATTCCGACGCGGACTCAGATGCCGACTCGGACACCGATGCAGACTCGGACACCGACACCGACACCGACACCGACGCGGACACCGACGTCGACACGGACACCGACGCCGACACCGACACCGGACTGGTGACGTGCGACACCTCGGGGCCGACGCACCTGTGGATCTCTCCGGACGACTCGGCGTCGACGGTCTCCCCGGTGCGTGCGCGCTCGTCCTGGGGTGCTCCCATCCGCACCCACGAGTTCCTCAACTACTACACCCCGGACTACCCGCCCGCGGCCATGGGGGAGGTCGCCCTGCATGCCGGTATGGTGGCGCTCGGGCCGGACCGGTACGAGCTGCAGCTGGCCGTCGCGAGCCCGGTGGTCACCCGCGCGACGCGGCGCCCGATGGACCTCGTGCTCTCCATGGACACGTCGGGGAGCATGACGGGGACGCCGATCTCCCGTGCGAGGTCCGTGTGCACGGCCATCGCGTCGAGCCTGCGCGCCGGTGACCGCGTCGCGATGGTGGAGTGGGCGTCCACACAGAACGTGCTGCTGCCGGTCCGCACGGTGACCGGACCGAACGACCCGGTCCTCGTCGGTGCCTGCACGTCGCTGACGACCACTGGGGGCACGAACCTCTCTGCGGGTCTGCAGACCGCCTACGACATCGCCAACACCCTCTGGAGCACCAGCCGGGACACGCGGGTCGTGCTGGTCTCGGACGGCGGGGCGAACCTGGGCGTGACGGACGCCAGCCTGATCGGCCAGAACGCCCTGATGGCCGGCGCGGACGGCATCTACATGACGGGGGTGGGTGTGGGGGCGGCCTTCTACAACGATGCGCTGATGGACGAGGTGACCGACCTCGGGCGGGGAGCCGCGGTGTTCGTGGACAGCGCGAACGAGGCGAACAAGATGTTCCGGGACCGGTTCATCCAGGTGATGACGGTGGCCGCGCGGGACGTCGAGATCGAGCTCGAGCTCCCCCCGGGGTTCGCCATCGAGGCCTCGAGCGCCGAGGGGATCAGCACGCAGCCGAACGTCCTCCCGCCGCAGAACCTCGCCTACGACGACGCGATGGTGGTCTACAACCGCGTCACCACCTGCGATCCGTCGCTGGCCACGGACGAAGCGACGGTCACGGCAACCGTCACCTGGGCACACCCGACCACCTTCCTCCCGCAGGTCACCACACACACCTGGACGCTCGGCGAGCTGCTCGACGCGACGGGCCTGGATCCGGCGATCGCCAAGGGTCGTGCGGTGTTCCTCTACGCGGAGGCCCTGGCGCACCCGCTGCCGGGGCCGGGCCACGTGTCTGCGGCGGAGGCGGAGCAGGCGGTGGCGCTGGCCCTCGTGCTCACGCCGGGAGACGCGGATCTGCTGGCCATCCAGGCTCACCTGCAGACCCTCTGAGGCCCGTGGCGGCGGAGACTCGCCGCGCAGAGGCTCACCGACTGTAGGATGACCCCGGAGGCAGCCATGGGCGCAGACGAGGTCATCGCGTGGATCGTCCGGGAGGGCCTCGAGACGGAGGGTCCCGAGCTGCTGCGTGGCCTCGGGAACGAGCTCCGCCGCCACGGGTTCCCCGTGAGCCACCTCTGGCACTCCGCCACGGTCGGACACCCCATGGTGAACGCGTACGGCATCACGTGGACCGCCGAAGGCGACCAGGTGGAGCAGAACTTCATGCGGCACGGCGTCCTGCGCGGGATCCTGGAGGAGCACACCTTCCCGCCCGCGCTCGTCATGGTCCCGGGCACACGTCGGGTCGCCCTGCGCGCCGAGGACCTGCCCACCCGGTACGACCTCATCAACGCCCGGTTCGCCGCCGGAGCCACCGACTACGTCATCCTCCGGACGGGGCGCGAAGAGCCTTCCATCATCGACGACCTCGCCGTGAAGCGCGCCCGGGTGTTCCTGTACGCCTTCACCCTCACGGCCCCCGAAGGCTTCGATCAGGACGGGCTCGATCGGATCGTCGGCGTGCTGGATCTGGCCATGCGCGTCCAGGCCGAGCGGTTCTCGGGTCGTTCGCTCCTCGAGGCCTACATCGGCTCGGACGCCGCCGAGCGCGTCTGGAACGGTCAGGTGCAGCGGGGTGATCACACGCGCGTCCAGGCGGCCATCGCGTTCACCGACCTTCGCGGGTTCAGCGCCATGACCGAGGCCCTGGACGCCACCGACGTGCTCGACGTGCTCGACGAGGCCTTCGAGCTCCAGGTCCGCGCCATCCACGCCCACGGAGGCCACGTCCTGAAGTTCATGGGCGACGGTCTCCTCGCGATCTGGCCCGATGCGGACGGCTGCGATGCGGCCCTCGCCGCTCTCGACGAGCTGGAGGTCACCGTGGAGGCCGCGAACACCGAGCGGGCCGGCCAGGGGAAGGTCCCGATCCGCTACGGCGCTGCGCTGCACTTCGGCGAGGTGGTGTACGGGAACATCGGCTCCACCGACCGGCTGGACTTCACCGTGGTCGGGAGCGCAGTGAACCGCGCGGCACGACTGGAGAGTCTCGGGGCGAAGCTCGGCGTGCGACCCGTGCTCTCGGAGGTCGCGGCCTCACGGGTCTCCCGGCCGGTGCACGACCTCGGCAGCCACGAGGCGAAGGGCGTCGGCACGGTTCGTGTGTTCGGGCTCGCCGTCGACGGCCCTGGCGACAGACCTGCACAGGAGTGAGATGAGACCCACGAGCCGTTCGGTAGCCGCCTTGGTCCTTCTGCTGGGCCTCGCCTGCGGTGGCCTTGCACCGATGACGAAGATCTCCGTCCAGCTCGTCGACGCCGAGCTCCTCGGCGGCCCCGAGGCGACCGCGCTCGCGAAGGGACTGGAGGCCGTCTACCTGCGCTGCGACGTCGGTGGAGACCTGGAGACCCCGCGCTGTGAGGCGATCCAGGACGCCACGAAGGAGGCCCTCCGCGACGACGTCGTGACCGCCGAAGAGTGGGCCGCCCTCGGTACTGGGTTCCCCGAGCTCACCCTGCCGCCCGAGCCCGGCCCGGCCTACGACCGCCTGCGCAAGCGCGTGGAGGAGCAGAAGGAGATCCGGCGCAACGACTACGCCCGCTGGGAGAAGCCCCTGGTGGAGCTGGAGCGGCGCTTCGTGGTCCTCGGCTGGGAGGACATCGACTGCGACGAGGACGTCCGGGAGCAGGAGACCCGGCACCGCTGTGTGGGGTCGATCGGCGACAACGCCATCGCGGTGTACCTCTACACCTACCCGGACCGCTCGGCCCGACGGCGCGACGTCGACGACACGTACTTCCCGGGCGCCATGGACGCGAAGGACCGCTACCTGCTGAACGTGCGCGCCTACGACGAAGGGCGGACGAAGCTGCTCGCGAAGGAGCTCGGGCTGCTGGCGGACGACCTGGAGCCCGAGGTGTCCGAGAAGTGGGCCCGACGCATGGTCGGCAAGGCGGTGGAGTCCCACTACCGGTGCGGCAAGACCCCGAATGGCTTCGAGTGCTCCGGAGGCACCGAGGACTACCGGGACATCGTGGAGCTCGACGTCGGGCAGACGGAGCCCGACGACATCCCCGATGCAGCCTGGTTCGGCGACTTCTGGTACCGGTCGTGGAAGGACGGCCGCTACATCCGCCTGGAGCTCGTGGACACGGAGCTCTCGAAGCTCCGGCAGGACGAGCTGCTGGGTGCCCGCTACTGACGAGGAGACCCCGTGCTGGCCATCGCCGAAGCCGTGTACGAGCTCATGCAGGGCTTCGACGACGGTACCCCGAGCCACGTCGCCCAGGCGGCCCGTCGTCGCCCGGCCCGCCTGGCGCGTCACCCGTAGCCTGCCGGTACCAGGCGGCAACAGGAACCCGCGGAACCGGCGGGAACGACCACAGAACCTGGACTACACGCCACGCCAGTCCTCGGGCCACCGATAGCCTGCTCACCGGTCGTCGAGCCGGGAGGTGAGCATGCGCGCAGGGGTGTTGTTCGGTCAGGGTCGTGAGCAGGCCTTCCCGGACGGGTTCGATCTGGAGGCCCACGTGCTGGAGGACCTCGGGGTGCCCCTGGCGGGCTTCGACATCGAGGACCTCGTCCACGGCGACCACCACCGCATCCTCGACGGCCTGCCACGCCGTCCCCATCGGTGGCTCTACCGCGGGTGGATGCTGCCGCACGAGGACTACACCGCACTGCACGAGCTCCTGGGCGACCGGGGCGACGACCTCGTCGTACATCCCGACAGCTTCGAGACCGCCGCCTACCTGCCCTGCTGGTACGACCTGCTCGCAGACCACACGCCCGAGACGGTCTGGACGGAGAACGAGGACCCCGAGGAGGCCTGGGAGCTGGCCCTGGACGCCCTCGGCCCGCCGCCCTGGATCCTGAAGGATCACCTGAAGTCCGCGCGACAGTGGTGGGAGAAGGCCTGCTTCGTTCCCGAGGGAGCCGACCTGGAGCGCTTCACGTCCATCTACGAGGGGCTCCTCGAGTTCCACGCGGACCGGTTCCAGCGGGGCTTCGTGGTGCGGAGGTTCGTCCGCCTCGCGCGCCTGCCCTACGCCACCCCCGGACACCCGGTCTTCGACGAGCATCGGGTGGTGTTCTGGAACGGCGAGCCCGTGGCCCACGCGCCCTACCACGACATCGACGTCGACCCGCTCGAGGCCGTTCCGTTCCCCTGGCTCGGGGAGGTCGTGGAGTCGCCGTTCTTCGTCGCCGACGTGGGGCGCCTGGAGGACGGGAGCTTCACGCTCGTCGAGCTCAACGACGGCGGATGTGCGGGTCTGCCGGAGCAGATCGACCTGCGCAGGCTCTACCGGCGCATCTTCGCCGACCTCCGCTGAAGGTAGACTGCCGCTCTGGAGGCCCGTTGACCCTGCAGACCGCCCTCGACGCCCTCCGTGAGGGGGACGACCGCCGCGCCCTCGACGCCCTGATCGCGGGCTGGCGCACGTCTCCCCACTCCGCCATCGCCGACCTGGCCGTTCGCGTCGACCGCCGCCTGCCCCGGGTGCCCACCACGCCCCGGGACTGGCCCGACGCCGTGTCCCGCGCCGACCCCGCCGAGCTCGGTTCCCTCTGTGACGGGCTCGTCCTGCGCGGCATCGACGCGTCGGCCGACCGCATCCGTCAGGTGGCCGCCCTGGGGCCGGACCCCCGCATCGGCGCGGCCCTCGAGGGGCTCCTGACCGACATCCCGTGGACCTCGGACGCCTCCCAGGGCCTCTGGACCGAGGTCTTCGCGCTCGTGGAGCGCTCCGGGGACCCCCGGTTCCTCGCCCTCCGGGACCTCCCGGGCCGGTGGACGTTCCGCGCCCGCATGGTGGACTGGCTGGCCCCGCGCCTCCACGCCGCGCTGGACGCGCTCGAGGGCAGCATGGAGCCGCTCGCCGCCCTGTCCGCGGAGGACCTCGAGGCCATCGGGGCCCTCCAGGACCTGCTCGATCCGCCCGCCGACCCGCGCGACGCGCTCTTCGCGGCCGTCTGGGCCCACCCCGACGACGACGGTCCACGCCGCGTGCTCGCCGACTGGCTGCTCGAGCAGGGCGACCCCGTCGGCGAGCTTCTCTCCGTGGCCCTCGACCCCTCCCCGGAGGCGCGCGCCCGCCTCGCGGTCCTGGAGCGCACCCTGGCCGATGCGGGCCCCCTCGAGCCCGTCGTCCTGAAGAAGGACCGGGTGTACGACCGCGGCTTCCTCGTCGCTGCCGCCGTCCGGTTCGGGAGCGACGGCGACATCGCCCGGCTCGGCGACCACCCGGCCTGGTCCACCCTCCGGTCGCTGCGGTGGGCCGGGCGACCCCACATCCACCCCGTGATGGCGGGCCTGCGCGAGGCCCTCGACCTCACCGGCGACCACCTCGCGGTCATCGCGGCGAGCGGGGTCCCGTGGGCCATCGAGCGCATGCGCATGGCGCTCGACGTGGAGGGCCAGCAGGCCTTCGCGCGATGCCCCGCCGAGCGTCTGCCCGCGCTGCGACGCCTCGAGCTCACGGGCGCCCACGCGGGCACCATGCGCTGGCTGTACGACAGCCCGCTCGGCGGACGGCTGACCCACCTCGACATCGGCGACGTGACCTCCATGGGCCAGGGCAGCATCGTGGAGTGGGCCGACGAGACGGAGGCCCAGGCCCACCTGCAGGAGGTCGTGCTCCGCCGGTTCGGGTGGACGATCACGCTGCGACGGGGACCGTCCGGGCGACTCTCGGACATCGCCTTCCGCGGCTCGCGGGCGGAGACGCTCGGGTACTGGAACCTCCTGACCCTCCCGGAGGACCGGTTCACGGCCCTCGAGGTCGATCTCGACGGTACGCCGTGGGACGCGGGCTGGGCGGACATCGTGGAGCCGGCCGTGGCCCGTCTGCGGAGCCTGGAGCGCGTGGTGACCCCCGAGGGGACGCGCACCCCCACCCCCACGGTCGCTCTCGCCGCCGCCGAAGCACGTCGACCCTCCGTGGACCTCGGCGGCGTGAGCTGCATGGCGTGGACGGCGGACGACCGGCTCGTGCTGGCCGGCCCGGGAGCGGTGGTGACCCTCGACGCCTCCGGACAGGTCGTGCACACCGAGCAGCCCGACGAGGTGCCGACCAGCCTGGCCTTCGCGGGGAACGTGAGCGTGCGCGCCACCAAGGCGGGCCTCGCTCTCGGCGATGGCCGCCACATCCCCACCGACCCCTTGTACAACGTGGTCCTCTCCGGGGACGGCCGGCTGTTGGTCGGCATGGCGAACACAGCCGAGATCTGGGACCTCGAGGCGGGCGTGCGTCTGAAGCGCATGGCGGCGAAGGGCACGTGGCTGGCGAGCACGGCGATCACGCCGGACGGTGCGCTCGTCGCGCTGGGGATGCAGAACGGCACCATCGACGTGCGGCCGGTGGAGGGTCGCAAGCGCCACCCGTCCTTCCACGGTCACACCACACGGGTCTCCGTGCTGGCGTGGTCCGCCGACGCCACGCGCGTGCTCTCCGGCTGCGATGCGGGGACGTTGCGCTGCTGGGACGCGACCACGGGGGAGCAACTCTGGATGGTGGCCGACCGCAAGCCCCTCGCTGCCCTGGGGGTCACGCCCGAGGGCGCGTTCGTGGCGGTGGACTGGAAGGAGGCCCGCACGTACGGGCCCGATGGCGACGTCCTGGCCGCACGGGCCCACCCGGGCGGGCGCCCCTACGAGGTCATCCTCTCCCACGACGCGCGGCGGATGGCCTACCGCACGGCCACCTCGCTCCAGATCATCGACCTCGCGTCCGGCAGCTCGGTGACCCTGGAGGCCTGACCCCTACTGCGGGCAGAGGAACTGCCAGGTCGGGCTGCCGGAACCGAAGTGCTGGAGATCGCGCTGTTCGGTCGCATCGAGGGCCTGGATGCCCGAAGACTCCGAGAAGTGCCACACGGCCGTGGTCGACGCGTCGTGCGGCAGCCGCAGCTCGGGCGTGAACGACGAGGTGTAGCGGACGGTCGGCGAGATCCGGAGGTCCGCGATCGACCCGTCCAGGTAGCGCCCATCGAACATCCCCCCCACCCACAGAGCCGACGCGGGTGTGCTGTTCCGGGTCGTCGCCGTGCACGAGCCCTGGAGCTGGCCGTTCACGAAGAGCTGCTTCACACCGTCCGTGCCGCCGGTGCCGTCGTAGGTCACCGCGATGTGCGTCCAGGCGTTCGTGGGCATGGTGGTCCCGGGCGTCCAGTACGCGCACGCATCGGAGCTCGGACCCGTCGCCCAGACGAGCTGGTTCGAGGCGTTGATCGCCAGTCCCCAGTCCACCTTCGCGCTGGACTGGTTCGAGTCGTCCTGGGCCCAGACGATGTCCTGCACGGCCGTCGACGCAGCGGGCACGCGGACCCAGGCCTCCACCGTGAGGTCGTCTGTCCCGCTCACGAGCTCGAGACCCGAGGCGTCGCCCCGCAGGCGGTTCAGCACGAACCCCGCCGAGCCGCACTCGTAGGCCACGGGCTCGGTCGTGGAGTCGCCCGGGGCGGGGCTCTCCAGCACGCCGTCGCTGGCCCACGCCAGGCACTCGAGCGTGTCGTACGGTTCCAGATCGTCCGTCATCACCGTGGCCTCCGTGCGGGTCGGATCGAACGTCCCGTTCACGAGCCAGCCGTAGCGGTAGGTCACTGGCGCACCCTCCGGGTCCACGCCGGGTGTGGTGATCAGGCAATTCACCCGGTCGCCGAGCGTGGGGGCCATGGGCTGCAGGGCCACCTGGGGCGCCGAGGGCGGGAGGTCCGGGAACCCCGTGTCGCCCGTGTCGGTTGGACAGTCCGAGGTCCACGAGAGCGTCTGGTTGGTGTCGAACAGGGTCAGCGTGTGCGTCGACCCCTCGGAGGTCGCCATGGGCCCGGCCCCCTCGCCGAAGTGCCACGTGGCCAGGGTGCTCCCGTCCCGCGCGAGCTCCGGCTCGGGCACGAAGGCCGAGGTGTACCGGGCGGAGTCGCTGATGCGGAGCTCCGAGATGAGACCGTCGAAGTAGCGGCCGTCGAACATGCCCCCCACCCAGAGGTCCGCCCCGACGGGCTCGTTCTTCACGCCGGTCGTGCAGCTCCCGGCCGGGCTCCCGTCGATCCACAGCGTCTTCTCCCAGGTCCCGGCAGGCTGCTGGCGGATCGTGCCTGCGATGTGGGTCCACGAGCCGATGGGGAGCTGGGGACCCAGGAAGTAGGCACAGGGGTCGCTGCTGGCCCCGGACGCCCACACGACCCGTCCGTCTCCCGCCACCGCGAGCCCCCAGTCCACCCGCGCGCTCGACATGTTGTTGGCCGGCTGGAGCCACGCGAGCGTGGCTGTGGCGGTCACGGGGCTCTCGGTGAGGACCCACGCCTCGACGGTCCGTGCCTGCAGATCGGTGCCCACCACCAGGTCCTGGGGATTCACGAGGTGCAACCGCGCAGCGGACGTCCCCACGGCATCGCAGGTCACCGCTGCGGTGTCGGTGTCCGCGTCGGTGTCGGTGTCGGAGTCGGAGTCCGTGTCCGCGTCGGTGTCGGAGTCCGTGTCGGAGTCCGTGTCTGCATCGGTGTCGGAGTCCGTGTCCGCATCGGTGTCGGAGTCCGTGTCCGCATCGGTGTCGGAGTCCGTGTCCGCGTCGGTGTCGGAGTCCGTGTCCGCATCGGTGTCGGAGTCCGTGTCCGCGTCGGTGTCGGAGTCCGTGTCCGCATCGGAGTCGGAGTCCGTGTCCGCGTCGGTGTCCGCGTCGGTGTCCGCGTCGGTGTCCGCGTCGGTGTCGGAGTCCGTGTCCGCGTCGGTGTCCGCGTCGGTGTCGGAGTCCGTGTCCGCGTCGGTGTCGGTGTCGGTGTCGGTGTCGGTGTCGGTGTCGGCTTCCGGATCCGGGGGTGGGGCGTCGCCCTTGCAGGCGGTGGCGAGCAGCACGACGAGGGGCAGGAATCGCATCGGACCTCCGATCCCACGGTAGATTCGCGCTGCGCCAGCCGGACCTCACCGATCTCTCACAAGCGGCATAGGGGGGCCCATGGACCCGATGCTCCCGTCCGATGCGTGGTCGGCGTGGTCGGTGGTCGCCGACCGTCTGCTCGAGGCCGGCGACCTCCGCGGTGAGCTCCTGCTCCTGGACGCCGAGCGCGCGGCCGCCGCATGGCCGCCCGATGACGACGACGCCATGACGGCCCTGATCGCCGAGCGCATCGAAGCCTGGCTCGACACGAGCGCGCTCCCCGAGCCCACCGCCGACGCCATCACCACCCACGCCGACCTGCGACATCGCGTACGACTCCTCCTCCCGGTCGCACCGCCCGCGCTCCTCGAGCTGGCGCACCGGCCCACGAGCCAGCTGCTCGCCCTCGCCGGGACCGGATGGCCCGAGGAGCACCTCCGGGCCATCGACCTCGCGGTCATCGCGTGGATCGAGGAGGCCTTCGACGGCGTCCCCCCGCCGGACACGAACCACAGGACCCTCGCGCAGGCCGAGGCGGCCGACGGCTACATGAAGGCTCCCCGCGACGCCGAAGGCTCGGAGGGCCGCTGGCAGGACCTCGACGACGGCTACCTGCTCGCCTGCCAGTGGGCCCTCCCCCACCTCGATGCCCAGGGCATGCGGTACTACCTGCCGGCCATCATGCGGTTCGCCGTCCGCCACCTGCCGGATGGCCACCCCGCCGACACCTGGCTCACCGAGAGCCTGGAGTACACCCTCGACCCGCAGGGTGGCTCGGAGGCCTGGCACCGCGAGCGGATGGCGCTGCTCGACGCCCAGCAGGCCGCCGCCATCGGGGCATTCTGCTGGCGCACGGGCAACGGGGCCCTCGAGCGATGGGTGGCTCGGGGTGTGCCCGCGGACCGGCGACGATAGGCGAGAAGCGGAGGCCACATGCTCTGGTCGCTCACGAACTGGCGCGACTCGGTCCAGCTCTACCTGGCCACCGCGCGCTGACCATGGCAGGCGGTGGGAAGCTCGTGGTGCTGGTCGTCGAGGAGCTCGGCTACGGTCACTGGCGCTGGACGCCCGGGATGGAGCGCCGCGACCTCCTGGCGTGGTTCCGTGGCGTCGACCCCGCGGACGGCCCCCGCGACCGGCTGATGGCCATGGACCTCCCTGGCCACCTGGAGCGGGTGGACGCTGACGAGGCCTTCCAGGCGGCCTGGGGGTCGGACGCGTGCTGGAAGGCGCACGTGCACACGCTCGGCGACAGCTGGGTGCGTCCTCCCGGAGGTCCCACCGTGCGTCCCCTCCTGGACCCCGAGGAGCAGGACCGCCTGTGGGACGAGGCCCACGACCGGCTGGAGGCCACCTGGGCGGAGGTGGAGCTCCAGGGGACGCTGGAGGGAGTGCGGGAGGTGCTCGACCGCGCGCTGGCCGACGGGGTGCGTGTGCCGCGCGGTGCGCCGCGGATCGAGCTGGACCTGACCTGGCGGCAGATCGGGCCGGGCCTGGGCCGCGTGCTCGCGGAGAGCCCGCTGGTTCGGGGACTCGCCTGCCTGGACGTCACGGGGAACGTCCTGCTCCCCGAGGACGTGGCGGCCCTCGAGAGGCTCGGGCTGCGCCGTCTGACCCTGTAGACCTACGGGAAGGTGTCGCCGCTCGCGTTGTTCGCGAAGGAGTTCCCCGAGACCACCGGCGACGCGCCGTTCACGTAGATCCCGTACGTCGAGCTGTGGAAGATCGTGTTCCCCGTCACGGTCGCGTCGCACCCGTTCAGGTACAGGTTCCCGAAGCCGTTCCCGCCGCCGTACGACACCACCGAGTTGGTGATGGACGTCGTGGCGTCCGTGCAGGACGGGCCGAACGTGATCCCGAGCCAGTCACCCGGGCTCGCCGGGAAGGCGCTCGACGTGATGACGCTGTCCGCGATCATCAGGCTCCCCGACGTCTGCACGATGCCGCCGCCAGGGTTCACGTCGATGTCCGCCGAGATGCTGCTCGTGCCGGAGATCGAGAGGGTCCCGGTGAGCACGTACGCCTGGCCGTTGTCCGCGAGCACCAGGTTCGTGGCGGCGCCGCCCGTGATGTGCACGCCCCCGCCGACGTTCCCGCTGAACGTGGAGTTGCTGTTGCCGATGGGGACGAGCGCTTCGCCCACCACCACCGCGCCGAACCCGGTCTGACCGGTGAACTGGTTGTCCGAGGTGGCGAAGGACACGGGTGTGGAGAGCATCCGCAGACCGTCCCCGTTGCCCTGGAACACGCTCTCGGCGATGGAGACCCGGTTGTTGAACCCCGAGGCCGACAGCCCGGCCACCGTGTTCGACAGCAGCGACACCCGCGTCAGCCCGACCAGCCCGCCGCTGCTCGTGAGCCCGGTCGTCGCGTTCTCGATCGTGGAGTCCGTGAGCGTCGAGCTGCCGGCGAACCCGACCTCCAGGCCCAGCCAGTCGCCCGCCGACGCGCCGGTGAGCGAAGCCCCCGTGAAGTCGACGGTCGCATTGCTGGACGTGCCCACCCGGAACCGCGAGCCGCTCGCGAACACCAGGTCCGACGGGATGGTCAGCACGGGGTTCGTGCTCCCGAAGCCCGCCACGAGCTCCGAGGGCACCATCACCGTGACGTCCGGCCAGGTGCCCGACCGACGCAGGCTCGTGCCCCCCGCGATCTGCACGCCGTCGAAGCCGTTCCCGGAGACCGTGAGCTCCCCGCCCATCATCGCGAGCAGGTCGGCGGGTGCGGTGAGCGCCGTTCCCCCGTTGGCCTGCAGGTCGACGCCCGTGAAGGTCGTGAGCTGCACGTTCGGCCCGATGCGCAGGCCCTCGTCGCTGCATCCGGTCACCGAGACGTCCACCAGGGACCGCGTGCCGGACCCACCGAGCGCGAGACCGGTGGTGCCGGTGCACCCGGAGACGGTGACGGTGTCGAAGACGTCGTCGCCGTCGGAAGCCACGGTGGCGCCGTCCACGACGACGTTGGTGAGCGTGCTGTCGCCGTAGAGCCCGAGGTCCATGGAGCCCGGCCCGGCCACCATGAGGTCGGTGCCCGAGAAGAGCACCGGCTGCGAGGTACCCACGCGGAACCGGAAGCCGTCGAGCTGGACGTCGCCGGTCGCCGTCACCGTGGGCACGGGGCTGAAGGAGCCCGGGAACACGAGGTCGGCAAGGAGCCGGAAGGGCACGGAGGCCAGCGGGACGTCGAAGTCGCCGGTCACCGAGCCGCCCTGCACGTCGATGCGGTCGTCCGGCCCGCCGGAGACGGTCACCCGGGTGGAGTCGAAGTTGCCGAGCTGGGTCGGCACGGTCTCCACGGGGTCGTCGCACCCCACCACGTCGACATCCTGGAGGGAGACGTCGCTCGGGCTCACCGTCGTGACACGGACGCCCTGCGGGCTCCCCTGGCAGTCGACCGTGACCCGCACGGCGTCGAGCGATCCGGAGCTCGAGACGAGGACGCCCGTGAGGGTGACGTCCTGGAGGTCCGCGCTGCCCGATGCACCCACGGACACGTCCGCGTCGGGGTCGGTGGGGTCGAGATCGTCGAGGTCTGCACGCACCACCAGCGTCCCGGTGCTGCTGTGGCCGACCTCGATGCGCCCACCTGCGCCGAAGGACACGTCCGCGCCGGCCTCGATGGTGAGGCTCGACCCGTCGTCGATGGTGACCGGACAGGTGATGGCGTACCTCCCGCCCGACGCGAGGACCTCGGCGCCCACCACGGGCCCGCAGACATCGATCGTCGGCAGATCGGCGACCCCGTCGATGCGGAGCTGGAAGGGGTTCGTGCCGGGGTCGTCCGTGGGGATGTCGGCCACGAGCGTGTACGGGCCCACCGCCGAAGCCGTGAGGAGGGCCGTGAGGACCGCGTTCCCACCGGACGTGACGGTGGCGGGGTACGTGACCTGGGCGGTGTTCTCGAGGTTGGTGAGCGTCAGGCTCGCGGTCCCGAGGTGCAGGTCGCCGAGCCCGGCGTTGGTGATGGTGAACGTCACGATCTGCGCGTTGCCCACCTCGAGGGCCGGGCCCGGCCAGGAGACACCGCTCGTCACGGGTCCGCTGCCCGCGTCGGTCAGCAGCATCTCGGGGGGCGGTGGCGCCTCGGCTGTGCCTGCGAGCGCGATGGCGTCGCTGGTCCCGAGGTCGGAGACGACGAACAGGTCGACGGACACGGCGCCGACGCCGTCGGGCGTGATCGTCACGGTGACGACCGTGGAGCTCCCCGCGGCGACCGGCACATCGAGGGTGCCCGGGTCCGTGACCGTCACGTTCTGCGCGTTCGCGGACGTCACCCCCGTGATCGTGGCGGACCCGGTGCCCACGTTGTCGACGACGAGGTCGACGTCGTAGGGCTCGCCCGCGACGAGTCCGGTGAGGTCGGGTGTCGTGTAGGTGAGCAGGCCGACGGGTTCGGGGACGTACGTGACGACGAACGGGTTGTTCGCGGTGTCGTTGCTCGCGATGGACACCACCACGCTCCAGTCGGACGCGCTGGGGGTGAAGTGGAGCTCGAGGGTTCCGGCGTCGCCGCCCTGGACGACCGTGTCGAGGGCGTCCACCACGGGGGCCGAAGCGTTGGTCGGGGTGAAGGTGACACCGGAGATGGTGAGCTCACCGAACCCGACGTTGTGGGTGGAGAGGTCGATGGCCACGACCTGCCCGACGGTGGAGGCCACCTCGACGGTCTCGCCGTTGGCCAGGTCGCCGGCCTCCGCGTCCAACACCTCCAGCCGGGGCACGGGCGAGCTCTCCGCGAACGCGATGAAGTGCATCGCGTCCCCCATCCCACCGTCGTAGAGCAGGAAGAAGTCGAGCTCCACGGTGCCACCGGCGTCGGGTGTGAGCGTGACGGGGATGACGGCCGTCTGGCCCGCGGGGACCGGGACGCTCAGCACACCCGGGTCGGTCACGGTGCCATTGATGGCGTTGGCGGTCGTGACGCCCGTGATGGTGCCGGTCCCCGTGCCCACGTTGGTGACGTAGAGGTCCACCTCGGCCGCCTCGCCGGCGACGAGCGGATCGGTCACGAGGACGGGGTCCGCGTAGGTGAAGACGAAGTCGGTGGTGGCCGGTGGGATGATGGTGAAGACGTACGGGTTCCCGTCGGGGTCGTCGCTCGCGATGGTGACGGTCACGCTCCAGGAGGGGTCCGAGGGCGTGAACGAGAAGTTCAGCGTTCCGTCGCTGTTCGCATCGACGGGCGTGTCCAGGCTCGTGAGCACGGGCTGAGAGGTGTTGAGCTGGCTGAAGGTCACGGCGGAGACGTTCAGAGGCGCGTCGCCGTCGTTGTCGAGGTTCAGGAAGAGCTCCACCAGCTGGCCCGACGCTCCAGGTACCTGGAACAGGGTGCCGTTCGGGACCTCCTGTCCGTTGGACGTGAACACCCTGATGTTCGGCGCCGTCCCCGCCGCGGCGACCGCGATGACGTGCACCGCATCGGCGGTCTCGCCGTCGTACAGCACGTACAGGTCGGTCTCGAGGGTGCCTGCACCGTCGGCCGTCAGGGTCACCGGGAGCACGGTCGTCCCGTTGGGCGGGACGGTGGTGCTGAGCGTGCCGGGGTCGGTGACCGCGACGTTGATGGAGTTGGCGGACGTCACGCCGGTGATGGTCGCGGGGCCCGCCCCGACGTTCTCGATGGTGAGGTCGACGTCGTAGGGCTCGCCAGCCACGATGCCGTCGAGCACGGCCGGCGCGCTGACGACGAGCAGGCCGGGCGCGGTCGGCACCACGGTGAAGACGTAGGGATCCTCGTCGGGGTCGTTGCTCGCCAGCGACGCCACGACGCTCCAGGAGGAGGAGGACGGCGTGAAGGTGAAGCTGAGCGGGCCCGTCGCCTCGTTCACCGGGAGGTCGCCGTCGAGCGTGAGGATCTGCGGCTGGGACGTGCCGGTCGTGGTGAACGTGGCGCCGGAGACGGCGAGGTCCGCGCTCCCGAGGTTCACGAGCGTGAGGTCCACCTGGACCAGCGCGCCGACACCGCCGGAACGCTGGAGGGTGCCGCCATTGGGCACGGAGGTCGCACCGTCCTGCACGTCGAGGTCGGGTGTCCCGGTCGACGCCGCGACCCCTGCCACCTGCACGGGCGTGAAGGGATCGGGGTCGTCGGAGTCGATGGTGACGGAGCCGCTGAAGCTCCCGGCGGCGTCGGGCGTGAAGCGGACGATCACCTCCCCCACCGCGCCGGGTGCGAGCACGAACGGGTCGTCGATGGCGCCAGGGGTGAGGTTGTCGGTGTTCGTCACCGTCGCGCCCTGGACCGTCAGAGGGCCCGTGCCCCCGTTCTGGATGGGGAGCACGAGGGCGTAGAGCTCGCCTGCGACGGCCCCCGTGACGTCCATCGGGCTCACGCACGCATCGCACACGAGCGTGCCATGACCTGCCGGCACGATGCGGATGTCGTAGGGGTTCTCGTCGGCGTCGCTGTTGACCATGGAGAGGTCGACCGACCAATCGCTCGAAGTGGGAGTGAACTGGACCTGGAGGAGGTCGCCCATGCCCGGGGCCAGCGACGTGAGCGTGAGGGCACCGCTGGCGCCCGTGGCTCCCGTCGCCGTAACCGTGGGGTCGGAGACCTCGAGGTCGCTGCCCCCCACCACGGCCTCGTTGGTCACGAAGAACGACAGGGAAGCCGGCTGGCCGATGGGCAGGTCGGCGACCTCCACCGTACCCCCGTCCGGCACGGCCACCTCGGTCCCCTCCGCGCCGAACGTCACCCCGATCTCGGGCTCCGCGGCCCCACCCGAGGTCAGCAGGACGCGGAAGCCATCCGAGGCGTCGGGATAGGCGTCGACCAGGAGCTCCGTGCTCCAGCGCGTGCCCGTCGGCGTCAGACCGAAGGCGGAGCCACCGTCCCGCGCGAGCTCCTGCGGACCCTTCGCGTCGATCGACACCAGATCCTGGGGTTCTTCGACGTCCACGACGACTCCGTCGGCCCGCGTGACCTGGAGGCCGTCGTAGCCCCAGGGCGCGCCCTGGATGTGGAGATCGATGGTGTGTGGCGCCCGGACCCCTACCGGGACGTCCAGCTCGATGACCTCGCCGTTGGAGAGCTCACGGACGCAATCCACCGGCGAGTCGAAGCACACCAGGAGGATGGGCTCGGGAGGGGTGCACCCGAGGAACGAGAGGAAGAACATGGGGAAGCTCCGGTCTCGACGAAGCCGGCGGGCTAATCGCGCCGCCGGGCCGGAGCCAGGTTTCTCAGGGACTTTTCCGAGTCAGTTCGCCTCGAAGCGGATCCCGGAGAGCGCGATCATCGGGTAGGCCGTGCCACCGTGGACCACGAGCACGTCGCCGTTCGGGAGCACGTCCACCCGTGCGAATCCGTCGTTCGTGTTCAGGTGGAAGATCCGACGGGCGGACGGGCGGTATCCGGCCGGCAGCGTGCCGATCTTCGGCCAGGTGGAGCCGGTGCGCTTCACGAACCCGCTGAGCCGCACCACGCCGCCGCTCTTCTCGATCTGCGGGGACCGGTACTCGGCGTGGGTGTAGGCCTCCACACCCGGGCCGACCGGGAAGGGCCGGCGCGTGGACGTCGTCTCCGTGCCCACGCCCGTCTTCACGAGCTCGATGCCCGAGAGGCTGATCCAGGGGGAGGACTCGTTCCCCGTGTTCCAGATCACCTGGCCGTCGGGCTTGATGTCGACCCGGATGTCGTGGTTGTGCGAGAGCGCCTCGAACGCGATGCGCCTGGCGGGGCGGTAGGCGGCCGGCAGCGTGCCGATCACGCTCCAGTCGTTGTTCGTGCGCTTGGCGAGCCCCTGGAGGCGGACGATGTCGCCGACCACCGACATCGACGGGCCCTCGTAGTCGCCGCCGTACGGGTTCACCGAGGGGCCGAGCGGCATGGCGGTGCCGGCGGTCTTCCTGAAGCTGATCCCGTCGAGGCTCACGTAGTCCCGCGACCCCGTGCTCACGACCAGCACGCGCCCGTCGGGCAGGATGTCGATCCGCGCCCGCCCGTCGTGCTGGTTGGCCGGGAACACGAGGCGCTTCGTGGGGCGGCGGTCCTCGGGGAGGATGAAGAGCGCCTCGGGCCACGAGGACTCCGTGCGCTTCACGAGCCCGCCGAGGGTGACGACGTCGCCCTGCTGGGACACGGTCGGGCCGGCGTAGTCGCCCCCGTAGGCCTTCAGACCCGGGTACAGCTCACCCGGAGGCGGCGGGATGCGCTCGGCCTCCGTGGGGGTGAACGGAACGGACATCTGCACGCCCGCGGCGACGGTCCCGCTGCCCTGGAGCGGCAGCGCGGAGGCCGCGACCGACGCCGTGACGCTGATGCCCGAGAAGCGGCTCATCAGCCACTCGACCGTGATGGGCTCGGACGTGGTGGGGATGGCGAAGATGATGTCCACGCCGAACTCGGACTCGACGAGGAGCTCGGGCCCCACGCCGACGCCGATGGAGGCGTACACCTCGATCATGTCGTCGAGCTCGAGGGTCGTGGGGAGCTGCGTGCCCGGCGACCAGGTGATGTCGACCCCCGCCGCGATGTCCACGTCCGTGACGAGCTGGCCCTGCGCGCTCATCTGCAGGCCGAACTTCACGCCGTCGCCGGAGTAGCTCATCGCGATGCCCTCCTGGATGGCGAGGCCCGCGATGGCGTCCGCGTCGGCCGTGGCGCTCACGGTGACGGTGCCCGTGGTGAGCATGTAGTAGAGCTTGCGCTGCACACGCTCGCTCAGGTCCTCGACCGTGCCCGTGACCCCCTGACAGAGCCGGGCGTGGTCGGTCAGCGCGTTGCGCTCCTGGGCGCCACCGGGCGCGATCAGCTCGAGGGCGAGGTCGCGCATCCTGGCGATCTCCGGCGCGTGCCGGTCGCGGAGCTGGGCCGCAGCCTGCTTGAAGGCCTGGGCGGCCTCGGGGTGCGCCTGGAGGTACTGGGACAGGGACGTGGTCTCGGTGGCGATGCGGCCGGCCGCAGCCTCCATGGTGTCCTCGGTGAAGTCGAAGGCCGCCGTGCAGGCCATCGCGATGGGCACGGGCTGCACGCACTTGTTCTGGATGAAGTCCTCGGCGAGCCCGTCGTTGCACGACGGGATGCGCTCGTGGATCTGGCAGGGCCGCTGGTTCAGGGCGCCGCACGTCAGGGGTGTGACGCACTTGTCCTGCCGGAAGTCCTCCACCAGGTTCCCGTCGCAGGAAGGCAGGTACTCCCAGATCTTGCAAGGCACCTGGTTCAACCGTCCGCACGTGGAGGGACGTGTCCGCCGCAAGCACTTGTTCTTCGAGAAGTCCTCGTACAACCCGCTGTCACACGAGGGTATGCGCTCCCAGATGGTACAGGGCTTCTGGTTGTAGGCGCCGCAGGTGCCGGCCTCCGCGGTGGCGGAAGCGAAGCCGAGGGAAGCGAGCGCGACGAGGGTACGGGGCAGGGTCATGGGGGCATCTCCGAGCGAGGCGCGACGCCAACACCACGCCTCCCAGGCGACGTCCCCGAATGTCCGCCTCGGAACGACCCCGGAGCTCAGACGGAGCGGAGGGCGGCCACCAGGTCCGAGGCGCTCCACCCACGCCGACGGGCCAGATCGGGGAGCAGCACGCCGGCGGCGGTGGCCACCACAGTGGCGGCGGCAGCCTGGGTGAGCCCGATCGGTCCGAGCACCCGGCTCCCCGAGAGCCCGGAGAGCCCCGGGGTCTGGACGACGGCGAGCAGGAGGCCGGCAGACACCGCGGACGCGCCGGACACGGCCCGGCTGTGACGGCCGATCCACAGGGTCTGGCCGAGCTGTGCACCCACGAGGGACAGCAGGGCCACGGTGGACGCCCGCTCCCGCCCGAACGGACGCGCGGCCAACCAGGCGGCGGTCGCGGCGGACGCGGTCACCACGGCACGCCAGGCGATCTCGTCGTCCAGGGAGGTCCCGAGCGACGCCTCGGGTCCCTCGCGCATCGTGTCTGCGGCCTTCGCGGGGTCGGGCGGGCGGACGGCGAGCATCAGGGCCGGGAGCGCGTCCGTGAGCAGGTTGATCAGCATGAGCTGCCGGGGGTTCAGCGGGCTCGCGCCCTCCAGGATGCCTCCGGCCAGCGTGAACCCGATCTCGCCGAGGTTCCCGCCCACGAGCACGGAGACCCCCTCCCGCACGGAACGCCAGAGCGCGCGGCCCTCGAGCACCGCGTCCACGATGGTCTCGATGCGATCGTCGGTCACCAGCACGTCGGCGGCTCCCCGGGCGGCCGCCGTGGCCCGCGAGCCCAGCGCGATGCCCACGTCGGCGAGACGGATGGCGGGCGCGTCGTTGGCGCCGTCACCCGTCATGGCGACCACGCGCCCCGACCGCTGCAGCGCCTCCACCAGACGCACCTTGAGGGCCGGGGTGGCGCGGGCGAACACCGCGACATCGGCGAGCATGGCGTCGAAGGCGTCGTCCGCGAGCCGCTCGATCTCCGGACCCGAGACCACCCGGCGACCACCGAGGATCCCGAGCTCCGCCGCGACCGCAGCGGCCGTGGAGGGGTGGTCGCCGGTGATCATCACCACGTCGACCCCGGCGGACCGCAGCGCCTCGAGGGACCTCCGGGCCGTCGGGCGCACGGGGTCTGCGAGGGCCAGGAACCCCCGGAACACGAGCCGCCGTACGGTGCGACCGTCCAACCGGTCCGACCGCGCGGGCCTCTCGGCCACCGCGAGCACCCGCAGGCCCCTCCCGGCCAGCGCGATGGCGGCGTCGAGCAGCCTGGCCCGCCCGTCGCCGTCGAGCGCCCCGGCGTCGTCCCGGTCGCAGAGGGGGAGCACGACCTCGGGTGCCCCCTTCACGCACAACCGCTTGCCGTCGGGCCCGGCGAACAGGGTGGCGTGGTAGCCGCGGCCCGGCTCGAAGGGCAGCTCGGCCACCCGCACGCCCTCGGGGACCTCCACGCCCGCGAGCGTGCCGCCGTCGTGGATGGCCTGATCCGTCGGGTGGGCCGCGCGGGACCGCTGGCGCACGGGGCTCGCGAGCAGCGCCGTGGCCAGGACGGCTCGGTGGGCGTCCAGCAGCGCGTCCACAGGCAGGCTCGTCCCGCCGACCTCCACCTCGCGGAGCACGATGGTGCCTTCCGTGAGCGTGCCGGTCTTGTCGGCGCAGAGCACGTCCACGCGGCCGAGGGCCTCCACGGCGCGGGAGTCGCGCACGAGGGCGCCACGCTCGGAGAGCCGCCGTGCTGCCGCGAGCTGGGCGGCCGTCGCGAGCAGCGGGAGGGTCTCGGGGACCGCCGCCACCGACAGCGACACGGCCGTCTCCACGAGCTCCCGGGGCGGCCGACGGCGCATCAGGCCCGATGTGACCACGGCGAGCCCCGCCATGCCCGCCACCGGCGAGGTGAGGTTCGCGAGGGACTCCAGGCGCGCCTGGACCCCCGTGACGGGCGGCTCCCCCACCCCGTCCACGATGCCTCGCCGGGCCTCGGTGGACTTCCCGACGGCCACGACGATCCCGGTCACCTCGCCCGCCGCGACCACCGTGTCGGCGAACACCATGCTGGTCCGCTCGGCGACCGCACCCGCGAAGCACGGCTCGGGGCTCTTCACCACGGGCAGGGACTCGCCGGTCAGGCTGGACTCGTCCACCTCCAGCGCGCGGCACGACAGGATGCGGAGGTCGGCCGGCACGCGCTCGCCCGCCTCGAGGTGCACGATGTCGCCGCGGACGACGTCTTCGGGGGCCACATGCACGACACGCCCGTCCCGCTGGACCCGCAGGGTCTCCTGACGCCGCTGTGCCAGCGCCCGGGTGGCGCGGTCTGCACGCACCCGCTGCACGCCCCCGACGACACCGCTGGCCAGGACGGTCGCCGCCACCATGCTGGCGTCCAGCGTGGACCCCAGGAGGGCCGACAGACCCGCCCCGGTGGCGAGGATGGGTGCGAACGGCGTGGCGAGCTCGGTCATCACGGCGGACGCGAGGTCGCTCACGGGCCCGGGCTCGGCGACGACGGACGGACGCCGCGCAGCGACCTGGGCGGGCTGCAGGCCCTCGACGCGCGTGCCCAGCCGCTCCAGGACCTCGGTGGGCTCGAGCGCGTGCCAGGGCGTGCGCTCCAGGCCGGGATCGGGATGGGGAGGCACGATGTCGCGAGCCAGGCGGGCCCCGTTCGCGATGGCGAGCAGACCCACCATCCCCGAGGCCCCGAGCACCCGCTGCACACCACCGCGCCGGTCGTGGTCGAGAGACAGGGTCAGCCCCGCGAGCGCCTCGATCATCGCGAGGGTCGTGGACTGGCTGGAGGCCTTCCGGGCCGCGCGCATCGCCTCGAGCACGAGCAGCACGTCGTCCACGGAGGTCCCGCCGATGATGTGGGCCTGCCACGGGGGCGGCGCACCGGGCGTGTGGAGCGCCAGGCCCAGGTCGGCCGCGGCCAGCGCGGGGTCTGCGCCGGTGGCCACCACGGCCACCCCATGCCCGTGACGCTGGAGCGCGCGGATGGCGACGACGATGTCGGGTCCGGGCTCCAGCAGCGTGTCGGGGGCGCACCAGGCCACGCTCTCCGGGGTGTCGGTCGCGGCCACGACCTTGAGCGCGCTGGCCCGGGCCGCCGCCACCATCGCCCGCACCCCCTGCTCCACCACCGGACGCACCGCGCCCAGCGCCACGAGCCGGGATCCGTGGTGCAGCACGAACACCCAGCGTCCCTGCTCCCGCTGGCTCTCGGCCCAGGCGGGCCCCTCACCGGGCAGACGCGCGACCGGCAGCTCGAGCAGATGCCAGGAGACCTCACCCTCCGTGCGCTCGGCGAGCGGGTCGTCCGGCCGGAACAGGTGGTGGGCCTGCTGCTGCACGGACTCGAGGCGCGCACGGCCGAGCGGGAGGATGGCCTCGAGCTCGCCGTGCGTGGGCGTCAGGAGGCGCTGCGGGAAGACGATGGTGTCGATGCGGTCGAGCCGCCGGAGCGTGCGCGGCTCGAGCACGACGAAGCCACGGTGGGCCAGGCGCGTCCCGAGGACCGCCGCGAAGGCCTCCCGCCCCGTGCGGGCGGGCTTGGGCATCACGCCGAAGATGGAGGAGGACGCCTGGTCGGCGGCGCCGGTGGCGGCCACGCCGAACCCGAAGCCTCCGAGGCTCGCGACGGCGGCCTGCTCCGACCAGCGCTCGATGGGCCCCTCGGGCATGGGCACCTCGCGGGGCCCGACCTGCTGGACCTCGCGGGGGTGATGGTCCGGAGACCCCGCCAGCTCGGCCTCCCGCGCCGCCCAGGTCGCCCGCGTGGCGCGGATCTCGGCGAGCCGGAGGCCCCGGTAGACGGTGTCGACGACCTGCCCGGTGACCCCGTGGGCCATCCCGGAGGTCAGGGTGCTGGCGAGCCCGAGCCCGAAGTCCGACACGGAGCCCCCGAGCTTCTCGTCGAGCCAGTGCCGGGTGGCCGGCATGTTCTCGAGGGCCTGGGAGAGGGCCGCGAGGTCGATCTCCACGGGCACCGGCCGGGAGCCCGCGAGGCGGAGCGTGGACCCGAGGGCCGCGCTGGCCACGGAGGCCCCGCCGCGTACCCAGGACCGCGTGGCGGAGCCCGTGTCGCCGGGCGTGGCGTGGCGCTCCGGGGGCAGCGGCCGGTCGCCCAGCCCCAGGGCCACCTCCGCGTCCCGAACGGCCTGGAGGAGATCGTCGTCGGCCACGCCCTCCCGCGCGATGACGAGACGCCCGAGAGCGGCGTTGTACCGGGCCCACGCGACGCCCGGGAGGGACTCGATGCGCTCCGCGAGGGCAGCGGCCTCGTGCGGCTCGTGGGCCAGCACCTCGACCCACAGGCGGTCCGGCGAGGCCCAGTGGCGCCGACGCCGCTCGCGCACCGCCGTGCGGGCACGACGGAAGCCGTCCCGGAGAGAGGGAGGTCGCGCGAGCCCCAGCAGTCGGTCCCTGATGCCCATGTCCATGGGTATACACGGTGCGACGCGGGGGCGAGGCTCAGCGCGAGCACACCTCGGCCAGCTGGGCGCCGCGCTCGTCGAACAGGGAGGGCCGGACCTCGATGAAGCCGTCTCCGCGGGGCGCCCGGGTGGGCAGGCGCCCCCAGAGGTCCAGCCAGGCGGCCGCGAACACGGGGTCGGGCCGGAGCTTCCCCCGACGGCCGCTGTAGCCGAACGCCGCGCACACGGGCACGACCTCCGCCATCGCCTCGAGGCTCTCCTGGACCCGGGCGTCGAGACCCTTCCCCAGGCGGTCGCGGAAGCCACCCTCCATGTCGTCGTCGAAGGCCTTCATGAGGGGCCCGAGCCAGTCCACGTGGTCGAAGGGTGCGGTTCGCAGGGCCTCGATGGCCACCTGCTCCTCCGGGGTGCAAGGGCGCACGAAGCCCACGAGGAGCACGCCCTCGAGACCCGGACGGCCCCAGTCCAGCAGGGTCGGGATCACCGGTGTCCGGCGCTCACAGAGGCCGTGGCAGGGACTGCACGACCCGCGCCACGTCCACATCCCGCAGGGGCTTGCGGATGAAGCCCTGCACGCACGGGTGATCCGCGAAAGCCCCGCGCTCCCACTCCCGCTCGGAGGAAGACAGGATGAAGAACAGGGTGTCGCCCGCTCCCGTGCTGCTCGAGATGCGCCTCACGAGGTCCAGCCCGGACATCCCGGGCATGTTCATGTCGAGCAGCACGACGTCCGGTTGCGGACCCGACGCGAGGTATTCGATCGCCGCCTCGGCCGAGGAGACCGACGAGCAGCTCGCCACCCCGGCCTCCTCGATCACGAGCTGGGCCCACTCCGCATCAGGTGGGAAGTCGTCGACGATCAGCACGTGCAGCTTGCAGGTCATCAGGGGCCTCCGCTCCATCCAGCCGAACGGTGAACGTGGCGCCCGCGCCAGGGATACCCTGCGCATCCACGAACCCCCCACATTGTGCCAACATCCGCGCCACCAGCTCGCCTCCGTCGAGCTCCCCCAAGTCATCCCCCTCCACCAGGGTATCCACTCACCGCCGATGGAGGCTCACGATCGCCTGGCAGGAAAGCCATGCCATGCAAAGGTGATCAGGTGCGTCAGAGCCTGCGACGCACCCACCCCACACAGGCCGCGACCAGCGCCATCACACCGAGGATCCCGCCGACACCCAGGCTCTTCCCGGGACTGTCGGTGAGGTCGAGGGCCGGGATGGACGGGCTCACCTGCAGCCCGCGCTCCTCCCAGGTCGAGAGCGCGACACCGGGGGCCCCCCAGACCGCCCGCATCCCGGGAGCCACGTCCGGAAGGGGCCGATCGGGAAGCCACACCGCGGCCACCACGCGCCCGTCCACCACCCAGGGCACCACCGCGTCGTCGTCGATCACGAGCCCGGCATCGAGCACCAGCCCGGCCGTGGGCACCTCCACGTGGAGCGGGGCATCGCCGACGGTCTCCGCGGTCACCCGAACCGAAGCCCCCGCCAGCACCCCGCGCGCCCCGAGCACCACGGCCATGCAGACGAGCATGGCCGCCACCAGCTCGGGCTTGCGGTCCTCGAGGCCGTCCAGGAACCCCGAACCGCCCGCGTGGACAGGGCTCCCGAGCCGGTGGTGCACGACCTGGAGCACCCCTGCCCCGGCGAGCCAGGGGAAGGCCCCGGCCAGCAGGAAGGGCCCGAAGACGTCCGCGCTCGCGAACATCGCGACCCAGATCTCCGACGCCCACCGCCACGGGCCCGACCAGGTCATCCACGAGGCCGTCACCACCACCGCCCAGAGCAGCGTCCACCCGAGGAGCTGTGCGGTCGGGATGCGGTTCTCCATCAGCGGGCCTGGATCTCACCCCGCAGGCGCTCGGCGTCCGCGCTGCGGTCGGGGGCCACCGCCTCCATCTTGTCGAGCAGGGCCTCCGCGGCCTCGTAGCGCTTGTGCACCATCTTCTCGATCTGCGCGGTGTAGGAGGACGTCTGCTCCTCGTTCAGGCCCTCGGGCATCTCGGACTGCGCGAGCAGGTCGCCGAACGCGACCTCGGCGCGCGCGAGCGTCCACAGCGCATCGGGATCGCCCGCCCCGGCAGGGTCGGAGAGCTCGGTGGTGAGCTGCTTCAGCAAGCCCGTGCCCTCGATCATGAGCTTCTGGAAGGCGCGCTGCTCGTCCTGCGCCGCGACCTCCCGGTCCATCGACAGCGCCTGGAGCGACCGGAGCGTGGCCTCCGGCCCCGTGGGCTCCTCGGCGGGTGGGGCCTCCGCCACGGTCGGAGGCTCCGGCTGCGCAGGGACCTCGGCGTGGTGGGTCACCGTGCGACCGCCGGAGGGCGGGGCCTCCCGGTGGACAGGTGCCTCGGTCTCCGGCGCCGGGGCCTGCCCAGGCATCAGGAGCCAGGCGCCCCCTGCGACGAGGAGCAGTCCCACGGCGACCACCGTGACCACGAGCGCGCGGGGCATCAGTACCGCCCGCCCGCCGCCGCTCCGACCGGCACGGCCGCCGACAGGGCAGCCAGCTCGTCGGCCGTGAGCTGGACGTCGTTCGCGCCCTGGTTCTCGTCGAACCGGGACTGCTTGGTGGTGCCGGGGATGGTCACGATGTGCTCACCCTGGTGGAGGAGCCACGCCAGCGCGAGCTGGGCCGGCGTGACGCCCCTCGCCGCGGCCATGTCGCGCACCGCGTCCACGAGCTCCAGGTTCTTCCTGAAGTTCTCGCCCTGGAAGCGCGGGCTCCGCTTGCGGAAGTCGTCGTCCGCGAAGTCGTCGGGCGACCGGATGGCACCGGTGAGGAAGCCCCGTCCGAGCGGCGAGTAGGCGACGAAGGTGATGCCGAGCTCACGGCAGGTGGCGAGCAGCTCCTCCTCGGGCTCGCGCGACCAGAGCGAGTACTCGGTCTGCAGCGCCGTGATCGGATGCACCGCATGGGCGCGACGGATCTGGTCCGGAGTGGCCTCGGAGAGCCCGAGATAGCGCACCTTCCCGGCGGCCACGAGCTCCGCCATCGCACCCACGGTGTCCTCGATGGGGGTCTTGGGGTCGACCCGGTGCTGGTAGTACAGGTCGATGGTCTCGACCCCCAGGCGCTCGAGGGACGCGTCGCAAGCGGCCCGGACGTAGGCAGGGCTGCTGTCCATGCCGAGCCAGCCGCCGTTCGCGTCCCGCACGACCCCGAACTTCGTGGCGAGCACGGCCTCGTCGCGACGTCCCCGCAGCGCAGCGCCGACCAGGCGCTCGTTGGTCCACGGACCGTACATGTCGGCGGTGTCGAAGAAGTTGGCCCCCACGTCCAGGGCGTGGTGGATCAGCGCGATGCTCCGGGCGTCGTCGGCCGTGCCGTAGAAGTCGGACATGCCCATGCACCCGAGGCCGATGGGTGCGATCTGGACGTCGGTGGTGCCGAGACGGCGGCGTGCTGTGGTCATGTCCCCTCCGATGTCCCGCGTTGTAGCCCAGGAGGGACGTGCGCGTCTGCCTCGGCGGCAGGTAGGATGTCCGACGCACAGGAGGTCCCCACCTTGATCCGCACCGCTTCCCCCGCGCTGGTCGCCATCCTCGTCCTCGCCTGCAAGGGCCAGGAGCCCACCGACGAGCCCTGGGAGGGTCCCCTCCGCCTCTTCTTCGCCGAGGGGCACGACGCCGATCTCGGCGGCGTCTCGGGAGCCGACACCCTGTGTGCCGACGACCCCGGCAACCCCGCGCCCTCCTCGTCCTGGCGGGCGCTGCTCGGCAGCCCGGACCGGGTCCCCTGCGCGGACCCCGACTGCGCGGGTGGAACCGCCGGTCAGGCGGACTGGGTGCTCCATCCCGCCACGGACTACGGCCTGTCGGACGGCACGCTGCTGTTCACGACGGACGCCAACGGGATCACGAACGAGGAGCTCCCCACCGACCTCGACACGAGCGCCTACAACTTCTGGTCGGGCCTGAAGGAGGACTGGACGGTCTTCCCCGACACCTGCTCGGGCTGGACGTCCAACGGCTCCGGCGACGGCCGCGTGGGCTGGACGCAGACCCGCACGGACGCCGGCTGGCTCGACGGCGGCACCTACCCCTGCGACACCGTGACCCCGCTGCTCTGCGTCGAGCAATGACGCTCCTCGTCGCGCTCGTCGGGTGCAAGTCGGCCCCCGAGCCCGAGGAGCCGGCGCCCGTCCCGGTGTTCGTGGACTGCGTGGACGGCTACGGCCACGGACGTCCGGTGGGCCTGCCCGACGGGCGCATCGTCATCCACGGCGGGGGCTACCCGAGCCTGGGCGGCACCGCGATGGTGAGCACGGACGACGGTGCGACCTTCGACAGGATCCAGGGCCTCTTCATGGAGGGCCCGTGGGTCGCGGGCGACACGCTGTTCTACCGCGGTGGCACCGGCTCGCCCGGGCTGGTCGCCATCCTCCCCGACGGCTCGCGCGTGGGTGCCGGGCCCGTGGACCAACCGGGACGCGTGGTGGACGGCGCGACGGAGATCTGGGCGGCCGCCGATCGTCGGCTGGCGTGGTTCGAGGACGGCTGGGTGCGCTACAGCGACGACGCGGGCGCCACGTGGCGCACGGTCGACGGCGGCACGTACCGCGTGCTGGCCAACGACGGCGGGACGTTCCGGGGGTCGCGCGGGCTCGTGCCCGGTCCGGACGGCCTGGGCAGCTACAGCATCGACGGGGGGGTCACCTGGGAGCGCTTCACCTTCCAGCCCTACGAGAACCCCCGTGAGATCGAGCTGTTCGGGGAGTCCGGCATGCTCTTCGACGGGCAGCCCTTCGAGGTGAGCGACGACCACGGGGTCACCTGGACCTCCACGGGCATCCAGGGCTGGCCCTGGCAGGTGGGTCCCGGGGCCGACGAGATCTGGATCGCGTCCGAGAACGAGGTCCCCGGCTTCCTCCACCACACCGAGGACGGCGGGCTCACCTGGGCCCGACGCACGCTCGTGGCGGGCGACGCGGGCACCCTCGACGTGAGCTTCATGGGTGCGGTGGTGCTCGACAGCCAGGGACGGCGGGTGTTCCTGGTGGTCACGGCCGCGGGTGACGGACCCTGGTCCGGCCGCGACCTCCGCTGCACCGAGACCCCCTCCGGCGGGTCCATGCGTACGGTCCGCGACATCGCCGACACCGCGAACACGCCGGAGTCGGTGGCCTGGTGGTCCGAGCCCGCGCCCGTCCCCATGCCAGGGCGTGGTGAGAAGGCCGCCTGGACGGGCCATTGGCAGAACGCCTACGAGACCACGCCGTGGGTGGTGGACTACGTGCGCGACCCCGTGTGGGTGGACCGCACGCCGGAGGGCGACCTGCTGTTCCTGCTGCGCCCCGAGGGTGGTGTGGACGGGCAGTACGGGCCGCCCATGCGCATCCTGCGGGTCGACGGCACCGACGCGAACACCATCGTGGGCGGCTACGCCTTCGAGAACCTCACGAACGGCGCCGGCCTGAACGCACCGTCGCTGTACCTGGAGGCGGACCGCTTCGAGATGCTGCCGGACGGTCGGATCTTCCTGCAGACCGCGAACGGCTCCTACGACATCAGGCGCCAGCGGGGCTCCCAGGTGCCCATGCCCGGGGAGGGGCGCTGGGGGCTGCGGGGCGGAGAGCCCGTGCACCTCCAGGTCCCGCCGCGCTTCCCGCCGGGGAGCTGGGTGGAGGTCACCCAGGACGCGTACGACGACCCCCAGTGCCTGGTGCCCGAGGGCCAGACCCCCGACGTGGGCTGCGTTCCGCCCTACATGGACGGGCTCGTGCAGGACTACGCCGTGCTCGAGGGGCGCGTGTTCGCCATCGACATGCTCAACGGGACCATCGTCACGCACTCCTCGGTCGTCCCCGAGCCCGACAGCCCGTGGACGGTCGCTGTCGAGGGTCTGCAACAACCGACGGATCTCTACGTCGACGTCGAGACGGACGACCGCGGGCTCTACGTCTACGACAGCGTAGGTTGGTGGCGGATCGTCCCAGGTGCCGGTGCACCGATCCGACCGACATCACCCTGAGAGCGGTCAGCGGCGTCCTCCCGGGGTATCCTCGCACGTCACGGAGAAGCCCCATGAAGCCCCTTCCTCTCGTCCTGATGCTCGCCGCCTGCTCTGGCGGCTCCGTACCCGCAGATCGTGACGGCGACGGCATCCCCGACCGCTACGAGGAGGAGTTCGGGACCGACCCCGGCGAGGCGGACTCCGACGGAGACGGCATCCCGGACGGCCGCGAGATCGCTCCGGGGGGCTCCGATCCCCTGGACCGGCTGTCGTGGCCCGACGGCGTCTGGCCGGACTTCAGCGCCAACGCGAGCGTGTCCGATGCGGGCTTCGCCATCGGCCAGCAGATGCCGGACATCCAGCTGATCGACGCGGACGGACAGACCGTGAGCCTCCACCAGTTCTACGGAATGGTCGTGCTGCTGGACCTCGGAGCCGGCTGGTGCGGGCCCTGCCGCACGGTCGCCCAGACGGCCGAGGAGGAGTACCAGGCCCGGCGCGACGACGGATTCGTCACCATCCACCTCATGATCGACGGCAACGCGGGCGAGCCCGACCAGGCGTTCCTCGAGGGCTGGCGCAACCAGTATCGCCTGACGTTCCCGGTCACGCGCGACCCCGGCAACCCCACCCTGGAAGAGCTCGATCTGGCGGGCGTCTACGACGGCGGAATCCCGTTCCAGGTCGTGCTGGACCGCGACATGACCATCACCTTCGCGGGCTCTGGGGTGAACCCGCTCCCCGAGGTCGACAGCCTGCTGGGATCGCCGTGATCCCGACCCGCGCGCTGCTCCCCGCCGTTCCGGTGCTCACGGTGCTCACCGTGGCCACGGCCTGCGGGAGCCCCGTCGCTGGCGAATGGGAGGCCGTGGAGCTCACCCGCGACGGAACCACCTACGCGACCCCGATCGTCTACACGTTCCGCCTCGGTGCCTACGACTACGAGGTGGGCATGGACATGGTCCTCTTCCTCGATGGCCAGGGCGACGGGGTCGCCCGCCGCGACCTCTCGGTCACCAAGAACGGGAACCTCGACGAGGTGGCGAGCGGCACGACCTTCCCGGAGGTGACGGGCACGAAGACCGACGACGGGTGGGACCTGTCGATCGCCACCGAGGCTCCCCTCGACCTCGCGTGCACGCGCGATGGCGCCGCGCTCACCTGCGAAGGCGACGCGGACGGAACCCCCGTCACGATCGACTGGGAGCGGGTGGACTGAGCTCCACCGGGCCGGCCCTGGTCGCGGACGCATCCCGCACCCGCAGGCTGCGCCTCCACGGCGAGCTCGGGCGTGGCGGGTTCGGGACCGTGTGGCTCGCGACCCTCACGGACGACGAGGGCTTCCACAAGCGGGTCGCCCTGAAGATCCTGCGCGAGGAGCACGCGTCCCCGGCTGCCGTCGCGCGCTTCCGGGACGAGGCCCGCATCACGGCGCTGATCCGCGACCGTGCCGTGGTCCAGGTGGAGCCGCCCGTCCGCATCGGCGACCGCTGGGCCATCGTCATGGACCTCGTGGAGGGCGAGAGCCTCGCGGCGCTCTTCGACCGCCACGGCGCCTTCCCCGTGACCGTCGCGCTCGAGATCGCGAGCGAGCTGGCGCGCGTCCTCCATGCCCTGTGGACGAAGCCCGGTCCGACCGGCGAGCCCCTCCACCTCCTGCACCGCGACCTGAAGCCCGACAACGTCCACCTCACGTCCCTCGGCGAGGTGCGCCTGCTCGACTTCGGCATCGCGAAGGCGAACGTCGAACGGGAGGCCGACAGCCGCATGGACGCGGCCGCCGGCACGCTCGGCTACGTCGCGCCCGAGCGCTTCGATGGCCTCGAGAACGAGGTGACCGACGTCTACTCGCTCGGCGTGATGATCGAGCAGCTCCTGCTCGGCAGGCGGATGATGTCGCACGCCGAGCGGCCCACGTTCCAGCCGGGCTCCATCAAGCGTCAGGCGATGGACCTCTGCGCGCAGATGCGGAGCGCGAACCCCACCGACCGCCCGCGTCCCCGCGACGTGGAGCGCCGATGCCGCGAGCTCCTGCAGGGTGCCATCCCCCGCGTCCACCTCCGCGACTGGGCCGAGAGCCACGTCCAGACCCCGCAGCTCGACACCGGGACCATCGTCGAGGAGCTCGTGGACCAGCAGCGGCTCACCACGGCGCCGCTCGAGCCGCGCGTCGTGCTCGCCGGGTCCACGGGCTGCGCGGTGATGGCCTCCGTCGCGGCAGGCACGGCGCTCGCCGCCGTCGCGCTCACCGTGGTGGCGACGGTCTGGCCCACTCCAACGGAGCTCACCGGGCCCGTCGAGGCGCCCGTTCCGGCAGTGATCTCCGCTCCACCTCCGGCACCCGTGGCTCCCGAGCCCGACGGCCCTCCGGACATCCCGCCGGTCCCTGAGCCTCCACCCGAGCCTCCTCCGGTTTCCGGGCCTCCCGCGGTGGCCCCGGTCCCCGCGCCGTCGGCCGGGCCGGTGCCCGAGCCTCCTCCGGTTCCGGAGGTCCCGGCGCCGGCGGAGCCACCGACCGTGCCCCCCGAGCCCCTGGAGCCGGCAGCGGTGGCCCCCGAGCCCGCAGCCACCCTCACCCCCGTCCCACCCGCGCCGGAGCCTCCGGCCGACCTGGAGCCCGCGTCCTTCGCGGGGCGCTGGACGGGCACGATGGGCAGGCGCACCCTTGCCCTCGATCTGCGCGTCCAGGGCGGCTCGATCACGGGCACGCTCTTCACACAGCTCGGGCCCACCAACGAGAACGACACCGTTCGCGGGGCCGTGCAGCCCGTCGTGGGCGAGGTGATGCCCCTCGACGTGGAGGGCTCCCTCTACCGGCTCGTCGGCGAGCTGCGACCCCGTGGCGGCAGCGGTACCGTGCTGGTGCGGGGCAGACCCCGTGGGACCTGGGAGCTCCACCGATGATCCTCACCCTGCTCGCCACAGCCCTGGCGGGCGACGGTCCGTGGACCCTCGCCGCGGGCGACACGAACGTCTTCGTGGGTGTCACCTCCCTCCGGTTCACGGGCTTCAACGACGGCGTGGAGCGCACGCCCATCGCCCTGCCGACCGCCATCGTGGCCACCGACCTGCGCGCGGTGGTCACCCGGGGTCTGGTCCGCGGCGTGGAGGCCGAGGCCCAGGTCCCCTGGCGACACGTCCGGGCCACCCAGTCCGAGTCACCTGGCTGCACCACCGACGCCCCGCGGCCGGACTTCTGCGTGACCAGCAAGGGGCTGGCGGACGTCGTCCTCAAGGTGAAGGGCCGGCTGCTCGACGAGGCCGCGCTGCGGCCCCTCACCGTCTCGCTGGCCCTCGCGACGCGCATCGGCGAGGCCTACGCGGACGAGCGCGGCAGGCTCACCAAGCGTGGAGACGGCCAGGTGGACGTCGGTGCGCAGCTCTCCCTCGGACGCACCGGCGCGCTGGGGTCCCAGGGCTGGTACCAGGTCGCGGCGACCGGCTCGTACTTCTACCGCTTCCCCCACCAGCCCGCCGTGGACGACCAGCCCAAGATCCCCTCCGACGAGGTCGGCGGCGACGGGGGTTTCGTCGTGTCGCCGCGCGGCTGGTGGTCCGTCGGCCCGCTCGTGACGCACTTCTCGAAGCTGCGTGGCTACAACGTGACCGCGGCACCGCTCGCCACCCTGGACGGCTTCGCGAGCCTGTACGGCCACCAGACCAAGGTCGGGGGACGCATCGGCATCCACTCGGCGGACGGGTTCACCGTCTCGATCTCCGGGCTGGCCACGGTGTTCGCCCTCAACAACCCCTACGACACCACCGCCATCTCGGTCGGCGTGGGCTGGTACCGCCCGAAGCGCATGGTCACCCCGGCGGCACCGTGAACGGCTCCGTGTCGAGCTGATCCTCGGCGAGGCTCCGCGCCTGCCGGTGGAGCAGCATCCCCCACCCGCTCGCGACGACCCCGAGGGGCCCGCCGGCACGCGTCACGTGCAGGACCTGGCCGCGGAGCCCGAGCGGACCGGGTGCGAGATCGACGACGAGGAGCTGGTCGGCCTCCCGAGCGAGCGGCACCCACGACGGATGGAATCCCACCGTCTGGATGGGGCCATCCTCCGCCACGGCAGCGGCAGGAGGCGGGCGCGCCACGAGCTCGTCCGCCAGCTCCACGGCCTCGAAGGCGGCCAGGGTGGTGAACCCGAACACCGGCCGACCCGCCGAGAGCTCGGTGAGCTGGGCACGCGCGGCGAGGGGCAGCGCGCTCCAGCGCTCGGGGAGCTCGCCCGGGAGGAGCGTGTCGTCCCAGAAGTCCTCGGACGACCCTCCCAGCCCGTAGGCGATGGCCTCCCAGAGGTCCTCGACCGGCGGTAGACGGGCGCCCGCGGCGGCGGCGAGGACCCGCGCCGCGTCGGGATGACCCGCGAGGCAGGCCGCCAGCGGAGGGTCTTCGCCCGCGAGCGGGTCCGCGCCGTGCTCGAGCAGCAGGAACACCAGATCCTCGTTGCCGCGCTCGCCGGCCACCTGGAGGGTCGACCGCCCGATGCCGTCCACCCCACTCGGATCAACACCCACGTTCAGGAGCTCCGCGACCACCGCCGTGGAGGCCCACGACACACCATCGAGCAGGTCCAGCTCGGTGATCCGGGCACCCCGGCGGAGCAACAGCCGCGCCGTGTCGAGTCGGTCGGCCCGGACGGCCGCGCGCAGCAGCGTCGTCCCGGTGCGGTCGGGGGTGTCGATGGGCAACCCGGCGTCGAGCAGGGCCTCCACGAAGGTCACCGGTGCCCGCCGCGCGACCTCGAGGACGAGCTGGGTGCCGGCGAAGGACTCGACGTGCCCGCGACCGGCGAGCTCGCGACGGAACGCGCGCAGATCGCCGGCCTCCAGGGCATCCGAGAGTGCCACGTCAGGCCCGCAGGCTCACGAGCTCGGCCCGGATGGCGTCCACTGCGGCGTCCACGGGCACCGACCAGGGCTCCCCGCCCGCACGCCGCTTCAGCTCGACGTGCCCCTCCGCGAGCCCCCGGTCGCTCACGACGACCCGGAGCGGCATGCCGCGCAGGTCGGCCTCCGCGAGCTTCACGCCGGGCGAGAGCTTGGGGCGGTCGTCGTAGAGCACCTCCACACCCGCGGAACGAAGCTCGGCGTACAGGGCGTCTGCGCGCTCCTGGGTGCCGGGCTTGCGCGCCATGGCGACCAGGGCGACGGGGAACGGCGCGACCGCGATCGGCAGGCAGAGCCCCGATGCGTCGTGGTGCTCCTCGGCCACGCAGGCCAGCAGGCGTCCCACGCCGATGCCATAGCTCCCCATGACGATCGGCTGGGCCCTGCCGTGCTCGTCGAGCCAGGTGGCCCCGACCGCATCGGTGTAGCGGGTGCCGAGCTGGAAGACGTTGCCCACCTCCACCCCGCGGGCCGTGCGGAGGGTCGCGCCACACACGGCACAGAGGGCACCCTCGGGTGCCAGGGCCACGACACCCACGTGGTCGGGCGTGTAGTCCCGGCCGCAGCGCGTGTTCAGCAGGTGGAACCCCGCGCCGTTGGCCCCCGCGACGAGCGCCGGCGACGCCTCGACCAGAGTGTCCACCACGACCGTGACCCGCGACCGGTCGGCTCCGATGGGGCTGGCGTACCCTGGGACCACACCCGCCGCGGTGATCTCGTCCGTCGTCGCGGCCCGCAGGGCGCTCGCCCCCGCCGCGCGGCCCACGGCGACGTCGTTGGCGTCCGTGTCGCCGCGCACCACAGCCATGACGAGCCCGTCCGGGACGGCCGGATCGGCGCGCGTCGCCCAGTACAGCACGACCTTCGCGGTCTGCCGGGCCTCGATGCCGAGGAAGGCCGCGAGCTCCGCGATGGTGGCGGCCCCCGGCGTGGCGACCTTCTCGTAGGGACGGGCCTCGCCGTCGTCCGCCGGCACCCGGTAGTCGGCGACCTCGCGGTTCGCGGCGTACCCGCAGCCGTCACACAGGAGCAGGTGGTCGTCGCCGATGCTGCTCACGTACATGAGCTCGTGGGCCACCCGACCGCCCATCATCCCCGTGTCGCTGCGCACGACCACCACGGGCAGCCCGCAGCGCGCGAAGATGCGACCGTAGGCCGCGAGGTGGGCGTCGTACTGCACCTGCAGGCCGGCCTCGTCGCGGTCGAGCGAGTAGCTGTCCTTCATCGTGAACTCGCGCACCCGCACGAGCCCACCGCGAGCCCGGGGCTCGTCGCGGAACTTGGTCTGGATCTGGTAGACGAGCATCGGGAGCTGCCGCCAGGAGCGCACCTCGCCGAGGGCGTGCCAGGCCACGACCTCCTCGTGGGTCATCGCGAGGGCGAGGTCGGCGCCCTTCCGGTCCTTGAGCCGGACCATCTCGGGACCCACCTGGTCCCAGCGGCCACTCGCCTTCCAGACGTCTGCGGGATGCACGACGGGCATGGCGATCTCCTGCCCACCGATCCCGTCCATCTCGTCGCGCAGGATGCCCTCGATCCGTCGCAGCGCACGCAGCCCGAGCGGCATCGCCGTGTAGATGCCCGCCCCGAGCTGCCGGATGTAGCCGGCGCGCACCAGGAGCTCGTGGTTGGCGGTGTCGACGTCGGCAGGCGACTCCTTCACCGCCGTGCCGAAGAGCGAGCTGACCTTCATCCTGTCCTCCCGCTCTCCGGTATCCGGCGTGCTTACGGCAGGCCGCCGTAGTACCACGAGTCGAGCACGTCGGCGGCCGTCGCGGTGCCCTCGTCGCCCATCGTGGTCGCGTGCGCCCCCCGCTGGCAAAGCCTCGACGTCGGAGGCGGCGGTGCCTGCTCCGACGAAACAGGGGGCCAGGGCATCTTCACCCGCACCTCCGCGGCAACGCGGCGTTCCATCTCCAGGAGTTTGCATGCCGCGGATGCTGAGGCCCCCCGAGCTGCTCGCCATCACGCACGAGCCCGATCGATTCGCCGAGGAGATGTGGCGTTGGTACCCCGACTCCGTCCTTCCCGCCCTGGTGGACGTGCTGCGGTCCGACCCCGCTCTGCTCGAGGCGGTGCGGGCCCGCGCGAGCCGCTTCCAGGGTGAGCAGCTCGAGATCTGGCTACGCCGGACCCTCCGCGAGCCCACCCCCACCGTCGCGGACTTCCTGGCCCTGGCGACCCGGCTGGCGCGCGAGCGGTACGGGTCCTTCCCGGAGATCACGGAGGACATGCTCGCCGCGGGCGGGTTCTGGAGGGTCCGACGCCACACCGCCGACACGCGCGTGGACGGCACCGGCTGGAACGCCGTGCTCACCGACGCCTGGGAAGGCCCGGCCGAGAGCGTCCACGAGCACATCTGGCGCGCCGAGGCCCACCATGCGGACGGGAGCTTCGTCCTGGTCCGCGAGGCCGCGGACGTCGTGCCGCCCGTCGAGCTCGTCTGGACCGAGTCGATCTGAGACCCGACGCGATCCTCGCCTCCGGGATCGGCTCCATGTGCGCCATCCACCCTGCGGCGCCCCCGATCTTCGGGCAAGATGCGCCATGCTCCTGCTCACCACCGCAATCGCCATCCCGCCCCCTCCACCCACGCACGTCATCGTCGCCAGCCCATCCCGCAACGACGCTCCCATCAACGGAGTGATCGTCGCCGATGGCCTGTGCGACGCCATCGTCACCGTCGGCGCCGACTACGGGCAGCCCCTCCGCCAGATGAACAGCGAGCTCGGCATCGCGGAGCCCTGCGTGCTCGGGCCACCGGGAGACACCTGGCCACCGTTCTCCGGCGTCGTGGTCGGGGCCGACCCCGATTCCTGGGAGCAGTTCGGCTTCTTCACGTCCGACCGGTTCGCCGGTCCCACCACCGGAGCCGCGTGCGTGGCCTCCGTCGAGCCCTGGGCAGACGGTCGGAAGGCCTGGCAGGTGCAGGCGTGGGCGGTGGGCGACCCGTGGGGATGGGTCTCGGTGCGGGCGGACGACCAACGGGACCCCACCGGCGTGAGCTTCGCGGGCGGCGGTCCGCTCGTCATGGGCCTCGAGGCCTCCCGCGACGAGGACGGCACGCGGGCCCTGTGCGCCCAGGCCGTCGTCCGGCAGGCGAACGGCGAGCTGGGCCAGCCCGTCTGGGTCTGCGCGGACGACCCCGACGACCTGTGTGAGGGCGTCTCGCTCCCCACCGAGACCGAGGTCCTGAAGACGAAGGGATGCGCGTCCGCCCCGCTCGGCGCGCCCTGGTGGCTCCTCGGTCGACGGTGAGGTCTCAGGCCGCGGCCCGACGGCCTTCCACGTAGTCCACCAGCTCCCCGAACGGCGCATCCAGCAGGGCGCGGAAGTCGAGGTGGTGGAAGGGTGCCAGCTCCCGTCCGCGCGCGAAGGCGGCTCGCCACTCCTGGTGGCGCTCGGGGAACAGGACGGCTCCGACCACCAGGACGGCCCCCATGTACGCGCTCCGCTTGCCGTTGCCCGCGAGCAGGTACTGGAGCGCGATCTCGCCGGGAACGTCGGTGGCCACGCCCGTGAGCAGGTGGGCGACGTCGTGGGACTCGAGCTTGTCCATGAGCTCGAAACCCATGGCGCAGAGGTAGCGACCCAGGGCCTCTCCCAATGTACCGGGCGGCCATCGGGCCAGCTCGAGGGGCGAGAGCCCCCAGGGCTCGCGGCGCTTCAGCCACGCCCACGGGCGCCAGGAGTGGGCGAACAGGAAGGTGAGCAGGGCGTGTCGGGGGTCCATCGTGCCTCCACCCCGAAGCTACGGCCGCCAGGCGTCCCCGACCCCGGAGGTCTCCAGCACCGTGCGTGCAGCCGACGTGCAGCGAGAACGCCCCACGATCGTCGCAGAACGGAAACATGGCTCCGATAGCTGAACACCAGGAGAAGACCATGTTCAGCGACGACGGCCCCCTCCCCTCCCGCTTGGCCCTCCAGGTCGACGGTTCGGTGGGTCTGGCGCTCTGGGACCTCCACGGGCGCGCCGAGGAAGCCCGCCGGCCCGACAGCCTGCTGCGCGACGCCAAGGCCCTCGGCATCCGCGAGGCGCTCGGCATCGATCTGCACGCCCTGTTCGGCACGCCCGGCCTCGCAGAGGTCCATCACGCGGCCGCGGTCGACCGCGAGGTGGACGCCTTCCTCACGCGTCACCCCGACGGCACGGTCGTCTCGCTCGGAGAGGCGCTCGAGACCCGCAGGTTCCGCGTCCACCGCCAGCCCGCGCGTTGGATCGTCGTCGACCGGCCCGAGCTCATCCGCCTCCGCGAGGCCTTCATCGCCCCGGATGCACGCCACCTGCACGTCCCCGCCGACGTTCCCTCGCGGAGCTGGATGCCCCTCGTGCCCCGCGACCGGCCCGCGCTGATCACGGCCCGCGGTGCGCTCTGGCCGTCCCCCGAGCCCGAGGTGGCCGACGTCTTCGCGAGCCTGGCGCGGTTCGCGCCCGGTGCGACCGTGGTGTTCGACACCGTGCCTCCCTGGTTCGCGCGGCGCGCACGACGCGGCTGGGGTCCCACCGACCGGTTCGTCGTGCCCGAGGTGGGCTGGGCGACCACCGACCCCGCGGCCGACCTCGAGCGCTGGGTGCCGGGAGCCACCGTGACGGCGCTGGACGCGCCGGCCGGGATCGGTCGCTGGGCGTCCGAGGGACTCGCGCGCCTCGGCCTGCGCGCGGACCCACCCACCAGCCTCTGGCGGGCCGTCCTCCCCTGAGGTTCAGCGCGCCGCGAGCCAGTCGTGGCGGTTGCTGCGCACGGCGAGGCCCGCGAGGGTGACCGTGACACAGGGGTCCAGCGCGACGGCCGCATGCCACCAGCCCGCCGGGATGGACAGCGCGTCCCCCGGAGACACCACGACCTCGCGGACCGCACGACCGGGGGCGTCGAGGTCGAAGGGCTCCGCCCAGTGGGTGGCCGCCGACTCCTCGACGTCCTCCTCGGGCGCCACGAGCCACACGCGCTTGCGCCCGATCTGCTGGCAGAGGAGCACGGTGCTGATGTCGTAGTGCAGAGCGGTCGTGGCACCCGCCGCACCCACGAGCAGACCCGTGCCCCGCGCGGGGTCGGGGACGATGCCGGGCAGCGGGGGAAGCTCGCCCACCAGGTCCGCCAGGGCGCCCTTCGCGAGCTCGTTGCGGGCCGTCGCGTAGACGTCGTTGCCGGTGGCGGGGTCGAGACAGCGGTCGATCAGCGCGGAGAACGGCATCGCACGCACGTGCGGCGCGTGGTCGCGGTCGTGCTCCGGGCGGCTGTCGCGGTCGACGAGGGCCGTGACCTCACGGTCGCCGAACCGGGCCCGCAGGCCCCCCCACGTCCAGGTCGGCCAGTGGGCCGTGGCGCCCTCGAGCACGACCGGCGTCTGGGTGACGGCGAAGGCCTCGAGGTAGAGCGGCCCTGCCGGGATGCGCGGTACGTCCCGGTCCGCCGTCCGCAGCACGGTGCGACGAAGCAGGGAAGCCCGCCGGAACGGGCTCACCGCGAGCTCCGCACCCGCGAGGACGGGGCTGGCGGCCACCGCGGCGACCTCCTCGCGCGCACGCGCCTCCGTGAGCCCCTCCTCCACGAGAGCGGCCACGATGGATGCCTCGGACTGGCGGCGCAGCAGGCTGCCCGCGATCCAGGCGACCCACGCGTCCGAGAGGCTCACCGCTTCTCGATGGCCTGACCCGGACGGCGCAGACCCGGCAGGGACGGCGCGCGCTCGGGCGTCGCGGAGGCCTCGGCCGGCATGCCAGGCGGATCGGGCTCGCTGGTGTCCTCGGCGGGCTCCCCTGGCGGCGGCGCAGGCTCCCCGGGGTTGGGGCACCCGAGCGTGGCGAGAGCGAGGAGCGGCATCAGGTTCGGCTTCTTCACGGGACCTCCGGGACACCGAGTCTACATCAGGGCAGCTGGACCTCGCCCAGGTCCACCTTCTCGACCTCGACGCCCGCACAGCACTTCATGGCCGTGCCGAGCACCCCCTTCCATCCACCGTCGACCACGTACGTCGGGCGGAGCGCTGCGCGCGGCACCGCGGCGAACACCGCGACCCCGTCGGCCGACGTCTTCGCCTTCGCCCGGTAGGCCGAGCCGTCGCAGGGACTCTCGCCCGAGAACAGCATCTGGGGCTGCGGACAGAGCTCGACCGCCGCGTTCGCGAGCGGTGCTCCCGCCCGGGTGAAGCGCACCGTGACCTCCGACGTACGCGCAGGCCCGGGTGTCGGCAGGGCCGCCGGTCCGGCCGCCGTGGCCACGACCTGCGCGATCGTCCCGTCCAGGACGGGGTCGCTCGCGGACAGCCAGGTGGTGACCTCCTTCCCCACCACCGCATGGAGACCCACATCGCTCGCCACCCAGGCGCGTCCCCGGGTGTCGACGGACGCTGCCCCCGACGAGCTCGCGCCTGCCGGCCGGGGGGAGCGCACCTCCGCGCCGTCCCGGATGACGTCCACCGTCCCCTGGAAGGGGGCCAGCACACGGACGCCCGCGTGGCTGTCGAACCCCTCCTGCAGCGAGCGTTCGTCGCCATGGGTGAGCCAGCCGTCCGGACCCGCGGTGAACCAGCCGCCGCTCGACGACACGTGCACTCCGTCGTCCACGCGGAGCTCCCCGGGGATCGGGGTGCCGGGCAGCGGCATCGGGGTGAACGTGGACCCCTCGAACCGGAACACCCCGTCGAGGGCGCTGATCCAGGCCCGTCCGTCCGCGTCCACCGCGAGATCCTTCACGATCGGTCGGTCACCGAGGCCCTCGAGCGGCGCCTGGGCCCAGGTGGACCCGTCCCATCGCGCCAGCGCCTCGCGATCCACCACCCACACGCGCCCACGGGCGTCCAGCGCCATCCGGTCCGCGCCATCGGGCACCTCGAGCGTCAGGGTCTCCTCGCCGTCGAGCCTCCGGACGCCGGTATCCTCCAGCACCCAGACGGAGCCGTCCAGGGCGCGGTGCAGGTCCCGTGCGGCCTCGCTCACCACGCGGAGCCCGTCGCCGTCGAGCTGCAGCACCCGGCCGCGAACGCCGCGCTCGATGCGGACGAACACCGCGCCGTCGCGCGCGGCATCCAGGGCGGGGCGCACCGGAGGCTCGACCTGGGTCTCCCAGGTCACGGGCTCCGGCTCCGGCTCCGGCTCCGGCACCACGACGGGCTCGGGCGGGGGTGCAGGAGGGTCTCCACAGGCGAACAGCAGGGCGAGCATCGCACCTCCGGCGCGGAAGGTAGCAGAGGTGAGACCGTGGTAGCGTCCCCCGGGATCCGCCATGCTCGTCCTCCTCCCCCTCCTCGCGTGTGGCCCGAGGGCCACCGTCGTCTCCTGGCCGTCGCTGTCGCGCAGCCACACCGTCGTCCACGTGCCGGCGGGCGCCGGATGGTCGCTCACCACCTCGGTCGGCGGCGAGCACGTCGACCGCTACCTCCTGGTCCCGGAGGGCTGCCACACCGTGTCCGTCAGCGGAGAGGACGGCCTGCAGGTCGACACCGACGACGCGCACGCGCGGCGGGAGGGTGACACCTGGACCCTGCTCGACCCCGAGCCCACCGAGGGCGTGCACGTCTTCGAGGTGTACGCCCATCCTGTCGCCCGGTACACGTTCCGCATCACCTCCTGCGAGGGCTGAGTGCACTCCCACCTCGCCGACTACCGACCGCCTCCGGGGTTCGTGCCCACCGACAGCACGCAGCCCGACGTCACGCTCTTCCGGCCGGAGGATGCGGGTCCGGGCGCCATGGAGACCCGCACGCGCTGTCCCGGCTGCGGCGCGAGCCTCACCTGGGACCCCGGCGCCCGCGAGATGGCGTGCGCCTACTGCGGGGCACGCGTCCAGGCGCGGGAGGGCGAGGACCACGGACCCGGCGAGTTCACCCGTGAGGCCGTGGCGCGCGGGGCCCAGGGCTGGGGTGCGGATCGCCCGGAGCTCCGCTGCGACGGGTGCGGCGCCGTGCTCACCATCGGGCGCGAGGAGCTCTCGTCCACCTGTCCTCTTTGTGCGTCCAACCAGGTGCACGTGCACGAGGCCACGTCCAGCGCCCTCCAGCCCGGGTACGTGCTGCCGTTCACCGTGCCCGCGGACGTCGCGGCCACCACGGCGCGCGAGTGGCTCGGGAAGGGCTGGCTGCGCCCGTCGGGCGTGCAGGACGCCGCCATCCGCTCCTTCACCGGCGTGTACGTGCCCCTCTGGATCTTCCGCGCGGACATGGCCGCGGACTACCAGGTGCAGGTGGGCACGGACGTCACGGAGACCGTGCGCAACTCCGACGGCAGCACGACCACCCGCCGCACCACCCACTGGCGCTGGGAGTCCGGGCACCTCGACTACCCCGGCTGCGTCGTGAGCGTGCCGGCCACCGCGCACGTCCAGGGCATCGAGGCCGTCGGGCCCTTCCCGTTCGGCGAGCTCGCCCCCTACACCCCCGACGTGCTCGTGGGTTTCTCGGCCCACGGCTACGACATCGGCCTCCCCGAGGGCTGGGAGGAGGGCCGCGACCGCCTGCGGAACATCATGCAGTCCGCCTGCTGCGCCCAGCATCGCGGCGACCACTACCGGAGCTTCAGCGCGACGGTCGACCTCGACGACGAGTCCTGGCGCTACGCGCTGGTCCCCGTGTGGACGAGCGCCTACCGATGGGGCGACCGCACCTGGGTCGTGGTGGTGAACGGCGCCACCGGGAAGATCGAGGGCACTCGCCCCGTCGTCTGGGCGCGCGTGTACCTCGCCATCGCCGCGATGCTCCTGCCCGGGCTGTTCACCGGCGTCTGCCTGGGGCTCCCGGGCCTCGCGCTCGCCGGGGTGGGCGTCTTCTTCCTCATCCTCGCGTTCATCTTCCTCATCTTCGGCATCATCGGATCCGTCATGGTCTACAGCCACGCCACCGACGAGGAGAACCTGTGACCGCCGTGCTCGCCTCCGGGCACCAGCTCGCGGGACGCCGCCCCTGGGCGTGCGATCGGTGCGGTGCGTCCTGGCTGGCCGTGGAGCCCGGCCCGTGCCGGCTGTGTGGCGACGGTCAGCTCGCGGAGTCGGACGTGCTGGTGAACGGCGAGCCGGAGGCCGTGGTGCGGTTCGCCATCGACCCCCAGGAGGCCGCGCGCCGGCTGGAGGCCTACGTGGCCGGAACGCCCATGGCGGACCCCGACGCCCGGGCGGCCGCGGGGAGGCTCGTGCCGCACCACGTGCCCGCGTGGCTCGTCGACGCCCGTCTCGTCGCGCGCTTCGAGGCCGAGGTGGGCTTCGACTACGACGTGGAGAGCACGGTGGAGACGTGCTCGAACGGCCGCTGGACCACCCGCCCGGTCACCGAGACCCGCATCCGGTGGGAGCCGCGCGCCGGCACGCTGGAGCGGGCCTTCGACAACGAGGCGTCCCCCGCCCTGTCCACCTGGAACGCCTGGCTGGAGGTGCTGGCGGTACCGGACCCCATCGTGGGCGGGCGGCTCAAGGACGACCACCCCATCCTCCTCCCCGACCGCCCTCCGGAGCTCGCCTGGCCCGCCGCAGCGAGGGGCTTCAAGAAGCGCGCGGGTGCGGTGGTCCAGGAGGCGGCCGCCGCGGCCCACGTGCGCGAGGTGTACATCCAGCCCGTCTGGGAGGACGTCGTGTGGACCTGGGTGCTGTTCCCGGTCTACAGCGCCACGTGGACGGACGCCTCGGGTCGCAAGCGGGTCCTGCGCGTCGACGGGCGCACCGGCCGGGTCACCGGGGCCGTGGGCTCCTCCCGGCGGCTCGGATGGATCTGGGCAGCCGTGTGGGCGACCCTCGGGCTCGTGGTGCTCGGGGTCTCCGCGGTGAGCGTGCTCCCGGCCATCGTGTTCCCCGTGGTCCTGCTGCTCACGTTCGCGGGCGGTGCGCTGGGCTTCGTGCTCCTGGTGGCCGCCATCGTCCCGCCGCTGCGGGTCTACCGGGTGAACCGCGCGTTGCCCGACGTGGACCCCTGCGTGGCCCATGCAGCGGGCTGACCGCGCCACCCGGTACGTGCGGTGGTACCGCGTGCTGCTCGCCATCGTCGCGATGGCCGTCATCGGGCTGGGCTTCGTGGAGCCCGAGGTTCAGCGCTACAACCCGTTCGCACCCAGGATCGTCCTGGGCGGGTTCGCCATCGTCGGGCTCCTGGGCTCGCTCGTGTGGCCCTGGCTCCGCGACCACCTCCGCGAGTGGCTGACGGCCAACGGGTACATGCTCCTCGCGTGGTTCCTCTACACGAGCCACGTCAACGGGATGGGCATCGACAACGTCGTGAGCCTCGTGCCCATCGTCGTGCTCGTCGCCGCTCTGGCCCGCACCCGCGCCGAGGTGGTCGCCCTCTCGGTGTCCTTCCTCGCCGGTGCCAGCTTCGCCTACGCGGGCCCCAACCCAGACGAGCTGCCGTTCAGCGTGCTGGTGGTCCTGCTGGGCGCCATCGTCGTGGGCCTCGGCGGCATGAGCCTCTCGCGCGCCGAGCTGGAGGACGCCCTCGACCACGCGAACGCGGGCCTCGAGCAGCGGGTCCACGAGCGCACCCTCGCGCTGGCGGCCGCGAACGACAAGCTCCGGGCGGAGATCGTCGAGCGCGAGCTGGCCCAGGCGGCCGCCCAGCAGGCGAGCCAGGCCAAGTCCACCTTCCTCGCGAACATGAGCCACGAGCTGCGCACGCCGCTGACCGCCATCCTGGGCTACACGGAGATCCTCGAGGAGGAGGACCTGTCCGCCCAGGCGCGCACGGACCTCGGGCGGGTCCGGTCGTCGGCAGCCCACCTGCTGACCATCATCCAGGACGTGCTGGATCTCGCGCGCATCGAGTCCCAGCAGATCGAGCTCGCGACCGCCCGCGTGGACCTTCGCGACGTCATGCAGGCCTCCGTCGAGCTGACGAGCCCGATGCTCGAGGCGTCGGGCGACCTGCTGGTGGTGACCGTGCCCGAGCGGCTGGAGGTGGAGGTGGACCCCGTGAGGCTCCGGCAGGTGTTCGTGAACCTGCTGTCCAACGCTGCCAAGTTCACCCGCGACGGCGAGGTCCGCTTCGAGGCATCCGTGCACGACGACGTCGTGTGCGTCGGCGTCGTCGACACGGGCATCGGCATGTCGCCCGAGCTCGTGGCCCGGGTGTTCGACCGGTTCAGCCAGGGCGACGAGTCCCCCACGCGCCAGCACGGCGGCACGGGCCTCGGCCTGGCCATCTCCCGTGAGCTCGTGCGCGCGATGGGCGGTGACATCACGGTCTCCAGCATCAAGGGTGAAGGCAGCACCTTCACGGTGTCCCTGCCCCGGGTGTGAGCGCCCACACACCTGTGCGTCCTCGCACACCCATGAGCAAGGAGCCCCGCCCGTAGCGGGCTTCGCGGGATGGCCCGAGACTTGCTTCATGCCGGCCGACCCGACCCGGAGCGACCATGAAGGAGCTCGTGATCCTCGGCGGCGGCACCGCCGGGACCATGATGGCGAACAAGCTCGTCCGTGCTTTGCCGGATGGCTGGCGCATCACCGTCGTCGACCGCGACGACCACCACGTCTACCAGCCCGGCCTGCTGTTCCTGCCGTTCGGCGACTACGAGGCGAAGGACCTCGTGCGCCCGCGCGGACGGCTGCTGCACCGGGACGTCCGCTACATCGTGAGCCCGATCGACCGCGTGGACCCTGCTGCGAAGACCGTGGCGCTGGGGGACGGCACGCGGCTCGTGTGGGACCTCCTCATCGTCGCGACGGGCACGGAGCTCCGTCCCGAGCTGACGCCCGGCCTGGCGGCCCACGGCTGGCGGGAGTCGGCGTACGACTTCTACACGCTCGAAGGCAGCGCGGCCCTCGGACGGCGGCTCGACCGCTGGGAAGGCGGCCGGATGGTCGTGAACATCGTGGACATGCCCATCAAGTGCCCCGTGGCGCCGATGGAGTTCGCCCTGCTCGCGGACGCCTGGCTCACGAAGCGCGGGCTGCGCGAGAAGACCGAGCTCGTCTACGTAACCCCGCTGGACGGCGCGTTCACGAAGCCCGTCGCCAGCCGCGTGCTCGGCGACATGCTCGCGAAGCGCGGCATCCAGGTGGTGACCCACTTCAACGCGAAGAGCGTGGACGGCGAGGCCCGCACGCTCACGAGCTACGACGGGCGAACCGAGGACTACGATCTGCTCGTGTCCGTCCCGCTGCACGGCGGCACCCGGCCCGTCGCGGAGGCCCTCGGCGACGAGCTGGGCTTCGTGCCCACCGACCGGCACACCCTCCTCTCGCGCGACCACGACCACATCTTCGTGCTGGGCGACGCCACCGACCTCCCGACGTCCAAGGCGGGCGCCGTGGCACACTTCCAGGGCGACGTGCTGCTCCCGAACGTCCTGCGCTGGATCGACGAGCGCCCGCTGGCTCCGGACTTCGACGGCCACGCGAACTGCTTCATCGAGACCGGCCACGGGAAGGCCATGCTCATCGACTTCTCCTACGACACCGAGCCGCTGCCGGGGCGCTTCCCGCTGCCTGGCGTCGGCCCGTTCACGCTCCTCGAGGAGAGCCACGTGAACCACTGGGGCAAGCTCGCCTTCCGGTGGGTGTACTGGAACATGCTCGTGAAGGGGGAGGAGCTCCCCCTCGACCACCGGCTCCTGATGGCCGGCAAGTGGAGCCGCTGATGACGCCCGAGACGGAAGCCCGCCTGCTCGCCAGGCTCGACAGCATCGACGCCAAGCTCGACTACGTCGTGGAGCGTCAGGAGCTCGTGGAGGACCTCATCCGCGAGATGACGCCCGTGGCGCGCGAGGCGCTGAACGCCATGGCCGGCCAGATGCAGACCTGGGAGGACCGCGGCTGGTTCGCCATGGGTCATGCGCTCATCGGCCTGTTCGACGACCTCGCCAACGCGTACGGGCCCGACGACGTGCACGAGCTCCGCGGCCACGTCGTCCAGATCGTGGACACCGTGCGGAACCTCACCCAGCCCGAGGTGCTCGACCTCGCGAACGAGGCCACCGACGTCCTCCACCACGCCGACGACGTCCAGCCCGTGGGCCCGTGGGGCATGGCGAAGGCGGCGGGAGACAAGGACGTCCAGCGCGGCATGGCGGTGGCGCTCGAGATGCTCCGGCACCTCGGGCAGGCGAGCGCCCACGCGAAGTCCGGCGCGCCGCCCCGCGAGCGGCCCGCCCCCCGCGAGACCCCGGCCCCATCGGCCTCCCCGGCCCCATCGGCCTCTCCGGCCCTCTCCCCCACTCCGGAGCCCGCGTCCGCCGTGCTCCAGGGCGAGGTCGTCGAGTGGAACGGCCGTCGCTTCACCGGCGAGGGCTTCCTGCTCGACACGGACACCTGGGACGAGGCCCTGGCCGCCGAGATGGCGAAGGGCCTGGGGCTCACCCTCGGACCCGACCACTGGACGGCCATCCGCTGGGCCCGCCAGGACTACATGGCCCATCGCGCGTCCCCGAACGTCCGCCGCGTGGCGAACGGCTCCGGGCTCGGCACGGAGGCCCTCTACACCCTGTTCCCCGGCACGCCGGGCAAGACCATCGCGATGATCGCGGGCGTCCCCAAGCCCGTCGGCTGCGTCTGAGGAGTCCACCATGAGCTTTCCGTTCGCCGCACCCCCCGCTCCCACCGCCACGACCGGCGGGCCCCGGAAGATCGCGCTGATCTGCTCCAAGGGCGGCCTCGACGAGTGCTATCCGGTGCTCATCATGGCCAACGCCGCCCGCATGACCGGGATCACGTGCGCGGTGTTCTTCACGTTCTGGGGCCTCGACGTGATCACCGAGGACCGCGTGGACCACCTGCACGTGAACTTCGTGGGCAACCCGTCCAGCCCCATGCCCTACATGCTCGCGGGCCTCCCCGGCATGGAGGCGCTGGGCACCAGCTTCATGAAGAAGCGGATGACGGAGCTGGACATCCCCGGCGTGCGCGAGATGGTCGGGATGCTCAAGGCGTCCGGCTGCGAGCTCTACGCCTGCGAGCTCGCCATGAAGATGTTCGACCGGAAGAAGGAGGACCTCCTGCCCGACGTGGAGGCGGTCATCACGGCCACGGACTTCTTCGAGAAGACCCACGGGTACGACATCGTCTTCGTGTGACAGGCCTCCGGGGCCACCCCGACTCAAATGATAATGATTTTCATTGTCGGGGAGCCCGCCACGATCTATGGTGGCGGTGAGGACCGATGCTCTCCCTGTTGTCCGCCCTTGCCGCAGAGCCCACCCAGGATCCCGACGCGTTCGACGAGGACGACATCTCGGAGGTCGTGGTCGTCAGCGCCACGCGCTCGCCGTCCGCGCTGGGCGATGCGCCCGTCGCCGTCGAGGTGATCACGCGCGCGGAGATCGAGGCCACCGGGTCCGAGAGCCTCGGTGAGCTCCTCGAGGAGCAGCCCGGCCTGCAGATCGACGACACCGTCTCCGGCACCGCCATCCGGATGCAGGGCATGGACCCCGAGCACACGCTCATCCTGGTCGACGGCCAGCGCGTGCTCGGCCAGAAGGACGGCACCATCGACCTCTCGCGCTTCACGATGGAGAACATCGAGCGCATCGAGATCGTGAAGGGCCCGAGCTCCTCGCTGTACGGGTCGGACGCCATGGGCGGTGTGGTGCACATCATCACGCGCCGTCCGGCCGACGCCGTCGAAGGCGGGGTGCACCTGCGGGCCGGCACCCTCGGCAGGATCGACCTCTCCGGTGACGTCGGGTACGGCGGGCCCGTGTTCAAGCACCAGATCACGTCGGGGTGGCACCAGGCGGACGCGTGGGACCTCGACCCCTCCGACGAGGCCACGACGGCGAGCGCGTACGAGCAGGGCGACGTCTCCTACGCGCTCACCGCGAAGCCGGCGGCGGACGTCGAGGTCACCTTCGACGCGTCCTACCTGCAGCGCCGGATGGCCGGGGTGAACCAGGCCCTCACCGGCGCCACCTTCGACAACCTCGCCCTCGTGGAGGACGCGCGGGCCGCCGTCGGGGGCTGGTGGACCCCGAGCGCCTCGTCCAAGCTGTCGTGGCGGATGTCGGGCTCGATCTACCGGGCCCAGCAGCTCAACGACCAGCGTGGCTCGGCCGTGGGCGACAACTTCGCGGACGAGCGCGAGCAGCTCGGCGAGGGGTCGCTGCAGCTCGACCAGATCGTGGGCGACCACACGCTCTCGGTCGGTGTGGACGGGCTGCACCAGGACATCACCAGCCAGCGGCTCGTGGACGGCAAGGGCGCGCGCCTCCGCGGTGCCGTGTTCGCGCAGGACCTCTGGCGGGTCGGCGGCGAGGACCGCCTCCACGGCACCATCTCGCCGGGCTTCCGGGTGGACGTCGACTCGCAGTTCGGGGTCGCCCCCACGCCGCGCATCGCGACCGCGCTCGTCAAGGACGCCACCACCGTGCGCCTCTCGGTGGGCACGGGCTTCCGCGCCCCCAACTTCCGCGAGCTGTACCTCGACTTCGAGAATCCCGGTGCTGGCTATGTGATCGCGGGCACCCCAGACCTCCGGCCCGAGCGGTCCACGAACCTCAACGCCAGCGTGGCGTGGGCGAAGGACCACGCGGACACGAGCTTCCAGCTCTACCGCAACGACATCTCGAACCTCATCAACATCGGCACCATCGACCAGGAGGCCGGCTCGGACCTCCTCTTCGGGTACGTGAACATCGACCGCGCGGTCACCCAGGGCCTGGACGCCCAGATCCGGTGGCGCCCGGATCCGTTCGTCCTCGAGGTCGGCTACGCCTACACGGATGCGCGCGACAAGGCGCGCGGGCGCAGGCTCGAGGGCCGGGTGCCCCACCGTCTCACCGGCTCCGCGAAGGCGAGGCTCGCGCGGGGCCTGTCGGCGCGCACGCAGGTGGGCATCGCCTCCCCCCGGCCCTTCTACGTCGACGCGAACGGCGACGGCATCGAGGAGAACACGCCCACGCCGTCGCGGGTCACCCTGGACGCCCGGGCCGTCTACAAGACTGGCGCCATGGAGCTCTTCGCGGGCATCGACAACATCTTCGGCGTCGGCCAGCAGACCCTCGCCCCCACCATCCCCCGCTTCGTCTACGCCGGCCTGAACCTGCGCGGCCGCGCCGACACCGATGGAGGCTCGTGATGACGCGCGTGCTGCCCGTGCTCCTCGCCCTCGGGTGTGCCCCGAGCCTCTCCGAGACGCACGTCTGGGACGACGGTGACGGGAGCACCCTCGGGAAGGTGGTGACGTCGGGGGAGGGCGACGGCGTGATGTCGACGACGGTCGACGCGACGGACGCCACGGCCTGGACGGCCGTCGACCTCGACGCGGACGCGGTGGAGGCGGACTACGGCGACGATGTGTGGGACCTCGCCTTCCAGCGCTTCGAGATCGCCGTGAACGGCGGGGTCACGGGTCCCGGCGGGGTGGAGGCCGTGTTCATGGAGGGTCTCGAGCTCTCCGACGTCACCGCCATCCCCGAGGAGGGCTGGGCCACCGACGAACCCGATGGTCCCGACGAGAACGCCCTCCCCGACTACGTGTTCCGCCCGTGGTTCGACTACGACGGCGACACGCACGTGGTCTCCGCCCACCCGGCGGCCTTCGCCGTCCGCTCCACGGAGGGCCGCCACTTCGCCCTCCAGATGCTCGAATACTACGACGACGCCGGATCTCCCGGCATGATCACCTTCCGCTGGAAGCGTCTCGACTGACGCTCCGCACACCCTCGAGGTCTCCATGCGCACCCTCTCGCTGTCCCTGTTGCTCCCCCTCGCCTTCTCCGCCTGCAAGAAGGAGGCGGTGTACGAGCCCGTCTGCACCGAGCCCACCGCGGTCTCCTGCTTCGACGACCTCCTCATCGACCTCTCCCTCCAGGACGCCGTCAGCAACGGTCGGGTGACCAACACGCCCGACGGTGATGGATGGGTGAGCACCGTCGACGCGACCGCCGGAGGGTTCGGCAACTCCGCCAACAACCCGTGGGTCTACGTGAAGTTCACCGACGAGGGCCTCGCCCGCGTCGACATCACCGACGAGGACGCCCTCGACTCCATGGAGTGGCACCTCGCGGCCCGGCGGTTCATCCTGCGTCTCAACAGCGGCGCCAGCGGCCCGTCGTGCGTGCAGGCCGCGGCCATCGCCAACGGCGACTACACGGCCCTCTCGGCTGCCGATGCCGAGGGCGCCACGTTCTTCGCGGACGACTACTACACGGAGTCCTGCGACATGATCAACGACTCGAGCGGCCTGCCGGGCAGCCCACAGGTCGCCCTGGCCCCCTGGTGGAGCTACCCCGGCTGCGTGGCCACCACGGACGTCCCGTTCATCGTGAGGCTCGACTCCGGCCGACAGCTCAAGCTCATCGTCGACCAGTACTACGGCTCGGGCCAGGAGCAGTGCAACAGCCAGGGCGCTCCTGGCAACGATGGCGGTGAGTACACCCTCCGCTGGAGCTTCGTGGACTGATGCTCGTCACGCTCGCCCTCGTCGCCTCCGCGCGCCCCTACAGCACCATCGGGTTCGAGACCGACGACCTGATCGAGACCCTCGACAGCGAGACGGGTGCCGTGCGCGTGCACTTCTCGGTCGAGGGTCCGTCGGCGACGTGGATCCAGGACGACGACGCCGACGGCGAGCCCGACTTCCCCATGCACGCGCTCGTGGTGGCGGAGGAGAGCCTGATCCTCTACGGGCTGCTCGGGCTCGAGCCCCTCGTGCCCGAGGCGGACTTCGGCGTCGAGCACGGCGGGTCCGCCGCCATCGACGTGTACATGCCGGAGTTCATCCAGGGTGCCGACGGCTCCTGGCGCTCGGACGTGTGCGACGACGAGCGGTGCACGGGCCACCTCCTGGTCGACCACCGGTTCTCGAACTGGGCGGACCCCGACGACGGCCTCGACACCGTCGTGCCCCACGAGCTCTTCCACGGCATCCAGGCCGCGTACTCGCCAGACTGGCCGGTGTGGTTCTCGGAGGGCACGGCCACGTGGGCCGAGCGGCAGTACATCGACGACAGCTTCGACTTCATGGGCTTCGCCGGCGCCTACCTCGACGACGTCTCCCGCCCGATCGACCGGCCGCCGGCAGGTCCCGTGCCGTCCTTCGCATACGGCGCCTGCCTGTTCTTCGACTTCCTGACGCTCCGCCACGACGCCACGCTCATGACGGAGATCCTGGAGCTCGGGTCCATCGACGTGCTGGCGGACCCCGACGCGGACCTCATGGCGACCATCGACGCGGCCCTCCAGGCGCGCAGCGACACCCTCGAGGCCGCCTGGGTGGACTTCGCGCGCTGGAACCTCGCCGTCGGCAACCGGGCGGGCGGCGTGGAGTCCTACCCGTACGCCGAGCGCCTCGGGGCGCCCCAGCCGGAGGAGCGCGGCGCCTTCCTCGACGTCGACCCCCGCTACTTCGCCTACGGCACGATCTACCTGCGCCTGGCGCACGAGGGCGGGCCGATGGCGCTGTGGGCCGAGGACGACGGGTCGGCCGTGCACCTGGACCTCTTCCCGGCCGATGGCACCGAGGACATCCAGCCGTCCGTGTGGACCGGGACCCTCGACGCGGGGACCCAGGAGCTCGGTGACCTGCCGGCCGGCACGTACTTCCTGCTCGGCACCGTGCCCACGCGGGTGGACCAGTCCATCAACGTCCGGCTGTGCCTCGGGGCCTCCGCGGACGTCGCGGGGTGCGCGGAGGAGCCGGAGCCCACGGACGAAGACGGTGGGGGCTGCGGCTGCCGGACGTCGCCCTCGGGCCTCGGTTGGGCCGTGCCGATCGGGCTTCTCGGCCTGGTGAGCCGGCGGCGCTAGCGTCGGGCCAGGAGGCTCCCGAGCGACCAGCTCGCGGGCGCGGTGCTGCAGCCCTTCTGGGTCTCCTCCTCCTCCTCGATCCCGAGGAGGCGGTCGTGCAGCGCCTTGCCGTCGAGGTAGCCGAACCCGAAGACGGGGTCGTGGCTGCCGTCGTCCGTCGCCGGGCGGGCGGTGTCGATCATCAGCTCGTGGAGCTCGGAGGACGACAGCGACGGGTCCACCGAGAGCGCCCAGGCCGCCACACCGCTCGCCACCGGCGCAGCGGCCGACGTGCCGCCGAACGTCGTGTTGAGCCCGCCACCCGCGGCCAGCGACACCGTCGCCGACGGGGCCGCGATGTCGACATCGTCGCCGCGGTTGGTGTACGCGGTGCCGAAGCCGTAGCGGTCCGTGGCGCTCACGGTGAGCACGCTGGGCAGCCCGGTGAGCTCGTAGCTCTCGAGGTCGCGGTCGTCGTTGCCCGCAGCGAACACCACGAGGGCGCCGAGCCCGCCGCGGCTCTCGGTGGAGGCCCGCTCGATGACGGCCGCGAGCGCGGAGGGCACCTGGGTGGGCGAGGTGAAGCCCCACGAGTTGTTGATGACGGCCGCATCGTTGTCGATGGCGTGCTCGAAGGCCGCCACGTCCGCCGACAGCCCGCTGCCCACGCCGAGCAGCCGGATGGGGATGAGCGAGCACTCGCTGCAGAACCCCACGATGTCGACGCCGTTGTTGGACCGGGCCGTGATGATGCCGGCCGACGAGGTGCCGTGGTGCTCGCACCAGCTCGTGGTGTCGCCCGCCGGGCAGCCGTCACCGGGCGCCGGGCGGGGGTCGTCGTCGTCGTCGACCACGTCGCGGGGGCTGATGACGCCCGCGGCGAGGTCCGGGTGCAGGTGGTCGATCGGCCCGTCCAGCACGGCCACGTGGATGTCGGGGTCGCCCAGCGTGACCTCCGCCATGAGGTCGAAGTCGACGAGCTCGTGGTACCACTGCGCACCGATCTCGGGGTCGTCGAAGGCCATCTTCGCCGGACGCCGCAGGAAGTCCGGGTTGGCCGCGCGCACCGCGGGATGCTGCTGCCAGCGCAGGGCGACGTCGAGCGCGTCCTCGCCCGGCTGTGCGGGGACCACCCACGAGAGCTCGCTGCGCCCCAGGGGCCGGCCGTGCTCGCGAAGCCCGTCCGGCACGGGCGCATCGGGGTCGAGCACCACCACGGCCGCACCGAGCGCGTCCACGGGCTTCCCCGCGATCTCGAGGCGGACGGCACCCTCCCCGAGCAGGGGCAGCGGGCCCATCCGACGCGGTGGGGCCTTGGGGTCGAGGACCCAGGGGCCCGCGAGGGCGGCAGTGGCGACGAGGAACATGCGACTCTCCGGATCCTGAGGAGAGGATATCCCCTCGGGGCTCGCACTTGAAAGCGATTTTCAATAGACTGCCGCCTGGAGGAGATCCGTGATCGTCAGCCTGGCCCTCTCGGGCGCCCTCGCCGCCCCGCACCACACGCTCACCGCGGAGGTCCAGCCCGCCGCCGGGACCCTCCGGGTGGTCGACCGCATCGAGGGTCTGGCACCGGGAGCCACCTTCCTGCTCCACGCCGGCCTGCAGCCGGAGGTGCGCACGAAGGGATGGAAGCTCGAGCGCATCGACGCCGTCGAGGGCGTCGCGTCCGAGGAGCGCCAGACCGCCCGGAACACCGAGGGCCCCGTGCCCCTCGAGCGCTACCGGCTCGTCACGAAGAAGAAGAAGCCCCGCTACCCCGTGGAGATCGCGTACGGCGGGCCCATCGTGCACCCCCTCGCCACCCAGGGCGAGGAGTACCAGCGGTCGTTCTCCGAGACCCCCGGCACCATCCAGGCGGACGGCGTGTTCCTGGCGCGCTCGAGCTACTGGATCCCCGACACCGACGAGCCCATCACGTTCTCGCTCACCACCACCCTGCCCGAAGGCTGGAGTGCGGTGTCCTCCGGCAACCCCAGCTCCACCGGCTGGGCGAGCAGCGAGCCCATGGACGAGGTGTACCTCGTGGCCGCCGCGTTCCAGCGCACCTCCACCGAGGCGCCCATCGGCGACCACAGCGTCGGCATCGACGTCTACCTGCGCGAGGCGGACCCCGGCCTGACCTTCCGCTACCAGGCGGCCACAGCCCGCTACCTCACGCTCTACGAGGGCATGCTCACGCCCTACCCCTTCGAACGGTTCGCCCTGGTCGAGAACTTCTGGGAGACCGGCTACGGGATGCCCGGCTTCACGCTGCTCGGGCCCGAGGTCATCCGCTTCCCGTGGGTGCTCACGAGCAGCTACCCCCACGAGATCCTCCACTCCTGGTGGGGCAACTCCGCCACCATCGACCCCGCGGGCGGCAACTGGTCCGAGGGGCTCACGGCCTACATGGCCGACCACCTGTTCGCCACCCATCGTGGCCAGGACCGCCTCTACCGGCGCAGCACGCTGAAGAAGTTCACGGATCTGGCGGCCGGGAACGACTTCCCGCTGGTGGAGTTCCTGGGGCGCACGTCCGCCGCGACCGAAGCGGTCGGGTACGGCAAGAGCCTCATGTTCTGGCACATGGTCCGGCGACGGGTGGGCGACGAGGCCTTCCTGGCCGGCCTGCGCGACTTCCACGCCGCGTACCGGTTCCGTCCCGCGGGCTTCGCGGACATCGAGCCGTTCCTCTCGAAGGCGTCGGGCCAGGACCTCGCGCCGTTCTTCCGTGCCTGGACCACGCAGACCGGGGCCATCGAGCTCGCCGTGGAGGACGTCCGCTTCGACGGCCAGACCGTGCACGCCACCCTCGTGCAGGCCGAGCCCTACGAGCCCGCCGCCATCCCGATCCGCGTCACGACGGCCTCGGGTCGGCACGCGCTCGAGGCCGACGTGGAGCTGCTGCCCCAGGGTCGCACGCCCGTGACCCTCACGGTGCCCGCAGACCTCGGGGAGCCTCTGCGGCTCGACGTGGACCCCGACTTCGACGTCATGCGCGTGCTCGACCCCATGGAGGTCCCCCCGGCCCTGACGTCGCTGTTCGGCGAGGACGAGAAGGTGTTCGTGCTGCCGGCCGGCGCGAACCCGGAGGAGGTCGACGCCTGGAAGGCGCTCGCGGCCGGGTGGGCCCGTCCGTCCGAGCCGCGCTTCCTGCTCGACAGCGAGGTGGACGCACCTCCCGACGGCGCCTGGGTCCTCGGGTGGTCCAACCGCCACGGGCCCGCCGTGGCCGGGCGGGTCGCGGACCACGGTGCGGCGTTCGGTCCGAAGGGCCTGACGTGGGAGGGCGAGACGTTCGGTCGCGACAGCGCCATCGTGCTCGTGGCCCGCGCGACGGACCCCGACCGCGCGAACGGCTGGGTCACGGCGGGCAACGTCCCGTCCATCGCCGGGCTCGCCCGCAAGCTCCCGCACTACACGAAGTACAGCCTGCTCGCCTTCAGCGGCGAGGCCCCGGACAACACGGCGAAGGCCACCTGGGAGGCCGTCGGCTCGCCGCTGTCGTTCCAGAAGGACACGGCGAAGCCCGTGCCGGCGAAGGCGGGTCCCCCGCGCCCCGCGCTGGCCGAGATGCCCCCTCGATTCCACGCGGAGCCCCTGCTGGCCGAGGCCACCTGGATCGCGGATCCCGCGCGTGGCGGCCGTGGGCTCGGCTCGCCCGGGCTCGCGGAGGCCACCGATCACGTCGTCGCGAAGGTCGAGGCCATGGGGGTCCCGGTCGAGCGCCAGACCTGGAAGGCCACCGTGGGGACGAAGGAGGTCGAGCTCACGAACGTGGTCGCGACGCTCCCCGGAAGCGGGCGGCCCCTGGCACCCGTCGTGGTGATGGCGCACCTCGATCACCTCGGTACCGGCGGGCCCGACGTACGGAAGGGCAACGAAGGCGCGCTGCACCCGGGCGCCGACGACAACGCGTCCGGCGTGGCCGTGGCCCTCGCTCTGCTCGAGCAGCTCGCGGCCGAGCCGCCCCGCCCGCGTCCCGTCACCTTCGTCTTCACCACGGGCGAGGAGAGCGGTCTGCTGGGCGCGAAGCACTGGCTGTCGACGGTGGACGCGCCGTTCACCTGCGTCGCCCTCGACACGGTCGGACGTCTCGCGGACTCCGGGAAGATCACCGTCGCCGGCGCCGAGACGGCCCGGGAGCTGCGCTTCGTGTTCATGGGGGTCGGCTACACCACGGGCGCCACCTTCGCGTTCGCCCAGCCCGGCCTCGACGGCAGCGATCACGCGGCCTGCAAGGCGGTCGGCACCCCCGCCGTCCAGCTCACGACCGGAGCCCACAGCGACTACCATGCGCCCGGCGACACCGCCGACAAGCTCGACGGGGACGGGCTGGTCACGGTGGCGGACGCCGCCCTCGAGGCGGTCGCCTATCTCGCCGAGCGCACCGACCCCCTCACCGTCACGCTGGGCGACAGCTCTGCGCCGGCGAGCACCGGCGCGCGCCGCGCGAGCCTCGGCACGATGCCGGAGTTCACCTTCCCCGGCCCGGGGGTGATGGTCGCGGACGTGATGCCCGAGAGCGCCGCGCTGGCTGCCGGAATCGCGGCCGGCGACGTCCTCCTCGCGATCGACGGGGCCTCCCTGCCCGACCTCCGGACCTTCTCCGAGCTGCTCAAGCAGAAGTCGCCCGGGGATCGGGTCTCCGTGCGCTACCGTCGCGGCTCCGAGGAGAAGACCGTCGAGGTCGTCCTCCAGGCCCGTTGAAACCCACCCTCTTCAGACCCGCATACCCACCAGGAGCCCCATGAACTCCCGACTCCCACTCGCCGGCCTGCTCACCGGGCTCGCCCTCGTCGCCTGTGGCGGCACCGACGCTCCCCACGACGACCACCCGGAGCACCCCAAGCCCCCCGACCCCGTGGAGGCCCCCAAGCCCGCGGAGACCGCCGAGGCGATGCCGTTCAAGGCCGGGAAGGCCGTGGACATGCTCTCCGAGCGCGAGAAGGCGCACCTCTCCGACCTGCGCCAGCTCACGTTCGGCGGCGAGAACGCGGAGGCCTACTGGTCGCCCGACGGCACCAAGCTCATCTTCCAGCGCACGCCGGAGGAGGGCGGGTGCGACCAGGAGCTCGTGTTCGACCTGATGACCGGCGACACCACGATGGTGTCCTCGGGCAAGGGTCGCACCACCTGTGGCTACTACGACTGGCCGAAGGGCGAGAAGTTCATCTACGCCACCACCGAGGCCGGCGGGGCCGAGTGCCCTCCGGTGCCCGACCACAGCAAGGGCTACGTCTGGCCGCTCTACGCGTCCTTCGACCTCGTCTGGCACACGCCCGGCCAGGACCCCGTGCCGTTCCTGGCCCACGAGGGCTACGACGCCGAGGCCACCGCGTGCTTCACCGACGGGCGCCTGGTGTTCACCTCCGACCGCAGCGGCGACCTGGAGCTCTGGAGCGTGAACCCGGACGGCTCCGACCTGAAGCAGCTCACGAACACCCCTGGCTACGACGGGGGCGCGTTCTACACGCAGGACTGTAGCCGCATCGTGTGGCGTGCGTCGCGGCCGGAGGGCGAGGCCCTCGAGGACTACAAGGGCCTGCTCGCCGAGCACATGGTGCGCCCGAGCGCGCTCGAGATCTACAGCATGAAGGCCGACGGTACGGACGTCCGCCAGCACACGAGCAACGGGAAGGCCAACTTCGGCCCCTACCCCACGCCGGACATGAAGCAGATCATCTACAGCAGCAACGCCGGCGGGAACGTGCGGGAGTTCGACCTCTGGCTCGCGCCCATGGAGGGCGGCGGCGAGCCCGTCCAGCTCACCGACCACGCCGGCTTCGACGGCTTCCCGATGTTCTCGCCCGACGGGAAGTACCTCGTGTTCGCCAGCAACCGCGCCACCGCGGAGGGCAAGCACGACACCAACCTCTTCGTCGCGCGCTGGACCCCCTGAACCCCGGTGGGGCGACCGTCAGTCGGTCGCCCCGGCCTCGACGTTGTGCCCGTCTGGCCCGATGACGAACGCGGCGTAGTAGCTCGCGTGGTACTGCGGGCGGAGACCCGGGCGACCGTGGTCTCTCCCGCCGGCGGCCAGGGCCTCCCGGTAGAACGCGTCCACCTCCTCACGCGTGCGCGCCGCGAAGGCGATGTGGAGCGGTGCGGGCGGGACCTCGGAAGCGAACAGGATGAAGGACACCGACCCGTCGTCCACGAGCTCGATGCCGTACGCCGGTTCGCCCTCCCCGCCCGCCCGGATCCCCAACGGCGCCAGGGCCCGAAGGAAGAACGACTTGCTACGCGCATAGTCGCTGACACCGATCTTGACGTGGTCGAACACGGGAACCTCCTTCAATGAAGGGTGGTGATGGTGAGGGAGCGCCACTGGCCGGAACGCATCCGGAGCCAGGTCGCGACGCTCAGCACCGACAGGTACAGCGTGAGGCCCGCCACCACCCCGAGCCCGCCCAGCAGGCGCGCACCGACCTCCGCGGCGGGCACCAGCACGCCGAGCACGCACGCGACACGGATGGCCATCAGGGCCTTCGTGTCGCCCGCCGCCTTCAGGATCTCCGCAGTGACCACCGCCAGGGCGTCCACCCCTCGCCACGCCACGCTCGCCATGAGCAGCGGAACCCCCACCGCCACGAGCTGGGCGCGGTCCGTTCCCCCGAACGCCCCGACGAGGGGCCCAGCGGCGACCAGGAACACGAACGCCACCAGCGCCTGCCACGCGAGCGCCCAGCGGAGCGCGCGCCACAGGAGCCCCGGGACCCGGCGGTGACGGCGTCCGCCCATCAGCTGACCCGCCCGAACGCCCGCCGCCACGGCGATCCCGACGACGGGAGTGACGAACACCTCGTCGAGCTGGAGCACCACCATGACCGCCGTGGACGACAGCGGATCGAAGCGCGCCAGGATCACGTTCGCCAGCAGGAGGAAGCCCGCGAACTCCACGAGCTGGTCGACCCCTGCGGGGACCCCGAGACGGACGAGATCGCCGATCTCCCGACGTGAGACGCGCGCCGGGAGCCCGCTGCGCACCACGAACGGCACGAGGAGCACGACGAGCCCGGCGGTGGAGCCCAGCACGTGGCCCCACGCAGCGCCCGCCACACCGAGGGCCGGGAACCCGAGGTGCCCCCACACGAGGAGCACGCTCACCCCGACGTGGGTGAGCAGGGCCACCAGGCTCGCCCACATGCCGATCGCGGTGTTCCCGCGCCCCGCGAACCAGGCGGAGAGGCCCTCCCCCGCGAGGAAGGGCGCGATGCCGAACACCCGGATGCCCACATAGGTGGCGAGGAGGGCCCGGGTCTGCGGATCGTAGCCCAGCTGCTCGATGACGGCGCGACCGGCAGGCGCCACGAGCATCACCGCGAGCCCGAACACCAGCGCGATGCCGAGCGCATACCAGCCGTACCGGGACGCTTCGCCGCGGTCGTCGTGGTCGAGCTGGGCCGCGAAGGCCTGGCTGAGCGTCACCATGCCGAGGGGCAGCACCAGCAGGCACTCGACATCGACCGTCCCCACCGTGACGGCCAGCACGGCACGCGCACCCAGGCCCGCGACGAGGGTCGCGTCGAACAGGCTGGCGCCCACCACGGCCGCCCGACGCGCGATGACGGGCAGCGCGAGGCGCTCGAGCGGCGGAGAGACCTTGGGCTGGGCCGCTCGGCGGGGTGCGGGTACGGACGAGAGGGTCTTCAGGCCAGCACGCCCCGATCGCGCGTCATCACGGTGCGCGCGCCCTTGTAGCCCAGCGCGGTGTGCTCGAGGCGCCGGACGCCCGCGGCATCCGCGAGCTCCATCCAGTCGGCCGGGGGGAGCGCGGACACCACGCGCAGGACGTCGAGGCGCAGACCTGCGGCGGCAAGGGCGTCGCGGATCGCGCCATCTCCGCCCCAGAGACGGATCCCGAGATCGCGGAGGTGCGGGAGACGGTGGAGGCGCTCGACCCACCCGGTGGGGAGCTCGCGTCCCACGCGCACGGTCAGGGACTGCCAACGACGCTCACCGCCCTGCAGCACGACGTCCAGCGCGACGTCGGCGATACCGTGGACCTCCTCGAGGCACACCATCACGTCATGGGCCACGATCTCCCGGAGCGCGCGGGCGATCCTGCGGTCGGGCGCGTAGCTCTCGTCCGGCCAGGACGGCACGCGCAGCACCCGGACCGTCGACCATGCGGGCAGACCCACCGTCTTCGGGACGCTCGCCTTGTTCCGCCAGAGCGTGACGTCGTCCGCGAAGCCCCTCCGCACCACGAACTGGTCGGCGGCGGCGGCGAGGGGTCCCAGGATCCGCGAGCGCAGCTCGCGCGTGAGCTGGGTCTGCCGGTCGGGATCGGCATCGCTGAACCCGAGCGCGATGAGCTCGCCCCACGGGTCGGCCCGCTCGAGCAGGAAGTCCTGGAGGACGAGGCGCGGCCCGTCCGACGTGGGGTCGGCCCACACCGCCTCGACGAGCGCCTCCTCGGACACCGCCGGTGCATCGTCCACCACAGCATCCGCGATCACCGCGCGGAGTCCGGTCTCGAGGGCATCGAGCCCCTCGGGATCGCGGAACGTCCGCGCGGCCAGGCGCTTGGCGAGCTTGGCGAGCTGGTTGCCGAGCCACTCGCCCACCGCGGTCGGGATGCGCGAGACCATGCCGGGCGCGAGAGCCTCGGCCGCGCCGGCGGTGCCGCCGTCCGCGAGGGCCTCGGTGCGCGCGAGGGCCACCCGCCAGAACGGCCGCGTGGTCTCCGCCGAGAACATCGGGCTCTCGAACGCCGCCAGGAGCCAGGCCAGCACGCGGGGATCGTCGCCGAGCGCCTCGAGGCGCTCCTTCGCCTGGGGGCTGGTACCGCCGGCGAGCGCCGCGAGGAGCCGGTCCACGTCCGCGGGATCGTCCGCCGCCGCGAGGGCCAGCCACGCCGCGTGGGCGGCCTTCTTCCTTCCGCCGTCCACGGCGGGACGCGGGGCGGAGCGCGCCGCGAGACCGGCCACTACGCGTCCCAGCCCAACGCTGTGACCCGCTCGCCAGGCATCCCGCGCGAGCCGCAGCGCGGCCTCGGGATCCCCGCGCTTCCACGCGTCCGAGATGTCCTTCATCGCGACCTCCGCCGGGAGTATCGCGCACCTCGGCCCCCCTGGGTGGACGCGCAGGTGCCGGGAATATATTTTATGCTTGAGAAGAGAGAATCTGGAGGACACCATGGACGACATCGTCCCGGACAGGTGGTACGCCATCCTCGAGTCCACCGAGGTCCCCGCAAACGCTCCGGTGGCCCGACGTCGGCTCGGTCGCGACCTGGTCCTGTGGCGCGATGGACAGGGCACCCTGCACGCAGCAGACGACCGCTGTCCCCACCGCGGCGCCGCGCTCTCCGCCGGCACCGTCGAGGACGGGTGTGTCACCTGCCCCTTCCACGCCTTCCGGTTCGCGGGCGACGGTCGATGCACGTCGGTCCCGGCCCACCCGGACCAGCCGATCAGCCGCCAGCTCCACCTCCGCACCCTCGCCGTGCGCGAGGCCCACGGGCTCGTCTGGGCCTGGACGGGGGCTGGCGAGCCCACGGGAGAGCCCCTGTTCTTCGGGCTCGACGGCTTCACGGACGCGGGGTCGCGCTTCGATGTCGAGTGGCCCGTGCACTACACGCGCGTGGTCGAGAACCAGCTCGACTGGGCACACCTCCACTTCGTCCACCACACCACGATCGGCAGGTTCGTGCCCGCCGAGGTGGACGTGCAGCTCGAGGTCACGGGCGACCGCATCGACAGCTGGATCGAGGGCCAGTCGGGTCGCATCTCGGTGCTGTGCCCCAACCTCTGGATGCTCGAGATGTCGGCCCACACGCGCGCGGTGCTCGCGTTCGCACCCATCGACGACGGGCGCACGCGGATCTACTCGCGCACCTACCAGGATCGGGTGCGCGTCCCGGGAGCGGACGCCGTGTTGGGCCTGCTGAACCGGCTCGCCAACCGTGTGGTGCTGCGGCAGGACGAGCGGGTCGTGTGCACCCAGCGGCCCCTGCACGGTGGCCTGCACCAGGGGGAGGTCTACGTGCGCAGCGACCGTCCCATCGCGGCCTTCCATCGCTGGCGCGACACCCTGCGGCACCGGGACGCCGCCGCGGCGAAGTGATGGGACGTCCAGCGGGCCGCCGGAACGACGACCACGACGAGAAGCGCGTCGCGCTCTGCCGCGCGATGGTGCCGGCACTGCTGGACCGCGGCAGACCGGCCACGCTCGCGCACCTCGCGGCCACCGCGGGCGTCTCGGCGCCCACGCTGCGGCACTACTTCGGCGACCTCGACGGGGTCGTACAGGCCGTGCTCGCGACCGCGGACGACGACGCGCGGGGCATGCTCGCGGCGTTCTCCCAGCCGAGCGGGCCCGTGCGGGCCTCCCTGACGGCGTGGCTGGCGCTCCTGGTGGACGGCTGGCGTCAGGGGCCGCTCAGGGCCCTCGTGGTGGGCAGCCTGGCCCATGGCCTCGAGCACCCTACGCTCGGTCCAGCGGCCGTGGAGCACGTCCTGGAACCCACCTCCCGGGCCCTGGAGGGCCTGATCCGGGCCCACGTGGACCGGGGCGAGCTCCCGGACTCCACCGACGCCCGGATCACGGCACTCCTGCTGCTGGGACCCGTCGTGCTCGCGCTCCTGCACCAGGACGACCTCTCCGGGGCCACCTGTCGGCCTCTGGACCTCCGGGCCCTCGTGGAGGCCGCCGTGGACGCCGTGGTGGGCTCAGAAGAGGTTGTCGAGGTCGAGGTAGACGTAGGGTGACCAGCCCTCCATGGCGCTGACCCCGACGTCCGCCCGGATGATGAACGTGTGGTCCACGCCGATCCGGAGGCCGCCCCCCACGGTCGGGAGCGGGCGGGTGAACAGGGTGCGCGTGTCGCTCGCGTCCACGCCGACGAACCCGAGGTCGATGAAGGCCAGACCGCCGAGATCGAGCTCGATGCCCGCGAGGCTCGGCCGCCAGACGCTGCCTCGCAGCTCGAGCTGCTGAAGGACCTTCGTTCGTCCGAGATACCGACCGATCCGCACGCCACGGCCAGTCGTCATGTCCCCGTAGAACAAGAGGGTCTGGGTTCCCCCGGGGATGGTGAGCTCGCTCGTGGGTGCGTCACCCACCAGGCCGTCCAGCACGACGCGATCGGCGAGGACCAGCCGGTCGCCCACGAGCGGGACGTAGCCCCGGACGGTCACGTTCGCGCCTACGTACCCCATCGTCGAGCCCCACAGACGGCTCGCGCCGCGCACCGTGGCCTCCGCCCACACACCCCGCGAAGGGGCCGGCTCCTCGTCCCGCGTGTCGAACATCACCCCGAGCTGGAGCACGCTCGCCATGGAGCGCTCGCCCTCGGGGAAGTGGCGCGCGTAGAGGGAGTGCGCGAAGGGCGTGCGCGCCTTCAGGTCGCCGGGGCGGGACCCCTGGAGCCGGTAGCCCGCGAGCAACGACCACCCGCTGCCGAGCTTCCAGCGTCCGTCGAGCCGCAGGACCGGCTGCACGCGCCGGAGCAGGTAGAAGGTCCGCTCGGCCTCGGTCGCCTCCTCCCCTTCGAGCCCGGCGGCCGCGACCGACGCAGCCGCGACCACCGGATCGCACGTGACGTCGGGCCCCACGCCGCAGTAGGTCGCGCTGCGGGTGACGTTGAGCTCCGCCCTGGCCGTGACGCGCAGGGGCAGTTGGGCGACGTTCAGCCAGTCGAGCTCGATGGCGTGGGCATGGACGCCGCGCGTGGTGACGTAGACCAGCGCGTAGACCGACGCCCGGTACGGTGCGGTCTCCCCATCGTAGGTGTACAGGGTCCCCACGAGGCCCATGCCGAGCCCTTCGTCGGTGGTGTAGGAGAGCGCTGGGAGCGCGGCACCGCCGATCCCCTCCTCCTGCCAGACCTCCGTGGCGAACGCCGCGAGCACGCCGAGCACGTCTCCTCCCCGAGGGCCTCATCGGTCCGATGGCGCGTGGCTTTCGTGGGCTCTCGATCCGACCCGCCCGTGCCGACATGGGCCAGGAGGAGGAGCGGTGGAAGCACGGACCATCCATGTCGGACTGCTCGGGCTGGCCGCGACAGCCATGCCCGCCGCGGGCTTCGCCACATGGAGTGAGCCCGTGGCCCAGGACCCGATGTGGCTGCGGTTCCTCATCGCGGCCATCGCCATCGGCCTGCTGGCGGTCCGGAACCGGATCTCCGACCGGACCCTCGGCCAGGCGACCTCGGTCCTCATCTACAGCATCTTCTTCGACTACGCGTCCCTCGCGATCGCCAATGCGTGGAGCGCCGACGAGGTGGTGGGGATCCTCCCGCTGGCGGTGGGGTGCGCGGTCCTCGTCAGCAGCTGGAGGGGTCTCTGGGTGCTCCTCGCGGTGATCACCACGCTGCTCACGGCGTCCTGGTCGATGGTGGTGAGGCCCGGCTTCGGACTCGACGGGATCCTCATCCTGGTCGTGGGATCTGCAGGCGTGGTCGGCATGATGAGCGCCGCCAGGTCCCTGGCAGCCGAGGAGCGCGATCGGCTCAACGCCTCCCTGGAGGACCGGGTACGGGAACGCACCCGGGCGCTGGAGCGCGAGATGGCCGTGCGCCTTCGGGCCGAACGGGACGCGGCCGCAGCCAGCCGCGCCAAGAGCCGGTTCCTCGAGAACATGAGCCATGAGCTCCGCACCCCGCTGAACGCGGTGATCGGGTACACCGAGATGGCCCGGGAGGAGGTCGACGACGACGTCGCCGACGACCTCCAGCACGTCCTCGACGCGGCGACGCACCTCCTCGGCATCATCGACGACGTCCTCGATCTCACGCGCATCGAGGCGGACCAGCTCACCCTCGCCATCGCGCCTACGCCCGTACGCCCCATCCTGGACGATGCCGTCGCGATGGTGCGCCCCTTCGCGCCCGCTGCCCGCATCCGAACGGCGGTCGCGGACGGTGAAGCGCTGGCAGACCCCGAGCGCCTGCGGCAGGTCGTGCTCAACCTGGTGACGAACGCCACGAAGTTCGCGCCGGACGGCGAGATCGAGGTGTCGTCCTGCGTGCGTGGCCGTACGCTCGCCATCCGTGTGGCCGACGATGGTCCCGGCATGACGCCCGAGGTCGCGGCACGGGTGTTCGACCGCTTCGCCCAGGGCGACGACTCCCGGACGCGGACTGCGGGCGGGGTGGGCCTGGGCCTCGCGATCTCCCGCGAGATCGTGGAGCGCATGGGCGGGGCCATCGAGCTCCAGACCTCGCCCGGCCACGGCGCGTCCTTCACGGTGCTCCTCCCGGCGGCATGACAGCGTCAGAACAGGAGATCGAACCCCGGCCCGAGCTCCGCCTCCTCCACCCGCCCGAAGCCGTACAGGCCGCGGAGCCGGTCGCACCGCGCGTTCTCCCCGACACAGGCGAGGTGTTCGAGGGCCCCATCCCCGATGGGCGCGATCTGCTCGACGTGGGGCCGCAGGGCACGGGAAGCGAACCGCCCTTCCTCCACCTCCTCCTCCCCCGCGTGACACACGGCACAGCGGGTCCCCTCACCCTCCCGCACGTCGACGAAGGGATCCGGGTCGGTGAGGGCGAGGTCGATCTCGGCCTTGACCGAGCGTGAGGCGTCGTGGCGCTCGCCGAGCTCCAGCCGGTCTGCGTGCTCCCCCGAGACGATCGTGGTCACCACCAGGTCGTCGAGCACCAGGAAGACCCTGGGGTCCCGCTCACCGGCCGGCTGCGTGCTCGTGGCGCTGAAGGCCGCCGTCGCTTGCAGGGGGCGCTCGAGGCTCGCGAGGAAGCATGCCACCGAGGGCTCGGGCAGCGCGTCGATCTGCCCCACCACCCCGTCGATGGTGGTCGGCGAGACGCCCAGGTCGCACCCAGCGAGGGGGTCGCCCGGTGAGCACGCGAAGGTCAGCAGGAGCATCATGGGCCATCGTACGCCTTGCGCGCCGGGGCCGCTCGGCCATAGGTCCACGGCGTGCACCACCGACGCAAGACCCGTCCAGGACGCCTCCGTCAGCTCGATGCCCTCGTCCGGGCGTGGGCGCCGGAGGTGCTCGACCCCGAGGCCCCCCACCTGCGCGGCGCGCCCGTCGTGGACCTCGGGATCGGCGCCCAGCCCTGGACCACCCTGGAGCTCGTGGAGGCGGTCGCCCCCCTGGAGGTCGTCGGCGTCGACATCGCGCCGATCGTGGTGGAGCGGGCCAGGGCCTACGAGAGGCCCGGCCTCACGTTCCTGTCGGGGTCGTTCGACCTGCCGGTCCGGGCCAGGCTCGTCCGCGTCATGAACGTCCTGCGCGACCTCGTCGCGGCCGAGGTCCCGGACGCCCACCGCCGCATCGGTGAGTCCGTGCTCGACGGAGGGCTCGTGATCGAGGGGAGCTGCGGCCCCACCGGAGAGGCCGGCGTCGCCCACGCCCTGCGCAAGCGCGACGGCACCCTCGTGCGGGAGGCCCTCCTGTTCTGGCTGGACGGCACGAAGGGCACGGCCCCGTTGGCGTTCCGCGACCGCCTGCCGCGGGATCTCCGCGGTGACAAGAGCCACCCCGCCATGGCGCTGCTCCATCGCTGGCAGGCCGCCTACCTCGCCCTCCCGCCGGGCGAAGAGCGCCTCCAACGCGCCGCCGAGAGCGCAGACGCGGATCTCCACGTGCGGGGTCCCGGTCTCGTGTGGGCCCCGGTAGGCGGGGTTCCTCCGAGGACCTGACACGAAACCTCCACAGACCCGAACGGCCGCCTCCCCTACATTCCGAGCGACCCAGGAGGCCCCATGCTGCTGACTCTCTCCCTCGCATCCGCCACCACGCTCGTCATCGAGGACAGCGTGACCTTCGCCATCCCCGACGCCGAGGCGTCGGATGTCACCCACGCGGGAACCGGACCGTGGACCACGGACGTCACCCTCGACTTCACGGTGGAGCAGATCATCGTGGAGGGCGTGCTCCGGTCGAACCTCCCCGACACCGTCGCGGAGGAGGTCGAGGTCACCGTCACCATGGAAACGGGCGACGACGAGTCGCTCCGGATGCCCGACTTCGGGACCGTCGAGGTGGCCGAGGTGCTCGAGGCGCGGTTCGCCGTGACGCCGGGGAGCCCTGTCGAGACTCCCGTCACCGTCGAGGTGTACGACGACTACGACGACGGGACCGGTGCCGACGCGGCCTTCGACGTGCTCTACGTCACCCTCGCGGACGTCACGGTCGTGGACGGCGGCGGTGACCTCGGCACCCTGGCCGCCGCTTCGACCACGACCGTGCAGGGCCAGATCCACGGGATGGGCAAGGACGTCTGGACGTTCACGATCCCCGAGGACGTCGACGAGTACGGCGACATGCTCCGCATCGAGCTCGCGCCGTACCTCGGCTACGTCGACACCGAGATCGCCCTGTACGACGCGGGTGGGAACCACATCGCGGACGCGGACGAGAACGGCCTGCTCTGGTACGACCAGCTCTCCTTCGCGCCGACAGACCTGTTCGACGCGGGCGCCCCCGGCGAGCACGGCAGCACGCTCCCGGCCGGGACGTACACGGCGGTGGTGACGATGTTCTCGACCGACTTCGGTGCGACGCTGACCACGATCACGCCCGGTGAGGAGACCCAGGGCGGCGACTACACCCTCACGCTCCAGTACTCGGAGTTCGACCCCACCGACTGCACGGGAACGGCCGACGAGGGCCTCTGCACCATGGCGAACCACGGTGCTGCCGTATCGAACCTGGTGGCAGGCGAGGTGCGCTACGCCGAGGGCTCCAGCAACGCTCGCCTGCGCCCCAGCACGCTCTACGCCGACATCCAGGACCTGTCGGACGACCTCGCGGGGTGCGGCGACGTCTACTTCCCGCTCGGCGGTAGCATCCTGGGCAACAGGCTGTCAGGCCTCGACGACGGGGCCTACATCATCGACGCGGGCTTCAGGAGCGGCTCGGTGTCGGGTGAGGTCCTGTTCCCCGAAGGGGGCGAGACTGCGGCGTTTCTGGGTGCGGTCTACGGTGGCTACACCTCCAGGCGCTTCATCACGGACATCAACGGCGAGACGACCGCGATGGTCGCGGGGACCTGGGTCCGCACGTACGGCCGGAAGGGCTCGTGGGTCGGCGTGGTGGCCGAGTGCACGTCGGGCATGCCGACGCCCGTGGAGTCGTGGTTCGGCAAGAGCATCGTCGGCTGGCCCTGAGCGTCAGAAGCCCAGCACGAGCCCCGAGGTGAGGCCCACGTCCAGCGGCTTCACCCCGGTGGGCGGGCGGCTGTCGCGCTCGACCTTGAACAGCACGTTCCAGTCGAGCCGCTCGCTGATGTCCAGGGTCATCGAGAGGTCCTGGAGCATCCGCCAGTTGGCCCAGAGGTCCAGGCGGGGCTGGTAGAACGTGGTGCTCGCGAGCACCACGCTGTCGGTCTTCACGGCCACCGTGAAGTAGTTGGACATCCGAGCGTGCAGGCCCTCGTCGTCGTCCTCGTAGCCGTCGTTGAACACCTGATGCTCACCCATCACGGTGATGCCCAGGTGGGCCTCCGTCCAGTCCTGGCGCCAGGTGCGGATGTCGAGGCCGGCACCCGCCAGGTCGCGCACGGCGAGCCCGCGGAACCGGTTGTGGTCGACCTGGACGAACTCCACGGTGGACACGGGCCCCTGCCCGAGCGCGTGGCGATGGCGGAGGTTCACGAAGGCCTTCTGCGAGACCACCTGCTTGAAGGCCGCCGCCACGTCCACCGAGGCCTTCAGCGCCCAGAGGTCGCGCTCGCGACGGTAGCGCAGGCCCGCAGCGAGGTTGGCCCCGAGCCGCTGCTCGTTCCCCGCGAGCATCTGACCGCCCGCCTTCACGGAACCGTGCCAGCCGGGCTCGATGGCCCCGACGTCGGGGGTGAGCACGTTCACGATGGTCGCGTGGGCCGCAACCAGGCTGATGAGCATCACGACCCTACTGGCAGCTCGTCCCGTTGCACTGGAAGCCCGGTCCGGGAACCACACCCTCGATGAACACGAGCGTGGTGTCCGGCTGGTAGAGCCAGATGTCGTTCGTGTTGTTCGGGGTGGCCAGGAACGGAGCGGTGTGCCCCACGAAGGTGCCCGTGGGCCGCATCACCACGCCGTAGCGGTTGCCCGTGACGAGGTTCGTGCTGTCGATGTCGAGCGAGTGGGAGTACCCGGCGGGCGGCGAGCCATCGACCTGGATGGCGCCGTAGAAGTGCTGGTGGTTGCTCACGGTCGAGTAGCCCATGTCCAGGCGGGACGTCCCGGTGATGTGGATGCCGGCGCCATAGGACGAGGACGACGAGGTGTTCGAGGACACCTGGCTGTTGTTCATGACGACGGTGCTGGAGAAGAGCGTCAGGCCGCCGGAGAACGAGTCGCCGTGGTTGTTGACGATCGTGACGTCCTCGAAGGAGGTCGGTGAGTTGTCGAGGACGATGGCGGACGCTCCCCCGGAGTTCGCGATGAAGTCGGACCCCTCGATGTAGGCGCTTCCCTGCACATCCCAGATGAAGAGCCCGGTGGCTCCGCCGAGCGGTGCCACGCTGGTGTTGTCGGTGAACGTGGACGTGTAGATCGTGACGTCCTCGCAGTTGTTGCACGCCACCCCGCCGCCCCCGAGCGTGGCGGAGTTGCCCTGCACGACGACGTTCTCCATGTACAGCGAGCTCGCGCTGCCCACCTGGAGCGCTCCGCCGTAGCCGGCCGACGAGATGCACCCCTGGAGCGTGGAGTCGTAGATCTCGACCGACCCGTCGACCACGTCGATGCAGCGGGCCGTCGAGCTCACCGCGCCACCGTCGATCACGACGTTGGTGAGCGTCAGACCGTTGTCGAGCACCATGATGGGGGTGTTGGTGGACGACCGACCGATCCTCGCCCGCGCGCCCGACACGTCGTGGCCGGTGATGTTGACGCGGCCGTTGTAGGACGGGTTGCCCACGGGCCACGCCGTGCCGGACGTGGTGCGGGGGCAGGCGTGCACCACGTCCTGGTCTCCCGTGCCGTTCAGCGCGCTCTGCAGGGCGTTCTGGCCCGTGTAGTTGATCGCGCTCGCGCCGTTCACCCGGGTGACCAGGCCGATGTCGTCGGTGATGACGCCGTCGCAGTCGTTGTCGCGGCCGTCGCACCGCTCGGTGGCCCCAGGGTACGAGTACCCACGCGTGTCGTCGCAGTCGCCCCCGTTGAACCCCGTGACGATGGACGTGCACTCCACATAGGTGTCGTTGTCGTCGTCGGTCTCGTTGGGCGGGAGGGCATTGTCGCAGTTGTTGTCCAGCCCGTCGCACACCTCGGGGTTGCCGGGGAACCGGTCCGCTTCCGCGTCGTCGCAGTCGTCCGCGACGTACGCGCCACCCCCGGCCTCACAGTCGGCCACGCTGTTCTGCACCTGCTTGGTGTTGCCCGACGTCGGACCGTGGTGGTCACCATCAGCGTCGTTGTAGCAGGTGTACCGTCCGTTGCAGTCCTCGTCGCGATCGAAGGCATCCGCTACGACCTCGGTCAGGCCCGGCCGCGCCAGGGGATCGTTGTCGTCGCAGTCGCCGTCGGTGGTGATGTAGGTACCCGAGCACGCCACGTACCCGTCGCCGTCGATGTCGGACTCGTTGAGCGGGAGGGTTCCCCCGCACGCGTTGATCTTGAGGTCGCAGAGCTCGGGGGCACCCGGGTAGATGGTGTTGTCGTTGTCGTCGCAGTCCGTCGGCTGACCCACGGTGCACGCGGCCTGCAGGATCTCCTGCGTGCTGCCCGCATGGTTGTCGCCGTCGGAGTCGACGTAACAGCCCCAGTCGCCGTCGCAGTTCTCGTCCACCGGGTTCCCGTAGACCTCGGAGACGCCCGGCTTCACGTTGAAGTCCGTGTCGTTGCAGTCGTTGTCGAACGTGGCCCGCCCGACCGTGTTGCAGGTGGGAACCTCGGTCCACGCGGAGCCCACGCCGCCGTAGCCGTCGCCGTCGTTGTCGGGGTAGCACGCGACCAGCGAGTTGCAGTTCTCGTCCACCACGTTGCCCGGGACCTCGTCGGCATCGGGGTTCCTGGAGGCGAGCACGTCGTCGCAGTCGCCCGCGACGCCGGCCTGGAGGTTCACGGCCTCGCAGGAGGTGCCACCGATGGCGTCCTCCAGCGGGGAGTTGTTGGGCGCGAACCCGTCCGCGTCACCGTCGTGGAAGCACTCCTCGCCGTTCAGGCAGTCGTTGTCGATACCGTCGCCGGCCACGCGTGCCGTGTTGCCGGGGAATGCCAGGGGCTGGTCGTCGTCGCAGTCTCCGCCGAACGGGACGTAGCCGGGGTCCGGCGTGCCGCAGAAGTTGGTCTGGGTGGTGGGATCCCCGAAGCCGTCGCTGTCCTGATCGAACCAGTACACGCTCCCCGTGTCGTCCTCGTCGCAGTTCTCGTCGATACCGTTCAGGCAGATCTCGACGGCGCCGGGGTTCACGCCGTTCGCGGCATCGTCGCAGTCCGTGGCGTTGGTGACGTAGGTGCCCACGGGAGGCTCGCAGGCCGCGACCCCGGCGTCCAGCTCGTCACCGTAGCCGTCGTCGTCGGCATCCACGTACCAGGTGGGAGCGTCGGTGGCGTTGTCGTCGATGCTGTCGTTGCAGTCGTTGTCCCGGTCGTCACACACCTCGACCCCGAGCGGGAAGCAGGTCGAGCAGTCGTCGTCGCAGTCGGTGGAGACGTTCGCCTCGCCGGTGGCCAGGCAGGCGTGCACGCCGAGGGCGGTATCGAGGGTGACAGCCGTGCCGAACCCATCGCCATCGAGGTCCTCGTAGCACCGCTCGCGGTCGTCGCAGTCGTTGTCGATGCCGTCACCCGGGATCTCGGGATTGCCCGGGAAGCGTGTGGCATCCATGTCGTCGCAGTCACCCGCGACGCTGACCTGGTTGGACGCCAGGTTGCAGGCCGGCATCTCCGTGGCAGCGTTCCCCACGCCGTCCTGGTCGACGTCGAAGTAGGCGAAGATGTACCCGCCCTCCCCGTCACAGTTCTCGTCCAGCGCGGTGTCGCAGTCCTCGGGGACTCCGGGGCTCCGCGTGTCGGTGGTGTCGTCGCAGTCGCCGTCGGCGAACGAATACCCGAAGCCGACGAGGTCCTCGCAGACCATCGCGCTCTGGGTGCCGCCGTAGCCGTCCATGTCGCCGTCCACGAACGCCAGGACCTCGGCCGGCGCGGATCCGTCGCAGTCGTCGTCGATCGTGTTGCTGCAGTCCTCGGGCACGCCCGGGCTCACGAGGTCGTCGGTGTCGTCGCAGTCGCCGTCGAGCTCCGACTCGTTCGCACCGGCCTCGCAGACGACGTACCCCGCACCGTCTCCATAGCCGTCACCATCGGCGTCCGTGTACACGGTGACCCCGGCCTGCGCGCTTCCGTCGCAGTCCTCGTCCACGTCGTTGCCGCAGACCTCGGTGGCCCCGGGGTTCGCGGCGGCCGAGCTGTCGTCGCAGTCGCCTCCGACCTCCGCCACGCCGGTCCCGAGCGCACAGACGACGGTGGCCTCGCCGCCGTACCCGTCGCCGTCGCCGTCCACGAACGCGTCCACGCCGTCGGGCGCGCTCCCGTCGCAGTCCTCGTCCACGGCGTTGCCGCAGATCTCCTCGGCGCCCGGGTTCACGCCCGCCGCGCTGTCGTCGCAGTCGGAGTCGTCCTCCACGGTGCCCGAGGGACACGATGCGTGGATCTCGGCCGTGCCCGCCCCGAACCCGTCACCATCGGCGTCCGTGAAGCACTCGACACCCGAGACGGGCGGACATCCTTCGAGATCAGGGTTCGCGGCGCAGATCTCGGCGATCTTGTCTTCGACCGCGCCGTCCGAGATCCAGGCACACCCGCTCACCAGCCCGATCAATCCGATCCAACGCATTCCGTCCTCCGAGCGGGAGCATACCCGGTCCCGACGGCGGGCGCGCCCACCGTCAGCGGAACGTCGCGTCCACGGTGGCCCGGAGCGCCTCGCGAGCCCCGCCCACGAGAGGAGCACCGTGTCCGCCGACGGCGTGGTCGAACGGGAGCTCGAGCAACCGACGGAAATCGGGCTCGAGCGAGCCTCCAGCGGGGGTCATGCGCTTGCGCCACGGTGGCCCGATCTGCGCGGGGCGGGCCGTGAACCCCATCGCGTGGGACGCGAGCTTCGCGATGGGCGAGCAGCGCGCGGTGTCCGGCCAGGTCTGCACGGCGTCACAGGTCACCAGGACGCCGGCGTCGCGGTCGAGGAGCAGCGCGAGCTCGGGGTCGACGGTGCTCTCGAAGCGGAACACGCGCATCCAGGGAACCGGCGTGGGCCCGTCGGGGGCCAGCACCTCGTCCGCCGGCACGCCCGCGGGAGCCCAGCGCTTCGCGCCGTACCGTTCGCAGTACCAGGCGTCGTCCATACCGTGGGTGCCGATCTTCACGACGTGGGCGACCTTCCCGAGGGCATCGAGCGGCGCGGTGTCGTCGAGGCGGACGGCGTTCACGAGCGTGAGCTCGCCGTCGTGACGGAGGACGGTCATCACCCGGTTGATCGTCATGCCCGGGAACATCCGGATCGACCCCTGCACCCACCAGACGTCCTCGAAGAGGGCCTCGATCGGCCCATGTGGCATCACGGCCGGATGGTCGGACACGCTCACCTCCCGTCCGCAGGTAGCGCGTCGGGACGCGGCGTGCCCGACCGGAGGTTTGCATGATCCAAATGTTGCATATATGTAAACGTCATGAGGAGGACATGACATGCGTACCCTGATCCTGATGACCGTCGCCCTGGCAGCCTGCAACGCCGACCACACGAGCGGTCCCACGGCGATGCGCTACGACGCCGCCCGGTACACCTCCGCGGAGATCGAAGGCGACGCCGACGTGGTGCTCGACCCGGACATGGACCGCGGGACCGCGGATGCCGACTGCCCAGGCTCGGGTGGCGTGACGTTCTGGAGCGACGACGGCGTCCTGGTCGCGGTCGTGGACGAACCCGGCTGCACGATCCACATCCACGACGGGGTGGACGTGGTGAAGGCCACGGACGACGTCCGGATCCAGACCTCGGGACGCACCACACTCGACGTCGTGCAAGCACACCATGTCGACATCGAGGTGGACGGCGACGGGCACCTGCGGGTGAACGACCTGGAGGCCCAGCGCGCGTCGCTCGAGAGCTCGGGTACGTCCCAGATCGACCTCGGCGACGTGCGGGCCGGCACGCTCACCCTGGATCACGCAGGAGGCGCGGACGTGCGCATCGACGCGCTCGACGTGGACCGCTGGGAGGTCCACCAGCGCGGGAACAGCCTGGTGGAGGCGACAGGCTGGGCCCACACCGTGGAGCTCGACCTGCGCGGCTCCTCCGTGCTGGACGCGGTGGACGTCGATGCAGCGAACGTGGAGGGCGACGTGGGGGGCAACGCGTGGGCGCGCATCTCCGTCGATCGCCTGGGGCGCGTCGACGTGACCGGGAGCGGCGACCTCGTCCTCTACTGACGGGGCCGCCCGGAGAGGTCAGTCGAGCTCGGCCCGGCTCGTGACGACCCGCGCGATCAGGCCGTACTCCACGGCCTCTTCGGCGGTCATCCAGTAGTCGCGGTTGGTGTCGCGCTCGACACGATCGAGCGGCTGACCGGTCTCCTCGACGTAGAGCTGGTTGATGCGCTCACGGGTCTGGACGAGCTCGCGCGCCGTGATCTCGAGGTCGGTGGCCTGCCCGCGCACCACACCCGGGATGTAGACCTGGTGGATGAGGAGCTTGCAGCTCGGCATGGCCAGGCGCTGCTCCTTGGGGGCACCGAGGAGCACGACGGTGGCGATGGAGGCCGCGAGACCCGTGCAGACGACGCGGACCTCGGGGCGGATGAACCGCATGGCGTCGTAGATCGCGAAGCCGTCGGACACCGAGCCGCCCGGGCTGTTGAGGATCATTGTGATGGGCTTCTCGGGGTCGTCCGCCTCGAGGGCCAGCAGCTGGGCCACGACGCGCTCGGCGAGCTTGCCGTCGACCGCGCCGAACACGGTGATCTGGCGGCTCTCGAACAGATGCTTCCCGACCGATGGCGGAGCCTTCTTCTCGGACGTGCCCTCGTCTTCCTTCTCTTCGTCAGCCAAGCCGACCTCCTTTCCCCACTCCGGTATCTTCGTGGGGTGGCGTCCGCCCACACACCCGGAGATTCCTGATGCGCCTCCTCCCTTTGCTCCTCCTCCTCACGGCCTGCCCACCCGGGCCCGACCCCACAGAGGCCGACACGGACACCGATACGGACGCGGACGCGGACTCCGATGCGGACACGGACTCCGACTCCGACACCGACGCCGACACCGACGCCGACACCGACACCGACACCGACGCGGACACAGATGCCGACACCGACGCGGACTCCGACACCGATACGGACGCGGACACGGACACGGATGCCGACACCGACCCCCCGGAAGACCTCGACGGCGACGGCTTCGACGCCAGCGTGGACTGCAACGACCTGGCCCCCACCATCTTCCCCGGCGCCCCGGACACCCACTGCGACCTCCTGGACACCGACTGCGACGGGTTCCTCGAGGAGCTGCGCGTCCCCGGCGACGCTGCCACGCTCCAGGACGCCCTGCTCGTCGCGACGGCCGGCCAGCGGATCTGCATCCCGGCCGGCGACCACGGGCCCGTCGTCATCGCCTCCTCCGTGATCATCGAGGGCCAGGACGGCCGGGCGAGCACCTTCCTCTCCGGGAGCGGCGGACGCGCCGTGGACGTCCTCGCCTCCGCGGGGGAGGTCGGGCTGCGCAGGCTCACGGTGCGCCAGGGCCACGCAGACGCCGGTGCGGGCGTGCGGAACGCGGGGATCCTCGAGGGGTACGACGTCTGGATCGACGGGAACACGTGCGACACGCCGCCCTGCCGGGGCACGGGGCTCCAGCTCCTGGCCGGGAGCAGCGCGTCGCTCGACTTCGTGCACGTGCTGAACGGCGTGGTCACCGTCCAGGCCGGCGAGCTCGCCGAGGGTGTCGGCATCCACGCCACCGACGCGACGCTCGTGCTCACCAACGGGAGCGTCATCCTCAACGACGTCACGGACGCGGGTCAGGGCGTCGCGAGCCGGGCGGAGGGCGTGGGGATCTGGGCGTCCGGCAGCACCGTCACGCTCGTCGACAGCAGCCTGCGCGACAACACGAGCCACGGGGTCGACGAGGCGCAGGGGCTCGGGCTCCGCGCGACCGGCGGGACCAGCACGCTCACGCGCTCCTACGTGTCCGACAGCTTCGCGAACCTCGGGGTCGACCGGCTGGAGGGCGCGGGCATCTGGTCCGACGGGACCCTGGTCCTGACGAATGCCTACGTGAACAACGGCGGCGGGTTGAACAACACGGGCGGCGGCACGGGCATCTGGGTGGCGGGAGGGACCGCGACCCTCGAGAACAGCGCGGTGTACTCGAACTACGACGGCAACCCCGCCAACGAGGGTGCGGTGCACGTCGCCGCGGCGGCCACGGCGACGATCCGGAACACCGACATCTCCGACAACGACGGCTTCGGATCGGCCGTCGTGGGCCTGGACGCGGAGGGCACGGTCACCCTGACGTACTCGAACGTCTGGGGTCAGGACATCGACGTGCAGGGCCTGGCGAGCCCCATCGGCACGGACGGCAACCTCTCCGTCGACCCGCTCTACGTGGGCCTGCGCGACCCCACGCCCCAGGAGCCCGCCCTGTTCGACGCTGGCGACCCCGCGGTCCTCGACACGGACGGGAGCCGCTCGGACATCGGCGTTCGTGGAGGCCCGGACGCCACGCCCTGACCGTCAGAGCGCCGCGCCCACCTTCACCAGCAGGCTCTCGACCGCCCGGCGGGTCATCCGGTCGGCCACGAACGAGGGCACGCTGAACGAGGGCACCGTGACCAGCCGGTAGCCCACCGTGGTGCCCGCCTCTCCGGGCTTCACGGTCCACTCGGCCTCGTAGGCGTCGAGCCCGTCCGCCTCGACCAGATCGGCCCGGAAGCCCGTGGCGGTCGGGCAGTACCGCGTGGTCCAGGTGAGCGTCTTGAACACGGTGGGCGAGGTGTTCCTGTAGACCCCACAGGCCCCCTCCTGGCGCACGAGCTCCACCGTGACCCCACCGGCCACCCCGGCGACCCACCGTGGATCGGCGAGCTTCCCCCGCACGTCCTCCGTCGTCGCCGGCACCTCGATACGTCCCGTCACAGCCCCATCGTCCATCGCCACCACCGGCGTGGACGCGGACGCCAACGCGATCCAGACCATCTGCTCCCCCCTGGCCCGCCATGACCAACGTACCCGAGCCCATCGCCGCGCGCCTCCGCGAGGATCCCGAAGACGCGGGAGCCCTCGCGGTGCTCACGGACTGGATGGAGGAGAACGGCCACGCGGCCGAGGTGACCTGGATGCTCGATCAGCGCGCCGACATGGCCGCCCTGTTCCGCTCCAGGCAGGGCGACGTCGACCCTCTCCGGGGCGTGCCGAGCGCCTGGCTCGTCCTGCGGAACGGGCTGATCACGGGCTTCACCGTGCCCGAACGGCGCGCGGCACGGGCTGTCCCCACCACCGACTTCCTGGCCCGATCGCCCCTCGCCGTGACCCTGACGTCCCTCCACGCGCCGTCCGGTCAGGACGCCGCTGCGTGGCTCCCGGTCCTCCGACGTCTGCCCCACATCCGCCGCATCCGGATCGGCCCGGACGTGGATCCGCGGCTCCTGGAGGGCTTCCCGGAGCTCACGCACCTCGAGATCACCACGGTCGTGCGGCCGAACCACGGCAGCGTCGCCCTCGGCCCGCTCCACACCCTGGCCCTCGACGTGCGCGGGCGTCGCCTGGACGTGCTCGACGCCCTGGAGATCCCGGCCGTGCAGCGGCTGGTCCTGGAGGCCCCGGACTGGGAGGACGTCCCCACCGGGCCGCTCGAGCGCTTCTACGCCCGCACGGACGTCGGGAGCCTGGAGGCCGAGGGACGCGCACGGGCCGCCCTGCCCCGCCCCGCGAGCTACCCGACGCGCTCCCCGGCCACGTAGCGCCATCGCTCGGTGCGCTCGAAGCGGCTGCGCTCGGTGAACGACACGTCCTGGCCGGCAGCCTCGAGGTGGGCGCGGAACGTCACCCAGGCCACGGGGTCGCCCGGCTCGACAGCGAGGATCTCGAGGCCCGTGAAGCGCGTGCCCTGGGAGAACCGACGTACCTCCTCGATCCACGTCGGATCGTCCACCGACCGGCCCTCGCCGGAGGTCTCGAGGATGTAGCGGGCCTTCCCCAGCGCGTACGCCGCGTAGCGCGAGCGCATGAGGGCCTCCGGCTCCGGGAGCGCCTCACCGCGGTGGTACGGCCGGCAACAGGCGGCGTAGGCCTTCCCGGAGAAGCAGGGGCACTTCGAGCGCGGCGATGTCCGCATCAGTACGCGGTGCCGTGGCCGACCGGCCGGCGGGTGCCGAGGCGCATGGTCTCGGCGCGGAGCTCGCGGCTCTCGTTGCTCTGCCAGCGGCACAGCGCCGCACGGACGCGCGCGTCGACCCGGCGGAGCACGAGGTGCGTGAAGGCCCCGTTCCGCTCGGAGCCGCCGGCCCACGACCCCGTGTTGAAGTACCAGCCGTCCTGGCTGAGCTTGCGGGCGAGTGGGACGTGGGAGTGGCCGAAGACGACGAACGGGACGTCGAGGATCCGGGTGATCCGGCGCGCGGTCTTCACCATGGTCTCGGTGGGATCGACGTTGTCGCGGCCGAGCGCGAGCCAGAGCTGGAGCACGACGAACGCGGCGAGCACGAAGGTGGCGGTGCCCATGGCGACCTTGAGCGACACCGTGGTCATCACCAGGAACGTCGAGAACAGGATGGGCGGCAGCAGGATCGCCGAGAGCAGGCGGCCGAGCATCACGCTGCGCACGAGCTGGAGGAGCCCGACGAACACGGGCGGACGGCGGAGCTTGTGCAGACGGTCGAGCACCCTGCGCTCGATGCCGGAGGAGATGGCCAGCGCGTCCATGCGGCGCCTCCGGTGCTCCATGCGACGGAGGAAGGCGCCCGGGTTCCGCAGCCGGACCCACCACTGGTAGGCGAGCGCCCGCACGACCGCGGAGTACCCGCCCACCACGCGCCCTGCGACGTCGCCCTGCACGTTGGAGAGCAGCCGGAGGTACTCGAAGAAGCTCAGGTCCGCGGTGGCGTCGGGGTCGAAGGGCAGGTGGTTGCCCAGGTAGCGCATGGCCGCGATGCCGAGGTTCTCCTCGAGCACGGTGGGATCGAGCGGATCCTCGGGAGTGAGCGGGTGATCGAAGGAGCAGAACGGGTCGTACTGGTGCCCGTGCTCGATGTAGACGAAGCCCGGCTCCAGGAAGAACCAGGGGTGGAACGCGAGCCGATCGCCCGGCGGGTGCTGGCAGCGGCTCTCGAGGGCCTCGCGGAACAGGCCACGCACGCGGTCGAAGTGGAGCTCGGCGTCGTGGTTGCCCGTGACCACGTGCACCTCGTTGCCCACGTCCAGGAAACGCGCGATCCCGTCGAAGAACGCCGCGTGCCGGGTGATGACGCGCTCGAGCTTGGCCTGTGCGGCAGCCTCGGACGCCCCGAACCCGAACACCGCGTCGTCTTCGGTGCCCTCGATGCCGATCTCCTCGGGGAGGAGGGCGACGGAGAGGAAGTCGATCATGTCGCCGTCGATGACGAGCTTCCAGGGCAGATCGTCGAGTCGCGTGAGCGAATAGTGGGCGAAGAAGGAGACGAGTGCCTCCTCCGTCTGCGCGACGTGCCGCTTCCGCGACGCGCTGGGTGACCCGAGGTCCTCCCCCAGGTGCAGGTCGCTGATCACCAGGAGGTTGTGCGCTGTGCCCATCGTCGCCAAGCTAACCAGATAGACGCACGGAATGCGTCACCTCCTCCCCCTCCTGCTGGTCGCGTGCTCCACGTCGCGCGCCGTGCGTCCGCTGCCCGCCGGCACCGGAGCGCTCACGGCCTCGCTGGGTGGTCCGATCAACGCAGATCTCGGGGCGCCGATCCCGCTCCCCCTGACCACGATCGGGTACGCGTACGGTGTCGACGGGAAGACCGACGTGCACGCCGCGATCCATCCCACCGCGGCGGCCGCCTTCGGGGTCTTCGGCGCATCGGTGGGGGTGGCGAGGCAGGTGTGGGACCAGCAGGGCGGCAGCCCGCGCCTGATGACCGACCTCACGCTGCACGCATTCGGTGGCGACGCGGCCGCCGGCCCCCCTCTCGCGGCCGGGCGCGCGTTCGCCGAGCTCTCCGGGGTGCTGTCCTGGGACGTCCGCGAGCACTCGCTCTACACGGGCACCGACCTGTTCTTCCAGCCCGGACCGCGAGCCACCGCTCACCTCTCGCCCCTCGGCGGGGCCATCCTGCGACGCGGGCGCACCGGGGTCGCGTTCGAGGCCGCGTGGCTCGCGCCCTACGTCGACAACCGCCCCCTGGCGGCCCACTGGATCGGTCCCTTCCACAGGGGGGCCGTGCAGCTGAAGCTCGGGCTGGAGCTCGGCCTCGGGAGGAAGCCGTGATCCTGTTGCTCTCGGGGTGCCTGACCCTGGACTTCATGTTCTTCTCGGGGCCGTCGGAGTCCACCGGGCCCATCGAGCCCGAGCTCGTCGACCCCGCGAACATCGAGGAGGTCGCCTTCCCCACCTCGGACGGCCTCGAGCTCCGCGGCGCCTGGGCCCACCAGCCCGACCCCGAGGCGCCGGTGCTCGTGTACTTCCACGGCAAGGGCGGCGACATCGCGTCCAACTGGAACCACCGGGTCGAGCCGCTGTACGCCCTCGGGTACACGGTGTTCGTGTTCGACTACCGCGGCTACGGCGCGAGCGACGGTGAGCAGGACGGCGGTGGGATCACCGAGGAGGACGGGCTCGCCGCCCTCCGGTACGTCACGGCCACCACGGGGAAGGCACCCGAGGAGCTCTACTGGTACGCGCTCTCCCTCGGCGGGGCCGTGGCCCTCCACACCACGGACGACTTCCCGGCCCGCGCGATGGTGCTGGAGAGCGTGTTCGCCAGCGCGGACTTCATGCTCGATTCCTCCGTCCTGCTCGACCTCCCGCCCGCATGGTTCGTCGAGGACGACGTCGACAACGTGGAGGCCATCCGCCTCGCCCAGGCCCCGGTCTTCGTGATCCACGGGCTGGCCGACGACTTCGTGGACCCGCGGTCCGGCCGCATGCTCTACGACGCCGCTCCGCCACCCCGTGAGCTCTGGCAGCCCGAGGGCGTGGGACACGCCGACCTCGTCGAGCTCCTGCCCGACGCCTTCGAAGAGCGGATCCCCGCCTTCTACGATCGGTACTGACCCGTGGACGACCTGCGCATCGACGACCGCATCGTGATCCCCGCGAGCGAGCTGCAGCTCTCGTTCTCACGATCCGGTGGGCCGGGCGGGCAGCACGTGAACACCACGGACACACGGGTGCGCCTGCACTTCGACCTCCTCGGCAGCCCCTCCATGCCGCCCGCGATCAAGCAACGCATGCTGGAGGGCCTGCGCGCACGGCTCACGAGCGAGGGCATCCTGGTGCTGACGTCCGACCGCTTCCGCTCCCGACACCGGAACATCGAGGACGTGCTGGAGCGGCTCGCGGCGCTCGTGCGCGAGCACCGGCAGGCTCCGAGGCTCCGCCGTCCCACCGCCCCCAGCAAGGGCGCGCAGCGGCGTCGCCTGGACGGGAAGAAGAAGCGCGCAGCGGTGAAGGAAGGCCGGAAGCGCCCTCCCGAGGACTGAGGACGGGCTTGCCAGCGCGACGTGACAGGAGTCTCCGGCGCGCTGTGTGAGAGTCCTCTCGTGGTCCCCCCCCGCCCCCCCCTCATCGACGACCAGCAGGTCCGGCACGTGTTGTTGGGCGTGCTCGCGCTCACGGTGCTGTCGTGCCTCGGCACGCTGGCCGTGCACCCGAGCCCGCCCGAGGCGCTCGCGGCCCACCTGGCCGGATCCATCCCGAGCCTGGGAGGGCTCTTCGCCCTGTCCCGCGGGGCCCGTCGCACCGCGGGGTGGTTCCTGGTGCTCGGGCTCATGGCGCTCGTCTGGGGGCTGACGGCTCTCTACGGCGGCCTGGTCAGCCCCGTGGCCTTCCTCGCCATCCTCCCGGTGGTGCTGGCGTTCTTCCTCCTCGGCCCCGAGGACGGGCTCGTCGCCGCGTTGGCGAACATGGCGCTGGCGCTGGTCGTGTTCGGCATCGACACGTCCCTCCCCGACGACCGCCCGATCGTGTTGGGTGGCTCGCTCATGACCCTGCTGGTCTCCCTCGGGGTCCCGGCCTGGGTGATGCACGCCACCGTCCGGCAGCTCCACGCCCAGCGCGACCGGGCCGAACGGGAGGCGCGCGCCGCCGAGGAGGCGAGCCAGGCCAAGTCGCGGTTCCTGGCCAACATGAGCCACGAGCTACGCACGCCGCTCAACGCGATCATCGGGTACGCCGAGCTCGTGCACGAGGAGGCCGACGACCTCGAGCCCGACGACCTCCGCGAGCAGGTCGACCGCGTCGTGGTGTCCGCGAAGCACCTCCTGCGCCTGGTGAACGACGTGCTCGACCTGTCGAAGGTCGAGGCCGGCCGCATGGAGCTCGAGATCCGCCCGGTGCTGGCGCGCCAGCCGCTGGTCGACGTCGTGGAGGCCGCGGCCCCGCTGGTCCAGAACAACCGGAACGTCCTGATCACCGAGATCGGCGACCTGGGCGTCATCCACACCGACTCCACGAAGGTCGCGCAGTGCGTGCTCAACCTCGTGGCGAACGCGTCCAAATTCACCACCGACGGCACCATCACGGTGCGGGCGTGGCGGGACATCGAGCGCTCGCTGTTCGTCGAGGTGCAGGACACCGGCATCGGCATCGCCCCGGACGACCTGGAGCGCCTGTTCCAGGAGTTCACCCAGGCGGACGCCTCCACCACGCGGCGGTACGGCGGCACGGGCCTGGGTCTCTCGCTGACGCGCGCCCTCTGCGAGCTCGCGGGAGGCCGGGTGGAGGTCGAGAGCACCCAGGGCGAGGGCTCGACCTTCCGCCTCGTGTTCCCGGACCTCCGTCAGCGTGAGAAGGCGGCGAGCTTCCCTGCGATCACGGCCGGCGAGGCGTTGTCGGGCAAGTAGTCCACCGGGCCCTGGCGGGTCCGGATGCGCTCCCAGCGCGCCTCCTCGTTGCCGAAGTCGTAGCTCACGAGCACCGGTAGCCCACAGCCGGCCTCCCGGAGGGCCGCGAGCACGAACAGGCCCTGGTGGTCCTCCAGGAAGGCCCGCGCCTGCACGTCGTCGCCGTTGAACCGGTCCGCCGTGGCCTCCATGTCGCCGAGGAGCTCCGCGAGCGGCACCCGATCGAAGCGCATGTCGAGGAACACGGCGTCGAAGGTGGACCCGTCCAGGAGCCGCAGGGCCTCGGGCCCACTCCCGGCGCGCACCCAGGTGAAGCCGTCCGCCAGGAACTCTCCGAGCGTCTCGCTGTACTCGTACCCGTCTTCCACCACGAGCACCCTCATGCCCTCTCCTCCATCGGTAGCCGCACCACCACGGCCTTCTTCCACCCGTCCTCGGGCTCCACGTGGATCGAGCCGCCCGCACGGCTGCTCAGATCCACCGCGATGCCCAGGCCGCGATCGATGTACCGACCGCGGATCATGGCCGTCGTCAGGCGCTTCTCCACGTCGTCGCACACCCGGATCTCCACGCGCACCAGCCCGGTGACGAAGTCCTCGTCCTCGTCCAGCCGCACCCCGAGCCGCGTCCTCCCCTCCTCCGCAGAGGCCTCCAGCGCGTTGCGCAGCAGGTTGACGAGGATGTCGAGCAGGTCGGCCCGCGCGATGCGGATGCGCGCTCCCTGGCCCATCTCGCAGGTGAGCACGACGCCCTCGGCACGGTGGGGAGCCTCGGCCACCACGGCCGCCCAGGCCTCCTCGACCGACGCGCGGTCGAGAGAGACGACGCACACGCCCTCGAGGAGCGTGCCGACCCGCTCGTAGAACGGGCCCACCAGGACGTCCGCGTGCCGCGCCAGGGAGCCCAGCGTCCGAGCGCCGACCCGGCCCTCCAGGGCCGCGATGCCGTCCATGGCGCGAATCCCTTCGGCGAAGACGGGGTCGCGGTGACGGAGGTTGAGCCGCTCGCCCGCCCGCGCCGCCAGGCCCTCGAGCTGAGCGGTGTAGTCGCGGAACCTCGCCACCGCGCCGTTGCCACCGAACAGCCGCTCCGCGACCCAGGCCGCGGGAGGCGCCTCGCCTGCCTCCACGCGGTCCACGAGGGCCGGCACGGAGCTGATGTTGTGCTTGATCACCTCGTGCCGGATGGAGGACAGGAGGCGTGCCACCTCGGGCAGGGACCGCGGGTGCCGCTCGATGAACGCGAGCAGCCCCAGGCCCCGACGCCGCCGCCAGCGGACCAGGAGAGGCACCAGGAGGACGGTGAGCGCCAAGGCGACACCGCCCGCCGCGACCGCGAACGACACGGTGCGGACGTGCTCCCGGAGCCGGACGGCCTCGTCGTGCCAGGGGCTGGAGCTGTTCGCGCGGAAGTACCGGTCGAGGTGTTGGCGGGCCGAGAGGTAGCGGTGGGCCCGGACGTCGCGGCGCGCGAGCTCCACCAGCGCGTAGGGGCTGCCTGCGCCGGCCGCGCGCAGGAGGGTGGCGTCGGCCTCGGGGTCACCCTCGAGAGCGAGGAGCTTGGCGAGCCGGCCGAGGACCTCGGGCTGATCGCGGTCCGCGTCGAGCGACCGGCGGTAGAGCGCGATGGCGTCCGCGCGCTCGCCGGCCAGGGCGTGCAGCCGGGCGCGTTGATGCAGCGCCATCCGGTCGTCGGGCGCCAGGGCCAGGGCCTCGTCTGCAGAGGCCTCGGCGCGGGCGAGGAGATCGCGGTCCCAGTCGCCGTCCTGGAGCCGGGCGCGCTCCTCGTACACGCGGGCCCGATGCACGGCGCGCCAGGCGCGGGGGTCCACACCCTCCGGTGGGGGCACCGGGGGGAGCTGGAGGGGCGCGGGACGCTCGCGATCCAGGTCGGCGAGCAGGGGTCCCGCGGTCTCGGCGTGCCCGAGCTCCACGAGGCGCTCGAGGGACCGGCGAGCCGCGCGCGGTCGGCCGGCGCGCATGGCCAGGCGGGCGTGACGCTCGAGGAGGGCGGGGTCCTCGCGGACGTCGAGCGCGCGATCGAGGGCGGCCAGGGCCTCCTCGTCGAACCGGTATCCGTAGTGCTCCGCCAGGATCTCGCTGGCGCGGGCGTGCAGGTCGCCCGAGAGGGGGTCGAGGGTACGAGCGAGCTGGATCGCGGCCTCGGCACCCGCGATGTCACCCTGGGCCTCGCGGACGTCCGCCAGGGTGGCCCAGACGTCCGGGCTGCGGGCGACACGATCGGCGAGCTGCTCGAGGAGGGCCCTCGCGTCGTCCAGGCGACCCTGACCGAAGGCCGCCCGCGCTTCGTCGAGCACCCGGCGCTGCGGACCCGTCAGGGGCGTGGCCGTCGCCCCCATCAGCTCGGTCGCGCGCACGTCCACCTGGAGCTCGAGGAGCGGCTCGGCGAGGTCCGCAGCCACCGTCTCGTCGAGGTCGGAGGCCCGCGTGTACAGCGCCAGGGCGGTCTCGGGGTCGTCCAGGGCGCCAGCCACCTCCCGCACGGCGGGCACGAGGTCCGGCGTGGGCTCGCCCGCGCGCCGGAGGTAGCGATCGATGGCCGCAGCCCCCCGGTTCGGCTCGATGCGCGCGAGCGCGCGCGCCAGCAGCAGATCGGTGTAGGGCTCCTGGGACGTGAGCACCGAGAGCTTCTCGAAGGACTCCAGCGCCCACGCGGGGTGCTCGTCGAGCCAGGCGCGCCCCTGGGCCTCTACGCAGCGGGGGTGCCAGGGCCCCTGGCGCCAGGCCCGCTGGGCCTCCTCGAGCCGGTCGAGGCGGGCGAGCGCCTCCCCCAGACGGCACCAGCCCTCCTGCCAGTCGGGGTCGATCTCGACGACCTTCTCCCACCTGAGCACCGCACCCCGGTCGTCGCCCTGGGCCTCCAGCCCCACGGCGGAGTCGCGGAACACCTGGGCGAGCGGCGTGAGCCCCGTGGGGGTCTGCCCGAGCGCCGCCCCGACCAGGAGGGCGATCAGGGCAGCCTCTCCCGGAGCTCGCGGACCTTCAGGCCGAGCTGGTTGAACCTGAGCTGGACCTTGCGCGCGTGCTGCGTGTCGCCCAGGAGGCGCTCGGCCATCACGCCGAAGTCGCCCTGGGCGCGGAGATAGAGGGCCGTGAAGTACTGCCGCTCGCATTCCACGCTCACCTTGTTCAGCGTGTCCTGGGCCTCGAGGTGGATGACGACGTCCCCGTCGGTGCGGGGCGCTTCCTCGCCGGCAGGGAGGTTCGCGACGAGCAGATCGCGCACGAGCTTCGGGCGCACGGTGACCACGTCCGAACGGTCGCCGGTGGCGGCGGTCGTCATCTCGGCGAGGGCGAACAGCACGGCGTTCTCCGCGGTCATCGCGAACTCGCGCAGGTTCCCGGGCCAGGAGTGCCGGCGGAGCAGGCGCACGGCGCGCTCCGGGAACAGGATGACCAGCACGCCCGGCTCGGCCTTCGGCGCGGACTCGCCGAGCACGAAGCGCACCCGGCCCGGCGGCAGCCCCGCGGCCTCGCGGTACTCCGCCACCAGCCCCTTGAGGTACGGCCGCGCGAAGGCGTCGCGGAGACAGAAGTCGAGGAGCTTCGCGTAGTCCAGCCCGCGCTCGACGAGGGACGGCAGCTCGACCGCCGCGGCGGGGTTGAGCCGCATGTAGAGATCGCTGCGGAAGGATCCCTCACGGACACGCGCCCGGAGGTCCTCGTTCGTGGCGACCACCAGCTTCACGTCCACGGGCCGCTCCCGGAGGTCGCCCACCCGGCTGACGGTCCCCTCCTGGAGGACGGCGAGCAGCATCTTCTGCGCCGCCATCGAGAGGTTGCCGACCTCGTCGAGGAACAGCGTGCCCTGGTGCGCAGCCTCGAAGGCACCCGTGCGATCGGCGATCGAGCCCGTGTAGGCGCCCTTCACGGACCCGAACAGGTGGGCGGCCATGAGATCGGCCGGGACGGTGGAGAGGTCGACCGACACGAACTTGCCGGGACGCCCGCTGCGCGCGTGCACGAAGTGACGGGCGAGCAGGCTCTTCCCGGTGCCCATCGGCCCGAGCAGCACGACGGGCAACCGCCCGCGGGCGAGGATGTCGAGGCGCGCCTCGAGCTTCCGCATCCCCAGCGAATCGCCCCAGTACACCGGGCCGGTGGAGGGCTCCCGGCCCCTGGACGCCACCAGCGACTGGATCTGGCCCTGCAGCGCCCGGGCGTCGACGTAGTCGTCGTCGAGGAAGTACGTGAAGTCCTCGTCTCCGGCGACCTCGGACTCGAGCGCCAGCTCGTCTCGGGACGTCATGACGATGACCGGGAGGTCCGGCCAGGACTTTCGGAGCTCGGCGAGGATCAACAGCCCCTGGCGCCGCCGGGCCTGCTCGATCTGGCGCGGGGTGGCGCCCTCGGGCACCCCAAGGAGCGCCTCCACGGGGATGTCGAAGTGCACGTCGAGGAGCACGAGATCGATGCGACCCCGGGCGGCCTCGAGCTCCCTCCGGGCCTGCGCGAGGTCGCGTGCGGGCCCGCGGTAGCGGTGCTCGGGGATCGCTGCCCGGCAGAGCTCCAGGTAGCGGTCCTGATCGTCCACGATGAGGATGTCGGCCATGGGCTCGGGCTTATGCGCTGCGGCGCGCGAGCACCAGATCGCGCAGGTCGGCGGCCAGCTCCCGGATGCCCTCCGCGACCCCCCGCGCGTGCTCCATGGCCTCCTGCAGCACGGCGCCACCGGCCTCCTCGAGGGGCTCGAGCGCCGCGAGCCGGACCATGGCGCGCTCGACGGCCTGCACCCGCGCGTCGGCGGCCGGGAAGGTGGCCCCGAGCAGCTCGGTCTCCCCCAGGAGCACCGGCCGGAACTCCGCCCAGACGGACTGCGCGTCCACGGACCCGTCGGGCCCGCGGCGTGTGTGGTGCAGATCGGCCACCAGGGCGGCGCGGACCTCGTCCTCCCCAGCCTCGGCCGACAACCAGTTCTGCCGGAAGCGGATGTACTTCCCGAGGTCGTGCTTCAGGCGGGCCACGTGCTCGGCGAACGCGACCACCTGCTCGTCCGAGCAGCGCTCCAGCCCCTCCATGCACGCCTCCTGCCGCCAGCCCGGCCCCATCGGGATAGCACGAGCGCATGCACGTCTTCCGCTGGGACCTCGACAAGACCTACCTCGACACGGACATCGACAGCGTGCGGGGCCTCCTCCGGGCGGCGGTGCAGACCGCGCGCGAGAAGCGGAACGTGCCGGGGAGCGCGGCGCTCGTCCGCGCGCTGCAGCAGCACGATCCCGAGGCGCGCGTGTTCGTCCTCTCGGGATCGCCGACCCAGATGCGGTCCGTGCTCGAGGAGAAGCTCGCTCTCGACGGCCTGCACGTCGACCAGCTCGTCCTCAAGGACAACCTCGGCAACCTGCGGCGCGGACGGCTGCGCGCCGTGCGCGATCAGCTCGGGTACAAGCTGCCCAACCTGCTCGTGGCCCGGGCCCGTGAGGACCGGTCGGTGAGCGAGACGCTCTTCGGGGACGACAGCGAGGTGGACGCGCTCGTGTACGCCGCGTACGCCGGGGTGATCGACGGTTCGGTGGACCGCGACACCCTCGCCCACGTGCTCACCCTGGGGAACGTGTACTCCGACGCCCGCGACACGGCCCTCGAGGCCGCAGGGCGCATCGCGCAGGCCGACGCCGTGGAGGACATCTTCATCCGGGTGGAGAAGGGGGTCCCCCTGGCGCGCTTCGACCTCCTCGCGGGCCGTGTGACACCGGTGTTCTCGTGGTTGCAGGCCGCGCTCGCCCTCGATCGGCGCGGGCGGCTCTCTCGCGCGCACACCGTGGACGTGATCCGGGCGTGCGCGGACGAGGCGTCGCTGGCGGGCGGCGCGATCGCGGGTCTCTTCCAGGACGCCGTCCGACGCGGCATCACCACGGCCGACGATGCGGGGGCGATCGCCAGAGACCCGTCACTCTCGGCCGCGCGCGACAACATCCTGCGCGCGATCGACCGGCTCGCGGGCACGCGCGACCCGGCGCCATCCCGCACGACCCCCGACTGGGCCGGTTTCGTCCGCTACCGGTGAGAAGGATCCGCGTGCGCGGGCCCCGCGACATGCTATGCTCGACGAGGTCGCGAAGGAACGTGACCAGGAACTGGGGACAATGGGAAAGAAGCTCTTCGTGGGGCGCTTGAGCTACTCCACGACGGATGAGACGCTTCGGACTGCCTTCGAGCCTTTCGGGACAGTCGACGAAGCGCGCGTGATCTTCGACAGGGCCACGGGCGAGAGCAGGCTGTTCGGCTTCGTCACCTACGCCGAAGAGTCTGCAGCGAAGGAAGCCATCGCGCAGATGGACGGCGCGACGGTGGATGGCCGCACGATTCGCGTGAACGAGGCGGAAGACCGTGGCGGCGACCGCGGAGGTGGTCGTGGACGCGGCGGACGCGGCGATCGCGGCGGCCGTGGCGGCCCCCGCGGTGGCGGGCGTGCCCCCGAGGTCCACACCCGTGGACGCGGCGGCTACCGTGGGCGCGATGGCGACGGCGGTGACTATCCACCTCGTGGAGACGGCGGATACCGCGGTCGTGGCGGTGACCGCGGTGGATTCCGCGGACGCGGCGACCGTGGCGGACGCGGTGGCTACGGCGATCGTGGCGGACGCGGCGGCTACGGTGATCGTGGCGGGCGCGGCGGCTACGGCGATCGTGGCGGGCGCGGCGGCTACGGTGATCGCGGCGGACGCGGTGGCTACGGCGATCGTGGTGGACGCGGCGGCTACGGCGGCGGCGGTGGCTACGGTGGTGGTGGCGGCGGCTACGGCGGTGGCGGTGGTGGCGGCGGCGGTGCTGGCTTCGACTCCCAGACCGAAGAGGGCTGGGGTGCGGATCGCAGCAAGCGGCGCGACTCCACGGCGAAGCGCAAGAAGAAGCCCGAAGAGGACTTCCAGGCGAAGGCCCGCACGGCTCCGCCCAAGCGCGACCGGCGCGAGAGCGGCAAGAGCTGGCGCGACTACGAGTCCGACGACGACTTCAGCGAGAACTTCAGCGAGGGCGGCGACAGCGAGGACGACTCGTAGGTCACACCTCGAGGCGTCATCGTGACCCGAGGCCCGCTCCCGAGCGGGCCTCATCGTCTTCGGGATCACCCGGGTCGCGGGGCGACTTCAGGCGTCCTTCGATCCCGTGCGCTCGGCCTCTCCGAGCCCGAGGGCGCTCGAGCCTGCCTGGATCCGCCCGATGAGGTCGCCCTCGGCGGCCTTGGCGGCGACCTTGATGGCGTTGCGGATGGCGCGGGACTCGCTGCGCCCGTGCGCCTTGATGATCACCTGGTCCATGCCGAGGAGCGGCGCTCCCCCGTAGGCCTTCCAGTCGGTCATCCGGCGGATCCGCCGCAGGCCGCCGCCGAGCATCGCGAGCCCCATCTTCCACTGGAGCTTGCTCCCGCTCGCCTGGCGCGCGACGTCGCGGAAGACCTCCCCGACGCCCTCGAGCATCTTCAGGACGACGTTTCCGAGGAAGCCGTCGCACACGACCACATCGGAGTTCCCCCGGGGGATGTCGAGGCCCTCGATGTTGCCCGCGAAGTTCAGCGGACCTCCGGCGAGGCGCGCGTGGGCGCTCTTGATGGCCTCCGTGCCCTTGTTCGGCTCGGTGCCGTTGGAGAGCAGGGCCACCCGCGGGCTGGCGATCTCCGAGATGATCGAGCTGTACGCCGCCCCCATCACCGCGAACCCGACCAGATCGATGTCCTCCGCGTGCAGGGTGGCCCCCACGTCGAGCATGAGGGCGAACGGGTCCTTCTTGGGTCCGTGGCGACGCTCGGTCGGGTACACGGCCGCCAGCGCGGCGCGCCGGATGCCCGGGAGCCGCTCGAAGGTGCGCGCCGACGCCAGGATCGTGGCTCCCGTGTTGCCCGCCGAGACGAGAGCGTCGGCGTCACCGTCGCGCACGAGCCTCGCTGTGGTGAGGATCGAGCAGGAGGGCTTGTCCTCGAGGGCCCGACGGGGATCCTCGTCCATCCCCACCGACCCCGAGCAGTCCACGACCTCGAGGCGCGTGGGGTCGTAGCTGAGGGACGCGAGGCGCTCGGAGATCCGGGCCGCCTCCCCCACCAGCATCACCCGGATGTCCACCGGCTCCCGGGACAGCTTCGCCGCGCCCTCCACCGTGGCGTCCAGCCCGAGATCCCCACCCATCGCGTCCAGTGCAATCGTCGTCACGCGCCCCTCCGGCCGCGATGGTATCAGGGAGCCCCACCCCTGGAGTCACCATGTCCACGTCCACGAACGTCACCTGGCACGCCGCCGACCTGCCCCACGACGAGCGCGAGCACCTGATCGGCCAGAAGGGGTGCGTGGTGTGGTTCACGGGCTTCTCGGGGGCGGGGAAGTCCACGGTGGCCCGGCGCGTCGAAGCCCTCCTGCTGCGCCGCGGTCGCACGGCCTACGTGCTGGACGGCGACAACCTGCGCATGGGCCTCAACGGCGACCTCGGGTTCTCGGACGCCGACCGCACCGAGAACATCCGCCGGGTGGGCCACCTCGCGCAGCTCTTCGCGGACGCGGGCGTCATCACGCTCACGGCCTTCATCTCGCCGTTCCGCACCGACCGCGCGTCCGCCCGCGCCCTCCTGCCCGAGGGCCGGTTCCTCGAGTGCTACGTGGCCACGTCGCTCGAGGAGTGCGAGCGGCGCGATCCCAAGGGGCTCTACAAGAAGGTCCGGGCGGGCGTGATCGGCGAGTTCACCGGCATCACCTCGCCCTACGAGCCGCCGGAGAGCCCGGAGATCCTGCTGCTCACGGAGGGCCGTGAGGTGGACGACGTCGCCGGCGAGGTGGTCGATCGGCTCGAAGCGCTCGGCTTGCTCGGGGCCTGACGCAGGCGTCCCGGGACGCGTTACGTTGCCGCCTTCCCCGGAGACCGCCGATGCTGGACCCCACCCTCACCGGAGAGCGCGAGGTCGCGAAGATCAACGCGTTCTTCCCCATCCTGCCGATGCTCGGCAACCGCTGGGCGGCCAGCCGTCCCTGGGAGGGGCTGACCATCGGGCTCAACCTGCACCTCACCACGCTCACGGCCGCCCTCGTGCGCGAGCTCATGCTGGGTGGCGGGAAGTGGGTGATCAGCGCGGCGAACCCCGGCACCACGCACGCCCACGCGGTGGCGACCCTCCGCAACCTCGGCGTGGACGTGTACACCGGCGGTGAGCTCGGAGACCGCCATGCGCGCGTCCTGGAGCACCGCCCGTCCATCCTGGCCGACGTGGGCTTCGATCTCATCGGCAAGGTGCTCGACAGCGGAGACCCCTCGCGCATCACGGGCGCCATCGAGATCACCCGCTCGGGCGTCCAGGCCCTGCGTCGTCGCTCGGGCGTCCCCTTCCCCGTCGTGAACATCAACGACGGTCGGCTCAAGAACGCAGTCGAGAACCGTCATGGCGTCGGTGAGGGCATCTGGCGCGCGGTGGGCACCCTCACGGGCATGCACCTGGCGGGCCGGCGGCTGCTCGTCATCGGCTACGGGCCCGTCGGGCGCGGGCTGGCGAACTACGCGCGCGCGGCCGGGATGAGCGTGGAGGTCGTCGAGAGCGACCCCGTCCGTCGGCTGTTCGCCCACTACGACGGCTACCCCACCGACGAGCTCGAGAGCGCGATCGGACGCGCCGGGATCGTCGTCACCGCGACCGGTGCGGCCCACGTCCTCACGGCGGCCCACCTGGCCCGCGCGCAGGACGGGGTCCTTCTGCTGAACGCGGGTCACGGCGGCGACGAGATCGACCTCGTCTCCCTCAAGGAGGCCGCCACGCGGGTCGATCACGTGGCGGAGCAGGTCGTCCGGTACGCGCTGGCGGACGGTCCGCGGGTCACGCTGCTCGGGGACGGCAACCCCCTGAACATCGTCACGAACTCCGGGTCTCCCGAGCCCGTGCTGCTGCACTTCGCGGTGCTCGGCCTCACGCTCGAGTGGATCGCGCGCTTCGGTGGGCTGGGGCCCGGCGAGCAGCTCGTGCCCGAGGAGATCGAGACCCGCGCCGCCATCCTGGCCCTCGAAGCCCTGCAGCCCGGACGTGGGTGAAGAGGAGCGCGTCGCGGGCCTGCTGGTGGAGGCCGTGCGCGTGCTGCCCACCGAGCCCGCCGCCGCAGCTCGCATGCTCGAGGAGGTCTGCGGGGCCCTCACCGACCAGCCCGACCTCCAGGACGTGGCCGGTCGGGCTTTCTCGCTGCTCGCGCAGGCGCACCTCGCGCACGGAGCGATCGGCGACTCCGAGCGGGCCGTGCGGTCCGCGCTGCGCATCTTGAGGGGCCTGAACGACGGCGAGGGGCTCGCGGAGGTCCGCAATCTCCAGGAGCGCATCGCTGCCGAGCGCGACCGCGAGAAGCGTGAGGTCCTCGCGCGCGCCCAGGCGGCCCCGCTGGCCGCCACCACGCTCCAGGACCTCGAGGCGCGAGCGGGCTCCGACCTCGCCCTCGCCGACATCCTCATCAAGCACGCCGGCGCCCTTCGCCTCCACGGCCGTCCGGACGAGGCACGGGAGAGCGCGCGCCGGGCCGTCGACGCCGCCGACCGCGCGGAGGCCACCCGCGAGCGCGTCCTGGCGCGGATCACCCTCGCCGAGGTGGATCGCGCGTCGGCCTCCGAAGCGCTCGTGCAGGCGCACGCGATCGCCGACGATGCGTCCGAGACGAACCTGATCGGGCTGGTCGCGCGCGCCGCAGCGCTTGCGCTCGTGGACCTGCCACGTCAATACGGTCCCCTCGTGAGGAGCCCCAGGTGAGGATCGGTGCCATCGACGTCGGGACGAACTCCGTCCACCTCCTGGTGGCGGACATCCACGGCGACGGCACGTGGGACGTCGTGGAGAAGGACCGCATCCAGGTCGAGCTCGGCGCAGGCGGTCTCGACGTGCACAAGCTGTCTCCCGCGGCGTGGCAGCGCGGCCTGGACGCGATGAAGCGCTTCGCCGAGGCGGCCCGCACCCTCGACGTCGAAGACATCCACTGCGCGGCGACCTCCGCCGTACGGGAGGCGGAGAACGGCGCCGACTGGTGCCGGGAGGTCCGCAACGCCACCGGTGTGCACGTCCGGGTCATCCCGGGGCGCGAAGAAGGGCGCCTGATCTACCTCGGCGCCCGTGCAGACCTGGACTTCACGCGCGGACGCGTCCTCCTGATGGACCTCGGCGGTGGCTCCACCGAGCTCATCAGCTGCGACAGCGAGAGCCCGGTGACCATCGAGAGCCTGCCGCTCGGCCACATCCGCCTCACCGAGGAGTTCCCGGCTCCGCTGACGAAGGACGACCTCAACCGACTGCGCCAGCGAATCAAGGCCGAGCTGAAGCCCCTGCTGAACGAGATCAAGCCACGCTCGGTGGCCACGCTGGTCGGCACCTCCGGCACGCTGCGGCTCCTGGCCCGGATGGCCACCATGGCGCGCGGCGACAGGATGCCCGAGCACTCCCACGGGCTCGTGCTGTACCGCGGGGAGTTGGACACGCTCGTCCGGCAGCTCCGCTCCACCCCGGCCGACCAGCTCGGCTCGCTCCCCGGGATGGACCCCCGCCGGCAGCGCACGATCACAGCCGGCGCGGTCCTCGTCCAGCAGGTGATGCGGGCGTTCGACAAGTCCCGCCTCGTCACGTCCGAGCGGTCGCTGCGGGACGGTCTCATCGTGGACTGGATCCTCCACAACCGTCCCGAGATCGACCTGCTCTCCTCGGTTCCCGACCCGCGCGACCGCTCGATCCAGCGGCTCATGGACCGGTTCGGAGCGGACCCCGTGCACGCGAAGACCGTACAGGAGCGCTCCCTCGAGCTCTTCGATGCATTGGCCCCCCTCCACCGGCTCGGTTTCGTCGAGCGTCGGGTGCTGGGCTGCGCGGCGCGCGTGCACGACATCGGTCACTACATCGGCGGCGCATCCCACAACAAGCACGGCGCCTACCTGATCCGGAACAGCAGGCTCCACGGTTTCACGGCGCCGGAGATCGACCTCCTGGCGCTGGTCGTCCGCTACCATCGCGGCGGCAAGCCGAAGCCCGAGCACCCCGAGATGGCCACCCTGTCCCCCGACGACCAGCAGAAGGTCCGCGTGCTCGCCGGCATCCTCCGTGTCGCGGACGGGCTGGATCGGTCGCATTCCCAGCCCGTGTCGCGCATCGAGGTCGAGCTCGGCGACGGTCGGGTGCTGCTGCGGGCCTTCGCCGTGAAAGAGGCCCACCTGGAACGATGGGCCACGGAACGCCGGAAAGACCTCCTGGAGTCCGCGCTGCGCCAGGATGTCCGCGTGGAGGTGGTGGCCGAACGGGCCGCGACCACCGTGCCCGGACACCGCCGATGATGTAGATTGTCCGGACGCGGGCCCCCCCTCCCGCCCGGCTCCCCAGACGGAAGACACCCATGGCCATGATCGAGACCACCGAGACCCCCGAAGACGTCGAGCGTCTGCTCGAGAAGGCGCGGGAGGAGCTCCAGGCGTTCGAGGACGCGGTGGACGGGCAGCGCCTGCTCGCACGGGTCAAGCGCGCATCGCCCGCGCATCCCGTGCTCCTCGCGCGCGGTGCCTTCATGGGGCTCGGCGTGTTCTTCCTGTTGTGCATGGCTGCGGTGATGGGTGCCGGGCTCTTCCACAAGGAGTCGGCCGTCTTCCTGTCGGGTCTCCAGGGCAAGATGGGCATCCCGGGCGGCATCCCGGTCGTCTGCATCGGGCTCTCGCTGTGCATGTTCCTGGCGTACATCGCAGCCACCTTCGCGGCGCGCAGCATCGGCCGCGAGACTCCCATGCTCCAGTGGGAAGCCAAGGAGTACCAGAAGCTCGTCAACGAGGTCACGCGGCTCACCACCCAGAAGGCCGTGATGGAGCGCATCCGTGGCACGCCGGGCGGCGCGCGCCCCCGCATCGCCACGCCCGTCCCGATGTCCATGCGCGGTCGGTCGCCCGGTAGCGGCGGCGGCGGCGGTGGATTCGGTGGCGGCTTCGGTTCGGCTGCCGGTGCGAGCGACTCCACACCGCCCTACCTCGCCGACAACGGCGGCGGCGGCGGCGGATTCGGTGGCGACCGTGCGCCCTCGTTCTCCGGGTTCGGCAACAACCCCGACAGCGGCAAGTCGTTCGGCGGCGGCGGCGGCGGCGGCGGCGGTGCCTTCGGCGGCGGCCGCGCCAACAGCGGCGGCGGTGGCGGCGGCTACGGCGGTGGCGGCGGCGGCGGCGGCGGGAGCTTCGGAGGCGACGGCGGCTTCGGCGGAGGCGGGTTCGGCGGCGGTGGCGGCGGCGCGTCCAGCCAGGACGACCAGAGCTTCGGCGTGGGTCTCCCCCCCACCGGCAACTCGCTCCTCTCCCGCGCGCGCTCCGGCGGCGCAGCGCCGGCGCCCAAGCCCGAGGCCAAGCCCTCGTTCGGTGGCGGCGGCGGTGGAGGCTTCGGCGGTGGCGGTGGCGGAAGCTTCGGCGGCGGCGGAAGCTTCGGTGGAGACGGCGGCAGCTTCGGTGGCGACGAGGGCGGCTTCGGCGGAAGCGGCGGCTTCGGTGGCTCCTCGGGTGGCGGCTTCGGAGGCGGCTCCGGGTCGTACGTCGAGTTCGCCGACGAGGCGCCCACGGAGCGCGTGGAGAGCGCCTTCGCCGACTCGTCCTACGAGAGCCCCTCCTTCGGCGGGTCCGACGGCCCGTCCTTCGGCGGCACGGGTGGCTTCGGGGGCTCGAGTGGCGGCGGGGGCTTCGGAGGCTCCTCGTCTCCCTCGTTCGGCGGATCCAGCGGCGGCGGCTTCGGCGGCGGGCGCATGGGGGACGAGGGCGAGAACACGGCGGGCGTCCGGATCGGCGGCCCGACCCGCGGCGGCACCCCGCTCGGCGCCCGGCCCCGTGCCGGCGTAGCCCTCGGCAAGTCGCGGCTCGCGGCCCCCATGGGCTTCCCCGGGACCCCCGAGCCCTCGCGCGGTCGCTCGGCCGAGCCGGTCGAGGAGTACGGCGGCGAGATCATGGAGGACCTCTCCTACGGCGCCCCGGACGAGGACAGCGCGCCCCCGCGGGTGGGCATCCAGATGACCACGCGCCGCACGTCGCTGTACGACGAGCCCACGGACCCCGTGCTCGACATCGGCGACATCGTGGAGACCACGGCCCCCGGCGCCCTCGTGGAAGGCGAAGGCGACAGCGCGCCGGGCCTCCCCCGCTGGGGTCGCATCGACGAGATGTGGCTCGAGGAGGCCATCGAGAAGGCCGAGAACATGGTGCGCGGCTTCCCCGAGCAGGCGCGCCTCGAGTTCTCCGTCGAAGAGGACCTCCCGTTCACGCTCGTCATCGAGCGGGCCACCCCGGCCATGGCCGTTCGCGCGATGGTCTCGTACGTCGAGTTCCTCGCGAGCATCTACACGCCCAAGCGGGCGCGCATCGAGCTCCGGAAGGTCGCGCACCTCGACCGCAGCTTCCACCGCAACGTGGACGCCGCTCTCCAGCCCTACTTCGCGGGCAAGGTGAAGGTCGAGAACAACGGCGGTCAGGTGGACATCACGTTCTCCGACCCCGATCCCGGGTGGGACGCCTACCCGATGCTTCCGATGCAGTGAGCGTCCGGGGCTCACAGCGGGTTTGACGCGGGCCGGCAAGCGGCTAGGACGCCCCCGTCATCTTCCGTGGTGAGCCGTGGCCGTCTCCAGAGCCTCCGTCGTCGACGCCAACTTCTCCGCCCACGTGCGGGGCCTGAGCGCGGGGGTGCCGCGCGTGAACCTCGACGCACCCGTCCGTGACGGTGCCGTGCTCCGCGCCCGGGACGCCATCCGGCTGTTCGAGGCCCAGATCGAGTCCCGCCACCTGGACCTGATCGCCCGGGCTCTGAAGGGCCGGAACCTCGGGTACTACACCATCGGCAGCTCGGGGCACGAGGGCAACGCGGCGGTCGGAGGCTCCCTCCGTCAGGGCGACATGTCCTTCCTCCACTACCGCTCCGGTGCGTACTTCTGCGCCCGTGCGGCGCTGGGGCCCGGTCCCAACGGCGCCTTCGACGTGCTCCGCGGCATGCTGGCCGCCTCGGACGAGCCCATCGCGGGCGGGCGTCACAAGGTGTTCGGGTCCGTGGACCTGGACATCCCTCCGCAGACGTCCACCATCGCGTCCCAGCTGCCGAAGGCCCTCGGGTACGCCGTGGCCCTCGACCGCAAGGCACGCCGTGAGGGGCGCAAGGAGCGGCGGGTGTCGGTGGTGACCTTCGGTGATGCGTCCGCCAACCACGCCACCGCGCAGACGGCCTTCAACGCCGCAGGTTGGTCGGCCTTCCAGAACGTCCCGGCGCCCGTGCTGTTCGTCTGCGAGGACAACGGCTTCGGCATCAGCGTGCGGACCCCGCGTGGCTGGATCGAGACCGCGTTCCGGAACCGTGCCGGACTCCCCTACTACTTCGCCGACGGGCTCGACCTCTGCTCGGCATGGGAGGGCGCCCAGCGCGCGCTGGCGTACGTCCGCGAGAGCCGTCGCCCCGCCTTCCTCCACATGCGGACCGTGCGGATGCTCGGCCACGCCGGGTCGGACGTCGAGCAGCTCTACAAGACCAACGAGGAGATCGAGGCTGCCGAGGCCCTCGACCCCCTGCTGACCTCCGCGACCCTCCTCGTGGAGAACGGTTGGCTCACGCCCGGCGACGTGCTCGACCTCTACGAGGGCACGCGGACGCGGCTGGAGCGGCTGGCCGAGGAGGCCATCCGCCGCCCGACGCTCACGACGGCGAAGGAGGTCATGGAGCCTCTGTTCACCCAGAGCGACGACGCGCGGGTGCCCCTGCCGAGCGAAGAGGAGCGCGAGCGATGCTTCCCGCGCGAGCGTCCCGAGGACAGCGACCGGCCGCGCCACCTCGCGGTACAGCTCAACCGCGCCCTCACCGACATCCTCTCGGGCGACCCCCGCACCCTCGTGTTCGGCGAGGACGTCGCGCGGAAGGGCGGCGTGTACCACGTCACCGCGGACCTCACGAAGAAGTTCGGGGTCGGGCGCGTGTTCAACACGCTCCTCGACGAGACCACCATCCTCGGGCTCGCGATCGGAGCCGGTCACGCAGGCATGCTGCCGATGCCCGAGATCCAGTACCTGGCCTACCTGATCAACGCGATCGACCAGCTCCGCGGCGAAGCGGGGTCGATGCAGTTCTTCAGCAACGGCCAGTACGCGAACCCCATGGTCGTGCGCATCGCGAGCCTCGGCTACCAGAAGGGCTTCGGTGGGCACTTCCACAACGACAACGGCATCGCCGCCGTCCGCGAGATCCCCGGCATCCTCATCGGTTGTCCGGCCCGCGGCGACGACGCCGCCCGCATGCTCCGCACCCTCACCGCACAGGCCGGCACGCACGGTCGCCTCACCGTCATGCTCGAGCCCATCGCGCTCTACATGACCAAGGACCTCTACGAGGACGGCGACAACCTCTGGCTCACGTCCTACCCCGCCCCCGACGACCACATGCCGCTCGGCGAGGTGCGCGCGTACGGCGAGGGCACCGACCTCTGCATCGCCACCTTCGCCAACGGCCTCTGGATGTCCCTGCGGGTGGCGAAGAAGCTCGAGGCCGAGGGCTACTCCGTGCGCGTGGTGGACCTCCGCTGGCTCCAGCCGCTGCCCATCGAGAGCCTGCTGCCCCACGCCAGGGCCGCCGGGAAGGTGCTCGTCGTGGACGAGTGCCGCGCATCCAGCGGGGTCGCGGACACCGTCGTGGCCGGGCTCGTCGAGCGCGAGCCCACGCTCCGCACCCACCGCGTCACCGGTCTGGACACGTACATCCCGCTCGGCGACGCCGCGAACCGCGTGCTCGTGCAGGAGCCCGACATCGAAGCAGGCGCCCGGCTCCTGCTCGGAGGTGAGGCATGAAGACCGCGCTGATCGTCGCGCCCGGCCGCGGCAGCTACGACCGTGCGGCGCTCGGCCAGCTCCAGGGCCGCGCCACCGACCTCCTCGACGCCTGTGACGCCTGGCGGACCGCCAACGGGCGCCCGACGGTCCGGGAGCTCGACGCCGCGGACGCCTACCGCTCGTCCCTCCACGTCGCGGGCGAGCACGCGAGCCTGCTGACCTTCGCGTGCTCCATGGCCGACCTGGGCGACCTCTCCGACGCGTACGACGTCGTGGGTGTCGTCGGCAACTCCATGGGCTTCTACACCGCCCTCGCAGCCTCGGGCGCCCTGCCGCTCGAGGACGCCATCCGCCTCGTGGACACCATGGGTGCCTACCAGACCCGCAATGTGATCGGGGGCCAGGTGCTCTACCCGATGTGCGGGTCCGACTGGCGCACCACGCCGGAGCTCCGGGCGGTCGTCGACGACGCCCTGGCCGCGGTGGCCGCACGGGGGCACGTGGCCGAGTGGTCCATCGAGCTCGGTGGATACGCGGTGCTCGGAGCGGATCGGGAAGGCACCAAGGCCCTCCTGGAGCTCCTGCCCCCCGTGGAACGCGGCTCCCGCACGTTCCCGGTGCAGCTCCCGCTCCACTCGGCCTTCCACACGTCCCTCATGCGCGACACCTCGGCCCGTGCCTTCGGAGAGCTCGGCGAGCTGGGCTTCCGCGCGCCCTCCGTCCCGCTCATCGACGGTCGGGGCATGGTGTTCCGTCCGCGTTGGGCGGATCCGTCGGCTCTGCGGGACTACACGCTCGGCCACCAGGTCACCGCCCCCTTCGACTTCACCCGGGCCGTGAAGACCGCCCTGGAGCACACCGGAGCGGACGTGGTCGTCGCCCTCGGGCCGGGCAACGGGCTCGGAGGCCCTCTGGCACGCACGATCGTGGAGTGCCACTGGCGCGGCATCGTCGACCGCGCGGGCTTCGAGGCCGCACAGGCCTCCACGGACCCCGTGCTCCTCGCGTTCGGCATCCCCGAGCAGCGCGCCCTCCTCACATGACGGACGCCCTGCTCGAGGCCCTGGGGCTCAAGGACGTCGCGCGGACCGGTTGGGTGCGCCGGGGGGTCGACAGCCCGGAGTCCGTCGCGGCGCACGGGTGGGGCGTGGCCCTCCTGGCCCTGGCGCTCGCCCCGCAGGACCTCGACCGCGGCCGCCTGCTCGCCTACGCCGTGCTGCACGACCTCGCCGAGGCCTGGGTCGGCGACATCCCGCCCCAGGACGGGGTCACCGACAAGCACGCGCGCGAGGCGCGGGCGATGGCGTCCTTCGCGGCTCGGGTGGGTCGTCCCGACCTCCTGGCCCTCTGGGAGACCTACGAGCGCCAGGAGGACGCCGAGGGGCGCTTCGTCCGCCAGCTCGACCGCCTGGACATGGGGCTGCAGGCCCGTCGCTACGCGGCCGGTGGGCTGGACCCCGCGGAGTTCTTCGCGTCTGCGCGGGCCGCCGTCCACGGCGACGTCCTCACCGGGCTGTTGGACGACGCAGCGGCCATCGAGCCCGTGTCCAGCGTGCTGTTCCTCTGCGTGGCGAACTCCGCACGCAGCCAGCTCGCCGAGCACCTGGCGCGGCATCGGTTCGGTGACCGGGTTCGTGTCCAGTCCGCCGGCACGGCGCCCAAGCGCCCGCACCCCCTCGCGCTGGCAGCGCTGGCGGAGGTCGGGATCGACACCGCGGGCGCACGTTCGAAGCACGTGGACGAGGTGGACCCCGACGTGGACGTCGTGATCACCCTCTGCGCCGAAGAAGCCTGTCCTGTCGGGCTCCTCGGGGTGCGGCAGATCTCCTGGGCCATGCCGGACCCCGACGACGCGAGCCTCCCGGAGGACCAGCGCATGACGGGGTTCCGGGTGGCCAGGGACGCCATCGCGAGCCGCCTGGACACCCTGGTCCCCCGGTAGGTCACTCGCAGGCCTGGAGGGGCCAGACCGTCTCCAGGAGCGGGTGCGCGACCTCGTTGTCCACGGTCGTCACGCGGCACGGCAACGGGAACGTCATCCGCGCGTCGTTCATGGCGTCGACGGCCGCGTAGTGGTCCAGCACGGCAGGCGCATCCGACACGGGCTCTTCACCCGACCAGGCCGCGGCCCGGTTCGCCTCCAGCGTCGAGAGCTCCACGCCCGCTGCGAGGCCGCAGCCGTCGATGGCGGCGTCGATCTCACCCAGCTTGCCCACCACGCAGTCCAGCGCGCTCTCAGCGTCGTCCAGATCACAGGCGTGCACGAAAGCAGCGCGAGCCTCCGTATCCACCGGCTCGACGGGGCTCTCGGGGACGTCGGGAGTGCTGGTGTCCACCGATTCGACGGTGGGAGCGCAGGCGGCGAGGACGAGGGTGACCAGGGCGAAGCGGAACATCGGGACCTCCAGGGTGTGTCCCAGGGTCACCCGAGATCGTATCCATGGCCATCATTCGAAGCCGAAACCGTATCTCCGGATGGATACGCATCGAGCCCATGAAAACCTGGCGAATCTGAAATCATGAGTGTATCCATCCTGTGTGGATACGCCTGTCGAGTCACCGTCCGTGTTCGGCTACCTGGACCACCGCAGGTACCTGGAGGACTGGTTCGCCTGGAAGAAGTCCACGAACGCCCGCTACAGCCATCGGTTGTTCGCCGCGCGCGCCGGGTTCGGCTCGCCTTCGCTGCTCCACCTGGTCATCCGTGGGGAGCGGAACATCACGGAGAACACGCTGCCGGGCTTCTGCCGCGCCATCGGTCTCCGCGCGGAGGCCCGGAGTCACTTCGCCCTCCTCGTGGAGCTCGACCGTGCGGAGACCCACCAGGAGCGGGACGCCGTGTTCGAGCGCATCCGGCACGCCGGCCACTTCCGCGCGGCCAACGCGCTGGAGGCGGCGGCCTTCGACTACCTCGCCGACTGGACGCTCCCCGCCGTGCGCGAGCTCGCCGGGGCGCCGGGCTTCCGCCACGCCCCCTCCTGGGTGGCCCGTCACCTGCGGCCCCAGGTGACGCCGACCGTCGCGCGCGACACCCTCGAGAAGCTCGTCCAGCTCGGCATGCTCGTGCCCACGGACGACGGTGGCGCCACCCAGCAGGACGTGTCCATCGTCACGCCCCACGAGGTCGCGGGTCTCGCCGTGTTCCGCTACCACCACGGCATGCTCGCGCGCGCCTCCGAGGCCCTGGAGACGGTGGACGCCGCCGACCGCCACTATGGCGCCGTCACGGTCCGCGTTCCCACGGCCCTGATCCCGTCTCTCAAGGCCGAGGTCGCGGCCTTCCAGGAGCGCGTGCTCGCGCTCTGCGACAGTGCCCCCGCGGACGGCGGCCCGCAGCGCGTCGTCCAGCTCAACCTCCAGCTCTTCCCGCTCTCCGAGGACGTCCCGTGATCCTGCTCCTCGTCGCGTGCGACCCGACCGGGTCCGGCACCAGCATCGGAAACCCCAACCGCACCCTCCTGCGGGTCGCTCCGGGCGGAGACGTCGAGCTGACGTCCGCTGAGCTCGACCTGATCCGCGTCGTCCTGGACGGGCCCGAAGGGCAGCAGATCCTCGAGGGGCCCTTCGCCACCGATGTCCTCGAAGGGGTCGAGCTGGACCTGCCCACGGGCGAATGGACCTCGCTCACCCTGACCGCCGGGGCGCCGTTCGCGCTCCTGGGCGACGCGGGCGGCTCCGTGGACCTCACGCTGGACGTGCCCGAGGTGGGGGTTCAGGTGGACCGGGGTCCCCTGCTCGACGGCCAGCCCCACGTGTTCGAGCTCGCTTCGCCGGGCTGGCTCGATGCGTCCGTCGTGGGGTGGGATCTCGGGGTCGACCAGGTGGTGACCCCGGACGGCCCGCTGCACGCGCGACTCGCGGAGGCCATCACCGCCGGGTCGGCCCTCTGGCCAGATGCCGACGGTGACGGCGAGCCCGACCGCTAGCGGAGGCGCTCGAGCAGCTCCGCGGCGAGCTCCCGGTAGTGCTGGGCGGCCCGGCTGGTCGGCGCGAAGCCGAACACGTCCTGCCCGGCCATCTGCGCCTGGGCGAGCTTGTCGTCGGCCCCGATCTCCACGGGCAGCACGACGTCTCCCCAGCTCGCCTGCACCAGGTCCTTCACGTCGCGGTTGGACGTGGTGGTGCGGCCGTCGACCCGCGTGAGCACGACGCCGAGGAGGCCGAGCTTCGGGTTGAGCTGGGCGCCCACCTCGTCGAGGGTGCGGAAGAGGCCGTCGATCCCGGACACCGCCAGCATGCTCGCCTGGGCCGGCACCAGCACGGTGTCCGCGGCCACGAGGCCGTTGATCGTGAGCGTGCCCATGTTGGGCGGGCAGTCGAGCAGGATGATGTCGTAGTGGGTGCGCGTGACCTCGAGCGCCCGGCGGAGCACCATCTCCTTCCCGATGCGGTGCGCCATCCCGTCCTCCGCGTGGAGGAGGTCGGGGTCGGGAGCGGTCACGAAGAGCTCCGGCACCGACGTGGACGCCCGGATCTCCTCGACCTCGAGCGTGCAGGACGGATCCGTGAGGATCTCGGAGAGCGCGCCCCCTCCCACCTCGACCTGCTCGCGGAGGGCGAGGTGCACGTGGTTCTGAGGGTCGAGGTCCACCACGAGCACCTTCAGGCCGTGGTAGCGCGCGAAGGCAGCCGCCAGGGACACGGTGGTCGTGGTCTTGCCCACACCGCCCTTCTGCGCCGCCACGGCCACCACGACGGCCTCTCGGTCGCCGCGCGGCAGGGACTTCTCCACGGTGGTGCGGTTGGTACGACGCCAGCCGGCAACGGCGAGACCCATGGTCTACCTCCTCGTTGCTACGTCAATACCAATTCCTCGAAATCACTTCAAGGAAATTCTGCGCGCCGGGTCAGGCCTTGCGCTTGGCCCAGCGCACACGGAACGCGAGCACGCCGTTGGAGCGCTCCGCGGTCTGGTTCCAGCCCGGCGAGGTGCGCAGCAGACGGGCGGCGTGGTCGGGATCGTCGGCCTCGGGCACGACGTTCACGAATCCCTCGGCCTCGAGCAGCTCGTCGAGGGACGGGTAGCGCTTCACCATGCCGATCGAGATGCTCCCGAGGTCGTCGAACTCGATGCGGTCTCCACTCGACATCACCGAGAGCGGCGTGGACCACGGCATCACGAACACGGTCTTGACCCCGCCTTCCATGTGCGCGAACGCCAGCGGGTGCGTGGTGAGCTCAAAGGTCGCCATCCGTTGCCCTCCAGGTGAACGCCCCGTGTAACCCGTTCACCCCGGGGGCCACCCCATGGGACGGCCGCCCAGCACGTGCAGGTGGAGGTGATCGACGGACTGCCCGCCATCTCGGCCGTTGTTCGTGACCACACGGTAGCCGGAGCCCGCGATGCCCTCCTGGCGCGCGACCTCGGCCGCCACCCAGAGGAGATGACCGAGGAGGGCGGACTGTTCCCGGGACGCGTCCCCGACCCGCGCGATCTCCTCCTTCGGGATGACCAGCACGTGCACGGGGGCCTGCGGCGACACGTCGCGGAACGCGAGCGCCAGGTCGTCCTCGTATACGATGTCCGCCGGAATCTCGCGGTCGATGATCTTCTTGAAGATGGTCACGTCGCCCTCCTGCCGTGCTTCCCCACCTACACGGTTTCGCCCGCCATGTCCGCCACACCCACCCACAGCTCGGGACCCGCTCTCGCGGCGGTCGCGCTCTGCGTGGCGACGGCGCTCGGTGCGGTGATCGCGGACCCCGGCCTGTTCATGGTGGACGACGCCTGGTTCTACCTCCAGATCGGCCACGAGCTCGCCACGACGGGCCGGTCGACCTTCGACGGTCTCCACACGACGGACGGCTACCACCCGCTCTGGCTGGGGCTCGTCGCGGTGCTGGCGTCCGTCGCGCCCGGCAAGGACGGGCTCTTCGCGCTCGCTCTCGGCGTGCAGCTCGCCCTCGCGCCCCTCACGCTCCTCCTGCTCCACAGGACCGCGCGCAGGGCGGCCGTGCCGTTCCCCGAGCTCGCCCTCGTGGCCCTCCTGCTCACCCAGATCGCCGACCGTGCCTGGATGACCGAGGGTCCGCTCACCGCCTTCCTTCACGTGGCGCTGCTCGCGGTGTGGCTCGAGGCGCGCTTCGCGCTGGCCGGCGCGCTCGCGGGGCTCCTGTTCCTCTGCCGGCTCGACACCGTGTTCTTCCTGGGCGCGGTCGTGGCCCTGACGCCCGCGCGGGGACGCCTGCCCCTGCTGGCCGCGGCAACGGCCGTGGCGAGCCCATGGGTCGCGGGACACCTCGTGTGGACGGGCCATCTCGTGCCCGTCAGCGGCGCGTTGAAGAGCACGTTCCCGGTGCCAGACCTCTCGGATCTGGTCGCCAAGATCGGCTGGACCGGCATCCTCGCGGTCGCGGGAAGCGTGTGCGCCGTGGTGCTCGGCCGGCGGCGGCGGGACGACGGGGAGCGCGCCATGCTCGCCCTGGGTCTCGGAGGGCTCGTGCACGGCCTCTACGTCGGGCTGTTCACGGGTTCGCTGTGGTCGACGTTCGTCGCGTACTACTGGATCACCGGCGTGCTCGCGACAGGTCTGGCCCTCGGGCATCTCGCGGTCCGCTACCTCGCCCTCCTGCCGTCTCTCCCGCCGCAGCGCGGACGCCAGCTCGTGCTCGCGGTGGCGGTGTTCTTCGCGGGGGTCGCAGCCGCCCGGAGCGTGCGGAGCGTCGCGCTCCACGAGCCCGACCCCATGGAGTCCCTGGCCCGCTGGGTGCATCGCGAGCTGCCCCCGGAGGCCCGCATCCTCGCGCTCGATGCTCCTGGCCGGCTCGCCTGGTTCTCCGGACGCACGGTCTTCGCGATGGACGGGCTCACGCAGAGCCACGGGTTCAGCGACGATCTGCGGCCCGGAATCGACGCGTGGGCGGCCGCCAACGGCGTGACGCACGTGCTCACCTACGCGGTGCCCTTCGATGCGCCCTGGTGCGCCATCCGCGTGCAGGACGGAGAGCCGACCGTCACGTTCCGGGCCCCCGACACCCGCGAGGCCGTCGGGGAGCACACGTTCACGGGAGCGCCGCTCGTGCGGCTGGCGGACTTCGAGACGAACCCCGAGGTCAACTGGGCGTCGCTGTACCCGTGGCCATGACCCACGCGACGTACCGCGGGTCGCTGGCCGCCACGTCCACCGGCAGCACGAGGATCTCGGGCGTGCTGTAGCTGTGCAGCGCCCGGATGCGGTCGGAGAGGGCCGGAACCCCGTCCGCCCGCACCTTCACGAGCAGCGTGGACTCCGCGTCGTCGCAGAGCGCGCCGTCCCAGACGTAGAACGAACGAACGCCCGGCAGCACGTTCACGCAGGCTGCCAGGCGCTCTTCGACCAGGGTGCGCGCCAGGTCAGGCGCTTCGCCCGGCGTGCAGTTGCAGAGGACGACGACCATGCGCCGTCAGTAGTTGACCGACAGGGGCAGGACGAGCTTGCCGCCCTCGTAGTCCGGGCCGGCGATCATGAAGGCGCGGTTGCGGTGGATGCTCACCGTGGTGTCCATCACGGCCTTGCCCGCCGGGTTGGACATCACCACGCGCACCTTGGCCGCGCGGGCGTCGCGCGAGAGCAGCGTGACCTTCACCTTCCGGCCGCCCGCCACGGCGAACGTGGCCTCCTGGCCCGGCCCGAGCTTCGCGTCGTTGGTCGCGAGGAGCGAGAAGCCGCTGTAGCGGGTGAACTTCAGGTTGTCGTAGACCGAGCGCAGCTCGTCGTCGACCTTGCCGCTGTTGTTGGCGTGGACGACCTTCAGCTGCAGGCTCACCTTGCCGGCCGCGGGGGCGGGCGTGGAGAGCTTCACCGGGGTGGGCCGGGCCTGTGCGAACGCCTCGGTGGGCGCCGCCATGAACACGAGCCCTCCCAGCATCGCGAGGACCAGGGACTTCTTTGCGTGCGCCACGATGCTCATAGTGTCTTCCCCTCGTCTACCCAGAGAATCAGGGCTCCCTGATCCCCCGTCGCCTGGTAGACGTTCGAGTTGTCGCTGTAATCGAGCTCTTCGACGACAATTTCGTCAGCCGAAGCGAACTGCTCGTTGGTGTCGACGATCATGGCGGTCTGAGGCGCAGGATCGACGATCGCCCTCGGGTAGAGCTGGGGCACCCCGAGGATCAGGAGGGCCGCTGCGGCCATCATGAGGATCGTGCCCAGGCTGAACCCGCGGTTCGCCGGCACCGGCAGGTCGTCGATGTCGACCACCGCGCGCGGCATCCGGACCGCGGGCGCCACCTTCGCCATGACGGCGTTCGTCACGTCGACCGTGCCGGCCTCGCCGCGCAGGGCCTCCGCGAACACCGCGCCGTCCCAGCCCTCGACACCCTCGGCGTCGACCCCGATGGCGGCAGCGACCCCCTCCCAGACATACGGGCAGGGGCCGGCCTCCTCCGTGACTGCCGCGCGGAGCTCGGTGCGGAGCGACGCGAACGCCGTCATCAGCTCGCGAGCCTCCGGATCCTCGTGGAGACGACGTGCTGCCGCCTTGTGGCCTGCGGGCGACAGCTCGTGATCGAGCATCGCAGAGACCCAGGCACCCGTGACCATGGGCGCGATGGCGTCCCAGACGGCCACCTCGCCGGACTCCGACCGAACGGCCTCCGCCACGGGCAGGCGCTCCTCGCCGCCGACGGCCGCGAGCACGGCGTCCGCGACGTCGACCTCACCGGCCTCGAAGCGCACGGCCTCCGCCAGGGGCAGCCCCAGGTCGGTGAGCTCGGACTCGATGCGGGCCACGAGGTCCACCCCGCCGGCCTCGCCGACGATCGCCTCGCGAAGGGGCAGCTCGAAGGCAGGCAGCCCGAGCTGGGCGAGCACGGCGTCGGCCACCTCGACCTCGCCAGCATGGAAGGCCACGGCCTCCGCCAGCGGGAGCACGGGCTCCTCGAGGCCCAGCGTGGCGAGCACCTCGCCCGCCAGCTCGACCTCTCCGGCCTCGTACTGGAGCGCGGCCACGAACGGCTCGCTCCAGGGCCACGGTGCGTCGACGTCCTCCGCCGCGACCTCGTCGGCCTCGGGCTCGGGCTGCACGGCCTCCGCGATCTCCGCCGCGATCCCCTCCCGGAGGAGGTCGCCGAACAGAGAGTCGGCGCCGAGCACGGCGAGCAGGCCCACCGCGTCCCCCGAGGGGTCGTCGGTGAAGTCGACCACCTCGCGGAGCTCGTCGGGCAGGCGCTCGTCGGACTGCACGAGGACCCGGGCGCGCTCGATGTCCGCGGCCGTGGCGACACCGTCACGGATGCGGAAGAGCAGGCTCTCCAGGTGGGTCTGTGCCATGGGTGGCTCCAGGGTGCTTCGGGACTCGTGGAATAGGACGGAGCGGGGGTCGGGGTATTCGAGAAATCTCGTCAGCCGGGATCGTTCTCGCCGGCGAGCAGCTTCTGCATCTTCTTGCGGGCGTAGAACAGCCGGGACATCACGGTGCCCTCGGGGATCCCCATGACGTCGGAGATCTCCTTGTAGGAGAGCCCCTCGAGCTCGCGGAGGATGATGACCTGCTTCTGGTCGGCCGGGAGCTTCTCGAGGGAGTCCATGATCTTGGTGTAGAGCTGCTTGCGCTCGAGCGAGCGGCTCGGGTTGTCGACGTGGTGGACCTCGTCGATGCCGCCGTCCGCGTCCCGGTTGGCGATGTCCTCCTCGAAGCCCGACACCTCGCGACGCTTGCGCTTGCGGGTGTGGTCGATCGCCACGTTCATCGCGATCCGGTAGAGCCACGTGTAGAAGCTCGCCTCGAGGCGGAAGGACTTCAGGTTGTTGAAGGCCTTCACGAACGCTTCCTGCGTGAGATCGCGGGCGTCCTCGCGGTTGCGGACCATGCCGTAGACCATCGAGTACACGCGGGTCTGGTACTTCTCGACCAGCCCGCGGTAGGCCGTGCTGTCGCCACCGAGGACGGCCTTCACCATGGCCGCGTCCTCCTCGCGCGAGAGCTGCTTGTCGTCGACGACGGTGCTCATCGGTCACCTCCGCGCCCACGATAACCGCGTGCGCTCGACCCTTGGACGTTCACGGGTCCGCCGGCATTCGAAGAAAATCCGGACTGTGACCACATTTCACGAGAACAACGGTAGGTCGGGCCTTTCTCGATGCCGTCCGGGGACCCCGCCGCGCCGGACGACCGCGACGCACCCCCTGGAACGCACGGCAGCCACCTCGTCTTCCATGCAGGCGACGAGACCCCCGGGGACCGCCTGCATCGGGCGGGTGGCGTGATCGACGAACCGCCAGGACACCCGGGCGCCGAGCTCCCAGATCACGGACCCCTTGGCCTGGTCGGCCTCCGAGAAGGCCGTGCGCTCTGTGGATCCGCCGTGCACGACCGTGGAGCCGTCGAGCTCCACCACCTGCCGGGGATGGATGTGACCGGAGGCCACGAAGAGACCGGGAGGGAGGTGGGGTACGGTCTCCCCGGGCGTTCCGGGGCGGAAGGTGAAGCCCGGCACCCACGAGCCCGCGAAGCCCTGGTGGCACACCAGGAGATCCAGCCCGCCCAGACGGGCCAGATCGGCCGCGAAGCGCTCGGGGTGACGGCGGTACGGGAGAAGACCGATGCGAACGCCGTGCACGTCGTGGGTGCAGGGGACGTCCGTGAACCGGAGGCTCCGGTGGGGCAGCCAGCGCGCGATGCCGCGACGGTCGTGGTTACCTGCGATCCCGAGCACCGGCACACGCCGGGCGACCTCGCGGAGCAGCTCACCTCCCCGCAGCACGTCGCGGGCGGGAGGCCGGCTGCGATCGAAGACGTCGCCCGCGTGCACGACGAGGTCGACCTCCTCGCGGAGGGCCGGCTGCAGGGCGCGCTCGAGGGCCTCGAAGTGATCGTCGGCCCGCGTCCAGCCCACCGGGCCGCGCGCGTTCCACTGGGCGCCGAGGTGGGTGTCGGAGATCTGGAGGATACGCATGCCCCATCGTCACCCACATGGCGGACAGATCCTGGCCGTCGTCCACGAGGATCCATGTCCCCCACCCTCGTCGAGCTCGATCCCGACCGCGACGCGCCAGCCCTGCACGCCCTCCTCGGCGACGAGGCGAGCTGCCGCTACCTCCCACGCCCCGCGCAGCCGGACGTGGAGGCCACCCGGGCCCTGCTGCGCCGCTGGCACGAAGGGAACGAGGCCACGGACTGGGCCGTGCAGGTCGACGGCGCGACGGTGGGCCGGGTGGCGCTCGTCCCGCGTGGGGCGGACGTCTGGGAGGCGGCATGCCTGATCGTCCCGGCTGCGAGGGGTGCGAACCTCGCGGCCCGCGGGCTGGCCCCGGCCCTCGACGACGTGTTCGACCGTCGTGGCGCCGTCCGGGTCGCGGCGGACATCGACCTCGAGAACGTCGCGTCGATCCGCGTGTTCGAGCGGCTCGGGTTCACGTGCGAGGCGCACCTGCGCGGCACCTGGCAGACCCACATCGGGCTGCGGGACTCGCTGATCTTCGCGCTCCTCCGGGACGCCGCACGTCCCTGGTGGGCTCAGCGGGCGTAGATCGGCGGCGGGAGCGGCGTGGGTCCGGGATTCGCCGCGACCCAGGCGACCGCGAGCTCCGCGAGGCGCCCGGCGCTGTTCATGTCGCGGAGCAGCCGCGAGGCGATGCCCCGGGCCTCCTCCAGATCCGCAGCGGGAAGCGCGCTCCCGGACGCCAGGTGCCCCAGCAGCGCCGTCACCATGTCGCGGTAGCCCTGGTCCCAGTTGCCACCGCCGTTCCGGTACAGCTCGCCGGACACGCGCCCCGTGATCCGGACGACCTCACCCTGCACCGTGGCGCACGCGCCGTGGGACGGGACCAGGAGCTGCCAGAGCTCCTCGTGCTGGTCCTGCCAGCGTCCGGGAGACGCGACGATGGGAGCCACCCCGTCGTGCATGCGCCGCGGCGCGGGCGACTCCACGTCGAAGAGCCTGCAGAGGGCCTCGGCTGCCTGCGCCGTCTCCTCCACGAGGTCCGCGTTGAAGCCCGCACGATGGAACTCGAAGGTCTCCGCGGCGCGCCGGACGTGCTGCCGCGCAGTCTCGGTCGCGACCGCACCCGCGGCGAGCAGGGCCTCCGCGACCGGCACCATGCGCACGAGCCCGACGTTGGACACCCGCTGCAGGGCGTGCTCGAGGGGCGTACCGTCCCGAGAGGGCGCATCGGGGTCGAGCCCCAGCGCCAGGAGCTCGCGCACGGCCTGGAGGTTCTGGGCGTCCGCGGCGTAGTGCATGGCCGTACGTCCGGCCTTGCAGGTCAGGTCCAGGCGGGCCCCCAGGTCGACGAGGTCCTGGATCCCGAGCGACGGAGACTGACGCCCCGCGACGTGCATGAGCGCCGTGCGGCCGTACGTGCCTCCGGCGTCGACGTCCGTGCCGCGGGCCACCGCCCAGCGCGCGATGCCTGGGGTACATCCGCGCTGGGTGAGCACCGTGCCCTTGTCGTACCCACCGGTGGCGTCGGGACGGCAGCGGGACAGCGCCTGGATCGCGGGCGCTTCGTCGCCGGCAGCGGCCTGCTGCAGCAGGGTGGCGAGGTCCTTCGGGAGCGTCTTTCGCAGGGATGCCAAGGGTCCTCCGTCAGCCGTGTGCGCCGTTCCAGTCGGTGCCGACGGCCGCGTTCACCTCGAGGGGGACGTCGAGCTGGGCGGCGTTCTGCATGCGGTCGACGACCAGGGTGCGCGTCGCGTCGATCTCGTCTTCCGGGACCTCGAGGAGGAGCTCGTCGTGGACCTGGAGCAGGAGACGGGCCCGCAGGCCGGACGCCTTCAGCGCGCGATCGACGTCGATCATCGCGATCTTGATGATGTCCGCCGCGGTGCCCTGCACGCGGGTGTTCACGGCCTCGCGCTCGCCAGCGGCCCGCTCGCTGAAGGTCTTGCTGTTGATCTCCAGGATCAGGCGCCGACGGCCGTAGAGCGTGCGCACGTAGCCGTGCTCGCGACAGTAGACCTTGGTGGCCTCGATCCACTCCTGCACCTTCGGCATCCGACCGAAGTACCCGTCCATGTACTCCTGGGCCTGCTGCCGGGAGATCGACAGGTCGCGGCCGAGGCGGAAGGCGCTCATGCCGTACATCAGCCCGAAGTTGATGGCCTTGGCGGCGTTGCGCTGCTCGAACGAGACGTCCTCCATGGCCACCCCGAACACCTCGCTCGCGGTGCGCCTGTGGATGTCCTCCCCGCGCCGGAAGCTCTCCACGAGGGCCTCGGCCCCCGTGTAGTGCGCGAGGATCCTCAGCTCGACCTGGCTGTAGTCGGCCGAGAGGAACACGTGGCCGGGTGCCGCCACGAAGGCCTCCCGGATCCGCCGGCCCTCGAAGGTGCGGATGGGGATGTTCTGCATGTTCGGGTCGGCGCTCGCGAGCCGTCCGGTGGCCGCGACCGCCTGGCGGAACGTGGTGTGCACGCGGCCGTCCTTCGCGACGTAGTCCGGCAGCGTGGCGAGGTAGCGGGACTCGAGCGCCTGGAGCTTGCGGTACTCGAGCAGCATCTCGGGCAGCTCGTGCTCCTCGGCGAGCTTCTCGAGGACGGCCGCATCGGTGGACCACCCGGTCTTCAGCTTTCGGCTGTGCGTCTTGGGGAGCCCGAGGTCGTCGAAGAGGACGCGCGAGACGTCCTTGGCGTAGTTGAGCTTGAACTCCTGCCCGGCGGCCGCGTAGATCTCGGCCACGCGCTCGTCCGTGCGGGCCGCGATGTCCTTACGGACGTCCGAGAGCGCCTTCAGGTCGAGCTGGATGCCCTCGCGCTCCATGGCCACCAGGATGCCGACCAGCGGGAGCTCGATCTCGGCGTACACCCGGCGGGTGCCCTCGTCGAGGCGCTGGGACAGCTTGCGCTCCACGAGCCACGCGACATGGACGGGCTCCACCGCAGTGCGCACGAAGTCCGCGAGCACGAGCGTCTCCTGGAGGCTCCCGTGGGACAGGCTGTGCCCGAGGTGCCGCTTGGACAGGCCCTCGAGGTTGTGCTCGAGGTGCGGCATCAGCGAGTAGTCGAGGAGCATGGTGTCGCCGTCGATGGACGTCGGCGTCACGCCGTGGCGCGCCAGGACGTGCAGCTGGGGCTTCACGTCGTGGCCGAGCAGCGCTACGGCGTCGTCCTGGAGCAGATCCGTGACGACCTTCCGGGCAGCCTCGGGGTCGAGCTCGACGCCCGGGCGGGACTCGTGGGGGATCCACACGGCGTCCAGGGGGCCCCAGCAGAGGCTCGTGCCGATCCACGCGCCCTTGTGGGGGTCCTGGCTGGTCCACTGCACGTCGAACGCGACGCAGCCGGCCTCCCGGATGGCCGCGGCCGCCGACGCGAGGTCCTCTGCCGTGGTGACGGCCCGGTAGCACCCGGGGTCGACGGTCTTCCGGACCGGCAGCAGGTTCCGCGCGACCATGCCGAACTCGAAGCGCTCGAACAGGTCCCAGAGAGCGTCCACCTGCAGCCCGCGCGGCTCCATGGCCGCGAGATCCACGTCCACGTCGAGGTCCGTGGCGATCGTGGCCAGCCGGCGGGACAGGTACGCGTCGGCCTCGCCCTCCACCAGGCTCTCGCCGCGCTTGCCCTTGATCCGCCCGTCCTTGGCGGCCGCGAGGATGCCCTCGAGGGTGCCGTAGTCCTCCAGGAGCTTCGCCGCCGTCTTCTGCCCGATGCCCGAGATGCCTGGGATGTTGTCCGAGGTGTCGCCCATCAGCGCGAGCATGTCGATGATCTGATCAGGTCGGACGCCGAACTTCTCCTGCACGCCCTTCACGTCCAGGATCTGGTTCTTCATCTCGTCGAGCAGCTTCACGTTCGGGGTGACGAGCTGCGCGAAGTCCTTGTCGGAGGTGACCAGCAGGATCTCGAGGTCGTCGCTGTCGAACCGGCGCGCCAGCGTACCGAGCACGTCGTCGGCCTCGAAGCCCTCCATGATGATGCACGGGTACCCGAAGCCCTCGACCAACGCCGGGAGCAGCGGCCACTGCTGGCCGAGATCGGCGGGACGCTCGGGACGGTGACCCTTGTAGTCGGGGAAGGTCTCGTGCCGGAAGGTCTTCCCGGAGTCGAAGCTCACGACGACGTAGTCCGGGCGGTACATGCTCAACATCTTCTGGAAGAGCAGCGTGAAGCCGTAGAGGACCCGCGTGGGGAAGCCGTCCGACGCATGCATGGGCGGAAGCGCGAACTGGACGCGGAACGCATGGTTGCTGCCATCCACGAGCAGCATCTTCTTCTTCTTGGGCACGGCTCCTCCGGCCGACGGACTAACCCGCACCCACAGGTTAGGAGCGCGGCCACGTGGAGGTGCCAGTTGCAGTCCGACCTACTCTTCAACCCGACCGACGAGCACCGCATGCTCCGGGAGATGGTGGCCGAGTTCACCCGGAACGAGGTGGAGCCGCAGGCCGCGAAGCACGACGCGCTCGGTGAGCTGAACGTGCCCCTGTTCCGGAAGCTCGGCGAGCTCGGGCTGCTCGGCATCACCGTGCCCGAAGAGGACGGTGGCGTGGGCCAGGACACCGTGGCGGCCGTGATCGTGCACCACGAGCTGTCGAAGTCGGACCCCGGCTTCTGCCTCGCCTACCTCGCCCACTCGATGCTCTTCGTGAACAACTTCTACCACGCGTCCAACGCCGAGCAGCGCGAGCGCTACCTGCCGAAGGCCATCACCGGCGAGTGGATCGGCGGCATGGGGATGACCGAGCCGGGTGCCGGCACCGACGTCCTCGGGATGGCCACGACGGCCGTGCGGGACGGCGATTCCTACGTGCTGAACGGCACGAAGACGTACATCACCAACGGCTGCGAGGGCCACGTGTTCCTCGTGTACGCCAAGGTGGACGGGCGCATCACGAGCTTCGTGGTCGACCGCGACTGCCCCGGGTTCTCCACGAGCAACCACATCGACAAGCTCGGGATGCGCGGGTCCACGATGAGCGAGCTCATCTTCGAGGACTGCCGGATCCCGGCCGATAACCTGCTCGGTCGTGAGGGCGGCGGGCTCACGCACATGATGCGGAACCTCGAGATCGAGCGGCTCACGCTGGCCGCCATGAGCGTCGGCATCGCCGAGCGCTGCGTCGAGATCATGGTCCGCCACGGCCAGGAGCGGGTGTCCTTCGGCCAGCCCATCAACCGGTACGGCCAGATCCAGCGCTACATCGCCGACGGCTACGCCATGATGGAGGCCGCGAAGTGCCTCGTGTACAACGTGGCCCGCGACGTGGCGCCGGACGTCGAGAACCGCATCGGGTCCGACGCCGCCAAGCTCTTCGCGGCTCCGGTGGGCAAGATCGTGGCGGACTACGCCATGCAGGTCATGGGCGGCAGCGGGTACTGCAAGGAGTACCCGGTGGAGCGGCTCTGGCGCGACGCGAAGCTCCTGGAGATCGGCGGGGGCACCCTGGAGGCGCACCAGAAGAACCTCACCAAGGACCTCGCGAAGCTCTACGCGCTCTGATGGCCCGCGTCCTCGTCACCCGTGCGGCGGAAGACGCCGTCCCGATCTGCCACGCGCTCCTCCAGCTCGGCCACCGCCCCGTGCAGGTACCGCTGTTGCAGCGCGTCTGGGACATCGACGCGCTCGCCCCGCTGGCCGACGAGGACTTCGACTGGCTCGTGATCACGAGCGGTGCTGCGGCGGACGTGCTCGCAGCGGCCGCTCCGGGAGCCTGGCTTCGCGCGCGCATCGGCGCGGTGGGGCCTGCGACCGCGCGCAAGCTCGCGTCCATGGGCCGGATGCCGGACCTCGTGCCCACGCGGCACCTCGGCGTCCAGCTCGTCCGTGCCATGGGCGACCTGACCGGGAAGCGCGTGCTGTATCCCAAGGGCGACCTCGCACCGCCCGCCACCGCCGAGGCGCTCCGGGACGCCGGCGCGGACGTGGTGGAGGTGGTGGTGTACCGGAACGAGGCCCCCACCGGGCATCGCGAGCAGCTCGCGGCCGCCCTGCCCGTGGATGCGACCCCCCTGCTGTCGGGCTCCGCCGCCAGGCGCCTCAAGGAGGCCTGGCCGGGCGACGTGGACGCGCTGGGCGAGGTCATCGCCATCGGCCCGTCCACCGCGACCGTGGCCCACGAGGTCGGCCTGCCGGTGCACCAGATCGCCGACCCGCACACGCTCGAGGGCGTGCTGATGCTGCTGAACGGCGTGCGGGGGTAGCTACCCGCGGAGCTGCAGCGCGAGCTCGCGGCCCATGGCTACGACGTGCATGGGGTCGCCCGCCAGGGTGGCCTTCTTCAGGGTGACGCCGTCGGGGGCGTAGCAACCCGTGATGCGGATCTGGTCGCCGTCCCACACGGCATGGGCGGCGGCCGGCACGCTGCAGCCGCCCGAGATGCCCACCAGGAAGGCGCGCTCGGCGGCCACACAGGTGGCCGTGGGGCCGTGGTGGATGGCGTCGAGGATCTGGAGGGTGCTCTCGTCGTCCCCGCGGGCCTGGACCGCGAGGGCCCCCTGCCCCACGGCCGGGATCATGTCCGTGACCGCGATGGGCTCGTCGGCGACGTCCGCCAGACCGAGCCGCGTGAGGCCGGCCATCGCGAGGACGACGGCGGCGTACTCGCCGGACCGCTGCTTCGCGATGCGGGTGTCGACGTTGCCGCGGATGCCGCGGAGCTCGAGGTCCGGACGCAGGGCCTTCAGCTGGAGGACGCGGCGGATGGAGCCCGTGCCGACGACCGCGCCGTGCGGGAGGTCCGCGAGGCGCGCGCCCACGAGGCCGTCCCGGGGGTCGACCCGCTCGGGGATGCAGGCGAGCACGAGGCCCGGAGGATCCTCGGTGGGCATGTCCTTGAGGCTGTGCACGGCGAAGTGGATGTCGCCCGACAGCATCGCGTCCTCGAGCTCCTTCGTGAACAGGCCCTTGCCGCCGACCTCCTGGAGGGGACGATCGGTGATGCGGTCTCCGCGGGTCGAGATCACCACCAGCTCGACCTCGTGGCCCGTGGCCGCCGTGATGGCGTCCGCGACGTGGCCGCTCTGCGTGAGAGCGAGCTTGCTGCCGCGGGTACCCAGCTTCAACTTCATGAATCGTCCTCCTGTGACCAGGCGCTCATCAAGAGCTCGATCCGCTCGAGGTCCCCCTCCCGCGCGGCGTCGCGCAGGGTGCTGATGGGACGGTGCAGGATCTTCTTCATCATGGCGCGGGTCATGGCCTCGACGGCCTTCCGCTGCTTGGGATCCAGACCCTCGAGGACCCGGGCGGAGCGCTCCATCTCCTCCATCCGGATCTGCTCGGCCACCTTGGTGAGGGAGCCGATGTGCTGGCCGATGCTGACCTCCTTGAGCTTCATCATGAAGCGGGAGGCCTCCTCGTCCACCAGGCGCACCGCGGCGTCCGCGGCGTTCTGGCGCTCGGCCTTGCCCTGCTCCATGACCGCCGTGAGGTCGTCCACATTGTAGAGGAAGGCCTGCTCGAGGTCCTCGACGTCGCGGGCGATGTTGCGCGGCACCGAGAGGTCGATCAGGAGGAGCGACCGGTAGCGACGGGCCGCCAGGGCCTTCTGGACGTGCGTGCGGTCGAGGATCGGCCGCGTGGCGCCGGTGGCGGCGATGACGACGTCGACCCGGCCCAGGTACTCCTGCATCCGATCCCACTGGATCGGCGTGCCGCCGTGCTCCTCGGCACACTCGACGCTCCGCTCGTACGTGCGGTTGGCGACGATGAGCTCCTCGAGGCCCGCGTTGACCATCGCGCGGCTGACCTGGCGTCCCATCTCGCCGACGCCGAGCAGGAGCGCCCGCTTGCCGGTGAGGCCGCCGAAGATCATCTGCGCGAGGTCGACGCCGGCGTTGCCGATGCCCACGCGGGACTCGCCGATGCGGGTCTCGGTCCGCACGCGCTTGGCGACGGACACCGTCTGCCGGGTGAGCGTGTTGAGCGTGCGCCCGAGGGACTTGCTCTCCTCGGCGAGCCGGATGGCGGTCTTCACCTGCCCGAGGATCTGGGGCTCTCCGACCACGAGGCTGTCGAGGGAGCTGGCCACCCGGAACAGATGGCGCACGGCCTCCTCGTTGCGGTGCCAGTACAGGTAGCGATCGATGGGCTCGCCCTCGGGGCCCCGGTGCTCGCGCATGAACTCCTGGATGGCCTCGATGTCGCGCGAGACGGCGTAGAGCTCCACGCGGTTGCACGTGGAGAGCAGGAACGCCTCGGAGACGGCGCCCTCCTGGTGCAGGCGGGCCAGGTTCTCCTTCACGCGGTCCTCGTCCATGGCCATGCGCTCGCGGACCGAGACGGGCGCGGTGTGGTGCGACAGGCCGACGGCGATCAGCTCACCCGACATAGCCGTGCCACGAAGACGAGAGGATGAAGTTGAGACCGAGCAAAGAGAACACCATCAGAGCAAAGCCGGAGATGCTGACCCAGGCGGTGAAACGACCCCGCCTCCCCCAGATGAGGCGCGACTGGAGAGCAGCCGCGTAGATGAGCCAGACGACACCAGTGTAGACCACTTTCGGGTCCATGACCCAGCTCTGTTGGAACGACGCGACAGCGAGCGCGCCTCCGGCCGCGATCCCGAGGGTGAGAGCCAGGAATCCGAACAGCATCGCGCGGAACTGCGTCTGATCCAGCCAGTCGAGGCTCGGCAGCCGCGCGATGACGTCGAACCGCTTGGCCTTCAGGGCCTTGTGCACGTACAGGTAGAGCGCGCCGACCGCGCCGGAGAGGGCGAAACCGGCCACCCCCAGGAACAGGAGGGTGAGGTGGATCGGGAGCCACGCGTTGACGCCCTGGACCTGCTGGAGACCGGCGACCTCCTCGTGCGGCACGACGAGCCCGAGGCCGAGCAGGACGAGCCCGAGGGGCGCCAGGAGCAACCCCAGCGCCTTCTGACGCCCCGTGGCCAGGGTGGCGTACATCACCATCACGCCGAGGGAGACGGACGACACGGCCTCCGGGAGACCCGGGCGGAGCACGCCGACAGCGACGTCGGCGCCCAGGGCGACCACGTGGAGCGCCACGCCCGCGGCCCCGAGCGCGCGGAGCCGCTCGCGGACGGCAGCCGGCACGATCCAGGGGACCAGATGACCCACGGTGACCGCGACGTAGGCGAGGAGCACGGGGATGTAGAGGAGGTGCTGCACGCCGCTAGCTTAGCCGGTTGCCAGCGGCGGGACCGGTGCATAAGCGAACTGGCCGAGCCACTGGAGATCCCCATGTCCGCCAACGTCACCGACGTCACCGACGCCACGTTCGATACGCAGGTCCTGAAGAGCGACGTGCCTGTCCTCGTGGACTTCTGGGCCGAGTGGTGCGGGCCGTGCAAGGCCCTCGCGCCCCACGTGCACGCGGTCGCCGACGAGCACGCCGGCAAGCTCAAGGTCGTGAAGCTCGACATCCAGACCAACCAGCGCAGCGCGATGGGCAACCGCGTCTCGTCGATCCCCACGCTCATCGTGTTCAAGGGCGGTCGCGAGGTGGCCCGCCAGACCGGCGCGGCCGGCGGCCTCCAGGCCATCCGTCGTCTCGTCAGCTCGCACGTCTGATCCCCGTTGGCGGGAGGTAGCAAGGGCGCCGTCTACGCGGCCATCGGGGCGAACTCGGTCGTGACCCTCGCGAAGCTCGCGGGCTTCGCGCTCACCGGGAGCGGCGCGATGCTCTCCGAGGGCGTGCACTCGATCGCTGACGTGGGCAACCAGGTCCTGCTGGCCGTGGGCATGAAGCGCGCCGAGCGCCCGCCGGACGCGGAGCATCCCGCCGGCTACGGTCGGGAGGCCTTCGTGTGGGCGCTCATCTCGGCCGTCGGGATCTTCTTCCTGGGGTGCGGGGTCACCTTCATGCACGGCGTGGAGTCGCTGATGCACCCCGCCGAGCACCACGAGTCGGGCGCGTCCATCAACCTCGCCATCCTCCTGTTCGCGCTCGTCGCCGAAGGGTCCACGCTCGTCTACGCCCTGCGCGAGGTGCTGCACCAGGCCCACGAGCGCGGCCTGGGCTTCGTGCGCCACCTGCAGACCACCGACGACCCCTTCGGCGTCGCCGTTCTCCTCGAGGACAGCGCGGCCGTGCTGGGCGTGTTCCTGGCGCTCGGGGCGGTCGGGCTCACGAGCCTCACGGGAGACCCCCGCTGGGACGCCTTCGGGTCGATCGCGATCAGCCTGCTCCTCGGGCTCGTCGCCATCTTCCTGATCTGGAAGAACACCTCGCTCCTCGTCGGGAAGGCCGTCTACATCGACGATGCCGCGAAGATCCGCGCCCTGCTCGAGAGCGAGCCGGCCGTGGAGCGGGTGGTGGACCAGTCGGCCGTGGTCACGGGCGCGTCGAGCTTCCGGCTGTCTGCGGAGCTCGACTTCGACGGGGCCTGGTTCGCGGACCGTTGGCTCGCGGACCACCCGGCTCCCGGCGTGCTTGCCGAGCTCCAGACGCCGGAGGCCCTGGAGGCGTTCCTCCGCACGTTCAGCGAGCACATCGCCACCGAGCTCGGCGCGGAGGTGGATCGCATCGAGGCCCGCCTGCGGGAGGCCCTCCCGAAGGCCGAGCGGATCGCCCTCGAACCCGACTGATCGGCGGACCCCTCCACGCCGGCGCCGCCCGCGCTGGAGCGGGTGCACACAGCGTGCTACCGTGCGGCGGTCGAGGGCGGAGCCGCGTGGATCTGGAACACATCAAGAAGTCGATCCAGCCCGAGCTCGATCAGGACTTCGACGCGCTGTTCGAGGAGTTCGTCACCGACACCGGATCGGACGACGTGGTGGGGTTCCTGAAGCACCTCCTCGACTTCGGCCTGGTGGGCGAAAGCGTGATCAACCCGCTCCTCGCGCCCCGCCTGGAAGCCCCCATCGATGGCGTGAAGCCCATCGTGTGGGACGACGACGACGGGTCGGACGAAGAGGATGCCACCGTGCTCGCACGGACGGCAGACCTCATCAACCTGAGCCAGGTCGCCGCCACCAGCTCGCCCTCCCTCCCCTCCTTCGAGCCTGGTGAGGCCGACGGTACGGCCCAGACCCTGATCCCCGATCGGTCTGCGCCGGTGCCCGCACCCGACGAGTACGAGCCCCCGCCTGCCCCCCCCGACGAGCCCGACGTCCCGGAGCCGCCGCCCTACGAGGACGCCCCGACCGGCGTGGGCGCCCCGGCCCGCATGGAGCTCCTCCAGGACTTCCGGCAGGAGCAGGAGGACGACTACACCGACCGGAAGCGCACCCAGTTCCGGCGGAAGAACGGGCAGCTCGAGGAGACCGGCGCCTTCCGGCGTCCCACCCGCCGCAACCCGCCCAAGAAGGTGTCCACCGAGCGCGACCTCGTGCACTACGACTTCGTTGGAAGCGTGGGCGAGGGCGCGATGGGTGCCGTGCACCTCGTGAAGGACAAGCTCCTCCACCGCACCATCGCCTACAAGGAGATGGGCGAAGAGATCGCGTCCCAGCCGGCCCTGTCGAGCAAGTTCATCGCCGAGGCCCAGATCACGGCCCAGCTCGAGCACCCGAACATCGTGCCGGTCTACTCGCTCGAGGGCGAGGGCGCCTACACCATGAAGCTCATCCGCGGGCGTACGGTGGAGGACCTGATCAACGAGGCGCGAGAGCAGATCAAGAAGCGCTCGCTCGACGAGGACCACACGCTCGAAGCGCGCCTCGACCTCTTCCTGAAGGTCTGCGACGCCATGGCGTTCAGCCATGCCCGGGGGGTCGTGCACCGCGACCTGAAGCCCGAGAACATCATGGTCGGGGAGTTCGGCGAGGTCTACGTCATGGACTGGGGTATCGCCCACCTCCTCGAGGGCGAGCACCAGGACAAGCCGCACGTGGAGGGCATGCTCGACGAGGGTGAGCTCATCATCGGCACCGCCGGCTACATGTCGCCCGAGCAGGCGGACGGGAAGACCTCGGAGCTCACGGGCGCGAGCGACCAGTACGCGCTGGGGCTCATCCTGCACGAGCTGATCGGCCTGAAGCCCGCCGTCACCGGCAAGAACCAGCTCCACATCATGACGCGCCAGCAGCTGGGCGAGGTGAACCGCCTCGTGCACTTCGCGCGTCACCCCATCCCGCCCGAGCTCAACGCCATCGTGGAGAAGTCCACGATGTTCGAGCCCCGCCAGCGGTACCCGTCCGTCGACGACTTCGCGGACGACATCCGCCGCTACCTGCGCGGCGAGGCCGTGAAGGCGAAGCCGGACAACCCCTGGCAGGCCCTCGTCCGGTTCTCCGGTCGCCATCGCCAGGCCACCCTGCTCGCCGGCATGTTCGTGATCTTCGGGTCGCTGTTCCTCGTGCTGCTCGTGGGTGTGTACGCGCAGATCTCCGCGTCCCGCGCGGCCGCTCGGGAGCAGGCGCTCTCCAAGCTCGTGACGGTGGCCGGGCGCCACGCGTCCGCCGTGGAGGGCCAGCTCCTGCGCTTCGAGGGGCTCCTGCTCATCCTCGCGACGACATCCGAGGACATGCTCACCATGGGTGAGCCGAGCCTGAAGCAGACGTGGACCACGTCCGACTTCGAAGGTGGGCTCGCACCGCCTGGCCTGGTGGAGTCGAAGATCTACGGAACGCAGGTGAGCTTCGAGACCTCCGCGCTCCACGCACCCGCTGGCGGCCTCGACGGCGTGGCGACGAGCCTGCGGAAGCTCGAGCCCATGAACCGCCACTTCCGGAAGGTCATGCTCCGGTCGCAGTCCGAAGAAGCCGCGGCCTACTCGCCCCGCCGCGCCGACCGGGCCCTCGCGGAGGTCGGCGTGCCGATCGAGTGGGCGTACGTGGCCACGAACACGGGCGGCTACGCGGTGTTCCCCGGGCACGGTGGCTACGCGCCGGCCTTCGATCCCCGCACCACCGAGTGGTACACCCGCGCCTCCGACGCCAAGGGGCCCACCTGGGGCGCCCCCACGCGCGACGAGGACCTGCCGGCCGGCGATCTCGTGGTGCCGTGCACGATGCCCCTGCGCGACGAGAGCGGCACCCTGCTCGGCGTGGCGGGCATCGACGTCCGCTTCAGCTACCTCCGTCAGAACCTGCTCGTGCCGGAGGTGTTCGTGAATGCACCGGCCCGCGTGGTCGTGGTCGACCAGCAGGGCATGATCCTGATGGACCCCGAGCGCCAGTCGATCGGCACCCCCACCCCGTACCCCAACCCCGCCGTGGTCGAGGCGATGCGCGCCCGTCGCTCCGGGTCGATCGAGGTCGGCGACGAGATCGTGATCTACACGCGGATGTCGAGCCTGGACTGGTACTACGTGGTGTCCGGGCCCACGGAAGCGCTCCTGGACGTCGTTCGGTAGCGCGCGCTCACCGGGGCGCCGAGGGCGGCTGGGGGATCACGCACACCGTGACATCTCGTGACGGGCACCTCGGCCCACCCAAAGTAAGTGAGTGCTCACCAACCGGTAAGTGAGCGCTCACTCACTCTGGAGCCGTGATGGCCCGACCCCGTCAGATCACCGACGAGGACATCCTCGCCCATGCGCGGGCCGTGTTCCTGGAGCACGGTCCGCACGCGTCTACGCAGGTGGTGGCCGACCGGTGTGGGCTGTCCCAGGCCGCCCTCTTCAAGCGCTTCGGCACCAAGCGCGACCTGCTCGTGCGGGCCTTGATGCCGCCCCGCAATCCTCCGTTCATCGCGCTCCTCGCCACCGGCCCCCAGCCCGGCGACCTCGAGCCGCAGATGGTCGACATCGGCATGGCGATCTCCCTCTTCTTCCGCGATCAGGTGCCCTGCATGGCGACGCTCTCGGCGAGCGGGCTGGACGCGAAGGACCTGATGCGGACATTCGACGACGTCCCCCCGCCCATCCGGCTCCAGCGCGCCGTCACGGGCTGGCTCGAGGCCGCGGGCGACCGCATCGATCCTGCCATCGACCGCCGTGCGCTGGCCACCGCCTTCCTCGGATCCCTGCACGTCCGTGCGTTCTTCAGCTTCATCGGAGGCTCCGGTTTGCCCGAAGACCCCTCGTCCTACGTGCGCACCGTCGTGCACGCCCTCCTCCACGGTGTCGGGGTGACCCCGTGATCGCCCTCCTGGCCCTCGCGCTGGCGGGTCCCCTCGACGAGAAGGTCGGTCCCGACGCGCTGCCCGCGTGGGCGACCCCGTCGGGGGAGGCCCGCGTGGAGGGCGCCTGGTGGGTCACCTTCGGCGATCCCGGGCTCACGCAGATCATGGGAGCCGCCCTGGCGTCCAACCGCGACCTCCGCGCCGCGTTCGCGCGGGCCGAGGCGAGCCACAGCCAGGTCCAGGGCAGCGCGTCCGCGCTGATGCCTCGCGTGACGTTCGACGCCAACGCGTCCGTCGCGCCCACGGCCTCCCGCGGCTTCCAGTTCGGCGGCATCCCCACCCTGCCCGGGCAGCCCGAGCCCCCCAAGACCTACACCACCGGCCAGGCCGCCCTGAACGCGTCCTGGGACGTGGATCTCTTCCTCCGCAACCAGCAGACCCTTGCCGCCAGTCGCCACGACGCGCGGGCTGCCGATGGCGACCGGGACGCCGCGGTGCTCGCGTTCGCGACCCGCGTGGCCGAGGGCTACTTCGACGTCATCGCCTCACGGCTCCGGGTCGGCATCGTCGAGCAGCAGGTCGCCGCCACCACAGCGCTCCTCGAGATCGTCGAGCTCCGCTACCAGGCGGGCGACGCTTCGGCGGTCGACCTCCTCCAGCAGCGCCAGACCGCCGCGCAGGTCCGCGCACAGCTCCCGCTCGCGAAGGCCAACCAGAAGGCCCTCGAGCACCAGCTCGCCGTCGCGCTCTCGTTGCCTCCGGCCACCCAGGTGCCGGCCGTGGCCCCCGATCTCCCGGGTCTGCCTCCCCTGCCCGACGCCGGCGTGCCCGCGGACCTCGTGCTCGCGCGTCCCGACCTCATGGCCGCCGAGGAGCGCATCGACGCCGCGTCCTCCCGACGCCGCAACGCCATCCGTCAGCTCCTGCCCACCCTGCGCCTCACGGGCGCCGCGGGCTGGCAGTTCTTCGAGGAGACCGAGCTGAAGACCCAGACCTTCTGGAACGCCGGAGGGTCCGTGAGCGTGCCGCTGTTCGGTGGCGGGCGCACGTTGTCGGGCATCCAGGGTGCGAAGGCCCAGGAGAGCGCCGCCGTGCACGCCTACACCCAGCTCGCCGCGAACGCGGTCCTCGAGGTCGAGAATGCGCTGGTGCTCGAGTCCAACCGCGCGCTCCAGCTCGAGGCCGTCACCGAGCAGCGCGACGCTGCCGAGGCCGCCCTCACCGAGGCCCGCGAGCAGTACGTGCGCGGCGTCGGTAGCTACCTCGCCCTCCTGACCTCCCAGAACACCCACTACGCCGCGGAGCTCGCGCTGCTCGACAGCCGTCGCCAGCTCCTCTCGGCCCGCGTGCAGCTCCACGACGCCCTCGGCGGCAGCTGGCTCGCGGAGACGACCCGCACGCTCGGAGAGAACCGATGACCGACCCCTCCCAGAACGCCGACGCGATCACGGAGGAGACCCCCGTGCGACGTCCGTCGGCCGTCGTGCGGTTCCTCACCACCGTGGTGATCCCGGTCGGCGTGCTCGGCCTCGCCGTGATGTGCGCGGGCAGCATGATCGCCATGAAGCCCCGCTCCAACCGGGAGGCACCAGAGGCCGTCCGGCTCCGCGTGCAGGTCGCCGACCTCGAGGTGAAGACCCAGCCCGCAGCGATCTCCAGCAGCGGGACGGTCACGGGTGCCCAGCAGGTCCGGCTCACGCCCGAGGTCGCCGGAAAGGTGGTCCGGATGTCGCCGAAGCTCGTCCCAGGCGGTCGTTTCGCGAAGGGCGAGGTGCTCGCACAGCTCGACACCCGGAACTACGACGCCGCCGTCGCCCAGGCCCAGCAGGCTGTCGCCCAGGCCGAGCTCAACCTCGCCCTGGAGCGCAACCGGGCCGAGGTGGCCGTGCGCGAGTGGAAGATGCTCGGCAACCCGAACCAGCAGGACGCGAGCCTCGCCAAGCGCGAGCCGCACGTGGTGGCCGCCGAGATGCAGCTCGAGGCCGCCCGCGCGGGGCTCCGGCAGGCGCAGGCCAACCTGGAGCGCACGCGCATCACGGCACCCTTCGACGGTCTCGTGACCGAGGAGAACGCCGAGGTGGGCCAGGTGTTGCAGCCCGGCGGCCAGGTGGTCACCCTCGTGGGCACCGAGGCGTTCTGGGTGCAGCTGGCACTCCCCCTCGAGAAGCTCGACGGCATGGCCTTCGCCGACCTCGACGGGCGCGGCAGCCCCGCGGTCGTCACCCAGCGGCTGGGGGCGGGCAAGGCCGTCCAGCGCGAGGGCTTCGTGAAGCAGCTCATGGGCACCCTCGACCCCCAGACCCGCACGGCGCAGGTCCTGGTGGAGATCCCGGAGCCTTTCTCGGTGGACGGCCTCCCGCTCCTGCCGGGTGCCTACGTGGACGTGGCCGTGGAGGGCAAGGCGCTCTCGGACACCTGGGAGGTCCCGCGCAGCATGCTCGAGGACTCGGAGTTCGTGTGGGTGGTCGACACCGAGAGCGCGCTCCGCAAGCGGCGCGTGCAGATCGGCTGGCGGACCGACGAGACGGTGGTGGTGACCCAGGGCTTCCAGGCGGGTGACCGCCTGGTGACGAGCCCGCTGGCCCTGCCCATCGAGGGCCAGGTGGTGACGGTCGCGAACGCGGCGGAGGCAGGCTGATGAGCGCGGAAGATCACGGCGCGGAGCCCGGCGAGACCGGGCCGATCGCGTGGATGGCCCGGAACGCCGTGGCCGCCAACCTCCTGATGTTCGTCATCCTGGCGGCAGGCCTCATCGGTCTGCTGCGCACGACCCAGGAGGTGTTCCCGGAGTTCACCCTCGACGTGGTGACCGTCAGCGTCGCCTACCCCGGCGCCTCGCCAGTCGAGGTCGAGCAGGGCATCGTGCTCGCCATCGAGGAGGCCGTGCGCGGTCTCGATGGCGTGAAGAAGGTCACGAGCAAGAGCTCCGAGGGTGTGGGCAGCGTGCAGATCGAGATGCTGCTCGGGGCCAACGCGCAGAAGGTCCTGGCGGACGTGAAGTCCGAGGTGGACCGCATCCAGTCCTTCCCGGAGGACGCTCTCGAGCCCGCGGTGGCCCTCGTCGCCCCCAAGCGGGAGGTCGTGAGCCTCGTCATCGCGGGCGACCAGGACCTCGCGACCCTCCAGGCGATCGGCGAGAAGGTCCGCGCGGAGCTCACCACCGACCCCGACGTCATGGTGGACGTCCCGAACCCGCTCACGTTGGGGCTCACGAAGCGCACCGTGCCCGCCGACCCCATCACGCAGGTCGAGCTCTTCGGCGTCCGGCCGCTCGAGGTGTCGGTCGAGATCGAGCGCGAGACCCTCGAGAACCACAGGCTGGCCCTCGACGAGGTGGCGCGGCAGATCCGCGCCCAGTCCGTCGAGCTGCCCGGTGGCGGCGTGCGCACCAGTGAGGGCGAGATCCTGCTGCGGGTCGACGAGCGCAAGCGCACGGCCGCGGACTTCCGCGACCTCGTGGTCCGGTCGACGGCGAGCGGTGCGGAGCTGCAGCTCGGCGACATCGCCCACGTCGTGGACGGCTACGCGGAGACCGACCAGGAGTCGTACTTCAACGGCAGGCGGGCCGTGCGCATCACGGCCTACCGCGTGGGCAGCGAGACACCCCGGAGCGTCGCACGCACCCTGCGGGCCTACGAGACGAAGCTCCGCGCCGAGCTGCCCCCCGACATCGAGCTCTCGATCTGGGCGGACGACAGCGTGCTCCTCGACGAGCGCATCGCGCTGCTCGTGAACAACGGCCTGATGGGCCTCGTCCTCGTGTTCGTGGTGCTCTCCCTCCTCCTCGACCTCCGCCTGGCCATCTGGGTGGGCATGGGCATCCCGATCAGCTTCATGGGCGCGTTCTTCGTGCTCCCCATCGCCGACATCAGCATCAACATGATCAGCCTGTTCGCGTTCATCGTGACGCTCGGGATGGTCGTGGACGACGCCATCGTCGTGGGCGAGAACGTCTACGACCGCACCCAGGGCGGGATGGACGCGATGAAGGCGGCCATCGAGGGCGCCAAGGAGATGGCGGTCCCCGTCACCTTCTCCATCCTCACGACCTGCGCGGCCTTCGCGCCCATGCTCTTCGTGCCCGGCGTGATGGGCAAGATCTTCCGGCTCATGCCCATCGTGGTCATCGCGGTGCTCGGGTTCTCGCTCCTCGAGAGCTTCTTCGTGCTCCCGGCCCACCTGGCCCACCGCATCCCCCTGCTGGAGGCGATCGCAGGCCTCTTCGCGCCGCTGTTCCGCCCGGTGGACTGGGCCCGCGGGCACGTGAGCAACGCGCTGGACTGGACCAACGAGAACGTGTACTCGCGGGTCGCGCGCCTCGCGGCCGGCCAGCGCTACGTCACGCTCGCCGTGGCCGTGGCCATGTTCGTGCTCACCATCGCGTCGCTCGCCTCGGGGCTGGTGCCGTTCAACTTCTTCCCGAAGCTCGAGGGCGACAAGATCGTGGCCAGCGCGCGCTTCCCGTACGGGACGAGCATCGAGCGCACCCGCGAGGTCCAGGCCGCCCTCGAGCAGTCCGCCCTCCGGGCCGTCGAGAAGAACGGCGGAGAGGCCATCCTGAAGGGCATGTTCACCCGGCTCGGCGAGGGTCCGCAGGTCGGCGGCCCCAACCCGGCGGCCGGCCTCTCGGGCAGCCACCTCGTGACCGTCGAGCTGAACCTCGTCCCCTCGGGCGAGCGTGACGTGTCCGCCGAGAACCTGGCGTACGCCTGGGAAGGCGAGATGCCCGAGGTGTTCGGGCTCGATTCGCTCACCTTCAACAGCAACGTCGGTCCGGGTGCCGGGGCAGCCGTGGACATCCAGCTCTCGCACAACGACCCCGACATGCTCGCGCGGGCGTCGATCGACCTCACGGAGAGCATGCGGTCCTTCCCGGACCTCACCAGCATCGAGAACGCCTACGCGGACGGGAAGCGGCAGTTCGAGTTCGAGCTGCTCCCGCAGGCCGCCACGCTCGGCCTCACGGCCAACACCATCGCGCAGCAGGTCCGCGCGTCGTTCTACGGCGCCGAGGCCCTCCGCGAGCAGCGCGGGCGCAACGAGGTCAAGGTGATGGTGCGCCTGCCGGAGGAGCAGCGGAAGTCCGAGTACGACGTCGAGGAGCTCGAGGTGAAGACCCCGGCCGGCTCCCTCGTGCCGCTCGCCTATGTCGCGAAGGCCCGACGGGGCCGGGCTCCCACGTCCATCGACCGCGAGCAGGGCCGCCGCATCGTGGCCGTGAAGGGCGAGCTCGCGAAGGGCACGAAGAGCTCCGCGGCCGTGCTCGAAGCCCTGACCGACGACGTCCTGCCGGAGCTCCAGCAGCGCTACCCGGGCCTCAAGTTCGCGTTCGGGGGCGCCCAGCGGGAGCAGAGCGAGTCGCTGTCGGCCCTCGGGAGCAACTTCCTCCTCTCGGCCTTCGTGATCTACGCGCTCCTCGCCATCCCGTTCCGCAGCTACAGCCAGCCCTTCATCATCATGAGCGCCATCCCGATGGGCCTCGTGGGTGCTGTCGGCGGGCACTTCATGATGGGGTACGCGCTGTCGATCATCAGCATGTTCGGCATCGTCGCCCTGGCCGGCGTCGTCGTGAACGACAGCCTCGTGCTGGTGGACGCCGCGAACCGGTTCCGCGAGGAGGGCGCGACGGCGATGGACGCGGTGGTCATGGGCGGCCAGCGCCGCCTGCGTCCCATCCTGCTCACCTCGCTCACGACGTTCGGGGGGCTGGCCCCCATGATCCTCGAGACCAGCGTCCAGGCCCGGTTCCTCATCCCGATGGCGATCAGCCTCGGCTTCGGCGTGCTGTTCACGACCTTCGTGACCTTGCTGCTGGTGCCCGCGCTGTACATGATCAACGAGGACGTCCTGTGGATCGGCCGGCAGCTGCTGTCGTTCATCGTCACCGAGCCGCAGCCCGACGTCCGCCGGGAGCCGACATGAGCCTGTTCGATCGGATGTTCGGGGGTCAGGGCACGGTGCGCACGAACGCGCCGTCACCCGCGGAGCGACACGCGCTCGTGCTCTACAAGTACGACTCCTGCCCCTTCTGCCGCCGCGTGCTCGCCGCCATCGACCGGCTCGGCATCGAGGATGTGGAGATGCGCGACACGATGATGGACCCTTCGGCCCGGCGAGAGCTCCGCGACGCCACGGGTCGCACGACGGTCCCCTGCCTGTTCATCGACGGGCAGCCGATGTTCGAGAGCCTCGACATCGTCGCGTGGCTCCAGGCCTACAAGGAGGGCGCCCTTGCTGGGTAGCGGCGGTCTGCGCGCGGTGCGCACGGACGATCTGAAGGCCATCCTGCGCGCCGTGCACCGCGGTGAGCTCCCCTGCCCCATCACGCAGACGGGTCTCGCCACCACGGGCCTGCTTCGGCTCGGTGACGACCTCGAGCTGCTGCGCGACCTCGACGCGAGGGCCGTGAAGGCCGTGCTGGTCGGAGTGCTGAGCGAACGACGCAGCTGACCGCCGCGCGCTGCCTCAGGGGCAGAGCGTGGCGAGGCTGATCGTGGTCTCGTTGTCGTTCTCGTTGCACTCGGCGGCCACGCCGTTCCCACCGAGGGGACCGAAGGCGGGGTCGTCGACGATGGCGACGAGGTTGTCGATGCCGTTCCAGCCCGTGAGCCGGAAGACCAGCGGGTCCGTGAGCTCGCCGGGGCTGACGAACTCCCCGATGTCCACGGACGCGATGCGGGTGCGCACGCCGTTGGTCTCGGAGAAGATGGAGATCACGGTGTCGGGGTCGGCCGAGATGTACGGACCGTTGTTCGACACCTGCAGGTAGACCCAGGGATCCGCGCAGCCTTCCTGACACACGGAGCCCGTGATGCTCAGGTTGGGCGCCTGGAGCGGACCGTACTCACCCGGCGCCTGCTGACGGAAGCTGTTCAGGTTGGGCTGGAAGAACGGCAGGTAGTTCGGGATGCTGTCGTCGACCCAGCCGTCGTCGTACACGTTCGTGACGTGGTAGGCGTGCTGGTTCCAGACCGCGCGGGCGGTGACCCAGTCGTCGTCGTAGGCGCCGATGACGTACAGGCCGTACTTGTTCGGGAACGTGGGGTTGCTGGCGTTGACCGAGAGGATCTCCGCCTTGCCGTCGTTGTCGACGTCCGCCACCAGCGGGTACTCGTGGATCGTCCACGACCGGTGGTTCTCGTCGACCAGCAGCTCGTCGAGCCGCTGGTGCGGCAGGAGGCCGAAGGAGTTGTCGAGCGACCAGACGTAGAGCGCCTGCTCGTCGCTGAAGACGATCTCGGCCTTGTCGTCGCCGTTGAAGTCGAAGACCGTGCTGCCCGTGGAGGCGCTCGAGTAGTCGAGGGTGGGCGCGAAGGCCTTGCGGAAGAACGTGCCCGTGTTCGAGAAGTCGAACACCGAGAACCAGCAGCTGCCGGCCACACCGATCTCGTTGTAGCCGTCACCGTCGAAGTCCGCGATCGTGGGCGGGCCACCGCGGGCGGGCCGATCGAGGCAGTTGGGGTTCGGCGGGACGTAGGAGATGCCGGGGTCGTCGTCCGGATCGTTCGGGATCTGGGCGATGAGCGTGCAGCGCGCGAGGCCGTTGGGATCGTAGTCCGGCGAGCCGTGGAACACGCTCACGTACTCGTTGCCGGTGACCACGATCTCGGGCTCGCCGAGGGTGTCGCCCGTGAACCGGAGCATGTCGGCGACCGCGGGGTAACCGTCGAGCGCGGGGATCCACTGGCCGAGCACGTAGCGACCGAGCTCGCAGTACACGGACCCGTTGCCGTCGTACACGTGGCTGCCCGCGACGACCTCGAGACCGTTGAAGTCTCCGTCCATGTCGTACGGGAAGCTGTGGGTGCCGGAGTTCCAGTAGCCGTTGGAGTACACGAGATCGCTGTACCAGCCGCGCCCACCGGTGCCGAGCCACTCGAAGTTCAGCCGGTCGTCCATGACGGTGCGGCCGAACACGATCTCGACCTCACCGTCGTTGTCGATGTCCGCCATCGCGGGCGCCGCCGACGAGCAGTAGTGGTTGCCGCCGCCGTACACGACGTCGAGGCGGAGGATGCCCGTGAACCGATCGACCTCGTACACGGCCGGGTAGCAGAGCCCGTTGGTCTGCTGGACGGCCAGCGTGACGATCTCGATGTTCTGATCGTTGTCGATGTTGCCCATCGCCACGCCGGCGTACCCGTAGGGGGCGTAGTTGTGGGTGCCGTTGGCGTTGGACTTCTGGGCCCACTTGATGGTGTCGAACACCTCGGACCCGTCGCCGGAGATCAGGCGCAGGACGCCGGCGTCCGTGCCGGCAGCGTCGCTCATGACGACCGCGATGTCCGGGATGTCGTCGTCGTCGATGACGCCGTTGTAGTTGTCGTCCGTGGCGCGCATGACGGCCGGGGCCTGCATCGCCTCGTTGATCGCGGGGTACTCCGCGAACGTGTACGCCGGGATGCTCGCGCCCGTGGCGGGATCGACCATCGCGTGGCCCATGGACCACTCGATGCTCGGCAGGAAGGGCGTGCCCGCGAGGTTGGGCGTGTACTGGCAGACCGGGAGCGTGTTCACGGTGCCCCCGACGGGCGGCACACACGGGACATCGGAGTCCGCGTCGCTGTCGGCATCCGCATCCGCATCCGCGTCGCTGTCGGCATCCGCGTCGCTGTCGGCGTCCGAATCGGCGTCGCTGTCGGCGTCCGAATCGGCGTCGCTGTCGGCATCCGCGTCCGCGTCGCTGTCGGAGTCCGAGTCGGAGTCGCTGTCGGCGTCCGCATCCGCGTCACTGTCGGAGTCGCTGTCGGCGTCCGCATCGCTGTCGGAGTCCGCATCGGAGTCGGAGTCCGAGTCGCTGTCCGCATCCGCGTCCGCGTCCGTCTCGGCGGGCTCCTCGCAGTCGATGATGCCGTTCCAGTTCGTGTCGAACTCCTCGATCGGCAGGCCGTTCACGCAGTCGTTGTCGAGACCGTCGCAGATCTCGGGTGCGCCGGGGTGGACGTCCGGGTTGCCGTCGTCGCAGTCCTCGCCCTGCCCGTAGCCATCGCCGTCGAAGTCGTCCGTGATGTCGGTGTCGGCGTCGCTGTCCGCATCCGAGTCGGCATCGGCGTCCGCGTCGCTGTCCGCGTCGGCGTCGGAGTCTGCGTCCGCATCGCTGTCGACGTCGGTGTCGGCGTCGCCCTCGACGGGCGGGGTCACAGGTGGACCATCCGTCGCACCAGGAGGCGCGAACGCCGTGCTGCACGCGTAGAGTGCTAGCATGACCACGTTGGACATCGACCCTCCTCAGGGACCGCCGGAATTCCCCCGTTAACCTACCCCAAAGCGCGAGCAACCGCTGGGAGCCCCGATCTCCGGGCTCCTGCGGCTGGCGGACGCGCACCCAGCGGATAGGATCGGGTTGATGGAGACTCCATGATCACCGCCCTCCCCCCAATGTTCGCCGGCCTCGAGCCACAGGACCAGGAGCAGGCCCGCGCCATGCTCCAGGCCGTCCGCTTCAACACCGGCGACGTCGTCATGGCGGAGGGCGAGGAGGACAACTCCATCGCCTTCGTCGTGAGCGGCACGGCCGAGCTCCTGGTGGACGACTCCCGGGTCGGCGTGGTGGGCTCCCGCGACACCATCGGCGAGATGGAGCTGTTCACCGGCAAGAAGCGCATGAACACCGTCCGTGCGCTCAACCAGCTCGACCTGTTGGTGCTCGACGGGAGCGAGTTCGCGGAGCTCTGCGAGACCGGCAACCCCGTCGTCTACCGGCTCGAGCAGCACGCCCTCCGCAAGGTGGGCGACCGCCTGCGCTCCATGGACGAGCAGATCGTGCAGATGAGCGACGGCGAGCCCTTCACGCTCAACCCGCACAAGGCGAGCCTGCTCGACCGCCTGAACCCCTTCCGCCGCAAGAACGCCCGGCCGGAGCTGGACGTCACCGAGATCCTGTCGGAGTCCGAGCTGTTCGGCTGGGCGGCCGCCAACCAGCTCGACGAGCTCGCCGGGGACTTCACGACCGCGTCCTTCTCGAACGACGAGCGGATCTGCATCCAGGGCGAGCCGGGCCAGACGATGTACATCGTGGCCAACGGCCAGGTCGACGTCGTGCTCCAGGTCGCGGAGGACCGCGCGGAGCACATCAGCACGCTCGGGCCGGGGATGGCGTTCGGCGACAGCGCCATCCTGCACGCCTGTCCCCGCACGGCCACCTGCGTGGCGAAGGGCGACGTCCAGTGCCTCGTGATGGACCGCGACCACTTCATGGCCATCACGGAGACCCTGTCGCTGCCGTCCAGCGTCTTCCGGCAGGGCCTGATCCGGAACCTGGTCATGCACGTCGAGCGCGCCACCAAGCGCTTCGTGTTCCTCGACCGGGCGCGGAAGGCGAAGGAAGACGAGTACTACAAGGGAACGCCGGTCTCGAGCGTCTGGCGCGACTGAT
>JACKEQ010000109.1 GCA_020632885.1 Alphaproteobacteria bacterium | reverse complement strand
TGCCGGTGTCCTGGCACATCGGGAGCACCCCGCCCGCCGCGATGTTCGCGTTCTTCAGCAGGTCGAGCGCCACGAAGCGGTCGTTGGCCGAGGCCTCCGGGTCCTTCAGGATCTTGGCGAGCTGCTCCAGGTGGCTGGTGCGCAAGAGGTGGGCGATGTCCTTCATCGCCGCGCTCGTGAGGGCGGTGAGGGCCTCCGGCTTCACCTCGAGGAACGTCTGGCCGTGGGCCTCGAAGGTGGACACCCCATCGGAGGTGAGGAGCCGGTACTCGGTGGTGTCCGGGCCCACCGGCAGCATCTTCTCGTAGCGGAAGTCGGTCATGGTGTTCCTCCCCCGCGGGTTCTAGCCCCGTTGGGGAGGCCTCGCAAGCGATGCGCGCGACGGCGAGCAGACGTCTCAGGGGGATGCGGAGGTGGTGGAGGTCCCCACCAGGTGCTCGTGCAGGAACACGCTGACCCCCTCCAGCATGCCCCTGCGGTGCTCGCTCGTCCGAAGGCCATGGCCCTCCCCCTTGAACTCGGCCCAGATCACATCTCCACCTCGCGCCTCGATGGCTCGGGCCAGGTCCTTCGCGGGCCCAATCGGGGTCCGCTCGTCCCGGTCTCCGTGGACGAGCAGGACCGGCACCTTGATGCGCTCTGCCAGGTGCAAGGGAGACTGCGCCCTCAGGGCCCCCTCGTCCTCCCCGAGGGCCTCCTTCAGATACTCGCGCCCATAGCCGTAGGCACCGACGTCACCCTCGTCACCCCAGGTAGACAGGTCGTATAGCCCCGAGATCCCGACCGCGCAGCGGTACCGGTCAGGGAAGCGGATCACGCTCATCATCGCGGAGTATCCGCCGAAGCTGCCACCGTAGATGCAGACATGGTCTCGATCCACCAGACCCTCCGCGATGCCCCAATCCACCGCGGCGAGGATGTCGTCCTGGACCTTGCCCGCCCACTCCCGGTAGGCGAGCTTCTCGAACGCCTTACCCCGGCCCGTCGAGCCACGGAAGTTGACTTGCAGCACCAGGTAGCCGAGGGACGCCAGGTATTGGGCTTCCGCGTCGAAGGCCCACAGGTCTTGAGCCATCGGCCCGCCGTGGACCAGCACCACGGTGGGCGCGGCCCGCCGCTCCTCCGCGCCCGCCGGGAAGGTCAGGTACCCCGTGAGCACCAGGTCCGGTGAGCCTGGCGGAGAGACGGTGAAGGCCTCGCGGGGGCCGAAGCGCACCTGGGTAGCAGCGACGTCCTTGTAGGCATCGATGAGCTTGACAACCTGGCCTGCCGCCTTGTCGAAGAGGTACCAGCTGCCCGGCTCCCGGTCCGAAGCGACCCACACCACATGGAAGCGGGCGTCGGCCGACGACGAGACCACCTGGACCAACTTCGCCGGGAACGCGACCGACAGCGCCTCCAGCGCCTCTCCATAGGCCCCCGCGTCAGGCAAGACCTCTTGCTGCGGGTAGGGCCACTCGTACCCAACGGCGGCGGGAGCGCCACCGGGCCGGCGGTAGACGAAGTAGGGCACCTGGTCCCGGCGAGACGAGACGACGGTCTTCGCCCCGGTGGTGAGGTCGACCCGGATGAGCGCTTCGGGCTGCTCGTCGACGCTATCGATCACGTAGAAGGCGTGCTCGTCCGCCCCCATGGGCACCGCGATGTCCGACAGCGGCTCCGCCCCGGACGGCGCCGGGTGCCACGCACGGTCCTCGCCGCGCACGAGCCAGCTGTAGCCTTCGTCCGCGTCGACCATCGCAACCTTGGGGACGCCATCGGGGCCGATGATCACGTGGCGGCAGCGTGGGGGCGCAGGGATCACCACCTTCTCGCCGGTCAGCACGTCCAGCTTCATCAATGAGATCCGCTCGCCGTCACGCCGCCGGGGATCATCCCAGAAGGGCTCCTCGAGGATGAGCGCGTGCCGAGGATCCTCCGGGAGCGCGTGGACGATGCTGCCCCAGGCCCGACTCGTCTTGGCTCCCCTGATTCGTGTCCCCGTCACCGCCTCACCGGCGGCGTAGCCGTAGACGATGCCCGCTGCCGAGCCGTCCTTGTTGACCGCGTAGAGCTGACCGGTGTTCACCGGGGCCCCGCCGTACACCACCACCTCTTTCACCTCGATCAGCACGCGGTCGTTGCTCACCCAGACGTGATCGCGGATCTGGGAGTACCGCCCCACGTCGAGCCGACCCAGGGGACGCAGGTCGGGGAGCGTGTAGAAGGCCAGCCCCTTGCCTCCGTCCTTGCCCGGCACCACCGCCGAGAGTGTCCCGCCGTCCGGCGCGATGCGGAGCTGGTTGAAGTCAGGGCCCTGCGCGGCCACGGAGAGCGCGACAGGCGCGGCCCTGGCCGAGGCCTCGGTGGCGGGGCCCAGCTGCATCATGCCCTGGGTCAGAGGCCGACCAGGGACACAGCCGACAGTGATGAGGAGGACGAGGCAGCTCGAGGTGCACAGGCGCATGCCCCACCTTGTCCGATGAAGCTACCCCACAGACAACCTGACCCCAGGGACAGGTGGTCGACCCAGACCTACCAGGTCTCGTTGGTGTGCCGCTCGTTGTGGCAGGTCCCGGTGCAGCGGTTGTTGGTCCGGGTCATGTTGTTGGTGCCGAAGTCCAGGTCGACCTGGCCGTTCACGTGCAGCGCAGCCTGCGCGATGGCGCCCGCGCTGTTGACGGTGCTGTTGTGGCAGTCCGTGCAGGCGAGGCGCTCGCGCATGTGCTTGCTGTGCTCGCCCGACATCGTACGCCACGCGGTGGTCGCGGTGGGCCCCGCGTGGCAGGCGTTGCAGTCCAGCTGGCCGTCGTCGTGGTCCGCGGTGCCCGCGTTGTTGCGCCCGTTGCCGTGGCAATACAGGTTGCTGCAAGATCCATTGCCGTTGTAGGTGCCCTGGGCCGACAGGCCGGCCGAGAACACCACCTCCGCCACCCCCGCGGTCTCGTCGTCGAAGATGTGGCCGGGCGTCATGACGTCGGTGGGCTTGTCGTGGCACTGCTCGCACTCGTAGGCCGGGTGAGCGTCCCCCGCCTCGTGCTGGCCGTGGGCCTTGAAGCTGAGCATGGTGAGGTCCATCAGGCCGGCGAGATCGCGGGGCGGCGCGCCGCTGTCGCTCACCGCGCCGCCGTGGCAGTAGGTGCAGTCCTCGCGCCAGCCCTCCTGGTGGCAGGAGTCGCAGTCGGGGGCGTCGTCCGCCCCCTGGAGGTTGTCGCCGTGGCACTGGCGGCAGTCGGTCTCGAGGCCGAGCTCCATCTCGTAGCCGTGCACGGTGGCCTCGGCGTAGCCCGCCGGGTGATACGCCTCGGTGCTGGTGTTGGTGGGGTCGGGCGTGCAGTCCATGCTCGCGCCCTCCTGGATCCACTGCGCGATGAAGGCGATCGTCGCGTCGGGGAGCGCCTTCTTCTCCGGCATCGGGTCGCCCTCGTCCGCGGTGAGGTTGCCAGCTATCTTGCGGTACAGGAAGCTGGCCTCGGCATCACCGGGCACCACCTGGACCTGACCCGGGTAGCCCTCGCTCTCGACGTTGATCAGCGCGGCCAGGCCGTCGTAGCTGAGGTCGGGGTAGTCGCCGCCCGGCTTGTGGCAGTCGTTGCACTTGGGCGCGAAGATCTTCTCGACCACCGTGCAGGCGGTGAGGGTCGCGTCGGCGGCGGTGGGGTCGAACTCGTCCTCGCTGCACCCGAGCAGGAGCGCGGGGGCGAGCAACAGCAGCAGCTTTCGGTTCACGGTCTTCTTCATTCTCCAGGCCCTCTCCGGGGCTCCCGG
>JACKEQ010000108.1 GCA_020632885.1 Alphaproteobacteria bacterium | reverse complement strand
CCGCTACGCATGTGAAGGTCAGGCCAGGGCGTCCTCCTGGCCGGAGTCCGCGAAGAACAGGCAGGCGGAGCGGCTGAGCTCGACGCGGCGGCGCAGGACGGCGACGTCCACCTCCGCCGGGAGCCGGAGGAGATCGAGGTCCGACTGGGGCGCGCGCTCCAGGCAGGTGTCCAGATCGCCCACGAGCACCTCCCGGCCCACCGCACGCGGGATCCTGGCGCGATCGAAGAGGTCGCGGAGCCACGTCCGGGTGGCTGTGAGGTCGTCTTCGCCTTCGCAGAGGGCGTAGAGCGTCAGCTCGCCCTTCCAGGTCCGCGCCAGGCGGAGGGCCATCAGCACCGCGAGGTGCATCCGGCCCGTGTCCAGCGCCTGTTCCACGGGCAGCGCGGTCAGCTCGGCGTCGAGCCAGAGGTGCAGGACCGTGCGCCGCCCCAGCCCGGCCCGCGGATGGCTCGCCAGCATGGCCAGGCCCATGTGGACGCGTCGGGCCTCTCGCCAGAGGTGCTCGATCTCGGCGTCCCGCGAGCCCAGGCCGATGTCGAGGAACAGGATGTTCGGGCGGAAGAACGCGGACTGGAGCGACTGCATCCCGGCCACGACGCCGGTCTGCAGGTCCGTGCTGTCGAGGACCGAGGAGGTCGTGAACACGCCTTTCTTCCGCAGCTCGCGGGTCAGGCGCGTCACCCTCTCGGCCACCTCCGCGACCTCCGCCTCCGCCGCGACCCCGAGGAGCTTGATGGTGCCCTCCGGCCGGACGAGCTCCACGAGGAGCTGGAAGTCGCCGCGCAGCTCCGCGGTGTCCTGCACGGGCACGAGGAGGTTGGGCTTCCAGGCGCGCGGGTTGACGGCCTCGTACTCGGTGGCGCGGGCCGCGGCCCACTCCGCCACCGCCGAGAAGATGCCGCTCCGGGAGTCGTCCCGCGACGACACCCCCCGCCGCAGGATGGTCACGTAGAGCCCGAACACCACGCCCACGGCGAGCAGGCTGACGGTCGGGTTGACGATGAACATGGCGAACAGCGACCCGAGGGCCCCCAGGGCCGGGACGAAGCGCGGGATCTCCAGGGTGGGCCGGTAGCTCTGCAGGCGCAGGCTGGACTCGATCAGCACCACGAGGTTGATCACCAGGTACGTGATCAGGAAGAACATCGAGAGGAGCGGCGCGATGGCGTTCAGGTCGCGCAGCAGGAGACCTCCGAGCACGAGGATGGCGCTGGCCACCATCGCCCGGCGCGGCTCTCCGTTCTCCGAGAGCTCGCGCAGGCCGCCCACGTCGGGCACCACGGCGTCGTCCACCAGGGCCACGAGGATCCGGGGCGCGCCGACGAGCGACGACAGCGCCGAGGAGAGCGTGGCGCCCAGGAGGCCCGCCAGCACGCCGGGGCCCCAGAGGGACGCGTCGATCAGGAAGGTGTAGTTGGACGTCAGCTCCGCGGCCGTGCCGGCACGGGCGAGCCACACGGCGAGCAGCACGTAGACGGCCGTGGAGAGCCCGATGGCCGCGATGGTGCCGGCCGGGATGGACCGCCGGGGGTCCCGGAGGTCGCCGGACATGTTCGCACCCGCCATGACGCCGGTCGCGGCGGGGAAGAACACGGCGAACACGGTCCAGAAGTCGGTGCCTCCGAAGCCGTTGTCGACGCTTCCGCGCCAGTCGCCCACCCACAGGACGCCGTGGCTCGAGCCCCAGCCTGCCGGGCTGCCGAGCACGAGCGCGATGGAGACGAAGATGACCGCCATGATGACGTACTGGATGCGGAACGCGAGCTCCGCGCTCACGTAGGCCACGGCGAACACGAGCCCGAACGTGGCGAGGTCGATGACCAGGACGCCCACGTCCGACACGTGCACACCGAGGCTCCCGAGCATCCAGACCACGCCTTCGCGGAAGCCGAAGATGTACATGGCCACCGCGAGGGTCTGGCTGACGAACAGCGGCACGCCCACCGACCCGCCGACCTCGATGCCCAGGGAGCGGCTGATGATGGCGTAGGGTCCGCCGGCGCCGAGGCGGGTGTTGGTCGCGATGCTGGAGAGCGCGAGGCCCGTGGTGGACGTGATGCCCACGGCCAGCCCGATGACGAGCAGGGCGCCGAGCAGCCCCCCGTTGCCCACGACCCACCCGAGGCGCAGGTACATGATGACGCCGAGGATGGTGAGCAGCGTCGGGGTGAACACGCCCGCGAAGGTTCCGAGCCTGGGTCTCGTGTCCTGCATGTGGGTCCCCCGGAGCACATGGCCCGGCAGGCCGAGGTCGTCGACCCCGCTCGCGCGTCCGCTGGCCGAAGCCTGGCGCCAGACCTCGGGATCCTGTAGGGTGACCCCCTGTTCGGAGGTCCCGTGCTCCTGCTCTCCAGCGCCCTCGCGCTCACCTGTGACTCCTCGACGACGATCTGCCAACGCATGGACGTCATCGTCGCCGAGATCAACGCCGCGGCCGGAGAGATCGTGGTGGACGACGCGAGCCCGGTGACGCCCCAGCGGGTCCACGACGCCCTCGACGCGCTCCGGGCCGACCTCGTGGCCCGCTCCTGCTGGGTCGACGACCAGGATATCGGCTTCGTGGTCGGGTACTACCAGGGTGGCAAGCTGGTCGGCGGCACCAGGATCGAGCCCTCCGGCGTCACCGAGCGCACGAACGCCGTCGCCACCAACCCGGACACCCGCACCACCCAGCTCTTCTTCGAGTCTTCTGCAGGGTTCGACCTGGCGTACGGGCACATGCGGTTGGAGGGCGCGTCCGCGGGCGACTTCGGCGACTTCCCCGCCGAGCCCGCGTTCGGCCGGCTGCTCAGGCTGCAGGGCAGCCGGGGGGTGGGGGTGGCCGTGTACAGAGGGTGCGATGGCACGGCGGGTCCGTGGGACATCCCGGGTGTGCCCGGTGTGGACTGGTTCACGTCCAGCCCCGCCGGGCTGGACTACTTCGAGACCGGACCCATCTCCGGCGTCACGGATCCCGGCGTGTACACCATCAACCGGAGGCTGAACCTGTACCACGCGGCCACCGTGAGCTGCGCGTCGAGCAGCTCGGGCGTCCTGCTGCCCTCCGACCCCGTCGAGGTCGCGTTGAACGGTCGGTCGTCCCAGCCCAACCTCACCATTCCGGGCGTCCTCGTCACCGGAGACGGCCACGTGGACTGCACCTGGACATCCGCTCGGCCGAGCGGTGGGAGGGTGTTCGAGGCGAACATCACGGTCGACAGCGGAGTCCCCCCGCTGTGACGGGGCGCGCGGCCCTCGGACGGGGTTCATGAGATCCCTGCGGAAGGTCCTCGTTCTCGGCGGCGCGTCGCTCGGCCTCCTCGTGCCCACGGCTCTCGGAGCTGGCTGGGTCTGGCAGCGCGCGGCGGCGGCCCACGATCTCCTCGCCCACCCCGCTCCCGGTGCGTTGCACACGATCGACGGTCGGCGCATGCACATCCACTGCGTGGGGGAGGGCTCGCCCACGGTCGTCCTCATCGCGGGCCTCACGGGACCCGGGAGCGTGATGGGCCCGCTGCAGCGGGCGATCTCGGGCACCACGCGCGCGTGCACGTACGACCGTCCCGGTCTCGGCTACAGCGACCCCATCGACCATCCGCGCCGGGCCGCTGCGACCGCCGAGGAGCTCGTGGGGCTGCTGGATGCAGCCGGCATCGTCGAGCCTGCGGTGCTCGTCGGTCACTCGTGGGGCGGAATGCTGGCGCGGTCCGTGGCGGCTGCCCACCCCGAGCGCGTGGCGGGCATCGTGCTCATCGACTCCTCCCACGAGGG
>JACKEQ010000107.1 GCA_020632885.1 Alphaproteobacteria bacterium | reverse complement strand
GCGGACACCGATGCCGACACCGACTCCGACGCCGACACCGATCGTGAGCCGGACGCCGATACCGATGCGGACACGGACAGCGACACCGATGCCGACACGGACACCGACAGCGACGCGGACACGGATACCGATCCCGTCGCCGAGGAGGGTCCGGCCCTGTGGTTCTGCTCTACGTCGGGATCGACGCCCGCGGGCCTCGGGTTGCTCGTCGGGGCCCTGGTGGTCGGGGTCCGCCGGCGCCGCTGAGGCCCGTCAGGGGTCCGAGGTCCAGGGGTACGCGCCGTACTGGATGTCGTACCGGCACGCCAGGTAGTCGTAGCAGGACGCCTCCTCCGCGCAGGACGCGAGGTTCAGCGTGTAGTCCGGGACGTCCAGGTACCTCGCCAGGTCACGGTCGGTCAGCAGGACGGCCGTGCACGCGGGCTCCTCCGCGTCGCCGTACATCGAGCAGCCCGGGTAGCGGGCGCAGTACAGGCGAACGGGGTCGTCGGCGGGCAGCTGGTCGCCCGGGACGCCCGGCTGGTAGGGCGAGGTGAGGTCGTACGTGCCCTCGACGGTCTGCCAGTACGGAGTGCGCTCCCCGTCCACGTTCGTGAGCTGGGCCTGGCGGAGCTGCCATGCGCAGCTCGAGGGGAGGGGGTCTCCCGAGAACCAGGCTGCGACGACGTCGTACAGGACGGGGTCGTAGGCGAGAAGGTCTTCCGCGTTCTCGATCCCGTTGCCGTTCACACCCTCCACCTCCGGGAGCCCGAAGTACGTCTGGGTGCCCACCGCGTAGTACTCCCAGGGGGTCGACCCGCCGTACGTGCCCGCCCACCGTCCCGCGGCGACGGCGTCGTCGTAGGCCTGGAGGCTGGTGTCGAAGTCGGCCGAGCCCTCCTCGACGGGCCCGAAGTGCACCATGTGGCCGAGCTCGTGGACCAGGGTGTCCTGCGTGTAGCGGATCTGGCCGTACTGGTTGTTGCAGAGGACGTGGTCTTCCGCGATGTAGGACATGAGCAGGCGGGAGCCGTTGCCGCCGAACGTGCCGGCGAGCCACGGCCGGGCCGGGCCGTTCTGGCGTACCTCCGGGAGGTCGCGCGGGTCTTCCGAGAGGGCGTAGACGGCGACGTAGGCGCCCTTGGCGACCAGCTCGGCGAGGACGTCGGGCCGACCCGCGAACACCTCGCCGACGACGAGGTCCGCGCGCTCCAGGCTGGACGGGTGAACGGCATCCCCGCCGATGATCGGGATGCCGCTCGTGTTGATGTACTGGGTGTAGTGCGCGTCGTAGCTCGGGCCCGGTGGGGGCGGCACGACCACGGTGGCGAGCGGGGGAGGCTCGGTGGGCGGGACCGGGCCGTCGGGATTGGTGAACGGGCCGCAGGCGGCCAGGGCGAACAGGAACACGGAACCTCCCTGGACGGCAGCATACCGCCGCGCAGGGAGCCCGTGGAATCCTCGTCAGTACCGGGCCACGCGGGGGCCGCGATGGCCGTCGCCGCGGGGATCGGGGCGGCCGTGGTGGCCTTCGTGCGGGCGGCGCGGCTGGGGGGCCGTGAGGTCCACGACGCACTGGAGGCGGTCGTGCTGGCTCCACGTCGAGGTCGCGCAGGTCTGCACGTCGCGGGCGCCCCACGGGTCGCGCATGGCGGTGGTGGCGCAGGTCAGGCGCTGGTCCGCGGACCAGAAGCTCGACGCGCAGGCCTGCACGGCGCTCGCGGGGGACGGGCCGGCCGCGTGGAAGGACGCGGTGACGCACTGCAGGCGGGTGTTCTCGGACCAGAAGCTGTCGCGGCAGGCGGCCACCGCGTCGGGCTCGAAGCGGTTGGCCGCGCGGGCCCCCTCGATGCACGCGAGCTTGCGGCCGTTGGACCAGAAGGTGTTGCCGCAGGTCGCCACGACCTCGGGGGCGCGGGGCACGTTGGAGGCACCCATGGCCCCGACGCAGGCGAGCTTGTCGCTCGACGACCAGAACTGGGAGGCGCAGGCGTTCACGATGCGGGCAGCCCGGGCCGGGTGGGTGGCGGCGGTGGCCTGGCGGCAGGCCCGGATGTCGTCCCGCGACCAGAAGGCGCCGTTGCAGGCGGCTGCGGCCTCGGGGGCCATGCCGGGGCCCTGGTGGTGATGGGGGGCCCCGTAGGGGTTGGCGTTCGCGGTCAGCGTGGCGAGCAGCAGGGTGAGCATGTCGGCCTCCTCGTTCGTTCGTTCGGAGGCTCCGACGCCGCGAGGGGGGCACGATTCGGGCGGGTGACCTGCGGTGACATCCGGGGGCGCCCGGGGACCTGCCGTCCGGAAGTGTCACTCGTCGGCATACCCGAGGGCTTCGAGCTGTTCCGCCACTTCGTCGCTCACGTGGGTCTTCTCGATGGGGGTTCCCGCACCCTCGGCCATGCGCGCGAGCCGCCAGGCGAGGAGCTCCTCGAGGAGCGGGGGGTCTGCGATGGGGGAGGCGAACCCGGGGTCTGCCTGGCGGTCGAAGCAGCCGGTCACCGTCTTGTCGTGGTCGTGCTCGAAGAACTGCTGGCACTGGCGGTCGCGGGTCCACACCGAGCCCACGTCCGCGCGGTGGAACATCGAGTAGGCGAAGGCCCGCTCGCGGGGCAGGACGTCGGACCGGTCGCCGCGCACCCAGGCGGAGAGGTCGTGGCCGTCGGCCCCCTTCGGGGTCTGCACGTCGAGGAGGCCCGCCAGCGTGGGCAGGACGTCCACCCCGCTCGCGAGGCCCTCGATGCGCCGGCCCGCCCCCACCCCGGGGCCGCGGACGATCCACGGGATGCGCACGGTGCTGCCGTACATCTTCTTGCCGTGCCCCGGGCCGTGGTGGGCGGGGAGATCGAGCCCCTCGCCGTGGTCGGCCACGAAGACGAACAGGGTGTCGCTCGCCCCGTGGCCGCGGGCCTTCAGGCCTTCGTCCAGGCGGGCGAGGGCGGCGTCCAGGCGGGCGAGGGACGCGCGGTAGACCGCCACGGTCTCCGAGACCCCGGGGGCGCGCCAGGCCTCGATGGTCGCGGGGTCCGGGCGTCGTGGGTGGTGGGCGTCGATCAGCATGAGCTGGAGGTAGAACGGCCGGCCGCGGAGGTCGGGGTCGCGGGCGTCCAGGGCGGCCAGCGCGTCGTCCACCACCTGCTCGCCGGTGCGGTTCTGGCGGAACGCCCGGTTGTTCGCGTCGCGGTAGGCGTCGAAGCCCTGGGCCATGCCGTACTGCGCGTTGAGGTTGGGGTTCGCGGTGCCCCCGAGGGTCGCGTAGCCGGCGTCGTGCAGGACCTCAGCGAGGGTGGTGGCGGCGGCCGGGAGCATGCGCTCGCTCTGGCGGGGCCCGGGCTCGGGGAGGTCGAAGGAGAGCGGGTGGCGGCCGGTGAGCACGCCCACCGCGCTGGCGCGGGTCCACGACGACACGGAGAGCGCGTCGTCGAAGACGGATCCTTCGGCGGCGAGCCCGGCGAGCCACGGCATGGTGTCGGGCCCGCCGTACGTCGGGAGCTGGTCGCGGCGCACGGTGCACCCGAAGATCAGCACCACGTTGGGGGCACCGGGCCGGGCGGCGGCTCGGGGGGGCTCCGGGGTCGCGGCGGCCGTGGGGGGGCGGTCTTCGCCCTCCTCTTCGTCGTCGGGGTCCGCGATGACCTGCACGGGGCGCTTGCGGACGAGGTCGGGACCCCAGGTCGCGGCCGCCGCGGCGAGCCCGACGGCACCGAGGGCGAGGGCGCGTTGCCAGCCGACCAAGTCCACCTCCACCTCCGGTCTATGGCAGCCGTCGGGTCCGGGCCACGGGGGTCAACCGCTGTCTGCGGTGTCGGTGGTGCGGGTGAGGTCGCGGATGCAGAGGTCGTTGTCGCACGGCGTCCCGTACCACGGGCCGGTGTTGGAGCACGGGCCT
>JACKEQ010000106.1 GCA_020632885.1 Alphaproteobacteria bacterium | reverse complement strand
AGACCGATGGCGATCTCGGCGCCCACGAACCACTCGAGCAGGCGGTCGTCGGGTACGAAGCGACTGAAGAACGAGCCCATGCCCATCGCGCTCAGGAACACCCCGATGGTCAACGAGAACCACAGGATGGACCCACCGAGCAGCGTGGTCGCGAGCGCGCCCATCATGAGCTCGTAGGACAGCCCACAGACCGCGACCACGAACACCGACGCCAGGAGTGCGCCGACCTGGTCGGATCCGAGCTGGCCCTCGTCGGCCAGGGATGGCGCCACGTCAGCCGTGGATGGCTGCCGCCATGATGATGGACACGCCCAGCACCACGGCCGCCATGAGCACGCCGACCGCGGGGTTGTCGTCCTCCGAGAGCTCCTTCGTCACGTCGAAGGGCAGGACGAGCTCGAACACCTTGTAGCCGACCACCGCCAGCAGGATGCCGAGGAAGCCGTAGAGCACGGACGCCGCGATCCCCATGAGGTTGAGCGTCGGGCCGTCGTTGGCGAACGCGGACGTGGACACGAGCAGCGCGCACCCGGCGAGCAGGACTGGAGCGAACTTGCGGTTCATACCTGGATACCTCACTTTCCGGAGCTGAAGCCGCCGCCGGACGAATACCTGGAAGAGCTGCTGGAGCGACCCGAGCTGCCGCCGGAGAAGATGAAGCGCCCGCCGCCACCGCGGCTGCTGCTGGACTTCTGGACGACGCTGCGGACACGCACCGACTGCGCGGTCACCTGGGAGAGCCGCGGCGCGTGACACGCCGTGGGCCCGATGATGCCGCCGAGCAGGAGGAGGATGCCGGTGAGCAGGAAGGACGCGATGCGCATCAGCTCTCCTGGACGCGGGACTTGCGGTGGATCTCCTCGATCAGCTCGGCGCGGAGCCTGCGGTACTCGCGCGCAGCACGCGCGGACGCAGCGGACGTGCGGCCCGCCCCGAGCAGGAAGAACGCGAGAGCGCCGAGGAGGAGGATCGGCCCGACGAGGACGAAGCCGTCGGGGCGGATGGGGCGGGACTTCACCGACCAGCGGACGTTGGTGAGGCCGGTGCTGGAGGACCCCGGCGTGGCCGTGCCGGATGGGAGCGCGAGGCTGCCCGCGGTGCCCTTGATGTGGAGCACGTGCTCACCGTCCTGCTCGGCGCGGAAGCCGAGGGCGAGGTCGGCCGGGCCGGTCTTCTGGAGGTTGCTCACCTTCAGGACGACGTGGTCGACGCCCCGGGGGTCGCGCACGGCGAGGTCGGCGGTGGAGGCGCTCGGGTGCACCACGGCGTCGAAGTCCAGGCGGTACTCCGAGCCCGCAGAGAGCTTCGCCTTCCCGAGCTCCTTGCCCGCCTGCAGGGAGGCCACGTCGACGGTGGAGCTGGACGTGGAGCGCGCGGCGTAGCCCCCGACACCCGAGAGCACCACGAACAGGAAGAACGCCATGAGCGCGCCGCCCGCCATGATCATCCCGCCGCAGCCCATGGCCTTGGGGCCCTTCTGGTACTCGGCGCGCAGCTCGTCGCGGCGGTCCTCGAGGTCGAGGAGCTCCTGGAGCCCGACCAGACGGTAGCCCTCGAACCGCGACAGCCGCTTGCGACGGAAGAACTCGATCTCGTCGTCGGTGAACTCGACGCCGAACCCGCCTCCGGGCCCGCGCGCGTCGATGTACGCGACGGAGTCGCCGACCTTCGCCCTCCAGGTGAGCTCGCCCTCGACGTAGCTGATCCTCGGCGTGCCCCGCTCCTTCACGCGGTACTCGGTGCCGTCCATCGCGAGGAGGCGCGAGCTGTTCAGGGTGTCGAGGTCCGGCGGGTTGTCCGGGACGAAGCGGGTGTGCAGCTCGAAGCTCCGCCCCTCCTCCTGGAGCCAGAGGTACTCGCCGTTCTCGGCCAGGAGCAGCCACTCGTCCCAGAACCAGGACTCTTCGTCGTCGTAGTCCGTGAACCGGAGCCGCCCGACGATCTCGAAGGCCCGACCGTCCTCGAGCTTCCCCTTCAGGCCCAGACACACGGCATCCTGCGGGGGCGCGCGGTCCGGGAGCTTGCCGAGCACCTGGAAGTCGGGGGTCGTGAGGTCGAGCTGGCTGTCGCACGACGGGCACACGACGAGCTTCGCCTTGAAGACGTTGCGGACGGGCACGGCCGAGCCGCAGCTCGGACACGTGAGGGTCTTGGCGCGGACCTTCGCCATCAGGCTCCGTGGACCTCCAGAGCGTCGTCCGGGAGCCGATCGCCCACGAACAGCTCCAGCTCGCCGTCGACCAGCTCGAGCATCCAGTGCTGGCCGGACACCTTGCCGTCGACGTACTGGAGCTGCTGGCCCGGCGCGACCCCACGCGGGACCTGGCCCTCTGCCCCCTTCACGGTGGCCGAGCGCATCTCCGTCACGTAGACGTCCGTGCCGTTGACCCGGAGGGTCTTGCCCACCCGTGCGGTCTGGAGGCTCACGGGCCCCTCCAGCGGGACCTGGCGCAGCAGCGACAGCTCGCCCTCGTCCTCGTGGAGCCAGCCCTCGGTGCCGTCGTCGAACCACACGGCCCACTCGTCCCAGTAGCCGTCGCTCCACGCGTAGCGGACCCGACCGGCCACCTGGAACGTGCGCCCCTGGAGCATCCCGGCGGCCCCCGTGGAGAGCTCGGTGAACATGTCGGCCAGGGCGGCCACCTTGCCGCCGGCCTGCGCGCCCTCGGGGGTGAGCACGATGCTCTGATCGCAGAACGGGCACACAGCGAGCTGGATCGCGCGGCTGCGGACCTCGACGGGCCCGCCGCAGGACGGGCAGTGGACGGTGTGGCTCACGTGCAGACCTCCGGGCCGACCATACTAGATCACGCCCTTCCGGCACTGGACGTGCAGCGCGAAGGGCCCTTCCTGGCCGGGCTTGCCCTCGACCACGATCCACCACACGCTGTGCTTCTGGCTGACGAGCTCGAGCTTCTCGCGCGTGGTGCCGTCCTTCGGGTACATCTCGCACTGGTGGATGATGCTGCCCTCGGTCGGGCACGTCTCCTGCGTGATCTTCATGGCCGCGATGTCGAGGTCCGCGCAGGGCGTGTCGAGGTAGACGAACGCCTTGTGGTCGCCCGGCGGCAGCGTGAGCTTGTAGACCCGCTCGTTGCCACCGTCGTGGTTCGTGAGGGCGGGCGTACAGAAGTTGCGCTCGTAGAACCGGGTGTCGTAGCGCTCCACGCCGCCGATCGTGTGCCCGATGACGGTGTCGCCGCAGGAGATCTCCGCGGTCGCGCAGTCGGGACCGGCGATCACGCCGCCGTCCGAGAGGTCGTCACACTGCGACGCGTAGATCGCCGGCTCCGGGGGCGGCGGCGAGCTGTCGAACCCCGGGAGGAGGTTGCGACGCGGGCGCACCTTGAGCTTCAGGTTGGGCTTGAGAGGCCCGCTGTAGCCGCCGCCGTCGTCGGGCGGGAGCGTGAGACCGTTCTCGCAACCGACGAGCGCGAAGAGCATCAGGGTCAAGGGCGTGCCTCCTGTGATGTTCTACCGCGTTTGCCGCAGGAGGGTAGCGAGCGGCTTCAGGACGGGTCGGTCTGCAGGGGCCCATCCCAGCGTGCCGAGGGCATCGGGCCCCACCCAGCGCAGCTCCGCATGCTCGCGGGCGACCGGCTCGCCGGACACCAGCGTGGCGACGTAGACGTGGAGCTCGACCCGCCCGTGGCTCCCGGTGCCGAGGTGCTCCCCGACCACCACGTCCACACCGAGCTCCTCGCGCAGCTCGCGCGCCAGCCCCTCGCGGTCGGACTCCCCGGGCTCCACCTTGCCACCCGGCAGCTCCCACAGGCCCGGCGCGGACATCGAGGGCCCCCGGAGGGCCGCCAGCACGGCCCCATCGCGCACGATGGCCGCACCCACGACCCGGATCACCGCTTCCGCCGGCGACGCTCCACGGCCCGCATGATGTCGCGGTAGCGGACGGG
>JACKEQ010000105.1 GCA_020632885.1 Alphaproteobacteria bacterium | reverse complement strand
CGGGTGCTCGCCGACCGCTTCGAGCTGCGCGACACGCTCGGGAGCGGCGGGATGGGTGCGGTGTACGCGGGGGTCGACCGGGTCACGGGGCAGCCGGTGGCCGTCAAGCTGGTGCGCGCGGACCTCGACGCCCCGACGAGCCTGCTGCGGCGCTTCCTGCGCGAGGCGGAGCTCGTGGCGTCCCTGGAGCACCCGGCCATCGTGCGGATGCTCCATGTGGACCTCGACACCGACGGCACGCTGTTCCAGGTCCAGGAGCTCGTGCGCGGGGAGACGCTGGCGGCCCGCCTACAGCGCGGGAACCTCGGGCAGGACGAGGTGGCGGGCATGTTGCGCACCCTGGCGGACGCGCTGGCGACGGCCCACGCGCGCGGTGTGGTGCACCGGGACGTGAAGCCCGGCAACATCATGCTCACGGACACGGCACCGGGCGTGAAGCTGCTGGACTTCGGCATCGCCCGGCTGCGCGACGACGTGACCGACGACCCCGCGACGCTGGACGCTTCGTCGCTGGAGACCCTGACGCGGGTGGGCGCGGTCATCGGGACGCCCGGTTTCATGGGGCCGGAGCAGGCGCGGGGCCTGGAGGTGGGCCCGCGAACGGACGTCTACGCCCTCGGGGTCGTGGGGTGGCTGGCGCTCACGGGGTCGTTGCCGCCCCGGGGTGCGGTGCCGGGTGCGCTCGGAGACGTGCTGCGCGCGTGCCTGGCGGACGACCCCGACCACCGGCCGGATGCCGCGGGGCTCTCGGCGCGGCTCTCGCGGCTGGCGCCGGCGCCGGAGACCTTCGACGACGCGCCCACGTCGTTCCCGGAGGACGTCTGATCGGGGCGACGCTCAGTCGAGGGGATCGGGGATCACCCAGACGTGGTGTTCGGCTAGGGACCCGGTGAGCACGAGCTCGTCGGCGCCGTCTCCGTCCAGGTCGACCGCCACCATGCCACGCACGGCGTTGGTGTACGGCGCCGTGGCGTCGAACATCACCGGAGCGACCCACTGCCGGTCGGAGTCTGCTGTGGTGACGTTGCCGGAGGGGCTCCTGAACACGTGCACCGCGAAGCCCGGCTGGCCGTCCTGGATCGCGCGGAACGGCACGGCGAGATCCGTGCTGCCGTCGCCATCGAAGTCGCCGAGCGCCGGTCGGAGGGCCAACTCCCCGCCCAGGTGGGTGACGCTCGCGAGAACGCCAGACGTGGGGCTCCAGACAGTGGCGTGGTCCTCCAACCCGACCGCGACGTCCGTGGTGCCGTCGCCGTCGAGATCGTCGGCTCGGTGGGGTGCGAAGGGCTGCTCGAACCACGTCTCGGTACAGGGCAGGTCTGCCGTGTGCACGGTCGTCCCCGGCACGAAGACCTGGCTCGCACACAGGAGGTGTTGCCCGGTGGAGCTTCGGGGGCTCGCGAAGACCGTCGGCGGACCCGGGAGCGACTGGAGGAGGTGGAGGTCATCCTCCAGCTGCAGCTCGTCACCTGACGCAGGATCTCGAATCGTACTGAAGTCGCAGCTCTCCTGGATGCCGTCGCCGGTGAGGTCACCGCAGCGTTCGGTGGCCTCGCTCTGGGTCACGTCGGTGGCTTCGACGCGGCTGGCGAGCTCGCCGGAGAGCAATGTCCCCCCAAGTGGCACTGTGGAGTGGCCCCCGAGCCAGACTGCCGGTTCGTGACCATGGACCGAGCGACGGGCGACATAGGGCTGGCGGGACGTCGTCAGCTGCCTTCCCTCGTGCACGTGTTCGCCGAGGACTTCCGTTCCTCCGCCCGAGTCTCCTATGAAGAAGGTCGTCGGGCTGGCCTCGGACGCATCGGGCAGCGGTAGGTGGTCCGGCAGCCAGCCCGTTGCCGTGACCATGGCAGTCCAGGAGCCACCGGGTCCCATGCGCACGGCTTCCACACCATCTTCGCCGGGACGCCACTCGGCACCCTGCGGTGGAGGAGGGAGGGCGAGGTCGAAAGGCACGAGCTCGCTGCAGTTGGACAGAGCGTCGCAGGGCATCGGGTCACATGCGGCGAGCAACAGGAGAGTGAGTGTGCGCATCAGTAGTGATCCAGGCCGTTGTTCTTCTGGTTGTCGAACGCGGCCCCATGGCCGAGGGCATCGAAAGCGTCCTCCATCCGGCGGATAGGGTCGTTCGAGCTGCCGGAACCCCCCACGACGGGGTCCCAGCTGTAGGCTCGAGCCTCTGTCCAGATCTCGGCAATCTCGGATGGCGTGAGCCCCTCATCGGTAGTCACGTCCCAGAAGAAGCGGGTCCAGTCGTAGACGGTCGAGTAGCCGACCATCGTCTGCTGGCAGTTGGTGGTCGTCTCGTCGTGCATGTCCTGGAGCCAGTCCTTGGCATCGACATTCGGTTCCCAGTTCGCCTCATCGCCTGGATCGTAGGCTCCATTGGAGTTGTAGTCGTTGGGCGCCGACTCACAACTCATGTTTCCCAGCACGCCATTGTGGTTGTTGTCGGGCAGGTTGTCCGCACTGAGATCATAGTTTGCACCGCGGGCGTCCCTCACCGCGCAGTCGTTCTCCCAGCGCCTGTTCCACATCCACGCCGAGACGAAGTTGGCGAATCCCTCGACGGCTGCAGCACTGTCGTGCTCACGGTCGATGAACCAGGCGCCCTTTGCCTGCTGCCCGTTGTTCACGGGGCCCACCGTGTCGCAGTTGGACACGTCGGCGTTGTAGTTCTTGTTGTTGTTGCGCTTCCCATTGAGTGCCCACTGGATCCAGTGACCACCCTCGTGGGCCACGACCCCCATGCTCCGGGTGGCACCGATGACGATCTCTCCTCCCGAGTGGTAACAGCAGTCCAGGTTCCCATCAGGTGGGCCGCCATCTCCGTCGTCCTCGTCCTTGTTCACCACCCTGACGGTGTAGGACGAGCCCGCGGGAATGGTCCAATCCTCCCTGGCGAACATCCAACCGAACAGCACGAGCTGATCCCAGTAGGGGTCGCCGTTCAGCGTGTACCAGTGCTGGCCGGCGGTGGGTGTGAACGACGCATCCGCGGGTACGGAGAGCATTGGACTCCCCGCGTCGTCCTCGATCCGAACGGGACGGCCCTCGATGTAGGCGACCGACTGCACCTGCACCACGTACTGCGCGTTGTCGTGGAGCTGGAAGTGCACACAGCCCCGATCAGCACCGAGCGAGTCGGCGTAGCCGTACGCGACATGATTGGGCGAGGCTGCGATCACCCACACTCCGCGGAGGACTCGGGTGGCCGTCGTGTCGGTGAAGTAGTCGGCGTAGGTCGGTTCGGTGTTCAGGTTGTTCGGGACCCTGAAGCAGAGGTCGGCGTTCACCACGGCCGCGCCAGCCGTCCCCAGCAGCAGCGCGATCACTGGGCACCTCCAACCGGGCGATGGGTGTCCGTGTCCACTCCGAGTGGGTCGCCGAGCGGTGGGGACGCCTCAGGGGTGGCGTGCCAGTCTGCCGGATGGAACAACCTCTCAGCCGCAGGCTCGAAGTCGACGGACGGATGGCGAATGGGGGCAGCGAGGAAGCCATCCTCGGGCACACCAGCCGCACGCAGGCGCTCTCCCACGCCATCTGGGTCCTGTAGCAGTCCCCATGGTGCGAGCTCGGTCGCTTCCACCCTGGACCACACCTCCGGGACGTCCGAGCCCTCGAACCAGGCGAGGTAGACCTGCCCGAGATCTTGGTGTCCATCGGGTGTGGCGGTGTCGCCCTGCCGCACCAGAGTGAGGTTGGCGACCGTCACGTAGTTCTCGGCCAGCTCGTGGAGCTTCAGCTCCGGCCCGAACGCGATCTCGAACGGCGTGGTGGTCGCTGGAGCTACGCTGCCCAGCTCGTACTCGACCTCACGGTGTAGCTCGCCCAGGGAGGCGCGCACCCGCAGCGTCCAGCCGCGCGCCCGGGAGGGATGAGTCACCCACACCAGAGGCCGGTGTCCGCGATGAGTCTCGATGCTGCCGACACGGTCCTCGTGGTGCTCGTGTGCACCAGCGGACTCAGATGCCACCAGAAGGAAGGAAGGCCACTCTTA
>JACKEQ010000104.1 GCA_020632885.1 Alphaproteobacteria bacterium | reverse complement strand
CGCGTCCGCGTCCGCGTCCGTGTCCGCTTCGACCGGCGTGGATGGGCGACCACGGCATGCGAGCAGCGCGACGAGGACGATGGACAGGCGCATGGAGACTCCAGGCGACCACCCTACTCGCTCGTGATCCGCGTCGCCAGCCGAGGATCGACAACGTCGCGAGGCCCCACAGCACACTGCGTTACCGCGTTCCATGCCTGCACCCCTCCTCCGACTCCTCACCTACGCGGACGCCCATCGGAGCCGCATCGTCGCGGCCAGCGCGTTCAGCGTCCTCAACAAGCTCTTCGACCTCGCGCCGCCCCTGCTCATCGGGCTCGCCGTGGACACGGTGGTCGAGAAGCGGACCTCGTGGCTCGGTCGCCTCGGGGTCGAGGACGTGGGCGACCAGCTCGTCGTCATCGCCGTGCTCACGGTGGTCGTCTGGGCTCTGGAGTCCGTGTTCGAGTACGCGTTCGAGTGGATGTGGCGAAACCTCGCCCAGACCCTGCAACACGACCTCCGCATGGACGCCTACCGCCACGTCCAGCAGCTCGATCAGGCCTGGTTCCACGAGCGGAGCACGGGCGGCCTCATGGCCGTGCTCAACGACGACGTGAACCAGCTCGAGCGCTTCCTCGACGGCGGCGCCAACAGCCTCATCCAGATCGGCACCACCATGGTGGCCGTGAGCGTCGCGTTCTTCTGGGTGTCCCCCACCGTCGCCGCCCTCGCCATGCTGCCCATCCCCGTCATCCTGGCGGGCAGCTTCGCCTTCCAGGCGCGCATCGGGCCCCGCTACGCCGAGGTGCGCGCCCGTGCCGCCGACGTGAACGGCCAGCTCGCCAACAACCTCTCGGGCATCGCCACCATCCAGTCGTTCACGGCCGAGACCGCCGAGGCCGCCCGCTTGGAGGGGCTCTCGGACGCCTACCGCTCCGCGAACCGCGGCGCCATCGCGCTCTCCGCCGCCTTCTCGCCCCTCATCCGCATGGCCATCGTGGTCGGGTTCACCGCCACCCTCGTGGTCGGAGGGCACCAGGCCCTCGCCGGTACCATCGAGGTGGGTGCCTACAGCACGCTGGTGTTCCTGACCCAACGGCTCCTCTGGCCGCTCACGGGGCTCGGTCAGACGGTCGACCTCTACCAGCGGGCCATGGCCTCCACCGCGCGCATCCTCGACCTGCTCGACACACCCGTGACGCTGAAGAGCGGCGGCACGGCGCTCCCCGAGGTCCGGGGTGACGTGCGCTTCGAGGACGTGGGGTTCGCCTACCCCGGCCGCGAGCAGACGCTGGACAGCGTGACCCTCGAGGTGCCTGCGGGCCAGACCGTGGCCATCGTGGGTCCCACGGGGTCCGGCAAGTCCACCCTCATCCGGCTGCTGCTGCGCTTCTACGACACGACGTCGGGTCGGGTGACGCTCGATGGGCACGACGTCCGGGACCTCGACCTCCGCGATCTGCGCGGTGCGGTCGGGCTGGTGTCGCAGTCCACCTTCCTGTTCGCCGGCACCGTCGCGGAGAACGTGCGCCTCGGCAAGCCGGGTGCCACGCTCCAGGAGCTCGAGGCCGCTGCGGAGGCGGCGGAGGCGCTGGCCTTCGTGCGCGCCCTGCCCCAGGGCTGGGACACGCCGATCGGCGAGCGGGGCGTGAAGCTCTCGGGCGGCCAGCAGCAGCGGCTGGCGTTGGCGCGCGCGGTGCTGAAGAACCCGCCGGTGCTGGTCCTGGACGAGGCCACCAGTGCGGTCGACAACGAGACGGAGGCCGCCATCCAGCGGAGCCTGGAGCGCCTGGCGGTGGGGCGCACGGTGCTGGTCATCGCCCACCGGCTCTCGACGGTGCGGAATGCACACCACATCGTGGTGGTGGAGGACGGCCGCATCGTGGAGCGCGGGACCCACGAGGACCTCGCCGCCGCAGGTGGTCCGTACGCCCGGCTCTGGCGCATCCAGACCGGCGCGCGCTGACGAGGGTCAGTCGTCCTCGCGCGGCGCGAACCAGAACACCCCGAGCGCCAGGGGGCCGACCAGGAGGCTCGAGGCGAGCCAGGCGGTGACGGCCCGTTGGCGATGTTCCCGGTCCTCTTCATCCACGGCGGCGAGCTGTGCCTCACGGTTCCGGGCGGTCGGGTCTTGCCGGAGCTGCGCGATCCGCACCCTCTCCCACTTGTCGCGGTGCGGCGAGCCCGTGGCATACAGGACACCCGCGGCGAGCCACAACAGGACGACACCCGCAGACCACACCCAGGGCGGCGGCAAGCGGCCCGGGGTCTCCTCGATTCTCGGCATGGGGTCCTCTCGGAGCCATCGGGATATCGACATGTCGGGGAGGACGCCATGGGGACGTGGGGGAGCGGGCATCTGGACAGCGACGGCGCCCTGGACACCGTGTCGGAGCGGTCGGCGGAGCTGGTGGGTCGGGTGTGGGACGCCCTGCGCGACCCGTCGAGCCGCGAGGCCGACGAGTACGGCTACGACGCGCTGTTCGTCGACCTGACGTGGTTGCTGCACATGGCCGGCACCCCGGCGTTCTCGGGGTGGGACCTGCCGCCGAAGAGCGAGGTCGAGCCCGTGCTCGCGGCCTGGATCGAGGGCTGGGGCACCTACTTCGACGGCCTGGCCGGCCCGGAGTTCAAGGCGGAGCGCCAAGCGGTGATCGAGGCGTCGTTCGCCGAGCTCGTGGCCCTCTGCGCCACCTGGGAGGCGCGGCGGGCCTGACGGTCAGAACGGACCGTAGAACAGGTAGGCCGCACCATGCCCGGACTCTCCGGGCCGACCGGGGTCGCGCCCGCCGACTGCCGCCACCCCGAGGTCTGTGTGGCCATCACCGTCCACGTCGCCGAGCACGTGCACCCTTCCGGCCTCCTCGCCCGCCTGGAAGTCGAGGGCCACGTCCGCGTCGTCGAGCGTGAACACTCCCGGCCGGAAGTCGCGGAAGACCACGACCTGACCGGCGTGCCCGCGGGCCCACTTGGCGCCGGCCACGAGATCGGGGTCGCCGTCGCCGTCGAGGTCCACAGCGTCGAGATAGTCCCCCAGCCGGTCGCCCGCCTCGCGCCCGCGGACCTCCATCCAGGCCAGGCTTCGCGCGTCGCCGCTCGGCAGGCCGCTCGCGGAGCCCCGGATGACGAACACCGCGCCCGCCTCGGTCCCGTTCGCACCATCGCGTTCCGCGCCGGCCACGAGGTCGTCGAATCCGTCACCGTCGACATCGACGACCGCGAGCCCGAGCCGCCCGAACCGTGCCTGGGCAGAGCCGCGGATCACGGCGTCCGCCTGGGCCGGCAGCGCGTAGGAACCGCTCAGCGGGCCGTGAACCACGTACGTGACCCCGCGCAGATCGCTTGCCCAGACCTGCCCGATCACGGCGTCGGTGATGCCGTCACCGTTCACGTCGCCGAACCGCGCCGCCGCGGTGCCAGACCCGCTGGAGAGGGCGGCGGTGTTCTGGAACGTCACGTTCGCCGTAGAGGCGACATCCAGCGTCCCTCCGGCCAGTGGGCCGCGGAACAGGTAGCTGTAGCCGTCTCCTGTCCCCGAGAGGTCCGTAGGGGCTCCGACCCAGAAGTCGTCGAAGCCATCCCCGTCCACGTCTCCAGCCGGCGCCACGCCGCCGAGCGACTTCGAGAAGGTCCCATGGAGAGTGGCGACGGCGTCTGCGCGGGGGTCCCCGCTGATGGCGGACCCATCGAGGAGGTGGATGGCACCGACGTTGTTGGTGTCGCCGGGCAGCCGCGCCGCGCGGACCGTGAACAGGGAACCGGTGCCGTTCGCGTCGCCCACCGCACCCATCGTGGTGTACGTGAGCGAGGAGGTCTGCCAGACCCCTGTCGCGTCTGCCTCGGTGGAACGCCCGGTCGACACGCCCGTCCAGAGGGTCACCGCTGTCCGCGGAGTCCCGTAGCCACGGCCGGTCACGACGTCGGCGTGCCCGTCACCATCGACGTCCCCCGCGCCGAAGACCTCGCCGATCTGGCTGCCGTTCTCGCCGTACAGGACGGCGTCCGCATCGGCCCAGGTGCGATCGCAGGAACCCGCGATGGTCTCGCCGTCCAGCCCGAGCACGGGCTGGAGGGC
>JACKEQ010000103.1 GCA_020632885.1 Alphaproteobacteria bacterium | reverse complement strand
CCTCGCGATGGGCCTCGAGCACTTCGCCTCCGGCGCCCGCATGGCCCAGCTCTACGAGCGCGACCCCGAGCACTTCCTCCTCATCCTCGGCCTCCTCGACGGAGGCCTGCGATGATCCGCTTCCGCGTCACCGCCCGTTGCCCGGTGCCCTTGCCCCACCTCCCGGCGGTGACGATCACCCTGGTGGCGGATCCTGGCCTGCAAGGTCTCTTGCTCGTCGAGGGTGACGACCCGAGGTTCGTGGACGCGGTGCGGGAGCGCCTGCGGGGGGCGTACGGGGTGCGGGGGCGGCTGCTGGGCGGCTGGGTGACGCCGGAGGATCTGCTCTGCGCGATGCAGGGGGAGGCGATGATGGACTTGAGGCCGAAGCGGGTGGTGTAGCGGGGAATGGCGAGCACTTGACGCAGCAGCACGGACGGATGAGCCTCGGGCGCCGGGCCGGTGCTGGTGAGCGCCAGCGCGAGAGGACGGACGAGAAATGAAGGCACTCATGAGTACCTGGAGCGCGAGCGCGTTGTTGGCCTTCGTGGCTCTGTGTGCCAGCTGCGGTGAAGTGCAGCTTCCCGACGCGTCCCTGACCCTGGACGCCACAGCGGATGGTGGGGTGGAGGACGCAGGTCAGGACGCGGGGCCGGATGGCGGCCCGGGGAGCCGCACCCTCAGTGTTGCGCTTCGCGGTGAGGGGCTGGGCCGCGTGCGCTCCAACCCAGAGGGGCTGGATTGCCCCGGGACCTGCGAGGCTGCCTTCCCGTTGGGCAGCACGGTGACGGTGACCGCGAGCGCGGCGGAGGGCGCCGTCTTCGTGGGGTGGTCCGAGCCGTCATGCAGGGGCCTGGCCTGCGAGGTCAGCCTGGACGACGATCGGACGCTGGAGGCGACGTTCGCCCGCCTGAGCTGGACCCTCACGATCACGAAGACCGGCGACGGAGCCGGGCGGGTCTCGTCCCAGCCTGCAGGCATCGACTGTGGTCCGACCTGCGAGGCGTCATTCGTCCATGCGACGGAGGTGACCCTGAGCGCGACGCCCGACTCGGGATCCGAGTTCGCAGGCTGGAGCGGGGCGTGCTCGGGCATGGGCGCTTGCGTTGTGGCGATGACCCGGGCGCACGACGTCAGCGCGCAGTTCAGCCGCGAGCGCCGGACCCTTGCAGTTTCGCTCGGCGGCCCCGGCCTGGGCGTCGTGGTGAGCAGCCCGAGCGGGATCGACTGCGGGGTGTCGTGCAGCGCCGACTTCGTGCTCGGCGCGCAGGTCGCGCTCACCGCCGAGCCCCAGCGCAACTACCGCTTCGCGGGCTGGAGTGGCGCGTGTCAGGGGACCGCGGCGTCCTGCACCGTCGCCATGGACCAGTCGCGAACGGTCACCGCGCTCTTCGAGTTCCAGCCACAGCTGGTGGCGGGGTTCTGGCACGTGTGCGCGACCAACGCGCAAGGAGACCTGCGCTGTTGGGGCCAGAACGATCAGGGCCAGCTGGGCTACGGACACCGCAACGACATCGGTGACACTGAGACACCGAATCAGGGGGCGCCGGGCGGGGTGGACGTTGGCGCCGGGGTCGAGGTGGTGGCGCCGGGCTTCTCCCACACATGCGCGATCCTGCAGGGCGGGGCGGTGCGGTGTTGGGGGCGGGGGTCGGAGGGGCAGCTGGGCTATGACGACGTGCTCGAGCGTGGGGGCACTCCGGGTTCGGTGCCCTCGGCCCTGCCCGACGTCGCGCTCCAGGGGCCGGCGATCGCGCTCGCGGCAGGCTTCTCTCACACGTGTGCGCTCCTGGCCTCGGGCGGGGTCCAATGCTGGGGCAGCAACGAGTTCGGTCAGATCGGCTACGCCGGTCTGGTCACCGAGGTGGGTACGTCGGCCGTGACCAGCCTGTCGCAAGCGGGTCTCGTCTCCGTCTCGCCCACCGCCGCGCCGGTGGTGTCCCTGGTTGGTGGAAGTCGCTACACCTGCGTCCTGCTCGAGGGTGGCGACGTGCGGTGCTTCGGCGATGCCCAGCTCGGTCAGCTCGGGTACGGAGACCAGGTCGACGTGGGCGTGGGTACGAACAACGAGCCCTCCCTTCATGCTCCGGTCTCGCTCGGTGGGAGCACGCGCACGTTGTTCCCTGCGACGGGCGCCCACACCTGTGTCCTGCTTGCGGGCAACGGAGTGCGCTGCTGGGGCTCCGGCGCCGAAGGGCGCCTGGGCTACGGGAGCGCGGACGCCATCGGCGACAGCGAGCTTCCCTCCAGCCAGCTCCCACTGGTCATGCCCGCCGTGCCGACGGCGCTGGAAGCTGGAGGTGCCCACACCTGCGCCCTCTTCGGTCCCCAGGATCTCCGGTGCTGGGGGCGCAACGCAGAGGGGCAGCTCGGGTACGGGGACGCCGACCCCCGCGGCGCGCTCTCCACTGAGCGACCCACGGACCTCCCCTCGATCTCCGCTGGCGCCCCGATCGAGGGCGTCGCGGCGGGGGGCTTCTTCACCTGCGTACGGCTCAGCTCTGGCGGGATCAAGTGCTGGGGCGATGCGTCCCATGGCCAGACCGGCTACGGAGACACGATGCCCCGTGGAACCACGCCTGCGACGGTGCCGAGCCTGCTCGGGCTCGTGGATGTCTTCTAGTCGTGACTCGACCACGAAATACCAACTGGCGGCTCGTGCTCGCGTCCCTCGTGGTCGCCGGGGCGGTCCTCGAGCTCCTCTTGCGTTGGCTGTATCCACTCGGAGACCCGTACCCGAATCAGCGGCGGATCGAGCTCGGCGCATACGTGCCGAACCGCCATGAGCCCGAGTTCCACATGACAGCCAAGGCGGAGCCGGGGCTCTCGGGGGTCGACGGGGTTCACCGATTCCAGACCAACGCCCAGGGCTTCGTCGGCGCAGACCTCGAGCGGGCGTCCGAGGACGCGCGGCGGATCTTCCTCGTGGGTGGCTCCACCATGGAGTGCATGGTGCTCGGCGTCGAAGGGAACCCAGCGACGCTCATGCAAGATGCATTGACGCAGACCTCTACCGCGAGCCCGTTCATCGTTGAGAACGCTGGGCACTCCGGGGACGCGACCTTCGATCACGTCGCGATCCTCAGCCAACGCATCGTGCACTTGAAGCCGGACTTCGTCTTCTTCCTCGTAGGCGTGAACGACCTGATCGCGGGGTTGCGGGGCGAGGACTACGCGCACCTCCACCCGGACCAGACGGTGGACCTCACCATGGGCTCACTCCTTCGGCTCGCAGCGACCCGGCTCCAGCTGGGCCGGTTGGTCGTTGCGGCGGTAGGCGTCGGTCGCCTTCGCCGCTGGGACCCGGACGACCCGGTGATCGAGACCCACTACCAGAGCGCGGCGAGATCGTGCGCCGCGCTTCCGCCAAAGCCCCTCCCACCGCTGTCCACCGACGCGTACGCCCAGAACCTGCGGACCTTGGTGCGCGTCACACAGGCAGCGGGGGCTCGGGCGGTGCTGATGACCCAGCCCCACTCCTGGCGGACCGAGGGCAAGCTCGAGGCGTGGCACTGGATGCTCTGCCACGGCGGCAAGCGCTACTCCGCGGAGGCGATGGCGGACGCGCTCGATCGCTACAACGAGGTTACACGAAAGGTCGCCGGGGCGACCGGGGCGACGCTCGTAGACCTGGCCCGGACCATGCCGGGGGACGAACACCACTTGTACGACGACGTGCACTTCAACGTCGGAGGCGCTCGGGCTCTCGCGAACGCGATGGTCGAGGTGGTCACCCGCGCGAGGTGAGCGAGCGGGGCGTGGGCCTTGGGGGCTCGAAGCAGCTGCTCGGGTCCCGAACCTACGCCCTCCCGAGCGCCTTCATCAAGGTCGCCCGCGCCGTCGCCAGGTTGTACTCCGCCTGGATGGCCTGGGCCTCCGCCGTCGTCAACGCAACCTGCGCATCGCTCAGCTCGATGATGTTGCCGACCCCGGTCTCGTAGCGGCCTTCGGCGAGGCGGAGGCGGGCGCGGGCGGCGTCGGTGGCGTCGGCCGCGGCCTCGAGGGCGGCCTTGGCGGCGAGGACGCCGAGGCGGGCGCGCTCGACCTCGACCCGGACGTCGAGCTTCAGGGCGTCGAGCTGGGCGCGCTGGGCGGCGAGGTTGGC
>JACKEQ010000102.1 GCA_020632885.1 Alphaproteobacteria bacterium | reverse complement strand
CGCCCGCTGATCACCCCGACCGCAGCGACTGCAGGGGAGGCGGGATGTCCGCGGCGCTGCCCTCGGGGCGCACGTACTGCCGGCAGCGCGTGCGGATGGCGTCCTCCAGCCAGCGCAGCCAGACCGCCTCGATCTCGGTGACCTCGGGCACGACGAGGAGGTCGAGGACCCGGTCGTAGAAGGAGACCTTCAGGAACCCGGTGGGCCGATGACGGCCGCGCTCGTGCTCGAACACGGTGGCCACGCCGTGGATGGACTCCCAGGCGATGGTCCAGCTCGTCGAGCGGAGCTGGGTGGCCTCCATCCGCAGCCGGAGGGGCTGGAAGGTGTTCCCGCGCAGGGTGTACTCGGCCGCGTCGAGGGCGACGGAGCCGGGGGGCTCCTCGAGGCGGTAGGTGTGGAGCATGGTGTGGTCTCGCTCGCTGCGCTCCAGCGCGATGTCGAGGGCCGTGCGGCCACGCAGGATGGGGTCGCGGTTCCAGCGGTCCCAGCCCTTCCGGTCCCACTCGACCCACCAGGGGATGCCGAGGAGGAGGGCCGCCGAGCGGCCCAGCCAGAGGACGTCGGCCGTGGTCCACGGGAGGTCGCCGGGAGGCTGGAGCGCCGCGTAGAGGAGGGGCTCGGCGGCCCCGTTGACGAACAGGTTGGCAGGGTGGCCGGGGTCGCCGACCAGCCGGAGGGCCTGGCCGACGTGCGGGATCTGGCGTCGTCCCCAGCCCACGAACACGCCGTCCTTCGACACCTGGACCTCCCCGAGCGGCGACAGGCTCTGGAAGGGCAGGGCGGCTCCGACCGCGGCGACACGTCGGGCGACCCTGCCGAGCGGGTCGCGCCGGAAGCGGAGCACGCCCTGTGCGAACTGCACGCGGTCGGCGAGCGAGGGCGGGACGACCAGCTCCATGCCCGGACTATAGCGGGGTCGGCAGGGTCCGCGAGCCGGTCGGCGGCGCGATGCCGTCGTGGGTGAGCACGTACCCCACGAAGTCCACGATGGCGGCGAGCCGGGGGAGCACCGGACGGAGCAGCCCGGCCTGCAGACGGAGGAGGGCGGGCGGCACGGGCACCTGCACGGGCGACCCCGCCAACCGTGCCGTGATCTCGGACCTCGTGAGCACCTCGGGTCCCCCGCAGCCCAGCACGGCGGGCCCGTCGTGGAGCACACCCGCGAGCACGTCGGCGAGGTCCTCCTCGTGGATCGGGTTGGTGCGGGCGGACCCGTCACCGACGCGGGGGGCCAGGAGGCGGAAGGCCTCGAGGAACGCGAGCTCGCCGAAGAACCCGGTGGGTCGCACGGCCGTCGACGGGATCGGGCTGGCGGCGAGGGCGTGCTCGACGGCCCGGTGCGTGTCGACGTACACGAGGGGCCGGTCGTAGTCGCCGAACACCGAGAGGTACACCACCCTGGAGACGCCGGCCCGCTCGGCCTCGGCGAGCAGGGCGAGGTTGCCGTCACGGTCGATGGCCTCGAAGGTCTGCTCGGGGAACAGGGGCCGCGGGGCGAGCGAGGCGCCCACGAGGCTGTAGAGGACGTCCGTGCCGTCCAGGGTGCCGCGGAGGGTCTCGGGCCGCGTGACGTCGGCGCGGAGGTCGGTCGAGGACCGCGAGAGCACGCGGACCTCGTGGCCGGCGGACGCGAGCCGCCCGACGAGCGCGCGTCCCACGACCGACGTTCCCCCTGCGACGACGACGGAGCTCATCCGGGTCTCCTGACGGAGGGTCAGAAGGGGACCACCCCTTCCGACCGGACCTTCTCGACGAAGTCGGCGACCGTCATGGTGCCGAGGTCGCCGTCGTCACGGGACCGGATGGCCACGGTGCCGTCCTCGGTCTCCTTGGCGCCGATCACGGCCATGTACGGCACCTTCTTGCCGTGGCACTCGCGGATCTTGTAGCCGATCTTCGCGTCGCCATCGTCGAAGGTCACCCGCACGCCCGCCGCCCGCAGCGCGTCCAGCACGGCGCGTCCGTGCTCGAGGCTCTTCTCGGACACGGTCATCACCCGCACCTGCTCGGGGGCCAGCCACACGGGGAAGTTGCCCGCGTAGTGCTCGATCAGCACGCCGATGAAGCGCTCGAAGGAGCCCACGATGGCGCGGTGGATGACGACGGGCGTGTGCAGCGCGTTGTCCGCACCCACGTACGACAGCTCGAAGCGACGGGGCAGCTGGTAGTCGAGCTGCACGGTCGCACACTGGTGCCCACGGCCCAGCGCGTCGTAGATGTCGAAGTCGATCTTCGGTCCGTAGAAGGCACCGTCGCCCTCCTTGATCCCGAAGTCGATGCCGCGCCGCTCGAGGCCCTCGCGGAGCGCGCCCTCGGCCCGATCCCAGAGGTCGTCGTCGCCGAGCTTCTCCGCCGGACGGGTGGAGAGGTGGATCTTCATGCCCATGCCGAAGGCGCCGTACACGCGCTCCACGAGCTCGAGGAGACGCTCGATCTCGTCGGCGATCTGGTCCTCGGCACAGAAGATGTGGGCGTCGTCCTGGCTGAACTGACGCACGCGGGTGAGGCCCGAGAGGGCCCCGGAGAGCTCGTTGCGGTGGAGCACGCCCTGGTCGTGCACCCGCAGCGGGAGCTCGCGGTAGGACCGCTTGCGCGACCCGAAGATCAGCATGTGGCTCGGGCAGTTCATGGGCTTCATACCGAGGATGCGGTTCTCGCCCTCGGCCTCCTCGCCCTCGTGGAAGTGGCCCTCCGCGAAGTGGAAGAGGTTCTCCTGGTAGTGGTCCCAGTGGCCGCTGGTCTCCCAGAGCTTCTTGTCGAAGAGCTGGGGAGTCCGCACCGCGACATAGCCCTCGGAGAGCAGCATCGAGCGCATCCGGTCGGCGAGCACGTGGTAGACGGTCTCGCCGTTCGGGAGCCAGAAGGCGCAACCCGGGCTGTAGTCGTGGAACATGAACAGGTCGAGCTGCTGCCCGAGCTTGCGGTGGTCGCGCTTCTTCGCCTCCTCGAGGCGGAAGATGTACTGGTCGAGCTCCTCGCGGGTCGGCCAGACGGTGCCGTACAGCCGCTGGAGCTGCGGACGGGTGGAGTCCCCGCGCCAGTAGGCCCCTGCGATCTTCAGCAGCTTGAAGTGCTTGCACTGGCCGGTGCGCATGACGTGCGGGCCCGCGCACATGTCGACCCAGGTCTCCCCGGTCTTCTTGCTCGGGTTGCGGCACACCGAGATGGGATCGTCGAACCCGTCGAGCATCTCGACCTTGTAGGGCTGCCCGGCGGCCACGAGCTGCTCGCGCAGGGCGACCCGGTCGACCTTCTCCATCTCGAAGGGCTGGTTCTCCTTGACGATCTTCTTCATCTCGGCCTCGATGGCCGAGAGGTCGTCCTCGGACAGCGTCACGTCCGGGATCTCGATGTCGTAGTAGAAGCCGTCCTCCACGGGCGGTCCGATCGCCAGCCGCGCGGCGGGGTGCAGGCGCTGAACGGCCTGCGCCATGACGTGCGCGGTGCTGTGCCGGAGGCAGTACAGGCGGTACTCCTCCTCCGACCCGAAGTCGTTGCGATCGAAGCCCTCTTCCTTGTCCATGGAAGTCTCCATGCGCGGTCGTCCACCTGACGACGGTGGGCCGCAGTGCCGTCCAGTCGGCTCGGATGGCGTATGTCCGCGCTATGGAGCCCGCAACAGGAGGGAGCCGATGAAGGTCGTGGCGGTGTGCGGGAGCCTGCGGAGGGCGAGTCTGAACCGGCGTCTGCTGGTGGCGTTGGCCGCGCGGGCGCCCGAGGGGGTGCAGGTGGACATCGCGGAGCTGCGCGGCATCCCGGTGTACGACGGCGACCTCGAGGACGCGGAGGGCCTGCCGGACGCGGTCGTCGCGCAGGACCGCATCGCCTCCGCCGACGCGCTGCTCATCGGGTCGCCGGAGTACAACGGGGGCGTCCCGGGGCCGCTGAAGAACGCACTGGACTGGTGCAGCCGCGGAGGGCGCGCCGAGGAGGTGTTCGCCGGGCGTCCCACGGGCCTGTGCGGCGCCACACCGGGACCCTGGGGCACCCGGATGGCCCAGCAGGCGTGGCTGCTGACGTTCCGCCAGCTCGGCGTGGAGCTGTACGGCGGGCAGCTCTACGTGCCGCGCGCCCACACCGTGCTCGCCGAGGACGGCACGGTGGAGGCGAAGACGGGCGAGCGCCTCGCCCGGTTCATCGAGGGCTTCGCGGCGTTCGCCACCCGCTGAT
>JACKEQ010000101.1 GCA_020632885.1 Alphaproteobacteria bacterium | reverse complement strand
CGGGTGCGTTCGTCGGGGGATCACCGTCGTTGAGCTTGATGAGCATTGCAGATTCGAAGCTCATCAGGATTGTAACACGGAGGGCGCGGAGAGCGCGGAGGGCTGGTTGTAACCCTACGGGATCCGTATCCTCTAAAACCATGATTCATGGTTCATTTTTGGCCACCCTTCGCGCCAACTTCGGTCGACGCCCGAGAAGTGCGGTGGCGGTCACCCGAGGTCCTTTGATGCAGAGGTGAACCTCGGCGTCGGGTGTCAGCGCGTGTCGCAAGGCCCTCTCGCTCCATGTCGTGCGCCCGTGTCGCCGTTGACGATGGGAGCCAGCGATGAGCGGGTGGGTCGACGGGCGGGTGCCCGGATGGACGAGGATGGTGATGTCGAACTGGACCTGGCTCGCGAGCTCGCGCAGGGCGCGTCGCGCCTCGGCGGGCAGGAAGCGTGGGTGGCTGATGGCCCATCTCCCCGGCTCCGCTTCGATGGGCGGATGCAGGATGTGACCCCCACGACGCGGCGAAGGGGGGTCTTGCACGCGCCGTCGGGGGACGGGGCGCCGGCTTCTCGGCTCGACGGCTCGAACCGAGACGAGCAGCGCCTGCAGGCGAAGTCCTTCTTCCTCGCTGATGCTCACCCCGAGTTGCTTGGAGGACTTGCCGCTGACCGACCAGAGGCAGTCGCCGATGAGAGGGCAGTCCCGACATGTTCCCTGCCGCGTGCCGAAGTACGCCGCCGCTCGCCCGGCGGCACGATCGGCAGCACGGACGGTCACGAGGTGCAGGGCCTGACCGTCCGGGCAGCGCAGGACGCCGAGCGCGGCGTCCCACGACCACCCTGGTCGCGAAGCGAGGATCTTTGCCCACGGCAGCTCGCAAAGCCCCTCGCGGAGCGCCTCACGCGCTGCGGGATGCGACGAGGAGACGGGTTCTGGAGCCGGTTCCCGTGGGGGAGGTGGCTCGGGGACGGTCGTGGGCACGTCCTCGGCCTCGACCTCGGAGACCGTGAAGACACACGGACGGGGATCGAGGACCGGAACCCTCGGTTCGAGCGCAGGTTCCACTTCAGGAGGCTGCAGCGTGCGGAACCCTCGGGCGAGCAGCAGGTTCCACACCATCATGCCGACCACGGTGGCGAACTCCTGGCCGCCGGGTCGGTAGCAGAAGATGCGATCGAGACCCAACTCTCGGTCCTCCTGTGCGAAGCGGTTCTCGCAGGCCGAGCGTCCGTGGTACGCGGCCACCGTCTCCGCGGCAGGCCATGCCTCCACAGGGAGGTCGGTCAAGAAGGCCTCGTACTGCCATCCATCCCGGACGACGCCACGTTGGGCCTCTCCCGACTGCTTCATCCGCGACACCACGACGCGCACGGTGACTGGTGGATAGGGCGTCCCATCGTCCCGCAAGGTCTTCTCGGCCGGCTCGAGGGTCACCCGCCCGAGCTCTGCGACCGACTTCGAGTCGCTCACCTCGGCTCCAGGGATCCGCGTCCAGGAGGACTTCGCCAACCGCTCCTGCATCTCGGGCTGCGTCACCAGCTGCTGGACCGCCCGGGTGACGAAGGGCAGGCCTCGCTCCTGAAGGGCCGTGATGGAGGGTACTCCTCCGTAGGCCCCATCGAGTCGGACGAAGCCGCGAGTTCCTTCCCCGAGACGCGCCATGAGGGCGACGACCGTATCGAGCGCGGCCGCGAGATCTCCCCGAGGGTCGCCGTTTCCCGGCCCCAGGCGGCTGAAGAGCCACGCCCCGAGCCCCGCATGCGACAGGACGGCGCGCGCGAACTGGGTCTCGCATCGCTTCCGTCCGGAGTATCCTGGAACCGCCAGGTCGCGGGTACGGCGCTTTCCCTGGGGTAGATCCTCATGTCCGGGTGCGAGCTGTCGCTCCAGCAGCCCGGTGACCGTCGGATCGAAGTCGAAGGGGTGCCAGCCGCCCCCGAGGGTGTCGCGCATCAGCACGGAGGGGTGCTTCAGGAGAGGGAGGAGGTCGGGTACGTCGACGAGGAGCCACTCATGGAGACCGCGAACATCCTCGACGAGCACCTTGGACAGCGCCCTGGACACCGAAGCGGGAGAGCACATGGCCGACTTTCCCACCAGCGCGGCGAGTTGTTCGGGTACGGAGGGCCCAGCCCGCCGTCCCCTGACTCGTCCCCAAGCGAGCATGGCATTCCAGAACGGTCGGAATCCGCCTCTGCCGCTGGCGAAGCAGGCGACCAGGAAGGAGATGAGCTCGACGGGTCCATGTCCACCGGCCTTGCGGTCGATCCTGAGCCGCCGCTCCAGTTCTTCCGGAATGCCGCGCTCCTGCAGCGCCATGAGCAACACGGCGGGCAGGGACAGCCAGGACGGAAGAAGCCCCGGCTGCGGAACCTCGTAGGTGACGATCGGGCGCGGGCGTGACATGGGGATCTCGCGGAAGGACAGCCCGCGGGACTTGCCGCCAAGCAAGATTGGTCCCGCGTCGCTGTTGGATGCCTGGTCCCCCACGGGGTCATCCCGTGGGGGCTCCCAGGTCCGCCTCACGTACCGCGCGAGGCAGGTCCGTCACGCCAAGACGAGCGATGAACTTGTCTTTTAGACGATCCGCATCCCGTAGGCCAAACATCAGCCCTCCGCGAACTCCGCGCGCTTGTATGTTCCGAGGGACGGCCACACCGGCTGATCGCAGAGCGACAAAGCCTGATTCGCGCAGGAGTCGTTTGCAGAGACTGACGCGGAGACGAGGCCTTAGCCGGTGTGGTCGTCCCTCGGGACTCCTGGGGTAGTGTGGGTGGGCTCGACACGGTCCGAGCCATCCCGCGTCTGAGGCCTCGAGCCTGCCACGGAGAGGTGGCCCCCGCCCTCATCACTCCAACGCCGAAGAGCATCTGGGGCTTCGAGCCCGCATTCGCAAGCGTGGCGGAGCGCATGGCGCAGGGTCGGGGGCCGTGGGGAGCATAGCACAGGAGGAAAGCCAGATGTCGAAGTCGAAGACCAACGCGGTGGGGATTGATGTGTCCGCACGGGACCTCCACGTCGCCATCGAGGGGCTCGATACGGTGCTGGTGTTCCCCAACAGCGTCGAGGGCCACACGAAGCTGGTGAAGCGGATCACCAAGGCGGGGAGGCACGCCCGGGTGGTGCTCGAGGCGACGGGCCTCTACCACCTGGACCTCGCACTGTTCCTGGCCCAGCAGGGCCGTTGCGAGGTCATGGTCGCGAACCCTCGGTCGACCCACGCTTTTCAGCGCGCTCGCAACACGCGGGCGAAGACCGACAAGGTAGACGCCGAGCTGTTGCTGAAGTTCGCGCTCACCATGGACTTCACGCCATGGGCCGCTCCCGACAGTGCGGTCCTCGAGCTCCGAGGCTACGCGCGGTACCACGACCAGTTGATCAAGGAGAAGGTCCGGCTTCAGACGCAGTTGTCGTCCGTGGAGGCGACGCGAGCGTCGCCGGGCTGGGTCATCGAGCAGCTGCAGCGGCGTCTCCGCGAAGCGGAGACCAGCCTCGTCGAGGCGCTGGACCGGATGGAGCAGCACAGCGAAGGTCATCCGGTCATCCGAGATGCGATTGCGCGCCTCACGACGATCCCAGGGGTCGGAGTCGTGACGGCGACGCGCCTGGTGGCGGAGTTCCTGCTGTTGGATCCCGAGATGAGCTCGAAGGAGATCACGGCGTGGGCGGGGCTGGATCCTCGCCCACGGGAGTCGGGTACTTCGGTTCGAGGCCGCCGCTCGATCAGCAAGCAGGGAAGCTCGCGCGTCCGCGCGGCACTGTACATGTCCGCGGTGGCGTCGTGTCGTTTCAACGAGCCGTTTCGTCGGCTGTACCAGCGAATCAGCGGGCCCGAGGGTTCGAACAAGCCGGGCAAGGTGGGGATCGTGGCGCTGATGAGAAAGCTGTTGATCGTGGCCTGGGCGCTCCATCGAACGAAGAGCGAGTGGTCGGAAGCCAAGGCCAGCTCCAGGAGGCTCCCCCACGCCGCCTGATGTCCGGCCTTCGCCCCCCGGGGCCATCGTCGTCGGGCCTGTGGGCGCTGTGGACAGGCGCCAGCCTGTCCAAGGCCTGTCGACCCCTGGGGACGGGCGGCGAATGCCGCAAACCGCGCAGCGGCCGTCCCCAGGGATCGATAGGCCGGTAGCGTCCATGGGCCAGTCCGCGGACGCTCGGGGGACCCTTCGGGGAGGACACTTCGACCGAATGAGGTTGACAGGGAACAGAGCATCTCCGCGTTTCAA
>JACKEQ010000100.1 GCA_020632885.1 Alphaproteobacteria bacterium | reverse complement strand
GCGCGACGGCCAGCGTCACGACCAGGAACGCGAGGCACACGCGCCCCAGCACCTCCGCCCGCCAGCGCCCGTCCGAGGAGTCCATCATCCCCAGTACCCCGCGGCGGGAGACGCGCTCTTCCACCCCTCTCCCGCGCCGAAGCGGCTATCCTGCGGCTCCTGGAGGGACGTGTGGGACTGGGCATCTCCGTGGGCATCCTGGCCGACCTGAACCGGAACGACCCCGAAGGTGCGGCGTACTTCCGCGACCAGCTCGAGGTCCTCAACCGCTACCTCACCGACCAGATGCTCCCGCTGCACCTGGAGCCCGAGAGCCTCCCGCCCCTGGCGCGCACCACGTGCACGAGCTTCCCCTACAGCTTCCTGCACTACCTGCGTCGCATCTACGCCCGGGCCCGCCAGGACCCCGCCTGGAGCGCCACGCCGTGCGCGCGTGACGAGGATCCGGCACTCGACCCCGCGGTGGACGAGGAGACGTTCATGTTCACGTCCCACCTCCTCTGCCACTCGGACGCCGAGGGCTTCTACCTCCCGGTCGACTTCACCGAGCTCATCACGGGCGACGATGTGCTGGGCGGCTTCGCGGGCTCCACGCACCGCCTGCAGGAGGAGCTCGTCGTCTGCGCCCACGCGCTCGGCATCCACCTCGACCACGACCAGCTCGTCGAGGGCGAGGCGGAGCGGCTCGACCGGCTCTCCACGGACGGCCCGTTCTTCCGCGAGATCACCGTGTGGCTCGCCCTCTGGGAGGCGGTGGGCATCAGCCTGGAGCACAACACGGCCATCGCGTTCACCTGAGCCTTCCCGCACACCCCGATCGTGTGCGTTGGCCCGTTGCTGCGGCTATGAAGGCCGCGAACCCCCGGCCCGCGGCTTGCACAGGGGGAGCCCGGGAGGGCCGATGAACATCGGGCGCATGGCCTGGCGCAACGTCTGGCGCAACCCCCGCCGCAGCGGGGTCACCATCGCCGCCATGGCGTTCGCCCTCTGGGTGATGGTGCTCTACGCGGGCCTCGTGGACGGCATGCTCATCGGCATGCAGAAGGACGTGCTGGACCTCGAGGTGGGCGAGATCCAGATCCACGCCACGGGCTACCGCGACGACCCGTCCATCTACAGCCAGGTCCCGGACAGCGCCAAGGTCGTGAAGACCCTCGAGGACGCGGGTTTCCGGGCCTCCGCCCGCCTCACGGCCGGCGGGCTCGGGGCCAGCAGCACCACCTCAGCGGGCGTGCTCCTCACGGGCCTCGACCCCGCCCATGACGGCAGGGTCTCCGAGCTCGGCGAGCGGGTGCAGGACGGGAGCTGGGTGGACCCCGCCCGCCCCGACGGCGTCGTCATCGGCCGGCGGCTCGCGAAGTCCCTCGGCATCCGGCTCGGTGACGAGCTGCTCGTGCTCTCCCAGGGTGCGGACGGCAGCGTCGCGAACGGCCTGTTCACCGTCACGGGCGTGCTCGGCGTGGTGGGCGACGGCATCGACCGCACCGGCGTCTTCATGAACGAGGGCGCCTTCCGCGACCTCATGGCGGTGCCCACCGGCGCCCATCAGATCACCCTCCGGACCCCACCGGGCCTCCAGCTCGCAGAGGCGAAGGCGAAGGTGATGGACCTGGTGCCGGACACCGAGGTCGAGACCTGGCGGGAGCTCCTGCCCACCGTCGCCACCATGCTCGACAGCACGCGTGGGCTCATCACCGTCGTGTTCTTCATCGTCTACGTGGCCATCGCCATCCTCGTCCTGAACGCGATGCTCATGGCGGTGTTCGAGCGCATCCGCGAGTTCGGCGTGATGAAGGCCATCGGCGTCGGGCCGGGAGCAGTGCTCGGGATGATCACCCTCGAGACCCTGTTCCAGACGCTCATCGCCATGGCCATCGGGCTCACCGCCGCAGCCCCGGTGGCCGCCTACCTCGCGAAGGTCGGGGTGGATGTCGGGGTGCTCGGGGGAACGAGCATGCTCGGCGTGTCGATGCAGCAGCGCTGGACCGGCGTGTACGGCCCCGGCACCGTCATCGGGCCCGTGGTGGCCCTCGCCATCATGGTCACCCTCGCGGTGCTCTACCCCGCCGCCAAGGCGGCCTGGATCCGCCCCCTCGACGCCATGAGGTACCGATGACCGGACCCAACCTGGTCCGCCTGGCGTGGCGGAACCTCTGGCGGAACACGCGCCGCACGCTCCTCACGCTGGTCGCCATCAGCTTCGGGCTCCTCATGGCCGTGCTGTTCACGGCCCTGCAGGATCGCTCGTTCTCCGACATGATCGACCTCGCCGCCCGTCTCCACGGCGGTCACGTGGTCGTGCAGCACCCCGAGTACCTCGACAGCCCCACGCTGGACCGCTCGGTGCAGGACGCCCCCGCGAAGCTCGCGGCCATCCGGGCCCTGCCAGGGGTACAGGCCGCCGTCCCGCGCATCACCGGCAACGTCATGGTGGCCTCGGCGCGCGGGAGCTACGGCGCGCTCTTCATCGCCTACGACCCCGCGCTGGAGAGCCCCACCACGCTGTCCTTCCTCGAGGGCGTGCAGGGCGACATGCTCGACAGCGCCGACGGTGACGGGGTGGTCCTCGGCACCCGGCTCGCGAAGAACCTCGGGGTGGGCATCGGCGACAAGGTGGTCTACACGGCCACGGACTCCACCGGCGAGATCGTCAGCGGCCTCGCCCGCCTCCGGGCCACCGTGGGCACCGGCGCCCCCAGCCTGGACGGAGCCCTCGTGCTCCTCCCGATCGAGAGCGTGCGGCGGGTGCTCGGGTACACGCCCGGCGAGGTCACCCGCATCGCGGTGTTCATCGACGACAGTCGGAACAGCCCACGCGTGCGGGACGCCGTGAACGCCACCCTCACCGACGGTGCCGTGGCCCTGACGTGGGACGAGGTGCAGCCCGAGCTCAACGGCTTCATCGCGATGAAGGTGGGCGGTGCGCGGTTCATGGAGCTGGTCATCCTCATCCTCGTGAGCGCGTCCATCTTCAACACGCTGTTCGTGAGCGTGATGGAGCGCACCCGGGAGTTCGGGATCATGCTCGCCATCGGCTGGACGCCCCGCCAGGTGTCGGGGCTCATCGTGCTCGAGTCGGTGTGGCTGGCGATCTCCGGCATCGTGCTCGGGGCCGCGCTCACCACCCCGCTCTACCTCTACCTGAAGAGCCACCCCATCGACGTCTCCGCGCAGTTCGCGGCGGACGGCGCACCGATGGAGATCGCCGGGGTGGGCATCGCGCCCGTGCTCCAGGTCGGCATCTTCCCCGAGAGCGTCGTGGTCATCGTGTGCGCCATCGTGCTCGCCACGCTCCTCTCTGGCCTCTACCCCGCCTGGCGGGCCGGTCGCACCGTGCCCGTCGAGTCCATCCGCCTGGTGTGACCTTGCCGAAGACCCTCGCGACCTTCCAGAACGTCACCAAGACCTACAAGCAGGGGGCCGTGGACGTGCACGCCCTGCGCGGTCTCGACCTCGAGATCCACGCGGGCGAGCTGACCGCCCTCGTGGGTCCGTCGGGGTCCGGGAAGACCACGGCCCTCAACATGCTCGGCGCCCTCGACGTCCCCACCACGGGCCGCGTGACGCTCGAGGGCACCGACCTCTCCACCCTGTCCCGCAAGCAGCTCTCGGCCCTCCGGCGCGACCGCATCGGCTTCGTGTTCCAGGCCTACAACCTCATCCCGGTGCTCACGGCCTACGAGAACGCGGAGTCCGTGCTGGCGCTCCAGGGCGTCGCACCCGCCGAGCGTCGCCAGCGCGTGTACGCCCTCCTCGAGGAGATGGGGCTGAAGGGCATGGAGGACCGCCGGCCCGACCAGCTCTCCGGCGGCCAGCAGCAGCGGGTCGCCATCGCGCGGGCCATCGCGGCCAACCCGGCGGTCGTGCTCGCGGACGAGCCCACGGCCAACGTGGACTCCGAGACCGCCGAGATGCTCCTGGACATCATGCAGCGCCTGAACCGAGAGCGCGGGGTGACCTTCGTGTTCAGCACGCACGATCCGCGCGTCGTGGCCCACGCCCAGCGCGTCGTCCGGCTGGTGGACGGCAAGGTGCAGAGCGACGAGCGGAAGTGAGCCTCAGCGCGTGAGGTCGACCACGCAGGCCCCCACGTCGCAGGCGCCGCGCAGCGGGTCGCACACGGCCTCGCTGGCCCGGAGCCAGGCCAGAGCGGACGCGGTGCACGCCTCGAGCTCCGGCGGCCCGGTGTAGACGTAGTCCTCGAGGCCGAAGCACGCCCCCTGGAGGTTGTCGGCGCGCACGTGCCA
>JACKEQ010000010.1 GCA_020632885.1 Alphaproteobacteria bacterium | reverse complement strand
ACTCGGTGTACCGGTAGGCGGCCGGGGGGTCGCCGTCGATGCTGCCGAAGTTGCCCTGGCCGTCCACCAGCAGGTACCGGAGGTTCCAGGGCTGAGCCATGCGCGCCAGGGCGTCGTAGACCGCGGAATCGCCGTGCGGGTGGTACTTCTTGAGCACCTCGCCCACGACGCCGGCGCACTTGCTGTACTTCTTGCTCGCCTGCAGGCCCTCCATGTGCATCGCGTAGAGGATGCGGCGGTGGACCGGCTTGAGACCGTCGCGCACGTCGGGGAGGGCGCGCCCGATGATGACGGACATGGAGTAGTCCATGTACGCGTTCTTCATCTCGTCTTCGATGCGGATCGGAAGCACGTTCGCGGCGAACTCGTCCATCGGAGCAATCCTGGTCGGGTGGGGAGGCGGGCTGCCGTGGGAGGGGCGGCCGGGGGATCGGGATCCCCACCGAGTAACCCGTCACGACCGGTGCATCACCTGCCTTCGAAGCGCGCCGGGAGCACCAGCTCCATGGTCGTCCCCTCGCCCGGGACGGACCTCACGAGCAGCGCGCCATCCATCAGATCCGCGAGCCGACGGGCGATGGACAGACCGAGGCCGGTGCCCCCGAACCGGCGCGTCGTGGAGGAGTCCGCCTGGACGAACGGGTCGAAGACGCGCTCGAGCTGCTCGGGGGTCATGCCGATGCCGGTGTCCTCGACCCGGAAGCGGACCCAGCTCCCATCGAGCGTCACGATCAGCGCGATGTGCCCCTCCTCGGTGAACTTCACGGCGTTGGACACCAGGTTCGTGAGCACCTGCCTGCAGCGGAGCTCGTCCCCGATCAGGCGGGCCGGCCAGGAGGGCGAGTCGACCACGAGCCGGAGCCCGCGGGCGCGGACCAGCGGGGAGATGGTGGAAACGAGCTGATCCACGAGCTGGCCCGCGTCGAAGGGGCTGTGGACGATCTCCAGGCGCCCGGACTCGATCTTGGTGAGGTCCAGGATGTCGTCGATCAGCCCGAGCAGCCCCCGGCTGGCCGTGAGGATGGCGGCCAGGTCGCCCTGGACGGAGGGCTCCTCCACCTCCTCGAGGACGAGCTCGGCGTAGCCCATGATGGCGTTCAGCGGCGTGCGGAGCTCGTGGCTCATGTTGGCGAGGAAGATGCTCTTGGCCGCCGTGGCCGCCTCCAGCGCGAGGTTCTTCTGGACGAGCTCGTCCTCCTTGGCCGTCATCTGCTCGATGACCGTGCGCAGGAAGGCGCTGTTCGCCTCCTTGAGGTCCTCGAGGCGGGCCTGGTTCTCCAGGGCACGCTCCAGCTTGCGCGCGAGCTTTCGGTTCTCGCGCTCCAGCGCGGCGACCCGGGAGTCGTCGCTCACCGCCCGACCAGCACCGCCACCACGGTCTCGTTGTGGAACCGGGTGGCACCGCCCGTCACGAGCGGTCCGATCTCGCCGTAGGTGTAGAAGCCCGCGACGTCGACATCGAGCCCATCGGCCTGCAGGGCGTCGAGCTCCTCGGCCGTCCGGGAGCCCAGCACCTGCTTGCGCGCGGCGCAGGAGAACACGAGGAGCCCCGTCGGCTGCTCGCCGGGGAAGGACGCCCTCGCGGAGCGCACGGCGCTGCGGGCCCCGTCGAGGATCTGGTCGCGTCCGGCCTCGGTGAGCTGGACCTCCGCGCCCTCCGGGATGTCTCCGGCGAGCTGGATCGCGCCGTTCTCGAAGAGGTGGGGGAACGGCGCGCGCAGGTAGAACCGGTCGCTGCCGTCGAACACCGCGAACGGGTGCTCGGGGGTGGGGGCGATGTGGCTGCCGAAGGTCGCGCGGAACACCTCGAGTGCGGGCTGCCCGTCGAGCTCGAGGAGCTGGGCTCCCTCCGCCCGGGTGACCTTCGCGCGACGCCCCATCGGGCACCAGCCGCTCTCCACCCCTACGGACACCGCGAAGTCGCCGTGGAAGGTGAGGAGCACCACGGAGTCGGTGAGCACCTCGCGGCCGAAGAGCTGGTGGGTGCCCTCGAAGCGCCACTGGTCGCCGGCGGTGCCGCCCACGACGAGGGTGTTCTGCAGGTGCCGGTCGAGGGCGTCGACCAGCACGGCACCGCTCACCCCCATGCTCTCGGAGAGCGCGACCGTGAGGGGACCCGGAGCGCCGAGCGCGTCCACCGCCCTGGCCACGGCACCGTCGAGGTCGGCAGCGAGCCCGCGGGCCACGGACGCCTTCGCCGTGATGCCGTCGCCCGCGAAGAGCACGACCACCACCGAGTCCTCCTGGAAGGCGAGCGCGCTCGAGCACTCGCCGTCGGTCGTGCACCCGATCACCGGGAGGTCCGGCCAGCGCTCTCCGCGATGCCGTCGACGATCGCCTGGTGGTCCATGTCGATGGCCGCGTAGACCACCGCCGCGATCGGCCTCGCCCCGTCCAACGCGCCCTCCAGGGAGCCGATCGCCTCCTGGATGGCCTCGCTCGCCTCGGGATCGTCGCTGTGTCCCACGAACAACCGCACGCGCACCTCCTCCCCACCATCATCGGACGCAGGCGGTGCGAGCTGAACCTCCAGGTGCCTTTCACCCGTCCCCGAAGATCCACCCGAGCAGGGTCTTCTTCTTCGGGGGAGGAGGCGGAGGGGGCCCCGTGAGGAGCGTGAAGGGCGAGGTGGACCCGTCCACCTCGCCCATGAGCTCCAGCGCGTCCGCGATCCCCGCAGGGCGCTCCACACCGTTCGTGTCGCCGAGCTCGAGGGCCGTGTGGAGCACGCGGGCGACCAGATCGCCCTCGGCGAGGTGCAGGGCGTGCCCCGCACGCTCGGAGCGCCGGGCGACCTCGCCGGTGACGGCGTCGCTCGACACGTCCGCCGCCGCGAGCACGTCCGACACGCCCCCGTCGCGGAGGTCGGCGGCGAAGAACACGGCGGCACACCGGCCTCCGGCGTGCTGCCGCACGAAGCCCGCCTCCACGCGAGGCCCGTGCTCGGACCAGGTCTCCGAGAGGTAGCACTCACCGAGGGGCCAGCCCGCTGCGGCCGAGAGATCGGGACGCCCGGAGCGGGAAGCCGGCACCACGGGCGCGCGAGAGGCCCGAGCCCGGCTCGCCTCGGCGCGCTTCTTCTTCTGCTTCTCGCGCTTCTTCTGTGCCCGCTGGTCGGCCTTGCTGCCCACAGCACCCTCCGCGCGTCAGGCTATCGCGGATCGCGGGCCGGGAGACAGGCCGGCGCGAGCGCCTCCGTACCCACGACCTCGAAGGCGGCCTCGCGGCTGCGCAGGTCGACGTCCACACGGCGGCGGGGATCGCGGAGCACGATGCGCGCGTCGGCGAAGCGGGTGTTGGTGCAGAACAGCGGGTCCTGGTCGGCCCGGTCGTAGCGGACGGTGGCCGCGGAGCCCGGCTTCAGGCGCACCTCGCCCACCAGCGTCGCGCCGTCGCGCTCGGCCTGGAAGGACCAGAGCCCGTCGGACGTGTGGCTCCAGGTGCGCGCGAGGTCGCGGGGGCGGGAGAACCCGTAGGTGTGGCCCTGGACGTGGAGCACGAGGGACGTGAGCGTCAAGCACCCCACGTCGGCCGCGAGGCCCTCGAAGAGGATGCCGTCCTCGTGGAAGGCGTTGCAGTGGGCCCAGCTCCACCGGTGCACCCGGCTGTGGCGTCCCCAGAGATGTCCGAGCACGCCCATGCCCCGCGACACCTGCCAGGTCTCGCCGCCGAAGGTCACGTGGCCCTGGACGCGCAGATCCAGGATGCCGGGGTGGTAGGTGCGCCCGAGCCCGAGTGCCGGGAGGAGGCGCGGTACGTGCCGGTGCCGCACGCCGAGGTCGTCCAGCCGCAGGTCCCAGGCGATCCCGCCCACCTCCCCGCGGGCCCGGTCGCGCGCGAGGGTCGCGCACGGTGCGGTGAACAGCGGGCCGCGCACGTCGGCCAGCGGGAGCTCCTCCACGTGGGAGGCGACCACACCCGAGCGCTCCACCACGAGCGCCCAGACCTCCGCGACCCCGCGCGTGGCATCGAGCACGTAGCGCACCCAGAGCCCCCGGTCGGCGCTGAAGAGCACCTCGATGAACCAGGTCTCCTGGAAGGGGGCGTCCCCCACCCACTGGCGCGCCAGCGTCATGCGTTGCCTCCGGGCCGCCCGGATACCCCGCGATGATCCCCGTCGGCAAGCGCGCGGTGTGGTGATAGCCCCGCGACATGGTCCCGCTCCTCCTCGTCGCTGGCTCCGTCGTCGTCGTCAGCGCCTTCTGCTCGCTCTGCGAAGCCGTGCTCTACGCCCTTCCCGCCACGCACATCGCGCGGCTCAAGGAGGAGGGTCACCCCGCCGGCGCCCGCCTCGAGAGGCTCCGGGAGCACATCGACGAGCCGATCACCGCGATCCTGACGCTCAACACGGTGGCGAACACCGCGGGGGCCGCCGTGGCGGGCTCCCTGGCGACCGCAGCGCTCGGAGACGGCAACGTGGTGCTGTTCTCCGCCGCCCTCACCGTGACGATCCTGCTCTTCAGCGAGATCCTGCCGAAGACCTTCGGGGTCGTGTACACGCGGGCCCTCGGGCCCGTGCTCTCGCTGCCGCTGGTGGGGATGACCATCGTGCTCAAGCCGGCCACCGTGGTGATCGGCTTCCTCACGCGCCTCATCTCCAGCGGCCGGGACGAGGGCGTGTCCTCCGAGGAGATCGTGTCTCTCGCGCGGATGGGCAGCCGCAGCGGCGCCATCGACGCCGGCGAGGCGGCCGTGATCCAGAACATCCTCGCCCTGCCCGACAAGCCCGTGCGCAGCATCATGACGCCGCGCCCGGTCGTGTACTCCCTGGATGCCGACACCACGATCGGCGAGGTCCAGGAGGACGCCCGCCTGATGGTGCACAGCCGGATCCCCGTGCACGACACGACCGTCGACGACATCGTGGGCGTGGTGTTCCGGCGGGACGTGCTCGCCAGCGAGGAGCCCGACCGCCCCGTCCGCCACCTGGTCCGGCCCGCGGAGTTCATCGCGCACAACGAGCCGGTGGACCGCACCCTGGAGCTCATGCTGGAGCGCAAGCGCCACATGCTCGTGGTGGTCGACGAGTTCGGCGGGTTCGCGGGCGTGGTGTCGCTCGAGGACGTGCTCGAGGAGATCCTCGGCGAGGAGATCGTGGACGAGTTCGACGAGGTGGTCGACCTCCGCGAGCTCGCCCTCGAGCGCCGCGCCGCCGCCCTCGACCGCACGAGGTAGCGCTACCGGGCCGGCGGGCCGTCCGCGAGGCCGAAGGTGACGGCGAGACGGCCGAGCGGGTTGCCGGCCGAGCTGCTCCAGGCGGCCAGGGCCCCCTCGAAGTGGTCCTGCGCGAGGTCGATCTCGTGCTGCCGCCGCTGGATGGGCGTGTTGCGGACGTCGCCGATGGCCACGATCTGGGCCTGCACGGCGTTCGTGTAGGCCAGCGCGCGGTAGCTCCGCTCGAGGCCGCTCGAGCTGTCGACGGCCGCGAGCAGCTCCTCGAGCTCACCACGGTTCCCGCCCCGCGCTCCGAGCTCGGGCACGATGCGCTTCTCGTTGATCACGACCTGGACGAGCGCCTCGCCGGCCGCCTCCGCGTCGTGCTGGGCGCCCCGGATCACGGTGGCACCGGCCGCGGTGGCCGCCCCGATGAGCAGGACCAGCAGCCCGAGCGCGAAGAACGCGACGGCCACCAGCGCGAGGAGACCGCGGACCGGCGGAGGGGCGGGCTTCTCGTCGGTGTCGTCGTCGAGGTCGTCCTCGAGCACGGAGCGCTTGTCGAACGTGCTGTTCGACATCGGACCGTCCTGGTCCGTGCGCAGCGTGTAGTTGTCCTGCCCCTGGAAGCCGTCGTTGGAGACGCCACGGAGGTAGTCGGGGAGATCGTCGTCGGAGCCCATCGGGCCCAGTCTACCACCCCGGATCGGGCGCGCGACCGAAACCGACACTCACGGAAGGCAGGACGCCCCAATGGTCCCAGCGAGGACGCCGCCAGGACGCGCCGCTGGTGGCCACCACCGAGACCCCGACGCGCATCGGACCCCTCCACGACGCCACGCCGACCCACGCCCCCGACGGGAGCCCCAGCCGCGTGAGGAGTGCTGTGGACCCCACCACACCACGACCCAGCGCGCCGCGCACGCCCACCGACTGCGCCGCGAGCGAGGCGCCGAAGAACACCGGGTGGTCGGGGGTGCGCGCGACGAACCGCACCTGCTCGGCCCAGCGCAGCGCGGTGATCCGCGGGGTGGCCCGCGCGCGCGGCAGGTCGTCGAACCACCAGGCGGCACCGTCCTCGCTGAAGACGTCGATGCGCTCGGCCACGACGGGCGCTCCGAGGGCAAGGGACAGCAGGGCGATCACGGCAGGTCGCCCGGGAAGTCCGTGATGAGGGACGTGGCCGGCCAGCCCGCGTGGGCGCGCAGGGCACGCGGGTCGTCGAGGGTCCAGAGCTGCACGTCGAGGCCCTCGGCACGCAGGGCACGCACGTCCTCCCGACGGGCGACCTCCCACTGCAGGGCCACGCCGTCCGCCCCGGCCGCCTCCACCGCGCGGAGCACGCTGGCGAGCCCGAGGGACGCGCGGAGCTCCAGACCCAGACCGTCGATCGCGCCATCCAGCACGGGCCAGGAGAGGCTCGTGCGCACCTCGTGGCCCCGGGACGCGCCGTAGCTCCGGAACGCGTGCAGCACCTCGGGGTGCGGCGAGCTCACGTAGAACGGCTGGGGCAGGTCCGCCGCGAACCAGGTGCCGAGCACGGCCTCCGCGGCCAGCTCGAGGTCGTCGTCGGGCCCGGACTTCAGGTCGAGATGCAGGAGCGTGCGATCGTCGCTGGCGCGCACCAGCTCGATGTACCCGGGCAGGTCGAGGAGCGGCTCGCCGATGACGCGCGCCCCCGGGAAGTCCGGGGACGGCGAGCCCCCGCAGGTGACACCGCGGAGGGCCGAGGCCTCGGTGGTCGGGAGCTCGAGGGGCTCCACGGGCGAGCCGTCGAGGGCCACACAGCGCTCGGGGTCGAGGGTGCGATCGTGGTTGAGGACGACGGCACCGTCCGCGGTGACCACCAGATCGACCTCGATACCCTCGAACCCCGCGTCGACGGCCGTCCGGACGGCCGCGCGGCTGTTCTCGGGCGCGTAGCCCGCACCGGCGCGGTGCGCCTCGACGAGGGGCCGGCCCTCGTCGCAACCGACGAGGAGGGTGACGATCGCGGCCGCCGTGCGCATGCATCGGTGTATCACCACGCGGAGCCCCCGTGGACCTCGACTTCGACCTGCAGCTCACCGACCGCCAGCCCGACCGGGTGCTGGTCTCCGTGCTCCTGCGTCCCGGACGCACCGGTCCCGTGGACGTCCAGGGCGTGGACGTCATGCTCGTCTGCCCCGAGGGCGAGCCCATCTCGCACCGCATGCTCCTCCCCATCGCCGGCACGGTCTCGCAGACCATCGTGAGCACCGTGGAGCTCCGCGGTCACGGTCCCCTCCCGCCCGGCACGCGCATCGCCGCCACCGCCTGGTCCGCCCACCAGCAGTGGGAGGCCCGGATCCCCGCCGACCCCGGCACGCAGATGGCCGCCCACTGCCGGGGCGACGTGGTGGTGCGTCCCGAGGAGGACGCCGACTTCCCGGACCGCTTCCTGCCCCTCGGCTGCGACGAGCGCGCCGCGCTGGCGCGGGTCTTCCCGTGGCTCGAGGCGTGCCCGACGGAGCTGAAGGTCGTGGACGACGACACGCTCACCGGCGAGGACGACCTGCGCGCCTACTGTTGCGACGAGCTCGGGCTCGACGAGGACGATGCCGACTGGCTGGCCGACCTGCTCAACGAGTGAGCCAGGCCCCCCGGAGGGCGACGAAGCTCTCCATCGACCGCTCCAGCGCCTCCCGGACGGGCTCCGGCATGTCGCGTCGCGAGTCGAGCAGCTCCTGGACGCGGGCCATGACGGCCACGCGCGTAGGCCGGCGCCAGGCCAGGTCCGGACAGTGCCCGAGGGCCTCCATGGCCCGGAACCACTCCCCGCGCTCCAGGCAGAGCACGAGCCGGACGGAGGCCGCGAGCGACGGATCGGCACCGAACCGCCTCCGGTTCTCGGCGCGGATGCGATCGGCCTCGGCGAGCCGGGCCTCGCAGAGGTCCTGGTTGCCCTCCAGCAGCTCCACGAGCCCGAGCCGCACGAGGGCGGTGGGCAGCCAGCGGCGGTCGTGCCGGAGGGACATCCAGTGCACCCCGCGGAGCAGGCTGCTGCGGGCCTGGACGTGGTTCCCCATCGCGAGGGACACGCCGGCGGCGAGTAGATCGAGGTCACCCGGCACACCCCGGTGGCGGATGGCCGCCTCGATCTCCGCGGCCGCGCGGGCGTAGTCCTCGTCCATCGACGCCAGGCGGGCGCGTGCGACCCGGGCGTGGGCCGCGGCCTCCCGATCCGCGCTCGCCACCATCTTGGAGACGGCGAGCAGCCAGTAGCGCGAGAGGGGCACGTCGTTCCGGCGCTCGGCGAGGCGCGCGAGGCCGTGGAGCGCGCGGGCCCGGATGGCGTCGGTCTCGGCGGCCTCGAGGGCGAAGTGCAGGTCGCGCGACGCGCCCTGGCGGTCGAGGGCCGCACGCTCCACGAGCAGGCCGGCGACGGCATCGCGGATCGGGCGCACCCGGGCGACCGCGAGGTCGTGCTCCAGGACGTCCTCGAGCCGCTCGGACCGCAGGGCCGCGAGCACCTCGGCGCGTTTGAGCGCGAGGTACTCCCAGGGTCCCTCGCGGGGCGGTCCCACGACGGCCTCCCACAGCTCCAGGCCGCGCTCGCAGTGGTCCAGCATGCGGAGGAGCTCGCCTCCCTGGTCGAGGGCGCGGATGGCCCCCACGAGCTGCTCGAAGCCGGCGACCTTCTCGCCACCCCGGATCCTGTGGAGCGCCCCGTCCGGCGACTCGGGCGGCAGGGTGCGCGCGAGTGCGGTGTGGTGGCGGGTCCACGAGGCGTCCTCCGCTGCGAGCACGGCCTTGCGGAGCCCGGGCTCGAAGGAGATGACGGACCCGTGGATCGCGATGAGCCCCAGGGCGGCGGAGCGCTCGAGGGCCTTCTCGGCACGCTTCTGGTTGCCGAAGCTCTGGGCGACGACCCGCCGGTCCGGGAACACGCCGAGGAGCGCGGCGCGCCGCAGGACGTCGCGGATGGCGGGCGGCACGTCCGGGAGCGGGCGTGGTGGGTCGGGCTCGAGGTCGAGGGTGATGCCGCCCGGGCCGTACGTGTAGTGCCCGCGGTCGAACAGGGCGTGCACGAGCTCCAGGGCGCGTCCCGGGAGCCCGCCGCTGCCCGCGACGACCTCCGCCATGCTGGGGATGCTGAGGGGCAGCACGGACGCCAGGAGCTGGCTCATCTCCCGCCGGCGCAGCGGGTCGAGCGTCGGGACCTCCTGGAAGGCGGGGTCCAGCGCGTCTTCGCAGGTGGCCACCACGAGCAGCGGGGCGGCGGGGCCATCGAGGAGCTCCCGCGCCACCTCCACCATCTCGGGGTCACGGTCGGCGTCGTCCAGCACGAGGATCACGGGCCGACCGCGGGCCAGGCTGCGCACGACCTCCACCACCGCGTGCCGCAAGCGCTCGGCGTCGTCCGGAGACGCGAACCACTGCTCCACGGCGTCCACCACCACCCGGTACGTGAGGCCGTGGTGCTCGAGCATCCAGCGTGCGTTCGCGAGACCGTCGGGGTCGCCCGGCATGCCGCGCAGCACGTCGCGCAGCACGTCGCGCAGCGCGTCCCCCGAGGTTCCGGCCGTCGCCATCACCGCGTGCACGCCACCGTTCACCCGCGCGGCCTCGAGGAGCCAGCGAGCCGTGCGGGTGCGGCCCGAGCCCAGGGGACCCCGCAAGGCCACCAGGCGCACGGCGTCGTCGCGCACGGCGTGCTCCAGCCGCTGCCAGAGCCGGACCCGCTGGGGCATGCGGGAGGTGTACTGGGGAGGCCGGTGGCGCCAGAGACCCAGACCGGCGTCACGGAGAGCCGGGGGTGGGATCGGCACGCCGATCAGCTCGCGCACGAGGGGGGCTGGCTCGGGGGCGCCGTCCTGACGGGCCGAGAGCCCCTCCCCGCCCACGACGGCCCGCGTGGCGGCGGTCTCGTCGCGCATCGGGCGCACGGAGAGCGGCACCGTCCCCGTGGTGCCGACGAGCTGCCGGAGGGCGTGCACGGCGTCGGGGGCGCTCTGGAAGCGGTCGCCGGGCGGACCGGCCATCGCGCGCTTCAGCCACCCGAGCAGGCCCGTGGGCACGTCGAGGCGGGGGTGGAAGTCGCGGAACTGCCCGCCCGCCTTGGCCATGAACAACGGCGCGCCGACCAGCCCGGGGAACGGCACGTCGCCCGTGACGAGGTTCCAGCCCAGCGCGCCCACCGCGTAGATGTCGCTCCAGGGGCCCTGCGCGTGGGCCTCGTTGCCGAGCTGCTCGGGCGCGCAGAACTCCGGAGTGCCGAACTGGACGTCCTCTCCCGAGGCGCTGCCCGCGATGCCGAAGTCCACGAGCTTCAGGCCGGGCCGGGGGTCGCGCGGTGCGCCGAAGAGCACGTTGCTGGGCTTCAGGTCGCGGTGGAGCACGCCGCGGGCGTGGCAGTGCGCCAGCCCGGCGAGGATGCGCTCGAGGTCGTCGCGCACGGCGTCCCAGGTGGTGGTCGCGTGGCGCTCGGCGAGCGTGCCTCCGGAGAGCAGCTCCATGACGATCCACGGGCTGCCGACGGGGACGTCCTGCAGCCGACCGCCGAGGGCGTCGTCCACCACGCCCATGTCGTAGACGTAGACGACGTTGGGGTGCTGCAGGCCCGCGATGGCCTGGGCCTCGCGGCGCACGCTCGCCTCGGCCTGGTCGACCGCGGCGCCGCGCGCGAGCACGAACTTCACGGCCACGGGTGTGCCGGTGCGGGAGTGCACGCCCTGCCACACCTGGCCCATGGCGCCGGAACCCACGCGCTGCTCGATCTCGAACGGGCCGACAGTGATCATGCGGGCGGGGAGCATAGCAGCAGGGTGCCGCAAGCGGCCGTCAGGCCGCTTTCCGCACCCTGCCCCGTGCCCGTGCCCGTGCCCGTGCCCGTGCCCGAAGCCAGCCTCGGACCCGCCGTTCCCTGACGCGGACACCCGAAGTCGTCGGCCGACGGGCACCGCGCCCACGTGGAGAGCAGAGCCTCCTCCGCCGGATCCCGACCACACAGGCGGCCGCGAAGGCGGCCTGCGCGGGTCGCTCTGCGCAGCCACTGCCTCCTATCGCTCACCACGCCCCGTGCTGGAGGGACCCCACGTGAGAGCTCGGATCCACGCCCGCGGGCAGGGGCACGGGCACGGGCACCGGAGCAGGCTCCTCTGCGTCGTGCTCAGCACGCCGCAGAGGAGCCCGCTAGCGCCGGAGACGCCGGACCACATCCGCCACCGACCGCTCCAGGTCCGCCGTCCCATCCAGGACGTGCTCCGCGTGCTCGCGCGACGGCTCCACGAAGACCTCGTGCATGGGCCGCACGGTCGCGAGGTACTGATCCAGCACGCCCTCCACGGTGTCTCCGCGCTCCACGATGTCGCGGCGGAGGCGCCGGGCGAGCCGGATGTCCGCGGGGGTGTGCACGAAGAACGAGCGATGGAAGCGCACCCGCAGCGACTCCACCGCGAGGACGAGGATCCCTTCCACGAGCACCACCTCGACCCCCGCCCCGGAGAGGGTCTCCCAGGTCGACTCCGGGTGCTGCCGGCACACCGCGAAGTCGTAGTCGGGCACGCGTGTCGACGCGCCGGCCACCAGAGCATCGAGGTTGGCCGCCAGCAACTGGTTGTCGAGGGCGTCCGGGTGGTCGAAGTTGTAGTCCACCTCGCGCCCCCGGTACGCGTCCGGGAGCGTGCGGTAGTAGCGGTCGTGGGCGAGGAGCACGGCCCGGGGCCCGAGGGCCGCAGCCACCCGGCGGGCGAGCGTGGTCTTTCCGGACGCGGTGCCCCCCGCGATCCCGATGATCTGCATCGAACCTACTCTTGACGGAGCCTGTGAATGAGGCGCTCGAGGTCCTCGGCGTCCGCGTAGTCGATCACGATGCGTCCGCCACCCTTCTTCTTCGGCAGGATCGCGACGGACGTGCGCAGCGCGTCGCGGAGCAGGCGTGTCGCGTAGTCCATCGCCCGCCGGTTCTCACCGTCGTCCCCCGTTCGCGGCACGGGTGCCCGGGTGAGGTCGCGCACCATGCGCTCCGTGGCCCGCACGGAGAGACCCTGCGCGATGACCTTCGCGAGCACGGTCTTCACCGCCGTCTCGTCGTCGAGAGGAAGCAGGGCCCGGGCGTGACCGGCCGTGATCCGCCCGTCCCGCAGCGCCAGGAGGGCGAACTCCGGGAGCTTCAGCAGGCGGAGGGCGTTCGCGATCGTGGGCCGCTGGCGACCGACGCGCACGGCCACCTGGTCCTGGGTGTAGCCGTACTCGTCCACGAGACGCTTGTAGCCGCGGGCCTCCTCCACGGGGTCGAGGTCCGTGCGCTGGAGGTTCTCCACCAGGGCCAGCTCGAGCTGGACGGAGGCGTCGTCGGCCTCGCGCACCATCACGGGCACCTCGGTGAGGCCGGCCAGGCCTGCGGCCCGGAAGCGCCGCTCGCCCGCGATGAGCACGTAGCGGCCCTCGTGGCGCCGGACGACCAGGGGCGTCAGGAGCCCGTGCTGCCGGATGGACGCCGCCAGCGACTCCAGGGCCTCCTTGTCGAAGACCTCGCGCGGTTGCTCCGGATTCGGACGGATCTCGTCCAGCGGGACGGTCCGGGAGCCCGCCTGGTCGAGCGGACCGGCCTCCACGTCCAGCGCGCTATCGGGGATGAGGGACGCGAAGCCCCTGCCGAGTCCCTTGCTCATACCGCCTCCCTCTGGCCCTTGGCCTGCTGCCGACGGATCAGCTCGTCCGCCAGGTCCATGTACGCCTGCGCACCCGTGGAGCCGGGAGCGTACTCCACGATCGACTTGCCGTGGCTGGGCGCCTCGCCGAGCCGGACGTTGCGCGGGATGGTCGTCTGGAAGACTCCCTCTCCGAACACCTGGCGCGCCTGGCCCTCCACCTCACGGCAGAGCCGGTTCCGCGCATCGGTCATGGTGATGACGATGCCCTCGCGGCGCAGGTCGGGGTTCAGCGCGCGCCGCACGCCCTTGATGGTGCGCAGCAGCTCTCCGAGGCCCTCCATCGCGTAGTACTCGGCCTGGAGGGGCACGAGCACGCTGTCCGAGGCCACGAGGGCGTTGAGCGTGAGCAGCCCCAGGCTCGGCGGGCAGTCGATCAGCACCCAGTCGTACCGCTCCCGCACGAGGTTCAGCACCTTGCGGAGCTTGCGCTCCCGGTTGGGCTCGTCCACGAGCTCCACCTCGGCACCCACCAGATCCCGACTCGCCGGGAGGAGCTGGAGGCCGTCGAGGGCCGTGGGCATCAGCGCGCTCTCTACGTCCCGGTACTCCATGAGCACGTCGTACACGCCCATGGTGACGTCCTGACGCGGGTAGCCGAGGCCAGAGCTGGCGTTCCCCTGGGGATCCAGGTCCACCACCAGCACCTTCTGGCCCTGCTGGGCGAGGGCGGCGGCGAGGTTCACGGTGGTGGTGGTCTTGCCGACACCACCCTTCTGATTGGAGAGGGAGAGGATGCGTGCCACGGGGAATCCTGCAGTGGACCCGTCCCTGGAGGGGCTTCCGGAGGACGGTGGGTGGGGAGGGAGCCGGCCGGGGGAGTGGCCTGCGGGAGGTACGGCAAGGATAGCCAACGCGGGATCGGCGCGCTACCCGACGGCGGGGATGTTCCACGTGGAACACCCGCACGCGACCCCCGAGAGGCCCCATGCCAGAGGATCTTCCCGAGCTCGACGGGATCGGCACGCGCGGCGAGCACCTGCTCACCACCCATGCGCGCCTGCTCGAGCGCTGGCGCAAGGCGATGAACCTGGTGGGCCCCGGCCCGATCGCGGCGCACTACGAGGACGCGAACAGGGCGCTGAAGGGCTTCCGGCCCTCCCCCGGGCGCTGGGTCGACCTCGGCACGGGCGCCGGCTTCCCCGGCATCGTGTTCGCGGCCATGCACCCCGACCTGCCGCTCGAGCTCGTCGACAGCAGGCAGAAGCGCACGCGCTTCCTCGAGGAGGTGCTCGCAGAGGCCGACTGGCAGGGCGTCGATGTGCTGTGCACCCGCCACGAGACGCTGCCGGAAGGCGCCTACGCGGGCGTGATGTCGCGCGCCCTGCACGCCCCGGAGCGCATGGTGGAGGTCGCGCGTCGATTGCTGGTCCCGGGGGGCACCCTGCTCCTGTTCCTCCAGGACGACGCGCCGATTCCCACGGACATCGACCTCGAGGTGTTCCACGTGGAACACTACGTGGTGGACGGGCGCCCGCGGAAGCTGGCGGCCTCGAGGCTAGGTTCCCCCGTCCGTTGACCCTCGCCCGGAAGCATGCCAGATTCCAGGGATGTGGTTCCTGATCGCCGCAGCGCTGGCCTGCGACAGCACCTTCTCCGACGTCGCGAGCCTGCGAGCCGCCGACTGGTCGACCGCGGCCAACGGCAGCCTGTACTGCGTCTCTGCGGACCTGGACTTCGGTGGGGAGACGATCGAGGTGACCGGGAACATCTCGCTCACCTACGACAGCCTGCAACCCGTCACGCTCTCGGGCCCGCACGCCGCCGACGGCTACTTCCACCTGGCCGCACCCTCGGCCTACCTCGACGTCCAGGGCATCCACTTCAGCGGCACCGGAGCCGGACGAGCGTTCCACGTGGAACAGGGGGGTCTGTCCCTCACCAACAGTGTGCTCAGCGGCCACGGCATCAGCGGGAATGTCGACGGTGGCACGATCCTGGCGGCCATCGGGGCCGACCGGGTCTTCCTGGATCACGTCGAGATCAGCGGGTCCACCACGGCAGGCGACGGAGGCGCGGTGACCGTGCTCGGTGGCGAGCTCACCGTGCAATCGAGCCGGTTCGTGGGGAACACGGCCGGCACCGATGGCGGCGCCATCCTCGCCGCGGGCACCAGCGCGACGATCGCCAACAGTGCCTTCGAGTCCAACACCGCCGGCAAGGGCGGAGCCGTGTCTGTGAACGCGGGATCGCTCACCCTGACGACCACGGTGTTCGACGAGAACATCGCCACCAGTGGGGGGGGTCTGGAGGCCGACGGCGCGGGAGACATCGAGGTGAGGTCGTCGCGCTTCGTCGCGAACGCCGCGAGCCAGAAGGGTGGCGCGATCAAGGTGAAGGACGCCACCTTGCGGATCGCGGACTCTGTGTTCCTCGACAACGTGGGCGGGCAGGACGGGGGTGCCGTGCACCACGACACCGCGGTCCTGGACATCCAGCGCTCGGCCTTCCTGCGCAACGCCTCGCCGGTGGGCGCCCTCTACAGCAAGAAGCCCGTCTTCGATGCGGTCACCGACCCCGGGATCGTGGACAGCGTGTTCTGCCGTGAGACCCCCGAGACCACCGGCACGGCCGCGCTCGTAGAGCTCTTCCAGGTCAACGACGGCCCGTTCGCCGTGCGGAGATCCCTGTTCGTGGATGCCTCCAGCCCGCTGCCCATGTTCCTCGTGGACACGGCACAGCAGGTCGTGGAGCTCGAGCGGAACCTCTTCGTGGGCGGGCCGACCTCCATCCACCTCGATGCCACCGGGTCTCTGGTCTCCACGTCGTACAACGCGCTCGATGGAGACGGGACCGATGCCCACAGCGACGGCTCCGCCTCGACGTGCGACGCCGTGGAGGCCCCCGCCACCATCTCGTGGACGGTGACCGACCCCGCCAGCGTGACCACCTGGCCCGCCACGCCTCCCTGTACGCCCATGGCCCTCGCAACCCTGGTCCCGGTGGACGCCCCGCTGTGCCTGAGTGAGCCGGTCGGGCCCGTGGCACTACCGGACCTGGACGGCGACGGCGCCTGGGGTGCCTTCGACTGCGAGCCGCAGAACGGCGCCGTCTCGATGCTGGCCCAGGAGATCTGCGGCGACGGCATCGACAACGACTGCGACGGGAAGATCGACGACCGCGACGACTGCTCGCCGTCGGACACCGACACCGATGCCGACACGGACAGCGACACCGACACCGATGCCGACACGGATTCGGACGCGGATGCCGACACCGACGCGGACTCCGACACCGACGCGGACTCCGACACAGATACGGACACGGACACCGACGCGGACTCCGACACCGACACGGACACGGACACCGACACGGATACCGACACCGACACCGACGCCGACGCCGACACCGATGCCGACGCCGACGCCGACGCCGACACCGACGCCGACGCCGACACCGACGCCGACGCCGACACGGATACCGACGCCGACACGGATACCGACGCCGACGCCGACGCCGATACCGACACCACCACGCCTCCACCGGACGTGGGGTGCGGATGCGCGAGCGAAGGGACGGTCGGTGGGCTCGGGGGCCTGTTCAGCCGGCGCTGAGCGTGCCCTTGCGCAGTCGGTCGAGCACGACGGCGACCGCGGCTGGCGTCACGCCCGGCAGGCGCTCGAGCTGACCGAGCGTGCGGGGCCGCGCGGCGGCGAGGCGCTCCCGGACCTCGAAGGAGAGCGCGGTCAGCGCGTGCCAGTCGACCTCCGGCAGGCTCACGCCCTCCAACCGACGCGCGCCCTCCGCCCGGCGACGCGCGCGCTCGATGTAGCCTGCGTACTTCACCTCGGTCTCGAGCTGCACGGCCGTCTCGGCATCGAGGGCCGGGAGCTCGACGACCGCCGCGACGGCGGACCAGGTGGCCTCCGGACGCCGCAGCAGGTCGCCCACGGTGGCGGGCTTCTTCAGACCTCCGAGCCCCTCGCGCTCGAGGGCCTCGAGCACGGTCGTCGACGGGGTCACCTGCTGGTCCAGGGCCTCCATGCCGCGCGCGAAGGCCTCCTGCCGGGCCTCGAAGGCCGCCCAGGTCGCGTCGTCCACGAGCCCGAGCGCCCGGCCCTTCGCCATCAGCCGTCGATCCGCGTTGTCCTCGCGCAGCAGCAGGCGGTGCTCCGCGCGGCTCGTGAACATCCGGTACGGCTCGCCCCCGATGCCGCGCTGGGTCAGGTCGTCGACGAGCACACCGATGTACGCCTCGTCGCGCGCGAGCACGAAGGGCTCCCCGAGGGCCGCGCTCACCCCGGCGACGAAGCCCTGGACCGCCGCCTCCTCGTAGCCGGACGTCCCGTTCACCTGGCCCGCGAGGAACAGGCCGGGGACCTCGCGGTGCTGCAGGCCCGCGTCCAGGTCGCGCGGATCGGCGTAGTCGTACTCCACGGCGTACCCGTGCTGCACGATGCGCGCGTGCTCCAGTCCGGGGATCGCGCGGACCATCGCGTCCTGGACGTCCCGCGGCAGCGACGTGGACAGCCCGTTCACGTAGATCCGTTCGGTGTCCAGGCCCTCGGGCTCGAGGAACAGGAGGTGGCGGTCCTTGTCCGGGAACCGATGGATCTTGTCCTCGATGCTCGGGCAGTACCGGGGTCCCCGACCCTCGATGACCCCCGTGAACATGGGCGATCGGTCGAGGTTCGCGCGGATGAGGTCGTGCACGCCGTCGTGGGTGTGGGCGAGGTAGCACGTGACGCGCGGCAGACGCGCGGGACGCACGGCCTGGTGGGAGAACCGACCGGCCTCCAGGTCCTCCTGGGGCTCGAGCCGCCCCCAGTCCACCGAGTCGGCCGCCAGGCGCGGCACCGTCCCCGTCTTCAGGCGCCCGAGGCGCAGCCCGACGTCCGCGAGAGACCGGGAGAGCGCGTGGGAGGCGCCGTCCCCGAGCCGCCCGCCCACCGAGCGCTCCAGGCCGTGGTGGAGCACGCCTGCCAGGAAGGTCCCCGTGGTGAGCACCACCACCGGGGCCTCCAGGCGGGTGCCGTCCGCGAGCGACACACCGGCCACGCGCCCGCCCTCGAGGTGCAGTGCTGCGACCTCGCCCTCGACGATCTCCAGGCCCTCGATGGCCGCCAGGAGACCCGCCATGGCGGCCGGGTAGCGGTGGATGTCCACCTGGGCCCGCGAGGCCTGCACGGCGAGCCCCTTGCGGGTGTTGAGCGTGCGGAACTGGATCGTGGAGGCGTCCGTCGCGCGCGCCATGAGCCCGCCCAGCGCGTCCAGCTCGCGGACCAGGTGGCCCTTGGCGAGGCCACCCACCGCGGGGTTGCACGAGAGCCGCGCCACCGCCCGTCGGTCGAGGGTGACCATCGCCACCCGCCGTCCCAGCCGGGCCGCCGCGCCGGCCGCCTCGCAGCCCGCGTGACCCGCGCCCACCACCACCACGTCGAACCGCACGCAGACTCCCGTGGTGCGTGGCTAACGCGGCCGCAGGGTCAGGGGAGCAGGGCCACCTGATCGCTCGCCGCACCCGGCTCCAGCCGGGGGTCGGTGGCCCACACGAGGGCCACCTCGTCCGCCAGGCCCTGCGCGAGCTCGCGGGCCGCCACCTCGGGCGCACGCCGGGCCGAGAGCACCGTGCCGAACACATCGGTGTAACGGAGGACCACCTCGCCGTCCGGGGCCACGAGCGCCATGCCGACCACGGCCTCCACCAGGAACGGCTGCTCCACCTGATCGACGACCACCGGCCCCACCGACGTGTCCAGCACGTCGCCCGGGAACCCGTCGTCGGTGAGCGCGTGGGCCTTCAGGCCCGTCACCCAGGTGACGAGCACCGAGCCGTCCTGGCCGCGCACGACGGCCTCCAGGGCGTCGTCCAGGCCGTCGCCCGCGAGCAGCGCCCGCTTCACGCCCGTGCGGGCGCCCGTGGGGAACCGGCCGTTCAGGAAAGCCCCGTCCCACGCGGGCCCGAGGGACGCGCTGAGCGCACCGGGCAGGGCGCGCCCGAGGGCGTGGGGGATGCGCGCCGCCTCCGCCTCCCGTTCGCTCCGGAGCCACTCGCCGAGCCAGGTGAGCCCGGCACCCAGGTAGTCGTCGTCGCTGACGTCCACGGGGGCGTGGTCCACGATCACCGGCAGCACCCGGACCACCCCGTGGGTCGTGCGCGCCTCGAAGCGCCAGGGCTGCACGGGCCCCTCGCAGCGCGCCGCGCAGCCCTGCACGCCGAGGAAGGCAGCCAGCAGGGCGGGGATCAGCGAGCGTCGCGCCATGGGCTCAGCATGGCACGCGGGCTGTCGCGAGGGTGTGAAAACATGCAGCATGACCGGCCCGACCCCCGCGACGCGAAGCCTGTCCGTGCCCGAGGGCGTGGACGGCATGCGTCTCGACCACTTCCTGTCGAGATGGTTCCGCGATCTCTCGCGCACGCAGCTGGCGCGCGGGATCCGGTCGGGCCTCGTGAGCCTGGACGGCCGCGTGCTGCGGGCCGGGACGCGGGTGCGCGTGGGCATGGTGCTGGAGATCGGCATCCCCGGGATCGCGCCGGAGTCGGGTCCACCGCCCTTCCCCGAGGTGCTCTACGACCACGGCGGGCTCGTGGTGCTCGACAAGCCCGCGGGCATGCTCTGCCACCCGACCGGCACCGCGTTCGCCTGGGCCGTCATCGGGCTCGCCAAGGAGAGGTGGCCGGAGGCGGAGCTCGTGCACCGGCTCGACCGCGACACGTCCGGCTGCCTGGCCCTCACCACGGACCCCGCCCTCAACGCGCAGCTCAAGACCGCCATCGCCGAGGGTCGCACGCGCAAGGTCTACCAGGCGCTCTGCCGCGGCACGATCCCGTGGGACGAGCAGGTGCTCGATGGCCCCATCGGCCCCGCGGACGGGCCGATCCGCATCCAGATGGCCGTTCGCCCGGACGGGAAGGACGCCCGCACCGACGTGACCGTGTTGGCCCGCCAGGGCGGGCTCACGCGGGTGCGATGCCGCATCCACACGGGCCGCACGCACCAGATCCGGGTGCACCTCGCCCACGCGGGCTTCCCTCTGCTGGGCGACCGCCTGTACGGCGCGCCACCCGAGGTCTTCCTGCGCACCCTGGAGCACGGGGTGGACGCCGACGCCATCGAGGTCACTGGGGCCGAGCACCACGCCCTGCACGCCGCGGAGCTCGAGCTGCCCACCCCCTGGGGCGACGTCATCGTGCGGGCGCAGCCCCCGGCGTGGTTCGAGGAGCGCTGGCGTTCCGTTTGACGGTCAACACGTCCTGGCCCGCGAATGGCGGGGGAACGAGCACACTTCGAGCCAGGGCGTGGTGAGCGTCGAGAGGAGGCAAGGCCCGCGCAAAGCGGGCCGCGCAGGCCGCCTTCGGCGGCCGGAGTGATCAGTTCCGTTTGACGGTCGACATGTCCTGGCCCGCGGATGGCGGGGAAACGAGTACACTTCGAGCCAGGGCGTCAATTCCGGGTGACGGCGTCCACCTCGTCGTCCGCGGCCTGACGGGCCCAGTCGACCGGCGCGGGGGGCGGGAGGACCGGGGGCACGAGCTTCTCCTTCAGGTCCGCCAGCTCGCGCTCGGCCATGGCGCCGAACAGGCGCTGCATGCCTGCCGCCATGCCCGCCACGAGGGCCACCAGCAGGGCCCCCTGGCCCACGACACCGCCCGTGACGACCGGCAGGCTCACCACGAACGCGAGCCCCGCCAGGGCGAGCCAGCCCCAGGAGACGCGCTGCAGGTGGACGATCCGTGCGCCCGCGCGGGCCTTGGCGTGGTCGCGGGGCTCGTGGGTGTCCTCGAAGACCTCGCGGTAGAGCGGACGCCCGAAGAGGGGCCCCCAGTCGCCGTCCTCGCGCCGGACGGGCTCGATGCCCGTCAGCCAGCCGGCCTGGAGCCCGGCCAGGATGGACTCCCGGTCCATCCGGAGCAGGCGTCCCCGGTAGCGGACCTCCCAGGTGGCGGACGTGCCCAGGTTGCCCTTCCGGCGCCCGAGCCGCACGAGCACGCGGCGACTGGGGTCGATCTCGCTCACTTCGCCACCGCACGCTCGGCTTCCGGGAGCCAGCGCTCCACGGCATCCTCCAGCGTGCCTCCGAGCCCCGAAGCGTCGCCGACCTCGCGCGCGATGCCCTCGTCACCGCCGATGCGGGTGAGGTCGCGCCAGCGGGAGGCCACGTCGTCCAGATCGATGCTCGACGACGGCCGGGCAGGCACGAAGCCGTCTCCCGCAGCCACGAGCAGGCCCGCCTCCACGAGCGTGTCCGCGATGCCCCCGAGGTCCCAGCCCGCGAGGTGGGTCTCCTCGCGGAGGTCCACGAGGGTGGTGGGTCCCGCGCCGCGCTCGTACCTGGCGGCCACCCGGGCCAGGACCTCCAGCGCGTTCGCCAGCGACGGGGCGCGCAGGCCGCGGTCGCGCTCCCGGGCCTGCCGCTCGGCATCGAGGAGCGTGTCGTAGTCCTGGGCCACGTGCGCCACCTCCACGCCGAGGAGGATGACGATCCAGAACGTGTAGAGCCAGAGCAGGAAGATCGGGATGAGGATGAGCGAGCCGTAGAAGGCGCGAAGGGCGTAGTTCGGATCGGCGTACGACCAGGCGACGTACGCCTGGAAGCCCTGGCTGCAGAGCCCGAGGAGCGCCCAGCTCGTGGCGGCCCCGATGAGCGCGGGCCCCCAGCGCACCCGCGTGCACGGGAAGTACTTCAGCGCCACCACGAGCAGCACGAACTGCAGGAAGGAGACGATGGCCCCCTGGAACGCGGAGCTCCCGAAGGACACGGCTCCCTGGACGGAGAGCACCATCACCACCGGGACTGCGGTGATCGCGAAGTAGAAGTTCAGGATGCGCCGGGACAGGTTCCGGTCCATCCGGGCCCGGAAGATGTCGGAGTAGGCGCGCTCCACCATCAGGAACAGGCGTGCGGCCACGAAGAGCAGGACGGCCGTGGAGGCGACACCGAGGGCCCGGAAGTCGATGTTCGACAGGAACGGCGTGATGGCCTCGCGCAGCTCGCGCACGTCGCCGAACAGGGTGCCGAACACGGCGTCGTAGACGGCCTCCTGCTCCTTGGGGTCGTGGAGCACGCCCAGGGACCCCAGGATGCCGAACACGAGCACCAGGAGGGGCACCAGGGCCATCAGCGAGGCGTAGGCCATGCCCGCAGCCCGGAGGAAGGCCTTGTCCTCCTGGAGCGCCTTGTAGAACAGCCAGCCCATGCGGAGGACGAAGCCGACCGGCCGCAGCTGGAGCCCCTCGATGGCCTCGCGGACCGGGGCGGGCAGCGCGTCGACCGGCCGCTGGCGGCGCATCAGAGGGTGTCCTCGCCCTCGAAGCGGTTGGAGGGCCGATCGTCGTCGTCCTGGCGACCCTTCGCGAGCCGCACGCGCAGGGTGAGCCCGCCCTGCAGGGTGAGCCCGGCGTTCGAGTTCTGGAAGGTGCTGGGGTCCGCCCGCACCTGGAGGCTCGCCTGGCCGTCGTTGAACCGCTCGACCGTCTGACCCGCTACGGACATGTCGAGCAGCGTGCGGACGAACAGGCTGATGCGGTCGCCCGTCTCGACCTCCACGCCAGGCCCGACCTGCACGAGCACCTGGCTCATCGGCGTCATGGGCTCGAGGTCGTTCACGCCGTCGATGAGCTTGTCCCAGCTCGAGCCCCGCCAGAACGCCACACCCACATGGAATGCCGGACGCACCGTGCGGACGGGGAAGGGCACGATGGCCACGCGCCCGCCCGCCTGCCAGGTGGCGTAGCTGTTCTGCACGGGGGCATCGACGATCACGGGCGCACCGATGCGCTCCTGGTTGATCAGGTAGATGAACTGGCTGTTCCGGTAGGCGTAGTGCGCGGTGATGTCGAGGAAGGGCAGGATGCCGAAGCCCGCCTCGAGGTCGATGTGCACGTGCGGGGCGCGCGAGACGAACTGGTACTGCTCGACCTCCGCGCGCTCGAGGTCGTCGTCGATCGCGTACCGGCCGTCGAAGTACTGCCCGAAGGGGCCCGAGCCCGCGCCCAGACCGGCTCGCGCGATGAGGGAGGCCTGGCGACCCCGGGCGCGGTCCTTCCAGTCCGCCAGCGGCAGGCCCGAGTTCTTGTAGCGGACGAACGCACCCTCGGAGAGCCCGGCCTTCTCCCAGGGCTTCACCTCCTCGCGGTCCTTGTACTCCGCGACGAGCTTCTCCTTCTCGAGCTTCTCCTTCTCGGCGGCCTCCACCTCGGCGCGCTCGACAGCGCCCTCCTGGCGCTCGAGCTCGGCGAGGGACTCAGCGAGCACCTGGTTGCGCGCCGCCTCCAGGCGGGCCCGCTCGGCGGGGTCCACCTCGGCGCGCCGGAGGTCCACCGAGGCGAACGCACCCTCCACGAGCTTTCCGAGGATGGTGTCCACCGCGCGCAGCAGGTCGATGTCGTTGGACCCGTGCAGCGCGACGCCGAAGTTGATGACCTCGCGCCCGGAGAGGTTCTCGACGAAGGTGAGGTTGGTGTTCACCCCCTGCAGGCCGCGCGTGACCGTGCCCCCCACGGTCCACTGGGCCGCCACGCGGTTCCCGCACACCAGCGCGCAGCCGGCGTACTGCCCCTGGGGGCAGGCGAGCAGGTACACGAGCGCGCTGTAGTCCGGCCAGGGCGGGACCTCGTCGATGGTGGCGACGGGGTAGCGCGCCTGCATGTGGATCTGGAGGATCTGGGTGAGGCGGGCGGCCTCGGAGTTCAGCGCGGGGTCGTAGGACTGGAAGGGTGCGATGAACACCCGCCCGGAGCCCATCGGGATCGGGGTGATCGGCGCGGGCGGCTGCCAGGACGGCGCCGGGACCGGCGGCGGCGGCATCGGCATCGGCATCGGCGCGGGGACCGGGGCCGGCGCGGGCGAGGGGAGCCCGGGGATCGTGAACGGCGGCAGGTCGTCCGGGACGGGCGTCTCGGGCAGCGGCTCCTGGGCGGCGGCGACCCCCACGAGGACGAGCCAGACGAGCCAGGAGCGGAGCAGGGCCAGGAGCGAGCGGGTCACGCCTGGAGTCTATCCCTTCCGCAGGAGCTTGCGGCGGGGGGCCCGTCGCGCTTCCTCCACCTCGAACTCCACGATCGTGAGGCACTCCACGTGGGCCGTGTGGGGGAACATGTCGAAGAGCTCGGGGTCGTGCACGATGGCTCCAGCCTCGCGGAAGACAGCGAGGTCGCGCGCCATGCTCGAGGCGTTGCAGGAGATGTACGCGAGCTTCCGCGGACGCATCTCGACCAGGCCCTCGCGGACGTCGGGATGCAGGCCACGACGGGCCGGATCGACGATCACGAGGGGGTGCGAGAGGCGCTTCGCGATGGCCGGGAGCTCCTCCTGCACGTCACCCGCGATGAACTCCGCGTTGAGCCGGTTGCGGCGGGCGGACTCGCGCGCGCGGCGCACGGCACCCTCCACGGCCTCCACGCCGATGGCGAGCCCACAGCGGCGGGCCGCGAGCAGGGTCAGGCCGCCGACCCCGCTGTAGAGATCCACCACCGCGTCCTCGGGCCCCGGGGCCAGCTGGTTCAGCGTGCGCTCGTAGAGGGGCAGGGCCATCGCGGGGTTCGTCTGGTAGAAGTCGCCCGGACCCACGCGGATCCCGATGCCGTCGAGCTCCTCCTCGATCCAGTCGCGGCCGGTGAGGGCCTTCATGCCGATGGAGCCGTCCTCGTCGGCGTGGAAGAGGCCGTTGCCCTCGTCCATGTTCACGTGGACCCACACACCCACGACCTCGCCGTTGTCCTGGGCGATGCGCTCGGCCAGCTCGTCGAGCTTCTTGGGGATCCGGCCCGCCACGAGCGTCACGAGGACCTCGCCGGTCTTGCTGGAGGCGCGGATCACGGCCCCGCGCATCACGCCCTCGTCGGAGATCGGGTCGTAGGGCACCAGGCCCATCTCGATGCTGTGGTGGGCGAGGGAGGTCATCACGCGCCGCAGCACGGGCGCGGCCACGTTGCACTTCGGGATCGGCACGATGCGCCGGTCGCGGCGGCCCCAGGCACCCACCTTGGAGCGCTTGCCGTCGAAGGACCAACCCCAGCCGAGCTTCACGACGTGGCGAAAGTCGAACATGCGCGGGCTGCGGGTGAACGCGCCGAGACCCACGTCGTCGAGACCGGCCCTGTCGAGGGCCTCGCGGACACGGCTGCGGTGCGCCATCTCCTGCATCTCGGGGTCCGTGTGGAGCATCGGGCAGCCCCCGCAGGGATCGTACCGATCACAGGGGATCTGCATCCGGTGCGGGCTCGGGGTGTCGGTCTCCTCGAAGATCGCCCGGGCCTGGTTCTGGCCCTTGTGGACGACCTTCACGCGAGCTTCTTCGCCCACGATGCCGCCCCAGACGACCATCGGCACGTGCTGTCCCGCAGTCACCTCGGTCTCGCCCTTCGGGAGCCAGCGCTCCGGGGTGACCACCACATGCTTCGCCATCGGCCCTCCGCGACCCTGCTCTACCCTCCGGGGCCCCGGACCGCACGGTGGCGCCTACCGTCCCGGAGCGTCCACATCGCGGGATCCCGGGATCCGATCGGGATCTCCAGATCCCGCGCGCCACCCGGATTCCTGGATCGACCCGATGGTCGGAATCTCCATTCGGCAGGTTCTCCCATATCGTCCTGAGTTATCCACAGAAAATTCCGTGCGCGCCGAAAGTGCCATGGTATACCCCTCCCACGGGATCTCCCCGATCCCCCGAGCCTCCCCGGCTCTCCCTCCTCCGGCCCACGGCCCCTCCTCCTCTCCTCCCCACCTCCCGGTGTCCCATGGCTCCACACGCGGAAGCAGCCGTTCGCTTCGACAGCGCATCGCGCCAGGCCCACAGCGACCAGCCCATCCCCATCGGCGGCGTGCCCCGCGCGCTCCGTGAGGCGGCCGAGCTCTCGGGCCTCGATCCTCTCCCCCAGCTCTACAACGAGTCCCTCCGCTACGCGACGGAAGGGCACCTGCGCCTCGCCCGCGAGCGGCTCCAGATGCTGCTCTGCATGGCCCCCGACGACGGGGAGGCGCGACTGCTCCTGGCCAAGGTGTACGTGGCCGGTCAGCGCTGGCAGGACGCGCTCGCCGCCCTCGACGAGGCGGAGGCCTGTGGATCCCGCGTGCCCGTCGACCTCCGGGAGATGGTCGAGCTGCAGCTCCAGGCCACCCACGCCGGCGACGACGAGGAGCGCGCGAGCCTGCTCGCCCGCGAGCGCGGCGAGATCAAGGCCCTGCGTGCCGAGGCGCGCCGTCTGCGCAGCGAGAACGCCGCCCTGGCGGCAAGCCTGTTCCAGCAGGAGAAGGAGGTCCGGAAGTGGGCCTGGGCGACGGCCGGCGTGTCGACGCTCACGATCCTGTTCATCCTCACGTCCCTCGTGATGGGCCGCTCCAGCTCGGTCCCCACGGTGACGGTCGAGACGGCCCCGGTCGCCGCCGCCGCCCCCGCGGCCGCCCGCGGCCAGGGCACCGCCGAGGCGCCCCGCACGCCCGCCGCCACGGCCCAGGAGATCGCCGCCGGTGCCGCGGACGACGCCTCCCTGGCGGCCCGCGCCGCCGGTGCGCTCGCGTCCTCCGACGACCTCGAGGGCACGCACCTCGAGGTGATCATGAACGGCGGTCGCGCCTCCCTCGTCGGGCAGGTGCAGAGCGCCCGCCAGCGCGCCGAGGCCGAGCGCACCGTCGCCGGCCTCCCCGGCATCGCCGAGGTCTCCACCGACCGCGTGGAGATCCTGGCGCGCACCCGCGGCACCGTGCACACGGTGGGCCGCGGCGAGACCCTCTCGCACATCGCGATGCGCTACTACGGAACCGTCACCCTGGCGAACCGGATCGCCAAGGCGAACCCGGGTTCCAAGACGCTGCACATCGGCGATGAGCTCAAGATTCCCGCGGTGGACTGAACGACACCGCGAGACCCGTACGGCGCGGGACCCCAACGCCGACCCGAAAAATCGAAAGTACCCAACCCCCGAAGGCCCACGGCTCCCCCGCCGTGGGCCTTCACCCTTCGGGGGGCCGGATCTTGAGCAGGCGGACCTCGCCGATGCCCTTGAGGTGCTGGACGACCTCCTCGCTGGCCATCGCGACGCACCGGGCGGCCACGACGGGGTGCTCGAGCACGGCCTCGGTGACCGTGAGCTGACCGTCCACCGACGCGGACTGCGCGCGTGCGGCGAGGTTCACCGTGCGCCCGAAGTAGTCGAGGCCGTGGGCGTCGCTGTGGACGACCAGGGCGGGCCCGGCGTGCAGGCCCACGTTGAGCCGCGGGCGGGTGGGGAGGTCGAGGGTCGCGGTCCAGGCGTCGAAGGCCCGCCGCATCTCCAGGGCCGCGTCGAAGCCGTCCAGCACGGAGTGGAAGCTCGCCATGACCGCGTCGCCGATGGTCTTCACGAGCACGCCCCGATGGGCCTCGATCACCCCCGCGAGGAGGCGGAAGTGCTCGGCCACGATGCCGTAGGCCTTCGCGTCGCCGAGCGCCTCGAACATCGCCGTGGACCCCGAGAGGTCGGTGAACAGCAGGCACACCCGGCGGTTCGAGATCCGCACGTCCGGCCCGAGCACCTGGTCGGACATCTCGCGCCGGAACTCGGGCAGGCTGGTGAGCAGGGCGGCCGGGACGGCATCGAGACCCCGATCGTCCGCGATCAGCACGACGCGCGCGGCCTCCTTGCCGGGGTTGTGGAGATCGAGGTCGATGCGGCCCACGCCGACGTCCACCGCCCCCGTGACCCCGGGCTTCCAGCTGATGCGCCGCTCCCCGCGCGGCCCGACGCGCACCTCGACGTCCACCCCGTCCGCGCCGAGCGTGAACCGACCCGTGCCGAGCACCACGGACTCCGAGACGTGGCCTCCCGGAGGCACCACGACCGCCCCCTTGATCTCGGGAGCACCGGCCGGGAAGAAGCTGCAGAAGGACTGCTCCACCCGCGGCAGCACGCCCGGGTGGGGCGCGAAGAGCACCTCGACGTTCGTGGAGAGGTCGTTGTCGAAGTCCAGGTCGCACGACGGGCAGCCCGCGTGGTCCGCGATGTCCGAGAGGCTCGTGCTCGACGAGACCTCCCCGTGGCACCGCATGCACCGCACGCTCCAGTAGAGCTCGAACACGCCGGCCTTCACGCCGCGCAGCATGCCGACGAGCACGGCCTCGCGGTCGAGACCCCAGGTGTCTGCGAGCTCGAACGGGCGCATGGACTGGAGCTCCAGCGCGGAGCCCTTGGACATGTAGCGCTCGAAGGCCCCGAACACCGCGCGATCCACGTCGGGACGCCAGCGCTCGAGGGCGACCTTCAGCTCACCGGTGATGCCGTTGTCGTGGCGCACGAGCTTGCCGCCGGGCGGAGGCAGCTCGTCGAGCACGCCCTGCCAGGCGCTGCGGATGCGCCGCGCGTTGGCCGACAGGAGCGGGCGGAACGCCACGGGACCCTCGAGCGCCAGCGTGATCCGCGGCCGCACGCCCTCGCCCTCGGGCAGGAGCTCCAGCAGGAACTTCGACGCGTTCAGCGGACCGGCCGAGAAGACCCGATCCTGGCGGAACCAGCGCCGGTCCACCCAGCCGCCGGTCTCCCGGAAGGGCATGCGCATGCCCATGGGACCCACCATCTCCCCCGACACGACCGGGCCTTCGGGGGTGTGCTCGACCCGCGACACCACGACCGAGCCACCGGCCACCCGGTTCATGCCGTCGGTGTCCCCGAGGACCTTCCACGCGACGTCGCGGTCCACGACGCCCTGGGTGGTGATCTCGAACTTCATCGCGTCTCCCGCTGCATCCTACGCGCTACGGGAGCGCAGGGCTCAGTTGCGCGGCCCGAGGCTGATGCTCGCGACCCCGGTGCGCATCTGCTCACGATCGGGCGTGGCGCGCAGGCGGACGATGCGCAGGGCCTCCATGCCGGGCAGCTCGGGCAGGCCGAGGCCCGTGGACTCGAGCATGGGACGGCTGGTGAGCCAGAGATCCTCTCGCACCTCCCAGCCCAGGCGGCGAAGGAAGTTGCGCGACCAGCGGTAGGGATTGTCGACCTCCTCCTTGCCCTCGATCTCCGCACCCGCGGCATCGCGCGGGAGGGCGGCCTTGGAGTGCAGCATGCTCACGAAGCTCGGCAGGTCGAGGATCACGCGCGCGTTCGGCGCATCGCTCCGGATGCGACGCAGCAGATCGCGCAGCTTGCGGGGCGGGAGGCGCGTGGAGGCCCCCTCGAGCACCACGAGGTTGCCGTGCCCGCGCGTCTGCACGGTCCAGCCGTCCTCGGGCATCGCGCGCCGCTCGATCGCCCGCCAGGACGTGCGGAACGAGCTCTCGGAGAGCAGCGCGGCCTTCACCTCGAGCAGCTCGGGGCTCTCGACCTCGAAGTGCTTGCGCACGGCCTCCGACATCAGGGTCTTGATGCGGTACCAGCGCGCGTCGAACCCGCCGGCGACGCTCCAGTAGTCGAGCCCCTCGTCGTTCTCGACCGACCAGCGCACCTCCTCTTCGATCATGCGATCGATGATGCTCGTGCGCGCGCGGATCATGGTGAGCACGCTGCCCACGGCCTGGGGCGGCATGAGGTCGGGCGACCGCCGGAGCAACCATGCCGCGACGGGGTCGGTGGGGAGGCGGATCCGCTCGCCCTCGACGGTGCCGAGAGCGAAGAGCGTCCACCGCGCCACGATGGGGGTCTCGTGAGTTCGCAAAGCTGCTGGTCCCTGTGCCCGCGCATTGTACGCACACCTCGACGCTCCTGGCATCCACGCGCGTACCCCGGTGCCTTGACGGGCCCGCCCGGACGTGGCGAAATGCAGCCGGAGCCCTCATGCAGATCCCCGCACGCGCCTTCGGCGCCCTCGCTCTCGCCGGTCTGGCGCTGCTCACCGGCAGCGCGTGCACCGCGGCGCACTCCGCGCTCCAGATCCAGACGGCGGCCGACGCGCGCGACGTCGCGGTGGCGAAGGACGCAGCGGAGCTCGCGCCGTACGAGCTCGCGATGGCCACCCACTACCTCGAGAAGGCGTGGGAGGAGGCGGGGCACGGCGAGCACCGCTACAGCGTGGAGCTCGCGCGCAAGAGCGTGGAGTGGACCGACCAGGCCCTCGTGCAGGTCGGCCGGGGCCCCCGGCGCCTCGACCTCGAGCTCGATTCCCTGAAGGACGCCGTCCAGCCGGCTCCGCGGCCGATCCCGCCGCCCCCGCCCAGCGACGCCACCATGCCGGAGCCGGAGATGCCCGCGCCCGTCCCCCTGGACGACGACGACGACATCGAGATCGAAGGGGGCCTGTGACCCGCGCCCCGCTGATCCTGCTCGTGCTCGCGGGCTGCATGGTGCCGCGCCACGTCACCGACACGCTGTCGAAGACCGAGGACACGATCACCAAGGCCAACGCGGTGTACGCGCGCATGTGTGCGCCGGAGGAGCTCGCGCGCGCGCAGTCCTCGGTGGACTTCACGCGCCTGGAGCTCGCCCAGGGCGACGTGCGGCGCGCGGGAGACCACGCCACGGTCGGCTACGAGGCCGCGCTGGCGGCCCTCGAGAAGGCCACCGAGTGCGGCGGGGCCGATCGCGACCAGGATCGCGTGCCGGACATCGTGGACCGCTGCCCCGACGAGCCGGAGGACCACGACGGGGTGGACGACACGGACGGCTGCCGCGACCTCGACCCGACCGGCGACGAGGACCGCGACGGCATCGTGAACATCGACGATGCCTGCATCGACATCCCCGAGGACCTCGACGGCGATCGCGACGAGGACGGCTGCCCGGAGACGAGCGACGACAGCGACGGAGACGGCCTGATCGACGCGGTGGACCCCTGTCCGGAGGACGCCGAGGACTTCGACGGCTTCCAGGACCAGGATGGCTGTCCGGAGCTCGACAACGACAACGACCTCGTGAACGACCTCCGCGACGGCTGTCCCCTCGTGCCGGAGGACACGGACGGCTGGGAGGACGAGGACGGCTGTCCGGACCCCGACAACGACAGCGACGGTGTCGCCGACAGCATCGACCGCTGCCCGAACGAGCCCGGCCCCACCGAGCGGCAGGGGTGCCCCGACCAGGACGCCGACGACGACGGGATCTCCGACGCCAACGACCAGTGTCCCACCCAGCCCGAGACGAAGAACGGCTACCTCGACGACGACGGCTGCCCGGACGAGGAGCCCAAGAAGGTCGTGGTCACGCGCACCCGCGTGGAGATCAAGGAGACCATCGAGTTCCAGACCGGCTCAGCCACCCTCCTGCCGTCCGCGAACTCCATCCTCGACGACGTGGTGAAGGTGCTCCAGGACGTCCCCGACATGCGCCTGCGCATCGAGGGCCACACCGACAACCAAGGCTCGGACTCCGCGAACCTGCAGCTCTCGCAGGAGCGGGCCTTCAGCGTGCGCGTGTACCTCGAGAGCCGCGGCATCCCGCGCGAGCGCCTGGAGGCGGTGGGTCGCGGGGAGCTCGAGCCCATCGACACGAACCGCACGCCGGGTGGACGCCAGCGCAACCGGCGTGTGGAGTTCCACATCCTCAGGCAGGGCGAGCCCTCCGCGCCCACGCCGGCACCCGCGCCGATGCCGGCACCGATGGAGCCGCCCGTGCCGATGCCGATGCCGGCACCGGTTCCTGACGGTGGGGGATCGCCCGGGTAGGTTGGCCCTTCTCCCGGGGGATCTCCGTGCATCTGCTGCTCCTCTCGCTCGTGGCCTGTACACGCGGCACGACCGCTGTCCCGACCGGCGACACCGGTCCGGTGGTCGTCACCGAGCCCCCTCCCCGGGACTACGACTGCGCGGCGTACGACTACCGGGGAGAGACCTACAACTGCGAGCGCACGGTCGACCTCTGCGACAGCTCGCCCGAGAACCTCCCCGCACGGCTGGCGTGCTGCGAGTGCAGCCCGGCGTTCTGCGCCACGCCGCCCGAGTGCGTCCCTGCCGTGCCCGACATCCCACCGCCTGCGGTCCAGAGCGGTTGCATGACCTGCCACAACGGTGCCCTCGACGGGGAGGCCCGGTACAGCGGCCCGGGCACCGAGAACCCCCATCCGTTCCTGTCCGCACGGGAGATCCCGTGCGTGGACTGCCACGGTGGCGACCCCACGGCCGGCCTCACCCGCTTCGAGGCCCACGTGCCGCCGCCGCCGGGCTTCACCAACGCCAACGCGCTGATCACCGACCCCGTGGCCTGGAATGCCCTCGTCAGCCGCGCGTCCATGGACCGGCTCCCCGACTGGCAGGCGAACGGCCAGACCTTCACGGGGCTCGACTGGCTGCAGTTCGTGGCACCGGGTGACACCCGGGTGGTCGCCGCGGGGCGGGGCTGCGGCCAGGCCGGCTGCCACACCGAGGAGGCCGGCTGGATGGAGCGGAGCCCGATGGGCACGGCGGTCGGGATCTTCAGCTCGCCCGCCTTCAGCGCCGGGCTCCCGTCCCTCACGGGCGACACCGCCTACTCCGGCACCGCCGGCGACCGCGGCCAGCGCGATGTCCTCGGCGCGGGGGGTCCTCCCTCGACCGGACGGGTGGCCGAGCTCGTCGAGGCTCCCGAGCACACCGTGTTCGGGGTGGTGGGCGGGACGTCCGTGTACCAGGCGCCGATTTTGGCGGCGGACCTGGGGTCCCAGGTCCACGACGGCACGGTGTCCGGGCTCGCGGCAGGCCAGATCGTGGCGGGGTCCGACCTCGACCACCTCGTCACGTCGGCCCTCGGGCAGGTCTGTGCGGACTGCCACCTCGGCAACGCCGGGCCGAACGCGACCACCGCACGCTACCGGGCGTCGGGGTGCGCGGCGTGCCACATGCCGATGTCCGCCGACGGGAGGTCCATCACCCGCGACCCGAACGTGAACCGGTTCGAGCCCGCGAACCCGGACGCCCTCCAGGCACCCGAGCGTCCCCACGTGCGCAAGCACCGTCTGAGGTCCACCGCGCGCATCCTGCCCACCGCGCTCGTGGAGGGCGTGGAGGACACCACCTGCGCGACCTGCCATGTGGGCACGAACCGCACGGTGCTGCAGTACTGGGGCCTGCGCGAGGACCCCGAGCGGGACGTCGTGAACGGCTTCCAGTACCCCGCGAACCCGGAGACCTTCGTCACCACCCAGTTCGACCGCCGCCTGTTCGACCCCATGGTGCAGAACGCCCGCTGGAACGGGCTCGACTTCAACCAGCTCCTGCTCGAGGAGGACTACGACGGGGACGGCCGCGACGACACGCCCCCGGACGTGCACTACGAGGCCGGGATGGGCTGCGTGGACTGCCACGGGAGCGCCGACCTGCACGGAGGCTTCCCGGGCGGGCCCGAGCGCGGGTTGCGCTCGCGGGGCCACCAGGTCACCGGGGTCACCTGCGAGTCCTGCCACGGCACCCTCGACGATCCGCCCACCACGACGGGCTGCGCGGACTACCAGGGGAACGTCGCGACCTGCGCGGTGGACCGGTTCGGCGACCCCCTGCGCAACGTCGTGCAGGTCCAGGTGGGCGGCCAGACCGTGATGAAGCTCCAGTCGCGGGTGGACGGCCGCACGCACTGGATCCCGCTCGTCCGCGACCTCGTGGACCCCGCGTCCACGGCGGTGCATCCGGTCACGGGCCAGCCCTGGTACGACGCCGAGGCGTCCTTCGCCATGGGCCGGGTGGGCGGCTCCCCGAGCGACGGGGTCGGCCCCGTCCAGACGGGCGGCGGAGCGGCGGTCGGCTTCTCCCACACCGACACCCTCGACTGCACGGCCTGCCACGCCTCGTGGACCACCACCTGCGTGGGCTGCCACCTCCAGGCCACCTACTACGAGGACCCCGCCACCTTCCTGCTCTCCCGTCGCAGCGGCGAGCGCAGCGTGCTCGACGTCGACGAGCGGCTCACCTACACGAGCCCGCTGCTCGGCCAGCTCACGGTGGGCCCGTCCGGGAAGATCACCACAGGGGGCAGCGGCACCCAGCTCTTCTTCCGGTACATGGACGTCCAGGGCAACACGTCGGACGTCTTCGCGTTCACCGACCGCAACGGGATGGGCGGGCTCGGCGGGCTCGCGGGACGGAATCCGTTCCCGGCCCTCGCCCACGACCGCGTCGCACCCCACGCGACCCGGGGAGCCGCCACGGCCGAGGCCGAAGGCGTGCGGAGCTGCAGCGCCTGCCACCTCACGGTGGACGGGCTGGCGGGCGACGCGAACGGCGACGGCATCGACAACCTCACGGACTACCAGCGGTTCCTCGCCGGGTACCTCGGGGCCAACGACTTCGCGGGCCTGAACGGGCCCCTCGACCCCACCGATCCGTCCACGGACACCCTGTTCCAGCTCCTCCAGCAGGTCATCGGACGGAACACCGGCAACGAGCTCGACCACCCGATCTACGTCGCCATGAACGCGGGGCTCGGCACCGGGCTGTTCCTCTTCGACGCGAACGGCTGCCCGGTGAACACCCTCGACGCCCACGCGGGACGGCCGGGCTGCGAGGGTCAGTCGCCCGCCGACGTCTTCGATCCGAACGCCGTGGTCTACGACCTCGACCGGGTGGTGGAGCGGAGCGGGGTCGAGAACGTCTCCATGAGCCACCCGCTGCGCAACGGCAACGTGCACGGCGCACGGGGCGGCCTGCTCCCGGACCTCGCGGGTCCCCTGGGGCCCACGCTGATCGAGCGACTGACCGATCCCACCGTGGGCATCGTGCTCGACGCGTGGCTCGACAACGCCGGGAACCCCCGCGGGGACGCGTCGCTCTACCTGCCCTGACGCAGCTCCCCGCGCAGCCACTTCTCGAAGGGCTCCCGGCCGCCGTACCCGCTGTGCTGGGCCACCAGCGTGCCGTCCGCCCGCACGATCAGCAGGGTCGGCATGCTGATGGGCAGGCCCCAGGCCTTCAGCTGGTCGGCGATCCCCGCGTCCATCATGTTCAGCAGGGCCCACTCCACCCGACCGCTCAGCTTCGCGGGGTCACCCTCCGCGAAGAGCACGTCGTGGGCGAGCTCCGCGCAGGGCTTGCAGCCTCTCCCGCCGAGCACCACGAGCGCTGGCACCCCCGCGTCACCGGCCCGCGCCAGGACACCCGAGAGCCCCTGCTTCGCGTCGCAGAGATCCTCACGGCAGACCTGGAGCCGCGCACGCACCTGGAGCTGCTCGAGGTCCGGGAGGAGCTGGAGGATCTGCGGGCCCATCGCACCCTTCGCGGGCACGTCGATGGCCGTGCTGCCCTCCGCTCCCACGAGGTCGATCCGCACCTCGGGCTCGGGGTCACGCCCGACCTTCCAGCCCTCTTCGGCCGCGATCTCCCACGAGAGGCCGCCCTTGTCGGTGCGCTCGAGGGTGAGCGTGGTGGCGAGGGCGAACGGCACGAGCGCGATCATGGGAGCTCCGGGCGGGGACGACGTCCCGACCCCCAGAAGCTACCACTCCACCATCAGTGGTGGTGGCCGCCCGGACCGTGCGCGTGGCCGTGGTTGCGCTCCTCGAGCGTGGCGCTGCGCATGCCCAGCACCTTGCCCGAGAACGTGACCGTGCGGCCGCACCACGGGTGCTCGCCGGAGACGGTGACGCGCGAGCCCTTCACACCGTGCACCCAGAGGCGGACCTGCTTGCCGTTCGCGCCCGAGGCGAGGAACGAGAAGCCGGGCTCCAGATGCCACGCCTTCGGGAACTCCCGCTTGGGGACCTCCTGGGGCTCGCTCGTGGCGGCCGGCCCGTAGCCGTCCTCCACGGTGAACTCGAACTCCTCGCCCTCGGAGAGGCCCACGAGGCGCTCCTCCAGGCTGGAGACGAGGTTGTCGTGGCCGTGGAGGTAGAGCACCGGGAGCTCTTCGCTCCGGGTCTCCAGCACCTGGCCGTTCGCGTTGTCGACGACGGTGAGGCTGATCGCCACCACCTTTCCGTTCTCGATGGTCTGCATGGCCGGGGGACTAACCCACGGCGAGCAGGGTGACCTCCCGCTTCGCGCGTTCTCCTGCACGCCAGGGCACGGCGGCCGATCCGACCCCAGCGGAGACGTACACCCAGCCGTCGTCACCCTCGAAGAGCCCGTCCACGTAGGGCTGCCGGAGGGCCGTGCGGTAGAGGGCCCGCGTGAAGCCGGGCACGTGCATCTGACCGGCGTGGGTGTGACCCGAGAGCACACCCCGGATCCCGCGCGCCCAGAGCGCCGGCGCAGCCGCGGGGTTGTGGGTGAGCCCGAGCGCGGGCAGGGAGAGACCGCGCACGGTGGCCTCGGGGTCGTCGTTGCCGGTGGTGGAGTCGTCCATGCCGGCCACCGCGAGGGTGCGCCCACCCGCCTGCACCTCGGTCCAACCGTTCTGGAGCACCACCACGCCGGCACGCTCCAGAGCCCGACGCACCGCATCCGCGGCCACCCAGTGGTCGTGGTTCCCGAGCACCGCGACGGACGGCACCTCGAGGGCACCGAGGGTCTCGGTGATCTGGCCGACCCACCGGGAGCCCCGGCACACGAAGTCGCCCGTCAGCACGACGAGATCGGGAGCCTCCGCGTTCGCGCGCTCCACGGCGGCACGCAGCAGGCCCACCGGGGTCACGAGCCCGAAGTGGAGATCGGTGAGCTGGCAGACCCGCACACCCTCCCAGCCGGGCAGACGGACCTCCACGCGCTTCACGACAGGCGCGTGGAAGCCCCGGATCCTCAACGTCCGCGGGCCTCGAGCATGCTCTGGATGCTGGGCTCGAGGTCCGCCATGACGCGCCGGTTGAGCGCGCGGCCAGACGCGGTGTCGTTGGGGGCGACGGGCTGGGTCTCGCCGGCGCTGCCGATCTCGATCCGCCCGCCCTGCATGCCGTTCGCGACCATGAGCAGGCTCACCGACCAGGCCCGGCCGAGGCCCATGAGCTGGTTGGCCGCCTCGGACCCACGGTCGTCGGTGTGCCCGATGAGCCGCACGGTGCCGGGCCGGGACCGCGCGTCATCCATGAAGCCCCCGAAGCCGGGAGCCGCCCGGGCCTCCCAGGAGTCGTAGGCGAAGGTGACCGGCACCCGCACCGTCTCCACGCCGCCGGGGGTCGGGAGAGGGGCTGGGGGCTCCACCGGAGGGGCCTCCACCGCGACAGCAGCGATCGGAGCCGGAGGCGCCGCGGGAGTCGGGGGCACGAGCGTAGCCGGGGCCGAGCCCACGGGCTGCTCGTGGCTCACCACGAGGGGCCGGGTGACCGCCCAGGCGCCGAGGGCCGCCACACCCGCGAGGGTCGCGAGGCCCATGGACAGGAGCGCCACGGTGAGGAGCACGAGGGCCGGCACGAGCACGGGCTCCCGGTGGCGCTCCACGCGATGGGGTGCCGGATCCATCGTCTCGGCGGGGCCGATCCAGTCCTCCACCGACGGAGGGGTCCGCGTGGTCTCGGTGGACGGGTCGAGCACGATGCCGACAGGTGTGGCCTTCCGCTCGAACACGCCGCACAGAGCGGCCTGGAGCGCGCCCGCGGTGGGGTAGCGCAGGGAGGGCGCCTTGTCGGTGGCGATGCGGAGCACCTGGAAGAGCGCCGGGGGCACGCTGCGATCGGGGGGCAGGGAGGCCAGGAAGTGCCCCTCCCGCGCCGAGGGACCCCAGCCGTACGCCGGACGCCCGGTGACGAGCATGTAGACGAGCTGGCCCACGGCGTAGACGTCCGTGCGCTCGTCGCCGCGGTGGCCGGTCCATCGCTCGGGCGCCGCGAGGGTCATCGCCTCGTGCCCGAGGGGCTCGAAGCCCTCCGGGAAGCCCACGATGCGGGCATGCCAGGTGGGGCTGACGTGGATCTGCTCGGGGGCGAGGGCGCCGTGCACCAGGCCCTGGGTGTGCGCGTGCTCGAGGGCGTCGAGCAGGTCGCACGCGACCGTGACCGCGACCTCGGCGGGCACGGAGCCCAGGTGCGCCATGGACGTCGGCAGCCTGCAGCCCTCACCGGGGTCGAGCACCCCGGCGTACCAGGCGCCCACGCAGCCACGGTCCACGAAGTCCACGAGGCCCGGATGCCGCAGCCGGGGGTCCGGGAGGCTCGGCCGCGGCATGAGGCGCACGAGCACCACACGCCCGACCTGCTCGTCGAGGGCCTCGTACACGCCGTGGGCCTCGTCGTGCTCCACCAGCCGCTGCAGCACGTAGCGACCGTCGATCCGGGTGCCCTCGCAGAGGGTCAGCCACTCGCACGACTCCACGTCGCTCGTCCCCACCGGGACGAGCAGCACGCCGCGCTGATCGAGGCCTGGATGCACCCTTCGCTCCCCTGGACCCCAGAAGGTCCAAGCGCTCCTCTACGCCGGCACCCGAGCGGATGCAAGGGTTCGCCCGTTCACAGGAGCGTGTGTCGCATCTCCAGGGTGGCGGGCCGGTCGGCGCCACCGCCGTCCGAGATCCACACACGCCCGAAGGCCTCCCAATCCGAATCTGCTTCACGGACCGCGAACCACGGCCCTGCCACGAAGTGGACGCCCTCGAGTCACCACCTCGACCAGAGGTGGTGCAGGCCCACCCTCTTGGTCTTCCCGGAGATGACGATGTGCTTGAGGGACCCGGTCTGCTCGAGGACGATGTGCTGCTTCTCCTTGAGCGGGCTGGTGCGCGCGGACTCCCCGAGCACCACGCCGTCGTCGTCGACCAGGCGGAAGGCCACCTCCACGCGGTTCCGCGAGAGCTCCGCCCGCAGGAAGTCCGCGTGGGCAGTGTCCAGGACGTCGCCGTGCTGGTCCAGGACCTCCAGGGCCACCTTGCGGTGGAACAGGAGCGTCTCGAGGTCCTCTGTGGCCTCGCCCACGGGCTGCTCCTGCCAGGCCCGGAGGTGCGCGATGGCGGCGTCGTGCTCGAGGGGATGGAGATCGTCCGGCGTGGGACCGCTGCAGCCCTTCGCGCAGTCGGCGGCGTCCACGGTGCGCCCGTCCGCGAAGGTGACCGTGGCGGGCGGCAGATCGTCAGGCCCGGTGAGCGCACAGCCCACCAGGAGGGGCAGCAGGTAGCGCATCACTCCCACCCCTGCTCGCCGCGGAGCTTCTCGACGTCGCCCTTCCCGCCGATGCGCGCCCACTCCTCGAGCACCTGCTCGTCGTTCGGCCAGGCGTTCTGGAAGCCCGCCGCCTGGAGGAGCTGGACGCTCCGCAGGTTGTTCCACACCTGGTTCTTCTCGCCGGACTTCCCCGTGCGCTCGCAGTAGAGCTTCCACTGGATCAGCGTGCGCACGAGCTCCCGGGCGCGCTTCTGGTCCCACTGGATCCCGGGGATGTACAGGGCGCCGCCCTTCCAGGGGACGTCGCCGACGCCGGGGTCGTGGCGGAGCTGGTCGATGGTGATGCGCGCGACGGCGTCCGTGCGGCCCTTCTGGGTGGCCTGGGACCCGAGCCACGCGGCCGCCTGGCGGCGCACGTTGTCGTTGGGGTGCGTGAGCATCAGCGCGCCGAGCTCCGCGGGCGGGACCTCGAGCAGCATGGGGCCGATGGCCGCGTTGAGGGCCGGCACGCTGCCCGCCATCTCCAGCAGCTCGACGGCGCTGGCGTCCTGCAGGTAGCGCCCTGCCGCGAGCTGCACGGCGCGCTCGGAGCCCGTGTAGCGGCCCTGCTCGGAGGCCAGGGCGAGCACCGTGGACAGGTCGGGCGCGCGCTGGAGGGACGCCGCGTAGGCCCAGGTGCGCACGAGCTGCTCGTCGGAGCCCGAGTTGCGGAGCTTCTCGAGGGTGGTGTCGGCCTTCGACCCCTCGGCGCGCGCGAGACCCACGATGGCCCGCCCGCGAGCGGCGAGATCGCGGTGCTCGAGCGCGATCTCCGCGAGCTTCTCGGTGCCGCGGGTGCCGTCCGCCACGAGCGCGGTGACCATCGCGTCGGCGGTCTCGGCATCGGTGAGGTCGACCCTGCCGGGGGGCGCCTGGACGGGCTTCGGCGCGGGGGTGCCGCCGACCTCGGGGATCAGCGAGCCGCCGCCGGCGAACGCGAAGCCCGCGGCGAAGAGGACGACGAGAGGGATGAGTCGGCGCATTCAGGCTCCTGGACGGCCATCGAACGGCGCCCGGGCCCGGAGCTTACACCGAGCGATCGCGCTCCAGCTCCACCCAGAGCACAGCACCTCCCGCGACGAGCACGGGGAGACCGAGGAGATTCAGCACCGGCACCATCATCACGAGAGTGCCGCTCGCGCCGAGCCCCAGGATCCAGGGCAGGTGACCGCGCAGGAAGCCCATCTTCTCGGAGAAGCCCATGGCGCGTCGGGACATCGGACCGTCGAGCAGCTGGTGGGCCAGGAACCAGGCCGTGACGCCGAACCCGAGCACCGCCCCGAGCAGGGAGCCCACGCCGGGGACGAGCTGGAGCGGCAGGAGCACGATCTCGCAGAGCACCCAGAGCAGGAAGCCCGCGATGGAGTGGCGGATGGAGCGCGGCAGGGACTCGCGCAGCGAGAGGGGGGCCGGCAGGTCGCCCATGGCGGCCTCGACCGCCTCGGACATGCGGTCGTTGATCGGGATCGAGCACAGCGCGGCGAGCATGTAGCTGCCCGCGCCGAACAGGAGCGCCAGCAGACCCACCACGAGCGCGCGGGCGATCAGGAACATCCAGCCGTCCCCGAGCCCCGGGAGCAGCCAGTGGGTGATGGGCCCCGCGGACGCGACGGCCCCGAACACCGCCAGGCACAGGAAGACCAGCGTGAGCACGATGGGCAGCACGGCCAGGCCCCAGAGCGCAGGACGCTCGCCGATCACCCGCAGACCCCGCACCGGCGCGGTGAGCCCCTGCCAGATCTGCGATGGCGTGCTCTGCGTCATGTACGGCATCCTATCGCGGTCCGCGGTGGACGGGACGTCAGTCGGCGAGGTCCGCGAACGACGTGAACGGCGTGGGCTCCTTGTCGTACCCGAGCACCTCGGTGAGGGTCGAGAAGGTCTCCACGCCCGTCGCCATCTCCACGTCCTGCCCGGTGAACTGGCAGGGATGCTCGTACCCGGCCGCCCAGGTCAGCGCGAGCAGCTCGTGCCGGAAGGACTCGAGGTACCGGTGCATCCGCTTCGCCTTCAGCGGGACGTCGAGCCCCGCCTCGAGCCAGGCGTTCTGCGTGGCCACGCCCGCCGGGCAGTACCCCGTGTGGCACTTCTGGGCCTGGATGCAGCCGATGGCCAGCATGGCCTCCCGCGCGACGTACACGAGGTCGCAGCCCATCGCGAACGCGATGACCGCACGGTCGGGGAAGCCGAGCTTGCCGGCGCCCACCCACACCACCCGGTCCGCCATCCGGGCGTCCTGGAAGGTCTGGTAGACCCGCGCGAAGCCCACGCGGAACGGCAGGGACACGTGGTCGCTGAAGGTGAGCGGGGCCGCGCCCGTGCCGCCCTCGCCGCCGTCGATCACGATGTAGTCGGGCCCCTGCCCGCGCTCGCGCATCCGGGCGGCGAGCTCGCGCCAGAAGTGCAGCTTGCCGACGGCGCTCTTGATGCCGACGGGCAGTCCCGTGGCGTCCGCGATGCTCTCGACGAAGTCGATCAGCTCGTCCACCGTGCCGAACTCCGCGTGGTAGTTCGGGCTGTAGCAGTCCTTGCCGGCCGACACGTGCCGGATGGCCGCGATCTCCTCGGTGACCTTCGCCGCCGGCAGGATGCCGCCCTTGCCCGGCTTCGCGCCCTGGGAGAGCTTCACCTCGATCATCTTGATCTGCGGGCTCGCCGTCACGCGCTCGACGAGCTTGTCCATGCTGAAGCGCCCGTCCTCACCGCGGGCACCGAAGTAGCCCGTGCCGAGCTGCCACACGACGTCCGCGCCCCCGGACAGGTGGTAGGGCGACACGCCCCCCTCGCCGGTGTTGTGGTACGCGTGGCCCGCCGCCGCCCCGCGGTTCAGCGCCTCCACCGCGCGCGCGCCCAGCGAGCCGAAGCTCATCGCGCTGATGTTCACGATCGAGGCGGGCCGGTAGGGCTTCCGACGACCGTGCACCGCGCCGATCACCTTGGCGCAGGGGATCCGGCTCGGGTCACCGCCGATCACGGTCGCCGCGTCCGACGGGAAGGGGAACCCGGCCTGCTTGAGGATCGGGTAGCCCGCCCGGTCGATGATCTCGGAGGTGCCGAAGCCGAACGTGTTGGTCTCGCCCTTCGCGGACGCGTAGACCCAGGCGCGCTCGGATCGGTCGAAGGGCCGCTCCTCCTTGTCGTTGGCGACCCAGTACTGCCGGAGCTCCGGCCCGATCGCCTCGAACAGGTAGCGGAGGTGCCCCACCACCGGGAAGTTGTGCTGGATCGCGTGGTGCCGCTGCAGGAACACGTCCCGCACCCCCACCACGACCACCGCGAACAGGAGGGTCAGCAGGACCCCGAACACGGTGGCCAGCCCTGGATTCGCCAGGATGAACGACATACTCTCCCCCCCGGGATCGCCCCCCGGCTACTTCTCGAGCTTGGCCTGGTCGAGGTCCTGCTGACCATCACGGCTGTATTCGCACGCGAGGGTGGGATCCTTGAGCAACATCACGCCGTGTTTGATGTCCACCACCTCCGCCTCCATGGTGGGCGTGAGCCCGAGGAACCGGTTGATCGTGGCTTTTCCGGCACTCACGAGGGCCTCGTCCTTCTTCCGCTGCCCCAGGCAGAGCTGGGAGACGGCGAGCTCCTTGAGGTTCCGGATGGCGTCGCCCGAGCAGGCGACGCTCTTCTGCTGCATCTCGAGCGACTTCTCGAGGTCGCCGCGGGTGCCGGCGATCGCCTTCACGATCCACCAGTCGGGCACGAGCCGGTAGAACACCCCGAGCGCCAGGTAGGCGTCGCAGGGCAGCACCTCGTGCGTGCCGATGCTGTGGTAGCGGAAGTCGCTCGTCGCCGTCTCCATCCACGCGCCTTCGATGGTGGTGGCCATCCGCAGGCTGGCGAGCACGCCGCGGGTGGTGCCGAGCCGGGCCATCACCACGCCCTTCGCGAACTTGAGGTGCATGTCGTCGGGGTCGGCCGCGAGCCCCTCGTCGAGGATCCGGATGGCCTCGTCGTAGATCGCCTCGCGCTCGGACTTCGGGGTGGTCTCGTCGCCCTCGAGCCGCTGGTACGCGAACCGCGCGATGTGCAGCGTGAGGTGGGGGTCGTGGGTCTCGGCGTAGCGCTGCTCGGCGAGCCGCTGACCCTCGACGTTCTTCTCGAGGTAGTAGAGCACCTCGAGGTCCCAGTACGGGCTGTCGACGGTGATCTGGCCCGGCTTGGTGGGCGTGTAGACGAAGTCGAGGCCCGGGGCGTTCGCGGCCGGGGCGTTCACGGAAGCGGGCTCCGCCTCCGCGGGGAGGTCCGACGCCTCGGGCACACCGGTGGGCTCGGTGGTGCCCGAGGGCACCTCGGGGCCGGCGAACGCGCACCGCAGGAGCAGAGACGCTAGCATGGGGTCCTCCTCGAACCGCCGTTGTAACGGAGGCCGACATGCCGTCCACACCGCTCCTCATGATTCCCGGACCCATCGAGATCAGCGACGCGGTCTTCGCCGCCACCTGCGTGCGCCCGGCGAGCCACCTCGCGCCGGGCTTCAAGCACGCCTTCGCGGGAGCGCTGCGCAAGATGCGCACGGTCTGGCGGGCGTCTGCAGACCACCACCCGTTCGTGGTGGCGGGCGGGGGCACCCTGGCCATGGAGGCCGCGGCGACGAACCTCGTGGACCCCGGTCACACCGTGTTGGTCGTGAACACGGGGGTCTTCGGCGACCGGATGGTGGAGATGCTCCGCCGGCGCGGGGCGAACGTGCTCCAGGTCGGCGCTGAGCCCGGCCACACCGTGCCGCTCGCGGAGGTCCGCAACGCCCTGCACGAGCACCGGCCCCACGCCCTGTTCGCGACGCACGTGGACACCAGCACCGGCGTGCGCGTCGATGTCGCCGGGCTGGCCGGGCTGGCGCGCGAGGTGGAGGCGCTCTCGATCTTCGACGGCGTCTGCGCCACGGGAGCCGAGGTGTTCGAGATGGCTTCCTGGGGTGCAGACGTGTACCTGACGGCCTCCCAGAAGGCGATCGGGCTCCCCGCCGGGCTCGCGCTGTGGATGGCCTCCCCACGGGCCCTGGAGGCCCGGCGGGCGCTGAACAGCCCGCCCCCCATGACCCTCGACTGGCTGGCCTGGCTCCCGATCCTGGAGGCGTACGGCCGCGAGGACGACGCCTACTTCAGCACCCCGCCCACCACGCTGATCCCGGCCCTCGACGTCTCCCTCGGCGAGCTCGTGGAGGAGGGCATAGACGCGGTGTTCGCACGGCACGCCAGCGTCGCCGCGCGCATGCGGGGGGCCTTCGGGGCCATGGGGCTGCAGAGCCTCTCCCACGCCCCCGCGAACACGATCACAGCGCTGCTCTGGCCGAACGGAGCCGACGGGCGCGCCCTGGCGGCCATCCGCGACCGCGGGGTCATCGTGGCCGGCGGGCTCCATCCGGTCGTGCGCAGCACGTACTTCCGGGTCGGTCACATGGGGGCCGTCACGCGCGACGTCGATGCCCTGCGGCGCACCGTGGAGGCCGTGGGCGAGGGGCTGCGGGCGGTGGGCGGCGAGGTGGACGTCGCGGCGGGCCTGGCGGCCTTCGACGGCGTCTGAGCCGGGGTAATCCCGCGTAAGTGAACGCTCCGGGGGGCCCGGTAGATTGGGGACGTCAAGACGGAGGTTCCCCATGAAGCGCATCCTGCTCGTCCCCCTGCTGCTCGTGCTCGGCCCAGCCTGTGTGCCCATGGTGCAGGCGCTGAACGGGCTCGACGACGACACCCCCGACACCTGGGCCTACGACGGCCAGGCCCGCTGGCAGGGCCGCGACGAGGGCACGCTCTCCGGCAGCCTGTCGTCCGTGGGCGAGATGCAGGACGAGCCTGCCGAGGTCGTGCTCTGGATCGACGACGGCATGGACGTGGACATCCGGACCCACAAGCCGGACGGGAGCTGGGCCATGGTGGCGGGCTGGGTGCCCCTCGACGAGCCGCTGGCGCCCGGCCAGGTGCTCGACATGACGACCTACGGCATCGGCTGCTGGGGCCCCGAGGAGGGCGCGTACGACTACGACGGAATGCCCGAGAGCGGCCAGGTCTTCGTGGACGGGGGCGCCGACGGCTCCCTCGTGATCACCGTGGAGATGGGCTTCGAGGACGGCTTCGCCACCGGCGTGGCCGTCGCGGACCCGATCGACGGATGAATTCCCTGAAATCCCAGCGACAGTCCCAAGACCTGATGTACGATGAGACGTCCACAACGGAGGCAACCGTGACCCGCTTTCTGATGCTCCCCGCCGTCCTCCTGCTCGGCACCGCCTGCAACCCCGTCATGCTCACCACCTGGGGTGACGACTTCGACTCCGGGTTCGATGGCGCCGACGACTACGGGTACGACGACTACGGCTACAGCCAGGCGCGCTGGGTCGGCCGTCCGGACGGCTCGCTCTCGGGCGACCTCTCCTCCGTGGGCAACATGCAGGACCTCCCCGCGGACGTGTCCCTGCGCGGCGACGACTACGGCGTGGACGTGAACATCACCGCCTACAAGCCCGACGGCACGTGGGGCATGGTGGCCGGCTGGGTGCCGATCGACCAGCCCCTCGCGGCGGACCAGGAGCTCCCGATGACCGACAACGGCATCGGCTGCTGGGGCCCCGAGTCCGGCATGTACGACTACGACGGTCCCCCGCAGGAGGGCACGATGTACGTCGACCAGGGTGAGGACGGCTCGCTCGTCATCACGGTGGACATGCTCTTCGACGACGGCCAGCACGCCGTCGGCGTCGCCATCGCCGATCCTGCTGAAGAGTAGGGTCAGAGTAGGGTCGGCAACCGAAGGACAGGGTACACTGAGGGACATGTGGCTCTGCATGTCCCTCGCCCTCGCAGCTGACGTCCCCGACACGCACACCCGGGTCGACGTCGCCGTCCTGCCCGGCATCTGGCAGGTCGCGCCCCGTCAGGGCGCGAATGCACCCTGGCCGCGTGCAAGCGGCGATCTGGCGTTGGACGCGCACGGTCGTCGCTGGCTGGCGGGCGCGTGGCTCGGCGGGCAGCGCGTCCCCGAGAGCACGACCGCACGGCTGGGTGCGCAGGTCGGTGTGCTCACGGTCGCACGTCCACGGCTTCAACACGAGGTCGCTGTCGGTGTGGGTTGGCACACCGACGTGCAGCGCAAGGTCGGTCCCGCGCTGTCCACCACGCTGCGCTGGCAGCCCGGTGAGGCCCCCGTGCAGCTCGTGGTCCGTGCGCGTGCGCAGATCTCCCCGGTCGCGGAGCCCTCGATGGCGTGGACGGAGCCGACCCTGCCGGCCTCGGCCTGGGCGGGCTCGGGTGTACAGGTCGGCATCGGCATCCCCCTGTCGTGATACCCGCGCGTCGGAGGCAGACATGGAAGTCCTCGGCGTGCTCCTCGATCTGCTCGCAGAGCGGACCGACATCCCCCACCCCGCGCCCACCCCGCAGCAGACCCTGGAGGCCCTCGAGGCTGCCGGCGCCCCCACCGAGCTCCTGGCGCTCTACCGGGCCGTGGGCGACGACGTGGCGGGGCTCTTCCCGCCCAACGAGCGTCGCCTGCCGCGTACCCTCGTCCGGCCCCAGCACCTCGTGCGGCTGCACCGCCACTTCTCGCAGCAGCATCCGGGCACCTGGCCGTTCGCGCTCGACCGGACCCTGCGCGGCTGGGCCCTCCGTGACGGCAGGGTCTGCATCCTGCACGCCGAGCACAACATCCCCGAGACCGAGCAGACGCTCCAGGCGGCGCTCGAGGCCAGGCTGGCCGAGCTGCGAGGCGAGACACTCGTGTGGGATGCGGACGCCGACGGGTTCGTCGTGCCGGGCGGACGCCGAGCACGCACCCTGGCCGATCTCGCGGACCCCGAGGCTGTGGCGAGCCTCACCTCGCACATCCGTGAGGGACTGCGGGCCGACGGGGAGGCGATCGTCGCAGGGCTCGGCCGATTCGGGGCCTTCACCGCCAACGCGGAGCGGGCGGGGCGGGTGTACTTCAAGGCCGACGACGCCTTCCGGGATGCCCTGCAACACGACACGCCAAACCTGCAGGACCCCGTCCTGAACGCCCTGATCGAAGCCATCAAGGTCTCGAGCCGGCCGCAGCCGTTCCATTGGTCCGGCATCGGGACGTTCTCCGGGACGCGGTCCCGTGCCCACTCTGGACGGAACCCCGGCACAGGCGAGATGATCCACATCCCCGCATCCATGGTGGCGAGCTTCACACCGTACCCGGGCCTGGTCCGGTACGCGTTGGGTGGCGCGAACGACGTGGTGCTCGAGGCCGCCCAGGGCGCCGCGATCATGCGAGCGCTCGGATAGCTCCGCGGCCCGCGGGCTCATGGCGTGGGCGCCTCCACCCAGCGGTCGAACACCGCGTCGTCGTCCATGCGGAAGCCCACCTGGTACCCGAAGGTCTCCTCCGGGAGCTGCCAGAGCGGCAGCTCACACCGGCCGTCCACGACGTCCACGTGCTCGTAGGTGCCCACCTCCGCGTCCGGGCGCGAGCGGAACCTGCACACCAGCCGGAAGCCCGCCTCCCTGCGGTCCACGACGCGCAGCGCGGTGCCCTGCAGGCTCGCCTCCAGCTCGGGAAGCGGGGGCAGGTCGGCGGCGGCGTCCTCGAGCAGGCGCTCGAACCGCGCGAACACGTCCTCCAGCACGAACCCGCAGCGGTCGGCCACCGTCACCCACAGCGCCAGACCGGCGATCTCGCGGTGCCCCAGCGCGCCGATCTCGCGCAGGACGCACGACCGGACGCGCACGCCGCCCGCCTCGTCGAGGGCCTCCACGAACACGATGCCCAGCGGGTAGGGCTGAGCGATGTCGCGCTCCGCGATCCACCGGTCGTCCTCCACCAGCAGGTCGAGCTGCACCGGATCCAGCGCGTGGATCGCCGCCGCCCGACGCGGGATCCCCGGCTTCCCGGCGACCCGCGCCGCCACCCAGCTCGCCAGACCCTCGTCGAAGAACCGCGTGTGCTTGCGCTGCCGCCATGCCGCGGGGCCCGCGACGGCGAACGCGTGGGCGTGGGCCAGCTCGTGGGCCACCACCTCCCGGTCCGCCCCGCGCTGCAGGCGGAGCTTGCCGCCCGTGAACACACCCGCGTGGTTCTGCTGGGCGCCGAGCAGCTCCACGTCGAGCTCGACGGGCACGGGGTTGCCGACCTGCTCGCCGATCCGCGCGGAGAGCGCGTCGATGCCGTCCGTGGCCTCCACCACCTGCGCCACGAAGTCGGGGTCGTAGAGGATCCGGAAGTGCTCGGTGCGCTCGACCGCGATGGGCTCGAGGAGCTGCGGGGCGCGCAGGAGGAGCCCGAGCAGCCCGATCCCCCCGAAGCCCACGAGCACCACGGTGAGGCAGCCCACCGTGCCCACCCGCACGGCACCCGTGGCCAGAGACCCCCGCCGCGTCAGTGCGCCCCCCGGACCGAGGAACAACAACCCCGACACCATCACGCTCATCGCGGAGAGCACGAGCCAGAACACGACCGGCTCGATGGGGTGCGTGGCCTCGCGCGACACGAACACCAGGGACGCGAAGCTCCCGAAGCCCACGACGTACGGGCGCATCGGCGGCACGATGATGGCGGCCATCCCACCGAACACGAGGGTGGCGAGCACCACGCCCCACCCGAGGCCACCGAACCAGCTGCCGAGCATGCCGAGCGCCCAGCCCGAGACGCCCGCCACGAGCAGCAACCCGTGGGCGAGCACGATCTCACCGAACGGATCGGCACCCGGTGCCCCGGGAGACACCCAGGACGACGACAGATCCCACCCGAGCGACATCCCCACGGTGACCACGACGGGTGCGAGGGACGCGAGCGCCTTGGCGACGAAGATCTCCACACGCCGGACGGGCAGCGCGTCGAGCATCTCGATGTGGTCGGCGTAGAACTCGGGACCCACCGTGGCGTGTCCGGCCGCGAAGGCGAGCATGAACACCGTGAGGGCGGCCTCGGCACCCGCGGACACCCGCCCGGACACCGCGCCGAGCGTCAACGAGCCGTCGAACAGCTGCACGAGCCCGAACAGCGTGATGAGCGTGACCATGCCCACCCAGTGCGGCACGAGCGCCAGGGTCTCCTTGACCAGCAGGGCGGGCCAGGCGCGCGGGCTCACCGGACCACCCACGCCGACGCGACCCACCCCTCGATGGCGGGCTCCCAGCGGCGGACCCGGACGGCGTAGGCCTGCCGCGGATCGACGGCCAGCGCGAGGTCGTCGCGACCCCGCACGGGCAGGGGACGCGGGTCGTCGAGGGCACCCGGCACGGGCTGCAGGGGATCCAGCACCACGAGGTCCACCACCTCCGCACCCGCCGGGACCCGCGCCCGCACGCCGTCGTCGGAGATCTCGAGGCCCGGTGGGGCCAGACCCGCACGGCTTCCGGGCTGCAGGGTGGCGGCCAGGGCGTCGGGGAGACCGCGAGCCGACCAGCGCACGGCCACGAGCGACGGCACGCCCACCCCGCGACGGCGACCCAGGACGGAGGCCACCCACGCGGGACGATCGGCGAGAGACCGCACCCTCGCGACCGCCACGGCCTCCGCGATGTCCTGCCCGTGCTCGGCCCTCAGGTCGGCGTACGGCGCGGCGGGGTCGTCCACCCAGGCCAGCCGCGCGTCGAGCACCGGATCGGGAGCGAGAGCACCCGGGAGACCCGCGATCAGGGCGTCCACACCGGGCACGTCGCCGCCGAGGTCGCCGGTCTGGCGGAGGAGGACCTCCCGCACGACGTCGCGCACGATGCCCGGACGCGGGCCGCTGGGGTCCACGAGCAGCACGAGGTTGGTGTCGCTGCGACCGACGGCGCGCCGCACGTGCCGGTGCAGACCGCGGGACGTCGGGTGCAGCACGACCCCCGGCCAGCGGTCCACGCCGGCCTCCTGGCCGATGCGGTCGAGGAGGGAGGCGACCTCGGCCGCGATGGGCTCGACGGACCGGCCGGCCGCTCGGACCTCGGCGCGCACGGCCGGAACGGCTGGCAGGGTGCTCCAGGCGTCCGGCTGCGGTGCGATCTCCCCGGGCAGCGGGCTCACCCCGAGCGCCACCATCCCCACGACCACCCGGCCCGCCCGCGCCCGCGCGGTGGCCGGCGCGTACCAGCGGGCCACGAGCGCTCCGCCCCGCCAGGTCTCGAGCGCCAGCGCCAGGAGCGCGCCCACCAGCGTCCAGAGCGCCACGGGCACGACGGCATCCCACGGCGGCACGGACCGCGTGTGCTCCACGGGGTCCGCGAGCGGCGCCATCCAGAGCACGGACCGCCAGGGGTTCGTGATCCAGGACCCCTCGAGGCCCACCACGAGGAGGAGGAACACCCACCAGACCAGCAGGCGGTTCCGCCCGGTGTGGGCGACCCCGAAGGCCAGCGTGTGCCAGGCGAGCGTGAACAACCCGACCTGCACGTGGATCTGCACCAACCACGACAGCGGCAGGCCCTCGCGGCGGGACGCCACGAGCGCGGTGGCGAGCAGGCAGAGCTCGAAGGCCGCGGCCACCACGGCGAGCCCGAGCGCCCAGGGCACGGCGAGCCGGTGCACGAGGGTCAGCGGGAGGGCGGCCAGGAACTCGCTAGTACCCTCCAGGCGGTCGGCGGCCACGAGCCGCTCGTTCACGTAGAGGACGAACAGCGGCCCGGCGTAGTAGATCGTCGCCGTGGAGGCGGTGATCAGGGTGGGCAGCTCCTGACCGAGCACCACCATCCAGGCCGTGGAGAGCACCGAGAGCAGGAGCACGAGGGCGAACGCGAACGCCACGCCGTGCTGCACGACGGACTTCACGAGGAGGGCGATCACGTGTCCTGCCGCGCGATGGCCACGAAGGCCGCCTCCAGGGAGACGCGTGCCTCGTCCGACCAGACCTCGGGCTCCCCCCAGCAGATGGCGCCCTCGGGCTCGTCCGCGAGCACCCGGGCGCCCTCGGGCACGGGCCCGCTCACACGCCGGACGCGCGCGGCCACCCCGTCCACCTCGCCCTGCCAGAACAGCCGGCCCTCGTGGAGGATGCCGACCTGCGTGCCGATGGCCTCGATCTCCGAGATGTTGTGCGTGCTGAACAGGACCGTGCGGCCCTCCTCGCGCACCGCGCTCTTCAGGAGGTCCAGGATCTCGCGGCGGGTCACGGGGTCCACGCCGGCCGTGGGCTCGTCGAGCAGCAGCAGCGGCGGCGCGTGGGCCAGCGCCAACGCCAGGGCCAGCTTCATGCGCGTGCCCCCCGAGAGCGCCCCGACCCGCTGGGCCGGATCCACGGCCAGCCTGTCGAGGAGCCCGGCGTACCGGCCCGCGTCCCAGGTGGGGTAGAAGGCGCCCACGAACCGCCCGAGCGTGCGCACCCGCATCCACGGGTAGAAGTGCTGCTGCTGGCTGACGTACCCGATGCGCCGCCGCTCGGCGGGACCCGCGCGCCGCACGGCATGCCCGCCGTACACGATCTCGCCCCCGTCGGGCGCCAGGATGCCGAGCAGCATGCGGAGCGTGGTGGTCTTGCCGGCGCCGTTCCGGCCGAGGAACCCGTACACGGACCCCTCGGGCACGGCGAGATCGAGCCCCTCGATCACCTTCCGGCGGCCGAAGCGCTTGGCGAGTCCACGGGTCTCGAGCGCTGCGGGCAAGAAGGCTCTCCGGGTGGTGCTCCTCCCCGTAACCCGCGGGCGGTGGATGCCCCTCGTGGGATACCCTGGCCCCGTGCGCGGAATCCTCCCGGCCGCCGGTCTCACCGGGCTGCTCCTCCTGGCGAGCAGCCTCTGGGACCTCCTGCGTCTGGTGGCCCTGCAGAACACCCTGGTCGGCATCGCCGGTGGGCCGCTGCTGAACTGGACGGGGCCCGGGGCCGACGGCGATGGCTGGTGGCTCTGGGTGGCCCTGCCGCTGCTCCTCGGGGCGCTCGTGATCGCGGGCTCCGCGGCGGTCCTGCGTCTACCGCGCCTCGGGCTCCCCCTGTTCGCGGCCGGGGCGGCCGCCCAGGCCGCCTGGACCGTGCTCGTCGGCCTGCTCGGGCTCGGGAACGTCCTCGACACCTGGCTCCACGGGTCGCTCCTGTTCCTCACCTACCCCCACGCCTCCCCGTGGGAGGCCTGGGGCCGCTGGGTGTTCGACGGCACCGTGCTCGTGATGCTCGCGCTGCTCACGGGCTTCGGGCCACGCGTGCCCACCGCCCGGCGGGCCGTGTTCGTGGGCATGGTGATCCTGGCGGTGGACCAGGCCTTCCGCATCGGGGTCACGGTGCTCTCGGGGTCCGTGCCGTTCCTCTGGGAGGGGCTCGGTCCCCTCGATGCCGTGCAGACCCTCGTCTGGCTCGTGCTCGGCGCGCTCGGCGTGGGCTTCGTGGCCGTGGTGGGCAACGTGCCCGGTGCGGACGGCCCGCCACGGCGAGGGCTGCTCGTGGCGCTCGGCCTGGCCGGGCTCGTCTACGGTCTGGAGGCCAGCGCGCTCTACGGGCTCGGCCTGCTCCACGTGCTGGGTGTGGAGACCCAGACGTTCCTCGCGATGCCGCTCTACCCCGGCCTGCTCGGCCTCCTGCGCCTCGGGATGGTCGCTGTGGGTGGGCTTGCGGTCGGGCTCGGTCGCTACCGTGAGATCGACGTGCACACGAGCGCCGCCGAGGTCGCCTGACGCCGCGCGTTATGCCGGCCCCGGAGGTGAGGCGTGGAGCTGAAGGCGCGGATCGAGCGGTCGTGGGAGAGCGGGGAGATCGACACGGAGGCCGTGCACGAGGCCCTGGCGGGCCTCGATCGGGGCACGCTCCGGGTGGCCGAGAAGGTGGACGGCGAGTGGATCGTGCACGCCTGGCTCAAGCAGGCCGTGCTGCTGTACTTCCGCATCCAGCCCATGCAGGAGGGCTCGTACGGTGACTACCGCTACCACGACAAGATCCCGCTGAAGACGGACCTCGCCGCCCAGGGCGTGCGGGTCGTGCCCCCGGGCACCATCCGCTACGGAGCCCACGTGCAGCCCGGCTGCGTGGTGATGCCCGGCTACGTGAACATCGGGGCGTTCGTGGGTGCGGGCACGATGGTGGACACCTGGGCGACCGTCGGGTCCTGCGCGCAGATCGGCCGCGACGTGCACCTCTCCGGAGGCGTGGGGATCGGCGGTGTGCTCGAGCCGCCCGGAGCGCGCCCTGTGATCATCGAGGACGGCTGCTTCGTCGGGAGCCGCGCCATCGTGGTGGAGGGCACCCTGGTGGAGCAGGAGGCCGTCATCGGCGCCGGGGTCACGCTCACGGCATCCACGCCCATCATCGACGTCACCGGCCACGAGGAGCGCGTCTACCGCGGTCGCGTGCCGGCCCGCTCGGTGGTCGTGCCCGGCATGCGCAACAAGGACTTCCCGGCGGGCACCTACGGCATGCCGTGCGCCCTCATCATCGGGAAGCGCAGCGAGTCCACCGACCGGAAGACGTCGCTGAACGCCGTCCTGCGTGAATACGCCATCTCCTGAGCTCCACCTCGACCGGAGCTCCGCGATCCCGGGCACCTGGGCCCTGATCGCGGGGCTCGCGGCGGCCCACGTCGCCAGCGCGGCCGTGCTGGTGGGCTCGGGACGCGTGGGTTGGCCCGGCGCGCTCGTGCTGGCGCGGTCGGTCCGCATGCGCGTGACGGTGGGCGGACAGTACCGGCCCCTCGTGGACGACGGGCAGCTCTGGCGCCTGATGCGCAGCGTGCTGCTCCACGCCGACCTCGCGCACCTCCTCGTGAACCTCGTGGCCCTCTGGGTGCTCGGCCGGATCCTCGAGCCCTGGGTGGGTCCCGTGCGCCTCTGGTGCTGGTTCCTGCTCGCCGGGCTCGGCGGCTCGGTGGCGAGCCACCTCGTAGGCCTGCTCCAGTCGGACGGCGCCAGCGGCGGGGCGTTCGGGCTCTTCGCGGCGGCCGTGGTGCTCGCGTGGCGGGCTCGGGCGTCCCTCCCGGACGAGGACCGTCCCGTGCTCCTGCGGGCTCTCCCCGGGCTCCTGGTGCTCAACCTGGCGGTGGGCCTCGCGCTGCCCGTGATCGACGGCATCGCCCACGTGGGCGGGCTCCTGGTGGGGGTCGCGCTGGCCTTCGCGGTGCGCTCGCCGCGCCCCGGTCGCACGTGGCTGGCGATGGAGGGTGCGGTCGCCGCGGTCCTCGTGATCTGGGCGTGCTGGCCGCGCTGATCAGCCCTCGAGGACGACGTCCTCGGTGGGCTCCAGCGGGTCGCGGGCGGTCTCGCGCCACACGGGCGGCGCATCGTTGCGACCCGCAGGACCCTGCTCCAGGAGCTCCGCGGCGCCCACCTGCTTCTTGCGGCCCCACCGAACCGGCCGCACCACCTGCGTCTCCTCGCCCGCCATGAGCCGGCGGATGTTCGAGGTGTGCGTGTAGGCGATGCCCAGGGCCAGGAACACCACCACCCACGTGGCTCCGGGGTCGAGCAGGAGGCACCAGCCCACGAGCGACACGCTCGCCGTGAGCGCCGCCACCGACGAGCGCCCGGTGACCCGGAGGATCACCCCCCAGACGACCACCGCGAGGAGCGTGGGGAGCGGCGAGATGGCGAGCATGCCGCCAGCACCGGTCGCGACACCCTTCCCGCCGCGGAACTCGAGGTACACGCTGAAGCAGTGGGCCAGGAAGGCCACCGCCGCCACCACGGCGGGCCACCACAGCCCCATCTCCGGCCAGAGGAGGCGGGCACCCGCGGTGAACAGCGCGCCCTTCCCGATGTCGAGACCCAGCGACGCGAGCCCGAGCTTCCATCCATAGAGGCGCGCGACGTTCGTGGCCCCGACGTTCCCGCTGCCCGCCGTGCGGATGTCCACCTCACCGCCGTAGAGCGTGGTGAGCACCAACCCGAACGGCACCGCCGCGATCAGGTAGGTGAGGACGACCCAGGCGAGCATCGGGACAGGCTAGGGCGCGGCGGGCGCCACCACCAGGTTCCGCTCGATCCTCGGGAGCCGACGGGCCGTGAGGATCGGGGGGACGGGGCGGATGTCGGTGCCGACCGTGAACGTGGTGCGCGCCCGACGGATGCCCTGATCCGTGGCCAGCTGCACGAGCGCCGTGTAGGTGCCGCCCGCCGTGAGGGGCGAGTCCGGCACGAGGATCGCGGTGTTGAAGAGGCCCACACCGCTACCGGCGTCGTCGCCGTAGATGATCTCGAACGGGATGGATCCGTCGGGGCCCGAGATGATCGCCTGCTCCACGACCAGGCCGGTCTCGCGGCTGCCGACCGTGAAGGTGATCGGGTAGCCGTACGTGCGACCCTCCTCGAGCGCGTCGTTGGCGCTGAGGTGGACGTAGGACCCCGGCGCATCGACCTGGCCGTTGCGCGGGTAGGCCTTCGCGGTCTCCGCGATGGGCGGGCTCGCGTAGGTGTAGACCATGTTGTAGTAGGCCACCGACACGTCGTCGGGGTCGAGCCCGATGTCCTCGGGGTACTCGACGGTGTACTCCGCGGTGGCCACGCCGGACCCCGCGAGCAGGGGCTGCAGGAAGGCCGGGCGGACGAAGGGATCCGCGAACCAGAAGTCGATGTGCTGGCGGCCCGCGAACAGGGACGCCGTCTCGCCGTAGAAGACGGTGTAGAGCTCGAGCAGCGCGGAGTTGGCGGGCATCGTGTACCCGGCCGCGTTCAGCCGATCGACGCCGTTGGCCCCGGTGAAGCCCTCCTGGGTGGGATCCTGCGTGCGGATGTTCAGGAAGGGCGCGTGGAGCTGCAGGTAGTCGCGATGGCCCTCGACCGACTGCTGGATGGCGGGATCGATCCGCGCCTTGGGCTCGTTGGCGAGCCTGCGGTAGCAGTTCAGGGCGGTGGCGATCTCCACGTCCTCGGCGTCCGTGATGTTGGACTGGCCGGGGACCTCGTCGAGGCAGGCTTCCTCGAGCGTGGTGAAGTCGTTGCAGCCCACGAGGAGGGCGAGGACGGTGAGGCGGACGGTCGTCATGGGCTGGTTCTACCACATCGTGCCTGGCTTGGCTGCCACCTCAATCGCGGAGGGGCAGACCCATCGCCAGGCGCACGGAGAGGGCCGCCACATCGCGGTTCATGCGCTGCTCGAGCGCGTGCAGTCGGGCGCTCGCGAGGAAGACGCGGGCCTCGCGCACCTCCAGCCAGGTCGCAGCACCCGCCGCGAAGGACTGCTCGGCGAGGCGGATGTTCTCCTCGGCGAGCGCGGTCTCGTCCTGGACGGCGCGCAGGGCCTGCTCGGCGGTCTCCCACGTCTCCCAGGCCACCCGGACCTCCTCCTCGGCGTCCTGCACGACCTGGGCGCGCTGGAGCTCGGCGAGGCGCCGCTGGCTGGCGTACTCCGCAGACTCCGCCATGCGCAGCCCGCCGTCCCAGAGGTTCCAGGTGCCCACGAGGGCCAGGTTCCACATGGTGGGGTCGTTCTGGAAGCCGGTGTTCTGGTTGTAGGCGTACTTGAACTGGGCGTCGACCACGGGCATCCAGCGCATGTTGCTGGCCGTGTGCTGCAGGGAGGCCGCCTGGATGCGGAGATCCGCGGCCTCGACGTCGGGGCGGCCCTCCAGGCCGGACACCGCCTCCTCGAGGGAGCCCGGGATCGCCGGTGACGACGGCGCCTCCAGCTCCTCGTCCCGCGGCAGCCCGGTGAGCTTGTGCAGGGCCTCCTCCGCCGACACGCGCTGCTCGCTGGCCCGGGTGAGATCGCGCTCGGCCTGGGACACGGAGAGGCGGGCCTGGAGGAGGGTGCGCTGCGTGCCGAGACCGGCGGCCTGCTGCCGGGTGGCGAGCTCGAGCTGACCCTGCGCGGACTCGAGGTTCGCCGCGGCGAGCGCCTCACCCTCCCGCGCCAGCAGGACCCCGTAGTAGGCCTGCGCCACCCCCACCTGCAGCCGGCGCTCCTGGTGGACCTGCCCGAGCTGGGCGGCCTGGTGACCCTTGAAGGTGGACTGGAGCGCGGGCAGCGCGGAGCCCGAGAACAGCCGCTGGCTCACGGTGACGTCCGCCTGCCAGAACGCCTTGCGCTGGATGATGGTGGGCTCCTGCGGGGGAATCTCGAAGCCCGGGATGTCCGGGAAGCTGTCCGCGAAGTCCAACGCGATCTCGAACTCGTTGATGATCCGGCTCGCCGACACCGACACCCGCGGGGACAGCGCGGACCACGCCTTGTAGCGCTGCAGCCCCGCCTGCACGGTCTGCTCGTCGAGCATGCGGTAGGCCACCCCGTGCTGCTCGGCCGCGTCCCACGCCCCCTCGAGGGTGGCGGCGCGCGCGGAGGGGAGGAGCACGAGGAGCGCCAGCGCCCCCGCCGCGGCCGCGACGTCACGGCGGCGCAGCCGGTTGCGGACCCAGGCCTTCATCCGGTCGAAGTCGTCGTAGATGCTGTAGAGCGTGGGCACCATCACGAGCGTGAGCACCGTCGCGAACGACAGCCCGAAGATCACGGCCACCGCCATCGGGCCCCACCACTGTGCGCTCGTGCTGCCGAGCACCAGGCGGAGCCGCAGGAAGTCCACGCTGATGCCCGCGGCCATCGGCACGAGCCCGAGGGTGGTGGTGATCGCGGTGAGCATCACGGGCCGGAACCGTGTGATCCCGGCGCGCACGAGGCTGTCGCGCACGGACATCCCGCGGGCCTGGAGCTGTTGCACGTAGTCGAGGAGCACGATGGCGTTGTTCACCACCACGCCCGCGAGGCTGATGACGCCGATGCCCGTCATGATGATCCCGAACGGCGTGCCGGTGATCACGAGGCCCCAGAGCACCCCGATGAGCGAGAGGGCCACGGTGACGAGGATGATGATCGGCATCCAGATGCTGTCGAACTGGGTGACGAGCACCAGGAGGATCAGCGCGCACGCGGTGGCGAACGCCCGACCGAGGAAGGCCGTGGCCTGGTCCTGCTCGTCGCGGCTGCCGGCGAGCTGGAGCCGGTAGCCGTCCTTCGCGGGCCACTTCGCGATGAGGTCCTCCACGGCGGCCTGCACGGCGACCTGGTTGGCGCCCTCGATCACGTCGCCCTGGATGGTGACCACCAGGTCCTGATCGACGTGCCGGATGGAGCCCGTGCCGCCCGCCAGCCCCGCGGACGCGACGGTGGAGAGGGGCACGGCGAAGGTGCTGGGGCTGGTGTCCTCGCGGCCGGGGAGCCGGAGGTCGAGGATGCTCTGCAGGTCGCCGCGGTAGGCGGGGGCCAGCCGGACCACGATGTCGTGCTCGTCCTCCCCCTCGCGCAGCGCGCTCGCCTTCGTGCCGGAGACCGCGGTGCGCAGGGTGTCGCCGATGCCCGCGGTGCTGACCCCCACGCGCTTCGCCGCGCCACGGTCGATGCGGAAGGGCATCTCGGGGCGTCCGACACGGTAGTCGTCGGAGAGGTCCGCCACGCCGTCCAGCTTGCGGATGGCCCGGCGCACCTCGAGGGCGAGCTCACCGACGCCGTGGAAGTCCGGACCGCGCACCTCCACCGCGATGGGCTTGCCCACCGGGGGCCCCATGCGCTCCTTCTCGATGCGGATCTCAGCACCCGGGATGTCGGCGAGGGCGTGCCGGAGCTTCTCGATGGTGGTCGAGGTCGCCTCCACGCGCACCTTCTCGCCGGGCTTCGCGGTGTTCTCGCTGGGCAGGAAGTCCACGGTGATGCGGGCCTGGTTGGTGGCCGAGCTGGACGGCCCGAGCGCGTTGCCGTCGCTCTGCACGCCCGTCTCCGCGACCCAGACGTCCACGTTGTCCTGCCGCGAGAGCACCCCCTCGATGCGCCGCACGATGCGGTCGGTGGTCTCGAGATCCGTGCCCTCGGCGGCCCGCACGAAGACGTTGGCGCGCTCGGGCTCCGTCTCCGGGAACATCTCGACGCCGTGGTTGAGCACGCCGTAGGCGGCGAACGTGAACAGGAGGGCGAGCACCCCGGCCGCGAAGGAGAGGTACCGGAAGCGGATGGAGAGCTCGAGGACCGCCTTGTAGGCCCGCATGATCGGGCCGAGCTCGGGCATCGGCTCGATGCCGGAGTCGGTGATCTCGTCCTCGGCTGCGGGGTCCGCGGACCGGGGCATGTAGCGCGCCATGTACACGGGCAGGACGGCCACGGCGACCAGCAGGGACGCGGTGAGCACGATGATCACGGTCTTCGGGAGGAAGCTCATGAACTCGCCCATGATCCCGGGCCAGAACACCATCGGGAAGAACGCGGCCACCGTGGTGGCGGTGCTGGCGCCGACGGCCACGGCGACCTCGGAGGTTCCGCGCACGGCGGCCTCGCGGGCGTCACGGCCGAGCTCGCGGTGGCGGTAGACGTTCTCGACCACGACGATCGCGTTGTCGACGAGCATGCCGAGCGCGATCATCAGGCTGAAGAGCACCACCATGTTCAGGGTGAACCCGAGCACGTCGAGCACCAGGAAGCTCGCGAGCATCGAGAGCGGGATGGAGATCGCCACGAACAGGGAGTTGCGGAGCCCCATGAAGAACACGATCACGCCGACCACCAGGATCAGCGCCGTGATGATGTTGTTCTGGAGGTCCGTCACCGACATCTCGATGTTCTCGGACTGGTCGCCGAGCACGCGGTGGGTGACGCCGGCCGGCCACGACTTCGACTGCTCGTTCGCGAGGTCCTTCACGGCCTGGGCGACCTCGAGGATGTTCGCACCCGCGCGCTTGGTGACGGAGAGGGTGACGCTCGGGTTCCCGTTCATGCGGGAGTAGGTCTTCCGCTCGGCGGTGCCGTCGACCACGCGGGCCAGATCGCGCACGAACACGGGGCGGTCGCCCACGCGCTTCACGGCCACGCGCTCGATGTCCTCCACGTGCTTGAACTCGCCCGGCACGCGCAGGAGCACGTTGCTGTCGCCCGTGGACACCGTGCCGCCGGGGATGTTCACGTTCTCGTCGCGGATGGCGTTGGTGACGTCGTAGAGCGCGAGCCCGTAGTGCGCGAGGCGCTCCGGGTAGACCTCGATCGAGATCTCGCGCTCGGTGCCGCCGGTGACGTTGGCGTCCAGCACGCCCGGGATGCGGGTGGCGCCCTCCTCGAGGCGGTCGGCGACCTCCTTGAGCACGGACTCGTCCACGTCGCCCGCGATGGTGACGAGCACGATGGGGATGTCGCTGAAGGAGATCTCCTGCACGGAGGGCTCCTCGGCGTCGGTCGGGAGCTTCGGCTTGGCCTTGGAGACCCCGTCGCGGACCTTCTGGAGGGCTTCTTCGATGACGACGTCGGGCTCGAACTCGATGCTGACGATCGACACACCCTCGGCGGAGGTGCTCTTCATGACCTTCACGTCGCGGAGGCCGGCGAGCTCGTTCTCGAGGGGGATGGTGATCAGGCCCTCGACGTCCTCCGGGGAGACCCCGATGTACGGCGTGCTCACGAGCACCACGGGGATGGTGATGTCGGGGTTCGACTCGCGCGGGAGGGACACGTAGGACGCCATGCCCGCCGCGAAGAGGCAGAGCACCGCGAGGAAGATCGTGGTGGCGTGGTCCACGAACCAGCCGATGACGGAGCGGATCATCAGGGCTCCCCGAAGACCGTGCGTCCGTCGGTGCAGCACACACCCTCGCGCCCGATCAGCACGTCGTCACCGTCGACGAGGTCGCGATGGCCGGTGACGATGACGCGCGCGCCGGCCTCCAGACCCGATCGCACGACGACCAGGTCGTGCAGGATCTCGCCGAGCTCGATGGACACCCACTTCGCGTGGCCCTCCTCCGCGACGAACACGCCCTGCCCGGAGCGCCGGGAGACCACCCAGTCCTGCGGGATGGCGATCGTGCCCTCCGGGAGGGGCCGGTCGACCGCGACGGTGGCGATCATGCCCGGGAGCAGCATCCCGTCGGGGTTCTCGACCTCGACCTCCACCGGGAAGGCCCGCGTGCGGCTGTCGGCGGCGCGGCCGATGAAGGCGATCTCGCCGACCAGGGGGCGGCCGGAGGCGGCGGTGCTCACGACGACCTCCTGGCCGGGCTCGAGCAGCACCACGTCCCGGTCTGCCACCGCGAGGGTGACGCGCACGGGGTCGAGCTGCACGACGCGGGCCACGGGGCTGCCGGGCCCCAGGAACTCCCCGCGGCCCGGGAACACGTCCGCGGCCACACCGGTGAAGGGTGCGGTGACCACGGAGCGGGCGACCTGCGCGGCGGCCGCGCGCACCTGGGCCTCGGCGACCTTCAGGGCCGTCCGGGCCTGCAGGAGCTGGCTCTCCGAGGCGAGATCGCCGAGCTTCTCCACCCGGCCGGCCTCCGCGGCCGCCTGATCGCGCTGGGCTTCGGCCTGGGCGAGCTGAGCGGCGTAGATCTCCGCGTCCACGCGCGCCAGCACCTGGCCGGCACGCACGGTCTCGCCGCGGTGGATCATCACGCGCTCCACCTGCCCCCCGAGCGCCGAGGCCAGGAGCACGTCCTGCGAGCCCTCGATCTCGCCGGGTAGCGAGAGGCGCATGGCGGGCGTGGCGTCGCCCCGGATCCGGGCCACCTCCACGCGGGTGGCGTTCGCGTCGGGCGCGTGGCGCTCCGCGGTGACACCACCTCCGGCGCCTTCGGCGGGTGCGTCACCACAGCCGAGCAGCAGGGACAAGAGCATCATCGGGCGATTCCCCTGTAGAGCAGATCGACGAGGCGCTCTGCGAAGTCGTCGGGCACGGCCTCCCCCTGGAGGCCCGAGAAGAGGACGATGTCGGCGGCGCCGCACAGCATCCGCACGGCGCTGGTGTGGTCGCCGGGGCGGATCTCCCCGGTGGCCTCGCCCTGGGCGAGCACCTCGGCGAGCCGGCCGAGCTCGGACCGGAAGGTCTCGAGGATGGGCAGGCAGGGCGCGTCCACACCGTTGGTGGCGGTGAGCAGGAGCTTCACGGTGTCGGGGTTCTGCAGACCCCCCCGCACGTAGACGTCGAGGAAGCCGACGAGCCGATCGCGCGCCGAGCCGGCACCGTTCACCGCCAGGTCCACGAGCTGGGCGAGCCCCCCGAGGTTGGCCTGCACGCACTCGCGGAAGAGACCATCCTTGCTCGCGAAGTAGTAGTACAGCGTGGGCTTGGACGTGCCCGCAGCCTCCACCACCTCGCGCACGGACGTGGCCGCGAAGCCCTTCCGCGCGAACAGGCGGGTGGCCTCGGCCAGGATGCGCTCCCTCGAGCCGGTCTCGTCCATCATGACCAACGCCATACCTACCGGTCGGTAGGGGTGCAAGCGGCCCCATCCAGATCCCGGGGATACCGGGGGTCGTGAAGCTCCTCGGCCCCCTCGCCCGGTTCCTGAAGAACGCGCTCGACACGCTGCTGATCACGAGCCTGGTGCCCGTGCTGGCGGCCGCGATCGTGGGGCTCGGGCTGGGCTGGCTCGGCGATGGGGTGGCCGGGTTCACGGGGGACGTCGATGGCCCCACGCTCTGGCGGCGGGCCGCGCAGGTGGTGGGCGCGCGGCCGCTCACCGTGCGGCTCGTGGTGCACCTGCCGGTCCAGATCCTCGTGCTGGCGGCCCTCTGGGCACCCCTGCGCCGCGCGGAGGGCGCCGTGGCGCGCCTGGCCGCCCGGGTGGCGGGCTACGTGCAGCCGCTCCGGGGCGGGCGTCTGGCCCTCGTGGGCGAGGGGGTCGGCACCCTCGGGCTGCTGATCGTGCTCGTGCCGCTCGTGCTCCAGCCCACCCTCGTGCCCCTCCGGTCCGACCGGCACACCTGGCTCGAGCGGGCGGCGAACCTGGCGGACGGCACGGCGGCCTCGGTGGGGCTCGACGCGGCCGTGCGCCTCTACGGCTGGTGGGCGGCCCGACCGGTGCCCGGGATGTTCTCGGTGTCGCGGGCGGAGCTCGCCGAGCGGGGCCTCGACGGGCCGTTGATGGCGCGCTGGGACCCCGTGCTCCGCGCGGTGACCCGGGACCGCGAGCACTTCGCGCAGACCAAGGCCTTCCTGTGGGTGGAGTCGGCGGGGAGGCAGTACGCGGTGAGCACGACGGGTTGCGCGGGCCTGATGCAGTTCTGCGTGACGACGGCGCAGCGGGCGCCCTTCCGCGACATCTTCGGGCGCGGGCAGGTGAGCGCGTGCGACTGTGGTGGACGGCCGTGCGCCGTGCCCCCCGACCTCCGCGACGCCCTGGAGACCGACAGCCTGGCGCTGTCGCGGCACCCGGCGACGTTCCCGTGCGACCCGGCGGACGCTCGCTTCGACGGCCGGAAGGCCCTGGAGGCGGGGGCGGCGTACACCACGGAGCTCGGGGAGGCCTTCGGGGGCAACCTCTACCTGATGTACATCGGCTACAACTCCGGCCCGGCCGTGGCGAAGCGGCTGCACGAGCGCGTCGGCGACGACGCCACCCTCGACGACCTCCGGCCGCACCTCGCGGGCGTGCTGGCGCGCTGGTACGGCGACCGCGCGGCGGGTCGGGCCCAGGGGCTCCTGGACGTCCACCTGCCCAAGCTCCGCAAGGCGTACGAGCACTATCGACGATAACGGTCCGGGGGAGGTGAGGATGCACACCGGACGGTGCATGTGCGGCGCGGTCACGTTCGAGATCGACGGTCTGCGCGAGGACTTCGGGGCCTGCCACTGCGAGATGTGCCGGCGCTGGACGGGCTCCGCGTTCCTCGGGATCTCAGTACCCCACACCGACATCCGGTTCACCGGTCTGGACCGCGTGAAGAAGCTCCAGTCCTCGGCGTGGGCCGAGCGGGCCTGGTGCGACGCGTGTGGAACGGGCCTGTGGTACCGGGTCACCGCGAACCACCGCATGGCCGAGAAGTACGAGATCCCCATCGGTCTCCTCGACCACAGCGACCACCTCCGCATGACCCGGGAGATCTTCATCGACTGCAAGCCCGCGTGCTTCGCCTACCAGGGCGAGCACCGCCTGCTGACGCGCGAGAGCGTCATGAAGCTCTACCGCATCGACCTCGACGACCCGAAGGTCGGCTGACGTCCCCCCACACTCCGGAGGTGCCCGTGGACATCGTCGTCGCCGTGTGTTTCGCCGTCATGGGGCTCGTGGGCCTCGTCTCACCCGCCACCGTGCTCGAGCTCACCGGCAGCCCGGGCGGGAGCCCGTTCGCCCGCAACGAGGTGCGTGCGGTCTACGGCGGCATCGGGCTCGCCGTGGCCGTCGCGCTGCTCGTCACCCGCGGTACCGAGGGCGGTGAGGCCGTGCGGTGGGCCGTGGGGCTCCTGTGCTTCGGCATGGGCATGAGCCGCGGCGTCGGGCTCGTGGTGGACTGGCCGGGCGTGTACCTGCCCTTCGTCTACCTCGCGCTGGAGCTCTCCGGAGCGGCGATCCTGCTCGCCTGACGCCGGGTCTCGGGGACGGGCGGGCGCAGCTCGAGGATGGCGTCGGCCACCGCGTCCGCCTCCTCGAAGGTGCGGAACAGCAGGGCGTGGTGCACGCCGTCCGTCGTCGTGACGATCAACGCGTGCTCGATGTGGTTCGAGTGACCGCCCTCACCGTCGATGCGCCACTCGACGTTCTCCGCGCGCACAGCGGTGATCGACGCCCACGGCAGGTGCACGTCGCCGAGGCGCACGCCCGACGCGTCCGCCAGCCCGGCCCGGGCCCGTTGGAGCAGGCGGACCACCGGGAGCAGGACGGCCAGGAGACCGGTGAGGGACCCGAACGGAACGAGGAAGAACCAGAAGTCCGCGTCTCGCGGGGCGACGAACAGCCCGCCGACGGACACCCCCAGGGTGACCAGGGCGATCAGCACGAACGCGATGCAGCCTGCCATCCGTCGTCCGGGCGGCTCTCCCGTCCCGAAGAACGTACCCTCGCCGACCCACCGCTCGACCTCCACGGGCCCGCGCGCGCGGAAGCCCACGGCCATCAGACGCGCTCGGCCTCGCGGAACACGGCGGCTCCCACGGCATGCAGGCTCTCGAGGTCGTGCACCTGGCCCTCCACGCGGGGCACGGTCTGGAAGAAGCCCCCGCCGGCGACGTCCTGGCGCAGGCGGGCGATCATCTCGCCCTCGATCTCCACCAGCGCACGGAGGCGACGGTGGGCCATGCCGAGCCGCGCGAGCACCGCGGGGACCGTGCGGGGCGGGAGATCCGCGCCGAGATCGGCCGCCACGCCCGCCAGGGCGGCGCTCGCGTCGTGCTCGTCGTGGGCGCAGAGGTGCACCTGGTTCACGATGACCCCGGCCCGCGGCAGCTCGCGCGAGCCGAGCTCCTCCACGAAGTACGCCGCCACGTCCAGGCTGGTCTGGCTGGGCGCGCACACGGTCACGAAGCCCGTGCTCTCGGCGCGCAGCGCGGCGACCACGGTGGCGTGGCGCTCCCGGAAGCCGTCGTAGAGGCCCTGGAAGTCCTCGAAGAACACCGAGAGGTCGTCCAGGAACTCCTCCCCGAACACGTGGCGCAGCAGGCGCTGCACGACGGCCTGGGTGCCGAACATCCAGCCGATCCCGTGGCGCGGGGCCAGGAACCACGCGAGCACCTTCTCGTCGAGGAAGTTCAGCAGACGACCCGGGCTCTCGAGGAAGTCGAGCGCGTTCTTCACGGGCGGGGTGTCGAGGACCACGAGGTCGTACCGGCCGCTCGTGAGCAGGTCGTGGAGCTTCTCGGTGGCCATGTAGTCCTGGCTGCCGGCGAAGGTGTCCGCCATGTGGCGGTAGACGTGGTTGTCGTAGATCCGCGCGGCCGCCTCGGGATCCGCGATGCGCGCGATCAGGCCGTCCATGGTGGACCGGCTGTCGAGCATCATGGCCCAGAGCTCGCCGCGGGCGTCCGGGAAGGCCGAGAGATCGATGCGGGTCTCGGCGTTGCCGATGGCCTCGAGGCCCAGGCTGTTCGCGAGCCGCCGGGCGGGGTCGATGGTGAGCACCATGGCCTTCCGCCCCTGGCGGGCGGCGTACAGGCCGAGGGCGGCGGCGGTGGTGGTCTTGCCGACCCCTCCGCTCCCCACGGTGACGAGGAGCTCGCGCGTCGCGAGCCAGGCCTGCAGATCGTCCGTGGACACGGGCTCCCCGCGCACACGGCCGGCCTCGGGGTCGAGCAGGCGGGGCAGATCGAGCTCGGGGAGCTGGCGCCGCGTGACCCCGACGTGGCGCCCGAGGCTCACCGCCATGCTCCGGAGCACGTCGGACTGCCGTCCACCCTCGGAGGTGGGAGGCACGAGCACGGGCTCGACGTCGAGCGCCCGGAGCCGCTCGAGGGCGCGCTCGGTCTCGCGCTCCAGCGCGTCCTCCCAGCGACCCGCGGCCACGAACTCGGCCTGCAGCGGGTCGAGGGAAGCGGCCTCGAGCCGGGAGAGGAGCTCGCGCTCCGGCGCCTCGAGGGTGGGCAGGGTGGCCCGGTTGAGGAAGAGCACCGGCGGCCGCGAGAGGAGCCCGAACCGCTCGAAGCGCGCGTGGGTCTCGAGGGTCTCGTTGACCACCATCTCCTCGGGCAGGGCCACGAGGGCCAGACGGGTGCTCTCCTTCTCCAGCACCTCGCGGACCTTCTCGGCCCGGTCGCGCATGGGGCCGCTCTTGAACAGCCCGATCGCCGACCGGGTCACGTCGAGGAGGCTGAAGGCGTGCCCGCTGGCCGGGAGGTCCACGACCACCAGATCGTAGGTCGTGGCGTACTGCACCACCCGCGAGAGCGTGGCCATCTCCCGCGCACCCGGGGTGAAGTCGAGGAACCGGCGCACGATGGGGTTCTCGAGCACGAGGCGCACGATCCGCCCCACCGGCACGACGTTTCCGATGAAGTCCTCGAGGGCCGGCCCGTAGAGCACGTTGGTGACGTCGAGGCGCGGCACGACCTCCACCGGCACAGGCCCGATGGGCCGCCCGAACAGCCCGGCCATGGCGGACCGCGACATGTCGAGCTCGGCGAGCAGCACCCGCCGTCCCCGCGCGGCGGCGAGCATCGCGAGGGCCGCGGCCACCGTGCTCTTGCCGGTGCCACCCTTCCCCGTGACGAGCAGCAGGCGCCCCTCGAGGAGGGACTGCACGCCGCCCTCGGGGGTGCCCGTCGCCATCAGCGTCCCCTCACAGGTCGAGGTTGCGGACGTTGAGCGCGTTGTCCTCGATGAACTTCCGCCGCGGCTCGACCTTGTCGCCCATGAGGGTGTCGAACATCACGTCCGCCTCGAGGGCGCTGTCGATGTCGACCCGCTGGAGCGACCGGCAGGACGGGTCCATCGTGGTCTCCCAGAGCTGCTCGGCGTTCATCTCGCCGAGACCCTTGTAGCGCTGCACCTCGTAGCCCCGCTGCGCGAGATCGAGGATGTGGGCCTGGAGCTCGGTCCAGGTCTCGGCGCGACGGTCGGTGCTCCCGGCGCGGCACATCGCGGGCAGCGCCACGATGGACGAGAGCTGCTCGTGGAGGCGCGTGAGCTGCTGGTGGTTCTGGAGGTGGCTGTGGAGCCGCACGGTCCAGGGGTCGCCCCGCAGATCGTAGGAGAGCTCGATGTACGGCTCGTCGGTCTCGGTGGTGCCCCAGGCGAGACCCGTGACCCGCAGGCGGTCCTCGACCTCGACCAGGCGGGCGCGCAGGGCGTTGGCGGTGGCCTCGAGGTCGCGGCCCTCGAGCACGCCGCCGGTGACGTGGTAGAAGGCGTCGATGATCATCGTGCGGTAGCGATGATCGAGCTTGGCCGTCTTCTTCGTCCACTCCTCGGTGAGGCGGAGCAGGTCGCGGACGCCGTCTGCGTCCACACGAACGGCGTCCACGTCCTCGGGCAGGTCGCCCTCGTCGTGCCAGATCTTCACCTGCTCGGCGGCCGAGGAGAGGAAGAACGCCATGCGGGCCGGCTCGTCCTTGAGGTACTCCACCGACTTGCCCTTCTTCACGCGGTAGAGCGGGGGCTGGGCGATGTAGAGGTGCCCCTTCCGGATGAGGTCCTCCATCTGCTTGTAGAAGAAGGTGAGGAGCAACGTGCGGATGTGGGACCCGTCGACGTCGGCGTCGGTCATGATGATCACGCGGCCGTAGCGGAGCTTCGACTCGTCGTAGTCCTCGCCGATGCCGCACCCGAGCGCGCTGATGATGGTGCGCACCTCGTTGTTGGCGAGCATCTTGTCGAGACGGGACTTGTGGACGTTCAGGATCTTGCCGCGGAGCGGGAGGATCGCCTGGAACTTCCGGTCGCGACCCTGCTTCGCGGTGCCACCGGCCGAGTCGCCCTCGACGAGGTAGAGCTCGCACTTCTCGGGCTCGCGCTCCTGGCAGTCCGCGAGCTTGCCCGGCAGGCTGCTGCCCTCGAGGGCGTTCTTGCGGCGCGCGAGCTCACGGGCGGAGCGGGCGGCCTCGCGGGCGCGGGCGGCCTCCACGGCCTTGCCCACGATGGTCTTCGCGATGGTGGGGTTCTCCTCGAAGAACACGGTGAGCGCGTCGCTCACCACGTTGTCCGTGAGGCCCTTCACCTCGGAGTTGCCGAGCTTGGCCTTGGTCTGGCCGTCGAACTGGGGGTCCGTGATGTGCACGGAGAGCACCACGGTGAGGCCCTCGCGGATGTCCTCGCCCGAGAGTGCGGTCTTCAGCAGCTTCTCGCGCATGGCGTAGTTGTTCACGGTGCGGGTGAGCGCGCTGCGCAGCCCGGACACGTGGGTGCCGCCGTCGATGGTGTTGATGTTGTTGACGTAGGAGCTGACGCTCTCGGTGTACGCGGTGGTCCACTGGAGGGCCGCCGCGACCTTCACCGTGCCGCCCGTGCGGTCCTCGAGGGCGCCCTCGACGTAGATCGGCGGCTCGTGCAGCACGTCCTTCGCCTCGTTGAGGTACTCCACGAACGCCACCAGCCCGCGCTCGGCGTGGAACGCCTCCTCCCGCTCGTCGCGCTCGTCCGAGAGCAGGATCCGCAGGCCGGGGTTGAGGAACGACAGGTCGCGCAGGCGCTTGGCGAGGGTCTCGAAGACGAACTCGGTGGTCTCCGTGAAGATCTCGGGGTCCGGCCAGAAGCGGACCTCGGTGCCCGAGACGCTGGCGTCGCCCACGACGTCGAGGTCGGTGGTGGGTGCACCCACCGCGTAGCTCTGCCGGAAGTGCTGCCCGTTGCGCCAGATCTGCAGGTCGAGCCGCCGGGACAGCGCGTTCACGCAGCTCACGCCGACGCCGTGCAGACCGCCGGACACCTTGTACGTGTCGCTGTCGAACTTCCCGCCCGCGTGGAGCACGGTCATGACGACCTCGGCCGCGGGCCGGCCCTCCTCGTGCATCTCGGTGGGGATGCCGCGGCCGTCGTCGCGCACGGAGCACGAGCCGTCCTCGTGGAGCTTCACCACGATCGTGGTGCAGTAGCCCGCGAGGGCCTCGTCGACGGCGTTGTCGACGACCTCCCAGACGAGGTGGTGCAGACCGGTCTCGCCGGTGCTGCCGATGTACATGCCCGGGCGCTTCCGCACGGCCTCCAGACCCTCGAGGATCTGGATCGACGTGGCGGTGTACTCGGTCTTGGAGGGCGTGGGCTCCATGTGCGGGACTCCGGCGGGACGGGGGAGGGCGGCGGGAGGGAGGATCCGCACCCGTATCCCGTCGGGATCGTCGGGTCCAGCCGGAACCAACATCGGTGCAAGCTCGATTTTCGAGGCCCTCTCAGCCGGTGACCAGGCGCCCGTCCCGGACCTCGACCCAGACCGCGTCGGCGCGCCGATCCCCGGTGACGTGCTCGGGATCCGTCGTGGTGACCACCACCTGGGCCCCGAGGTCGCCGAGCAGGCCGACGAGACGCCCGGTGCGCGCCCGGTCGAGCTCGCTGGAGAGGTCGTCCAGCAGGAACACGGGCACCACGCCGCGCTCCCGGGCGGCCACGAGCTCCGCCAGCTTCAGTGCGAGCACCAGGGTGCGCACCTGGCCCCGGGAGGCGTAGCGGCGGGCGAGCTGCCCCTGGAGACGCACGACCACGTCGTCGATCTGCGGGCCCACGAGGGTGCGACGGCGCCGGAGCTCGGCGCGACGGGCCGCCCCGAAGGCCTCGCGCAGGGCGGCGGCCCGCTCGTCCACCGAGGTGCCGCGGGCGGCGGTGCGCAGCGCCAGCGTCACGTCGCTCGGCTGCCCGGCCAGGGTGGAGACCATCTGGCGCACGTGGGGCGCGAGCTCCGCGAGGAGGTCGGCGCGGCGGGCGGTGAGGCGGGCACCGAGGGAGGCGAGCTGCTCGTCGAGCACGTCCAGCACGGTGGGATCGGGCCGGTCGGCGCGCAGGGTGGCCGCCTTGTTCACGAGGGCCCGCTGGTAGGCCCGCACGATGTCGAGGTGGGCGGGCCGGGCCGTGAAGGCCGCGCGATCCACCCAGCGTCGCCGGAGCTCGGGACCGCCCATGATCACCTCGCCGTCCGCGGGTGTGAACGCGATCGCCCGGAGGTCCTCGAACCACGCGGAGAGGTCGTTGCACCGCTTCCCGTCGAGGGTCAGCCCGCGCTGCCCGCCCTCGAGCTGCACGCGCCGGTGGCGCACGATGCCGTCGCGATCCGACCACACCGCGACCTCCATCAGGGGCGCGTCCCACCCCAGGAGCTCGGCCGGCCGGTGGCCCCGGAGCGGACGGAGGGTGGTGGCGTACCAGAGGGCCTCGAGCGTGTTCGTCTTGCCCTGGGCGTTCTCGCCGTGGAGCACGACGAACGGGGCGTCGAGGGGGAGGTCGAACGGCTCGAGGTTCCGGAAGCCCCGCGCCACCAGGCGGGTGAAGCGCAAGCCTGCCGTGTCAGTCGAGCCGCATGGGCATCACGACGAAGAACGCGCCGCTGGCGTCGGGATCCTCCACGAGGCAGGGCGCCAGCGGGTGGGCGAGGGAGAGGCGGACCCGATCGCCCTCGAGCACCGTGAGGATGTCCTGGAGGTAGCGCGCGTTGAACCCGACCGTGATGGGCGCGCCCTGGAGCTCCAGGGGCACGTCCTCCTTCATGTCCGCGCGGTCCACCTGCTGGACCTGGATCTGCACGGCGTCCTCACCGAAGGCGAAGCGCACGGCCTTGGAGCGCTCGCTCACCACGATGGACACGCGCCGGAGGGCCGCGAGGAGCGCGTTCCGATCGAGGAGCGCGAACACCTTGTTGTCGCTCGGCACGACGGCCTCGTAGTCCGGGAACTCGCCGTCCAGCAGCCGGAACCAGAAGGTCTGGCCGGGCATCGAGAGGCGCACGGCCCCCTCGCCGAACGCGAGCTCCACCTTCTCGTCCGAGCGGCCGAGGAGCTTCTTCATCACCGCGAGGGCCTTCTTGGGCACCAGCATGCGCGGCGTGAGGTGCAGGGCGCCCTCGGCGGCGGTCTCGGCGCTGGAGAGGCGGTGGCCGTCGGTGGCCACGAAGCGGAGGCGCTGCTCGCCGTCCACCACGCGCTCCTCCATGTGCACGCCGTTCAGGCCGTAGCGGATGTCGTCGGCGGCCACGGCGAAGTGGGTCTGCTCGATGAGCCGGAGGAGCTCGCGCTCCGCCACCTTCACGGAGCCCCGCTGGTCGAAGGCCGGCAGCGCCGGGAACTCCTCGGCCGGGAAGCCGGGGAGCTCGAAGCTCGTGCGGCCCGACTGGATCTGGAGCCGGTGGTTCGCCGTGCGCGAGAGCTGCACGGTGGCCTCGGGCATGGCGCGCACGATCTGGAAGAGGTTGGAGGCCTCGACGGTGAGCTGGCCCGTCTGGGAGACGTTCGCCGCGAGGTCGCCGATGAAGGCCACCTCGGTGTCGGTGGCGGTGAGGCGGAGCCCGCCCTCTCGCGCGTGCAGGAGCACGTGGCTCAGGAGCGGGTGGGTGCTGCGGCGCTCGATGACGCCCTGGACCCTGGCCAGCCCACGGCTGAGCTCGTCGCGATCGATGTAGATGTCCATGCAGTTCCTCGTGGCGGCTCTAGGTATCCAACCGGATCAGGATCTGGATCTCCCGTCTCCGGATCAGGGGATCGGGATGGCGGGGATATCTCGAATCATGTAGGTATGAGCTGATTTCTTCGTTGATGACGGCTGGGGAGGATCCTGTGGAAGACGTGCGGAGCAACGGGCGTCGGTGGGGACCGTCGCGGGGCGTCCAGACGTCCACAATGCGGTCCCCAGGTCGTCCACAGGGGTTCCCGCAGCTCGTGCCCAGGTCCGTCCACAGGGTCATGCGCGCACCTTGAGCGCCTGCTCGATGAGGCGCACCTTGTGGGCGAGGTCGTCGTCGCGGGGCAGCTCCTTCTCGACCTTCCGGAACCCGTGCTGGATGGTGGAGTGGTCGCGCCCGCCGAACTCGCGGCCGAGCTCGGGGAAGGAGAGCTTGGTGTGCCGGCGGGCCAGGTACATCGCGATGTGGCGGGGACGGGTGAGCGTGCGGGTGCGCTTGTTGCCCGTGAGATCCGCGCTGCGCAGGGAGTGGAAGCGCGCGACCGCCTCGATGATCGCGCCCACCGTGACGCCCGTGGGCGTGGGCTCGAAGAGCTTCGGGAGCTGCTCCTGGGCGAACGCGAGGGTGAGCGGGCGGTCGTAGAAGTTGCGCAGGGCCGAGAGCCGGTTGAGGGTGCCCTCGAGCTCGCGCACGTTCCCCGCCACCCGGGCGACGATCGCGTCCGCGAGGTCCGGCGGGATCGTGAGCCGCAGGCCGTCGGCCTTCTTGCTCAGGATCGCCATCAGGGTCTCGGGGTCGGGCGCCTGCATGTCCGCGATCAGCCCGCCCTCGAAGCGCGTGCGGAGGCGTGGCTCGAGCCCCTCGATCTCCCCGGGCACCACGTCGGAGGTGATCACGATCTGCCGACCGGACGCCTGCAGCGCGTTGAACGTGTGGAAGAACTCCTCCTGGGTGCGCATCTTGCCCGAGAGGAACTGGATGTCGTCCACGAGGAGCACGGTGGCCGCCCGGCGGTACTTGCTCCGGAAGGCGTTCATCCGCTCGTAGCGGATGCCGTGGATCATCTCGTTCGTGAAGTCCTCGGCCGTGACGTACACCACGCGGGCCGCCGGCGTGCCGAGCACGTGGTTCCCGATGGCGTGCATCAGGTGGGTCTTGCCGAGGCCCGTGGAGCCGTAGATGTACAGGGGGTTGTAGTGGCTCGCGGGGTGGTCCGCGACCGCGCGCGCCGCGGCGTGCGCGAACCGGTTGCACTCGCCCACCACGAACTCGTCGAAGGTCTGACGCGGGTTGAGGCCGACCGCGCGGGGCATGTCGGTGCGCGGCTGGGGCGTCTGGATCTGCAGCGGCAGCTCGCCCACGGCGGGCTCGTTGGCGAACGTGAACTCGATCGCCAGGGGCCGACCCGCCAGGCGTGCGACGATCTCCTCGAAGGACCCGAGGTAGTTGTCGCGGATCCAATCGGCGTACAACCTGTTGTTCACCTCGATCACGAGCCGGTCGTGGTCGACCGCCGCGACCCGGCTGTCGGCCAGCCAGATCTCGACCTCCTGCGCGCCGATGCGCTGTCGCATCGCGTCCAGGAGGCCTTCCCAGAAGCTCGTGAGATCCATGGTGACTCGGGTCCTCGGACGACCGCCCGTGGGGGAGGCGGCCGGTGACGGTAGCCCATCGGGGCCACCCGCATCAAGGTCCGGACGCGGTCCGGCGGACGCTTGACCGGTCCGCCGACCTGCGATAGCTCCACGGGGTTCGGTGGCGCCCGGTCGACGGAGTGCGGCGCACCATCTGGAGAGCATCATGAAGCGGACCTACCAGCCCAGCAACATCAAGCGTCGCCGCTCGCACGGCTTCCGCGCCCGCATGAAGACCGTGGGCGGCCGCGCCGTCCTCTCGAGCCGCCGCCGGAAGGGTCGGGCCGTCCTCGCGCCCGTCACCGGCACCAAGCGCCGCTGATCTCCCCGAGGCCGCCGGGGGCACGTCCCCTCGGCTTTCCGCGATCGTCCCGGATCCGCAGGCGCTCGGAGTTCCTCCTCGTGCAGCGGCGTGGCCGGCGTCGGGTCCAGCAGGACCTGGTCGCCGTCTTCCTGTCCCGGCGTCCCGGCGAGACCGAAGGAACGGCCCGTGTCGGCTTCACCGTCAGCAAGAAGGTCGGGAATGCCGTGGTGAGGAACCGGGTGAAGCGACGTCTGCGCGAGTCGGTGCGGCACTCCTGGGCCGTGCTCGGCGACGCGCCCGTGGACGTCGTGCTGATCGCCCGCTCGTCCGCCGCGGACGCCACCAGCGCAGATCTGCTGGCCCAGGTCCGCGAGGCCTTCCGCGGCATCGCCGGGCAGTCGACGAAGAGCGCCGGACGCACGTCCGGCGGGCGTCGCTAGGAGCCGCGTGGAACGCCGTACCGTCGTCTTCGTCCTCCTCTCCCTCGCGGTCTGGTACACGTGGCTCACGCTGTTCCCGCCGCCCCTGCCGCCCGAGGCGGTCCCCGCGAATGCCCCGGTGCCCGTCGTACCGGCAGCACCGACTCCCAGTGAGCCGGCCGTGCGCACCCAGGTCGCCCAGCGCTTCGAGGACCTGAAGGGCTGCGGAGCCGAGGCCCGCTGGTCGAACCACGGCGGGTCCCTGTCGAGCCTCGAGCTCCCGGACCGTCGTGCGCCCTACACCGTGACCCCGGTGTGGTCGTGGGTCATGGGGGGCTTCGGCTCGTGGGCGCCCTACGGCGGTGACCCCGGGCCGGCCGTGGTGCTCTCGGACCGCGCCCGCGCCTTCGCGGTGGGTGCCGGCGATCTACTCGGCGATCCCGCGCAGCTCACGGGTGCGCCGGGCGATGCCCGCGGACGCAGCCAGGGCCTCGAGATCACCGAGAAGCTCACGGTCGTCCCGGGCGAGCCGTGCACCTTCCGGGTCGACTACACGTGGCGGAACACGAGCAGCGCGCCGTTCAAGGGGCCCCTCTGGGTGTCCGCCCACGACGCCATCCCTCCCGTGGGCGGGATGTTCGACCGCTACACCAACCACGCGATGGTCGTCGCTTCGGTGGACGGCGGCGTGTGGACCCTCTCGGGGTTCGAGGAGCTGAAGGCGCCCGAGCAGGTCGACGACGGCGCGGTGGACTGGCTGGGCATCGGCGACCGCTACTTCGCGGCGTTCCTGGCCCCCGAGACCGCCCATGGAACGCTCGTGAAGTCGCGGCTCCCCGGTACCGAGCCCCTCGACGGCGCCCACTGGATCGTGCGTGAGGGCCTGGAGCCCGGTGGCACCCACGAGGAGCACATGGTGCTCTACGTGGGCGTGAAGGACACCGAGGTGCTCGAGGCGGCCCGTCCCTCCCTCGAGAACAGCGTGGAGCTCGGCTGGTTCGCGTTCTTCGGCCACCCGCTGCTCTGGCTGCTCAAGCGCTTCCACGGCATCGTGGGCAACTGGGGCCTGGCGATCATCCTGCTCACGGTCACCGTGAAGGCGATCTTCTTCCCGCTGACCCAGTCCGCGTTCCGTTCCGGGCAGGCCATGCAGGCCATCCAGCCCAAGCTCCAGGAGATCCGGGAGACCTACCAGCACGACCCCACCGAGCTGAACCGCCGCACCGTCGAGCTGTTCAAGGAGTACAGGGTCAACCCGCTGGGCGGCTGTCTCCCGATGGTCCTCCAGATCCCCGTGTGGATCGCGCTCTACAACGTGCTCCTCACGAGCGTGGAGCTGTACCAGACCGAGTTCCTCTACCTGAAGGACCTGTCGAGCATCGACCCGTACTGCGTGCTCCCGGTCCTCGTGATCGCCGTGATGGTGGTCCAGCAACAGTTCACCCCCACTGCCAACATGGACCCCATGCAGGCGCAGATGATGAAGGTGATGCCCCTGATCTTCGGCATCTTCTTCTTCACGCTCCCGGCGGGGTTGGTCGTGTACATGTTCGTCAACATGGTGTTGTCGGTCCTGCAGCAGTGGTTCATCAAGCGAACGTTCGTCGGCCCAGAGGCCCAGGTGGCCACCGGATGAACGGGGAAGGAGAGGTCCCGGTGGGGACCGCGCGCGGCGAGCCAGGCCGCACAGGGAGGACAGGATGAATCCGTCGAAGAGCATTCCGGATGGCGCCAAGACCGTCACCGCCGAGGGCGCCGATCTCGCCCGAGCCATCGCAGCCGCTGCCGAGTCGATCGGCGTCGAGCCCCGCAGGGTCGAGTTCAAGTTCGACCTCAACCACTTCCGGAGCACTCTCGGCACGTCCGTCGCCAAGAAGACCGTGAAGATCATCGCCTGGGACACCCCGAAGTCCGACGACGAGCTCGAGGCCGAGGCCCAGAGCAAGCCCGCGCCCCGCAAGCGCCGGGACGACGACCGTGGTGACCGTCCGGAGCGCAGCGACCGCCCGGAGCGCGGCGAGCGTCGTGAGCGTCGTCGCCGGGACGACGAGGCCGAGGGCGGTGACGAGCCGGCCGCCGAGACGCGGAGCAGCGCTCCCCCGGCCGACGAGGACCTCGAAGACACCGAAGCCAGCGCGTTTGCCAAGGCGTGGTTCACCGAGCTGCTCACACTCATGGGCATCGAGGGCACCGTGAAGTCGGCGGGCAACGCCGAGCGCGTGCAGCTCTGGATCTCCGCGGAGAAGGCCGGCCGCCTCATCGGCAAGCGCGGCAGCACCCTCGGTGCCATCCGCCACCTCCTCGGCCTCGCGGTGACCAAGCAGCACGGCGAGCTCACCATCGACGTGGACGTGGAGGACAACCGGCCCCGCAACCGCGACGACGACCGCGGCGGGCGTGACCGTGACCGCGACCGTGGTGGTCGCAAGCGCGAGGGCCGCGGGGGCCGGGATCGCGACCGTGGCGATCGCCGTCGTGGCGACCGTGACCGGGGTGACCGCGGCGACCGTGGCGATCGTGGCGATCGCGGTGGCGACCGTGGCGACCGCAGCCGCTACCCCGAGGCCAAGCTCCGCGCCCTGGCCCGTCGAGCGGCCGAGAAGGCCCTCGAGTCCAACAAGACCATCACGATCAACCTCGAGCTCAACTCCTACGATCGCCGCATCGTGCACATGGAGGTCGCCGACGTCGAGGGCGTCGAGAGCCGCTCCGAGGAGCGCGAGGACGGCGTGAAGGTCATCCAGGTCTCGCCCGCCGAGTGACCACGATCGTCGCCGCAGCGACCGTGCCGGGGCGAGCTGCCCTGGCGCTCGTGCGGCTCTCCGGACCGGACGCCGCGCGCGTCCGGGACGCCGTCTGCCGGCCTCTGGTGGACGGTCCGTGGCGCGGGGGACGCGCCCGTCGCGTGGAGCTGCGCGACGCCACCGGTCCCTTCGACGACGGGGTCGCGGTGTGGACCACGCGCGGCTACACCGGCGAGCCCGCCCTCGAGGTGACCCTGCACGGCAACCCGCTCCTCGTGGAGCGGCTCGTCGCGGCGTGCCTGGCGAACGGCGCCGTGCTGGCCGGGCCCGGCGAGTTCACGCGGCGCGCGGTGCTCGCCGGACGCCTGTCGCTCGTGGAGGCGGAGGGCGTCGATCTCGCCATCCGGTCGACCAGCGCGGGCGGCCTGGAGGTGGCCCGGGCGGCCCCACGGCTCTCGCAGACGCTGGATGCCCTGCGCGACGAGGTCCTGGCGGTGACCGCGGAGCTCGAGGCCCGGCTCGACTACCCGGGCGACGAGCTGGCCCTCGAGGACGACGCGTCCCTCGTGCACACCCTGGACGCGATCGCCGCACGCTCCCGGGCGCTCGCGGAGACCCACCGCGTCGGGCGGGTGCTCGTGGAAGGCGCGCGGGTGGCGCTGGTGGGCGAGGTGAACGCCGGCAAGAGCTCGCTGTTCAACCGGCTGGTGGGCCGCGAGCGGGCCCTGGTGTCCGACACGCCGGGCACCACCCGCGACGTCGTCGAGACCCGGTGTCGGCTGGGGGATCTCGAGGTCACCCTGCTGGACACGGCCGGCGAGCGGGTCACCGACGACCCCATCGAGGCCGCGGGTCTCGCGCTGGCCCGGGAGCTCGTGGAGGGCGCAGACCTCCTGCTCGTCGTGCTGCGGGCGGGTGCGGGCACCCCGACGGAGGCCGAGATCCTGGCGCGCACGGCGGGTCGGCCCCGGCTGGTCGTGGTGAACGGGGTGGACCAGCACGACGGGCCCGTCCCGGAAGGGGCGTTCGCCACGTCGGCGCGCACCGGGGACGGGCTGGAGGCCCTGGTCGCGGGCATCGTCCGCACCCTCGTGGGCCACGTGCCGGACCCCGAGGCGATCGTCGGGACCCTGCGGCAGGCCGAGCACCTCCGGGCGCTCGCGGAGGCCTGCGAGGGTGCGGTGGAGGCCCTGGAGCTCGCCGGAGTCGCGGTGGCCGCCGACGAGCTCGTGCACGGGCTGGCCGCCGTCGACGCGCTCACTGGTGCGGACACCCGGGAGGACGTCCTGGACGCGCTGTTCGCGAGGTTCTGCATCGGGAAGTAGGATGGCCGCGGAGGTGTGGATGATCTGGTTGTTGGTCGGCTGCTCGGGGATCACGGGCTGAGGACGGACCTCGCTCCCGACCGTCCGATGACGGACCTCACGCAGGAGGAGCTCTGCGATCTGGCCAACGACGACTACCGGGTCTCCCGGCGCAGGCTGACGGACCGCGAGCTCTGCGTGGCCTTCGGCATGAGCCTGTCCTGGGGGACGAGCCTGCTGGGGGAGCAGACCTTCGCAGAGGCGTGCGAGGAGTACACCGCGACCTGCGATGGGGAGAGCAACTTCCCCAATCCCTACGCGTCAGCGGCCTGCGACGGAGGCGAGTTGGTGGTGGACGCCGTGTGCGAGGCCACCATCGAGACCTACGTGGCCTGCGTCAACATGCTCGGCGACTACCTGCAGGGTCTGTCCGAGCTCACCTGCGACGCGTCCACGGATGATCCGGCGTTCGACCTCGACGTCGGCTGTGCCGATGTCGTGCTCGACTGCCAGCCTCACCCTCCGGAGTGAGCGGCGGTCACTCGCAGTCGCCCGTCCAGACGTCGGCGCAGCTGGACGGGTACACCCCGACGGACATCTCCTCGCAGGTGATCGCCCACGTGTCACCCAGGCACGCGGAGCCCGCAGCGGGGTCGTAGGTCCCGCAGCTCCACCCCTTTCCGAGCTCGTCCTCCACGATGTCGCGGCAGCCCTCGGTGCCATCCTCGAGGCGTTCGTTCCCGGGATCACAGCTCTGGAGGACCGAGCAGAAGGCGACCGCCCGGCGCCGCTCGAAGTCGTCTTCTTCGAGTGTGCAGGCGATCAGCCAGAGGAGCAAGAGGACCTCAGAAGTGCCAGACGGCGCCGGCGCTCGTGGTGAGGGCGCCCGGGAGGGTGGGATCACCCGCGACCGGGTTCACGTAGTGGATGTACCGCGCCTCGAGGTCCACCGCGAGCCGCTTGCCGATGGCGACCTCGATCCCGGCGCCCGCGTGGGGTCCGTAGAGCGGGTTGCTCGCCGTGAGGGTCTGCACGGCGCCATCGAGCCAGATGGTGTCGTTCACGGAGCGGTCGGTGTAGGTGGCGCCCGCGAGGACGTAGGGGCTCACGCGGGACCACGGGAAGGCGAAGAGCTCGGCGGAGGCGGACGCGGTGGAGTGCACGCGCTCCTCGTCGGGGTGGCGCTGTGCGGCGACCTCGAGGCCGAAGGACTCGGTGGGCCGGTAGCGCGCCGAGAGCCCGAGGCCGACGTCACCGAAGGCGTTCGCCCCCGCGTAGGCCCCGAAGTAGCTGCCGGCCTTCAGGCCGACGGCGAGGGAGTTGGCCCGATCGACCTTGCGGTCGGGCAGGTGCTTCTCCTGGACCGCGACCTGGCCGTCGGGGCGCGAGCCGCCGGAGTAGTAGACGTTGTGGTAGACGGGCCGTGGGCCGTACACGAAGACGCCGGAGTACGGACGGACGTAGTAGCTCGGCCCGACGTACACGGGAGCGGGCCGGTAGTACGGCGCGACCACGCGGGCGCTGCCGTAGACGGGCCGCGCGGGGACCGGACGCGCGGGGACCGGACGCGCGGGCGGGCGGTAGGCCGGAGGACGCGCGGCAGGCGGGCGAGCTGCGGGCGGGCGGGCCGCGGGCGGACGAGCGGCAGGCGGACGCGCTGCGGGAGCCGGCCGGTACGCGGGCGGACGCGCTGCGGGGGCCGGGCGGTACGCGGGCGGACGTGCGACCGGGCCGGGACGCATGGTGGGCCGGGGGCCGGGCGGGTGCCGGCGTAGGACGGGGCGGAGCCCATCGGGCGGCTGGCCTTCACGGGCGGGGCACCGTGGGGCATCGGGCGGGCGGCAGGCGCGGCGGGACGGGCCGCGGGGGCGGCGGGCCGGGCGGCGGGACGCGCAGCCGGACGGGGCGCAGGGCCGCGCTGGAGGTCCTGGGCGGCCTCGAGCTCGGGATCGGGATTCTCGACGCCACCCGCGGCGTGGGCGTCGGTGCCGAGGACCAGGGCCAGGAGGAGTGCGCTCAAGGACATGGGGGTCTCCCTTCTCGATGACCCATGGACGTCCCGGCCAGTCACTCCATTCGAGGAAAACGCGCCGGACGATCGCGCGGGCGATCGTCCGGAGGCACCGTCAGACGGGCTCGCCCTTGAACATCGAGAACAGGCCCTTCAGCACGCCGCCCTGATCCTCACCGGCGAGGGTCTCGAGCTCGCCCGGATCGAGGAGGACCGCGCCGCACGCGCGGCAGATCTCGATCTCCACGCCACGGAAGGGCTTGGTGTCCATGTCGTCACCGCACTTGCCGCACTTGTGGAAGTGCAGGGCCTTGCGGTCCGCAGCGGCCTGCTGGTGGGCCTCCGCGTCCTGCTTCGCCTTGAGCTTCGCGAGCTTCTCGCGGTCGAGCTTCGCGAAGTGCTCTTCTTCCAGATCTCGTTCGGGCATGGGGTGCTCTCAGTTGCAGGTGAGGTGGTGCTTCGCCACGAGGGCGCGGATCTCGCGCTGGGTCTCGGTGTCGCCGTTGGCCAGCGCACGGCAGAGGTAGGGCCGGGCGTCGATGGGACGACCCTCGGTGAGGAGGGCATAACCGTAGCCGTAGTTGGCGTCCGCGTTGCCGGGCTGCGCGCCGAGCGCACGCTCGAAGAGCCCGCGGGCGCGGGGCGGATCGGTCTCGACGTGCCGCCAGCCCTCGGCCACCAGGCCCCTCACGCTCACCGCAGGTGCGGGTGCGGGCTCGGGGTCCGGTGGGGGTGCGGGGGTCTCGAGGGCGTCGGCCTGCACGCGCGGGAGCACGGGGCCCTCGTCGACCACACGGGGCCGCACGGTGACCGGCGCCCCCTGGGGTCCGCGAGACGTCATGAAGGCGAGGGCCGTCAGCCCGCCCACGAACGCCAGACCGAAGCCCACCAGGGCCAGGATCCCGAGCCCCAGCAGCCCGGGGAGAGCCCTGCGCGGGGGAGCGGCGGGCGGCGGCCGGGGGATCGTCAGCCCCTCGAGGCTCGGCATGGAGGGCGGGCTCTGGGGCAGCGGGAGGTCGAGGTCCGAGCGGACCACGCACAGCCGCTCGAAGTCCGTCTGCGCGAGCTTCACCGTGTGGCAGGCGGAGCAGTAGAGCAGCGGGGCCCCGTCGAACACCCGCCGCGTGAGGGGCCGTTGGCACCGTCCGCACACCTCGTCGGACGGGATCACCGGCTACTCGCAGGTGAGGCCGTTGGACTTCAACATGCCGTCCGCTTCGCGCTTGGTGTCGGTGTCACCGCGCTTCAGCGCCACGCAGAGGTAGGGCTTGGCGGCGGCGGCCGACCCGCTGTTGAGCAGGACGTACCCGTAGCCGTAGTTCGCGTCGACGTTGCCGGGCGCCGCGTCGAGGGCCGCCTTGAACGAGGCCTTCGCGGCGTTCACGTCGGAGTCCGCCTTCGCCCAGCCCTGGTTCACGAGCGAGCTCACGTTGGCCGCGGGGCGCGGAGCCGGCGCTGGAGCGGGTGCGGGAGCGGGAGCAGGCGCAGGAGCGGGAGCCGGCACGGGCGCAGGCCGTGGACCTGGGACTGGACCCGGTGCGGGCACCGGCACAGGCGCGGGCGCGGGAGCCGGCACGGGCGTGGGAGCCGGCACGGGCGTGGGAGCCGGCACGGGCGCTGGCGCTGGCTCCGGTGCAGGCGCGGGCGCGGGTTCCGGCGCGGGCGCGGGTTCCTGCACGGGTTCCGTGGTGGGTGCCGGCTCGGCGGGCTCCGGGGTGCCCGGCTCGGGAGGTATGGCGTCGGGGTCGTCGGGCACGGGGTCGTCGGGCACGGGCTCGAGCACCTCGGGCTCCGGCGGCGGGACGGGCGCTGGCGGGGGCGCGACGGGCACCGAGACCGTCTGGGTCGGCTGGGGCGGCGGCGGCGATCTGAACGCACCCGAAGCGACCGCGAGGGCGAGGAGGAGCACACCGGCCCCGACCAGACCCCCGACCGCGTACATCAGGGGGTGCGGACCGGACCGGATGACGATCGGCTCGTCGTCGTGGTGGGCCACCGGTGCGGGGGTGGAGGCGTGGGGATCCAGGAAGTGGTCGTTGAGGTCGACCTCTTCCGACGGATCGTCCTCCTCGGGCACACCGATGGGTGCCGACGTGAAGGCGGAAGGTGCCGGGGCCCGCACGGGTGCGGGGGGCACGGTGTCCGGCAGGGCGGGCGGCGCGATCTCCTGACGCGTGGGAGGCGGCTGCTCGGTGGGGATGTCGGGATCCACCGGCTTGCGGGCGGTGCGCGGCTGGGCCACCGGAACCATGGGCTCTGGCGCGGGCTCCGGCTCCGGGAGCGGGTCCAGGTCTGCGGGCGGCGGGGGCTGGAAGGCCGGGCGCTGCACCGGGGGCGGACGGCGACGACCCACCGGGGGCGGCGTGGGCGTGAGCTTGCGCATCGCGGCCGCGCCCACGGCGTCGAAGCCGGTGGCGGACGGGTTGGGGACCTCGTCGGTGGGGAGCGGCGGCAGACCCGTCGGGATCCCCTCGGTGTCGTCGTCGTGCCAGCCCGACGCGGTCTGGAGGTCGCCCCCGAAGGGGGTCTCACCGCCGAACGCGAACGGGGAGGGCGAGCTGGGCTCGGGAGCGATGGGCGGGGTGTAGGCGGACCCCGCGAAGTGGGGCAGGAGGTCCGGGCGGCTACCGATGGGCTCCCAGCGCACACCGCCCTCGGACACGAGGTCGTGGCGGTCGACCCGGCTCTCGGCGATCCAGCGCTTCAGGGTGTCCCAGTCGGACACCATGTAGATCTGGCCGTTCTGCTTGAGGAACACCGCCCCACCGCCGCCACCCTCGGGCAGCTCTTCGGTGCCCGTGGTGAGGCGACGCTCCGAGAGATCTGCGACCGCGTGCTCCTCGGTGTCCTCCCACGGCGTGATCGTGGGGCCCGCCGCCGCTGCGGGCTCGCGGACCTCCGGAACGGGCGCAGGTGCAGGCTCGGGCTCGAGGTTGGGCTGGACGCTCTGGGAGTATCCACAGCTCGAGCAACGGAAACGGAACGCCCGTCCCGAGCTGACCACCCAGGAGGGCGGCGCGATCTCGTGCTCGACGCCGCAGTTCTGGCACTGGATCTTCACGAGGCTCGGGCTCCGTCAGGGAGATCCGGGAGCTGGTTCCGCGGGTGCGGGTGCGGGCTCGGGATCCGGCATGGGCGCCGGGGCCACAGGCTCGGGTGCGGGTGCGGGTGCGGGCTCGGGCGCGGGTGCGGCGGGCTCGGGCTCCGGAGCAGGCGCAGGCTCCGGAGCAGGCGCAGGCTCTGCCGGGGCCGGAGCGGGTGCAGGCTCGGGCTCGACAGGAGCGGGCGCCGGCGTGGGCATGGGCGCGGGAGCGGGTGCAGCCGGAGCGGGTGTCGGCGTGGGCGTGGGCGCGGGCGCGGGCGCGGGAGCCGGAGCCGGAGCGGGCGTCGGCGTCGGTGCAGGCGCGGGCCGCGTCGGAGCGGGCGTCGGAGCCGGAGCGGGGTCCGGTTGCTCAGGTACGGGCTCGGGCTCGGGCTCCGCCGGTGCCGGCGGGGGCTCGGGTGCCGGCGGAGGCGGCGCGGGTGCGACGGGGACCGGCGCCGGCTCGGGGTCCGGCGTGGATCCGCCGCCGAGCATGCCGGACGCGAACAGACCGCCGACCACCACGAGCAGGAGCAGCAGCACACCACCCCCGGCGATGAGGGCCACCGGGACACCCTTCGTCTCGTCGTCCTCGTCGCGCTTCCGCGGCGGCGGAGGCGGCTCGGGCTCGTCGTCGTCCATTCCGAAGTCGCTGTCGTCGTGCACGTGCAGCGGTGCGGTCTCGGCGAGCTCGGCGATGGGCGCGGGCTCCGAGGTCTGCTCGGTGTGGAGCTGGGTGGGCTCGTCGATCAGCACGGCTTCCGGGCTGTCGTCGCGGCCCGGACCGGGAGCGGGCGTGGCGGACTCGGAGACCGCCTTGCGGATCTCGGAGGCCAGGGACGAACCGTGACCCACGATGGTGGTGGGAGCGTCGGAGTCGTCCTCCTCGTCCTCGCCGACCTCCTCGTCGACGTCGCTCGCAGCGACGCTGATCTCACCGCGACGGGCGCGCAGCCAGATGTCGTGGAAGTGGGCGCGGAGGTCGTCGATCGCGTCGATAGCCTCCCAGGTGCGCTGGTCGTAGCTGATCTTGTCCCAGCGATCGACCTGCCCGTCCTGGATGAACTCGTTGAGCGTGGCGAGGTCGTGGAAGTTGTAGGTCACCCCGATGCCCTTGCGGACCTTCCAGGTGATCCCGAGGGTACGGAAGTCGTAGGACTCGACGTCGTCGGGGACCGAAGACGAGGAGGAGGCAGCTTCGTCGCGGTAGACGACGAACCGGTGGCCGCACCTCGGGCAGGTGATCTTTGCTCCGCGGCCCTGGATCCGGCTCTCTTTGATCTTGTACCGCGCGCTACACGCCGGGCAGGTGACGATCATGGCATCCGTGGGGTTCGTGACGTCGCGAACCCTAGCACAGGTCGCGTGAACCGGGCGGGCGCTAATCCACGACGATCTGCATCTGGTGGCCCGTCACCCACTGCGATCGGCGCCCGAAGGCCACGAACACGCGATCGCTCGACACGCGTCGCACCTCGCCGATCCCGAGCTGGGGATGGTGGACCCGCACACCCTCGCGAAGCTGGTCGGGGCTCTCGATGTCGACCAGCGTGAGCTCTTCGTCGGGGAGCTCCACCGGTGCCGCTCGCCGGGCCAGGAAGGCCTTGAGCCGCGCCCGTCCCACGTCCTCCGTGCCGATCTCCGCGCCGGCCGGGGAGCCCTCGGGCAGGTCGCCCTCGCAGTGGGCCGTGGGCAGGCCGAACAGGAACCGCGACGGCTCGACCGGCTTGCTGCGCTCGCGGGCGTCGAAGCTCTGGGCGAGCCGGCTGCGCGTGACGATGAGCCGCTCCTGGGCCCGCGTGAACGCGACGTACGCGAGCCTCCGTTCCTCCTCGATGCCCTTGTCCTCCGAGCGGGAGTGCGGGAACACGCCCTCCACCATCTGGACCACGAACACCACGGGGTACTCGAGGCCCTTCGAGTTGTGCACGGTCATCAGCGTCACCTCGCCCTCGTCGGGGATGGTGTCGCTGTCCGCCGAGAGCGAGATCTGGTCGAGCCAGGCCGTGAGGGCGTCGATGGGCGTGAGGGCGGCGGGGGACTCGAACTCCAGGGCGGCCCGCACGAGCTCCTCGAGGTTCTGCAGGCGGTTCTGGGCGTCGCGGGTGATCTTGTCGTTCGCGTCCTTGTCGTCCTCCAGCATCTGCCGGTAGCCGCTCTGCTCGATGGTGCGGTGGACGAGCTGGGCGAGCGGTGTCACCCGCGCGGCGTCCGCGAGGTCGTCGATCAGGGCGACGAAGTCGGAGAGCCCCTGGCCCACGCGACCCCCTCCCTTGTAGCTACGGGCCGTCCGGAGCAGCGGCATGCCGCGGGCGGCCCCGTCCTCACGGAGCTTCGCGAGGGTCTTGGCGCCGATACCGCGCGGCGGGACGTTCACGATGCGCAGGAAGGCGGCGTCGTCCACGGGGTTCACGACCAGGCGGAGGTACGACAGCGCGTCCCGCACCTCGCGGCGGGCGTAGAACTTGGGCCCGCCGATGACCTTGTGGGGGATGCCGCGCTCCATGAGCCCGCGCTCGAACACCCGGCTCGTGGCGTTCGTTCGGTAGATGATCGCGATGTCGTCGTAGCGGACGCCCATCCGACGGAGCTGTTGGATGCCCGAGGCGACCTTCTTCGCTTCCTCGAGGGCGGTGTCGGCGGCCACGATGCGCACCTTGGGCCCGGCCTCGGCGCTCGTCCACAGGCGCTTGGCGATGCGGTTCTCGTCGATGGCGATGACGTGGTTCGCGAGCGCCAGGATGTTCGCCTTGGAGCGGTAGTTCTGCTCCAGACGGATCACGGTGGCCTCGGGGTAGTCGTTCTGGAAGCCCCGGATGATCGAGATGTCGGCGCCCCGGAAGCCGTAGATCGACTGGTCGTCGTCGCCCACCACCGCGAGGTTGCGGTGCTTCTTCGCGAGCAGCGTGAGGAGGTCGTACTGGGCGCGGTTGGTGTCCTGGTACTCGTCGACCATCAGGTACGTGAACCGCTCCTGCCAGCGGGCGAGCACGTCGGGGTGCTTGGCGAACAGCTCGACGGTCTTCCCGATGAGGTCGTTGAAGTCCAGCGCGTCGGAGGCCACCAGCGCCTCGCTGTACGCGCGCCAGACCCGGATGAGGGGCTCGCCCTCGCGGGCCCGCTTCTCGCTCACGAGGGCGTCGGGGTCGCGCAGGAGGTTCTTGTAGTGGTCGATCTGCTTGAGGATGGCGCGGGGCTCCACCACCTTGGGGTCGAGCCCGAGGTCGTTCAGGATGCCCTTCACGATGCGGAGCTGGTCGTCGTCGTCGTAGATGGCGAAGCGCTTGGTGAACCCGAGCGGCTCGATGTCCTGGCGCAGGATCCGGCAGCAGCTGCTGTGGAACGTGCTCACCCAGACCTTGGTGCCGATCTCGCCCACCAGCTCCACCACGCGCTCCTTCATCTCGGCGGCGGCCTTGTTGGTGAAGGTGCAGGCGAAGATCTGCTTGGGATCGGCGCCGGTGTGGAGGGCGTGGGCGATCCGACGCGTGAGCACGCGCGTCTTGCCCGATCCGGCACCCGCCAGGATCAGCAGCGGACCGTCGAGGGTGGTGACGGCCCGGTACTGCTCGGGGTTGAGCAGCGTGAGGTGCGCGGGAGCGTCGGCCATCGGTCCTCCGGGGGGTCGGGTCCCCTTACCGGTCCGCTCGCCGGCGCGCGACCGCGCAGGCCGAGCAGCGGCAGATCCGCGCTTCGACGACGCTCTGCCAGGCCTCGCGCTCCGAGGGGTCGAGCTCGCCCTCGCGCACCGGACCGTCTTCGGTGGCCACGTACCCATGCTCCGTCGACGCGCCCATCCAGCGTCCCGCGACCTCGAACAGGAGCAGGGGATCGGGGTCCTCCGGGAGATCGTCGTCCAGCTCGCCGTCGTGCTCCGCGACGAGCTCGGAGACCTCCGGCTCCCCGAGCCAGACGCGCATCCAGTGTGCCGCCAGCCCCGCCAGGAAGGGGTCCGCGCCGTCCATCTCCGCGAAGAGCCCGTCCTCCTCCACCCGGAGCGAGAGATCGTCGCCCACGGCGTCCCAGAGGTCCGCCTCCGACCCGGACAGCACGCCCTCCAGCCACGTCCGGAGGTGCTCCTCGAGGGCGTCCTCCAGCTCCGAGGCCTCCTCCGGAGCCGCGAGCAGCGACGCGATCAACCGCGCTTCTCCTTGGTGGCGCGGTTCTTCGCGTGGATGCGGCGCGCCAGGCCCCGGAGCACCCGGGCCTCCGCGCGCTCCACCGCGAGGGCGTCGTCGGGCACGTCCTCGGTGATCGTGCTGCCCGCGCCCACGATGGCCCCGGCACCCACGGCGACGGGCGCGACCAGCGCGGTGTTGCTGCCGATGAACGCACCGGCACCGATGGTGGTGCGCCACTTGTTGTGACCGTCGTAGTTGCAGGTGATCGTGCCCGCCCCCACGTTCGCCTCCGCGCCCACCTCGGCGTCGCCCAGGTAGGTGAGGTGGCTCGCCTTGGCGCCCTCGTGGAGCACGGTCTTCTTCACCTCCACGAAGTTCCCGACCTTCACGCCCTTCCGGAGGTCGGCCCCGCTCCGCAGGTGCGCCATCGGACCCACCGCGGCGTCCGGCCCGATCACGGCGCCCTCGCAGACCGTGTAGGGCTTCACGACCGCCCCGTCCTCGACGCGCGTGTCGGTGAGCACCGCGCCCACCCCGATGTCGGCAGCCCCGACGGAGGTCGACCCGCGGAGGACCACCCCCGGCCAGAGCACGGCCCCCGGGGCCACGGTGACGTCCACCTCGATCCAGATCCGCGCGGGGTCGTGCAGGGTGACGCCCGTGAGCCGCGCGAGGAGCAGGTCCACGAAGTGACGCTCGAGCAGCGCGCGGTGCAGGGGATCGGTGAGGTCGAAGGCCTCCTCGCCCACCCGGACGTTGCTGCCGTCGGCGGTGGGCGCGGTGCCCGTGGCAGCCTCGAAGACGGCGACCATGCGTGCGAAGTCGGCGCCGGCGTACAGGGGGGCGGTAGGGGACATCGGACCTCCGGGGTCCCCTGGTATCCCCTCAGCGCAGGCGGGTGTACACGCCGTCCGCGCGGGTCATCCACCCCCCGCCCACGAGCTCGCGACGCAGCGTGGCGCAGTCCCAGTGGTGGGCCTGGAGCCGCTCGTTCACGACGGCTTCGCTCACGGGCTCGCCGAGGGTGAAGTCGCGCGCCAGGCGCTCGAGCACCACGTCCCGCTTCTTCCGGCTGGACGGGATCTTCAGCAGGGTCTCGCCGTCGAAGAACGCGTCCATCACCTTCCGCACGAACACGTCGTCGCCGTCCGCCACGGCCCCCTCCAGCGCGGCCGGCGCGAGCACCGTCTCGCCCAGGCCCGCCAGCACGTCCCGATCGAGGCTGTAGGTCACCGAGGTGCCCGCCCGCTCGGCCCGCACGAGCCCCACCTCGCGCAGGCGGGTGAGGTGGTGGGACACCGTGCTCGCCTGGAGCCCGAGACGCTCCGCGAGCTCCGACCCCGTGCAGGGCGTGGTGACCAGGATCCCGAGGATCCGCAGGCGGCTCTCGTCCGCCAGTACCTTGAACGTCGCGACCATCCTGCCCAGCTCCTCGTCGCCCATGGCGACCTCCTTCGATGTCCATCGAATGTTCGATGCTCATCTAATTCGATACTCGTCGAAGTGTCCAGCGAGACGTCGCACGGACCGTCCCCGATCGAGGATCGAACGCCACTCCCAAAGAGCGGCACGCCCCTTGCGCGCCGGCCTATTGCCGCCCCTCTGGGGTCGGGCTAGGGGCGCGGGCCGGCCTTTCGCGTCGCGACCCTACGTCAATCAAGGAGGCGGTCGTGTCTACCGACCTGTCCAACATCCGGAACATCGGAATCAGCGCCCACATCGACTCGGGCAAGACCACCCTCACCGAGCGCATCCTGTTCTACACGAACCGGATCCACGCCATCCACGAGGTGCGTGGCAAGGACGGTGTCGGCGCGAAGATGGACTCCATGGAGCTGGAGCGCGAGCGCGGCATCACGATCCAGTCCGCCGCCACCTACACGACGTGGAAGGACACCCACATCAACATCATCGACACCCCCGGGCACGTCGACTTCACCATCGAGGTGGAGCGCGCTCTGCGGGTGCTCGACGGCGCCATCCTCGTCCTCTGCGGCGTGGCCGGCGTGCAGTCGCAGTCCATCACGGTCGACCGTCAGATGCGCCGCTACAACGTGCCGCGCATCGCGTTCGTGAACAAGCTCGACCGCCAGGGTGCCAACCCGATGCGCGTGTGCAAGCAGCTCCGCGAGAAGCTCAAGCTCAACGCCGTCATGATCCAGTACCCCATCGGCCTCGAGGAGAAGCACGTCGGCGTGGTGGACCTCGTCAAGATGAAGGCGCTCTTCAACGAGGGCGACAACGGCGAGACCATCCGTGAGGCGGACATCCCCGAGGACCTCGTCGAGGTGGCCGAGGAGCACCGCGAGATGCTGCTCGACGCCGTGTCCATGTTCTCCGACGAGCTCATGGAGCAGATGATGGAGGAGGCGGTCCAGGAGGAGACCCTCATGGCCGCCGTCCGCGCTGCCGTCATCGCGAACGAGCTCTGCCCCGTGTTCTGCGGCTCGGCCTTCAAGAACAAGGGCGTGCAGCCCATGCTGGACGGCGTGTCGGCGTACCTGCCGTGCCCCACGGACGTCGAGAACCGCGGTGTGACCATCACCACGAACAAGGAAGACGAGCAGGAGCTCGTGATCGACAGCGATCCGTCCAAGCCCCTCGTCGCCCTCGCGTTCAAGCTCGAGCAGGGCCAGTACGGCCAGCTCACCTACCTGCGCATCTACCAGGGCACGCTCAGCAAGGGCGAGTTCATCCACAACATGCGCGACCGGAAGAAGGTCAAGGTGGGCCGCCTGGTCCGGATGCACTCCGACGAGATGGAGGACATCGAGTCCGCCTGCGCCGGCGACATCGTGGCGCTGTTCGGTGTCGACTGCCACTCGGGTGACACGTTCACCGACGGCAGCGTCGAGATCGCGATGACCTCGATGCACGTGCCCGACCCCGTCATCCACTACACGATCAACGCCGAGAGCAAGCACGCTCAGAACCTCTCGAAGGCGCTCCAGCGCTTCTCGAAGGAGGACCCCACCTTCCGCGTCGCCGCCGACCCCGAGACGGGCGAGACGGTCATCAGCGGGATGGGCGAGCTCCACCTCGACGTCTACATCGAGCGGATGCGCCGCGAGTACAAGGTGCCGATCGAGGTCAGCCCGCCCCGCGTGGCCTACCGCGAGACCATCACCCGCTCGGCGGACTTCAACTACACGCACAAGAAGCAGACCGGTGGCTCCGGCCAGTACGGCCGCGTCGCGGGCACCATGTCGCCCACCGAGAACGGCGAGGTCTACGAGTTCGTCGACAAGATCGTCGGTGGCTCCATCCCGCGTGAGTACATCCCGTCCTGTGACAAGGGCTTCCGGCAGATGCTCGACAAGGGCCTGCTCATCGGCCAGCCCGTCACCGGCGTGCGGATGATGATCAACGACGGCGCCTTCCACGCGGTCGACTCGTCCGACATGGCCTTCCAGGCCGCCGCCAAGGGCGCCTGGCGCGAGACCTACCACAAGGCCGGCCCGGTCATCCTCGAGCCGATCATGCGCGTCGACATCGAGGGTCCCGCCGAGTTCCAGGGCAACATGGTCGGCACGATCATGAGCCGCCGCGGCCTCATCCTCAACACCACGGAAGAGGACGGCTTCTGCCGGATCGAGTCCGAGGTGCCGCTCTCCGAGATGTTCGGCTACTCCACCGCGCTCCGCTCCAACACGCAGGGCAAGGCCGAGTTCGCCATGGAGTTCAGCCGCTACGCCGAGGCTCCTAAGAACGTCGCGGACGACCTGGTCAAGAAGTACCAGGAAGAGCAGGACAAGAAGCGGAAGTGACGACCGCGGGCAGCGATCCTGCCGGCCGTACGCGGCCGGTCGACGTGCTCCGCAAGGCGCTCGGCGACGAGCTCCTGGCGGGTCAGGTCGCCGTGGTGCTCGCCCCTCCGGGGGTGGGCAAGACGGCCGTGCTCGTGCACGTCGCGATCGCTGCCATGCAGGAGGGCACGTCCGTCCTGCACGTCGCCGTGGGCGACACCGTGGAGCACGTGCGGGCGCACTACGATCAGGCGTTCGCGGTGCTCGGGGTCACCGGGTCCGCCCGGACGGCCCTCGAGCGGCACCGGATGGTCCACAGCCACGGTGCTGCCGGGTTCGACGTGGCCGCCCTGCGCGCCCACATCGAGCTCCTCGCGAACGCGGGCGCCTTCACGGCCGGCATGGTCGTGGTGGACGGCCTCGACGGCGAGTCGGTGCGTGCGAACGCCGCCCAGCTCGCCACCCTCGCATCCGACCTCGGCGTCCCGCTGTGGGTCACGATGCGTCTGCTCACCGACGTCATCCCCCCGGAGGTCCGGGCAGCCGGCACCGTGGGCCTGCGGCTGACGCCGCGCGACGGCTCGGTCTACCTCTCGGTGCTGCGTGACGGTGGCGAGACCCCTCTGGACCTCGCGCTCACGCCGGACGCGCTGCTCATCGCGGCCCACCGGCTCGGCGAGCACCGCCCGGGCCTCGTGGCGTCGGACATCACGCTGTACTCGGGCGGCGCGAAGGGCTCGGAGGAGGCCTTCGGCGAGCTGGCCGCGCGCTACGGGCTCACCGAGGTGAGCTTCACGTTCCCGGGCCAGAAGATGTCCCGCACGGTGGGGGCGCGCGAGCTCTCGGCCCGCGAGCTCGAGGCGGGGAACGTGAGCATGGAGGACGTCTCGCGGCGGCTGTCGCGCACGTACTCCACGGAGGGCACCCTGATCCGCAAGGTGCTCCAGACCCTCTGGCACATCGTGTCGCGCGCCCAGAAGGTGTTCGTGGTCGGGCAGATCCAGCCCGACGACACCGTGGTGGGTGGCACCGGGTGGTCGGTGGAGCTGGCCCGGATGTGGAACAAGGACCTCTGGGTCTACGACACCGCCCGGCAGGCCTGGTACCACTGGTCGGGCGGCGCGTGGGTGCCCGGGGAGCCGCGGATCGACGCGCTCCACGTGGCGGGCACGGGCACCCGGAAGCTGGACGACGGGTCGCGTGCAGCGCTCGAGGCGCTGTTCGCCCGTAGCTTCGGGGCCTGACGGTTCCGTCGTTGCTGGGGTGCGTGGCGGGGTTTGCCTAGGTTCTGGGGATTCCCGCCTGCTCGAGGACGCGTCGCATCATCAGCGAGTACGGCTGCTCCGGTGCCGCCAGGCGCCAGAGGGCCTCCCGCTGCGACGGAGTGAGGGCCGATCCCGGCGGGGGAAGCAGCCTCAGGAGGGCCTTGAGGACCTTCAGCCGGCGGAGCTGTCGGCTCTCGGCGTCGAGCTTGTACTTCCGGATGGTCTGCCGTCCGCGATCGGTGCGTCCGATCACGACCTCCTCGTGGAAATCCAGATGTTCAGCGGGATCGCCGTCCTCGCTGCAGGGGTCGACCACAGCAGCGTTGGGGATGGTGGCGTTCGGGAGCTTCCGCTGGCAGATGTCGCAGGCGAGGTAGAGATTCGACCACTCGAAGGCCCTCTCCGGGGCCGCGTGGACCTCGAGGTGGTGATCGACGGTGCGCTCGTCGTCACTCAGCCAGCGCTCACAGTAGAAGCACTTGCCCGCCGAGATGGCACTGAGGGTCTCCAGGATCTCGGGATGGGCGTACTGCCGCTTGTCCGGTCGGAGACCGGGCTGATCACGCCGCCTCTCCAGGAACGATACCGTCCAGGACTCGGCTCTCTGCTCGAGCACCGCGGGGGCCGGAGTGCGCCGAAGGGGGATCACGAGGTCCCGGCGAGCTCGCGGAGGAGCTCCGTGACCCGGAATGCGCCGAACGCTTCGGGGTTCAGGGCCGACAGCTCGCGCTCGAGACGCTCGCGCTCGGCGTCGTCCTCGTTCAGGATCGCCTCCCGCCTCGCATCCACGAGGGCCTGGACGTCCACGCTGTAGGGCGGTGTGCCCGCGAAGGCCTCGGAGGCGAGCACCTCGTCCACCGTCTGGTTCACGTAGGGCTCGGAGACGTCTTCGATGGTGCACCCGTTCCCGTCGTCCCGCACGCGGCATCGGAGCACACGGGCCCCGGCGACGCTGCCCACGACGAACGGGCTGTGGGTGGCGGCGACGATCTGGGTGTTGGGGAAGACCGCGAGCACATCGCGCAGGAACCGCTTCTGCCACTTCGGATGGAGGTGGTTCTCGGGCTCGTCGACGAGGAGGATGGCAGGGACCCGTGCGACCTCTCCCGTGTGCCCGGTGGCCAGGTAGGTGACGTACAGCCGCTCGAGGAGCCTGAGCATGCGGGAGATCCCGTACAGCGAGCCCGCCGAGAGATGCTGCAGGAGGAGCTCTGTGCCGTGCTGGCGGATCACGGGCTCGAAGGTGGCCCGGCGGACGTGGGCCAGCTCGCCGTCCGGCACACAGAGGCGCACGATGTGCTCGACGAGGGCCCAGACCTCCTCCCCGCGCTTCCGCTCCTCGGGATCGCGGCTGTCGCGGAGGTAGTCGAAGAGGCAGATCTGGCGGGTCACATCCTGGTTCGTGGGGCGGCCGGCGAGGGCGTTCCGCAGGTACTCGTGGTCGGTGGGGATTGCGAAGGGCTGCAGCCCCTTCAGCGCGAAGGTGTCACGGGACAGGCCGGCGTCCCAGTAGTCCAGGGCCAGTGACAGGGTCGCCGCGTCCCGCTGTCTGATTCCAGGATTGAGGTATTCTGCGCCCCGCTGGAAGCGGTGACCGCCCACAGTCGAGGTGACCACCATCGGCGTCCCGTTCGCCAGATCGCGTGGTGGACCGCCGATGAAGTCGCCGAAGGTGGCCCGGATGGCGTCGATGACGATGCTCTTCCCCGTGCCGTTCTCGCCGGTGATGAAGGTGACCCCGGGCCCACCCTCCGCGCGGGTCTGCAGCTCGATGCGCTCCGATGCGAACGGGCCGACGTTCTCGAGCTCCAGGTGCGCCAGCTCCACGTCAATCCTCCGCGAGCCAGGCCGGCAGGGCCTCCAGCTCGAAGGCCAGCGAGAGGCTGTCGCACGTGCCCGAGTCGCCCCGCACGTCTGCTGTGGCCTGCACGATCGGGATGAACGACTGCAGGTTCACGTCGTCGCGCTCCAGGATCTCCACGATCTGCCGGATCGGGATCATGCCGCCCATCACGCCTGTGATGGCGCCGTCGTAGCGCTTCTGGAGCTGGAAGACGCCCCGGGACACCTCGAAGTCCAGCTCCGCGTTCAGCACGTCCAGCGGCAGGTTGAAGGCCAGATCGCCGCCCGTGATCTGCAGGTCGTCCGCCGCACCCATCGTGGACACCGACGCGATCGTGCTGTGCGGCGCGAGCGTCTGGTGGTCGAGCAGCACGCCGTCCGGACCCACCAAGGGCACGCCCTCCGCACGGCCCACCGTGAGGTCCACGCAGTCGTCCGCAACCCAGTTGTCGACATCGCCCAGGGTGAGGGTGATGAGCAGCTCACCGCTCGCGATGGACTGCGCGATCAGCGACTCGGCCGCCACCGCCTCCGTCGACTCCAGGATCGGCACCAGCGCGCTGAAGTTGTTGTCGATGCCCGGCACGCCATCGGGCGACACGAGGTCCGCGTGGCCGCACCCGTCGGGGTCGCCCTGGGCCGTGTCGAGGCCGTCGAGGTCGAAGCCGTCCACCACCCCGGCGTCCCGACGGGCGAACGACAGCGCGCTGATCACGTACGTCTGGCGAGGCGCGCTCGCGTCGCACACCTGGGGCTCCACCTCGCCCCCGTTGCACGCGGCCAGCAGCAGAACGAAGGGGAGAAGCGCCCTCATGGCTCGATCTCCGTGAGCCCGTCGCTCGTCTCGAAGGCAGCCTCGCCGAAGCTGTTCTGGTTCACGCCCATCGCGCGGAGCACGGTGAGCCCGAGGCTGTTGCTGTTGCGGCGCACGTAGCGCACGTGCTCACCGGTGCGCAGGGCACCACACGCGCTCCCGGCGAGCACCACGGGCATCTCGTCGAGGCTGTGGGTGCGGCCCTCGGAGACGTCGGTGCACCCGAGGACCAGCGCATGGTCGAGCAGGCTGGCGTCCCCCTCGGGGATGGCGTCCAGCGCCCGCAGGAAGTTGCCGAAGCCCTCCATGATCTGCGTGGTGATCATGTTCACCTCGGGCTGGGCGCCCTGCTCGTTGTGGGTCTGGTTGTGGTGACCGTCCGTGGCGCCCGGGTAGAGCACGTTGTCGACCGGCTCGGACCACTGCACGGTGACGACCCGCGTGAGGTCGCACGCGAGCGCCATGGCCACGAGGGCGGCATGGGCCTCGTGCCGGGCCTGGAGCTGGGGACGGCCGTCGATGTCGGGGAACTCCGCCACCGGCTGCGCGGGCTGCATGCAGGCGTCGTAGGACGGGGGGTCCTCCTGGAGGCGGGCGAGGCGCAGCTCGAGGTCGCGCACGCCCGTGAAGTGCTGCTCGAGCCGCACGCGATCGGAGGCGCTCACCTTGTCCGACAGGGCCGAGATGTCCGCCATCACGGCGTCCAGCGCGCTGCGACGGTAGCCGAGCCTCGGGTCGACGATGCCGCCCGAGCCGGGCTCCACGAACGTGGGCCCGAACAGGCGTCCGTACACCGCGATGGGGTCGACCTCGGCGACGTTCGCGGCCGCCGGGCCGTTCCAGGAGAACGCGTTGGCCGTGGACACCCCGAGCTCGAGGGACCGGTAGACCGTGGAGCTGCCGATGCCGTCCGCCACGAGCTGGTCGAGGGACTTGCGCCGCACGAACCAGTCCTCGTCGTTCCCGTCCACCTCCGCGCCCGTGAGCAGCCCGCCGATGCCCGACCAGTGCGGCACGTTGTTGGGGTAGAGCACGGAGAGGCCCGTGATCACGGAGATCCGGTCCTTCAGGTCGAGGAGCGGCATGAGCTCGTCGGAGAGCATGTGGTCCGGGCCGGTGGCCGCGGGGATCCAGCGCTCCGGACGGTTGCCGTTGCCCCAGATCCACTGGACGTAGCGCACGGGGAAGCCGTCGCCGGCCCGTGCGGTGGACTCGAGCCAGGGGAGCCCGACGGTGGCCACACCGCCGGCCAGCACGCCCCGCAGGAAGCCGCGGCGGTTCATGGGGTACCTCCCTTGGCGAAGACGTCCGAGAGCGCGATGGCCTCCATGAGGTGGGCCACGGAGAACCCGTTGCCCGCGAAGTCGTCGTGGAGCCAGAGCACCACCTCGTCCTCGCCGTTGCTCACCGGGTGACCGACCGCGTAGGCGTAGAGCTGCTCGGTGATGCAGGTCGTGAGGTCCTCGTGGGACGCCAGCGCGTCGCCCAGACCCACCGCGTCGTCGAAGGGCAGGCCGTCCACCACGCCCGACGGGTCGATGCGCGCGTCGTTCTCGCGCTCGCGCCAGCGGGCCTCGCCGTCGAAGTTCTCGAGCGCCAGGCCCACCGAGTCGAGGGGCACGTGGCAGCTCGCGCACGTGGGGTCCTCCTGGTGGACCTGCAGGCGGTCGCGCAGGGTGGGCGCGTTGCTCGCCTCGGGGATCGAGGTGTCGACGTCGGCCGGGGGCGGCGGGATGAACTGGCAGAGCAGCGTGCCGCGGATGAACTTGCCGCGCCGCGTGGCGCTGGAGCGCGTGGGGTGGGCGTTGAGCCCGAGCACGCTGGCATGCCCGAGGAGCCCGCGCCGGCCGGTGCTCTCGGGGAGCTCGACCCAGGCGAAGCCGTCCAGGGTGGGGGCGGGGATCTCGTAGAGCGCGGCGAGCCGGTGGTCGACGTACGTGCGGCGGCTCGTCATGAGCGTGCGGTAGTCGGCATCGCGGTCCACCACGAGGTCCTCGATCACGGCCAGCGTCTCCACCTTCGAGCTCGCCCAGAGCTCCGGGCTCGCGTGGCTGAAGACGTTGGGGTCCTTGGTCATGCCGTCGAGCCCCTCCAGGTGGTAGAGCTCGCCGAAGAAGTCGCGGACCCCGCGGCGGAAGCGGGCGTCGGCCACCATGCGCTCGACCTGCTCGCGCTTCATGTCGGGCTCGAGGAGCGCGCCGGAGGCGGCGGCCTCGAGGAGCTCGGTGTCGGGCGGGCCGTCCCAGAGGAAGTACGACAGCCGCGAGGCCAGCTCGAACGCGTCGAGCGTGCCGGGGGCATGCTCGGTGCGGTAGACGAAGTGGGGCGACTGGAGCATGGCGGTGAGGGCGGTGAACGCGCCCACCCGGAAGTCTCCGGCCTGGGAGCCCACCGTGGTGACGAGGCCTGCGAGCCGGTCGATCTCCTCCGGTGTGAGAGACCGCCGGAACACCCGCATGCCCTCGGCCTCCACGAACTGCCGGGCGCAGGCGGAGTCGGCGGGGCCGGACGGATCGCACGGCAGCCCGCCCGTGGTGCCCTCGCCGAGGAGCTGGGACGCCACGAGGTCCGCGGCGCGCTCGTAGCGCTCGACGCCCAGCGGGGACGTCGCGCTCACGGCGGCACCGAGGGACGCGAGGCCTTCGAGACGGGTGTCGGGCTCGAGGCTCGTGGGGAGGACGAGGTCCTCGCCGTAGAGGTCCTGGAGCGTGTTGGTGTACTGCCGGATGGTGAGCCGGCGGAGGGCGGGCTCGGGCGTGACGACGGCCGGCTCGGGACCGGGGTCGTAGGCCGGGGAGCAGCCGAGGACGAGGAGTGGGATCCAGTGCATGTGCGTAGGGTAGCACCTGCCGGGAACGCCGCGTGTGACGCGTCGGGGACGGGCGGGATAGGGTGGCCGGATGCCGCTTCTGCCGAAGATCCCTGGGCTGCTGGCGTGACGGAGGACCTCCTGCGGGTGGGTCCGGTGCCGCGCGAGGCTCAGCGGCGCATGACGGACGAGGGGCCGCGGGACCTCGAGAAGCTCATCGAGCGCACGGCGAAGGGCATCCGCTTCACGCCGCCGCGCCAGGATCTGCAGTCGAGCACGGAGCTGCAGATCCTCTTCGGGACCTTCGCGTTCACGGGATTCCTGGTGTGGCTCTCGTTCGTCGCCACGCTCGCCATCCTCGTCGCCGCAGTGGGCGCGTTCGTGGGGGCGGCAGTCACCCTGGGTGTGGGGACCGTGGCGGGTGGGGTGCTGGCGGTCCTCGTGGGCTGGATCGCGTGGACGTCGGCCCGTCAGGACGTCGTCGTGGAGCCCGGTGTCGCGGGTCGGGCGGGGCTGCTCGGCTTTCCGCGGCGAAGGGTGCGGACCGTGACCGTGCGGGGGGAGGTGGGCCGGCCCATCGAGATCCTCGCGGACGATCTGGTGCTGCTGTCCACCCTCCCCGACGAGAGGTGGACCTACCCCGCCCTCGTGCGGCTCTCCCACGAGATCGCGGACATCGTGGGTGCCGACCTGCACGACGCGCTCACGCACCCCGAGTGGCGCAGCTACCACCTCGATCCTGCGTACCGGTCGGCGGTCTGGCTCTCGCGGGCCTACGAGGACAGCCTCGCGGAGGCCGGGGGCTGGCACCGCGTGGCGCCTGCCGAGCCCGACGACCTCGAGGTGGACCTCGACGGGGTGACGTGCCCGCGGTTCACGATGCGGGAGGGGAGGCTGGCGGACCACCGGTACACCGCGCAGCTCGCGGACATCCGTGCGGTGGCGCCGTTGTTCTGGAAGGTCCGGAACATGGAGGGTGCGGAGCGCACGCTCGGGGCCATCGGGGTGCTCGCGGCGAACACGGTGCTCTGGGTCGCTGCGCGGGACGTCCGGGATCCGATGGATGCTGCGATCCTGCGAGGCGAGGCGGACCTCGTGCGGGAGTACGCATCGCGGGCGCGTCCTGCGGACAAGGGAGGCGTGGAGGACGTCCCTCCCGAGCTCGCGGCGATGCTGACGTCCAGCTGATTCACACGGGATTCACCGTGTGCTCACGGGCTGTCGACGTCGTGTGGAGACGCTGTGCTCCGTGGAGGCCAGCATGGCGTGGCGCATCGCGCTCGGGGTCTGGGGCGCGCTGGGGACGGTGGGGTTGGTGCTGTTCGCGACCGGCGGACGGCTCTCGCCGACGGAGGCGGTGGACGCGGTGGCTGGTCTCGGCGCGCTGGTCGCGCTCTTCGCGGTGGTGAAGCTCCCGTGGGACCTCTACTTCGCGGCGCGCGGGGTGCAGCGCACGCAGTCGGACAGCGGGGGGCGCGAGATCCGGGTGCCGGATGCCGAGCGTCACGAGGCGAGCCGGCTCGCCCGACGGCTCCTGGCGGTGGCGGTGAGCCTGCACCTGCTCGGCGCTGGCGTCTGCGCGGCGGTGGCCTGGGCGTCGGACGGGCGGGTGGGTCTCTTCGCGGCTGGCGCCTTCCTGGTGACGCTCGCCCTGCGCCCGACGGCGGCGATGGTGGGTCATGTGCGGGCGCGCCTGCGGGCGCTGGAGCGACGGGCGGTCCTCCCTCCCCCGGACGCGCGCACCCTGGGCGCCCGGCTGCATGCGGTGGAGCACGGGCTGAAGGACCTGTCGCGCAGGCTGGACGACGACCGCTCGGGTCTGGTGGCCCTCTCGGCCCGCCTGGACGGGCTCTCCGCGGACCTGGAGGCCCGGCTGACCTCCCAGGAGCGACGGCACCGGGATGCGCTGGACCGGCTGGGTCTGGAGATGGAGCGCTCGCTGGAGAAGCTGACCCGCGACAAGGAGGTGATCGCGGGCCTCCGGGCGTTCCTGCAGATGGTCCGGGACGGGTGAGAGACGGGTTTCGGGGGTACGTCGGAGGCGGAGCGGCGGTGCGACAGGGGTTGGAGTGCTGGTGGCACGGCGGAGGGTAGACCCGGACTGGGGCGCTGCTTCACGGACGACCGGACGGTTCCGCCCCCCGCCGAGGCAAACGGGCGAGCCGGCTCGCCCGGGAAACTCGGTAGTCAGGGACTGGGCGAAACCTGCCCGGGAGCTGAGCTGAGGGTGGGCCCAGTGGGGCCCCCCCTTCGCAACCCCCCCGCCCCGGCGCTACGCTGAGCCCGGCCGAGCTTTGCTCGGTCCGGCCTCTGGCGTGCCATCGGCCATGCGCAACCTGGGGCGGGTCGAGGCGGAGGAGCAGGGCACGGCGCACGACCGAGGCCGCGTCGTGGCTGCGCCCTATGGGCGCCCGAGCGTGTCGCACGTCGGGGCGGGGATGACGCCGTGGGCGGAGTGCCGGGGCGAGCTGGGCGCCCACCGGCGGCCCGCGTCGTCCGGGATTCCGGCTGTCCGTCCACGAGACTGTCTAGTTCTTCGTGTAAACCCTGATTCTCGGTAGGCTCCCCAAGGAGAGAGCCATGTCAGAGAAGCAGCAGACCACCATCGACGACCTCGTCGCGTCCCTCGCGGGTGAAGTCGACTCACCAGACGACCTGTCCGCCGCGGTCGCGAAGCTGAAGAAGCTGGCCTTGGAGCGAATGCTCCAGGCCGAGATGACCGAGCACCTCGGCTACGAGAAGCATGCGAAGGAAGGCTTCGATGGAGGCAACTCGCGCAACGGCTCGAGCCCGAAGACGGTTCTCATGGACACCGGGGCAATCGAACTCGATGTGCCCCGCGACCGAGCTGGCTCGTTCGACCCTCAGGTCGTCAAGAAGGGACAACGGCGGCTTCAGGGCTTCGATGACAAGCTCATCAGCCTGTATGCACGCGGCCTGAGCGTCCGTGAAATCCAGGCTCATCTCCAGGAGATTTACGGTATCGAGGTCAGCCCAGCGCTCATCAGCAAGGTGACCGACCAGGTCCTGGACGCCGTGCGTGAGTGGCAGAAGCGCACGCTCGATCGCGTCTACCCGATTGTCTACCTCGACGGGTTCGTCGTGAAGGTCCGGAAGGAGGGCGTCGTTCGCAATCGGACGATCTACGTCGCGCTCGGCGTGAACATGCGCGGCCGGAAGGAGGTCCTCGGGCTCTGGGTGGCGGACACCGAGGGCGCGAAGTTCTGGTTGCACGTCATCAATGACCTGAAGAACCGGGGCGTCGAGGATATCCTCATCGCGAGCGTGGACGGGCTCAAGGGGTTTCCCGAGGCCATCGAGGCGACGTTCCCGCGTGCCATCGTCCAGACCTGCATCGTCCACATGGTTCGCCACAGCACGAACCTTGTGTCGTGGAAGAACAAGAGGGAGATGGCATCCGACCTGAAGGCCATCTACCGAGCTGGCACCGAGGATGAGGCAGTGCAGGCGCTCGCGACCTTCAGGGAGAAGTGGGACGCGCAGTACCCGACAATCGGTCGCTCGTGGGAGACCAATTGGCAACGTGTCAGGCCGTTCTTCGAGTTTGGCCCGGAAATCCGCAGGGCCATCTACACCACGAACGCAATCGAGGCATTGAACCGCCAACTCCGGAAGATCACGAAGACACGGGGTGCCTTCCCCTCCGACGATGCGGTCTTCAAGCTGCTCTGGCTGGCCATCGACCGCGCCAGTCAGAAGTGGACGTACACGAAGCAGGCCTGGGACCAGACGATCCAGCAGCTGTCGATCCACTTCGGCGACCGGCTACCGCTGGAGGACTACGCGAACCACCGGTAGCATGCCCCATGGACGCTGCGCCCCCATGGACGACGCGGACGAGCGTTGAAGCTCGACCCTGTCCACCAGGCAGCGAAAGCTCGCCCACGTCGCCCATAGGGACTGGGACAACCTGGCATTGGACTCGGGGATTCGAGTCCAGTCGTGCTGCCAGGTTGCCCCCAGCGCCCACAGGGCCGGCAGCGGCTATCGAGCCACCTCTCGGCTGACTCCACCGCAGGGCCGGCCCAGGACTCGCCCACCCGGAGCGGCCAGCAGAGCTGGCGGTGCCGCCTCCACGTCAGCGCCGAATCGGCGTCTGTAGGCGGCACGGTAGTTCCGGTGTATGGTGCCGGTGCCCCACGGCACAGAACCCGCCTACTGAGAACGCGGGTTTACACAGGGAATCGGACACTCCGGACAGCAAGACCATGGACGCGGACGCCGTGCTCGCTCACCTCTACGGCGGAGGGGGCGTGGTGCTCGAGGCGTCCCACCCCTACGCCCACTACCTCGACACCCATCCCGTCTACACCACCTACGACCCCAAGTCCGTGATCATGCGCGAGGCCGGGCTCTCCGGGACCCACTACGGCTACAGCGCGCCCGCTGACGGCCTCTCCGTCGTACGCCCAGCCGCTGGCGGCGGACACCCGGACCGAGAACCTCACCGGTGCCATCGAGCTGGCGGCCCGCACCCAGCTCGGCCTCGAGAGCGCCGACGCCGAGGACCTGTACAGGGTCTTCTACAGCTCCAGCACGGCGTCTCAGCACCTCTCCAACCTCGAGCCGGTCATCGTGTACACGGAGGCCCTGCATCGGGCGATGGGGTACCCCGAGGTGACGAAGGCGACGCCCCACTACTGGGACGACGCCATCACGTACGACGACCTCCTGGTGCAGGCACGGTTCTTCCGGACCACGACGCTGTACCCCGATCAGGTCGACGTCCCGGCGAGCGTCGCGGACTACCCGGGCGACCCCGGCACCTCGGAGCCGCGCGTCTCGGTCACGGTGACCCTCGACACGCGCGACTACCCGCACCACTTCATGCCCACGGGCTACTACGCGGCCCCCGGTGAGCAGGTGGCCGTGTTCGTCGAGGGCGACCTGCCCCCGGACGCCTACCTCTACGCCCACTGGACCACGGAGTGGACGATGCCGCGCTCCTGCCAGCTGTGTCCGCGCTCGACAGCGCGCTTCCCCGGCGCGGCGGGCACCCTGGCGATCGAGAGCGACGGGTCCGGCGTGCTGAACGCCCCGATGGGCGGACCGATCCTGCTGATGGCCCGCGAGTCCTGGGGTCCCGTCACCCTCACGCTGCACAACGTGCTCCCCCAGCCCCACTTCGTCGCGGGGGTCGACAACGATGCGGACTTCGCGGCCGAGCTCGCGGCCACCACGGTGCCGTTCACCATGCTCCAGGAGGAAGACGTGTTCGTGCTCGGGCACACGGACGAGATCGCCGCGGCCACCGACTCGATCGAGGAGATGATCACGACGCTCGGCGACCTGTGGCGGGTCGAGCAGGACTTCAGCGGACAGTCCGGTTGGTCCACACCCCACATGTTCTTCTTCGACCTCCGCGTGGAGGGCGGCGGCGCCCACTCCGGCAACCCGGCCTACCTGTCCCATACGTGGGAGCTGAGCACCACGAACCCGTTCTGGCAGACGAGCTTCCTGGGCAAGTGGGGCTTCCTGCACGAGGCCGGGCACTCCTTCTCGAACCCGGGCACCCTCCTGTACCTCGACAAGTACGCCTACATCAGCTGGCGTGAGGGCGAGCCCAACCTGCTGAACATGGTCGCGGTGGACACCGTGTTCGGCGCCGGGAGCCACCAGCAGTGGTCCGGCCGCTCGGACGCCGAACGCCAGGCGACCCGCGAGGCCTTCGTGTGCAACTGCCTCGCCTCCGGGGGGTGTGACGCGACGGACTTCGGGACCGCGGACGTCGTGGACTTCGCGATGTCCATCGCTGACGACCCCGCCATCGGGTGGGACGGGCTCTCCGCGGCCTACCATGCCTTCGTGGAGCCCGGGACCGACCAGCAGGCCCACATCGATGCGGTCGCCGAGACGCTCTCGGCGCAGCTCGATCGGGACTTCGGGCCGTACATGACGGCCTACCAGCTCCCGGTCACGCCCTCGGTGCTCGCGACGCTCGATGCGACCTACCCGACCGACTGGGAGGCGAACCCCCTGGAGGGGCTCGTGTGTCCCTGACCATGCATCTCGGGGGTTGCGGCCCCGGAACGCCTGCCTACCCCTTCGTCGTCCACGTCGGACGACAGGAGGTGAGCATGCGTCCCCGTTCCCGTTCCCTTCAGAGCCTCGTGCGCGACAACCCCTGGGCCGAGGAGGTGCTGGACTGGCACGGCCTGAGCGTCGACCAGGTCGACCCCACCATGAGCCTCGGCACCGCAGCCTGGCTGTTCGGGCGGGACATCCGCCAGATCGAAGCCGACCTGGACGCGGCATCCTCCCTGGCGATCGCGGACGACTCGTTCGAGGCGTTCGAGGTGTTCTCGGTCGCCTCGTGAGGGTGTCTGCTACTCGAGCGCCCGAATCGCGCCCTCGAGGCGGCTGGCTGCGGCGACGCCTACGAGGAGATGCTGAAGTGTGCCGTGCGCAACTTCGACTGCGACGGAGACGATGACCTCGGTGGAGCCTGCGACGCCGAGCGTACGGCGGCCATGACGTGCTTCGCGCCGAGCGGTTGACGGGCTGACGCGTCCTACTGAAGACAGAAGGGGCCTGGCTCCACGCTGGAGTACGCCACCTCCGCCGAACCCTGGAACGTGCCGCCCGGAACGCGATCTCCAGCTCGATGGTGCAGCTGGTGCCGTTGTCCGTGATCTGTACGGCCCCCGAGGTGGCCGAGACGTCGTCCGTGAGCTGCCCGCTCGCGTCGAGCTGCCGGAACCGGGCGCAGTCACGGATCGTGCCCGTGCCTTCGCAGGTGAGGCTGAACAAGCCGTCCGGACAGTCCTGGTAGTTCGGGTCGGTGACGGACACGAAGATCTGCTGGCCAGGGGACGCTGGCATCGACGACCAGGACTGCGCCAACGCACAGTCCGTCGTCCGCCTCGGTGAACGGGTCGTCGTCCCCCCTGCTGGGCAGCAGGAAACAGGAGGTGAGGGTGAGCGTGAGCACGACGAGCCAACGCGACATGGAGCTCTAAGGACGAGCCTGCTGACCAGGCTCCCGACGCACCGCCTGCCTGGCTGTCAGCGGAGGGCCGAGCGCGCGGTGACCAGCGCGCGTGGATCGGCACCCCAGCCCACCAGCAGGGTGTCGGTGACCGTCCTGGCCAGCGCCTCGGCGTCCAGCAGGCCGGGGACCCTGGCCGCGAGCTTCCCGGCCTGCAGGGGACCCTGCAGCGCGAGCACGAACGCCAGGGTGGCCCGCCCGGGCTCGACGTCGGCCCGCAGGGCTCCGGCCTGCACGGCCTCCTGCACCCGCCCGGAGACCGTCGCATGGAGCGCCATGTACGCGGCCAGCGTGGTCGTGGTGTGCTCGGCGCCCACGAAGGTCCTGGGGTCGGCCAGGGCCACTGCGAAGAGCCTGAAGCGGGTGGGGTGGACGCGCGCGTAGGTGATGTACGCCTCCGAGCACGCGACGAGGGCGGCCAGGGCGAGCTCGTCGCGCGGCCCGGACGGGAGGTCGGCGAGCCTCTGCTCCACCGCGATCAGGAGGTCCCCGACGAACGCCCGGTGGAGCTCCGCGATGATCGCGTCCTTCGACGGGTAGTACCGGTAGAGGGCGCCCGGAGTGTAGTCGATGGCCTTCGCGATGCGCGCGACGGTGAGCCCCTCGAGCCCGTGCTCGGCCAGGAGGGCCGTCGACGCCTCGAGGATGTCGGCCTCGAGTCTCTCTCGTCGCTTCTGACGGGTGCTCACGCCCGGTCGCGCCGCATGCGCAGCAGGTAGTCGCTGGCGAGCTCGGGCCAGACCTCGTCCGTGGACGGGTCGCACAGCCAGGACATCTTCAGCCTCGCCGGAACCCGGATGGGCCCTTCGACGCGGACGTACGTGCCGAAGACGATGTCCCAGAGCGGGCTCGTGACCCCGTGGTTCATCCGGGGGTCGTGGAAGTGGTGGTAGAAGTGGTGACGCTGCGCCCAGCGACCGTAGGCCCCGAAGCCGCTGTGGACGTGCTCGAGACGGTGGAGCACCTCGTAGCCGCCGTAGGCCGCGAACAGCCCGGCGCAGAAGGCCCCTCCGGGCGCACCGGCGACGAGGAGGGCGGCAGGCACGAGGCCGGCCGCCAGGACGAGCGCGGCGGCCAGCTTCCTGGTCCAGGGGGCGAAGTAGTCACCCCGGCTGTGGTGCGCGGTGTGCTCGGCCCCGAAGGGGTTGTGGCGGTGCTCGTGCCCCAGGAACCGATGGAACACGTACTCCAGGAAGGTCCAGCTGAGAGCGCCAGCGGCGAGTGCGACGACGAGGGACACGACGACCTCCTGAACGATGTTCAAAACGTAAACGATGTTCACGTTCTCCGCAAGGGACACCTCAGCGATCCATCCACTCCTTGAAGGCCACCGCGAGCTCCGCGCTGACCACGGCCTCGCCCGGCGGATCGAGGGTGAGCGCGACCCGACCCTTCCCGTGCGGACGAAGCGCGCGCACGGCGTCGACCCCCACGATGCATCCGCGCCCCACGCGGAAGAACCGCTGTGGGTCCAGCTCTCCCTCGAGGGTCGCCAGCGTCTTGTCCACAGGGTGCCGTCCACCGTCGCGGGTCACGGCCAGCACGAGCCGGTTCTCGGTCGTGAACCAGGCCACCTCGTCCACCGCCAGCGTGCGGAGCTCGCTCCCGCGCCGGATCAGCAGGCGCCTTCGATGCCCGGTCGCCGGCTCGGACCCGCGGAAGTGGGCCTCGAGCCGCAGGACCTTGTCGAGCGCGCGGGCCAGTCGGTCGGCCCGCACGGGCTTGTAGACGTAGTCGATGCCCCCGACCTCCAGGGCCTCCTGGGTGTACGTGTCGTATGCGGTGACGAACACCACCGGGCACTTCACCGGCGCCCGCCGGAAGACGTCCATGCTGCGCCCGTCCGAGAGGCGGATGTCCGCGAGCACCACGTCCGGCTCGGGGTGATCGAGCAGCCAGCGCACGGCATCCCGCACGCTGTCGAGGGTGGCCACCACGTCCACGTCGGGGTCCCAGGCCTGGAGCGCCGTCAGGAGCTGCTCCAGCGCGGGTCGCTCGTCCTCCAGCACCAGCACCCTCATCGGACCTCCCGCAAGGGCAGGGTCACCCGGAAGGGCCCTGCCGGATCGACATCGATGGACGCGCCCAGCAGCCGGTAGCGCTCGGCGAGGTTGGCCAGACCCGAGCCCGCTCCGAGGGCGTCCTCGCGGGGCCGGAGGTCGTTCGAGAGCGCCAACGCGGCCCCTCTCGCCTCGAGCCGCACGACCAGGGGCTCGCGCTCGCTGAAGCGATTGTGCTTCACGGCGTTCTCGAGCAGCACCTGGAGGGAGAGGGGCGGCAGGACGAGGCGTTCGGGGTCCAGGCCCTCGAGGCGCTCCTCCACCCGCAGCCCCGCGCCGAACCGCACCGCGTAGAGGCGCACGGCGTCCCGGAAGTTCGCGAGCTCGTCGGAGAGCTGGACGAGGTCGCGGTCCCGGTTCACGAGCACGTAGCGGTAGAGGCTCGCGAGCCGCTCGGTGAACTCCTCGGCCGCGCCGGGGTCCCGACCGATCAACCAACCGAGCGTCGCCAGCGAGTTGAACAGGAAGTGCGGGTCGACCTGGCTGCGCAGCGCCGCGAGCTCGGCTTCAGCACGGGTCCGCTGCAGGCGTTCGAGCTGCACGCGGTCGTCTTGACGCGCCTTCACGAGGAACACGGTCTCGTAGACGTGGGTGACGACCAGCACGCAGATCACGTTGGTGAGCACGACCTGCACGATCGCCGCCTGGTCCACGGGGATGCCCGACCACGCGTACCAGCCGCGGATCGCGAGCCAGGTGACGGGGGCCGTGTAGAAGACGCAGCCGACGACCAGGAACATCACCTTCCCGACGGGCCGCGTGAACCAGTCCAGACGCTCGCGCTGGCGGAACAGCAGCCAGCGGTTGCCCTGCCAGATGGCGGCGGCCAGGGCCACGAAGGCCACCGTGCCGACCCAGGCGCGTGGATCGGAGGACGCGAGCGGACCGAACAGGCCCGTGACGTGCGGGATGGACAGCCCGAACCCCGGGATACCGATCGCGCGCGCGAGCCGATCGTCGATGTCGTTGACGTGCTCCACGGGACGCTCCGTATCCCCGGGAGGCCGGTTCGTGCCGTCGTCGGTCCGGTTCGTCCGATGCCGTTCCCACCCGGGGATCCACCGGAATACCCGGCGACCGGAGGTCGACATGAAGGATGCGGTGATGGCAGGGGCTCGCGCTCGGCGCGGTGGTGACGGTGTGGGGGCTCGTGGCGATGGCGGCCGACCTCGTCGCCCTGTTCGTCCCCGTGGCCACCCTGATCCAGTTGGTGGTCGTGGTGGGCCTCCTGGCCCGGACGAAGAGCGCTCACACCTATCGGGATGCCGTGGTCGCGGGTTCGGTCGCCTCGGCGGTCGGCGCGGGGATCATCTTCTTCGGGAGCCTGCTGAACACGATGGTGGTGTTCGCGGGCCGTCCGGAGGCGGCGCAGCCGGTGGCCCAGGCCGTGGCGGGTGTGATCGGGACCCTCGTGACGGGCGTGGTCCTCTCGGCCATCGCGGCGATCTGGCTTCGCCGTGCGTGATCAGCGCCGCTTGCCCGTCCCGGCGAACAGGGTGCGCCGGCGCACGGCGATCTGCACGCGCGTCTGCACCGTCGGCCAGTCCGCCTGGTAGCCGAGGCGCTCCAGGCGGGCGAGGGTGGCCGCCAGGGCGTCGGCATCGACGGTGTCGAGCGGGATGCGCTGGCCGTCGAGGTGCACGTGGCGCCCGGTGAGCGCGAATGCCCGCGGACGCAGCGCGTGTTGCACGCCCGCCGCGAGCACCAGCGGCCCCGAGGCCAGCGCCAGGGCCAGCAACGTCCAGCTGAGCCCGAAGGGGAGGACGCCCAGCGCGAGGAGCGGCAGGAGGGCGAGCTCGCGACGGTCGATGCGCGCGGCGAGCGGGTGCACGAAGACCCACTGCTGGGTGGATGGCAGCGAGGGCGGTCGCCGCAGACCCCCCTCGTCCAGGAGCGTCTGCACGGCCTGGGGATCGGTGACCATCTGGGACCCGACGAGCACGGAGTCCTGGCGGAGGGTGATCGGCCGCGGACGGCGCAGGATCAACGCCAGGAGCCCCGATGCGCCACCGATCGCGAGCCAGGCCGGGTGGGTGCCGACGGACAGGTAGGGCCCCGCGATGACCAGCAGGAGCGCCGCCACGCCCGCGAGCGCAGGGAGCAACCAGCGTGCCCTCGGTGGGTGTTTCAGCAGGTGACGCGCGGAGGGGCCCATGTCCACGAGCATACCGGAGTCCGGCGCGATGGCGGATACAAACGGTGAACGACACGGGCTCGGGTGGCCCTGTAGCGTCGTGCGGTGCCAAGGAGCGCCCCATGACCATCCTCGCTCTCGCCCTGTCTCCGGCGTTCGCCCTCGACTGTGCTGGTCTCGATGCCACCGTTTGCGCCGCCGTGAACGACCTCGTCCCCCACGTGAACACGGTGTACGGGAGCGAGGTCGTCAGCGACGCCGCTCCCGAGGCGCGCACGCCAGCACGGCTCTACCAGGAGCTCCTGGCGGTGAGCACCGACGCGCAGGCCGCTGGCTGTGGGGCGGATGGGTCCTGGCTGGCCGGACGCTACGTGGGAGAGGCCTGGGACGGCGTCTGGTCCGACACGGGCGTCACGCGCGGCGGCTCGGGAACGTTCGACAAGGGGAGCCGGCGGATCCTCGGGGAGCTCGAGACGGCCGCGGGAACGGAGACGCTCGGGTGGAGCTTCAGCGCCTACGACGGGGCCCGGCACATCGCGGCGGACGTCGACGGTGGGTACGTCTCGGGCGTCTGGGTGCGGGTCGCGGGAGGGCGGGGGATCTTCGTCACCCTGCGGACGCAGTGCCCCGACGACGCGACCGCCCTCGCGGCCGCCGACGCCGAGGTGCGGTCGGACCTCACGACGTCCTGCGAGTACGCCACGCGCTACGTCGACGGGGACGGTGACGGCTACGGGGACATCAGCGTGGTGAGCTGTCCCGCGGCGGGGCTCGTGGACGAGGGCGGGGACTGCGACGACGCAGATGGCGCGCGCAGCCCCGGATTCGTGGAGGTGTGCAACGGTGTGGACGACGACTGCGACCTCGCGGTGGACGAGGACGATCTCGACACACCACCTGCGTTGCTCGCCTTCTGGCCCGACCTCGACGGCGACCTCTACGGCGACGACCTCGCGAGCGCGGTGATGGCCTGTGATGCTCCGGCCGACCACGTCGCGGTGCGTGGAGACTGCGACGACACGCGCGACGACGTGAACGAGGGGGCCGTCGAGGTGTGCGACGACCTCGACACCGACGAGGACTGCTCGGGTGCGGCGGACGACGCGGACCCTGACATCGGCGATGCCACCCGCTTCCTCGCCTACGTCGACGGCGACGGGGACGGGGATGGCGACGACGGCATCGCGGGCTTCCTGGTGTGCGACCTCCCCGCTGGGCACGCGACCACCGGCGGGGACTGCGACGATGCCGATCCCACGGTCTACACGGGTGCCGTGGAGCTCTGCGACGGGGTCCAGAGCGACTGCGGGGACCTCGTCTGGTCGGACGACGCGGGGGTCGTCACCCACACCGACGGGGCCGTGGTGACCGACCTCTCCGCGACGTTCGCGGCAGGCACGGAGACCTCTCCGGCGGCGGTGTCCCTGACGAGCGGGGTGCTCGACATCTGTCCGGGCACCTACTACGCCACGCTCGACCTGAACGGGGACGTCGAGGTCTACGGCATCGAAGGCACCACCACGGTCCTCGATGCCGGTGGGACCGGACGGGTGGTGCGGGCGCGAGGAACCCGGGCCGAGCTCTGGGATGTCGTCCTCCGGAACGGGGACGCGGGAGCGGGCGAGGGTGGCGCGATCCTGGCGGAGTCCCTCGACTCCCTCGTGCTCGAGCAGATCAGCGTGTCGGGCTCGGCGGCCTCCAACGGTGGCGGGATCGCGATCCGGGACGTCGCGGACGCGCAGATGATCGAGGTGGTGAGCTCGGGGTGCGTGGCTGAGGCGGGAGGCGGACTGTTCGTGATCGACTCGGTGCTGACCGGTACGGTGCAGATGACCGAGAACGTGGCGTCCGACACGGCGGGCGGCGGCTACTTCGAGCGGGTCAGCGGGAGTGTCGGTGTGATGGCTGACACGAACGTCGCTTCGGACGTGGGCGGTCTCCGGCTCGAGGAGTGTGACCTCGAGCTCCCGTACTCGTCGGGTTTTCAGAACGTCGGCGAGCTGTCCGCTGCACTCTACATCTCCACGAGCACGGTCGCCATCATCGAGCTGGAGTCCGGGAGAACGTCGGGATCGAAGCGCCGGCATGAGCGTCCTGAACAGCTCGACCGTCACCATGGAGGGCGGATCGTCGTCGGGAACACGGGCGTCAATCAGGTGGTCGTCGAGGGCGAGTTGGAAGCCCAGCAGCTCACGATCGACCCCGCCACGGGGCAGACGCTCTACGACGGGACGTCGACCTTCTCGGCTTCGACCTGCAGGTCTCGTGCGATGGGTCCGGCTGCACGGTGCTCTGACGCTCACGTCGGGCAGGTCGCCAGCGCCGTGTAGTCGATCACGACCTCGTCCCCCTCGGCCCCCTCCGCGTCGAGCACCACGGTCCGCCCATCCTCGCCGAGGGTGAACCCCGCGGTCGGCTCGCCGTTCACGTACACCTCGACGGTGCCGGGCTCAGCGGGGTGATCGAGCACGTAGGTCCCGATGTCCGCGAGCCCCTCCGCGGCCAGGTCGTCGAGCTGGGCTCCCCAGCCCGGGCTGCAGATGTCCAGGACGCGCCCACCGGTCGCCTCCGCGGCCGCGAGGTACTCGCCGGGCCCCGTCCCATCACCGCAGGCGTACTCCACGTCCACCACGGCGCTCACGGTGAGCAGGGAGGGGTCGCTCACGTGGGTCGCGTAGCGGCTGAGCCAGTAGGCGTGGTCCTGGGGGCTCTGGTCGTGCTCGTCCGAGGCCACGATGACGTGCAGGCGCGCCCCATCGCGCAGGAAGCCCGCGTTGCACCCGCCCGGACCGGTCTGCTGGAGGGCCACATCCGCCTGGAGCAGGAGCTGCTCGGTCGTCGACTGCTGGTCGCGCGTCGTGTCGAAGGCGTGCTGCACGAGGAGCGCCTCCGCGTTGGGCGTGCTGGCGTCGAACACGCCCACGTTGGCACATCCGGAGTCGTGGGTGACCTGGATGAGGTGGTAGTCCGCCAGGCGGTCCAGCTCCGCGAGCAGCCCGGGGACACCGAGCCGGATGTCGTCCTGGTTGTCCTCCTGCATCGAGCGGGACTGGTCGATGGTCCAGAGCACGTCCACCTGCGTGCGTCCCGGTGTGATGAAGGTCTGCGTCAGGTCCGTCGACGTCAGGCTGTCGCCGCTCTGGAGCGCCGTCACCACGGTGCGGGGGTCGTTCGAGGTCACCTCGAGCACCCCGTCGTCCGTCCCGTCGCCCTGGGCCTCGAACACCACGCCCACATCCACGGCCTCCCCTGGCGCCAGGAGCAGCGGGAGGGCGAGGTCCCGGTCGTCGTAGACGAGCCACCCGAACGAGCTGTAGTCGATGGCGGTGATCTCCAGCGTGGCACTGCCGATGTTCGCGAGCTCCAGGTCCACCTCGGTGACGCACGGGGCCAGGAGGGTCCCGAAGTCGTGGATCTCGGGGGTGATCTGCAGGTAGGGGCCCGGGAGGTCCGGGTCGGCGTCGAGGCTCGTGAAGCCGTACTCGATGCAACCACCGGTCGAGAGGGCCAGCCCGAGGGCGAGCAGGCGGGTCGGGTGGAGCTCGGGTGCATGGACGTACATGGGCGCCTCCTCGCGGCGCCTCGTGCGGTGTGCGCCGCTGGGAGATCGGTATCGACGGCGTCCGGACAGTCCCAACGCCGTCGCGGCCGCCGCAAGGATTGCGCAAGGTCTGGATGTATCGGCGTGTACCTCCGCGGATACCCGACCTCCACGGTCGGGGGCGGTGGGCCGGCGTACATGTCTCTCAGCCAGGGAGGCTCCAGTGAAGCTCGCACTCTCCACCTTCGTCCTCGGTTGTTTCTCTTCCTCTGCGGAGCTGCCCGCCGAGCCTGCGGCGACCAGCCCGCAGGTCGAGGTGCTCGCCCGGTTCGCCCACGAGGCCCCCAGCTTCGAGGAGGCCGGGCTCCGCACCGCCACGCCGCAGCCCGCGACGGGGGGGGAGGCGACCTTCGTGTCCAGCGCGCCGATCAGCGCCGCCGGGGCGCTCGGGGTGTCTCTGGCGTCCCTCGCCGATCCGAACGCGCTGGACCTCCGCTGGACCGTGCCGCGCACCACCATCGCGCTGCTCGGCGACGCCGACTGAGCTCCTGCGGTACCCTGGAGATCTCCGGGGGTGCCATGAAGGGCTGGTGGGCCGTCGGCCGCGGACTGGACGAGCTCCTTGCGGTGCACCAGGGGGTCGTGTGGTTGCAGACGGTCGAGATCCCCGGCATGGTCGTCCGGTTGCTCGCCCTCGACCCCGCCCATCGCGCGGTGCTCGCTCCGGTCCACGAGGGCTCGGTGGGGTTCATCGGGCAGGTGGCGCTCCCGTGTGGCGACGGTGTCGTCTGGAGCCACCACCAGACCACCCATCACTTCGGGCTCGAAGGGGAGCGCTGGTCCGCTGCGGGCAGGTTGCTGGCGGTGGGGGGCGGTCGTGTGGTGGTGCACGGCGACGGGACGATCCGGGGGCTCGACGCGACGTCGGGTGAGGAGGTCTCTCAGCTCCAGATGCCGATCGAGCCCGCGTCGGCGGTGCAGACGGTCGACCGTCTCGCGCTGGTCGTCCATGGAGAGGCGGTCGTCCTCGGGCTCGACGGCGAGGAGCTGGAGCGCCTGGACGTCGGGGAGGACGGGTGGGTCGGAGCTGCCGACGGCGAGGTGGTGTTCGGGGTCGTGGAGTCGGGTCGCGAGGGTCCCCGGACGCGCATCCGCGGCGCGCGGGAGCGGGAGATCCCCGGGACGGTGTCCTCCTTCGCGGCGTCCGGGAGCGACATCGCGGTCGTCACGCACCACCCGGTCCGCGGGGCCGGCGTGATCCTGGAGCGCGCACGGCGGCGGCACGAGGTCTGGGTCGAGGCGCGCCCGGGCGTGCGTGACCTCTGCTGGGCGGAGGGCGGAGCGCTGGGCGCGGCGGTCGGAGGTGTGCTCGTCCGGCTCGTCGGCGACCGCCTGCAGGCGGTACGGACGGACGCGAACGCCGTGAGCGTGGGTGTGTGGGATGGGGTGCCGCTGGTCCTGGCGGACGGTCGGCTCTTCGTCTGGGGCGCGGAGCTCGAGGTGCCACCGTGGATGCCCCCTGCGGTGCTCCGGCGGCGTGGGGACGTCCGGCACACCTGGACGGGAGGGGCGCAGCTCGCGGCCGGAGGCACCGAGCTCTACGTCCACGATCCGGCCGTGCTGGAGGCTCTCTCTGTGGGTGACACCGTGGAGGTCGAGCTGGAGACGAGCGCGCTCGGCACCTCCCTGGTGGGGATCCAGGAGCCCGTGTCGTGGAGGCCCGGACCCATCCGGCTCTGTCCGCTCGAGGTGGACGCACCGACCCCGGCCGGCCTGCTCGCCCGGCTCGAGGCGCTGGGGCGCAGCGTGGAACCCGCGCTCCGGGAGCTGATCGAGGAACCCCCGGACCTCGGTCACGCGGGCTTCCACCTGCGGGCCTCTGGCCGTAGGAGCGCGGTGATCGAGGACCCCTGCCTGCTCGACCTCGGCCACGACGGGCGTGGGAACCTCTTCCTGATCACGGTCTACCCGCCCGATCCGCGCACCGCGGTGGTGCGGTGGCACTCCGTCACGCGCCGGTGCACCTGGGTGGCCGACAGCGTCGCCGACTTCCTGGCAGGAGTTCGGGGCGACCCGAGGCCTGCGCAGGAGCCCGCGTGGTTCACGCAGTCCCATGGTGTCGAGCCCGCTCTGGACCCCGTGGCCATCCGGCTGCTGGAGGATCCGCTGCGCATGGAGCGGGCGTGGGTCCGCGCGGGGACCCTGGTGTCGCACTCCGTCGCGCCGATCCACCGGTACCTGGGCTGGCCGGACATCGACGGCCTGTTCGACGAGACAGACCCCTGGTGGCTCCCGTTTCGCGAGTCGGTCGCACACAGCCGGGAGGTCCTCACGACGCTGGCGGGCCACCTGGGCCTGGCGGAAGGCGCCCTGACACGGTGGCTCGACCGGGTGGTCGACGACCCGGAGCATCGGGCGACCCTGTACCGACGGTCGCTCGAGCCCTGGATCCACTTCATGTGGCCAGCCCCCGACCCGGGCTTCGTGGGGCTCGGGCACCAGCACTACCTCTACGTGTACCCGGGGGGGCCGGGCGCGCGGCTCGGTATCGTGCGGACCCACGACAACGGGCCCGTCTGGGTCGCGGACGACGCGGTGGCCTTCCTGGACGGCCTGCCCGGGTCCCTGGACCGCGAGCCCGACGCCGCTCCTGCGTTCGCCTGCATGCACGGCGATGCGCCGTGTCCCACCGAGGAGCGCCAGCGGCTGAAGGACCTCGTCACGGCCGACCCACCGCATCTTCGCGACCGGCTGCGGGAGCTGTACGTCGAGCTCGGATGGCCCGTGTACGTCTGGCGGCTCGATGCCATGAGAGACCGCCTGTGGTGACGGCTCTGTTGGCGTCGGGGACGGTGGCGTCGGCGGCGGGTCCCGTGCACGTCGAGTGGACCTACTGCCCCGACGGCCTCGATCGCGACCGATGGCATACAGCTGCGGAGGTCTGGGAGCATCATCGGGTGGTCATCGACGGAGAGGTGATGCCCCGGGCGCCCGAGAGCCAGGCGCCCGAGGTCGTGTACACCCTCCGGCTCGCCCTGAAGGAAGCGTGGACCGAGCACACCGTAGCGCGCGTGACCGTCGGCGAGCAGGACCTCCTGCTCCGGCAGTCGGGTGACACCCTGATCCTGCGCCAGGCCCCGAGACATCGGGCCCACCTCGACTTCGAAGGCATCCTCGCCAGCGCTGGCATGTCGCGTGGCAACGAGGACAGCTGGGACGAGGCTGGCCGGCAGGCTGTCGCTGCCGGTCTGACGTTGCTGCGAGAAGAAGAGCGCGCACTGCTCGCGGGGCTGGCGTTCGAGCGGCACCCAGGCGGGGACGTCAACGGGCGGTTTCACACGAGCGTTCGGCCCGTCGTGCAGCTCTTCGACTTCGCCTTCCAGTGTCCCAGAGGGTTCGATGGCGACCCCGGCGCCAGCCTGCCTTCCGGGACCTCGACGGTGCTCCACGAGCTGGGCCACGCGGTCGGGCGCACCCCCACCATCGAGGCACTCCGGCAGCGCGAAGCCCTCTGGAGATACCTCAGGGGCTTCTGGTCCCGGGGCGATCCCTTTCCCGCCGATCCCCCGACCGACCCGGCGGATCATCGGCGCCGCGTGCTGGAGCTCCAGGCCCGGTTGTCGGTGTTGGCGAAGGAGCGTGCGGAGCACGAGGCGGCCGTGGCGCGTTGGGAAGCCGGCCCGGCGGGCTTGCCGGTCGACGAGCTGCTCGCGCGCGGCCTCGAGCTCGACGGGAAGGAAGGGGAGCTGCGGCGTGGATGGGGCGCCATGACTCCGGAAGAGATGCTGAGGGTCCTCGATGATCTCGAGGGTGCCCCTCTGGGCGCCAACCACGCCTGGCGCTTGCTGTTGGCGCATTTCCGTGGAGGCCGGGCCGCCGAGCTCGAGGCCTGGACCCGCTGGGCGCTCGGCCAGGACATCGCAAGCCAGGCGTATGCGATCGTGCCCGGCGCCATCCCGGGGCCGACCGCGTACGCGCGCACGAGTGTGGTGGAGTCCTTCGCAGAGAGCTTCGAGCTGTACCATCTCGACCCCGAGGCCCTGCGGGCCGTCGCCCCCGAGGTGCACGCGTGGTTCGCGAGAGGGGGCCATCTGTCGGCAGCGGCCGCGACGCCCGTGGTGCTGACGGACGAGCAGCGGACTACCGGGAGTCCGCAACCGGAGTCCCCATGACAGGCCTGCTGGCCCTCCTGGACGATGTGGCGGCCATCGCGAAGGTCGCGGCGTCCACCATCGACGACATCGCTGCCTCCGCGGCCGAGGCGGGCACCAAGACGGCCGGGGTCGTCATCGACGACGCTGCGGTGGCCCCCAAGTACGTGCAAGGCTTCGCGCCCGCCCGGGAGCTGCCGATCATCTGGCGCATCGCGCGCGGGAGCCTGTTCAACAAGCTCGTGCTCCTGATGCCGGTCGCGCTGCTCCTGTCCGCCTGGGCGCCCTGGCTGATCACGCCGCTGCTGATGCTCGGTGGGAGCTACCTCTGCTTCGAGGGCGCCGAGAAGGTGTTCCACGCCCTGTTCCCCCACGGTGACGCCCACGTCGAGGCAGACCTGGACGTGAAGGACCCCGGCCACCTCGAGGAGGCGAAGGTCAGGGGGGCCATCAAGACCGACTTCATCCTCTCCGCCGAGATCATGACCATCGCGCTCACCGCGATCCCCGACAGCACGTTCTGGGTCGAGGCGGGCGCCCTCGCGCTCGTGGCCATCGCGGTCACCCTCGGTGTGTACGGCGGCGTCGGTCTCATCGTGAAGATGGACGACATCGGGCTGTACCTCGCCCGGAAGCACCCGAGCGGCCCGCTCCACACCCTCGGGCGGGGGCTGGTGAAGGGCATGCCCAGGACGATGCAGGTCCTCTCGGTGGTCGGCACGGCCGCGATGCTCTGGGTGGGCGGCTCGATCCTCGTGCACGGGCTCCACACACTCGGCGTGCACCACCCCTACGTGGACATCCACCACCTCGCCGAGGCTGTGGCCCACCTCGTGCCCCACGCGGCTGCCGGTGCTGTGGAGTGGGCCGTCACCGCCCTCTGCGACGGGGTGCTCGGGGTGATCTGGGGCCTGGTGCTCATCCCGGTCGTGACACGCATCCTCGCGCCGCTCGCGGGCCAGTCCGCCCACTGAGCAGGCCGAGAAGGGTCCACCCCTACCGTCCGGCCTGGAGGGACGCGAGCGCCTCCTCGGCGGCGCGCTTCTCGAAGCCCGACGCCCTCGTGACCAGCGTCCGGAGCCCGTCTGCGGCCAAGCGGATGTCGACCCCGTCCTCCGCGGCGTTCCGGAGCCCCGCCGCCGTGTGCGCCCGCACCGACGCGCTCCCGCGGAGCAGTCGGCGCTCGAGCTCCTCCCGCGCGCCCCGCTCGGCATGGAGGCGCGCCAGGATCCGGCTCGCGCACTCCCGGCTGCCCTTGGCCCCCTTCGTCTCCAGGCGCAGGAGATCCTCTCGGAGGTCCGCCAGACGGGCCTTCCCGGGCTCCCGATCCAGGGCCTGCAGGGCGCCCCTCGGGGCATCCCCCGGTGCCCGCAGGAGACGGGCGAGGGTGCCGTGCACGCCGTGGTTCAGCGCGTGGCGCGCCAGGATCCAGCCCGCTCCGTAGTCGCCCTGCGCCTCCGCGTACCGCAGGGCGTCCACCACGTCCGGCCCGCCACATGCGGGCTCCTCCGCGAACCGGCCGCACCCGGAGGTCGCGAACCTGCGGAGATCCGGGTCGGGGTCGCAGAGGACCATGAGCAACGGGCCGATCATGGCGTCGTCCGCGCGCACCCAGCGGTCGAGCGCCACCTCGAAGCCCGGGCTGACCGCCGTGATCGTGGGCGGGGCGGCGCACGCGCACATCCACCGGGTCCACGCAGGTCGTGGGCGGGCCAGCCGCTCGAGGATGGCGCGGCCGTTGGCGGGCGTGAGGTGCACCCGGCTCGCGGCCATGACCGTCTCGAGGGCCAGGCGCCCTGCGGCGTCCTCGTCCTCCCACGCCGCCTGGCCCGCATCCAGCGCGAGGTCGATGCGCGCGGGCACCCGGCTGTAGAGGTCGTCGAACGAGAGCATGCCCGAGCCTACCCGAGCTCCTGGGCCGGACGCACGCTGCTGAGGAGGGCGGGGAGGCCTGTGGCCAGCGTTCCCGCGCGCAGCACGTACATCGCGAGGAACGCGGTCCACACGCCGGTGTTCCCGAACCGGGAGCGCAGCGCCAGGTCCAGCGCGACGTAGATCACGGTGCTCACCATGGCGGCGTTGCGCAGCGCGCGACCCCGCGTCGCTCCGAGGAACACCCCGTCGAGCTGGAACGCCGGGACGCCCAGGAGCGGCACCGCGGCGCAGAACGGCAGGTAGGCGAGGGCGGCCTCGCGGGCCCCGACGTCGGCCACGAACCGACCGATGAGAGGACCCCCCACCACGAGGAACGCGAGCGAGAAGAGCGCCCCGGAGACCAGCGCGAGCTCCGAGGTCACCCGTATCGCCCGCGCCAGACGGGCCCGATCGCGCGCGCCGACCGCCTCGCCCGCCTCCTTCTCCGCCACGAAGGCGAACGCGTCGAGCACGAAGGCCGCCACCGTGACGAGCTGCAGGAGCACCTGGTTCCCGGCGAGCGCATCGGGACCCACGAGCGCACCGGCGTTCACGAACCACGCGAACCCCGTGAGCAGCGCCAGCGTGCGCACGAGGATGTCGCGGTTGGCGGTGAACATCGCCACGAGCCGATCGCGGTCCCAGAGCGGTCCGGGTGCCCTGAGGCCGTCGCGCACGAGCCAGAGCCCCAGCCCCAGCGCCAGCCACTCGGCCATCGCGGTGCCCATCCCGATCCCCGCGGGTCCGTGCCCGAGCACCCCGACGAACGCGCTGTCCAGCCCCGCGTTCACGCCGTTCAGCACGACCTGGAGGAGCAGCAGCTCCCGCGTCCGACCCCGCCCCAGCAGCCAGCCGGTGATCCCGAAGCCCATCAGGGCGGCCGGTGCGCCCCAGATGCGCGCCCGGATGTACCCGCCCGCGAGGGCCTCCACGGGCTCTGTGGCCTGGAAGAGCCCCAGCGCCACGGCCTCGATCACCGGGAGCATCACCATGCACCCGAGCCCCAGCGCGCCCGCGACGAGCAGCGACCGGACCAGGACGGCCCGGGACTCGGCGACCTGCCCGGCTCCTTCGGCCTGCGCCGTGAGGCCGGTGGTCGCCATCCGGAGGAAGCCGAACCCCCAGTACACGAACGAGAACGTGACGCTCGCGACGGCCACGGCCCCGAGGTCGTCACGTGTGCCCACCGAGCCCATCACGGCGGTGTCCACCACGCCCGTGAAGGCGGTGGCCATCTGGGCGAGGACGATGGGCCAGGCGAGCCCGAGGACGCGGGTTCGCGTGAGCATGGTGCGGTCTATCCGCCGGTCCCTGGATAGGGACGGGCATGGTCGAGTGGATCCATCAGCTCCCCTGGGGCCTCCTGATCTTCGCCTGCCTCACGCTGGGACTGGCGCCCTTCGCGCCGCCCCACATCGTCGAGAAGCTGAAGATGCTCCGCGAAGGCACCCTGAAGCGGCCGTTGGACTGGTTCGACCTCTTCTATCATGCCCTGCCGTTCCTTCTCCTCGCGGTGAAGATCGGCGTCGAAGGCTGGTTGGCGCTGGCCGGCTAGCCTACGGGCCGTCTCCGCGCTCGGCGGCACCCGACCGGTCGAACCAGGGCGAGCACTCGAAGAGGTCCGGGCTCCCCCAGCACACCTTGAAGGTCTCCGACCAGCCGTAGCGGGCGTGCACGGCGTCCCACGCCACCCCTTCGCGCTCGATCGGCCCGTGTGGGCGGGGTGGGAAGGGCGTGCACGGCGCGGGCTCGCGGCTCTCGGTGCGCAGATCGACCGTCCAGCAGCCCTCGGCGTCCACGAGCTGCAGCCGGTCGTCGTCCAACCAGCCCACCGCGGCGTCGTCCCCGACGGGCATGGCGTCCATCACGCGTCCCGTGTGGTGGAACAGGGTGGTCTGGGTGATCTGTACGGCGCGACGGCCGCCAGGGCTGTAGCTCGCGTGTTCCCAGCCCTCCGGGAAGCGCTTCATGCCTCCGCCGACGGTGTCGTACAGCCAGCGGTTCACGCGCAGCACGCGCCCGTCGGCATGCCACTCCACGCGGTCGAGGGGCTGTGGCGCCCACGTGTCGCGGTGGCCTGGCGTGGCCTTCGGGCACCCGAGGAGCAGCGCGGCGAGCATGTGCGAACCTACCATCCTGCCGGCGGTGTGCGCCCGGCCTGGGCGGGTACGCCCGGATGTAACGATCGCATCGTGACGTTGGCCCGGCGGTGTCCGCGGGCGAGAGGGCGCCCACCAAAGGAGGCTCGCCATGAACAGTCTGATCGGTACGCTCATCTTCCTGGCCATCAGCGCCGTCGTCGCCAGCGCACGGGCGCAGCGGTACGCCGAAGCATTCGCCCACCCCATCGGCTCCGAGGTCTGCGTGGCGTGCGGCGGGAGGGACCTCATCCAGCGCTATCCGGTCGCATGGGTGTGCACGGACTGTGGCTACGAGCAGGGTGACGGGTGGGAGCACCGGCGCCAGGCCCAGCACCTCGAGCAGCTCGCCGCCCTACCGCCCGAGAAGGCCCGCGAACGCGCACGGACGCAGCTCCTGGATGCTCACCTCGCCATGCTCGCGTCGCTCACGCCTCTCCAGCGCCCCGTGGTCACCGAGGGCAGTGGCCGCGAACGGCAGCTGGTCATCAATCCCGAGATCCTCGATGCGGCCCGCAACCTCACGGAGGCCTTCGACGGTATCCGCGAGGCCGCGCTCCTCTGGCCCGAGGCGGGCGAGGCCCTGCGCGCCGCGCAGTTCCCCACGGATGGCCGGCGTCCGGACTTCGGCGCGCTGTACGACGTGAACACGGTGGAGTACGCGAGCTCGCGGCTGCGTCCGGCCGTCGCCCAGGCGGCCCAGCAGCTCGACCGGGTGAACCAGACGCTGCAGATCGCCGCCTGATCGTGGCGTATCGTGGGCCTCGGGCGATACCTGTCCGGAGGCCCCATGCGACTCACGAACCTCGCTGCAGACGTGCTCGGGCAGATCGCCGACCACCACCTGGGCACCCCGACGTTGGAGCCCCTGTTCGAGGAGGAGATCGACGCCGACGTGCTCACGAACCTCCTCGACGATCTGGACGAGACCTTCGGGCTCCCGCCGAGCGATCGGCGCTGGAACGACGTCTGCTTCGGGGGGCTCGTGTACCTGCGTCCCGTCCTGGAGGCCGACTGGGACGGTGAGACCGTGCGGTTCGTGGACGACGGGGGCCGGTGGCTCCGCCCTCAGGACCGCTGAGGGCTCAGGGGCGCATCGCTCGGTTCGTCGCACCCAGGGCCACGTCACCGAAGCGCTCGCCAGCCACGTCGAGCACGGCGATCATGCCCTGGAGCGGCAGGCCGTCGTCGACGATGAGCACGTGCACGGTGTCGGCCACGGCGGGGTCACCTCGCCATGCGTCCAGCATGGAGCCCACGACCTCGAGGTCGTGCGTGCAGATCCCCGGCGTGACCCCCCTGGCCACCTCGTAGCCCTCGGGCCACACGACGACCTGCGGGCGCAGGAGGTCGTCCCCCATGCCCTCGCACGTGGTGACGGTTCGCGCGTGCACGACGCGCAGGTCGGGGGTGGGGGAGGGAGGAAGAGGAGGGCAGCGAGCATGGAACCCCTGACCTCGCGGTTGCCCCGTGGTTCCCGATCGTTCCTGTGTGAACGTGGATGGCGTGTCAGCGGAGGGACTGCAGGGCCTGCCGGGCGTCCGGACGGTCGGGGAGGGCCTTCCGCTGCTCGAGGGCTGCCGTGACCCGAGCGCGCACCTCGCGCCACTCACCGACCAGCCCGAGGGCTTCCAGCCTGGCGAGGGCGTCCAGGACGACGCTGTCGGAGGTGTCGTCGAGCCCGTAGGACACGCCGTCGATTCGGACGTGATGTGCGGTGAGCTCGACGCGTCGGGCGCGCCGGCGGTGCCCGACCCCCAGCAGGACCGTGGTGAGCGCGATGGCCGCGACGAGCCCGGTCAGCACGGCCGGTACGCCGAGCGGCCATAGCACCAGGGCGCCTGGGACCCCAGCGGCCGCGAGACGCCACTCGCGTCGTCCCTCGTCGGGGTGCTCGAAGACCCAGACGTCGGACTGCAGGTGCTGGGCGGCCTCCTGGCGGACCCGGACCGGACGCGCCCGCACCAGTCCCAGCAGTGCGAGGAGCACCCCGGCCCCCAGCAACCAGGAGGAGCGCGACCGTGCGGGGAGGTAGCCCCCGTACACGAGGACCGAGCGCGCCTCGAGGAACGCGGGCCACTCCACCTCCCGCACGCCGCGTACGTGCGCGTAGGGGACCCGCTCTGGGAGCCCGACACCCGCGGGGAGGTCGGGCCGGACCCGCAACCAGTCGCCCACCGTGTGGAGCGGCGTCTCGTCGCCTGCCCGGCGCGCGTAGAGCGTGTCGGGGTCGTGGATCTCGGCCCAGCCGCGGGGCAGTGACGGTGTGGGGTCCAGATGCGCGAGCCCCGACGCGAGGAGGAGCAGACAGCCGAGCAGCACGAGGGGCAGCCAGGCGACCCTGCTGGGATGGACGGTCAGCGTGTGGACGTCGCTCTGTGGCACGCCGTCCGTCGCCGCCTGGAGCACCTCGCGCTCGGGACCCAGGAAGTCGCGTCCGCGCAGCTCGGCCAGGGCGCTTCGGAGGGCGGGCACGTCGGGCACGACGCGGTCGCCGACCACCAGCACGGGTCCCACGACGACCTGGGTCCACCGCGCGCGGGAGAGGGCGATCAGCAGGGACAGGAGGCCGACCAGGAGCAGGACCGGAGGGACGAGCAGCCCGAGGAGCGGGAGCGCGCGCCACCTCCTCCACGACCGTTCCGCCGCCTCGAGATCGGCGCGCGCCTCACGGAATGCCGGCCACCACGACGTCTCCGCGTGGGTGCGGGGCCTATTGCCGCGGACCGGCTTCTTCCGGGGTCCGAAGTGGAGCTCGGGGCGGTGCTCCAACCACCAGCTCACCGACTCCGCACCCGAGGCGTCACTGAGGCGCACCCAGCCCTCCGGCAACGAGGCCTCGTCGAGCCCTCGCCAGGTGTCGGGGACGCAGCCCACCGGCGCGCAGGGCGGGAGGCTCGCCTGGTACGCGTGCAGGTCGGGAACGAGGTGATGGGCGCCCGCTGCCGCCACCGTCGACACCACGGCAGCGACGACCCAGCCCGCCCATGCGCGCCGCGGCGGCCTGAACCTGTAGGTCCTGGGCTCCATGGTCCCCCCCGAATCGAACGATACCGCGGTTCGCCGGCCACGGGCTCTGGGGGTACGGGGGGTCTGCAGGAGGAGCCATGCCCGGCGGTCCGCTGTTCTTCGCCCTCGTCGCGGTGGGCCTGGCCATCGCCCTCATGCGCTCCGCAGATGTCCGGCGGCGTGGGCTCATCGCGGCCGGCATCTCCGTCTGCGCCGTGATCGTGGGGCTGCTCTCGCCCTGGCGCACCGGGATGTTCGACTTCGTCGGGCTGATCGTCACCCTCGGTGGCTGCATCGGTTGGCCCGCGTTCGCCTTCGTGCTCTTCCTCACCCGCGAGCCCCGCGACCGGACGGGCTTCTACCTGGCGGCGGGCCTCGTGGTGCTCGGCTGGCTGCCCGGCCCGGTGGGGGGCTTCGTCTCCAGCCGCTGCAACCAGGCGAACTTCGCCCACGCGCAGTCCCATCTGGATGCCCTCGACACGGTGTCCCCCGATCGATGCGCCGCGCTCGGGGCACTCTCCGGCACGCCCGCATACGGCGGCTACCAGCTCGTGGACTGCAAGGGCCGCCAGGTCCTCGCCTTCCCCGGACCCGGCGACGACTTCCTCGCGCGCTTCGACGCCACCACCGGCGAGTCGCTCGGCACGGCGTCCATGTTCGACGGGGTGTGCGCCTACCTCGATCGGTGAAGCGTCAGGGGTGGCTCGCGGGGTCCAGGGGATCCGTGCCCGCCGTGACCTCCGCGCCGTCGTCCGTGCCGTCGCCGTCGGTGTCCGCCAGGAACGGGTCCGTCCCGTAGGTCCCGCGCTCGTCCAGCACGCCGAACAGCCCGTCGCCATCGGGGTCTGCGCCCTCCTCCTCCACGGCGAGGTCGTCCAGGAACACACCCGCGTCCAGCCAGCTGTCGTTGGAGCGGAACACCACGCGCACGTACACGATCTGGCCCGCGTACAGCGAGAGATCCGCGCCTACGAGGTCCCAGAGGTCCCGCCCGGAGGGCTGCCGCCAGGCGGCGTACCCGAAGACATCGGTGGTGTTGTACGCCGGCGTCACACCGCCGAGGTGGGTCCAGCCGAGCACGGGGTCCCAGACCTCCAGCATCATGGCGTCGTTGTTCAGGGCGAACCACGTCCGCATCGACAGGGAAGGGCTCACGGCGCCAGAGAGGTCGATCGGCGGCAGGTAGAGCGCCTCGTCCCGGTCGTGGCCGTGGTCCGTGGTGAGGCTCGTGGCCCAGGCCCGGTCGTCGCTGAAGCCCGCCAGCGGGCCCTGTGCGGGCGCACCGTACTCCCAGAGGTCGCCGAGGGTGGAGAGCCCGCCGTCGTCGAGCGTGAGGGTCTCGCGCGTGCCCACGGACCACACGGGCCCACCCAGCCAGTCGGAGGGATGGTGGGGCAGGGTGCCGTCCGCGAGCTCCTGACCGTCGTCCACCCCGTCGCCGTCGGTGTCCGCGACGTACGGGTCCGCGCGGAGGGCGGTCTCGGCGAGGATGCCGGCGAGCCCGTCCCCATCGGGGTCCGCGGTCTCCTCGTCGAGCCGGATCTCGTCGATGTACGTGCCCGGACCGAGCCAGCTCCCGTCCATCGCGGCCCGCAACCGCAGCCGGACGACCTCGCCCGTGAAGTCCGCCAGGCGGAAGGCGGCGAGCACGTAGCCGTCGCGGTACCCGAGGGTCCGCCAGCCCGGCAGGCTCTCGCCCCCGGTGGCGTCGTAGGGCGGTTGCTCCGGGGTGAGGGAGACCCACGCGCGGCTGTCGGGGTCCCAGGCCTGCAGGTACGTGGCGTCTCCCGCTGCATGGCGGGACCACACGCGCATCGAGAGCACGGGGTCGACGGCCGTGGTGAGGTCCACGGGGGGCAGGAAGAGGCTGGTGCGGTGGTCGTGGGACGTGTTGCCCGTGAGGTTCGTGGCCCAACCGTTGCTGCCGTCCCAGCCGTGCAGGGGCCCCGAGCCCACGGTGCCCCACTCCCAGCCCTCGCCCTCGGACGCGCAGCCGCCGTCGTCGGTCTCGAAGGCCAAACGGTCGCCCGGGAGGAGGGGCAGCGCGCCGCTGTGGTCGGCAGGGTCGAGGGAGACGGTGCCGGCAGACTCCTCGTCGCCGTCGGTGTCGCCGTCGCCGTCGCTGTCCGCCAGGAACGGATCGGTGCCGAACCCGAGCCACTCCCCGAGCACGCCGGGGAGCCCGTCGGCGTCGGGGTCCGAGAGCTCGTCCTGGATGGAGACGTCGTCGATCAGCGCTCCCGCGCCGACCCAGGCGCCGTCGGTGTGCAGCGACAGGCGCAGGCGCACGGTCTGGCCGGCCCAGGGTGCCAGCGAGAACCCCGCGAGCTCGTAGTGCTGATCGCGCCCGATGGAGCCGAAGCCGCTCTGCCCGAGGGCGTCGGTGCGCGTGAAGGCCGGCGTGACGGGCGCCAGCACGACCCAGCCGTCCACGGGGTCGTGGATCTGCACGGACACGGCGTCCCCGTCCGCGATGCGGCTCCAGATCCGGAAGGAGAGGGTGGGGTCCGCGAGGCTGCCGAGGTCGACGTCGGGCAGGTAGAGGAACGACCGTGCGTCGTGCGGGTAGTTGCCGCCGAGCGTCGTGCCCCAGACGTTCACGCCGCTGTGGGCGAGCCCGTTGCCCGACGACGGCGTGCCGTGCTCCCAGATGCCGCCCTCGGACACGAAGGCCCCCGCGTCGGTCTCGAAGTCCCAGGCGATGGGCGCGGTCACCACGGGCGCGCCGGTGAGGTCGGACGGGTCGAGGGGATCGGTGCCCGCGAGAACCTCCTCGCCGTCGAGCTCGCCGTCGCGATCGGTGTCCGCGATGAACGGGTCGGTGCCCAGCGTGTCCATCTCGCCCCGGACGCCGGAGACGCCGTCCCCATCGGGGTCGCTGGACTCGAGGTCCACGCGGAGGTCGTCCAGGTAGGAGCCCGTGGCCAGCCACGCGCCGTCGGAGTGGAAGGCGACGCGCAGGCGCACGGGATCGGGCAGCTCGTCGGGCACCCCGACCGTGACGAGGTCGTACTTCGGCACCTGGCCCACCGCGCCCCAACCGACGGGGCTCGAGCGGTCGTACGCGGGTCGCACGTCCTCCAGCACCACCCAGCCCTGCTCGGGGTGCAGCGCCTCGACCCGGGTGGCGTCACCCGCGGCGTGGGACGCCCACATGCGGAAGGAGAGCACGGCCCCGCCGGCCCCTGCGCGGTCGATGGCGGGCAGGCAGAGCCAGGCGTGCTGATCGTAGCCGTAGTTCCCGGCCAGCACGGTCGCCCATGCGTTCACGCCGTCCCAGGCGCGCGCGGGTCCGCCGGTGGCCGGACCCCACTCCCACACGCCGCCCTCCGCGAGCAGCGCGCCCTGGCTGGTCTCCAGGTCGGCATGGAAGGGGAGCGTCTGGACCGTGGCGAGGTCGCCCTCCACGGTCACGGCGACCCGGTCGGTGCGGGTGGCGCCGAGGTCGTCGATGGCCTCGAGCTCGAACACGAGGGAGACGGCGCAGGCCACGTCGGGCGCGACGAAGCCGGGCGTGAGGGTGTCGGCACCCGTGAGGGTCACGGCAGGGCCCGCGACCTGGGTCCAGGCCACGGCGACCACCGTGCCGTCGGGGTCTTCCGCGGTGCCGACGAGGGTGACCACACCCGCGTTCGCGACACGCTGGTCTGCGCCCGCCCACACGGACGGCGGCTGGTTGGCGGCGGCGGCGGGCTCGACGGTGACGGTGACGCGGTCGGAGGCCACCGCACCCTCGTCGTCCTCGGCCTCCAGCTCGAACACGAGGACGACGGGCAGGACGGCCGGTGGAGCCGTGAAGGACGGCGCGAGGACGGACGGGTCGTCGAGGGTGACGGTGGGCCCGCTCACCTGGGTCCACGCGGTGCGCACGACGGATCCGTCGCTGTCGGACGCCACGCCGGCCAGGGTGACCGCGGTGCCCTCCACGGCGGGCCGATCGACCCCCGCATCCACGGAGGGGGCCGTGTTCACGGGCTCCACGCGAACGGCGACGGTGGACGCCGAGAGGGCCCCGTCGTCGTCGACGGCCTCGAGCCGGAACACGAGGACCTCGGGACGCGCCAGGGCGGGTGCCATGAAGCCGGTCGACAGCGCGCCGGTGTCGGTGAGGACCACGGGCGGACCGCTCACCTGGGTCCAGGTGGTGGACGCCACCGTGCCGTCGGTGTCGGTCGCGGTCCCCACGAGCGTGACGGCGGCCTGCTCGGGCACCTCCTGGTCGGGGCCGGCGTCCACGGTGGGCGGCGTGTTGCCGTCGGAGGCCGCTCCCACCGAGATGACGACCTGGTCGCGGGCCGCGCCTCCCTCGTCGTCGACGGCCTGCAGCTCGAGCACGATGTCGGTGGCGACGAGCGGGGAGGGGGCCGTGAAGCCGGGCGTGAGGGACGCGGGGTCGTCGAGGGTGACCGGGGGACCGGAGATCTGCGTCCAGGCCAGGGTCACGATCGACCCATCGGTGTCGGACGCGCTGGCCGCCAACCCCACCGAGGCGCCCGCCAGGACGGCCTGATCGGGTCCTGCGTCCACCACGGGGAGGGCGTTGACGGGCTGGACGACGACGGGGGTCGCGTCGGTGCTCGACAGACCGTCGTCGTCCTCGACCTCCAGCTGCACCAGCAGGGTCGTCGGGGTGGTCACGGCGGGCGCGGTGAACGTCGGGGTGAGGGTGTCCGCACCCTGGAGGGTCACGCTGGGGCCGGCAACCACGGTCCACGTGGTGCGCACGACGGTCCCGTCGTCGCTCGCGGTGCCCGTGAGCTGCACGGGGGTCTGCTCGTCCACGACCTGGGGCGGCCCGGCCTCGGCGGTGGGGCCCACGGGGTCCGGCAGCGCGCGGACGTACACGGTCGTGCGGCCGGCGTCCGTGGCCCCGTCGTCGTCCGTGGCCGTGAGCTCGAACACGAGCAGCGTGGGCTCCTCGACCTCGGGAGCCACGAGGTCCACGGTGCCCGCGTCCTGGGCGAGCGTCACGGGGGGACCCTCCACCTGGGTCCACGCGAGCGAGGTGACCGTCCCGTCCACGTCGGTCGCGGTGCCCGTGAGCTGAACGTCCGCACCGCTGTCCGCGATCTGCGCGTCCGGCACCACCACGACGGGCGCCTCGTTGGCGGGCGGCGGCGGCTCCTCGGTGGGCGCGGGAGGCGTCGACCCGCAGGCGACGAGGGCGAGGAGGGCGAGGGGACGGGGGAAATGCATGGGACCTCCGTGGGCCGCATATGGGGCTCGTCCGGGGTCGGCATGCCCGATGGTAGCGTCGGGTCTGGAGGCGAGATGTCCTGGACGATCCGCGAGCCCCGTCCCGACGAGGCCGCCGAGATGCTCCGTTACGCCCGCGGGGTGTTCGCGGATGCGAGCTGGTTCACGCTCACCGAGCTCGAGGAGTTCACCATGACCGTGGACGACGAGCGGGCCTTCATCGAGGGGGTGGACCGGGAGCGGGGCGACCAGGCCTGGGTGGCCGTCGACGGTGCGCGGATCGTCGGGATGCTGACGGCACGCGTCGGGCGGCGGCGCAAGATCGCCCACCGCCTGGAGCTCGGGATGTCGGTGGACGCGGGATGGCGCCGTCAGGGCATCGGTCGCGCGCTCCTCGAGCGCTGCGTCGAGACCGCGCGTGCCCACCCGCGCGTGGAGACCGTGGCGCTCGAGGTGTTCGCCGACAACCACGGTGCCATCGCGCTCTACACGAGCTGCGGGTTCGTCCGGGAGGGCTATCGGCAGCGCTACGCGCGGCGTGTGGACGGGTCCTGGGCGGACGACATCCCCATGGTGCTCCAGCTCACGTGAACCCGTCGGCCTGTGACGATCCGCCACACTGTGCGTCGCCGCGGGGTGCCTAGCCTGTCTTCAGGAGGTTCCCATGCGACCCACGACCCTCGTTCCCTTCTTCGCCTTCCTCGCTGCGTGCACCCCCACGGGCTCCGGCGTCCCGACGTCCGCGCAGGACCCGGGTGATCCGGTCGAGGTCACGGATCCCGTGGAGGAGCCCGGGGTCACCGAAGCGGACCTCGTGGCTGCCGAGCTCGCCTTCCTGCGCGAGGAGGAGAAGCTCGCTCGCGACGTGTACCTCACGCTCCACGACACCTGGGGCCTGCAGATCCACGCGAACATCGCGGGCTCCGAGCAGCAGCACATGGACGCGGTGCTCGGTCTGCTCCAGGCGCGCGGCCTCCCGGACCCCGTCGCGGACGACACGGTGGGCGTGTTCGTCGACCCCGTGCTCGACCAGCTCTACGACGACCTCGTCGGGCTCGGGCAGGTCTCGGAGGTGGACGCGCTGCAGGTCGGCGCGACCATCGAGGACCTCGACCTCTTCGACATCACGGAGCTCCTGGACACCCCGCGCGACGCCGATGTCACCTCGGTGCTCGAGAGCCTGCACTGCGGCTCCCGCAACCACATCCGGGCGTTCACCGACCAGCTCGCGTCGCGCGGAACGAGCTACACGGCGGCGTACCTCGAGCCCGAGGCGATCGACGCCATCGTCGCCGAGCCCCGCGAGTCCTGCGGACAGGGCGGGAGCCACTGACGCTCAGGGCACGAGGTCGGTGAGGGCGGTCGACACACCGCCCGTCGCCGCGGACCAGGCGGCCGGGAAGGCCGTGCGCTGCGCCTCCACGACGTCGAGGTCGGCGTCCGTGCACACGGACTCGCACACGAGGACGAAGCCGAACCGGAACGTCGTGGGGGCGGCGCCGAAGGCCGGCGTGCGCGGGCCGTTCGCCGCGATGACGTCGTCGATGTCGAAGTCCACGCGGGTCCCAGAGAACTCCACGTCCTCACCGTAGGACTCCGCTCCCCAGCTCGGGTCGTACTCCGGGACGGACGGCGTGAACGCCGAGCGGCTCTCCACGCGGAAGAGGTCGGTGACCGAGGACGCCGGCGCCAGGCCGGCCAGGTAGAGCTCGAGCGGCGAGAGGGACAGCGGGTAGCTGACCGTGAAGCGGAACCGACCGGTCCCGAGGTCGACCAGATCGCCGTACCCCACGGCCGAGTTGCCACCGGTGCTCGTCCACACGTTCCAGTGGCCGCCCCACCCGTCGGTCAGGCTGCCCCCGGCGACCTCGGCGAACGCGGCCCAGCGGTGGGTCGTCTCGTGGACCACGATGCTCGTCTCGTCCGGCTCGTACGCGTACAGGCCCGTCCACGTCATGAGGTCGATCTGATCGAGCCGGCCGGCGCTCCCGGCGTCCAGCGGGGACGGCGCACCCGGACCGGTCCACTGGTCGCCGAGGCCGCCGGTGCTGTAGTCGTACTTGATGGCCCGGGCGTACTCGTCGACCACCTCGCGGTCCGTGTACACGACGAGGAAGTCGTAGTCGTCGCCGACCTGCTGGTACACGGCCTGTCCGATGGCGTCGGTGCCGGGCCACTGCAGGGTCCACTGGCTGCCGGACGCGGTGAACATCGCGTCGGTGCGCTGGACCTGCACGATGTGGGCGTAGGGGTCGGCGTCCGGTGCGGGCGGCGTGGGGCGGTCGGGCGGGACGGTCGGATCCGGCGTGTCGTCGGTGACGTCCGGCTCCGGATCGGGGTCCGCCACGGGCGTGGGCTCGACATCGGGCGCGGTGAGGGCGGACAGACCGCTCGGCGAGCACGCGGCGAGGAGGACGAACGACGACAGGAGGGCACGTCGGCCCGAGAGCACGAGAGACATCAGACAACCCACGGACAAGAGACAAGGCAAACGGGACGGGGTCCCGCTCCGATCGTAGGCAGCGAAGGCGCGCGGGGTCAAGAGCGCGGATCCGCCACGACCTGTGGTAGCGTTCGGGTGCGGGCGGATGGCCCGCGCTGTTGTCATTGCTTGCGAGGTTCGTCATGGGACGTTGGATGATCCTGTGTGGAAGTGTGTTCGTCGTGGGCTGCGCCGATCCCTGCGAGGACGGGCGCTGCACCGGGCAGCTCGTGGTGGAGGAGATGCCGGACGGCACCCTCCAGGCCGACATCGTGGGAGCGCGCGACGTCCTCCCGGAAGGGTTCGAGCTCTACTCGCTCCGCTGCACGCCGCAGGCCGAGATCTTCTCGAGCTCGTGGTCGGTGGAGGAGCTCACCCCCTACGACTGGCCGCTCACCGTGGGCGAGGCGCCCGTGACCGCGACAGAGAACCGGGGGGCGACCCTCCCGACGATCGAGCCCGGGCGGCGCTACGGCGCCGGAGCCTGGATCCCCTTCCACGACCCCTCGAAGAACTGGGCGAGCCCACCGGCATGGCGGATCGAGTTCATGGGCGAGGCCATGGACGTGGACATCGGTCACGAGAGCTGCGGGCGTTGAGCGGTAGGACGACGGTCGTCGCGAAGATGCGGGTACGGTGCTTGCAAACAGCGACCCGTACCCGCGCCGGAGGCCAGCATGGCGACCCCGTCCGACCTCGAGAGACTCGCGAGCATCCCGCTCGACAGCTTCGAGCACACCGACAGCCGGAACCTCTTCGAGAAGTGCGAGCGCTTCCACGCCTACGCGTCGAGCGTCCGTGAGCTCGGGGCCTTCCAGGTCCAGTACCGCATCGAGCTGCTCGGGCCCCTCGACGCGCGGATCACCGTCCGCGACGCCTTCACGGGCGACGTGAAGGAGATGATCTGCTTCGACTCCAACAGCTACCTCGGGCTCCACCTGGACCCCCGGGTGAACGAGGCCGTGAAGAAGGCCGTCGACGATGTGGGATTCGGCACACCTTCCGCGCAGGTGCTGGGCGGAACCAACCGCTACCTCCGCGCCCTCGAGGATCGGCTCTCGGAGCTCCACAAGCGCGAGGAGACCCTGATCTACCCGTCCGGCTACCAGGCCAACGTCGGGATCCTCACGGCCCTGATGGACCCCGGTGACCTGGCCGTCGTGGACCACGTGTCCCACGCGTCCATCCACGACGGCGTGCGCTACGCGGGCTGCCGGTCCATGGAGTTCCCGTACCGCGATGTGGACGCCCTGGACGCGCTCCTCGCCGAGCACCGGGAGGAGGTGAACGGGGTGCTCATCGTCACGGACGGCATGTTCAGCATGCACGGCGGCCTGGCCGACCTGCCGGGGCTCCGGCGCGTGGCGGACGCCCACGATGCGCGCCTGATGATCGACGACGCGCACTCCCTCGGCGTCATCGGGCCCACCGGCCTCGGGATCGAGGAGCACTACGACCTCGAGGGGGCTGTCGACGTCCTCATGGGCACGTTCAGCAAGGCGCCCGGGGCGGCCGGGGGCTACGTCAGCGGCGACTCCGCGCTCATCGAGTACCTGCGGTTCATGTCGCGGGGGGCGCTGTTCACCGCCACCCTGCCCGCACCCACGTGCGCCGGCGTGCTGGAGAGCATCCGGATCATGCACGAGGAGCCCGAGCATCGCGAACGTCTCTGGGCCAACGCCCGTCGCTTCCACGCGGGTGCGCGGGCCGCCGGGCTCGAGGTCCCCGAGCTCGAGTCGCCCATCGTCGCCATCCAGGTCGGCGACGAGAAGTGGCTGATCCCGCTGGCCTTCGCGCTCTACGAGGCCGGCGTGAAGTGCGGCATCGCGCGCTACCCGGCCGTCCCGCACCACCACTCCATCCTCCGGTTCACGATGAACGCCCGCCACACCGAGGCGGACATCGACCACACCCTGGAGGTCCTGGCGTCGCTCTGGGCCCAGCTCGGCATCGGATGAGCGCGCCATTCCCACCGACCGATCCGCAGTTCTGGCCGCGCTACTGGGTCACGCTGCGGCCCTACCTGTTCTTCGTGTCGGGATCGGTGGGCTGGGTGGGTCTGGCGCTGGGCGACCGGGTGCAGGGGGTCGGGCTCGCGCTCGCGATGCTCGCGTTCTTCCTGACCTACGGGCTCGGTCAGGCGCTCACCGACACCACCCAGATCGACACCGACTCCCTCTCGGCCCCCTACAGGCCGCTCGTGCGCGGGGAGATCTCCGTTCCGCACGTGCTGGCCGTGAGCCTGGCCGGCCTGACCGCCTGCGCCGCGGTGTTCGCGTGGCTCAACCCCTGGACCCTCGCGGTGTCGCTCGTGTCGGTGGTCGGGCTCGCGACGTACACGGTCCTGAAGCGCCGCTGGTGGGGCGGTCCCCCCTGGAACAGCTGGATCGTGGCGCTCCTCCCGCTCATCGGGCTCCTCGCCCACGGCGGTCGGCCCTGGGAGGTCGTGCTCCACCCCGGGATCCGCCCGGCCATGCTCAGCGCCTTCGGCACCTACGCGACCTTCGTGCTGCTCGGGTACCTCAAGGACGTCGAAGCGGACCGGGCCAGCGGCTACGACACGTTCGCCGTGCACTTCGGGCGGAGGCCGGCGGTGCTCGCGAGCGCGGCGTTCGGCGCCGTGGGTCTCGTCGGCTCGCTGGCCCTCGTCCGGACCGTGTGGGCCGGCTCGCTCGCAGGGCTGGTGCTCTGGGGGGTCGGGTTCGCCGGGCTCGCCGCGGTGCACGTGCGCTTCCTGCCGGTGGAGCGCGACGACGAGGCAGGGCCGCTCCTGGTGTACGGGGTGCTCGGGCTCGTCTGGATCCACCTCGGGGAGGCCGCGCTCCTCCGGCCCGGGTGGGCCCCCTTCCTGCTCCTCGTGGCCGTCCTGGCCCTGCCGGCCCTCCTGGCCCGACCCTCCCGGGAGCAGGTGTGAGGCCGCCCGCCCTGGTCGTGCTGAACCCGGGCGCCCACGGTGGCCGGGGCCGCGAGCGCTTCGAGCGTGTCCGCTACGCCCTGGAGGCCGTGTGCACGCCCACGGTCGTCACGCTCGGGCCGGACTGGAGCCCGGTGCGCGAGGCCATCGCGTCCGGCACGCGGATGTTCGTGGCGGCGGGCGGGGACGGCACGGTGAACGCCCTCGTGAACGCGCTCGACCGGGAGCGCGGGGACGTGCCCCTCGAGGACCTCGTGCTCGGGGCGGTCGGGCTCGGCAGCTCCAACGACTTCCACAAGCCCGTCCGCCGCGCGGTGGACGGGATCCCGGTGCGCATCGACGCCGGGGAGGCCGTGCTGCGCGACGTCATCGCGTGCACCTGGGACGACGGGGAGTCCCTGGCGATGGTCAGCGGGTCCGTCGGGGTCACGGCGGCGGCGAACGCCTTCTTCAACGACGGGGACGCCGTGCTGCGGGCGCTGAAGTCGCGGTCGACGCTGGCGGCCATCCTCTGGTCGGCGCTGCGGACGCTGGCCCGGCACCGTGGGCTCCACGGTCGTGTGGACCTCCCCGGCCTCGAGGGCGTGCCGCTGTGCATCGACAACCTGAGCGTGCTGGAGACGGAGTGGCTCTCGGGCACCTTCCGGTACGACACGCCGGTCGACCCCACGGACGGGCACCTGCAGGTCGACCTCCTCGAGGGGCGCGGGCGGCTCGGGACCCTGGTGGCGCTCGTGGCCCTCGCGCGCGGACGCTTCTCGGGGCGTCCCGGCACCCACTGCGCAAGGGTCCGGTCGGTGACCGTGGAGCTCGACGCGCCCGCCCATCTCGAGCTCGACGGCGAGCTCCATCGCGCCCGCACCGTCCGCTTCGACGTGCTCCCCCGGAGGATCCGCACATGCCCGTGAACGACGCCATCCACGCCATCCACGAGAACCAGGTGCTCTCCCGCTGGGCAGCGCTGCTCCCCCGTCCCCCCGCGCAGGTCGGGGCCGTACACCAGACCGACGCCGAGCTCGTGGACCTCGGGGACGGCCGCCTGCTCGCCCTCACGGTGGACGCCCTGATCGAGGAGGTGGCCGCAGGTCTGTTCCAGGACCCCTTCACGGCCGGTCGCACCGCGGTGATCGCGAGTGTGTCGGACCTCTCCGCCGTGGGCGCGGACCCCATCGGGCTCCTGCTCTGCGTGACGCTGCCCGGGGACGACGCGGCCGTGCAGGAGGCCGTGGCACGCGGGGTCCGCGAGGCGTGCGAGGCGGCGGGGACCTTCGTGCTGGGCGGCGACACGAACGACGGGCCGCAGCTCGAGATCAGCGTGACTGCGGCGGGCATGGTGCCGGCAGACGGCTACCACAGCCGCATGGGCATGGCCGCGGGCGACCGCGTCTACGCATCCGGGCCGCTCGGGGCGGGTGCTGCGCTCGCGGCCTCCGCGCTGCTCCACACGCCCGCCGAGCTGTACAGCGAGACGGACTACCGGCCGATGCCCCGGCTGGCGGAGGGACGGGCGCTGCGCGGGGTCGCGAGCGCTACCATGGACACCTCGGACGGGCTGCTCGCGACGATCGACCAGCTCGCGCGTCTGAACGGCGTCGCCGTGGACGTCGAGGCGGATCCCGCGTCCCTGCTCGAGCCCGGCGCGGCGCGGCTCGCGGGCGCGCTCGGACTGCCGCCGGTGGCGTTCCTGGCCGCCCACCACGGGGAGTTCGAGCTGGTCTTCTCCATCCGGCCCGACCGGGTCGAGGCCCTGGAGGCGGCAGCCGCGGCGATCGGCTGGACGCCGCTGTTCCTGGGCACGGCCCGGGAGGGTGCCGGGGTCCGGGTGGGTGGACGCGAGCTCGATCTCGTCCGGATCCGCAACCTGCTGCACGACGTCGGAGGCGACCCCCAGGCCTACGTGGCCGGGCTCCTCGGCATCGTGGGCGGCTGAACGCCTACCAGCCCACCTGGTCGAGCAGGGCATGGACGGCACGGCCCACCGGGCTGTCCGGCGAGAGCTCCCGGCGCAGCGACGTGAGGACGTCCATCCCCTCGTAGACGTCCACCTCCCGGTACACCAGCGCCAGCGCCCAGCGCGCGCGGGCCTCGGGACTCCCGCCGGCGGCGGCCTCCAGCTCCTCGAGGGACTCCGTGATCGCCAGAGGATCGGGCAGCGGGGCGCAGGTGCGTGCGGAGCCGTCGAGCGGGGGCACGGCATCCAGGGGATGGCAGTCGCCCGAGAGCTCCGGCGGGTTGATGCCGAAGCCACCCCAGGACCCCAGAGAGACGACGTCGAACCCGAGCACGTTGACGAGCGGGAGCAGGCTGGCGCCATAGCAGGTGTCACGCTGGATGCGTGGAGTCCCACGGACGTACTGGGTGACGAGGACACTGTCGGTGTTGCTGGCGCCGTACACACTCACCAGGCGGGTGAAGGCTCCGAAGAAGGACGGCGGCAGGTCGTCGTCGCTGACGGGCTCGACGTATCGCCAACCCTGGTGCTCGATGCCGAAGGCGACCCACGGCTCACCGCCGCGGACGGGGGCCAGCGTCCAGCCGACGAACAGCTTGCCGTCCTGCAGCTCGAGCCCGGCGAGGGCACGCCCCATGTTCGCGAGCTCGGATGCCGGGACAGCGAACACACTCCACGCAGACGACATGCTCTCCTCCGGCGGACGCCATAACGACGTCCATGCGAGGAGAGGTGATGGAGGACGAGGTGGATCCACTGACCCATGCTCTGCGACGAGCGGTCGGAGCGGTGGGGCTGGCGATGGTGACGGACGAGGTCGAGGAGGGCAAGACGCTGCTCGCCGCTTGGCCCGTCCTCGAGGGCCTCGATCCCGAGCGGTGGATCCGTCTCCAGACGCCCGGGGTGTTCGGCGAGCACGAGGCGCTCGCGGACCTGGGGGCCATCGCCTCCGCACTCGTCCAGTACGACGAGGCCGCTGTGCGCCGGTTGTGCGTCCAGGCCGACCGCTGGGCGTCGAAGGTGCTGACGGCCCAGGGCGGCACGGCGGATCCGGGAGCGGAGTCGCGGCGTCAGACAGCCGACGCGACCGCCACTGCGGTCGAGCACCTGATCCCCGAGGTCCTCGAGCTGGAGGGGGCAGCCGCTCTCCTCCACCGCATCGGCGCGCGGCTGGTGCGCGCTGTCTCGCTCATCGCGCAGCAGGTCGACGACGAGTCCCTCGGGCATGACGTCGGCTTCCACATGCGTACGGGCCTGGAGGACTTCGGCTGGTGGATGGCGGGAACCCACCTCATCGTCACGGTGGCGGAGGGCCGCGCCACCGACCCGCGCGCCCGGGACCTGCTCGCGGAGATCCGGGCCATCCTGGTCCCTCTCCACCTCGGGTTCGACGCCGATCCCCAGCTCCTCACGCTCCACGTCGCGAGCGCGGGCACCCGTGCCGTGCAGGTGCTCTCGGGGGTGAAGCGCTGGCTGGCCGACCCGTCCGCGGACCTCGACTACAGCGTGGACCCGGAGGTCCTGGCGGACTGGGAGGCCGACGTCCGGGAGGTCCCGGCGTCCAGGCCCGACTACGCGGCGCTGGGTCGGGAACGGAAGGAGGCCGTGGAGGCCTGGGCCCGCTCGATGATCGACGCGCTCAACGCCCGTCCGATCGATGCGACTGCGACGCTCGCGCACCTGCAGGACGGGTTCTCCCGGTTCGCGACGAGCGATCCCGCCGATCCGCCCGAGCTGTACGGGGTGCGCGAGGAGGCGACCCAGATCGTGGGTCGGGCCGTGGGGCTGGTGACGAACACGCTGGCCCTGTCGCCCGTGGACGTGGTGGTCGGGTGTGCCACCGGTGACCTCGTGTCGCGCTGCCAGGTGTCTCCCGAGAGGCTCGCGGAGCTCGACGCCCAGCGCTCCGGCGGTCGGGGGCGCCTCGTGATCGCGGGGGTGGCGCTGGCGGCCGTGGGGATGGCGATCTGGTACCTCTTCTCCTGATCTGGCCCCGTCAGTCGTAGGTCGCCGTCACCGTGCCCGCATCGATGGTGATGTTCGAGCGCTCGGTGCGACCGGCGAGCTCGTAGGTGGCGTCCCCACCGAGGTCCGACCAGCCGAGCACGGGGGTCGCGCCCTCCTCGGCGCCGGTGGAGTCGACCCGGGTCGTGAGCCGGTCCGCCAGGTCGCCCGTCACGCCCGTGAGCTCGAGGTTCGCCACGCTGTGGGCGTACCGGCCGTCGTCCGCCACCGCGAGGGTGACGCTGCCGGAGCCCGAGAAGCCCTCGATCCCGACGGTCGCCGTGCCGATCCCGCGCACGATGGGCGTGCCGCAGGCCGGGTCCGCCGAGGTGTCCTCCCAGGTGGCCCACTGGGTGAGCGCGAGATCCTCGATCACCGCGGGCTCGACCAGGACCGGTGGGCGCGAGGACCACGTGTCGTCGGGGGTGAACACCACCTCGATGGGCGGCGGGGCCAGGTTGGCGGGGTCGGTGGGCTGCCAGGTCCCCGAACACCCGGGCGTGAAGGGGTGGATGCCGGGCAGGGGTGCCGTGCAGGCGAGCAGGAGGGTCAGCATGGCCGGATTCTCGCACAGGGTAGGATGGGGTGATGCTCTCGACCGCCCGGCCCGTCGGCTTCCTGCCCGCCACGGTCGTCCTCCTCATCACAGCTCCCGGAGCTCGCGGGCCGGGTCGGTGTCGTCGGGGCTGCCGTCACCGAGACCCGCCCGACGTCCGAGGCGTCCGTGGCGGCGGCGTTCGGGGAGTCCCGGAACGACCTGCGCTGGACGGCCGTGAACCCCTACCTCTGGGCCGATGCGCTGGGCTGTCGTGAGCGGAGCGACGTGCTCGGGTGTCGCGCGATGCACTGCGACCTCGTGTCGCCGCCGGTGCCGTACCCCACGGCCGGAACGATCACGATCGACGGCGCGCCGTTCGGTCCTGCCGAGGGCAGCGGGGAGTATGGCGGCCTCGGTTGGGAGCCCGGTGCGGCGCAGTTCGCGGGAGGCGAGACCGTGGACGTCCAGGCCGAGGGCGGCGAGGTGCCCGCCTTCACGACGACCGTCCGCGTGCCACCGCGGTTCGCGGTCACACAGCCCGTCTGGGCGTCGGAGCCCCTGCCGGTTCCCGTCGCGGAGGACCTCGAGGTGGTCTGGGACGGCACGGACGCCCTGCCGACGGTGGTCACGATGGTCGGCTACGACGACGGCGGTGCGGAGGTGGTCGCGTGCGCCTTCGACAGTGCCGTGGGCTCGGCTCGCGTCCCGAGCCGCGTGCTCCGGGCACTGGACGCGCCTTCGGGTGCGCTGTGGGTGAGTCGCTTCGACATCGAGCTGGCGACCGCCGGCGACTTCACCGTGGCCCGCGTCGGGCAGGCCGAGGCGTACTACGGCCTCGCGCTCTGGCAGGACGAGTAGGGCGTCAGCGCCAGGCCCGACGCAGGACGGCGCGCAGGTCGGGACGGCTCACCTGGAAGTCTCCATGGGGGAGCTCCCCGGGGAACCACTTCCAGAGGAAGACGCCGCGCACGACCGGGTCGGCGGCGACGCGCTCCAGGGCGACCCGCAGCAGCATGCGCTGGAGCTCCGGAGCTCCCCGCCCCGACGCCCAGGGCTCCCGGGCCGCCTGGGGCCCCTCGTCGTAGCCGAGCTCCGTGAACACCACGGGCTTCCCGGTCTGGGCGCTCACCCGGTGCAGTCGCGGGAGGACGCGGTCCCAGCCGGCGTGCACGTCCGCTTCCGTCGGGGATCCGCTGGACCCCACGAGCGGGAAGTACGCCTGCACGCCCACCGCGTCCAGGGCGTCCCAGAAGGGCACCCGATCGAACCCGTCCCAGTTCGCGGCGTAGGTGAGGTGGCCCCCGTGCACCGCCCGCACCCGACGGATGACCTCCCGCCAGGCCGCCTCGTCCGCGAGGGTGGCGTCGAGCTCCGTTCCCACCACGAAGGCGTCCGCGTCGCGCGTGACCCTCGCGACCGCCTCGATCCACGCGGTGTACTCGCGGAAGAAGCGCTCACGGGCCACGGGGTCGTCGAAGGTGATGTCGCCACGCCAGCCGAACCCGCTGCCCCAGTACGCCAGGTGGGGCTTCACCATGACCTTCACGCCCCGCGCGTGGGCCTCCCGGATGGGGCGGACGATCCAGTCCGGCGGTGCCTGGACGTCGAGCCGCGCCTCGACCCGACCATCGCGGTACACGCGGGCGTACGGGTGGTAGCTCACCCAGTTCACCCCGTCCGACACGAGCTCGTCGAGGGTCGACGCCATGGCGTCCGAGCCCCACTCCTGACCGTAGGTGGGCGTGGAGACCGTCACCCCCTGGACGATGGACGGGTCGGCAGCGACTGCGGCGAGGGCGAGCAGCATGAGGTCCCCTATCCGCGCGCTCCTGGAACGGAGGCTCTGTAAGCGCTGGGTAACGACCTCGGCGACGGAGGGAACCGCGACCGCGGGGACGGGTACTGAGCCCATGTCCCTGGAGGTCCCGTGAACGTCCGCACCCTGCCCCTCACCGCCCTCGCGCTCCTCGCCGTCGCCCTGGCTCCCCGGCTCCTGCCGCGCCCGGCGCCCGTCGAGCCCCCGCCGCCGGTCGTCGAGCCCATCTCCGCGGTGCCTCCGGTGGCCCCACCCATGGCCCCTCCGGCGGAGAGGGGGGATCGGCCCGTGGTGGACATGGTGTTCGTCGTCGACACCACCGGCTCGATGGGCGGGTTGCTGGAGGGGGCCAAGGCCACCATCTGGCAGATCCTCGACACCGTGGTGAGCCAGGAGCCCCGGCCGCTCGTGCGGGTGGGCTTCGTGGCCTACCGTGACCGCGGGGACGCCTACGTGACGCGGACCTTCGCGCCCACCGACGATCTCGACGCCGCCCATGCGTTCCTGACCGGCCTCCAGCCCGATGGGGGAGGGGACACACCGGAGTCCATGGCGGCGGGCATGCAGGAAGCCCTCGATGGCTTCCAGTGGTCCGGTGGCGACCGTGCCTTCCGCACGCTGTTCGTGGTGGCCGATGCGCCCGACCACCCCTACCGCGACCAGGTCTCAGCGCGGACGCTCGCCGAGCGGGCCGCCCAGCGAGGGATCGTCGTGAACACCGTGCTGTGCGGGACGGAGGCGTCGGCACGCTCGGATCTGGCGGCCCTCGCGCGTATCGGCGGAGGGGCGTTCGCCGCGGTCGAGCAGTCGGGGGGCGCCGTGGCCATGGAGACCCCGTACGACGAGCGTCTGGACGTGCTCGAGCGGCGCCTCGCCGAGAACGGGCTCGCCTACGGCAACGAGCAGGGTCGTGCGTACGAGGCCAAGGTGCTCGGGAACTGGGCGAGCAGCCTGTCCACGCGGGCATCCCGGCGGAGCGCGCTCAACAAGCTCGGTGCGGGTGTGGCGTCGGGGGGCGGCGAGCTCGTGGGGGACGTCCTGAACGGGAAGGCTCTCGCGGAGGTGCCCGAGCACGACCTCCCGGCGAGCTACCAGGCGATGACGCCCGCGCAGCGGGATGCCGATCTGCAGCGCCGGCTGTCCGAGCGCCGCCAACTCCAGGAGCAGGTGGCCACCATCACAGCCGAGCGCGACGCCTGGCTGGCCAAGGCCCGCGAAGAGCGCCGGAAGGCCGGGAGCGCCGGCTTCGACGAGGCCGTCGAGGCGGCTACGGTCGGTCGGATGCGGAGCATGGGCCTCGTGCGCTGAGGCGGTGCACCCGCCGCGAGCGTGGACGATAGGGGTTCCCTTCGCCGGGTCCGCTCTGTCTCCTTTCGCCCTCGCCGCTGGCCTCTGCATCGTCGGAACCACGCACCGCACCATCGTGCGTGCCGTGGCGGATCCGGACTGCGACGTCGTCCAGGTGGGTCCCGGGCTCCATTGGGAGCCCCTCACCATCGATCGTTCGCTCACCCTCGTGGGTGCGGGTCGCGAGGAGACCGTGATCTACTGGGCCGAGGGTCCCTGCATCGATGTCGTGCCCGGTGCGGGTCGGGTGGTGCTCGGTGCCCTGAGCATCGCGAGCACGGGCCCGTCGCTGCGGGTGCGTGAGGCCGAGGTGGAGGTCGTCGGCGCCCGGCTCTCTGCGCTCGGAGCCGCCGGCGGCCAGCTCGTCCTCCGCGATGCCGAGGCCCGCCTCACGGATGTCGAGATCGAAGCGTCCCCCCTGCCCGCCGTGGACGCCGTGTCCCACTGGGGCCGCGACCTCCATCTCGTGCGGGTGCGGTTCCTCGGGGTCAGCCCGGCCAGTGGGACGCGAGGAGCCGTGTACGACGCGAACTACGGCGTGCGCTGCACGGACTGCGCGTTCTCTCCCGCGCGGGAGGATGCCGTGGGGGTCATGATCTGGGGCGAGGAGGAGCTGCGGGCGACCCTCGGCCGCTCGGGCAGCCACTGGTGGCCGGAACGGTCGTGCCCACCACCCTCGTCAGCCGCGGACGGGCTCTGTGCGGCGCAATGCGGCGAGCTGGCCGTCGCCCTGTGCAGGATGTCCTGGGTGAGGGCCACCGAGACCTGCGTCCCGGAAGCCGTCTGCGTGCCCGAGAGCGAGGTCCCCGCGCGCGAAGCGGGACCGCAGCGCGGGGTGGGCGTCCGCCGGCGGACCCGCGACCCCTACGGGCCCTGGCCGAACGCGCGGACGAGGTAGGGCGGTACGGCGCTTGCACGCAGGTCGCCCGGAGGCTCCACATGCGCTGGTCCACCCTGCTCGCCGTCGTCGCCCTGGGGTGCAAGCGCACGCCCACCGAGGTCCCGCCGCCCCCCACACCCACCGAGGAGCCGGACCCCATCCTGGGCTTCCTGCCCCCCGGCCCCCGCGCGACGTTCCCGGAGGCACGCGTCACGGATGCCGACCAGGACGGCGTGCCCGAGGCCCTCGATGCATCCTGGCCCGTCGAGGTGCTCACCCCCGCCCGGTCGTTCCAGCGCAGCCTGGGCTACGCGGTCGCGCCCGACGGGAGCTACGAGGCGTCGCTCCGCCTGCAGTTCGGCGTGATCCGGCCCGACGCGCTGGGCGAGATCACCCACCAGGAGGACATCCCGAAGAGCTTCGCGACCGACGTGGCCGGGCTGGCGTTCGACCCTGCACCCACCCTGGTCGTGGACCCCGATCCCGTCGTGCAGTTCACGTTCGTGGAGGGGTTCCTGCTGGTCGAGGCCGATGCCGTGCAGCCGGTGCCCGCGATCGAGCTCCAGGCCCGGTCCGACGAGACGCTGGCGAGCTACGGCCTCCAGCAGTGTCTGGTGCTCGACGACGACGCGTACGAGCGGTGCGTGGTGAGCCTGATCGCGCGCTTCCCGTCCACGGCCACGGTGGCGGACCTCGCCCAGCAGCCCTGCGACGGCTGCGAGGCCGTCGTGAGCGCGGCGTCGACGGGCGACTGGAGCGCCTGTGACGGGTCCGCCGACCCCGAGAGCTGCTACAGCCTGCTGTTCGCCGTGCACGCGGACACCGGGTGCCGCGACGTCCCCGACCTCGGTGCGTGCCTGATGGAGCGCTGGGCGGAGCTCCCGCCGGGAGAGCTGCGCGACCGGGTCTGCTTCGACGTCCAGGTGCACAACGGGCTCGCCGGCTGGCTCGATTGGTCGGGGTTCGAGGGGCGGTGCCTGCAGGCCCTGGAGGAGGGGTACTGCGAGACGCTCGAGGACCCGCTGCGGGCGCGCTGCATCTCCGCGGAGGCGAGGGCGGCGGGTGACCTCTCGGTGTGCGACGGGGTCGGTCCCGGCGATCAGGAGCGCTGCGAGGACGAGATCTTCCTGTACGGGTTCGCGGACCTGGCCGCCTGCGACGCCCTCGCCGATGCCGAGCTCCGCGACACCTGCGCCTACATCGTGGCGGTCCGGGACGGAGAGACGTCCCGCTGTCTGCAGTTCCCCGCCGCGGTGCGGAACGCCTGCCTGGCGCTCGCGGTCACGGCGAACGCGGATCTCGTGGATCCGTCGATCTGCGAGAGCTTCCAGGTGGAGGACGACGACGTTCCCATCGAGGGTCTGCGGGACATCTGCCTGCTGCAGATGGCGACCCGCGTGGGCGATGTGCTCGTGTGCGCGGGCATGACGACGGCCGCGCGGGCGGCCTGCGAGCTGGCCGTGGGCGCGTACATCGGGCACGGCGCACAGTGCGACCTCGTGGAGGCGCCGGTGGTGCGGTGCGACTGCCTGACCTTCTCGGCGCTGGAGATCGAGGACCGATCGCTCTGTGCGCAGCAGGGCGATCCGGCCGCGCGGACGGCCTGCGAGGAGGCGGTGACGCTGGCCGAGCGCGCGGACGCGGAGGCCCTGCTGGCGTCGTGCCGCACCGACTGCGAGGACGCGGACGGCGACGGTGCGCCGAACCTGGAGGGATGCGCGTACGGCACCGCGGGCGACTGCGACGACACCGATCCGGACGTGGGGCCCGAGGAGCACGAGGACTGCGAGGACGGCGTGGACAACGACTGCAACCGGCTCGTGGACTGCGACGATCCGGAGTGTGTCGGCAACTCGAGCTGCCCGGCGGAGCCGACCACCGTGTCGTTCCTGGAGCATGCCGGCGAGCACACGGTCACCCTGGCCTTCCCGGGTGGCGAGGGCGACCGGGTCGAGCTGATCCCGGAGGCGGTCCTCGGGCAGAGCGTGTACGGCTGGGGTGAGCTCGTGCGGGTGTGGTTGCCGGGCTTCCCGTCGGATCCGGCCTACTGGGACGGCTCCGTGCCCGTGGAGGTCTCGGTCGCGCCCCTGGAGGGCTCCTGGCGGGTGTATGCGGCGACCGGCCCGTCCGATCCGGCGTCCAGGATCACGTCGACGTGGTGGGAGCCCGGGAACAGCACGGTCCCCATGCGCGGCGACCGCTTCTACTGGCTGTACATCTTGCCGGACGTGGGCACCGAGAAGCTCGAGGTGCTCCAGCTGAAGGGCGAGCTGCTGCCCTGAGAGCTCGGCACGCGACGGGCCAGCACGCCCGGACGGTTGGTCGCCAGGCGTCCGCGGCCGTCGGGGGCACACCAGACCTCGGTGGGCCCGTCACCGGCGATGACGAACCGGTCGCCGTCGATGGCCACGCGGGGCTCGCTCCGGGCCTGCAGGGTCCAGCGGGGTGGGAGGTCCTCGAGCACACGGAAGTGTCGCCTGTGGACGCGCCCCACGACGAGCTCGTCGCCCATCCAGCGCAGCTCGATGCCACTGTGCCCCCGTGGGCTCGCGGCAGGCTCGGGGCGGCCCTCGGGCCATGGGGTCACGAACGGCTCTGGACCCCCGAGCTGAACGCTCCAGCGATCCCCGCCGGCCTCGGTGGCCACGAGCTCTCGACCCGTGGACACCGCGCTGCTCCAGGTGCCGGGGACCGCGATCGACCGTCCGTCGGCCCCCCAGAGCCGGAGCTCCCCGCGATCGACGGTGAACAGGCGATCGGCGTGCAGGCCTGAGGCCTCCGTGGTCGGCAGCACCTCGCGCTCTCCGAGGAGCTCGCCTCCCGCATCGAACACCCAGAGCCGGGAGACGGTGGCGATCGCCAAGACGCCGTCGCTGTGGCGCAGGGCCGTGGCCGTGATCTCACCGGGCTCGGGCAGCCGGAACCGGAGCTCACCCTCCGGAGTGTAGACCCCGCCCTGATCGAGCGTCGCGCCGGGGATGCGTGGACGGTAGGGGCGCTCGCAGATCACCCCGACCCATGAGCCCGCTCCGCGCCCGTCGCCGTCGGAGCCCCATGCCGACCCGAGGGTGTTCGTGGCGACGACGGCGTCCGGGTGGGCGAACACCCCATCCCAGCCGTGGGCGCCCGGCTCGTAGGCCTCGATCACGTCGAGGTCGTCGCTGCGACGCGTGAGCGAGCCGGCGTCCGCGACCCACAGATCGCCGTTCACGTCGAAGACGAGGCCGTTCACCCTGGAGAGCACCACCAGCTGCTGGGAGGGCGCGCGTCCGCAGGCGGGCAGGGGAGGGGGCAGGGTGGCGAGCGCCAGGGAGACCGTCACCAACCGGCCTCCACCCAGGTGAGATCGAGCGAGCGCCCCCGCATCCGGATGCGATCGATGCAGACGCCCGCGTCCAGGTCGCAGAGGGCCTGGTTCGCGTCGCGCCCGAGCTTCCCGCCGGGTCGGCTCGCCTCGGCCAGACCGTACTCCCCCAGGCACACGAAGCGGGTGGGGCTGCGCGCACAGGCCACCCCGCCCCCCAGATGCACGTCGGTGGCGCCGGGCAGGCTGAAAGACAGCTCGCGCAGATCGAAGGTCTTGTCGTGCCCGAGCACCCGACCGTCCGCCCGGAGCGCCACCCAGGCGCCGAGGTGGGCCACGTCGAACGCGATCACGTCCTCGGCCACCGTCCGTGGCGCCATGAGCTCCAGGCCGTCGTACCCGAAGCACACGAGGTCTCCACCCGCGCGGCGCGCGCACGTGGTCCCGTCGAAGGACACCATGCTCTCGACGTCGGTGATGCGGATCGGGGCATGGGAGGCGGCCATCGGCCCCGCCCAGTCGGGGCTGCAGGTGAGCACACGCCGCCGCATACGGCACTTCCCGGAGGGCTGTGCCGGCTCGTCGCTGACCTGCGCGGTGTCCCAGTGCAGCCGCCGGCCCCCACCGTCCCCGCGCTGGTTCTCGTCGTCGGCGCCCCAGCAGCCCACGCGTCCGCCCATCCGCGCGCACGTGTAGTCCCAGCCCCACACGAGCTCGTCGGGAGGGGCGGGCAGGGCGATCCTCGGGACGTCGCCCGGCTCGTGCTTCGTGTATGCGACCTGGCGCGGGAGGCCCATGACCTCGATCGGTGTGGCGCGGTCGTACGCCTGGCCCCAGCAGGCCTGCATGCCGTTCGCACGCTCCAGGCAGGTGAGGCCGTAGGCTTCGGGCCGGAAGACCCTGACGGCGTCGGTGACGGGAGCGGCGCGGGCGGCGAGCAGGACGACGAGCACGCTACAGCCGCGGGTCCACGGGCTCCGCCTCGACCGCGAGGATGCCGAGCACGCACGCGTGCACGTCCGCCAGCGGCGCGCCCTCCACGAAGCGCTCCAGCGCCTCCAGGCCCAGCAGGAGCTCCTGCGTCGCGAGCTTGCGCTTGCGACCCACACCCCGCTTCCGCAGGCGGTCGAGGTGCGAGAGGTACTCGGGACCGTAGATGATGCGCAGGTACTCCCGCCCGCGGACCTTGAGGGCCGGCTGCACGACCTTGCCGCGGTGCCAGGCCAGGAAGGCCTCGGGCTTCACCACCATGCCCTCGCCGCCGCCGTCCGTGTGCGCCGTCCACCAGGCCACGGCATCCGCGACCTGGCCCTCGTCCGCCAGATCCACCGTGCGCCACGGGGTCGCCACGAGCACCTCGTCGTGCTGGGCGAGCCCCGCCAGGGTCTCCATGTGCCAGGCGTGCGCCTTGTCGTGGTGCACGGCCCCTTCGCTCGCGAGCAGGTGGAACGGCGCCAGCCGCAGGTCACCGACCCCGGCGACGTCCCAGCAGTAGCGCCGGTAGGCCGCCGTGTACGCCTCCGCGTCGGCACGACGGCGGTCCATCCGCTCGGCGAGGGCCTGCACGTCGGGATCGTCGGCGTGCCGGGCAGCGGCGAGCCGGAGCGCGTCGAGGGCCGCGGACGTCGACCGCCGGGCAGCCTGACCCACCGGGGCGTACTGGCCTTCGAGCAATCCCATGGCCTTGGTGGACCACGGCATGAGCTCGGCATCCAGCAGTACCCAGTCGGTGGCGAGCGCCTCCCAGAGCCCCTGCGCCTCGATGGCCCCGCGCACCCGCTCGAGCAGCGCGTGCTCCAGCGCCCGATCGCCGAAGAACCTGCGACCGCGGCGGGACAGCACGAGCCCGGGCTCCTCGGTGGGCGCGCGGAAGCGGGCCGTGAGCGCCTCGGGCGTGCGGCCGACGAGCACCAGGGCCCGGCTGCCCATGTGCTTCTCCTCGCACACCACGCGCTCGACCCCGTGGGCCCGGTAGTACGCGAAGGCCTCGTCCGGGTGCTCCAGCAGGCCTTCACGGGCGCTCGTCTCGCTCGGGGACATCGTGGGCGGGAGGTGGATCAGCCAGCGCGGGTGCACCGCGAACCGGGAGACGACCTCGAGGGCGGAGGCGGCCTGCTCGGCCGGCACCCGCACGGAGGCCCGGAAGCGGGTCTGCACACGTCGGTTCGCGAAGACGTCGTCCATGTGCGGGAGGTCGCTGTCGCGACGACCCGGGTGGGTGGGCGCCCCCAGAGGCTTCAGAGGCTCGCAGTGGACCTTCAGGGCAGGCACGGACACGGTCTCCCGCTCGGGCCAGCGGAGCGCCGTGAGCTCGCCCCCGAACACACATCCCGTGTCGATGCAGAGCGTGTTGTTCACCCACTCCACCCACGGGACCGGGGTGTGGCCGTACACCACGGCCGCCCGGCCGCGGTAGTCGTCCGCCCACGCGTACCGCACGGGGAGCCCGTACTCGTCGGTCTCTCCGGTGGTCTCGCCGAAGAGCGCGAACTGGCGGACCTTGCCGGAGGCGCGACCCATCAGCGCCTCGGTCATGCCGGCGTGGGCGACCACGAGGGCGCCGTCGTCGAGGACGAAGTGGCTCACCAGCCCGTCCAGGAAGGCCAGGACACGCCCCCGGAAGGCCTCGTCGCACGTCGCGAGCTGGTCGATGGTGGCCTTCAGCCCGTGCTTGTCGCTGACCTTCTTCCCGCGCAGCCACCGCACGAGCTTCACCTCGTGGTTGCCGGGCACGGCCAGGTGGGGCCCGTGCTGCACGAGGTCCATGACCCGCGCGAGCACGCCGGGGCTGTCGGGGCCGCGGTCCACGAGGTCGCCCAGGAACACGAGCCGCCGGCCGTCCGGGTGGGACGCGCGCCAGACGCCGTCGACCTGCTCGAGCCCGTAGCCGAGCGCCTCGAGGAGGAGGTCGAGCTCCTCCCGGCACCCGTGGATGTCGCCGATCAGGTCGAAGGGGCCACGCTCGTCGCGCCTGTCGGTCCAGGGGCGGGGCCGTTGGATCGTGATGTCGGTCGTGTCGTCGAGGCGGTGGATGTACCGGAAGCCCTCGCGCTGCAGGCCGCGGACGTCCTTGCGGAGCGCGTTCACCTGGTTGCGCACGACGTGGGCGCCGAAGTCGCGGTCGGGGCGGCCCGCGTTCCGGGCCAGGGCGACCTTCGCGTCGACGTCGAGCACGATGGCCACGGGCAGGACGTGGTAGCGGCGCGCGAGGGCCACCCAGCGGCTCCGGTCCTCCCGGCGCACGTTGGTGGCGTCGATCACGGTGAGCAGGCCGCGCTCGAGGCGCTTGGCGGCGAGGGTCTCGAGGACCTCGAACACGAGCGCGTTGGCGTCGAGGCAGTTGGGGTCGTTGGTGAGCACGCCGCGGTAGTGGTCGCTCGAGAGCACCTCCCACGGCGAGAAGTGTGCCGCGGCGAAGGTGGACTTCCCGGCGCCGCTGGGACCGACGAGCAGCACGAGCGAGAGCTCGGGGACGGTGAGGGACTTCAGCGACACGTGAACACCGCCAGCTGGGTGGGGGGACCGACCTCGGGGTCGTCCTCGCCGATGCCCTCGAAGGTGACGTCGTAGCCGTGGGCCTCTGCCACACCGACGGCCCAGTCGCGGAAGGTGGGGCGGTCCCACTCGAACCGGTGGTCGTGGTGCCGGAACGCCCCGGCGGGGAGGGCCCCGAAGCGGACGTTGTGCTCGACGTTGGGCGTGCTCACGAGCACGTGCCGGGGGCGGTTGGTGCCGAAGAGGGCCGTGGCGAAGTCCGCGAGCCGGTCCTCCTCCATGTGCTCGATCACCTCCACGACGGCGGCCGCATCGAAGCCGTCCAGCCGGGCGTCCCGCCAGCCGAGGGACCCCTGGATCAGCGTGAGGCGGTCGCGCCAGTGCGCCGGCCGCTCGTCGAGCTTCAGGCGGCGCTCGCAGCGCTCGAGGTCGCTGGGGGACACGTCCATGCCGAGCACCCGCTCGAAGCGACGGTCCGCGAGCAGCGCCCGGAGCAGCTGGCCCTCTCCGCAGCCGAGGTCCAGCACGGACCGTGCGCCGAGCTCGGTGAGCCGGGCAGCGATGTGGGCGATGCGGACGCGCTGCAGCGACATCGGCTTCTCGAGGGCCTCCTCGGTGGAGCCGGTGCGCTCGACCTCCTCCTCGACGTCCTCGTCCACCAGGCGCCGCAGGGCCTGCCGAGCCAGGCTCCGGCGCCGCTTGAGGTAGCGCAGGGCGATGGCGTCCTTCTCGGGGTGGTCCGCCAGCCAGCCCTCGCCGCGGTGCAGGAGCTTGTCGACCTCGTCGTCGCCGACCCAGTAGTGCTTGTCGTCGTCGAGCACCGGCACCAGCACGTACAGGTGCCGGAGGACGTGCGCGATGGGCAGGCGGTGCGCGAGCCGGAGGTCCACGAGCGACGACATCCCCCAGTCCGGGTGGGTCTCGTCGCGAGGTAGCCGCTCGATGATCACGGTGTAGCCGAGGGGCTCGAACAGCCTGCGCAGCAGGGCCTCCCCGCCGCGGGCGGGCACGACGGGGAGGTGCACCTCCAGATCCCAGGCGTGGTCGACGAGCTCGGGGTGCGTCCTGCACGTGCCGGCCATGGCGGTCCGGAACAGCTGGGCCAGGGCCACCGAGAGCATCGAGCTGGCCGCGTAGGGACGGTCGTTGACGTACTGGGCGAGCGGACCGTCCTGGCTGGAGCCCGCATGGCCGCGCACGAGGGCGATCGGGTCGACCTCCACGACGACCGCCATCTGCGCGCGCTCCGGCGTGGCCTCGGGCCAGAGCACGTGGGCAGTCCCGAACGCGAGATCCTGCCGACGTGCGTGGCCGGGATGCTTGTGCAGCACGAAGCCGACGTCGGTGGCAGGGGGGCTCGAGCTGGTGACGGAGAGGGTCAGGAACATCCTGACCTCCTACCCGCACATCCGGATACTGTCCGGTGGTGCCCGTCGCGTGAGGTCCCGATGCGTCTGCTCCCCATCGTCCTTTGTCTCGCCGCCTGCAAGCCCGATCCGGTCGATCCGCCCGCGGAGACGGACACCGACACCGACACCGATACGGACGCGGACGCGGATGCCGATGCGGACACCGACACGGACACCGATGCAGACGCGGACACCGACACCGATGCAGACACCGACGTCGAGGTCCCGTGTGTCACGACAGGGACGCGTGACGACGATGGGGACGGGGTGGCCGACTGGAGGATGGTGGTGACGGAGACCGCCGACACCACGGTGCGCGAGATCGACATGGATGGGGACGGCGCGTTCGACACGCGCGACACGATACACTGGGATCCCACGCACACCTACCAGCTCCTCAGGGAGATGGTCGTGCTGCCGGCCGGCACGGTGACGTCGCGCCGCACGACCACGCTGGACGCGCAGGGTCGCCGTGTGGAGCTGACCCGGGACAACGACGGTGACGGGACCATCGACCAGCTCGACACCTGGACGTACCACGCGTCCACCGGCAACGAGGCCGTCCACACCTCGGTCACCGACAGCGACGACGACGGCACGCCGGACGCGCGGACCACGTGGGAGTACGACGAGCAGGGGCGGAGCATCCGGTTCGCCCAGGACCTCGACGGCGACGGCCTCGACGATGCCTGGGAGGACCGGACCTGGCCGGGCCCCGCCGACTCCTTCGTCCTGCTGAGCTACGAGGCGGGCGTCCTGGTGCGCGGGCAGTCCCACGAGGTCGATGCCCAGGGGCACCTGGTCGCCGAGCGCTACGACAACGACGGTGACGGCACGTACACGAGCGCCCAGGACGAGGTCTGGACGTACACCTACGACGCCGCGGGCAACGAGATCGAAGCGCAGCACGACGGGTTCGGCGGCGCTCCGGACGGGGTCTGGGACACCCGGGTGGTCAAGACGTACGACGCGGCGGGCCATCTGCTGGTCCAGGACACGATGAACGCGGCGAACACGCTCCTCGAGCGCATCACGTGGACGTACGACGCCGCCGGGAACCAGGTGTCCCAGGAGGAGGACCTCGATGGGGACGGCGTCATCGTGGAGGGCTGGACGCGGACGTTCGACGCGGCGGGCAACATGACCGAAGAGCGGTTCATCCACGCCGGTGTGGCCACCGAGATCTACGCGTACACCTGGAGCGGCTCGCTCCAGACGGGCTATTCCTTCGACACGAACGGCGACGGGACGCCCGACCAGTCCAGCGTCACCACGTACGACGCGTTCGGGCGTGCGGTGCACACCGAAGACGACGACGACGGTGATGGTGTCGTCGACACCACCACCGCCACCTCGTACACCTGCGAGCCCTGAGCCGGTTCAGTCGAAGTCGATCTCGCCGTAGTCCGTGCCGGGCAGGCCGCTCGTGTGCTCGTTCGTGTCGCAGAACGCGTCGAGCTCGCAGTCGGGGACGAGGGACTCGCAGTTGGCGTTGATGGCGCAGGTCAGCCAGTACACGCCCTCGAAGTAGTCGTTCCCCGTGTCGTCCTCGGGCACCCAGATCGTCCCGCCGGTCGGGAAGTCCTGCGGCTCGAAGCCGGGCAGCGGCACGGGGGGGTTCTCCTCGGGCTCGGGCTCGGTCTCGACGTCGTAGGAGGTCGGCGGAGCCGTCCAGTGGTGCGGACCCTCGATCTTCCGGGTCTGCGGGCTGCAGTTGAACAGGTGCCAGACCTCGTGCTCGCCGTGCTCGTTGATGGTGTGGCTCTGCACACCGCGCCAGATCGGGTACTGGTCGCCCCCGCAGTGGCCATCGGCCCGCGCGTGAGCGGCCCGGCGCGCGATGGAGGCGGTGGCTCCGACGCCCAGGATGGGGTGGGCCGAGCGGCTCTCGATGGCGGAGCCCGCGGTGCAGGTCCAGTCGACGGTCTTCATGCGCTCGCCGTTGGGGAGCTCACGGTCGTACACCGTGGTCACGCGCACGGGGTAGCTGTCGTAGGCGTTGTGCATGCGGCACCAGTCGACCGCCTGCCAGCGCGCGTCGTTCGTGGCGCTGGGCGCCGTGTCGCCGGTACCCCAGGTCCGGACGCGGCTGGCGTCGCCGACGGGCCCCTGGGGCACGGTGGGCGCGATGCCGAAGGGCCGGTGGAGCACGTAGGACGCGACGGAGACCTTGCGGTCGAGGGCGTCGGTCTGGTCCCGGGTGAGCAGCCCGTCGGCCGGGATGGAGAAGGAGATGCCGGGGGCCAGCTCCATGGAGGCGGGAAGGGCAGGCTCGGCGTCCGGCGCGTCGTTCGCCTCGAAGGTCACCTGGATGCCGCCGATGTCGGTCGTGCCCGAGGGCGTGGGCGTGGTGGTGTCCGTGGAGAAGGTGATCCCGGCGAAGGCGGTCATGAGCGTGAGGGCGAAGGTCATCGTGGGCTCCTGTTTTCGATGTCGTCCTCCATTGCAGCGGGTGGGCCAACTCCGCGCCACAGCTGGCCTGCCTGGATTATCGGCGTTCGAGGGTCCTCATCGTGAGCGCATCACCCGGCCGCCCGACGCTCATGACTCAGACCCGTCGTGTTCTGTCATGACATCTGTCACTCTCGGTGAGTGACGCGTTCGTCCAAGCGGGCCGTCGCGAGGGGGACATAGGAGGGGAGGACAACGACGACGGAGGCCACATGACGTACGAAGGAAGCTGCCACTGCGGAGGGATCCGGTTCCGGGTCGAGACCGAACTCCAGCAGGTGATGCGCTGCAACTGCTCCATCTGTGGGCGGGCCGGCACCCTGATGACCTTCGTCCCCGGTGCGGCCCTGGAGGTCGTCCGCGGCGAGGACCTGTATCAGGACTACCAGTTCGGGAAGAAGTCGGTGCACCACGGCTTCTGCAAGGTGTGCGGCGTACGTCCGTACGGCTCGGGCGTCGGTCCGGACGGCCCGATGGCGATGATCAACGTGGGCTGCCTCGAAGGGGTCGACGCGCGCGACCACGCGAACGTCATGGTCTACGACGGGGCGTCGCTCTGACGGCCCGGGCCTCTCCTGCGCCGAGCCGCCATCGAACGGTGAACGTGCTGCCTCCTGGGTGACATCCACCTGCCATCCTGGATAATCGGCGTTCGAACGCGGCTCCTGGAGCCGTCCCTCGGCGGGGTGTCGATTTCGATTCTCCCCGTCGACCCCCGCCAATCATGCTCTCCGGACCGCTGACCTGGAGTCCCAGCATGAATCGATTGTCGCTCGCCCTCGCTCTCCTCGCCCTCGGGGGACTGGCCACGACTGCACGTGCCCAGTCCATCGCCGACGAGGCGGACACGCTGTTCAAGATGGGCGCCGCGGCCTACGACAAGTTCGACTACGACACGGCCCTCATCCACTTCATGCAGTCGAACCGGCTCTCGCCGAACGCGTTCACCGCGGGGAACGTCGGGCACACGTACGTGTCGATGCAGAAGTACCCGGAGGCCTACCGCTGGTACGCGCTGGCCGTGAGCCTGTCGAACGGGGACAACCCGACGATCCAGGCGGCGATGAAGTCCATCGAGAAGAACGTGGTGCTCGTCGAGCTCGACTCCGACCCGCCCGGGTCCACCGTCTACGTCGGTCGGAAGAGCCTCGGTGCGGTGGCCACCACGCCCGCCACCATCGCGCTGCCCGCCGGTGACTACACCTTCCTGATCGAGCACGAGGGGTACGAGGACTTCACGAGCGAGAAGATCTCGATGCCCAGGGTGGGGCAGAAGGTCGAGGTGGCCGGGAAGCTCGAGCGCATCACCGGCACGCTCGCCATCACGGGGCAGGAGGGCGCCGAGGTCCGCCTGGGCTCCGAGGAGGCGGCCGTGCTCTGCACGAGCCCGTGCGAAGCGGACGTGCCCATCGGTCAGCAGATCCTCTACTTCGGCAAGAGCGGCTTCCGCAGCCAGCCGGCCCTGGTGACCGTCGAGGCCGGGCAGACTGCCACGGTGCCCGTGAGCCTCATCCAGGTGACGGGGTCGGTCGCGGTGAGCGCCACGGAGCGCGGTGCCGTGGTCGAGATCGACGGGGTCCCGGTGGGCTACACGCCGGTCGTCGCGCAGGCCGTGCCGGCCGGTGCCCGCGAGCTGCGCGTCGCCCTCCGCGGGTTCGAGACGGTCGAGCAGCGCATCGAGGTGCCTCCGGACGGTCAGCTCACCCTGGACCGCATCGAGCTCGTCCCGATCAGCGAGGTCACGGCCGTGTCCCGCCGCGCGGAGTCCGTGGCTCAGGCACCCTCCTCGGTCACGCTGATCTCCGGCGAGGAGCTCCGGGCCTTCCGGTACCCCAACATCTACGAGGCTCTGCGCGGGGTGCGCGGCCTGTCGCTCACGTACGACTCGGTGTACGGCAGCGCGGCGGTCCGGGGGCTCGGGCAGGCCAACGACTTCGGCAACCGTCTGCTGATCCTCTCGGACGGTGCGACCCTCAACGACCCCATCCTCTACCAGTCGTTCATCGGGTACGACGGTCGCGTGGACCTCGGTGGCATCGAGCGGATCGAGGTGGTCCGGGGCCCGGGGTCCGTGCTCTACGGTACCGGCGCCGTGTCCGGCGTCGTCAACCTGATCGGCGAGTCGCAGGACGCCCCGGAGACGGCCGAGGTGACCGTGGGCACGTTCGACAACCACGTCTACCGGGCGCGCGGGCAGGTCCACTACAACCTCTCGGACAAGGTGGGCATCCGGGTGGGGGTCGGCGCCGCGGGCTCCCAGGGGCGCTCCGAGCAGGTGGTGCTCCGGGAGGACGGCGAGGCGCTGGACGTGAAGGGGTTCGACCGCTTCACCGGGGCCACCACGACGGGCCGGATCTGGCTCGGGGACGCGACGCTCCAGTGGTACCACTCCGCCCGGACCATCCACATCCCCACGGGCGTGTACGACACGGACCTCAACGCGCCCGACACCAACTACTGGGTGGACAAGCGGACCATGGCCGAGCTCCGCTACGAGCCCGAGCTCTCGGAGAAGGTCCGGCTGCTCACCCGCGCGTACTTCAACCGCTACGAGTACGACGGCTACCTGCCGTACGGCGACTACACCAGCGTCGAGAACTACGTCGTGCTCTCGGGCGGGGCGGAAGCCCGCGTGATCGCCGAGCCCTCCGACGTCTTCCGGGTCCAGGCGGGCGCGCTGGTGGACGTGAGCCCCCACCTCACCCTCGATGGCGAGGACCGCTACGAAGACGGTACCGCGGAGTCCTACCTGTCGGAGTCCCGTCCCTACCAGATCGCGGCCGGCTATGCCGTCGTCGACCTCGTGCCGGTCCCGGAGGTCCGCATCACGGCGGGCGCTCGCGCCGACTACTGGTCTACTTTCGGCGGTCTCGCCCTCTCGCCGCGGCTCGCGATGGTCCTCGAGCCCCACGACGGAGACATCGTGAAGGTGCTCGCCGGTCGCGCCTTCCGTGCGCCGTCCACCTACGAGCTCAACTACAACATCCCCGGCGTGCAGGTGCGTCCGGACACGCAGGGCATCGCCATCCAGCCCGAGACCGTGTGGTCGGCGGAGCTCGAGTACAGCCACGCCTTCGACTCCGTGTGGACCGGCCTGATGTCGGGTCACTACAGCGTCGCGAACAAGCTCATCGAGACCATCGAGGCGCCGCAGGAGCCCGATGCCCTCACGTACTCGAACAGCGCGGAGGCCGTGCGCATCGTGGGTGCCGACCTCGAGCTGCGTCGCGAGCTGCGCGGGGGCTGGATGCTGTCGGGCTTCTACAGCGCGCTGGACTCCCGGTACGTCGACAGCGGGGAGAGCGTGCCGAACGTGCCGACCCACAACGCGGGGACCAAGCTCATCATGCCCGTCTCCGGTCCTGCCGCCCGTGTGGCGTGGCGCGCGAACCTGGAGGCGCCCCGTCGGATCGACCTGACCGACGACACCCGGACCGGCTGGGCCATCGTGTCGGACCTCGTGCTCTCGGGGACTTCGTCGGAGCACGGCTTCGACTATGCGGTGGGCGTGTACAACCTGTTCAACCAGGGCTACGCGCAGCCGCTGTCGGACACCTTCCCCTTCCGGACGATGCCGCAGCAGTCGCGGAGCCTGATGGCCGAGCTCACGCTCCGCCTCTGACCGGAGCCTCGGCTCCAGCGGGTGCCAGCGTCGCCGGTGCGCGATACCTCGGCGGGGCATGAAGCTCATCGCCGTCGTCGTCACCTACGAGCGCCACGCCACCCTCGAGCGCTGTCTCCAGCACCTCGCGGACCAGACCCGTCGGCCCGACCTCGTTGTGGTCGCCAACAACGGCGGGCCCCTGCCGGACGCGCTGTTCCCGGCGGGCCTCGAGGTGGAGGTGCTCGAGACGGGCGCGAACCTCGGGCCCGGCGGCGGATTCCACCGCGGCATGCAGCTCGCGATGCAGCGGGAGGCCGACTGGCTCTGGCTCATGGACGACGACATCGAGCCCGCGCCCACGTGCGCCGAGCGCCTGCTGGCCGGCGCCCCACAGGGCGAGGCGTTGCTCTGGCCGGCCGTGACGACCCCGTACGAGGAGACCGCCCACGACACCGTCGTCCCGGGCTGGTGGGGCGTGATGGTGCCCGCGGCGACCGTGTGTCGCTTCGGCTATCCGCGCGAGGACTACGGCTGGTGGTCCGAGGACACCGAGTACCTCTACTGGCGGCTCAAGCGGTTCGGAGGTGTGCCCGCGGTGCGTTTCGACGACGCCCAGGTGTTCCACAACCACCGCGACCGCCAGGGGGCGACGCCGGGCTGGAAGCTCTACTACCAGGTCCGCAACGCGACCCACATGCGCCTGTGGTTGCGCCAGAGCGGGGAGCCGACCCTCGCGAGCACGACGGGTCGGCTGGGGCGGCTCGTCGGCTCGCAGGTCCGGCGGGCGCTCGTGTCCGTCCCGGAGGGGGAGAGCCGCAGGAAGCGCCTGCGCATCGTGGCGCGCGGATTCGCGGACGGGGTGACGGGGAATCTGGGCCTTCAGGTGCGTCTCGGCGACAAGGACGTGTGCGCCGGCTGAACAATCCGGGCGCCTCCCGGGTTAGCGGCTTCGGGTTGGAGGTCACCTGATGCTCGCGCTGCTCGCTTCGTTCGCCTTCGCCGGCCCCGCCGAGGACGCCCTGCACGCGAAGGGCATGGAGGCCCAGAAGGCCGGGCGCACGGAGGACGCGCTCGCCGCCTACTCCGAGTGCCTGCGCGCCCAGCCCGAGCACGTCGGGTGCAACTGGGAGATCGGGTGGTCGTACTGGACCCTCGGCCGCTGGGAGGACGTCGTGCGCCACTGGGAGACCGTGGCCCGCGTGGCTCCCGACCATCCGGAGGTCCACAAGCACCTGCCCACGGCGAAGGGGCACCTCGCCAGCCTGGCCGCCATCCGGAAGTCCGCCGATGGTGCTCCCGACACCGTCCGCGCGCCCGTGGCGGCCGGGAAGACCGTGCGGATCCGGGCCGTCGGCGACATCATGATGGGCACCGACTTCCCCGCGGGCTTCCTCCCGCCCGAGGGCGGCGCGACCGTGCTGGCGGGGGTCTCCGATGCGCTCGCGGACGCCGACATCACCTTCGGCAACCTGGAGGGCCCGCTCTGCGACTCCGGCACCACGAACAAGTGCGGGCCGGGCCAGAACTGCTACGCGTTCCGCACGCCCACCTCGTACGGGAAGTGGCTGAAGGGCGCGGGCTTCGACCTGTTGTCCACGGCCAACAACCACGCGGAGGACTTCGGAGAGTCCTGCAGGCTCGAGACCGAAGCGGCGCTGGACCGACTGGGCATCGCGTACAGCGGCCGTCCCGGTACGCTCGCCACCGTGGAGCACGACGGCGTGAAGGTCGGCATGATCGGCTTCCACTCGTCGCGCACGGGCCACTATCTCAACGACCACGCGACTGCGGCGGCCCTGGTGCGGGCGATGAAGCGCGACCACGACCTCGTCGTCGTGAGCTTCCACGGCGGCGCGGAGGGGGCGAAGAACCTCCACGTCCCCGACCGGATGGAGACCTTCTACGGCGAGCAGCGCGGCAACCTCCGCCAGTTCGCCCGTGCGGTGGTGGACGCCGGCGCGGACCTCGTGTTGGGGCACGGTCCACACGTCCCGCGCGGAATGGAGCTCGTGGACGGTCACCTGGTGGCGTACAGCCTCGGGAACTTCGCGACGTACGGGCGCTTCAACCTCTCCGGGCACCTCTCGACGTCCCTGATCCTCGAGGTCACGCTGGATCACGAGGGCAAGCTCGTGAGCGGTCGGATCCTCCCGGTGAAGCTCGAGGGCGAGGGCATCCCGATGCCGGACGCCACCAACACGGCCGTGGACCTCGTGCGCACGCTGTCTACGGAGGACTTCGGACCTCGCGCCCCGAAGATCGCGAAGGACGGCACGTTCGTGCCCTGAGGCCTCAGCCTCTCGACTGGCATCCGGGACATAGCGTGACGCTATGGTCGACATCCGTCGGATGTCTTGGAGATCATGCTCCCGGAGTGTGATGGTGGGTTCGTGAGGTCGGCGTCCTGCCGTCCCGAGAACCGCAGGAGAGAGCATGAAGCCCGAAGGAAAGTGCCCGGTGATGCACGGTGAGACGCGACACAAGGCGAGTGGGTCGTCTGCCAACCAACACTGGTGGCCCAAGCAGCCCAACCTCTCGATCCTGCACCGAAACCCGCCCGCCGGAAACCCCATGGGGGACGGCTTCGACTACGCGGCGGCGTTCCAGAGCCTCGATCTCGACGCCGTGAAGCGCGACATCGCCGACGTGCTCACCACGTCGGTGGACTGGTGGCCCGCGGACTGGGGGCACTACGGGCCCCTCATGATCCGGATGGCGTGGCACAGTGCGGGCACCTACCGCATCAGCGACGGTCGCGGCGGCGCGTCGACGGGCACGCAGCGGTTCGCGCCCCTCAACAGCTGGCCGGACAACGTCAACCTCGACAAGGCCCGCCGCCTCCTCTGGCCGGTGAAGCAGAAGTACGGTCGCTCGCTCTCCTGGGCCGACCTCATGATCCTGACCGGCAACGTCGCGCTCGAGTCCATGGGCTTCCGCACCTTCGGCTTCGCCGGGGGCCGCGAGGACGTCTGGGAGCCCGAGGAGGACGTCTACTGGGGTCCCGAGACCGAGTGGCTCGGCGACCAGCGCTACTCGGGCGAGCGCGACCTCGAGAACCCGCTCGCGGCCGTGCAGATGGGCCTGATCTACGTCAACCCCGAGGGCCCGAACGGCAAGCCGGACCCCGTGGCCTCCGGGCACGACGTCCGTGAGACCTTCCGCCGCATGGCCATGGACGACGAGGAGACCGTGGCCCTCGTGGCCGGCGGTCACACGTTCGGGAAGTCCCACGGGGCCGGTGACCCCGCCCTGGTGGGCCCGGAGCCCGAGGGTACGGACGTGGAGTCGCAGGGCATCGGGTGGCACAACACCTTCGGGTCGGGCGTGGGTGCGCACACCACGTCGAGCGGCATCGAGGGCGCCTGGAAGCCCAACCCCACGACCTGGGACATGGGGTACCTCGACGTGCTGTTCGGCTACGAGTGGGAGCTCGTGAAGAGCCCGGCGGGCGCGTGGCAGTGGCTCGCGAAGGACGTGAAGCCCGAGCACATGGTCGTGGACGCCCACGACCCGAGCAAGAAGCACCGGCCGATGATGACCACGGCGGACCTCTCGCTGCGGTACGACCCCGGCTTCGAGCCGATCGCGCGTCGGTTCCACGCAGACCCCGAGGCCTTCGCAGACGCCTTCGCACGGTCGTGGTTCAAGCTGACCCACCGCGACATGGGACCGAAGTCCCGCTACCTCGGGCCCGAGGTGCCGGCCGAGGACCTGATCTGGCAGGACCCCGTCCCGGCCGTCGACCACCCGCTCGTCGATGCGTCCGACGTGGCGGCGCTGAAGGCGGAGATCCTGGGCGCCGGGCTCTCCACCGCGGACCTCGTCACGACGGCGTGGGGCTCGGCGGTCACGTACCGCGACAGCGACAAGCGCGGCGGTGCGAACGGTGCACGGATCCGCCTGGCGCCACAGAAGGACTGGGAGGTGAACCGTCCCGAGCGTCTGGGGCGGGTGCTGGCGGTGCTCGAGGGCATCAAGGCCGGCTTCGACGGCCGCTCGGACGGGAAGCGCGTGTCGATGGCGGACCTCATCGTGCTGGCGGGCAACGCGGCGGTCGAGCGTGCCGCGTCCGAAGCGGGCGTGGAGCTCACCCTCCCGTTCTGGCCGGGCCGGACGGACGCCACGGACGCGATGACCGACGCCGACGCCTTCGAGCCGCTCGAGCCCCGTGCGGATGCGTTCCGGAACTACCTCTCCACGCGGGACCCGCGGCCTGCAGAGGACCAGATGGTGGATCGGGCAGCGCTGCTGACCCTCACGGCTCCGGAGATGACGGTGCTGGTGGGCGGCATGCGTGCGCTCGGGGCCACCTGGGACGGCAGCGACAAGGGCGTGCTGACGGATCGCCCGGGCGTGCTGGACAACGCGTTCTTCGTGAACCTGCTGGACATGGGTACCACGTGGAAGCCTGCAGGCCGGGACCTGTACGAGGGTCGTGACCGCACCACGGGCGAGCTGCGCTGGACGGCGAGCCGGGTGGACCTCCTGTTCGGGTCGTCGTCCCAGCTCCGGGCGCTCTGCGAGGTGTACGCCTCGGAGGACGGCCTGGAGGCGTTCGTCGCGGCCTTCGCGGCGGCGTGGACGAAGGTGATGGAGCTCGATCGGTTCGAGTGATTCCGTTTGACGGTCAACACGTCCTCGGCCGCGAAGGGCGGTGATACCAGCACACTTCGAGCCAGGGCGTGGTGAGCGTCAAGAGGAGGCAAGGCCCGCGCGAAGCGGGCCGCGCAGGCCGCCTTCGGCGGCCGGAGTGATCAGTTCAGCGCTGCAGGAGCCGCCCGACGACCACTGGGAAGGGCGGCTCCATCTCCGACCGTCAGGGGGCGCCGTCCGGCTCCATCATCTTCGCGAGCTCGAGCCACCTCGAGGCGCACCGTGAGCTGCCCGTGCTCCGGCAGAGACGGAAGCGTCGCCGCCGCGTGCTCGTCGACCGTTCCCTGGAGCTGCACGAAGCACGGCGCCTCGGCGAGCACCATGCCGGTGAGCCGCCCGTAGCCGTGGCTCGTGACCTCCTGTACGCACCCGAGGGCCACGATGTCGTGGTCCACGAGGCGCCCGTCCACGGTGAGCTCCAGCGTCACCTCGGCGAACCGCGGCCAGATCACCTCGCAGGGCACCTCACTCCCGGGGGTCTCGGCACGCCAGTGCACCGTGAAGCCGTGCGCGCGGCCGTTCGTCTGACCGTCGTCGTACGGGATCTCGAAGGCGAGTGTGCCCTCCAGGTCGGGGGAGGAGGCATGGAACCAACCGTTCCGGACCAGCGGCCGGTCGATGTCCAGGTCCCCGGTGCTCTCGTACTGCTCCCCGACGTGGCACCGCATCCGGACGTACCCGCGGGTCTCCGCGACCGCCATCGCCGCGGACACCCGGACGTCGGGCTCCGGCCCGGTCGGCGCGTCTTCCGGAGAAGGCGCCTTCGGCACCGCCGGAATCGGGACGTGTACGCGCGACGGCATGGGGGCAGCGGGAGCGTCGGTCGTGCGAGCGGGCGTCGGCCGCGCCGGCGACCGGAGGAGCCACATCGCGGCCAGCGCCATCACCACCAGCGCACTACCCAAGATCAACGCCAGTCTTCGGAAGCTCGTGTCCATGCCGGATGCTACGCTCCTGGCCGCGTCGGCGTGCAGCGGCTACCGACTCGGGATGCGCGCCGTCCTCATCACCTCCATCCTCGCGGGTTGTGCGACCCACCACTGGACCCGCCCGGACACCGAGCCGGGACAGCGCGACGCCGACGTGTACGCGTGCATGAAGGAGAACGCGTTCTACGGCGAGGACGCGTCCGTGAGCCGGGCGACCGGAGCGCGCGCCAGCCGCGGCATGAAGGTGAACCAGGAGCTCTTCTGGGCCTGCATGAAGGCCCAGGGCTACAGCCGCCAGCGCGTGCATCCTCCGGGGGAGGGTGCGGTGCGCGCCATGCCGGACACCCCCCGCTTCTCCACGGAGCTCGGCGTGCTGAGCGGTGCGGGCTTCGGGCTCTCCGCCAGGCACATCTCGGAGCTGGCCCCGACGGTCGCATCCGAGCCGGTGCTCCTGTCGAGCGTCGTCCGGACGAACGGCATCGTCGGCATGCACCTTGGCGCCACCCTGAAGGTCCACGCGCTCGCGGATCTGCATGTGGGTGCGGTCTTCCAGGGCGCGGCCCGGGAGTGGCGGCTGGGCGTCGACGATCCCGCCTCCTCGATCTACTTCGAGAACGAGCCGTTCGGGCGTCCTGGCGCGGCCCTCGCCGTGCAGCCCGCGCTGGACCTGCGCCTGCGTGCCCCGTTCGCCCACCGCCTCACCGTCGCCGGAGGCCTCGGCTTCCAGACGCTGCCGGGATGGCAGGCCGAGTCCACCACCATGTACTGGCGGGTGGACGACGGTGAGGACTACGTCGACCACGAGCAGATCGTCCAGGTGTCCGGCGTGCCCGGTCGGCTCCTGCCGCTCGCGCGCGTCGGCATCGGGTACGACTGGGTGGTGGCGTCCCCGAGTGGCTTCCGCACCGACTGCGCGCTGCAGGGCGCTCTGGGCGGGTCCGCGGTGGTCTACCAGGATGGCGTGAGCCCGCCCTACAGCGAGACACTCGGGTTCACCTGTGGGGCGACCTGGGTGTTCGGGCTGGGCGCGACCCCGTAGAGCCGCGCCCGTCCGCCTACTCGGCGTGCACGTCGAGGTGGGCCATCACGGTCTCGGGCTCCTCGAAGTGCGTGTGCACCTCCTGCCCGTCCCGGACCTTGCGCAGCCCATCGAGCAGGATCTCGTCCTTCTCGTCGAGGCCCTCGCCCACCACGTAGAGGTGCGGGAGCTCCTCCAGCACGGTGATCTCGCGGAGGTGGGCGATGTGCTGCTCGTCGACCACGAACACGAAGTGCTTGTCGAGCACGTCGAAGGTGGCCTTCTGCGGGATGAGCAGGGCGTCGTCGATGGCCGAGGACATCAGCACGTTCCCGGTCTCGCCGTGCCGCAGCAGGCCCTCCGGGTTCGGGAAGGTCGCGCGGAACGCGATGTTGCCGGTCTCGTTGTTGAAGTCCGCCTCGATCGTCTCCACGGCGCCCTCGTACGGGAAGATCCTGCCGTTGGCCATGCGCAGACGCACCGGGATGACGCCCTGGTTCTTCATCTGCATCTTGAAGTCCAGGTACTCGGCCTCGGTGACGTTGAAGTACACCCACATCTTGCTGTTGTCGGACAGCGTCGTGAGCAGCTCGCCTTCGTCGACGAGGCTGCCCTGCCGGACCTCCAGACGGTTCATGATGCCGTCGAAGGGCGCCCGCACCTCCGTGAGGTCCAGGTGCACCTGGGCGAGCATCTGCTCGGCGCGCGCCTTGTCGAGCCGCGCCTTCGCGAGGGCCAGCTCGTTGGGCGACACCACGTTCTTCTCCTGGAGCGCCTGGGTGTTCTTGTACTCGATCTCCGCGAACTCGGTCTCGGCCTTCGCCTTCTGCAGCTCGGCCTTCAGGATCATCGGCATGATCTGGAACATGCGCTGACCCTTCTTCACCTGCTGGCCTTCGTCCACGAAGATGGTGTCGAGGTACCCGCGCTCCATGGCGCGCAGGTCGATGTGCTGGATGGCCCGGATCTGGGCCACGTACTCCTTGGTGAGCTCGGTGCCCTTCTTGAGCGGGTGGGTCACGGGGAAGTCCCCGTGCTCCTCGGCGTGATGGGCGGACTTCCCGCAGCCCGTGGTGCCCATCGTGAGCCCCCCGGCGAGCAGGAGCATGCCCAGACCCGCGAAGACCCCGGTGGTCCACCTGCGCGCTCGATGTATTGACATCATCGTCTTCTCCAATCCCATGGCCCGGGGAGCGGGCCTCATTCGTTCGCCCCCGGCTGACGCCATGCGCCGCCGAGAGCCTGGTAGGCGTTGACCTTGGCCGCGAGCTGCATCTGCTTGGTCTCGATGAGCTCCATCTGGGACTCCAGCGCGTCGCGGCGGGTGGTGAGGACCTCGAGGTAGTCGGCCCGCGCGGACCGGAAGAGGTTCCCGGACGTCTCGATGGCCTCGTCGAGCCGATCGACCTGACGTTGCTTCAGCTCGTAGGCCGAGCCGAGGTTCTCGATCATCGCGAGCTGGTTCGCGACCTCGCGGTACGCGTTGAGCACGGTCTGCTCGTACGCCAGCACGGCGGCCATCTGCCGCGCGTTGGCGGACGCGTAGGTGGCGCGGATCTCGGCGCGGTTGACGAGGGGAGCCAGGAGCCCGGCACCGGCGCTCCAGAGCAGGGACTCCGGGGTCTTCGCGAGCTTCTGCAGCGAGAACGCCTGGAGCCCGAGCTCGGCATCGAACGCGAGCGACGGGTAGAACAGCGCCCGCGCCGACTTCACGTCGAGCTTCGCGGCCTCCAGCTCGAGCTCGGCCGCGTGCACGTCGGGCCGGTTCTCGAGCAGCTGGGTGGGCATCCCCGGAGCCACCGGCCCCGTCGAGAGCGTCGCGAACGTGCCCTTCGGCCGCGCCACCGGCTGGGGGAAGCGACCGCAGAGGAAGTTGATCCGGTTCTCGGTCTCGACGATCCGCTGGCGGATCTCGAAGCGTCTCGCCTGGTTCTTCAGGAGCTCCGCCTCGATCCGCTGGACGCCGAGCTCCGTGGTGCGGGCGGCCTCCTTCTGGACCTTCACGCCCTCGAAGGCCTCCTGCATGAGCCCGATGTTGACGTCCACCACCTCGAGCTGGGCGTCGAGGGCCATGAGCTCGTACCAGGAGCTCGCGATCTCGGCGACGAGCTGGGTGACGACGAAGTTCCGTCCGTCGATGCTGGCGAGGTAGCGGAGGCGGGCGGCCTTCGTGGCGTTCCGCATGCGCTTCCAGATGTCGATCTCCCAGGAGGCCCTGAAGCCGAGCTGGAGGTCGCCGAGGGCTTCGGGCACCTCGCGTCCCGGCTCGATCTCGGTGGACGCGTCGCTGGCGCCCTGGCTCGTGTAGAGCCCGACCTTCTCCATGCCGGCGTAGCCGCCGACCCCGACGCTGGGCAGGTACTCCCCGCGGCGGGCGAGGATCTCGGCGTTCGAGATGAACACCTCCTGCTGGAGGATGCCGAGCTCCCGGTTGTTCTCGAGGGCCTCGCGGATGAGGGCGGCGAGGTCCTCGTCCGCGAAGAAGTCGCTCCACGAGGTGTCGACGGCGTTCGTGCTGTCGCTCGTGTCGCCCCAGCTCGACGGGAGCTGGGTCTGGACGCTGCGGGGCCTCACCTGCTGCAGGGTGGGTGCACACGCGGAGAGCGCGGCGCACAACAGAGCCCAGGCTACCGGCCTCAGCCGGTTTCGGGTTCGATCAGACATGGTGGGAGACCTCCTCCGTGACCGAGGAGCTGACCTCGTCGCGCACGAGCTTGGGACGGCGGGCCGCCCAGCTCCCGAAGATGTAGTAGAGACCCGGGATCAGCATGACGCCGAACAGGGTGCCGAAGAGCATGCCGCCCAGGGCCGAGGAGCCGATGGTGCGGTTGCCGACGGCCCCCGGTCCGGTCGCGACCACCAGGGGCAGGAGGCCCGCGATGAACGCGAACGACGTCATCAGGATGGGCCGGAAGCGTGCCCTTGCACCCGCGATGGCCGCGTCGCGCACGGACATCCCCGTGGCCTGCTTCTGGATGGCGAACTCCACGATGAGCACGGCGTTCTTGCCGAGCAGACCGACCAGCATGACGAGGCCGACCTGCGCGTAGATGTCGTTGGCGAGCCCCATGGCGTTCAGGAGCAGGAACGACCCGAAGATGCCGGCGGGCAGCGAGGAGATGACCGCGAGCGGGATGATGAAGCTCTCGTACTGGGCCGCGAGCACGAGGTACACGAAGGTGAGCACGACGGCGAAGATGACCGCCGCCTCGTTGCCGCGGGCCGCTTCGTCGAACGACAGGCCCTCCCAGGCGATGTCGTAGCCGCGGGGCAGGGTGTCGGCGGCGACCTCCTGGACGGCGCGGATGGCGTCACCGCTCGTGTAGCCCGCGGCGGGGGCTCCGCGGATGGCGGCCGAGTTGTATAGGTTGTAGCGGGTGATCTCGTTGGGGCCCTGCGTCTTGACCATCTTCATGAAGGCCGAGTAGGGCACCTGCTCGCCGTGGTCGTTCTTGACGTACAGCTTCATGATGTCCGAGGGGAGACGCCGGAACTCCGGGGCCGCCTGCGTGTACACCTTGAAGAACCGGCCGAACCGCACGAAGCCCTGCTCGTACGTGGAGCCGATGAGGATGTCGAGGTTGTCCATGGCGGCCTTGATGGACACGCCCTTCTGCATCGCGAGCCCGTTGTCGATGACGAGCTCGTACTGCGGGTAGTTCGCGGCGAAGAACGTGAAGAGGCCCGTGATCTCGGGGCGCTCCGCGAGCTTGTCCATGAACTCCTTGTTGATGCGGTCGAACTCCTGGAAGTCGGTGGAGTTCGTCTTGTCGAGGAGCCGCATGGCGAACCCGCCAGCCGCGCCGTAGCCCGGCACCGCGGGGGGCTCGAAGAACTCGACGATGGCGCCGATGTCCTTGGCCTTCTCCTCGAGCTCCTCCATGACCTCGTGGACGTTGTGGTGCCGGTGGTGCCACTCCTTGAGCTGGATGAGGCAGGTACCGGCGTTGGATCCGCGGCCCTCGGTGAGGATCTCGTAGCCCGCGAGCGACGACACCGACTCGATGTCCGGGATCTCCTCGGCGATGGCCTGGAGCTCGCGGGCGACGGCGTTCGTGCGCTCGAGCGTCGTGCCCGGCGGGGTCTGCACGATGGCGTAGATCATCCCCTGGTCCTCGTTCGGGATGAAGCCGGCCGGGGTGATCTCGTTGGCCATGAACAGGCCGCCCGTGAACACGAAGAACGCGAGAAGGGTGAGCGGCCACCTGCTCACCGTGCGCTCCAGGATGGCGACGTAGACGTCGGTGATCTTCTCGAACACCGCGTTGAACGCGTCGAGGGCGATCCGGATGGGCCCGCGGCGCTTGGGGGTGCCGTGGTCGTGGGGCTTCAGGATCATCACGCAGAGCACGGGCGTGAGCGTGAGGGCCACCACGCCGGAGAGCACGATGGAGGACGCCATGGTGATGGAGAACTGCCGGTAGAAGATGCCGACGGGGCCGGTCATGAAGGCGACCGGCACGAACACGGCCGTCATGAGCAGCGTGATGGCGATGACCGCACCCGAGATCTCGTCCAGCACGCCGTGGACGGCGTGGTAGGGCGACACGTGCTCCTCGGCCATCTTCGCGTGCACGGCCTCCACGACCACGATGGCGTCGTCGACGACGATGCCGATGGCGAGCACGAGGGCGAACAGGGTGATGAGGTTGATCGTCACCCCGAAGATCTGCAGGAACAGGAAGGCGCCCACCAGGGACACGGGCACCGCGATGGTGGGGATGAGCGTGGACCGGACGTCGCCGAGGAACACGAACACCACGAGGGCCACGAGCACGAAGGCCTCACCGAGGGTGTGCACGACCTTCTCGATCGAGGCGTCCAGGAACGCGGAGACGTCGTAGCTGATGGCGTACTTCATGCCCGCGGGGAACGTGGAGTGCTCGATCTCGACGAGGTGCTCCTTGACCGCCTCGATGACCTCCGACGCGTTGGAGCCGTAGCTCTGCTTGAGCACGATGGCGGCGGAAGGGTGCCCGTCCAGGTTGGAGTAGATGTCGAAGAACTCGCTGCCGAGCTCGACCTCCGCGATGTCCTTCAGCTTCAGGAGCTCGCCCTCCGCGTTGGAACGGACGACGATCTGCTCGTACTGCTCGGGCTTGTTGAAGCGTCCCGGGTACACGAGCACGTACTCGAGGGACTGCGCCTTCTTGCCCGACGCCTGACCCGTCCGACCGGGCCGGCCGATGACGCTCTGCTCGTCGATGGCCTCCATGACCTCTTCGGCAGACACGTTGTAGGCGCGCATCCGGTCCGGGTTCAGCCAGATCCGCATCGCGTACTGCCGGCTCCCGAGGATCTGGACGCTCGCGATACCCCGGATCCGCTGGAGCTCCGGCAGGATGTTCACGTTCGCGAAGTTGTAGAGGAACTTCTCGTCAGCGTTCTCGTCCGTGCTGTACAGGTTGACGTACATCAGCATGCTGGGCTGCACGCGGGAGACGACGACACCCTCGCGTTGGACGAGCGGCGGGAGGTTGTTGATGACCTGGTCGACGCGGTTCTTCACGTTGACCACGGCCACGTTGGGATCGGTGCCGAGCTCGAAGATGACCTGGATGGTCGCCTCGCCGGCGCTCGTGGAGTCCGAGATGATGTACTTCATCCCCTGGACACCGTTGATCGACCGCTCGAGCGGGATGAGGGTGGACCGGACGAGCACCTCGGCGCTCGACCCCGGGTAGGCGACCGTCACGATCACGCGCGGCGGCGAGATCTCCGGGAACTGGGAGACCGGTCGCGAATAGAGCGCCAGGAGACCCAGGAAGACCAGGATCATCGAGGTGACGATCGCCAGCACGGGTCGCTGGAGGAATCTTTGGAACATGGTGTTCTCGCGGTAGGCGGGGACCCTGGGTGGGGTCCGTTCGCACGGGTGCCGGTGCGGGCGTCCGCCGGCCGACGTGGCCGACGGGCACGCGCCCCAAGGGAGCCGACCACTCGGCTCCCCCTGCAACGCTGCTTCTCCGGAGCACACGTGCGCCGGGCGGCGTACGGCTCTCCGGTCTCGAGCTCGGTCTCTCCCCGGCGAGCGTGGCCGGGGTGAGTCTCAGGCCCGGACGGTGACCGGGGGCCCCCGCGCGGCGAAGGCGAGCTCGAGTTGCGTGGAGCGCACCTTCTGGGGCGGCCAGATGAGGGGACGCACACCCCGCGCGAGCAGGGGGCACGGGAAGGCCGCCGCCACGGGCCCACGGTGGGCGAAGGGCGGTGGCGAGGCGTCCACCTCGGTGCAATCGGCGTCGTCGTCCTCGACCGGGTCGGTGATCTCGGCCTCGTCGGCGATCACCAGCCAGTCCAGCGCCCGGATCCCCATCTCGACGACGGGCACTTCAGCCGCGAGGTCGATCGTCTCGGATTCCAGGATCGACGTGCCATGTGCGGGGCGGGTGCCTACGGAGAGCCCCACCGTGGCCGCCAGCAGCACGATCCAGGTGAGGACCGCGACGAGCGAGGCGGGTACGGAAGGACGGACGGACATCCGGATCCCTGACACGAAGTTCGCGTGTTCCCTAGCCGCTGCCCCAAACCACGTCCACAAGGGCGACAGGAAACGACATGGACCCGACATCGCACCGATCCCCCAGCCCCGTGTTCACCCTCGCGTCCGACCTGGTCGATCGGATCGTCCAGACCGCGCCGGGCACGGCGAGCCTCTACGGCGTGGGCGGGACCCTGGCCGGATGGGACGACCTGACACCGGAGGGCACGGCCACCCTGGGCTCCCTGTGGCGCGACACGCTCCGCGAGCTGGATGCGGCGCCCGTCGGGGACCGCTGGGACGCCCTCGCGGCCGACGTGCTGCGGGACGCCTGTGAGCTCGAGCTCGGCCGCTTGGAGTCGGGAGACCACCTGTTCGACCTGAACATCCTCGCGTCCGGCCTGCAGATCCCCGGCCTCGTCGTGGAGTCCTCGGCACCGCGCGACGGTGGGGAGGTCGACGCGCTCGTCGCCCGACTGCACGGCCTCGAGGGCTACCTCGCCGGCTACAGGGAGCGGCTGTCCGAAGGCCTGGCCACCGGACGCGTGGTGGCCCGCCGGCAGGTGCTCGAGGGCGTCGAACAGGCGCGGCAGCACGGATCCCACGGATCGGCCTTCGCGGTGGCCGCCGACCTCGGCACCACCGTGGCCCCCGAGCGCTCGGAAGACCTGGCCCGGGGGGTGGCGCGCGCCCATCGGGCCTTCGGGGAGCTGGCGGACTGGCTGTCGTCCACCTACCTCCCCCAGGCCCCCGAGCGCGACGCCGTGGGTGCCGAACGCTACGCCCGCGAGGCCGCACGGCACCTCGGCATGGTGGTCGATCCGCTGGAGACGAGCGCGTGGGGCTGGGAGGAGGTGCGGGCCATCGAAGGGCGCATGCGTGCGCTGGTGGCCGAGCTCGGCCACGACACGGTCTCCGGTGCGGTGGAGGGCCTTCGAGCCGACCCCACCTGGTGTGCGCCCACACCCGACGCGTTCCTCGAGCGCATGCGGGCCCTCCAGTCCGACGCGGTCGCGCGCCTCCACGGTGAGCACTTCGACGTGCCCGGCCCGCTGCGGTCCATCGACGTCCTCCTGGCGCCTCCCGGCGGCCCGCTCGGCGCGTACTACCGCACGCCCAGCGAGGACGGCACGCGACCGGGTGCCGTGTGCTACCGGCTGGAGGGCGACCGCGACATCCCGTGGTTCCACGAGGTCAGCACGGCCTACCACGAGGGGTTCCCGGGGCACCACCTGCAGCTCGGCACCGGCATCCTGCTCGCCGACCGGTTGTCCCGCCACCACCGGCTGTTCGCGCACAACACCGGACACGCCGAGGGGTGGGCGCTGTACGCGGAGCGCCTGATGCTGGAGCTCGGCTTCCTCGACCATCCGGCCCTGGAGCTGGGCTACCGGATCAACGAGCTCGCCCGGGCCTACCGGGTGGTGGTGGACATCGGGCTGCACCTCGAGCTCGACATCCCCGAGGACGCCCCGTTCCGCCCGGGTGAGCGCTGGACCTTCGACCTGGCGGTGGAGGCCATGCGCGATCGGGCCATGCTGGCGCCCCGCACGGCCCACGACAACGTGGTGCGCTACCTCGGGTGGCCCGGCCAGGCCATCGCGTACAAGGTGGGTGAGCGGGTGATCCGGGAGGCCCGGGACGTCTGGATGGCCCGACCGGGCGCGACGCTCCGGGACTTCCACTCCACGCTGCTCGAACAGGGCTCCATGGGCCTCGGCAGGCTCCGGGCCCGGATGGTCACTCCAGGCTGATCCCGAGACGCCCGGCCACGTGCTCCACGACCTCCAGGTCGTCGTCGAGCCCGACCACGGACGAGAAGTCGTCCTCCTCGTCCTCCTGCCAGACGAAGTAGCGGACGGCCGCCTGCACCAGGTGGCGGTCGTCGTCGGACAGGCCGGGCCACGCGTCGAGCAGGCGGGCACACGAACGCTCCAGGTGGCCGATCAACCACAGGTCCACCGAGCCGCTGCGCGCACCGAGGGCTCGACCCTGGGCGGCATGGGCAGCCACACCGGCGCGGAGCGCCTCGGGACTCTCCAGGTCGTCCGTCATGAACTGGTGGAACAGCTCGTGCACCTCGGTGCGCAGCTCGGTCATGCGGGCTCCTCGTCGCCCACCGTACCACGTGCGCCGCCGGCGGATCAGGCGTGGGCGACCACGAGGTGCCTGGCCACCTGGGGCACGAGGTGGTCACGCCAGGTGTCGAAGGCGGACATCGCCTGGGCGAGCTCCACCCGCGAGGTGATGTCGAGCCGCTTGTAGACGGCCCGGAGGTGCGTGCGCACGGTCTCGACGCTGCAGGCCCGGCGGCGTGCGATCTCGGGTGCGGAGAGACCCGAGGCCGCCTGGCTGCAGACGTCCACCTGCCGTGCCGTGAGACCTGCGAAGCCCGGCGTGCGCAGGGCCCGCAGCGGCTCGAAGCGCGCGATCAGCTCGACGCCGTCGGGCCCCTGGAGCTGGGTGAGCGCGATCCGGTGCCCGTCGTGGACCCCGCGCGACCCAGGCCGCCGGGCGAGGCCGGCCAGCGTGCGGCGGAGCGCCGGGGTCTCCGCGATGGGGCCGCTGGTGGCCAGGATCCGGCCCTCCAGATCGACCCGCGCCATGAGGGGCTCCGCCCGCACGGCCCTGCCGGTGGCGAGACGTCTCGCCAGGCCGTGGGGGACCGCGACGCGGGTGGTGCGGAAGGCCAGCCCGACGACCGCTCCCTCGTGCGTGAGCACCTCCGCGTACATCGGACCCACGGGCGTGGCCCTGCGGAAGGCCTCCACCAGCCAGAGACCGTCGTTGATGGCCTCTCGTGGGCAGGCGCGCGGGATGGAGCCGAGCACGGGCCCGAGGATCGGGACGGAGCCGGACGCGTAGAGGGTGAGGACGGCGAGCTCGCGGGGGAGGTCGGGGTGATGCATCCCTGCCTGGGAAGCAAGATCCGATCCGCCGGGATTACCGAGGTTCGAAGGTCGCGGACCGGGGCGGTGTGTCCGGAGAATCGGACGCAGGTCCGGGATTCCGGAATCCTCGGCGCGATCGCTCCAGGCGGGCGCTCCGGTGCCGATGGGTTCTCCATGGACTCGCCCAGGCTCCCACCGTCGCTCCGCGAGCGCCGAGATGCCCGTCTCGAACGGGCCCTGGTGGGTCTGGCGGTGGTAGGCACGGTGTGTGCGGCCGGCACGGTGCCGGCCGTGCTGGACGTGCGGGTCGGCGACCTGGCCTGGCGCTCGATCGCCTACCTGTTGTTCCTCATCGCCGCCTACCTCTTCGCGCTCTTCACGCTGCGTCGCGGGCGAGCCGAGGCCGCGCGGCGGATCGTGTTCGTGGCGTGGTTCGGCTACCTGGCCGCCCTCTTCGCCGCGATCCAGCCCCACGTGGGCAGCCCGGTCCGCGCGTCCGTGTTCCTCGTGACCAGCACGGGCTTCGCCGCCCTCGCCATCACGGGCATCGGCGCGCTGGAAGAGGCGGGGCGGGCGATCCGGTGGATCGCAGCCCTGCTGGTGACGTACCTCGCCCTCGGGACGGTCGTGACCCTGGTGTTCTCCGGGGACCGCACGGAGCTCGCGCTCTACTCCACGGCCTTCGGCACCGGGACCTTCCTGCTCACCTGCGCCGCTGCGTTCGTGGTGGCCTTCAGCCGTGATCTGGCCAGCCTGGTCGGCCAGGTGCACGCCCAGGTCCGCGACGAGGCCCGACTGCGCGCGGATCTCGAGGTGGCCCTCGCGGAGGCGCGGGCGGCGAGCGAGGCCAAGAGCCAGTTCCTGGCAAACATCTCCCACGAGCTACGCACGCCTCTGAATGGCATCCTGGGGTATGCGGAGCTGCTCGACGACGAGCTCGACGAGGCAGGGCGGGCCGATCTCCGTCAGGACGTCGATCGCATCGCGCGGTCGGCGGGTCACCTCAAGACGCTGATCGACGACGTGCTCGACCTCGCCCGCATCGAGTCGGGGAAGCTCGTCGCACACACCGAGGACGTCGATCTGCACGGGCTCGTCACGGACGTCGTCTCGGCCACCGAGCCGCTCGCCCACACGCGGGGCCTGCGGATCGAGGTCGCCGAGGACGACGTGCCCGGACGTCTGCACACCGACCCCATCCGCCTGAAGCAGATCCTGCTGAACCTCGTGTCCAATGCATGCAAGTTCACCGACTCCGGAGGCGTCACCCTCGCTGTGAGGGGCGAGGGAGCCCGCGTGCGCTTCGTGGTGAGCGACACCGGCATCGGCATCGCGCCGGAGGACCTCGAGCGGGTGCTGCGGCCCTTCGAGCAGGCGGACAACAGCAGCACCCGACGTCATGGGGGGACCGGGCTCGGCCTGGCGATCTCCGTGCGTCTCGTCGAGCTCCTCGGTGGTGCGCTCGAGGTGCAGAGCACGCCCGGAGAGGGCTCGACCTTCGCGTTCTGGCTGCCGGCCGCCGCCTGACGGTCCGCATGTAGTTCCGTTTGCAGACAATGCAAATGTCGTTAATGGGACTGCATGAGGCAACGATGCCTCGGACACAGGAGAACACCATGAACTATCCGACCACAGACGATGTCCTCGGCTCCCTCGGCCTGATGCGCAAGCCCGTGCAGCAGGACTGGGTTACCCCTGCAGCCCTCTTCGGTGCGGGTCTGGTCACGGGTGCGGCCGCCGCTGCGCTCCTCACGCCCCGCCGGGGCTCGGAAGTGCGCGCCGAGATCGCGGATGCCGCGCGGAACGTGCAGTCCACCGTCTCCACCCTCGCTCACGAGGTGGCGAACGTGATGCCCACCCTGCATCGCTACGACGCCGAGGCCATCGAGGCCAAGTGATCCCACACCCCCGTGCCCGTCGGACGGCCGGCGGGCACACGTCCCTGGAGCACCCCGTGCACACCGTCCCCAAGCAGCAAGAGAACCCGGAGCTCGCCATCGTCGAGCTCCGCGAGCGAGCCCAGGAGCTCGAGAAGCGCACCCGCACCTGGATCCGCGCCAACCCCACGACCGCCCTGGTGGGCGCGGTCGCGCTCGGGTTCGTCGTCGGTCGGTTGGTGATGCGATGAGCGCGCCCGAGCTCCACGAGGCCCAGCACCCCGAGCAGGAGGACGCGCTCGCGTCCCAGCTCGAGCTCGCGCACACCACCGTCGTGCAGGCCACCCGCGAGCATCCCCACCTGGCCGTGGCCGCGGCCTTCGCCGTCGGTACCGTGCTCGGAGGCGGCGTGCCCACCTGGGCCCTGCGCCTGGCCGGGGTCACCGTCGCTCGCGTGGCGGCGGCGCGGGCGGTCGCGACGCTCGGAGGCGTGGAAGGGTGACCGCTCCCACGCTGCCCGAGGCCACCCGCCACGTGCTCGAGGCCGTGGGCGACATGGCGCGCGTGGAGTCCGCCCTGCTCGTGGAGGAGGTGCGGACCCGCGCCATGGAGGACGCGCGCGGCATGGCCGACCAGGCTGGCTGGACCGTCGCGGCGGGGGCCTCGTTGGGTCTGGGGGCCGCCTGGGTCGCCGCTGGGGCCACGGTCGGGCTGTCCCGCTGGGTCGGGACACCGGGGGCCCTCGTCACCGTCGGCGTGGGCTGGACCGCGCTCGGGGGCCTCCTGGCCCTCAGAACCCGTACGACACGCCCACCCACGTCCGGGTGAGGGCGCGCGGGCCTCCGGAGAGGATGTCCCGATCGTCGAGCCCCCGGAGCTCCGTGCGTCCCGTGTTCGCGGCACGTTCCGCGGTCATCCAGATGCGGTCGCCCACCGGGAGGGAGAGCTTCAGACCCCAGTCGGCGATGGAGGGGTCGAGCAGATCGCCGTACCAGCCGTTCACGAACATCGGGCGTCGCGGCACCGGCCGGATCTCGAGACGTCCCGCCACCGGCACGTGTGCGCCGCCGTTCTTGTAGAAGCCCGACATGGCGAAGTGCGCCTGGGGCTGGACCCCCACGAGCACAGCGAGCCCGGTGGACCGGACACCCGCGAACAACCCCACGCCGCCCCGCAGGCCCTGGGCCATCCGGGGCTCCCGGTCGTTCTCGTCCTGACCCAGGGGGAGCCGCTGGAACGTCTGGGCCTTGTTGCTCCGCCAGCCCACGTGCAGATCGACCACCGGCATGGCGTGCACCGCGAGCCCGTTCGCCGCGCGGCCGGTGGACAGCGACCCGTTCATCTCCGTCTGGACGTGCAGCACGGTGGACCGCGGCGTGGTGTGGGCTGCGAAGTCGCCTCCGTCGAGGGTGCCGAAGCCCGTGGAGTACAGGAGCGGGGAGAACCCGTAGCGGACCAGACCCTGCTCCACGGTGGGGAAGCGGTAGGTGATCGGGTCCGCGGAGAGCGGTGTGGGCGCGAGGTCGCCGAGGTCGGGCCGCTGGGGCTCGAGGGCCGTCCGCGGCAGACCGAGGGCCTCCGCGAGGGCATCGCGCTGAGCGGCCGATGCGGGGCGCCCGGCGGCGTCGAGGGTGAGGAGGGCCTCGATGGCGTCGGGGTCTTCGGTGCCCGCCCGCGTGGCGAGGGCGTCCAGGTGCGTCTCCCGTGCCCAGGACAGCGCGCGTGTGCGGGCGGCGTCCGCCGCCGTCTCGGCCATGCGTCGCCAGGCGGGCTCGGGGCTCGGGCGGGCGCCGGCGACCTCACGATCGTCCATGCGCACGGGGCCGATCGTGGTGGTGCCCTCGTCCGTGCGCGCCTCGAGCGTCCAGGAGAGAGAGGTGTGCTGGGTGAAGCGGTCCTCCATCCGCGTCTCGGTGACGGTGTAGGGGACGTCGACGAGCCGGTCCTCGTAGGTGGTGACCGACTCGGTGTCGTACTTCGTGTACGTCCCCACGGGCGTGCACACCTGCCCGCCCGCCTGGAGCGAGGTGTAGCAGTTGACGTTGGTGACCGTGGTGGCCGTGGTGTAGCGCGTGGTGACGGGGACCTGCTGCCACTCCTGCCGGTACCGGGTCACCTCGTAGGGCACCGCCACCTTCCCCTGCGACGTGGTCTCGTCGCAGCCCGAGACGCTCAGGTGGAGCGCCAGGCTTCGGGTCCCCGTGGACGTGCCGGGGCGGGGGAGGACTCCGGCACAGGCTTCGTCTCCGACGACCTCGTAGGGGCCGACCGCGTGCTCCAGCGCGGCTTCGACGACGGCTTCGGGTGCGAGGGTGACGGGTCGGCCGGCCTCTCGGATCAGGCGATCCGCGAACGACCGGGTGACGGGGAGCTCGCGGGTGTCGCGCAGCGCGTCGAGCTCCGCGAGCCAGGCCTCCCGCCAGCCCGACACGGTCGCCCAGAGGTCGGATCCCGGGGTCAGGTGGCGGACGTGCGGGGCGGCATCCACGAGCTGCACGTAGGGATGGGCGTCGCGCGCGAGGATCGGGGCCAGCTCGCGACGGGCGAGGGTCTCCTCCAGACCCAGCAGATCCGCCGCGAGCTGCCCGGCCTCCGGGCAGGCGGCGAGATCCTCCCGGAGGGCCAGCACGTCCGCGTAGGTGGCGCTGGACGTGTCGAGGCGTCCCGCGGCCTCGCCGACCCGCTCGATCCGGAGGGCGCAGTACCGACGCCGCGCGAGCTTCCACTCGCCGACCAGGAGCTCGTCGTCGAGCACGTCCCCCCAGCGCGCTTCGGCCTCCGCAGATCCGGTGCGCTCGGCGCGTGCCGCCTCCCGGATCGGCTCGTAGCGAACGAAGCACGCCGACAGCGCGAGGATCACTCGAACACCACGTCGACCGTTCCGTCGATCCGGACCTCGCCGACCCAGTCCAGGGTGTCGAAGGCGTCCCGCACGCGCCACACCTCACCGACGGCGGTGGGGCGGGTCTCCGCGGCACCCAGCGCCATGAGGGCCGTGTTCAGGGGCTGGCAGTCGGCGGTGATGTAGTAGAGGTCGACCACCACGCCGGTCTGGTTGTGGAAGGTGACCGTGACGGGGTCGCCGCCGAGCTCGCTGCACCGGTCGTAGGCCGGCGGGGGCGGGGCGGTGTCGGTGGGGACCGGTGGCGTGCCCGTGTCGTCGGGCGGCTCGTCGGTGGGCAGCGCACCCAGGTCGGCCAGGAAGGCCTCGTACGGGCGGGTGTTCGCGTAGAAGCACCCCGGGAGGGCGAGCAGGGGGAGCATGCGGAGAGGCTACCGTGCCCCCGCGTCGGACACGCTTGCGGGTCCGCTTTCACCGCCCTCGAGGAACCGGGCGACGCTGCTCCAGACGCGCTCGAAGGCCGGGTCGCGGAAGCCCGAGCCCGTGCGCAGCCAGTCGTAGTGGGGCGGCGACAGGTCCGGACCCGCGAAGTGGCCGATGATGTCGAGGTGATCCGCATCTGCGGTCGCGAGGATCCGCCCGTGGGGCTGGCTCGCCACCGGGACCATCACATCGTTGTCGGCTGGCTGGAGATCGGGCCAGCGGCGCGCCACCACGTCGCGGGCGTCGGCGGGGAGGTCGAGGAGGGTGTCCGCCCGCGCCAGGCGGTGGCACACCTCGTGGATGCCGCGCGCGACGTGGGCGGTGGGGCTGAGCCCGGCATCCACGACACCCAGGAGGTCCGGCGGATGCGCTCGGCACACGACCGAGCCGTAGCGGACGTCCGGAGCGTCGGGCGTCCCGAGGTCGAAGGTGCGCATCCGCTCGGGCACGAGCTGGGCGAGCAGCCCCTGGTCCTCCCGCACGTCCCGGAAGAACGAGGCGATGGCGTCGCGCCTGTCGGGGGTCAGGCTGGCGAGCAGGTTGTCGAACAGGTCGTCGATCAGCCCGCTCTCCTCGTCCAGGGCGGACTCCAGGCGCCGCACGCGGGCCAGGAGGGCCAGGGACGCCGCCAGAGGGAGGGACCCGCGGCGCACGGTGACCATCGTGGCGAGCGAGAGGAGCCTGAGCACCCGACGGCCCGCGAGGGTGTCGAAGGTGGCGGCGGACGGTGTGCCGCGATGCGGTGTGCTCACCGTGACCACGGACCGGATCCGACCTGCGACATCGGCGCCGATGCGATTTCCGGGGGTGGCGAGGAGCCGCGCGTCGAGCCCGCCGGACGAGTGGCCCACCAGATGCACGTCGTCGTCGGGTCCGCTGTGGGCCCGCACGGCGTCGGCGAGGGTGGTGGTGCGCGCGTCGAGCGCGGCGGTCGGACGGGTGGCGACCTCGTGGAAGGAGGCCGACGGGAGCGCCGACGCCAGGACCCTCTGAACGTGCCCGAAGTACCGTAGATCGCCGAGATTGGCGAAGCCGAAGAAGCCGGGGACCAGGAACACGCGCTGCACGGGAGCACTATCCACGCCATGGAGTTGTCGTGCAAGGACCCGTGGCTGGTCCGATACGAAGGGGGGAGGGGACGTGGAACAGCCCGGAACCCGGCTCCGGGTCGCCATGGATGCAGCGGCCCGGCGGCAGCGCGACCTGGCGCTCGTGCCCATCCTGGGGATGGTCGGGTGCACCAGCATCGGTGCGCCCGCCATCGTCGTCCTCCGCAGCCTCGGTGTCACCGAGGTGGCGCCGGCCATCGCGGGCACCCTGGCCGTCGAGTGCGCCGTGTTCGTCGTGTGTGCGTGGTGGGTGCGGCGGAGCCCGGGTGTAGCGGGTCAGATCGCGGCGTTGGTGGAGATCGCGTTCGCGGCGGTCCAGATGCAGATGTCGCCCGAGATCGGCGTGCCCGTGTGCTCCCTCGCCATCGGGCTGGGGGCCGTCGTCGGCACCCTCACGGGCCCTCCTGGGACGCTCCGGTGGGGCCCGATCGCCTCCATCGCCTGGATGGTCGGGCTCGGCCTGTCCGGGGTGGTGACCCAGGACTTCGTGGCGCTGCTCGTGTTCCCGCCGCTGCTCCTGTTCGCCGTCACCGCCCTGGTCGGACGGGTGACGCTGTCGATGGACCGCGACCAACGGACCGCCCTCGCCACCCTCGCGGAGCTGGAGTCCGCCAACGTGCGCCTGGAGGAGCAGACCGCCAGGGCCGAGGAGGCCAGCAGGACCAAGTCCGGCTTCCTCGCGAGCATGAGCCATGAGCTCCGCACGCCCCTCAACGCCATCATCGGCTACGCGGAGCTCATCCTGGACGAGCCCGACGCGCTCGATGTGGACGACGTGCAGCGCATCGAGCGGTCCGGCCGTCACCTGCTGTCCCTCGTCAACGACGTGCTCGACATGTCCCGCATCGAGAGCGGGGCGCTCCAGATCCACGAGGAGCGGGTGGACCTGCGGAGGATGGTGGCAGAGGTCCGCGAGCTCACGGCGGGACTGGCCGTCGACGGGGGCAACGATCTGGTGTGCGTGGTGGCCGACGACGTGCCCGACACGGTGGCGGGCGACCGTCTCCGCGTACAGCAGATCCTCTTGAACCTCCTCGGCAACGCGCTGAAGTTCACGCAGGGCGGACGGGTCGTCGTGGAGGTGGCGGTGGTGGCGGACGTCGTGGCCCTGGCTGTCGGCGACACCGGGCCGGGCATGCCGCCCGAGCTTTTGGAGAAGGTGTTCGTCCCGTTCACCCAGGGCGAGACCCGCGGCCTGAAGCACGGTGGCACGGGGCTCGGCCTGGCCATCTCACAGAGCCTCGCCCGCGCCATGGGCGGGCAGATCACTGCCCAGAGCGAGCTGGGGGTGGGGAGCCGGTTCGTGCTGGAGCTGCCGGTCTGAGCGGGCTCAGCGTCGGAGGGCCGT
>JACKEQ010000001.1 GCA_020632885.1 Alphaproteobacteria bacterium | reverse complement strand
CGACCGGCACCGAGACCGTGACCGAGTCCGAGTCCGAGTCCGTGGCCGAGACCGAGCCCGAGACCGAGCCCGAGACCGGGGCCGTGACCGGCACCGAGGCCGTGACCGTGGCCGGGACCGAGACCGAGACCGCGACCGACACCGAGGCCGAGACCGCGACCGGCACCGGGGCCGAGACCGGGGCCGTGACCGGCACCGAGGCCGAGACCGCGACCGGCACCGAGGCCGAGACCGCGACCGGCACCGAGGCCGAGACCGAGACCGAGTCCGGGGCCGAGACCGAGTCTGGGGCCGGGACCTGGGCCGGTGGAGCGTCAGGGGCGGCCGGGCCTGCTGGTCGGCGCGTTCACGGCGTCAGGCACTTGACCGGGCCGGGGGTGATGACCAGCTCGGCAAGTCTCCAGACGGCTGAAGGCAGGCTCGATGGCTCCCAGGACTCCTGCCCGGGAGCGAGGGGGGGATACAGATTCACGACGGTCGCCAGCGCCCCAGCCGCGGTCGGGCGCGCGCCGGTCGCAAAGACCCTGGTACCGGGCGCTCGATACCTGCGGCGCCAGTGGGGGGTCGCGTCGATGCCCATCCCCACGACGTCGATGCCATCGTGGTCCAGCGACGAGCCCAGCACGACCTGATCCTCACCGAGGGCGGTGAAGAACGCAGCGTTGGCGTGGCGGGGGAGCGGCCACTCGACGAGGCTCGCGTCCGCGATCTCTCCGGTCGACCTGAGGCGGAGGATGCGCCACTGAAACGCGCCCTCGCTCTCGGAGGTCCCATCGATCGGTACGGCGTCCAGCAGCAGGAACTCGCCGTTCGGACGCGCCAGCAATCCCGACACAGGCCCGCGGGAGTCCACGGACGCGCGCACGTCGTCGTTGAGATAGCTCACCCGAGCGTCGTCTCCGATCCGGGTCAGCTCGGTCCGCCGCCTGCAGCCGCCTCCGTGCGGCTCACAGGACGTGCGCTCATGGATACACGCGGTGGCCGCGCCATGGCGGGCAGTGAGGGCCGGCAGATCGCAGCCACCCTCGAAGTCCCCTCGGCCAGCACCTACCCGTCGAGTCGTCGCAGGGGCCGCGAGTTCGGCGCCATCCTGGCCCAGTCGCCAAAGCCAGCCAGTACCCGCCGGACCGCAACTTCCCGATCCCACCACGAGGATCTCGTCAGCAGGCGTCACGAGCAGCACGGTCGGGTCGTCGAGCCATGACCACGGAGCGCAACCGGGCACGTCGAGGGGATCCCGGGATCGCTGCCACACCATCGCACCCAGGCGGTCGATGCGGGCCACCCACAGCGCGAATGCGCCGTCCGCGAGCGATCTGTGCCCGGCGACGATCACGTCCCCCGAGCCGAGCGCCGCGGTGGCCGCGAGCCATGTGGGCCGCTCGAAGCTGGAGTCACAGGCCAGGGAGACGCTGGCGTCCTCCGGGGTCGGGCACACCTCCCACGCCAGGGCGCCGTCCTCGGACCATCGAGCGATCCACGGCCTCCACAGCGCGTTCGTCCGCTCGCCGACCAGGAGGGTGTCGCCGCCCGCCACCGGGAATCGAGCGTAGGCGTAGGTATCCTGGTGGAACGTGAGCTGCCGCGCGGCGATTGCGTCGAGATCGATGATGGTGACGGCAGGGCGCTCCCGCAGGAGCGGTGCCGGGTCGTCCAGGCAAGGCACCCACTGCGCCGACGCCACCTCGTCATCAGGGCCGACGGCCGCGTCTCGGGGCTTCGGGCCTTGGTCCTGGCTGGTGGTGTCGACCGGGCCGGCCTCGTCGACCTCGGCATCGGCCGCGTCGGGCGGGTCGCCCGTCAAGCCGTCTCGGCCACACGCGGCGGTCGCAGCGAGCCAGAGCAGCGCCATGGTGGTCGAGAGGGCTCTGGGCATGGGTGGATCTCCGAGGTCGCGGCGCGTCAGGGCTTCTGTGTGCTCGGCGGGTCGGTGGGCTTCAGCTCCAGGAAGTACTGGTCCGGCAGGAAGGTGTGCTCGGCCGTGACCCGCAGGCCGGCTTGGGCGACCTGGGCCAGGAACTCCTCGCGGGAGACCTTGTGGGCTGGGGGCGGGCCCATGGGGAGCTC